>DBBP01000001.1 GCA_002292285.1 Proteobacteria bacterium UBA981
GCAACGACGGGTGTGACGACGAACAACGGTGATATCACGCTGTTGTCGGGTGCGACGCTAACGTTGACGGAAGATGTGAGTGCAGGCGGTACATCGACGATCAGTCTGACTTCCACGAGCAACAACATCAATCAAACCGGCGGCGACATCACCGCGACGAATTTACGCGTTCTCGCAGCAACCGGTGCTTCGCTTCAACGTACCGGTAACGATGTAGACACAGTCGCGGGGGATATCACCGGAACAGGTGACTTCGCATTTCTTGATAAAGACGATTTGACCGTCGGAACAGTACTCGGAACAGTTGGTATCAAGACCGCTGCCGGAGACATTGACCTGGATTTTTCGCAGAATAACGCTGGCGCAACCATTACGATTACTAATGCTATAGCCGCGACAGGTGGTAATTTAACCATTACCGGTGGCGGCGGTAATGACCTTTTTGACGTCAATGCCACAATCACCGGATCTGGGGGCGACTCGACGCTGAATGGCGGCTCCCCGACATTTGCCGGAGGCGGCACCGACACCCTCGAGTACCGCGACGTGGACACCACATGGGCAATAAACGCCACTATCGGCGGCACACTGACAGACGCAGATACGGTCGGCACATTGTCGTTCACTGCTTTCGAGAGGCTGATCGGCGGCACCATGGCCGACACCATTGATGTCACAGCGACATCCAACTTCAAGGAAATCCGCACCGGTTCCGGCAACGATGTCGTGAATATAGGTAACGCCGCGAGCGGGTCAGTCGAGTTCACCGTAAGCGACGGCCTGTTCACCGAGAGTGGTGATGACCAGGTCTTCTTCGGGCGCGCCAAGATAGGCGGCTATAACCCGAGCATCGTGCCGACTAACACGGGACCGTTCGTGGAAAACGAAACCTCCCCACCGTTCAACACAGACATCAATCTGCACGGCCGTTTTATCGGTTCGACAATCGACCTGGGTACCGGTACCGAAGACATCATCGACTACAGCGGATCGGATCTGTTCCAGGTCCAGAACGATGGCCTGGCGACCATCACGGATGCGACTGGAGTCGGCGGCAGTCTCAATGCGCCCAATGTCGATTTGATCGAAGGCGGCGTATTCGCCAACGTTGAGTACATAGTCGGTAACGGATCACAATTTAAAGGCACTGACACCGACACCGTATGGATCATCAACGGTACCGGAAGCTTTAGCCTTGGCGCTGACTACGACCTTGCCCTGGCTGCTCCGCTTAAACAGAACTTCAGCATCCTGGCGGGAACCCTGATTGACGTCTTTATCTTCAAAGACGCCGGCACGTCAACGCCGCAGATTCCGCCGGATATTGATGGTGGTGCCACCGGCGTGAACTATCTCCTTGGGAGCGTCGGTAACGATACTTTTACCATCACGGGCACCAAGGCCGTTACTATCAGCCTAAACGGAAGCACCGGCGTGGCCGCTACAAACCTCACAAATATCGACCACATCGGCGATGTAGGCACTGATCTTGATACCTTAATCCCGCCGGCCGGGGCCGATTTTGCGGACGTTGGTGACGACGTTTTCGTATTCGAAAGCAACGTCATTTTTGGTGGCGACATATTCGGAAACGGTGGTGCCAATACGATCACCGCGACAGCCTGGACCAATCCAATTATCGCCACGATCGACGCCAATGGTGACACGATGTTCAGCGCCAATCCGACGTTCGCAGCGGAATTCAACGACATCGGGACACTCAATCTGGGCAGTGGTAACGACACCATTACCTTCACAGCTTTACCAACCTCAGCTCCGGCGACGGGCCTCGTAGCTGTGAATGCAAACGGCGGAACCGGCGACAAACTGATTATTACTGCGGCCGTGGACACGCCGAAATGGAATCTGACAGGAGACGGTGCCGGCGACGTGACCAGCGGCAGCGTTGCCGTCAATGGTCAACTCGATTTCTCGGGTTTCGAAGATTCGCAAACGGTCGGCAATACCGCCGAATACAGTTTCAACGGCTTCAGTTTTGCCGGCACGATAACCAGCAACGTATCCATCACCGACAACGCGACGGCATTCGGCGCATTGGGCGTGCGTATAGTCGGAGACGTCTCTCTTGATGGCGCCGCGGCTGCGAAATCCCTCACCTCGACGGCTGGGGATATCAGTATCGACGGCGACTTTAGCGCCGGCGCGAACGCACTAACGGTTGCGAGCGCACCTAGTGACTTTATTGTGACAGGAAACGTCACTTCAGGTACGACGTCAATTACTTCCGGTGCCGTCGCCATCGGCGGCGATTTAACCACCACCGGCGCGCTAACTCTGGATGCGGTGTCATTTGACGTGGACGGCAACGTTGACGTGACGGGTAGCAACATCAATGCGACGACCACCGGAGATTTCATCGTAGGCGGCGACGTGACCAGCAACGCATTCACCGCAAGTACTGCTAACTTTAATGTCGGTGGGACTCTGACTACCACGACGGCCAATATCGATACCAATGCACAGACCCTGGATGTCGGCACCTTTAGCGGCACTTCGTTAACCGTCGATTCGACCGGCGGTGTCGTTTTTAGGAAAACCGTGACTACGAGCGGGGGTGACGTGAAGATTAATGCCGGTGCCGGCGGTGCCAGAGTCGTTGGTACGACGACGACCAATGGCGGGGCTGTCACGATCAACGGTGTGGGCGACCACTCATTCGGCGCTGTCGACTCGACGGGCGCCGATAGCTCGCTGGACGGAAATCAGAGTTACGGCGGTGCCACGTCGTTTCGAGGCGATCTTTCCGGTGCGACATTCGTATTTAACGATGTCACGATCGTTAACGACGTCACGTTAAAGTCCTCTACCGGACGTTTCGATTTTAACGGTGACGTCGATTCTGATACGGACCCGGTTTTCAACATCGTGCCAAAACTCGGCACAGATATCGTTATTGATAATACGAAAGGCGAAGGACATATCCGCGCCGGTGCATTTACCAATTTCCTCGGCACGCTGGTCATCGGCGGCGAATTTGTTCCGGATCAAAATAGCGACTCGTTGCTCGACGGTACGCTATCCCAGGTTACCGCCGACTATATCCAGGTGACCGAAGATTTCATTACCGGTGGCGATCTGTTGCTGGTCGGTAGCGCGATCGAGTTCTCCACCAACCCCGGAGGCAATTTGAAGGTGGCCGCCGGATCTGCGGGCGGCGGCGGCGAAATCGTCCTAATTGCGCTCGGTGCGAATGTCCTGCCAGATGATGCCAACCTCGGGATCGACGGCGGCATTACACCCGGCAACATTGCTGCGCCGGACAACGAGACTGTGACGTTTACGGGCGGCGCGGCCATGCTGGCGGCATCGGGAGAAATTCTCAATTCGACCAATATGATCATGGACCTCGGCGGTGGTGAAGTGTTGGTCGCCCAAAGCGATGCAGCGGTCAATCAACAGGTCGATTTCAACGTTCGATCGAACGCCGTAGAGTCAGGGCTGAGCGCCATCGACACGACACTTATATCGTCCTTGTCCGCGTTGACCACCGGCGGGGCGAACGTGTTCCAGAACGCGCGGGTATTCTTCCCGAACCCAGCAGCAGTCCTTACCATTTTGCAGGCGGTGTCATTTGTGGACGCCTCGTTATTCGATGAGGAACTTTCACTGTTTGGCGTCATCGGTAACGGCATCGCGCTATCGCTGGACCAATGTGAGGAAGCGGAAGGGTGCGCGCCAAGCGTGACCGAGGAAGAACTGGCCGGACTGATAAGTACCCTGGTTGAGCGCATCTCGCGTCTGGAAGGCCTGTCAGGCGCCGGCGAGATCGATAGTGAGGACGGTGAGCGTCTCCTCGCTGGATATCGTACCCAGCTGCAGAATTTCCTCAATTACCAACAACAGTTAGCCGACTACATCGCCCGGCAGGAAGCGGCAGATTTTGGTGATGATTTCGGCGAGGACTTCGACGACGTCTTCGAAGCTGAAGAGTCGTTCGAACCCGAGCCACCGCTGGAGGAAAGTGTTCCGGAGGAAGTGCCGGCGTTTGAGGAGGTTGAGGACGACGCGTTTGAGGCCCTGGACGAGGCAAGTGAAGAATCTGCACCTGTCGATGAATTCGAGGATTTCGATGAGGGGCTGGAGACCATCGACGCAGCCCCTGTTGATGAAGTTCAGCCGGCGCCAGAATTGGACAGCCCCGTGCCGGACAGCGATGGTTCTGAGTTTGATGGTTTAGATGAATTCGAGGAACTCGAAGAAGAGCTTGACGATTCCTTTTTGAATACGTTGTCGCCGCTCGACGATGTCAAGCAGCTCGCCGGCCTCGTCCGTGTCGATGCGCATGGCAACGTTTTGTGGAGTGGCGATATTGTTCTACCGACTGTGCACAGGCGCTATTAAGTATGACTGAAACCCAGATGCCCATGTTTTATCGTGATGTTGTTGCGATTAGTACTGAACGACATAAAGACTGGTATGTCGACGCAGATCAGGGCTACGCGTTCGCCAGCAAGACCCATGCAATCTTCATTGCTGCGACAGAAATACCAGTCGCGGCTCGGGAGTTTCCAATCGTTTTTGCGCCGAACGGGACCGGCTCCGACGTCGTGCCAATGGCCGTGCTCGGTCTGCGGCAAAACGAGAATTTGATGGTCAATTCTGATGGCTCCTGGGCCGGGTCCTACGTCCCAGCCTACGTTCGCCGCTATCCCTTTATTTTGGCTTCTGCATCTGCGGATAGCGACACCTTCACGGTCTGCATCGATGAGGCGTACTCAGGATTCAATACCGCTCGCGAAGGTGATCGCTTGATCAATGAGGACGGTGAGCACGGCGAGCAGCTGGCCACAGCAGTCAAGTTTCTGCGGGATTTCCACGATCATTCGCGGCTTACTTCTGTTTTCTGCGCGGCGCTTGTCGAGGCAGGCCTGCTTGAAACAATGCAGGCGAATATCGAATTGAGCACCGGCACGAAATTCTCTCTGACCGGGCTGCAGAGCGTGACCAAAGATAAGCTCGCAAAGTTGTCAGGTAAGAAACTTAAGCACTTCCTCGATGAAGGCTATCTGGATCTTATCTACCATCACATGCATTCGTTGACCAACTTTGAACGCTTGATGAACCTTGTCGGCACCGAAGACAAAGAATCTGACCAAGCTACCAGCGGAGCGCACGCCTGATACCCGGCTTGCAGATCGTTCGCTCGAGAAAGTGAAACAGAAATCGTTTCGCGCTTGAGGAGGACAGTCTAGCCGGGCGAAATGATGGCGAGCGCCACTGAATCTGCTCAGACGCCGCCGCCTCCCGAGTCGCCACTTCGACAATCACTGTGGGAGCTTGCGGGCAGCTCCGTAAACTCAGGGCGTCGGTGCAGTTCCTCTGCCGTTTCGGAAGGGCGATGGAGCTAAGCAAGGTACGTCAAACAGCGGTTCCGTACGAATTTGTCCTGCTGGGGGGCGCGCGGAAATTGACGATCTACTGCGTGCGTGCGGTTGATTTCGATATCGTGCCGTAATCGTTAATCATGCCGCGTGAAAGCTTCTCGGCTTCAACATACTCGGCGTCAGACAACTTCTCGCGCGCTGCCGCTACAGCCTTCGCACCACCGGCCGAACCCAGGTGGGCGGCTACCCTAAACCAGGCATAGGCGTATTCCATATCAGCCGGCCCGCCGTCACCGGACTCATACAGCCGCCCGAGACGTAATTGAGCGTCCGCAATTCCCTTCTCGGCGGCCTTGCGGTACCAACCGAAAGCGACTTTGGTGTCTTTTTCGACGCCCTGTCCGGCGGCATACATGCGGGCAAGAAAATATTGAGCGAAGCCGTGATCGGAAGCTTCCGCAAGCGGCAGAAACGTTTGCAGGGCCTTGTCATACTTTCCCATCGTCAATGCGACCACGCCGTCATTGAAATCTGCGTGCGCAGGAATACTCGAGAGTAGCGCGACGAGCAACAAAGCCGATTTGACCGTGTTTTTCATACCATTAGGTTCCGCAATTGTCGTTTCTGGACAGGTCGTTAGCGAGCTCGATTCGTGCGCGCGACCAGAGCGCCAGTCTAGCCCACCTGAACTAAGGGTAAAACCGGCGAAAGTGCTAGAATCCCGCTGCCCAAAATGTTCAGAAACGGACGATCAAATAACGTGAATACTTTGTACGACAAGCTGTGGGAGGCGCACTTGGTGCGCGATTTAGGTGATGGGAGTGCATTGCTTTATATCGATCGACACATCGCTCACGAGGTAACGTCGCCACAGGCGTTTGAGGGCCTGGAACTTGCTGGGCGGAAGTTGTGGCGTGCCGGAGCCACCAAAGCGGTTTCCGACCACAACGTACCGACAGAAAACGTCACCACCATAGCTGACCCGGTCGCGCGTATTCAGCTGGACGCACTGACCAAGAATTGTTCGAAATATGGCATAACCCATTACGATATCGGTGATATCCAGCAAGGTATCGTCCACGTCACGGGGCCAGAGCAGGGGTGGTGCCTGCCCGGCATGACGATCGTGTGCGGCGATTCACATACCGCGACAAATGGTGCTTTGGCGACGCTCGCGTTCGGCATCGGGACCTCAGAGATCGAGCACGTGCTGGCGACCCAATGTCTGGTGTTTAGAAAAGCCAAGAACATGCGCGTTACAGTTACCGGCGCATTGCCAAGTGGCGTGACACCGAAAGACCTGATTCTCCATATCATTGGCGTCATCGGTACCGCTGGCGCGACTGGCCACACGATTGAATACGCCGGCGATACCATCAGCAATATGAGTATGGAAGGGCGCATGACCGTGTGCAACATGTCCATCGAGGCGGGTGGCCGAGCCGGGTTGATTGGCTTTGATGACATCACTCGCGCCTACGTTGAGGGTCGCGAGTACGCCCCGAAGGGAGAACAATGGGAACAGGCGTTAGCGTCCTGGCGCACGCTGGTTTCAGATAACGATGCGAAATTCGATCAGGAAATCGTTATTAACGCCGCTAGCATCGCCCCTCAGGTGTCGTGGGGGACGTCGCCGGAAATGGTGGTGGGTATTGGTGCCACCGTGCCCGATCCGGCTATGGAGAAGGACGAGATCAAGCGGGTCGGAATGAACAATGCGCTCGAGTACATGGATCTCGCTCCAGGTACGCCCATCACATCTATCGGCATCGATAAGGTGTTTATCGGTTCGTGCACAAACTCGCGTATCGAGGATCTACGCGCAGCTGCCGAGGTGGTACGCGGCCGCAAGCTTGCCGGTTCAGTTAAAGCGGCCTTGGTCGTACCAGGTTCCGGCCTGATCAAACACCAGGCGGAGCAGGAAGGGCTGGACCGAATCTTCCGCGATGCTGGATTTGAGTGGCGCGAGCCTGGGTGTTCGATGTGTCTGGGCATGAACCCGGACCAAATCGCCCCCGGCGAACGTTGCGCAAGTACTTCCAACCGAAATTTTGAAGGGCGTCAGGGGCGCGGCGGACGTACGCATCTTGTCAGTCCGGCCATGGCTGCCGCTGCAGGCATCGCCGGTCATTTCGTTGACGTCCGGGAGTTATAAATAATGCAGCCCTACCAAGCGCTTACTGGTCTCGTACTTCCCATCGACCGTCCAAACGTGGATACCGATGCCATCATTCCAAAGCAGTTCCTGAAATCAATCAAGCGCAGCGGGTTTGGTCCCAATCTATTTGACGAATGGCGCTACCTTGATAAAGGCGAACCGGGCAAGGACAACGCTGCGCGCCCGTTGAATCACGAATTCGTGCTCAATCAGCCTCGGTACGCCGGCGCAGAAATTTTACTCGCGCGTAGTAATTTCGGCTGCGGTTCGTCGCGCGAGCATGCCCCGTGGGCGTTCGATGATTTTGGTATTCGAACCTTGATTGCACCGAGCTTCGCCGATATTTTTTTCAGTAATTCGTGTAAAAACGGTCTGTTACCAGTCACGCTTTCTGAACAGGCCATCGATGAGTTGTTCGAAGAAGTCGCCAGTCAGCCGGGCTACCAGCTTAGCGTTGACCTTGAGGCCCAGACTGTAACCACACCCGCCGGCCGCAGATTAACGTTTGAGTTCGATGCCGGTTTAAAACGGCGACTGCTTGAAGGACTCGACGATATCGCTCTTACCCTCAACTACAGTGAGGAAATCCAAGCCTACGAATCGAAACGAAAACTCGATTCTCCGTGGTTGTTTGATTGATGTCGACGGGCATTGCGGCGCTATCACAATGACGATAAATGAAGCGGCAGCAGTGCGCGAGGCACCCTGTCCCGCGTGCGGAAAGCACGTTGCCGTCCCTTTCTATTCTGGTGGCGACCAATGTATGGCGACACTCGAATGGCCAACGAGCAGCGAAGCTGCTCTTGGGCTCTCGCGCTACCCGTTGAATTTCGTCGCCTGTGTCGCATGTGGACACATCTTTAATGAAAGCTTCATGTATGTGAATGTTCCGTACAGCGAGAAGCCAAATTTAATGTTCAATCGCGGCATCAACTGGTCGCTGTTCCTAAAGGACCTCGGCGACGACCTACTAGCTCTGGTCGAAAATGCTGGCACTGTTGTTGAAATCGGCTACGGCGACGGTTCGTTTCTCGACATGCTGGCGCAGTCACGCAGCGATGTCCGCTGTATCGGTTTTGACCCGCACGGCGCGACAACCGATTCGACCAACGCCCCGGAACTGCGACAAGAGTTGTTCATTGCCCAAGCGCATATTGCCGAACTGCGCCCGCAGCTCATTATCAGTCGTCACGTACTTGAGCATCTCGAAAATCCGCTCGGTTTTGTCGAGCAGCTCGAGTTTGCTGCAAGCTGGCATGATCTTGAGGTCTATTTGTATATCGAAGTCCCGTGCGTGGATAACGCCGTAAAGTTCGGTCGCACGGTTGATTTCTACTACGAACATAACTCGCAGTTCACGACCGACTCCTTCACCAAAATGCTCGAACGCTCAGGTCTGATCATTGAGAAGATTAGTCACGGCTACAACGGGGAAATCGTCTCAGGGCTTTGTCGGACCAGCGGCAACTCGGCGCAAGTTGCCCAGGCGCGGCACGCAACCGAGTTTCGTCTTGAAGCCGCCGAACGAGCAGTGCGACTGAGTGCGCAAATCGATGAACTGGCGGATAACAATGTTGCGATTTGGGGAGGAACGGGAAAGGCCGCTGCCTTCATAAATAGCTACGGGCTAGACGCTGCGCGTTTCCCGGTGGTGGTGGATTCTGACCCCGAGAAAGCCGGTACATTCGTGCCCGGCACGGGGCAGAGAATCGAGTTTCGCGATCACCTCAAATCTCATCCTGCGGCCATTGTGGTCATCCCGGCCCATTGGCGCGCACTCGATATTGTGAAAGAAATGCAGCGCGAGTCGATAGCGCCCGACCGGGTGCTAATCGAGCACGAAGGGCAGTTAGTCGATTTCCACACAGGACAACACCCATACGGTAATGACCACGCACTCGCTGGATGATTCCGCCCCGATGACCGTGCCTGCATCTCCCGCCGGCCGCGTTATTCGTGCGCAATTTGGTGATACGCCGCTATCGTTTGATAGTCATGCCTTGCTTTCGCTGTATCTGGAAGGGAACTGCGAGGAAGTTTCAACCGAATTCATTCGCGTTTTACAGGTCTTGCAGACCCCGAATTTCGTGCGGTTGGATGATGAGCAACTGCGTTTCGTCAACGAATTCCTGAAATTGTTCCTGCATATCTTTACGGAACCGGACTTCATCATTGCCGAGCAGCACGTCTTGAAGTTTCTAGCTGCAAACGAGGTGCTCGCGAATCTTCTGTATCTGTCAGATTTCAGCTCCAGCGACCAGTGGCTAACCCTGCTAGCCAGTCAGCAGCGTAATCTGGTACGCCTGTTAACACTCTATTCTTCGCGCAACGAACTGCAACTTAATGCGAGTGAACTATTCGGCCTGTCCGAGAAAGTGACGTCCCAGTGGTTCACTTTTGCAGTGAATGGGTGTTTTTCTTTTGGCACCGAACACTCGCTGGCGAATCATATAGCGCGAATTCGAGATCTTGACGCGCGCTACAGACCTATCAGTGTGAGCCATGCGTGCGGCTATCTCACTTGTTCATACGCCGGCATCGATAACGACGTCGATTACAAAACGAAATTTAACGCCGCTGCGCGCAAGGCGATGAAGATCGCCACCGTGGACAATCAGCCCGATAAGGACAGCCTCGCCGTAGTTAGTGGTTTATGGTTTTCTGATCACGTTGTTTATCGCAACAATCTCGATTTGATTGAATGGTTGAAGCGACGGTTTCGCCTCACCCTGATTTACCTGGAGTTCGATTTCGTCGGCCAACCTTCACGAAATTACGCGGGATTGGAAACCAGTGCGTTTGCTGATGTGCGCGTCGTGAGTCATCGGCAGACGTCACTTGAGATTGGGTCGATCATGCAGAATGATTTCGCTGCCGTGTTCTATACAGATATCGGCATGGTGCCGCCGTCGATATTCTTGTCGAACGTGCGTATTGCGCCGGTCCAGATCACGGGTTACGGCCATCCTGTCAGTACGTTCGGTTCGGAAATCGATTACTTCATCGGGGGGAGTGAAGTCGAGAGTCTCGATGCGCAAGATTATTATTCGGAAAAATTGGTTTTGGTGCCGGGGCTCGGGGTCAATTCAGCCCATGCACGATTGTTGCGCGGTCGACAGGCATCAAATCTGAACCTCACGGCAGCGCCGTTGAATATGATGGCAGCATCAGAGATACGGATTGCCTGCTGCTGGGGACAGCACAAAATTAATTACGACATGTTGCGGACTCTGGTGAAAATCGCGCAGGGCACTTCTCGCCCGGTACGTTTCATCATTCTGACCGCCGCGAAAGGTGATTCGATGTCGTATCTGGCCACTGACCGCGAGATCCAGCAGGTACTTTCCGGGGTTCCGGTGGAGTTGCATACACTGCCGCTGGAACAATACCTCGCCAAGATCGACCAATGTTCGTTCGCCCTGGATGCGTTCCCGTTCGGCGGCTTTAATACGATTGCAGATGTATTAAGTTGCGGACAGCCAGTCGTCGCCTGGGAAGGACACCGTGCTTATAACCGCCTGGCTGCGGCTTTTCTTCGTCGTGTCGGTCTTCAGCAACTCATCGCAAGCGACGAGGCGAGTTATATCTCGCTGGCCATCCGCCTTATTGAAGACCGCGACTTTTACCAGTCAATCGTACGACAAATTTCTCAGCTGGACGTCGCAGACGAATTCGAGCGCGCGTCTTCTGCTGCGGATATCGGACGTGGCATTGAATACGTCATCGACCATCACGATGAAATTTCCGGCGCCCAGGGGCCCATCCAAATCAGCTAGAGTTCGCTCAGCACGATCAAAGTGAGCCCATTGCCTCGGACTGCGCGCGCAGTTTGAACTTCTGAATTTTCCCTGTTGCGGTCTTTGGCAGCTCCGTAAAAACGATCGTTTTCGGTGCTTTAAAGCGCGCCAGCTTATCCCGGCAATATGCGATCACATCCTCCTCGGTAACGGCTCCGGCGTCGGCTTTAAGCGTGACAAATGCGCACGGTGTTTCGCCCCACTTGTCATCAGGGCGGGCAACGACGGCGGCTTCGAGAATATCGGGATGCTTGTATAAGGTTTCCTCTACTTCGATCGAGGATATATTTTCTCCGCCGGAAATGATGATGTCCTTGGAGCGATCTTTAATCTGCAGATAACCGTCCGCGTGCATCACCGCCAGGTCGCCGGAGTGAAAATAGCCGCCGCTGAATGCCTCCTCGGTCGCCTTTTTATTCTTCAGATATCCACGCATCACCACATTGCCTTTGAACATGATCTCACCCATGGTCTCGCCGTCGCGCGGCACCGGTTGCATGGTGTCGGGGTCTAGAACGTCAAGATCTTCAAGCACGTGGTAGCGCACGCCCTGGCGAATGAGCTTCTCCGCATAAGCGTCTTCGTCGAGCCCCTGCCAGTCGTCTTGGGGTGCGTTAAACACGGCAGGTCCATAGGTCTCAGTGAGGCCGTAGGTATGTGTGATTCGAAATCCGGCTTTCTCGGTCGCCTTCAGGACGGCCGCGGGTGGCGCAGCACCTGCGGTCATCACCTCAACAGTATGCGGCAGGGGTTGCTTCTCGTCGGCCGCCGCGTTGACGATAAAGTTAAGCACAATGGGTGCGCCGCAAAAGTGTGTGACCTTATGGTCGGCGATGGCGTCGTAAATGTTCTTCGCTGCAACACGACGCAGGCAGACATTGGTTCCGCCGAGCGCGGCGATGGTCCAAGGGAACGTCCAGCCGCAGCAATGGAACATCGGCAGGGTCCACAAGTAGACCGGATGGTGGTTCATGTTCCAGGCGAGTCCGCAGCCGACGGCATTGAGATACGCGCCTCGATGGTGGTAGACGACACCTTTGGGATTTCCGGTCGTGCCCGAGGTGTAACATAGTGCCAGCGCATCCCATTCGCTGGCGGGTAAGGTCCATGGAAATTCTGGGTCGCCAGCAGCGATGAACTCTTCATATTCGATGTCACCAAGACGGTCGTGACAGGGCGCATCAACGTCAGCTATGTCAATCACCAGTGGCTTGACAGAGCATTTCGCGAGCGCTTCACGCACGGTCGGGGCGAATTCCGTATCCGTCATCACGACCTTCGCTTCGCCGTGATCAAGAATGAAGGCGATGGCCTCGGCGTCAAGACGGATATTGATCGGGTTAATGACCGCGCCGGCAGCTGCGATACCGAACAATCCTTCATAGAAAGCTGGAATATTGGTAGCAATGACAGCGACTGTATCGCCGCGTCCAATGCCGCGCTGGCTCAGCGCAGAGGCTAGTTGCCGGCAGCGTGTGAATGTTTCCATCCATGTGAAGCGACGCTCGCCGTGAACGACTGCGAGTCGGTCCGGGTAGACCGCGGCGGAGCGTTGCAACCAGCTTATGGGTGACTGAGGGGTGTAGTTTGCCGCTACTTGATCGAGATCGCGCTCGTACTGATTTAAAGCGGGATTGTTCATTGGGGAGTCGTCCTCATTGCAACTGGTTCGTTGAGTTGATGGTGATGCGCCGGCGGCGCCACCTGGAGAGCGCGCAAGGTCGCAGGCGCTTAACGGTCCTTCCAGACTGGTGCACGCTTCTCGATAAAGGCGCTCAGGCCTTCCTGACCATCTTCGGTCAATAGGTTGCAGACCAGATCTTCAGATGTGCCGCGATAAGCTGCGTCGAGCGGCTGTGAAACCTGGCGATAGTAGGACGCCTTACCCAAACGCACTGCGACTTGCGATTTTGCAGCGATTTTCGCGGCCAGCTCATGCGTGGACGCGTTCAGTTCGGCATCGTCAACGACATGATTGACCAGGCCGATTTCGGCGGCCCGTTCGGCGCTGATGAAATCACCGGTCAGAAGCATTTCGATCGCATGTTTTCGCGAAACCACCCGACTTAACGCCACCGAGGGTGTCGCACAATACAGTCCATTGGCGATGCCATTGGTGGCAAACCTCGCACTCCTACCCGCAATCGCGAGGTCGCACGTTGCGACAAGCTGGCATCCGGCGGCGGTGGCGATGCCCTGCACTTCGGCGATAACCGGTTGCGGCAGCGCGATGATGGTTTGCATCATCTTCGCGCACTCAGCGAACAGCATCCGGTAGTAAGCCTCGTCCCGGTTGCTATCCATGTCTTTCAGGTCGTGGCCTGTGCAGAACGCTTTGCCGCTGGAAGCCAGTATCACGACTCGGGCAGCCTCGTTGCCGGCTAACCCTTCCAATTCGTTCTGGAGCTGCGCTAACACTGCGAGCGTCAGGGTGTTGTAGCGCTGGGGACGATTCAAGGTGAGCGTCGCAATGCCGTCCGCCAGCATTAGCGTGACGTCATTTTCAGCGTCTGATTGCAGATCCGCCTGGGACATGAAAACCTCCGAAATTAGGACGATGCGTTATTGTCGAGCGCCGCCTCTGAGGGTGCAAGGCCTGGCCGCGCTACTCTCTCTGGTGGGTTTCCGGAAAATCGAATTACAGCGCAAGAATCGGGCTGCCAGGGCGCGGAGAATTGGGCACACTGACCTCATCAGAACAAGCGCTTGAGCAGCGCCGAAGGAGGAGTACGATGGAGCTTAAGATGCCAAAATCGAGCCGCCAGGACCGTCATTTACAAGCCGATGCCGCGCGTTGGGTCGCCGTTTGTGAGCGGCATGATGACGATACATTTTATTATGCCGTTGTTACCACCGGGATATTTTGCCGCCCCGTTTGCTCCTCCAGACAGCCGCGGCGCGAGAACGTGACCTTTCATGATTCCGTCGAGTCCGCCACTGCGGCCGGCTATCGGGCCTGCAAGCGTTGCCGCCCCGATGAACCAGCGGTGCACACGACTCAGCAGGTTCTGATCGCCGGTATTTGTCGGCACATCGAGGCCTCAGAGTCCATTCCCGATCTTGATTCTCTGGCGGCGCAGGCCGGTCTAAGCCGCTTTCACTTTCATCGCTTGTTCAAGTCCATTGTCGGGCTCACGCCACGTGCCTACGCGGTTGCCGCGCGAGCGCAACGCATGCAAACAGCGCTGCGAGAAGAAGAGCGGGTCACAGATGCGATTTATCGCGCCGGGTTCGGGTCGCAGGCCAGGTTTTACGCAAACTCGAGCGCGACTCTGGGCATGACGCCTGGTGAATTTCGAGCCGGCGGCGCCGGTCAAACGATTCGATTCGCGCTCGGTGAGTGTGCCCTGGGGACCATTCTGGTCGCAGCGACCGAGCGCGGTCTGTGTTCAATCGCCCTCGGCGACGACCCGGAAAGCCTATTGCACGAGCTCCAGGATCGGTTTCGCGCGGCAGAGTTAATCGGTGGCGACCACGACTTCGAGCGTACCGTAGCGCAGGTTGTAGCGCTGGTCGAAGCACCAACAGTAGCCCACGACCTACCACTGGACATGCAGGGCACTGCTTTTCAACAACGGGTTTGGGCGGCCCTCGTTCGTATACCGCCGGGCGAAACGGCCACTTATACCGAGGTGGCGCAAGCGATCGGCGCACCGAAGTCCGCCCGCGCGGTCGCTCGCGCGTGCGCCGCCAATCAGCTCGCCGTCGCCATTCCATGCCATCGTGTGATACGTAGCGATGGCAGCTTATCCGGCTATCGTTGGGGTGTTGAACGCAAGCGCGCGCTACTCGAATCTGAAAGAGGGGCCTAGTGAACACCACGGCCGAGCGGATAGCGGAACTTGATTTCGCAGCACTTGGCGCCGCGCTTGATGACCACGGCTACGCTCGTATGCCGAGGCTTCTTAATGCCGATCAATGCGTGGCACTACGTGACGATTTCGAGCGCGACGAACTTTATCGCAGCACTATCGACATGGCGCGCTATAACTTTGGCCGCGGCCGCTACCGCTATTTCAGTAATCCCTTACCGCCTTTGATCGCGACCTTGCGAGGCACGCTTTACCCGGGGCTGGCAGAGATTGCTAATCGTTGGCAACTGGCTCTCGGTATAGACAAACATTTCCCTGCGACCCATGCCGAGTATCTCGAGTACTGTTGCGCCGCGGGGCAACAACGGCCGACGCCGTTGCTGTTGCGTTACGGACCGGGAGATTTCAATTGTCTGCATCAGGACGTCTACGGCGAGGAGCTCTTTCCGTTGCAAGTAGCGGTGTTGTTGTCGATGCCGGGTAAAGATTTCGACGGCGGCGAATTCGTCGTCACGGAACAACGCCCACGAATGCAATCGCGCGTTGAAGTTGTTCCCCTATGCCAGGGCGATGCCGTCGTGTTTCCTGTCGCGCAACGCCCGCAGCGCGGTGCGCGCGGTTTCTATCGCGTCAACATGCGTCATGGCGTGAGCCGTCTGCATGAGGGTGAGCGTACGACCCTGGGAATTATTTTTCATGACGCAACTTAAGGCTGAGTGTGAAGTGGTCGCTTCGGGCCGAGACGGTTGCAACGAATTTCGCCGCCGTTGCGGGCGACGGCACGCCTAAGGGTTGTTCGTTAGACAAACTTGCCGACGGACCCTGAGTCTCTGCGGCACATTCCGCGATATTCAAATCTGTGGGCTGTTTCGTAGTTATCCGACCAGCTTGGACGTACGCTCCTCCTATCGATACACCGGTAGGGCCGCCTGCTTGGCCAGCATAGACGAGATAATGATTTTAGCGCGCCGCGCATTTTGGCCTGGCGCCGCGCTCAGTGTGCTGCTGTTATCCGCCGTTTCGGCGTCTGCAGCGAGTCTGACAGTCGTCAATCCGGGCTTCGAAGATATCAGCGGAGAAATCGTGCAGGCCCCATTTACGTTCGGACCGCTCAACGGCTGGGACTTGTATGACCCGGATACGATTACTGCCGGCGGGGCCGGTGGCACTTACTACATTGGTACGCTCACACCGACGGAGCCCGATCCGATTGGCGCGCCCGGCGTTTATTCGTATTTTCCCGGTGGCGGAGCCGAGGGCCAGCGGGTTGGTATTGCATTCAATTTTTTCGGCAGCGGCGGCGGCGGTGAATATGGTTTCGTACAAACGCTTGCCGACACTGTGCAGGCCAACACGGAATACACCTTGCAAGTGGAGATCGGCAATATTGCGAGCGGACTCGGCTTTAACCTGGATGGTTTCCCTGGTTACCGGGTCGACTTGCTGGCGATTGATACTTTGAACGGCAACGCGGTAACTATTCTTGAACAAGACATTAATACACTCGGCCAGCCCGCTAACCTCATTCCCGAGGGCGAATTCCGTACCAGCTCCTTAACCTACATTACCGGAGCCGCGCCAACAGAGATTAATCAGAATCTCGCGATTCGGCTAGTTAATCTGAATGTCATCGACCCGGCTTTTCCGTTAGCTGATCTCGAAGTTGATTTTGACGACGTCCGACTTGACGCCGTAGTCGTGCCGTTGCCGCCTATGCTGCCACTGATCGCTTTGATGGTCGTCACCTTGGTGGTTCCGCGCCGCACGGCGAAAATCATTGCGCGCCGCTGAGGGTCCCGGTTCGATCTGCGACTAGCTTACCCTGAGTGACTTCCCCCCGGATCCCGTAAACAGCTTCTTCGAGCATTGTGCGGCGTACCCGGTACGACGAAAGGGGAAACCGTTGTCTCGCACGACTACGTGGCAGATTTGGATACAGTATTCCCGCGTCCTCTCAGGGGCCAACCCGAAGCCGACCTCTACGCCATCGTTCTAACGAACTTCGCTTTCAAATCGCGTCTCGGTTAAACAGTCCTCGACGGTCTCTCCGATATCCCCTAATGGACCTTCCCAACTAAGCGGCGAACTTTCAAACCGTGGCGGTTATGCGATACCGACGGCGCACTATCGCCCGGCAGAATGGCGCTTCGTGTCTCGCCGCAAATTCTTACAGTTTTTGATCCAAATCATAAACAACATTTTCGCCCGTCTTATACTCAGACCCCTTCCTGTTCGTCGAAGTAATGGAGGCTTAGCTGTATCAGAACGCCAGCGACCGATTACACAAGGCCAGGCCTGACAGCACTGCCCGCGAACGTTATAAACACGTGCAAAGACGCAGAAAGTAACCACAATGCCCAAAAAAATCTCACCTGTTCTTGGCTCGCAAGCTGATCAGCCGACCAGGTTATCCGCGGAGGAGAAGCGTGTCGGCAAAACGCTGAAAAAAAACATCAGGCTGACCCCCGAGGAACTCTCGCAGGTTAATACGAAGAAGGGACTTATCCAGCTGCTGACATCAAGGAAAATCAACGTCAGTAAGGCGCTCGTTAAACTACGCTACGAACAACAGCTCGAGCTGTTGCAGATGGAACTCGTCAAACTTCAGCGCGCTGTGCAGCTTAGCGGTCGGCGTGTCGCTCTCGTCTTCGAAGGTCGGGATGCGGCGGGCAAAGGCGGTAGTATCCGGCGCTTTATCGAACATCTGAACCCGCGCAGCGCCAGGGTTGTTGCTCTATCGAAACCGACCGAAGTTCAGAAAGGTCAGTGGTATTTCCAACGCTATACGGAACAATTGCCGAATCCCGGGGAAATCGTGTTTTTCGACCGCAGCTGGTACAACCGAGCGGTCGTCGAGCCGGTCATGAACTTTTGTTCGGAGCGCGAATACATGGTCTTCATGAAGCAGGTGCCGGAATTCGAACACATGCTCTACGAAGATGGGATTGAGCTGATCAAGTTGTGGTTTTCTATCTCGAAGGAAGTTCAAGCCGAGCGTTTTGACTCGCGCCGGATCGACCCATTGAAACAGTGGAAAATCAGCCCTATCGATGAGAGAGCACAAGAAAACTGGGACCTGTACACAAAGTACAAGGAGAACATGTTCAGCAGGACGCATACGTCCTACAGTCCATGGATTATCGTGCGCGCAAATGATAAGAAACGCGCCCGTCTCGAGGGTATGCGGCACGTGCTATCGACGCTTGATTACGACGACAAGGACGACCCACATATCTCTCTATCGCCCGATCCGGAAATCGTACAGCGGTATCATCGCGCGCAAAATAGCATCGATTAAAGGGGCGCTGGCGATTCCGCTCCCCTCGTGTCAACGAGGGACAAGAGCAAACAGATTTCCTGCCCCGCCGCATCGAATTGATGCAAGTCCTGAGGTTGTGAATATTCGCCCGCGTTCCCGGTTAACCGAGAACGCGGGGCAGCAAGTTCGGAGGGCCGGACTGCAGCGTTTTTTTCTTCCGTATATACCCTGGGGCGACTGCGGTTAGGTATCTGGACACCATTGCTCGGCGGCAAAAAGGATAAGGCAGATGACATCCTACCAAACGACATTCACGATACGACGCCTGTGGATCATCTTGTTAGTCAGCATGCTGTGCATGTTTTCGGTCTTGCTGTTCTTTGGCCAAAAAATCTATCAGCAGGCGCCCCCTATACCGCTTACGGTGACAGTAGAAGGTGGCGAGCTGCTATTTACCAAAGATGACATTGAGCGAGGCCAAAACGTCTGGCAAGCACTGGGAGGAATGCAACAAGGCTCTATCTGGGGACACGGTAGTTATCTGGCGCCTGATTGGAGTGCAGATTGGTTGCATCGCGAAGCGCTGGCGCTAATTGCATATCGTGTCCGCGAGGGCTCTGTGGACGACGTTCAGAACACGAATGTGTCGGCAGAGGAACTTCATAAGATCTCGGTGCGCAGAGAAATGCGCTCGAACACTTTCGATTCACAAGATCAGAGTATCTCTCTGTCAACTGGGCGTGCGGCAGCGGTGAAGGCCGTTGCGGCGCACTACCAGGCGATTTTTCAGGGTGACAGTCCAGAGGGTCTGAAGACGCGGGAAGATTATGCGTTCCCGTTGCACTCGACGCTGAGCGACGATGATTATCGTACGTTGTCCGCTTTCTTCTTCTGGACATCATGGGCTGCGGTGACCAATCGGCCAGGCGACACCATCAGCTATACGAGCAATTGGCCGCACGACCCGCTTGTTGGCAACGAACCGCCAGCCTCGCTTTATATGTGGAGCTTTATTTCCATCGTGCTGCTACTTGGCGGAATCGGTGCGTTGGTTTGGTACTACGCCCGCCAGTTTGATGTCTGGAGGCAGAACCTGGAACCCGAAGAAGGTTTCGCAAGCGAAGACCACATCGGTGCTGCTGAACTTACTCCCTCCATGCGCGCGACTGCGAAATACTTCTGGATTGTAATTGCCCTGTTCGGTGCGCAAATCCTGCTTGGGATTCTGACAGCGCACTACCAAGTGGAAGGACAAGGTTTTTACGGACTACCTTTCGTCGATTACCTGCCCTATGCCGTAAGTCGTACCTGGCACACTCAGCTGGCGATCCTATGGATTGCGACATCGTGGCTTGCAACGGGGTTATATGTGGCGCCTTTGTTATCAGGCCATGAGCCCAAATTTCAGCGCTTAGGGGCGAATTTTTTATTCATTAGTCTGCTCATTATTGTGATTGGATCATTCGCCGGGCAATGGCTCGCAGTGCATGGTTTTATAAGCGAAGGGCAAACCAATTTTTGGTTAGGCCATCAAGGGTACGAGTATGTTGACCTCGGACGTTTCTGGCAGATTTACCTACTGATTGGTTTGTTTCTCTGGGTAGCGTTAATGCTGCGCGCGCTGTGGCCGCTGCTGAAAAGCACGGCCCGCGACCCCTCATTGGTTTACTTAGTCGTCATCTCAACAATCACCATCGGACTTTTCTACGGTGCGGGACTGATGTGGGGGCAAAACACGCATATCAGTGTCATGGAGTACTGGCGTTGGTGGGTTGTGCATTTATGGGTGGAAGGAATATTTGAAGTTTTCGCCACCGCGATCATCGCTACGTTGTTCGTCCGCATGGGGTTGTTGCGAGTATCCGTGGCCACCGTTTCGGTGCTCTTTGCCACGATTATTTTTCT
Source organism: Proteobacteria bacterium UBA981 (assembly GCA_002292285.1). Classification (GTDB taxonomy): domain Bacteria; phylum Pseudomonadota; class Gammaproteobacteria; genus UBA981. The sequence continues at coordinate 20,277 of DBBP01000001.1, forward strand.
ATCCGGGGGTGTCCTCGGTACATTCCACCATCTGTACTTTAGTGGTACACCTATCTCAGTCATGGCGCTGGGTGCTACTTTTTCTGCGTTGGAGGTAGTGCCTTTAATGGTGGTGGGCTTCGAAGCTTACAGCCACGCCAAAATCGAAAAACAGGCGCTGTGGGAAGAGGCCTACCATTGGCCATTCATGTTCTTCTCTGCGGTTCTGGTGTGGAACCTGGTCGGCGCAGGTCTATTTGGGTTCCTAATAAATCCGCCAATCGCGCTCTACTTTATGCAGGGCCTGAACACGACAGCCAACCATGGTCACGCAGCACTCTTTGGGGTGTACGGGTTCCTGGGTCTTGGTCTTACGTTGTATTGCATGCGCGGGCTCACCAGTATTGAAGACTGGGATCAGCGCTTACTGAAACTATCCTTTTGGAGTCTGAATATCGGCCTTGCGATGATGACGTTTCTATCTTTGTTGCCGCAGGGCTTATGGCAAACCTACAACGCTATCGAGCACCATTACGCGTTCGCTCGCTCTGCTCAATTCATGCATAGCGATCTTATGGAAGGATTAGTTTGGGCTCGAGTACCTGGAGATGTTGTTTTCAGTATCGGGGTCGGCGCATTCGCACTATTCGCATGGAAGGCGTTTGTTGGAGGCGGGAAACTGTGTGTAAAAGCACGGGTCGAACCTTAATTGAGTTTCCGAAAAGCGCCATGCGGGTGCCTGTTTTGCCCCACGTTAAAACTGACCCTGCGATAGCTTCAGCTGATACGAGACCGGTACTGCATGAAAGAACTCCCCGCCCATGTCACCAGCGATAAAAGAACGCCCGATTTCACAGATGCCACGGTGCCTAAGGGACTCCTTCGACGTCATCTAACCAAGCAAGGAACCTGGGCCAGTATTGTCATCCTGGAAGGTCGCTTGCGTTATCGAATTCTGGAACCCGTGGTCGCGGAGTTTGAGTTATCTCCCGAGCGACCGGGAGTCGTCGAGCCAGCTGTTCCGCATGAGGTGGAACTGATCGGGCCGGTGCGTTTCTACGTGGAGTTTTTCAGTGAGCCCGGCCCCTAAGGAGTGCAAGTTGCGCTCCTTAGGGCGAGCCCGACCGTCAGGGGCGACCACGGCAGAGTCTCGTTATCGCCATGTTACGCCGTCGTGCCCGTCTGTCTCGAGCCACGGCGCTATGGCGCAGCAACCATCCGGATCAGGCGTCAAAGCGCTATCGACCGGTTCGGATAACCCGCCGGTTCTCATCACTTGATCCACATCAATCCGCAGAACGGTCGATAGCGCTACGATCGGTATCGCGTTCTTCGATCGAGTAGCCGGGGATGGGTGACGAGCCTGAGTCAGCAGCGCAGCGATCGCGCCACGAGCGACTTCGCTACGGCGATTTCATTCGTGAGGTGAACCTGCATCAACAGCAGGTCAGTTACAACCAACTGACGCCGCACCTCGAAGCTGATTCTGAAGGGCATTACAAAGATTATCTTCCCGGCAAACTGATTCTCGACAAAGCCGACGTCGGGCGCTTGCTCGGACCGTTTGTCAGCATGAGGTTTATAGAACAGGCACGCGCCGTCCTGCCACTCGCGATTTATCTTGCGTTGTTTCAGATGGTTCTCTTGCGCTCAGCTGTGGCCGACTCATGGTTGATCAGCTTCGGTCTGTTCGCCGCGATCGTAGGCCTGATGTTGTTTATGGAAGGTTTGCGCCTGGGCTTGATGCCATTCGGCGAGAACATCGGCAATAACCTGCCCAAAAAATCACCGCTGTGGTTAGTCTTGAGCATTGTCATGTTGCTCGGTATCGGGGTGACTTTCGCCGAACCGGCCATCGGTGCGCTGCAGAGTGCCGGGGCAATTGTCGACGTGCGCAAAGCGCCTTATCTTTGGGTTCTCCTGAACCAGTGGACAGACATCCTCGTGCTTTCGGTTGGGGCGGGGGTTGGTCTTGCCGCAGTGCTTGGCACCCTGCGTTTTCTGCAGGGTTGGAGCCTCAAGCCGTTCATCTATATAACCGTCGTTCCCACCCTGGCGCTGACGGTCTATCTGGGCCTGCACGCGGACTTACATGTGATCATCGGATTAGCCTGGGACTGCGGTGCCGTGACGACCGGCCCGGTGACCGTGCCGTTAGTTTTGTCGCTTGGCATTGGTATTGCGGCGGCAGCAGGCAAGGGCAACTCGTCACTGTCTGGTTTTGGCATCGTCACCCTTGCATCCTTGTTCCACATTCTCGCGGTAATGTCGCTCGGCCTTTACGTGGCGAGCACGATCACCCCGCACGAGATCATCGCAAGCGCTACGCAATTGTCAGCGACGGCTCCTGCGGCTGCCTGGTGGCAGCGATCACCGGTTATGGAAATCCTCGGCGGTATGCGCGCGATCATCCCGCTGGTACTTTTTCTGTTCTTGGTGCTGCGGGTTGTTCTGAACGAGGTCCTGCGCGAGAAACACATCGTTATATTCGGCCTGGTTTTGTGTGTGGTCGGCATGATCGTGTTCAATTTGGGGCTGACCTATGGTCTCGCGCGATTAGGTGCCCAGTCGGGCGGCACGATCCCGGCGGCGTTCACCGCGGTCAGCACGGTTGAGTCATCGCCTTTGTACGGCTTCATGCTCGGCGTGTTTCTGGCCATGATTTTTGCGTGGGTACTGGGATTTTTTGCCACGATGGCCGAGCCCGCATTGAATGCTCTGGGCATGACGGTGGAAACCTTGACTTCAGGTGCGTTCAAAAAGCGCACCTTGATGATGGCGGTTTCCGTCGGTGTCGGAGTAGGCATCACGCTCGGCGTGCTCAAGATAATTTTTGCGGTTCCGCTGGCCTATTTGTTAGTACCCGGCTACAGCTTAGCGCTGGTCCTGACGTGGCTATCGAATGAAGAGTTCGTCAATATCGCCTGGGATAGCGCCGGCGTCACGACCGGCCCAGTCACCGTGCCTCTGGTACTGGCGATGGGTTTGGGTTTCGGGCAGGCGGTTTCTGCCGTTGAAGGTTTCGGCATTCTGTCGATGGCTTCAATCTCCCCCATCATTGCAGTTTTGAGTACCGGTTTATGGGTGCAAAGGCGGGCGCAGTTGCGTACCCGGCTATTAAGCCAAATGCCTGCAGACAGTAAGGGAGCAGTGGCATGAGTACACGCGAGATGGTCGTCCTCACCGATGTGAAATTGATCACCTGCATCGTTCAGCGTGATGCCGCCGAGACGATCATTGCTGCGGCGCGGGCGGCAGGTGCGCAGGGCGCAACGGTTAACTATGCGCGAGGCATGGGCGTGCGCGAACGTCTTGGCGTACTGGGGTTCGCTGTTAATGTCGAGAAAGAAGTGATTAATGTTGTGGTTTCTTCGGAGCAGGTAGAACGCGTATTCGAAAGCATGTACCTGGCGGGAAACCTTGATATCCCAGGTGCCGGGATCATGTATGTGACGCCGGTCGAAAAGGCCGCGACCTTCATTCCGCGCAGCGTGCGCGACAAGCTCGCTGGGTAAGGACTGTGGCGTCGTTAGAAAAGACCCTGCTAGGCAACCCGGCCAAGTTGATTACGTGCTTTGTGCCGGCCGGCGATGGTCTCAAACTTGCGGACCGACTGTACGAAGCGCACGAGCTGACGGGCATAAACGTTGCCCACGGACGCGGTGCAAGCCAGCGCAGCAGCACCATTGCCGATGAAATCGATATCGTTACGGTAGCGGTCACTTTGAGCGAAGCGGACGAGATATTTGCTTTCATTTATGAGGCCATCGAGATTGAAACGACCCCACACCGCTTAATGTTTCAAACCGCACTCGATACGGCGAGCAGCTACGTCTTGCCGGATCTACCCGGGCCACAAGCCGAATGACCGTACCGTTTCTGTCGTCTGAGAGCTAGTTCGCTGCGATGGCGCATTCCAGCCACGTCGCCGAACTCGTAGCCGGACTTTCGTTGCTGTTGTTGCTGGCCTCCGCCATCCTCGTGTTGGCGCGAATCATACGGTTGCCCTTTACCGTTGCACTGGTACTCGCAGGCATTGCGGTCGCTCAACTTTCAGTCCATCTCCCGCTTGGTGCAGCGCGCCTGGTCGATTTCCACATCAGTCCGGACATTATTTTTTATGTGTTTCTGCCGAGTTTGATATTCGAGTCCGCATTTCATCTTGATGCGCGCCAGTTGCGTGATAATTTGCTGCCGGTACTGACTCTCGCCGTGCCCGGTTTGTTGATCTCAACATTCGTGATCGCGACCCTCGTGGCCTATCTGACAGACGTACCATTCGCCGCCGCGATGGTGCTCGGCGCGATTCTCTCGGCGACCGATCCGGTCGCCGTCATCGCGCTTTTTCATCAGCTTGGTGCACCACAACGTTTGACTGTACTCGTTGAAGGGGAGAGCCTGTTCAACGATGCCACGGCGATTGTTGCAGCCAAAATCCTGTTAAGCGTGGCAGTCGCCGGTTACTTTACTCCAGCGACTGCAGGCAACGCGGTTATTCAGTTCGCGTTGGTCTTTTTCGGTGGTATCGCCGTCGGCTGGTTGCTGGCGCTTATTGCCGGCTATGTGCTCGGTGCGGTGCACGAGAACCAGGCTATCGAAATATCCATACTGACCACACTGGCCTACTTGTCGTTCGTCATCGCTGAAGAATTTTTCCATGTCAGCGGCGTCATGGCGACGGTCGCTGCTGGCCTGACCATGGGCGGTTGGGGACGCAGCAAGATCTCTCCCGGCATCGCTGACTACATTGAACATTTTTGGGCCTACATTGCCTTTGTCGCCAACGCGCTCATATTTTTGTTGGTGGGCTTGGCGATCGATTTCACGGCTTTGCTGGCGTTCGCCGATGTGCTGCTGGTGGCGATTGCCGCCATGCTGCTATCGCGCGTATTAGTGATCTACACCCTGGTGCCTGCAGTTGGCCACTTGCCAGGGGCGGAACGAGTTAGCCGCAGCTATCAGACGGTTATGTTCTGGGGTGGGCTGCGTGGCGCAGTTGCGTTGGCGGTCGTGCTGAGTCTCGGCGATTTCGCCTGGACTGAAGCGTTTACTGCCGTGGTCATGGGCGCGGTTCTTTTTACACTGGTTGTGCAAGGTCTGAGTATCGAACCGCTGATGCGCTGGTTCGGGCTGGACAAGCCAGCTGTCGCCGATCAGTTGGCGCTCGAAGAAGTGCGCGTCGAGGCCATCCAAGAGGCCATCCGGCAAATCCCTGCACTCGGTTCCGGTGGTTTGTTTTCGGCCCCGATTGCTGCGCGCCTGGAAGCCGAACAGCAGCTTGAAATCGACGCCATCCATAACGGGATTGCTGCACTACATGATCAGGAGATCAGCGATGTTCAGGCTCAGCGTAATCTGTGGATGCGTTGCCTGGCGATCGAGCGCATTGCCTATTACGAATTATTCAGTCGGCACCATATTGATGAACACGCCTACCGAGCGCTTGACCATGCAACCCGGCAACGCATCGACCAGCTGCGTCATCATGGATTGAAAGCAACGTCATTCGCCGCCTCGTCGCGCGCAACAGGAAAGGCTTGGTGGCAGCAGCTTTACCGGCGGGTCCCCGGACACCTGGGACAACTATTGCAGTCGCGCAGCGTCGCGCAAGAATACGTTAGGACCTGGGCAGAGTTTCAGGCTTGTCGCCGGGTGGGTGCGTCACTCGAAGACATGGAAACGGCAGGCACACTGGAACCGGAATTTATGTCGGTGGTAGGCCAGGTTTTTGACGCTCGCCGGAGTGAGGCGCGCTCCCGACTCGACGACTGGGCAGCGCAATTCCCCGAGTTCGTGAAGGCTATGCAGGGGCGTCTCGCCGAGAGACTAGTCCTACGCGTTGAGTACGACGAAATCGCGCGACAGGTCGACAGCGGATTGGTCCCTCACGGACTCGGAGATGGCCTGCTGGAATCACTGGAGGGGCGCATTCGGGAGTTCGGGACGCTGACCTACCGTGAGCTCGAGATCGATCCGGTCGAACTCGTGCGCCAGGTTTCTTTTTTCCGTGAATTAACGGCCAAGGATATTGCGCTCGTAGTCAAACATTTGAAAAGTCGCACGGTAGCGCCGGGCGAGACGATTATCAGTGAGGGCGAAGCGGGTCGTGCGATGTTTTTCATCGCCCGTGGGGTCGTTCGCGTTTTGCGCGGCGCGGAAGATGGCGAGCGCCAACTGGCAACCCTTCTTGCCGGCGACTTCTTCGGCGAGATGGCTTTGCTCAGTGATGCGGCGCGCTCGGCTACCTGTCGCGCGACTACGGCATGTGCGTTATATGAACTCAGTCGCGCCGACGTCGACAGGGTTATCGCTCAATGTCCGCTGCTGGGCCAAAGTCTTCAACACGCGGCGGCGGAACGTCTTGCGGCACAATGAGCACGATTTGGATGATGCGGTTTACAGCATTGACAGGATGTCGGTGCGCGTGGGCAGGTTTTCATTGCGCGCTCACCGGATGGCGCCGGTAACGCGCTGCGGCTGGTTGCGGTTTTCGTATGTCGGTGAAATCGGAAACTGTATTCGCGGGCACGTTGATTAAGCGGTTCGCAAGCGCGTTGAAGCCTAATCTCGATCGGGTTCACCATCAGTGTGCTGGAGCTGCGCGCTCGGATATGCGCACCATCGCTTTTTGACCAGACTGGGTGCTCACATTACCGTACCCATCTCACCGGCATATGGAAAGCTAAATTGCAGCAAATTCACCGGCATAACGGTAATACGCCGCCATCTTGTTGTTGGCTAATCAACTCGTTTCGTATAAGGTCGCGGGCAGTGTTGAAATGAAATTTCACGGCGGTCTGGTATCGCGACAACTACTTGGAGAACTACGATGTTGAAACAAAAGCTCAAACAGCTCGGTCAGGGCATGACGGAGTACATCATTATCGTCGCGCTAATTGCGATTGCGGCCATCGCAATCTACGGCTTTTTTGGCGACACGATTCGCGGTCAGATGGGCATCATGACTGCGGAACTCGCGGGAACGACCAACACCGCAGATTTTGAAGATGTGCAAGACGAAGCATCAACGGCGCAGCGTGGGTTGACCGATTTTTCCCAGAACACGGCCGAGTAATCTTCCGGTTTCGCCTGCCAGCGGCGTGACGGACATCTCTCACACGTGAGCGTCCGTCACGCGGATAATCTGCGCCGCCGGCGGTGTGTTAACCGGCAACTTCCGAAGCATCAGCGCGGCCAGGCCGCATTGATGACCTACCTGTTCGCCGTCGTTTTGGTCGTGTCAGCGTTGTCTCTGTTTCGTACCGGGCGGCTCACCTCCGATAAAATGGAGATGCAGAACGCCGCAGACGCACTCGCCTACAGTGTCTCCACCGTTGAGGCACGCGACCTCAATTTCGCCGCCTACACAAACCGCGCCATGGTCGCCAACGAAGTCGCCATCGGGCAGGCGATTGGCATGGCGTCGTGGGCTTATCACTGGAAATCCATCGGCGATTTTCTGCTCGAATACAACAAATACCTGACTGGTCCGACGCTCGGCATCTCAAACACCGTGCTGACCCCATTGGCAGCTGGTTTTCAAACCACTGGCGGTTTCTTTATCACCCTCATGCGCGGCTACGCCAAAGCCATGACGGCAGTGAATCACAACGTCAACAAGGGCTATGGCATTGCCCAGCAGATTTATCATCTCGCCAGTATCGTCAACACGCTGGGGTTGCTCGATGAATCAATAAAGGCCAACGCACCCGATGGCGCGCATATGTCCGGCTACGGCGTATTGATGCTGCTCGCACATCTATCGACCTACGGTGGTTTGCCGGTTCCGGTGACTGAAAAATTTACCCGTTCCTATAATCCCGCAGCCCCTGCAACCAGTATCTCCCAACTCGATAATTCCGATCCGGACGACGCGGACGCTGCGGATTCAGACACTTACGGTTACGGGCGTCTTTCTTCGCTGATTTATAACTCCGGCGACCCGTTTACCAAGGGGCACCACAATCCTCCGTATCACGAGGACGAAGACCTGACCGGGCGCGGCTGGATCATTAATTTTTTCAGCATGATGCGTGATGCCGGCCTGCTGCCGGCGCCCGAGCGCGTGAGTTTCGGCGTCGGACCGCTAAGTGGGTACGGCGAGTTTGGCGTTTATGACAATTCAGATCTCACTGACTCTGCCGGACAGAGCCTCGGTGATGGCTGGCTGGGCTTCGCGATAGGGGCTAGCGCCGACTTCGGCGTGATCGGCGCAAGTCTCGATTTTTATTTGCAATTGCGCATTCGTATGTTGCGCGAAGGCGGTAGTGAGATACGCGCGACCATCCCGATTGCGGGGACCGACAAAGACAAAGCTGCCGGTGACCTTTTTTCCTGGTCGAGCGCGGATTCAACTAACTTCGATCTGGGATTTCGTGGCGGCGGCGGTTTCGACGCCTGGATCAAAATTCCTTTCGTAGGAAAGATTGATCTAATTAGTGCAGATGTCGATCTCACTGTCGCCAATGAACGCATGTTTCTCGGCGTCAGTTTCGGCGGGTCGGGATCCGGTTGCAGTGAACCAGAAGATCCGGATGAAGAGCCCGAATGTGGCGACGTTGACGAAGACGCCGACATCGTGATTTACGACGGTTCGTTTCCGACTTCGGCGCCCCTTGGCGCGGCATTCACGTGGACCGGCAAAACGACCGGCACGAAAAAGAACGCTTTGACTGCGGCACCGCAGCATATGGCGACGCAAGTTGATTTACCGTTGCCATTTGATACGCCGACCGGGCCGATTCCGAACGACGCCTACGGTCACGCCGCTCAGCGTCTGCTGGGTTGGTACTACCCGCCGAGTCTGCCCGCGTCAGGCGTCTATTGGCAACCGTCGTTACCCACCATGGCGACGCAGAATGTCGGCAGCTCGTACGGCGGGTTACCGCGCTACCTCGACACGACGGGCGCAGAACCGCTCTACAAAACCGGTGGACCATTTTTTATCGCGGCACTGACGCTCGATCAGGATGATTTCGATGACGAGCACTACGACACTGCGCCGGGTAATCGCCCGGTCGACCGCTTCCAGCTCGACGAATCGTTTGCGTGGGACTCGTTGTCGGCGGTGGCAAAATCGGAAGTCTATTTCGACCGGCCATTGGACATCACCTACTTCGCACGCGGAGATGGCTACGTCGAGCACGGCAGTGCATTTAACCCTTATTGGCAAGCCCATTTGATTGAAACAAGCCATGCCGATCGGGTGATCGCGTTGTTGCTTCAACACGGCGAGCTCGCGCAGGGCATTTCCTTCGGTCCGGACCTGGACGGGCTAGTGACCTGGATGAGCGCGACGTTGGGGTTCTGATATGAGTTCGACTAGCAGACACCCCCGACAAACCGGTCAGGCCATGACGGAGTTTTTGATCAGCGCTGCATTCGTGCTGATGCCGTTGTTTGTATTTATACCGATGCTCGGCAAGTACATCGATTTCAAGCATGCGGCAATTCAGGCGGCGCGCTACCAGGCTTGGGAATATACGGCGTGGTACGCGGACACTGGCCAGCGCGACATCCTCGAGAACTTCAATACGGGTGAGGCGAGTTTCTATATCCCTGAGAAATCGCTCGCTGTGACCCAGCACGAATCCTACGTCCGCACCATGAGCACTGTCGGCCGTTATGAGGCTGTGGATACTGACGAGGGCGCTTTCGGCGCTATTCGACCCATCAAATTTGAGGATCACACGCAGACTTACTATTCCAATGTGCTGTGGAAAGATTACCGCGGCTTGCCATTTTTTAGTGGCACGAGTATCAACACGGCGGAAACAGACGACGACACGCCGACCATCACCGTGTTCGGGGTCGACGTCGGTTCCTGGTTGAATACGCTTGTGGACGTCATGGATGCCGGCTTCGACGCGATATCGGCCATCATCAATCTGGTTTCCTCGCATTCGCGAAACAATCAGTCCAACGGGTCCACGCTGGAAGGCGCCGATGAGGTGTTTGCCGGCAGCCCTGGTTTTTCGGCGATGAACACCAACGGTTACACGCATGTCGATTTCGATGCCTTGGCGACTGTCTACAATCGTGGTGTTGGCTTGCGCGCCGGCGGTGATCTCAATCAGCTCGGTGGCGATGTTTCCACGTACGAACTTGGTTTCAACGCCAAGGCTGGTGTGCTCGCTGACGGCTGGAACGCAGGCGGCACAGCGCATACCTATCTCCAGGTTGGCGGCGCGACGCCGTCAACCCTGGTCAACGAGTTGCTCAATCTGCCCGGACTTAGCGAAATATGGGATTTGGTCAGCTTTATTGCGCCGGAACTGTCGCGCTGCGATCCGGGCGGTCCAGCGACGCCACCTGATCCATTAATTAAGTCACCGCTAGCCGCCCCCGAAGGACACCTGTGGCTCGGTTATATTGATGGTGATGTAGTCCATCCGGATCGCTTGTCTGTCCTCGACGAAGACCCGGACGAGCGTCTCGGCTCGCATGCGTGCGACGCCAGCGGGCGCTGTATCTGGGACGACGACGTGCAAGCGCTGGATCCGCAGATGTCACATTCGCCATGCAATTTGTGATGCGAAGCAACACTGCCCGGCGCAGCGTGCTGGTCGTGGTTGCGCTAGTCGCGTCGCTATTTCTCGCCGATCCTGCCTTTGCTCGACCACCAGACTTTCCGGCTCCCGACGACGCCAAAGTGAGTGTGGTATCCGAGAACATGATGGTACAGGGTCGTAACATGTCCGTGCGTGCCTTCATCAGCAAAGACTCGGTCGACGACATCGTCGAATTTTACAAAAACCTGTGGGAGCGTCCGCCGGTTAAAAACGCCCCAGGTTTCGCCTACGAACCCACCGCCATTGCGCCGTGGCGGCTGGTCACTCGTGTTGAGGATGGCTATGTGATGACCGTGCAGGTTCAGGAACACATCCAGTCCGGGTCGTACGGCTATCTGGCTCTCGGACGCTTGCCTGAACCTGGCGACGGACCCGCGGCGGCGCCTGAACCACCCGCCATGGACGGCAGCACGGTGTTGTCCAATGTCATCAGTGACGACGCCGGCAAGGGTGCACAGACTGCCATGGTCGAAAACGAATTTTCAATCGACAGCAACGTGAATTTTTATCGTAACGAATATTCCGGATGGGGCGTCGATATCGATCAGGCGATGGGGCACAACAAACTACATGCACTTGGATTTCGACGCGGGCGTGAACAGGTCATTGTCACGATTCAAAGCAGTCGCGAGGGTTCACGTATAGTGATAAACTCCGTCAAGCATGACCTGCTGTAACAATTGGTGGATAAAGTTCTGAGCATCTTCACTGCACAGCGACGCGTGCGCCAGGCCGGCCAGGGCATGGTCGAGTATCTCGTCATCTTGTCTTTCGGCGTCATGATGCTGATGGGGCCAGGCGGCGACGTGCTGCTGGATTTGGCCGCAGTGATGAAGAACAAGTACCGGGGGTATTCCTACTCTCTGTCGATGTCCGCGCTACCAGAGTTCTCGACCGGGCCAGAATACCGTGATTACATCGAAGGCCTTGGACTTACTCCTGAGGTCGACGAGGATACGCTGGTTCGCTTAACCCTTGACCCGGTTCAAGAGAACGTTACTGCCGCATTGGAACCGTTCAACAACGCCTACTCGAAATTTACCGACGTTAAAGATCTGCTCGGTGATTTTGAAAATCTTGATGATCTGGCAGTCCAGATGGCTACAGACGCGATTTCACCATTTTGAACTACTCCAGTCGTTGCGCTCGCCACGAGAATGGCGAGGCCACGGCCGGTACCTGAATAACCTAATACATCGTCGGCGTTCGAGCCGGAACAGGTGGAGGACACGAGTCGCATGGCGAGCGTAGACGAGACTAAAACCGCGTTTGGCATTCCGTTATTAATGGGCGCGATCGTATTCGGGCTCGTTGCGGCGGCACTGTCCTACGTTTACCTGAAAAGCGAAGAAGCGGCACTGATGCAAAAGTACGCGGGCAAGGAAGGGCGCCCGGTAACCGTATTGGTTGCCGGTAAGGATCTGCGCAAGGGCTCGGTAGTTCGCCAGGACGCGCTATCGCAACGTGAGATTCCAAGCGATTACGCGCATGGCGACGCGATACGCGCCTCGGAATACGAAAAGTACCTCGGCCGTACGATCGAAGTCGACGTTAAAGCCGGCAAGCCGCTCCTGAAAAGCTTTCTAGACGACAGCTTTCCGGTCGATTTTTCAGACACGATCGCGGTTGGCCGTCGCGCGCTGACGGTCCAGGTCGATGACATCAATTCCATTGGGGGCTTCGTTCGTCCGGGTAACAAAATCGATCTTTTCGTCAATATGCCATTAGGTTTCTCCGGCATAAACGCAAGTTTCATCAGTGCCGATTTGATCGACTCGATTCCCGCCGACCTGCTTGACTCCATCCCCGAAGCGCTGCTCGAAGTAGCACGCGGCGCGAGTACAGATGATGCCAACATCGAACAACTCGTAGCCAACGCATTGCCGAAGGATGTCATCTTGCCGGTGTTGCAGAATGTTCGCGTACTGGCGACCGGTCGTGACCCGTATCGCCAACAACTCGACGACTTGCATTACCCGCAACCCCGTAGTGAACGCAAATTTACAAACATCACAGTCGACGTCACGCCACACCAGGCAGCGCTGATCACAGCCGCACAGGACAAGGGCGACGTCCTGATGATTTTGCGTAATCGTGACGACGAAGGTAGCGCCGCTTTCTCGACGGTGTCCGCACAAAACTTATTCACTAACGCTTTTGAGATGGCGCAGGCTGCTGAGGGCCAGCGCGGCCGGGTGAGCGCTGCTGCCGGAGTCGACGATCGTGGGAATCTGGTCGATGCCGACGGCAAGACCCTCATGAGCGCTGAGCAGCTTGCCGCGGCTGGCCTGACGGTCAACGCGGACGGGCAATTGGTCGATAAGGACGGCAATGTTGTCGACCCAGCCGATCTCATGGTCACCGCTGACGGACGCGTGATGAGTAAGAAAGCGCTCGCCGCAGCTGGCATGACAGTCAATGCGAGCGGCCAGATAGTCGATGCCGACGGCAATGTCGTCAGCGCAGCCGACGTTGTTGTTGGTGCCAATGGCGAGGTGATGACGAAACAACAGCTGGCGGCGTCAGGGCTCAGCGTCAACGCCAATGGCGAAATCGTTGATAGCTCCGGACGCGTAGTCGATACCTCGACACTGATAAAAACCGCGGATGGCAAGATCCTGACCGCAGAGACGCTCGCTGCCGCCGGACTCAGCATCAATGCGAACGGCGACATAGTCGATGCCAACGGCAACGTTGTTGACCCCAATAGCCTGGTGGTGTCCGCCAACGGTGATGTATTGACGACCGAGCAACTCGCGGCCGCCGGATTAAGCGTCAACGCCAACGGTGACATCGTTGATGCCGATGGCAATGTAGTCGACCCGGGCACGCTCATTACCGATGCCAATGGCAACGTCATCAATCAGGCAGAACTCGCCGCAGCCGGGCTGCGTGTGAACGAGAACGGCGAAATAGTCGACAAGGATGGCAATGTGATCGATGCCGATACGCTGGTCATGACGGCAAATGGCTTATTGAGCAAAGCGCAGCTCGAAGCGGCCGGCCTGAGCGTCAATGAGAATGGCGAGGTTGTCGATGCCAGCGGCAAGGTGCTCGACGCGGCTGCCGTTGCTGCGGTCGCAGCTAATACGCCGATTGCGGGAGGGAGCCGTCGAGTCGATATGATCATCGGTGGTGCGAGTACCGACGGCGTAGCGAAATCAACGACTCTAAAGGCGACGGACTGATTAGATGCCCGTCACAAGTCGCTGCCTTCGATATTTTGCCGGCACGATCCTGGTGCTGGTGACCTTGACGACCACTGCTCAGGATGGCGCGTCCAAAGCCGGCGTTTATTCCGTTACTCCGCGGACACCGGAGAATGCCGGGACCAGCGAGGCGCTCACGCCCGCACCGACATTGCCCGGCGGTTCGACTGCTACGGTATCGAATCCTCAGGCAGTGGGTGGCGGTGCCGGTGTGCAACTCATTACTGGCGGCAACAGTGTTGACGGCGCTGCGCGCGTTAGCCGCATGCCAATACTCGATTAAAGCGAAAGTCTAAACAGATGACAGAGGACGCACACATGATGCCGATTTTGAGGCCATCAATCTGGGCCAATAGCCAGCGCATGGGCCTGCAGCTATTGCTCTTTGTGGTGCTCGCTGCCGGGCTCGTCGGTGCCGTCAGCGCAATCAATCTTAAGGTTGGTGAGATGCGCATCCTGCGGCCTGGAGATATCGACCGCGTTGCAGTCGGGCAAACGGCCATCATCTCGTCCTCATTGCTGAAGAACGGTCAGTTGCTGGTTTTTGGTGAAGCGCCGGGCGTTACGACCATGCATTTATGGTTACGCAACGGCCAGGAAAGCAACATCGAGTTTACCGTCGAAGCGGCTGATTACGCGATGGCCGTGAACAGTGCAGTGCTGCGTCAGAAGCAAGGGCATGTGGACGAGTTGCTCGCGCACGTAGCTGGCGTCGAAACAACGGTTATCGGCGACAAAATTGTTCTCTCAGGACAGTATGACAGTGCGTATTCCACGCTCGTAACTGCCGTCAAGACGGCCTACCCGGAAATTTTCGACCTGACTGAGTCCAGTCGGTTTGCCGAAGTGAATGAAATGCTCGGGCATATCCCGGATATCAATATTCGTATGGTAGGCAATCATTTCGTACTGACCGGCACCATCGACAACGGATACGCGGAGATTGTCACGACCGTCCAGGGCCAGTACAGCGAGATTATGGATCTCACCCGCAAGGAAGAAACCGAGCTGCCCGACGACAAGATGGTCCTGATGCATATCAAGATTACCGAATTCAATAAAAGCGCAGCAGACAATCTCGGCATCAACTGGAGCTCGAATTTCGCCGGCCCTTCAGCCGCGTTTGCCGGAGGCGAAGAATTTGGCGCATCGCGAATCGCCGGCAACGGCATTTTGCTCTCCCCGAATTCGCCCTCTCAACTCGCCGGGGTCGCCCCGGGGACGGCGGATTCGTCGTTCGGTTACTTCGGTATTGCGACCGAGATCACCTCGAGGATCAATTTGGCAGTGAGTTCAGGCGAGGCTTTGATTCTCGCTGAACCGCGCCTGGTCGCGCGTAGTGGTGGCGAGGCAAGTTTTCTCGCTGGCGGAGAAGTGCCGATTGAAATCGTGACACCAACCAGCGCTGCAATAGAATTTAAGCAGTTCGGTATCTTGCTCAATATCAAACCCGAAGTTGACCGCCACAATAATATTCGCGCGAGCGTCGAGACTGAGATCAGCGCCGTTGACCAGTCCGTTTCGGTGGGCAACACGCCCGGCTTTTTGACGCGCAGAACGACCGCAGATATCTTGATTGAATCTGGTGAAACGCTAGTAATGTCAGGGTTGGTCGACCGAGAGCTTGGCCGTGATACCACTGCCCTCAAAGGGCTGGGAGCCATCCCGGTCCTGGGTGCGCTGTTTCGCTCACGCGCATATCGGGACTCGAAGACCGACTTGGTCATTTTCGTGACACCGGTGGTATATGACGCCGGGCATCAACAAAACCTTGATGCCGTAGCCGGGGCAGAGAAGCGCACCAGCGATTTCGTGGAATCGATGCGTAATTCGACCTTTAAATTGATCGACTAATTGCCATGAGCGATGGCAATCACGCTGTGATTTGCCGATGTAGTTATTGCGGAACCGAAGTCAGGTAGTGCAAACAAGATGTTTAGCGTAATCGTCAAGAACAGTAAAGGTGACACCCTTACGACTGTTGAATGTCCGGTCGACACCTGCAGTATCGGGAAGTCCCGCAGTAATCTGATCCAGCTGCGTGGCTGGAAAATTGCGCCGCAGCACGCGGAAATTATACGCACTTCGGAAGGCCTGTTTGTTGAACGTACAGGTCAAAAAGCAGTCGTCGAAGTGAACGGCGAAGCCGTCACCCATCACGGGCCACTGCACACCGCAGACAAGATTCATATCGCCGGCTACTACCTGCAGGTCGGTGAAATGAAGAAACGTGAGAGTGATCCAGCCACTGTGCGGCCTGGCGCGGCGGATGACGACGATGAAGAAGATATGCGCACCGTTATTGGCGTGCCCCGGCATGCCGCTATCGAGGATTCCGACGAGCTGTCGAAAACTCTGATCGATTTGCGCCACAAAGATAAGTTCAAGTGGCGCAATCGGGTACACGAAGATTTGTTGGCCGCAATGGACTTGCGACGAACCGACATCAGTTCCATGACCGAAGATTTGCTGCGCAAGCACGTGCAGGGATTGATCGAGGAAATTATCACCGAACTGGGTGTGAAAATTCCTCAAGACGTTGACCGTGTGAAATTGGCTAAACAAGTTCTCGACGAGGCCGTTGGTCTCGGTCCGCTTGAAGAGCTACTCGAGGATGAAAGCGTCAGTGAGATCATGGTGAACAAGTTCGACGACATCTACGTGGAGCGTGATGGACGTTTGACTCAATCCGACGTGACGTTTTCGAGCGACGACGCGGTGATGTCCGCAATCGAGCGCATCGTGTCTCCGCTGGGTCGGCGAATCGACGAAAGTTCCCCCATGGTTGATGCGCGTCTGAAGGATGGTTCGCGGGTAAACGCAATTATTCCGCCGCTCGCATTGCGAGGTCCGTGCGTCACAATCAGAAAGTTCGCCAAGAACAAATTGACTGACCGGGATTTGGTCGGTTTTGGCGCGATCGATGAGCCGATGGTGGCATTCCTAAAAGTCGCTGTAGAGCAGCGCCGTAATATCGTTATTTCAGGGGGCACCGGCTCCGGTAAAACCACCTTGCTGAACGTGCTGTCGAACTTCATTCCCCCGGACGAGCGCATCGTCACCGTTGAGGATGCTGCTGAGCTCAAGCTGGCGCAACCGCATTTAGTGAGCCTCGAGGCGCGCCCGCCGAATCTCGAGGGTAAGGGCCAGGTGACGATTCGGGATCTGGTAAAAAACTGTTTACGTATGCGTCCGGACAGAATCGTGGTCGGCGAGTGCCGTGGTGGTGAAGCGTTGGATATGCTCCAGGCCATGAATACAGGCCATGACGGGTCGCTCACGACAGCCCATGCCAATACGCCCCGGGATTTGATTTCGCGATTGGAAGTGATGGTCATGATGTCGGGAATGGATTTGCCGGTACAGGCTATCCGGGAGCAGGTTGCTTCAGCGGTCGATATGGTCGTTCAGCAAACTCGTTTCTCCGATGGTTCACGGCGCGTCATTAATATTACTGAAATTACCGGTGTGGAAGGCGGCACCATCCAGATGCAGGATATTTTCGTATACAACCAGACGGGCTTTAACGACAAAGGTCGTGTGGTTGGCGAATTCAAGGCAACGGGTCGTGTGCCTGAATTCTACGAGGATTTGCGCCAGCGCGGACTGCAGGTTGATATGAGCATTTTTGGACGCTGATGCTAGGTACCTTCTACGCCATTGTTGCGACGTTTGCGCTGCCTGCGGCGCTGCTGGCGATTTTCGTCGCGGCGACATTCGCGTGGGTAATCATATCCGTCAAAGCGCAAAGCAAGCTCTCTGCCTACCGGGCAGATTTTACGTCTTCAGCGTCTTCGAACATGGCCGATATGTTCATGTTCGTCGATCCCAACCAGCTATTCCGTATCAATTTAATTGCCCTTGGCGTGATTCCGTTGCTGGTGTGGATTTTGGTGCGAGATTGGATCGCAACCATCGGCGTTTTCATTCTGTTGTTGGTGCTACCGGCAATTTTTTATCGACGCATGCGCGCGAAACGTCTGGCGCGCATTGAAGAGCAACTACCGGACGCGTTATTGATGGTAAGTGGCTCATTGCAGGCTGGTGCAAGCCTTAACATCGCACTCGACAATCTGGTGAACGAGCAACCACCTCCTATTAGCCAGGAGTTCGAGATCCTGACCCAGGAGCAGCGCCTCGGTGTGGACTTTGAAGTTTCCCTCGAGAACATGGAGAAGCGCATCCCCATGCAAGATTTCATGATGTTGACCACGGCGCTGAAAATCAATCGTGAAGTCGGCGGAAATCTTGCGGAAACGGTGGAGTCACTAGCCGACACGCTGCGCCGAAAAGCCGGCATGGAGGGCAAGATTGAAAGCCTCACCGCGCAAGGGCGACTGCAGGGTATTGTCATGACCGGGCTACCCGTATTGCTTGGCGTGCTGTTGAATTTTCTTGAGCCAGAAGCGATGAGCAAGTTGTGGACGACGCCAATGGGTTACCTGGTGCTTACGGCCATCATCGTCATGGAGTTTCTCGGCTACATCATGATTCGTAAAATCACATCCATCGACGTGTGACGAGCATCAGGAGCTGCCGATGAACGTAACACTGAATGGACCGCTGCCCTGGCTAATCATGGCGTTGTGGGGCCTGAGCGGGGCGTCATTTTTGCTCCTGGTGTTTTGGCTGAACACGCTAATCGAAGAAGACGATCGGTCCTATATGGATCCGTTACCGCCGTTGCTCAAGTTGGTCTGGCCATTTGTCCAGATCATCGCTAACTACGGCTGCGCGTTCCTGCCCTACGATTTCATGGAGCAAACCGAACGCCGCTTGCAGCGCACGGGGGTGAGTTATCTGCTGACCGCAGAGCAGTTCGTCGCGCTCCAGATATTTGTCGCAATTCTGCTGCCGTTAATTGTCTGGTTTTGCCTTCTGTCGCTCGGCCAATCGTTTCCACTGGCTATTATCGTCGCGCCCTTGCTGGGTTTTATGTTCCCGAACGTGTGGCTCTCAGACACACGTAAGCGGCGCACAATCGCGGTTGTGCGCAGCATGCCGATATATCTGGACTTCATCACCATGTGTGTGGAGGCAGGTCTCAATCTGTCTGGCGCGCTTGGACAAGCGATGGAGAAGGCCCCTCCGGGGCCACTACGTAACGAGTTCGCCATCGTTTTGCGCGACTTGCGCGCTGGCTTGACGCGCGCTGATGCACTGCGTCGCATGTCCGACCGTCTGGACGTCACGGAAGTAACCAGTTTTGTCGGCGCTGTTGTGCAGGCCGAACGCATGGGGGCGAGTCTTGCCATGGTCCTTCGTGTACAGGCCGATCAGCGTCGCAACGAGCGTTTTCAGCGCGCTGAGAAGCTCGCCATGGAGGCACCGATCAAATTGGTCGGCCCCTTGATTTTGTTCATATTCCCGGTCACGTTTATCGTTCTCGCGTTTCCGATTGTGATGAAGTTCATGGCCGAGGGCACGATGTGATCGCCTCGCGCTGGAAGGGCAAGTCGCGCTGCCTGAAATCGATCGGTATGGCTTGGCCGATCATCCTCTAAAGCTGGTGGAGTCGTTAAGCGTGTGCCGTGGCTGTACCGGAACACCGGATGATTTCGGTGCGTGGCCAACGATGGTAGTGACGGGCATCAAGCCGGCTGAATCGTCACCGGCCGAAGATTGGCGCATCGAGAATACCTCTGTCGGCGTCGGCTCACTTGATCGTGTGGGCCGTGCTGTGGGCACGGGGCGACAGCGCCAGGGCGCTTTCTTGTTGCTGGCATGTCTTCTGCTTGGTGCCTGCAGCTCGTCGTCAACGAAGCCGGATAAACCCGACCAAAAAGTAAACCTCAGTGTCGCGTCGGAAGCGGGTCGGGAGGCCTACGCTTCGGGTGAGTGGCGGGCCGCAGAACCTCATTACCTGGCACTGGTGCGGGGGATCCCGCAGGACGCCGCGAATTGGTTTCGACTTGGCAACATCTATGCTCGCACCGCCCGCCCCGACCCTGCAGTCGCCGCGTACCGGGAAGCCGCAATCCGTGATCCATCCAATGCCAAGGTTTGGTTCAACATGGGCCTTGTGCAGCTCCGCCAGGCCGCGAACAGCTTCATCAACATGAATCTGAACGTCGATGAGAATCACCCAATGGCGATTCAGGGTGAGCAGGCCTACGCACAAATCATGGCAATCATCGGTAGCGATGCAACCTCTGCGCAAACGAGCGTAGACGCAACCTCAGTACCGCCGCAAACAGCAAGCAAGTTCGCATCTGGGCCGGAGCCCAATGCGCAAGAACAAATCAGTAATGTTGATAACACCGACAATCGCCGGCCGGAAGCAGAACCGCCATCACTACCGGACACGGTCGTCGAGACGGCCTTGGAATCAGACCCTGCGAACGGCAAGCAACACGACGAAGCCGCAAACCAGTCTCCATCGCCCGCCAACTTGATGGCTGATGACGGCGATACGGCGTCAAGCGCGGAATCCGACGGCCAGACAACGCCCCAGATAAATGCTGTGCATGATCCCGGTTCAGACCATGCCTCGGCGCCTGCCCCATACGTCGATCCAGTCGTTGCTCCAGCGCATGAGCATTAAGCGTTCACGCGGCCAGGCGATGACCGAGTTCACGATTGTGGCTATGGTGCTGATGCTGTTGATCCTCGGCACGCTGCAGTTTGCGCTTATTTATCACGCCAAGATCACACTCAACTACGCCGCTTTCGAGACTGCGCGTAGTGGATCGATTAACAACGCTCGCATGTGGGCTATGGAATTGGGCTTTGCGCGCGCGATGGCCGCACTTTATACCTCACCCTATGTCATCGATACCGGCGGCGTCTGTTCGGCCACGTTTACCTTTGACCCGGGTCGGTCAGTCGCTGATCTTGCGGACGACCGCGCGACAGACAAACCATTTAATCTCGACCAGGTTCGCTGCGCGCGCCAGCGCGTTCGGGACATGATCACCGATGGCCTGGTGCGCATCACGCTGGTAAACCCGAGCGCGGATTCCTTCGCAGACCACGGCCCTGACGGGACTATCCCTAACGATAATCTGATGTACCGCAGTGCTGAAGTGAAAGGCACGTCCGAACAATCTATCCACGATGCCAATTTGATTAAGGTCAATATTGGTTTTTGTTATGAATTGATCGTGCCATTAGTAGATCGTTTGATTTCGCGGATGATCAGTTTCGCGCCAACGGCCCTGGAACCGGAAAATTTCGGCCCACAAGCTGCCGGTAGCTTCGGCAATGCGTGCGTCACGGCGCTGGAAAGCGACGGCGACGTCCGCTATGGCATCCCGTTATTTTCCGAAGGCATCATGCGCATGCAATCGGATGCCATCGAAGACTCATTTTGTGCCGGTCAGTGCACGTAGTCCCGGACTGACGGCGAACAGCCGGCGAGACCACTCCAAGGATGCAGGGCCCACAGTAAGCCAAGAACGGTTGTCGCAAACTCGCGCGCACAGCGACTAACAAAATATAGCCTCCGACGCGCGTATGTTTCCGCGCTCGCTCACCCTCATCGACAAAACCCCTCAACCACGCGAATAGCTGCGGCGGCACGGTAGCCGATCTTGTATCGTTCACAACCGTCTGAGAATCACCCCTAGCTGCGCCTAACGCAAAGCTGAGCCGCGCTTGACGGCGACCGAACGGAGCGGCAGGGAAGAGAAGGAGCGGTCAAGCGTCGGACTCGAGCGCCTTGTTAGGTGGCTTGGATTCACAATGTAAATG
>DBBP01000024.1 GCA_002292285.1 Proteobacteria bacterium UBA981
GACGCCGCAGATGGGCGCCGCAGTAGTTTTTCAACGCCCTGCTAGAAGCCGATCTGCGATCCGCCGTCTATATTCAGATGCTGCCCGGTAATGTAGCTCGCCGTGTCAGATAGCAAAAAGCAGCACGGTCCGGCAACTTCACTGGGCTCGGCGATACGGCCCATCGGAATGGACGCCATCGTGCGGTCAATAAATTTAGGACTGCGGATCACTTCTGTCATCGGCGTTTCAACCGCACCGAAGCAAACACTATTCACACACACACCAAATCGCGCCCATTCGCGCGCCGCACTCATGGTGATGCCAAGTACGCCAGATTTTGCAGCGCCGTAATTGATCTGGCCAATCGTGCCGCGCCGTCCGGCTATCGAAGACACGTTAACAATCCGGCTTGGTGAGGCGTCGCCTTCTTTGCTGCGCTCGATCATGTGCCGACCCACCGCCTGCAGGCACTGGAAAACGCCGGTCAGGTTCACATCGATTACCGCCTGCCAATCGGCGATCGACATTTTGTGGATCATAGCGGTACGAATTATACCGGCGTTGTTGAACAGGCCATTGATAACGCCGTGCTTGGCGATGACGTCGTCTACCGTCTGTTGTACAAAGCCGGCGTCTGCGACGCTGCCAACGTAGGTGTCGACCTTGCCGCCGAGCATGTCCGCAGTTTCCTTAACACCGTCGCCGTTGATATCGAGCAACACCAGACGTGCGCCAAGCGCCGCCGCAGTGGTCGCGACTCCACGTCCAATACCTTGCGCAGCGCCGGTGATCACAATTACACGGTTCTCGAGAGTCATCGGGTTATCCATCAGGCAGTTCTCCTTAAACGACTACAGGGTGATGCGCCATTGTAGCGGCATGCGCGCGATGTCCAATGAGACCGGGACAGACGCTCATGCTGCGCTATAGTGTGGTCATAACCTCGCCCATGGAGCGCGCTATGAATTACCTTCCCATCGTTCAGAAGGGCCGCTCTAGCCATCGGCCAGGGCTTTGCTACAGAGCGCTCGCGCTTACTTTGCTGACGTGCCTGTTGGGTGCCTGCCAGCCCAGCAATCAAACGCCGGGACAATGGTTGCGCGGGGATGAAGTCGTTGGGCTACCCGCTGACTGGACGTTTACGGATGAGTTTCCCGAGATTTTCGTGGAAGTGGCAACTCCCTATTTCATTCCGCACTCAGTCACGATCTGGTGCGCGCAGGTCGACGGTAAGTTGTTCATTGGCGCCCGCGAACCCCACACCAAGCGGTGGCCGGGATGGATGGAAGACAATCCTGCTATTCGCCTGCAGATCGACAACAAGATTTACGCAGCGCGGGCCGAAGATTTTTCCGACCCTGACACGCTCGTTGCAGTGAAAGCTGCGTACGCGAAAAAATACAATCTTGATGCAGCTGCAGGAAGCAGCGCACCGAAAGTTCAGTACTGGGCTGTCGCGCCGCCCAGTTGAGTGACTCTCGGATACGCAAATTAGCGGCGCCCCGTTTGGCGCTCGGCTCGGCTCAGCTCAATCTCAATTCAGTTTCCCAGCCCATCATGGAGCAACCAATATGAAACACCTTGTCGTCGTCCTGACGGAACCGGTCGAAGGCCGCGAAGATGAATACAACGATTACTACGAGAACCTGCATCTCGACGAGGTGCTCGAGAGTACTGGCTGGAGCAGCGCACAACGTTTCGAGCTGACCGATGAAGTCGGAAAGAAATGTCCCTTACCCTATCTCGCATTCTATGAGGCTGAAGCGGAAGATCCGAAAGACATCCTGAAGACCCTGGATGAGAGTCGTCCGCAGCGCGTGCAAAGCGATAGTCTGAATCGCGCAACGGCTGGGGTGTGGATTTTCTCGCCGACTGGCCCACGTCACGAGCCGAAATCCTAAGCGCCTCTCGGTCACCATCAGCGAAGAATTCGATCACCGTGCACCTGCCCCAGACGCCCATTTTGTACATTCCTCACGGCGGCGGTCCGCTGCCGCTACTCGGCGACGCGAGCCATGCCCGGCTGATCCGTTTCTTACGTAATGTTTGCGCGGACATCGAGCGCCCGAGAGCGATCGTCATGATCTCCGCGCATTGGGAAGCGGCACTACCAACTGTCTCGAGCGCCACTGAACCGGGTATGATTTTCGACTACGGTGGCTTTCCGCCCGAAACCTACCAGTACACTTATCCGGCTCCGGGCGACCCGGAACTGGCGCACCAGATTGTTGCCTTACTTGAGCGCCACGGGCTCGCTGCTGCGATGGACAGTGAGCGCGGTTTCGACCATGGCACCTTCGTGCCGCTGATGCTCATGTATCCGCAGGCCGATATCCCAGTTGTGCAGTTGTCACTGGTCGATGATCTGCGCCCCGAGACCGTGTTGGCGATGGGTGAGGCTATCGCCGAATTGAGTCAACAAGGGGTTTTAATTGTTGGATCAGGGATGTCGTTCCACAACATGCGTACCCTGATGGGCGGCGCCAGCGACGACGGTTTATCGCGCAGCGAAGTCTTCGACAGTTGGCTGAATGAACGAATCGTCGGCGATGCGATTGCCCCGGCCGAGAGCCGCGTGCATCTGCGCACATGGGCGACCGCTCCCGAGGGGCGCTACTGCCATCCGCGCGAGGAACATTTACTGCCTCTGCACGTGTGCTTTGCGGCTGCCGCGCAGTTAGGCCTGCGTGGTCAAAACGTCTTTAACGAGCACATGCTCGGTGTCAGGGTATCGGCCTTCCGGTGGGATGCCTGAATCCCTTCAGGCGTTTTTCAGTTCGACCAGAATAGCGCGGTACTCGTCCCCTTCGTTGTGTGCCGTTTCGATATGACCCTTGGGCACCTGATCAACGGTACCCG
Source organism: Proteobacteria bacterium UBA981 (assembly GCA_002292285.1). Classification (GTDB taxonomy): domain Bacteria; phylum Pseudomonadota; class Gammaproteobacteria; genus UBA981. The sequence goes on from DBBP01000024.1 coordinate 2,842, forward strand.
GTGTCGGTACAAAGCTGATTTTTTCTCCGAGGCTACCGCCCGTGCCGTTGTGAAAATCTACTGCAATCGGTCCCGTACCGCTGATATTGACCAGAAAATAATCATGGTCATGGCGATGCTTTTCGATACGTCCACCGGCCGGCACAACCTGATTCCAGACGCGCACCCGATCGTCTTCGTAGATCACTTCGGTCGCAATGGGGGCTAATGTGTCACTCATTCTGATTCTCCTTTAGCAGGCTGCGGAAATAACGCTGCAGTACGCGCGGTAGCTTCGCTACACGCCTTAGTTTCTGGCACTCATGCGGCTCTGCGCGATGCCATTCGGCAGGCGCTCAATTCAGCGCGCGCACGGCTCCAAGTACCGGACACAGAGCGATAATTCATGAGAACCGCTTCGCCACTGAAAGGCAAGTAGTCGGTCAGGCAGGCTGACAGCCCGCGGCAATCGCGCAATGCGTCCCGACACGGCATAATTGCGCGCCTTGCCAATTCAACATGGAGACCCTGATGCCAGGACTATTGCCAGACGTCGACCCTGACGGGCTGCTCGAGTATTCCGTCGTTTACACCGATCGCGCGGTGAATCACATGTCCGGCGTTTTCCAGAACGTCATGCGTGATATATCGACCACGCTCACGAGTGTCTATAACGCGGACAGCGTGGCAGTAGTTCCCGGGAGCGGTACGTTTGGCATGGAGGCCGTGGCACGCCAGTTCGCCAGCGGTAAGAAGGCACTGGTGATCCGCAATGGCTGGTTCAGTTTTCGTTGGTCGCAGATTTTCGAGATGGGCGACATCCCCGCGTCCGCAACCGTTCTGAAAGCGCGCCAGACGCATGCCGGCGATCAGGCGCCGTTTGTGCCGGCGCCCATCGATGAAGTGGTCGCGACAATCCAGGCCGAGAAGCCCGATATCGTTTTCGCGCCGCATGTGGAAACTTCGTCCGGCATGATGCTGCCCGACGACTATCTCAGCCAAGTCGCAGCAGCTGTTCATGCTCACGGCGGGTTGTTGGTGCTCGACTGCATCGCATCGGGAACCATCTGGGTTGACATGAAGGCGGTCGGCATTGATGTGTTGATCAGCGCTCCGCAGAAAGGCTGGAGCGCGCCACCTTGCTGCGCATTGGTGATGTTGAGCGATGCAGCGCTCGCGGTACTCGCCAACACGACCAGCACCAGCTTTGCGTGCGATTTGCGTAAATGGCACGACATTATGCAGGCCTATGTCGGAGGTGCGCACGCTTACCACGCGACCATGCCAACCGATTCGTTGACTTCCTTTCGCGATGTGATGAAAGAAACTGAAGCCTACGGCTTCGAGAAAGTTCGCGAAGAGCAGTTTGAACTCGGTAACCGCGTGCGCGCGCTACTCGCCGAGAATGGTATTCAAAGTGTTGCGGCGGCTGGTTTCGAGGCCCCGGGGGTCGTGGTGTCCTACACCGCGGACCCGGACATCAAAACGGGTAAAAAATTCGCCGAGCAGGGATTGCAGATCGCTGCGGGTGTACCGCTGCAATGCGATGAACCGGAGAATTTTCAGACTTTCAGGCTTGGATTGTTTGGTCTCGACAAGCTGCACAATGTTGAACGCAGTGTCGAGTCTTTCGCTAAAGCGTTAAAGAAAGTGCTGTGAGTAGCGTTGAGGGCCTAGCGTCGTTAGCTGTACCGCGCGGACCTCGCCCTTAGCTGTCGTGCCCCTGGGCGAATGCTTATAGGGGCTTTCAGCCTCACATCGCAGGCGGACACACTGCGGCTCCTGCATGGCGGAGTCGTCGCGGTGGCATCACCTTAATCTGTCAACGCGTTCTCCCGACCGCCCGGGCCAATTAGCGCAGGGGCGTTGTCGCCAGCTATGGTCTGCACTCTATAATGCTTTGAAGATCAAAGCGGGTGCAGGTCGATGCATGAAACTAAGCTTTTTTACACGCCGTTGTGGGAGGACGATCTTTCAGTCGCAATGCGGGACTGGGTCGACCATCGAGAGCGGATGTTGAGCAAGATTTACGAATTGGAACGCGCAAGCAAAGGCGTTGCAAAGACGAATTTCGGCGGCTGGCAGAGCGACGACGAAATTTACGTACACCCCGAGTTTGGTTGGCTAATGGAGCACATCCTGCGTCTGAGCAATCAGGTCGCGGCGGAGTATGCTCCGGAATTTAAATTCAACAACGGCCACATCTGGGCAAACATCAACCGCCGAAATAATTTCAACGCGGTGCACACCCATCCCAATTCGTTACTGTCGGGCGTGGCCTATCTCAATGTGAGTTCGGAAGATCAGGGTCAGATCCAGTTCTTCGATGCCCGCGAGGGTACGCCGACGAATCATTGGCCGTGCTTTTTTCAGTTGCCGGGACGTACTCCCCTCACCGATGATACGTTCAGCGTGAAGCCGACCCAGGGCAAGATCCTGTTCTTCCCGAGTTGGCTGAAACACTGGGTAACCCCGAATCTCACCGACGAAGACCGCATCTCAGTCTCGTTTAACCTGCGCGCAACGTGAGCGGGCCTAATCAGGGGAGATAACGGGTTTGTGTAGCACGCGCGTGAAAGAGCGGTGGCGTAATCTGCCGCAACCGCGCGTGCCTATGTCGCTTCGTTTTTTCGCTTGATTATCTGCGGAGCCTCGAACGCAGTCACGGGCGGCAGCTCGTCGCCCGCCCCTGAAACTTCGACCAGGCACGAATGAGCTATCGGCCCTTGCGCGAGGCGGGAGGTGCCGACGTCGGGGGTTAATACATTCGGGTTGCCGTGTTTGCAGGCGCTGCCAATTTCGCCCGGCGTTTGCGGATCGAACCAGGCGCCGGTGCTGAGTTGTACGACCCCGCGACGCACTCGGTCGCTGAGAATGACGGCGGCGAAGCACATGCCGCGCGCATTGAAAACTTTAACCACGTCGCCCATTCCGATCTTGCGCACAGCCGCATCGTCGGGATGCATGGTCAGTGGTTCGCGCCCGTTAATTTTGCTTGCCCGACTGTGGCTGCCGTGATCGAGCTGAGAATGCAGTTTGGTCGCAGGCTGATTTGAGATTAAGTGGAGCGGGTAGGGCGAATCGTGTTTGCCTAACCACTCGAGTGGTTCAAACCAAGCAGCATGCCCCGGGCAATCATCGTAGTTAAAACCGGCGACGGTCGCGGAAAATAATTCAATCTTGCCGCTTGGCGTTTTCAAGGGATCGGCCATTGGATCAGCTCGAAACGCGCTCAGCATCACAGTGGGTTCGGCTGGGGCGTCGAGTTTGAACCAGCCTTGCTCACGCAGGCTGTCGTAGTCGGGCAACTGATGGCCGCGGCGCGCCGTCGAGTCCATGGTCTTTGCGTAGAGCCAACGCAACCAGGCGTTCTCGTCGCGTCCTTCGCTGAATGCGTCTTCGACGCCAAGTTCCGCGGCGATGCCACGAAAAATATCGTAATCGTTGCGACTTCCGGCGACCGGTGCGACCGCCTGTTGCATGTGGATCAGGTAGGGATCGCGAGGTGACAGACCCAGATCGTTGCGCTCCAGCGACGTCGTACATGGCAACACGATGTCGGCCATCTTGGCGAGTGGGTTCCAGCACCACTCATGGACCACAACCGTGTCCGGCTTGCGCCACGCCTCGAGCAGACGATTCAGATCCTGATGATGATGGAATGGGTTACCGCCGGCCCAGTACACCAGGCGAATATCCGGGTAAGTGTAGGCCGTACCGTCGTAATCAAATGGTGCGCCGGGATTGAGCAGCATGTCGCTGATGCGCGCGACCGGAATAAATTCTTTAACGGCATTTTGTCCTTGCGGCAATGCCGCGCCGGGAATGGATGTCGCATGGTTGCCGATACTATTAATCGCGCTATAACCGAATCCGATACCGCCGCCCGGCAAGCCGATTTGCCCCAGCATCGCGGCGAGCGTGATCGCCGCCCAGTAGGTTTGCTCGCCGTGATCCTGACGGGTCAGCGACCAGCTGATGGAAATCATGGTGCGCTGACTGGCCATGCGCAACGCCAGATCATGGAGTGTTGCGGCTGGCAGTTCGCAAATCGCTGCTGCCCATTCGACATTCTTTACGATGCCGTCGCTGGTTCCGAGCAAATATTCACGAAAGCGCTCGAAGCCCACACAGTAACGCGCGACGAATGCCTGATCGTAGCGCTCGTTCTCAAGCAGGGTGTGCGCAAGGGCAAGCATAATCGCCGTATCGGTACTCGGTCGCGGCGCGAGCCACTCGGCATTCAGCGACTCGTCAACATCGCCACGCAAAGGCCCGATGTTGACGAACTGAAGGCCCGCGGCACAAGCTGCCGCAGCCGCTTCGCGCTGACTATGCCGTCCAACCCCGCCAGAATTAATTTGTCCGTTCTTAAGTGGCACGCCGCCGAAAGCGACAAACAGTTCCGTGTTCTCAATGATCGAAGGCCAGCTTGTCGCGGTGGCGAGAAACTCACGAAAACCGCCGAGCACATGTGGTACGACGACTTCCGCGGCCGCGAAGCTATAAGTATTAACCGAGCGTGTGTAGCCGCCGATGCAATTGAAAAAACGGTGCAATTGACTTTGCGCGTGATGAAACCTTCCCGCGCTGGCCCAACCATAGGCACCGGCGAACAGCGCCTGATTGCCATGTGTCTCGCGCACGCGCGCGAGTTCATCGGCAACCAGTTTGTGGGCCTGCGCCCACGACACTTCCACGAACGGTTCTGCACCGCGCCCTTCGGTCCGTGTGCCGGGCCCGCCCTCGAGCCAGCTTTTGCGCACCATTGGCGCTTTAATGCGGGTGTCGTCGTCGAGTACCTCAACGATGCCAGGACCAATCGGTGAGACGTCGATGTCTTCTTCGAAGCCATGCAGGGCGGTAACCCGCCCATCGGTGGTTTGCGTGCGATAGGCGCCCCAGTGGGTACTGGTTAATGGCAGTTCGCGGATGTCACCCATGCTGGCGCGCCTGATCGGTCATAAGATTATATTTACAGGCTCGCCAGAAATTCGAATGTTCGGTCGTAGGCACCGTCTTCAACAGCCATGATGGCGGCGTTGAAATCGGTCACGCCGGCGTCCCGAATTCGATCGATGCCGGCACGCAAAGTCGCCTCGTCACCGATGAGCGCAATGTCCTGCGGGTTAGTGAGACCTTCGCGATCGAGCATCTTGCGATAGCTTGGCAGCTGACCATAAATGGCGAGCGGTTCCGCCAGTGCTGCCCGAGCCGCATCACCATTAGAGGTCAATACAACCGGGAAGCCAGCGACAGTGCGTGGGGTTGGTCGACCGGCCGCGGCGGCGGCGTCGCCCATGCATTTGATGATGTGGCCTTCGAGTGTTTTCGGGCCGACCATCCAGGTGTTGGTGCCGGCGGTCAGCTCGCCAGCGAGGCGCAGCATAAGTGGACCGAGCGCGGCAATCATGACCGGGACGTCACTCACACCGGCGACGTCGAACTGCGTGTTATGGACCCGATACAAATCGCTGTCGTAATTCACCACTTCGCCGCGCAGCATCGGCAGCAGCACTTCGAGATAAGCTTTCATGTGCCGGGCTGGTTTGTCGAATGACATGCCGAGCATGTCGTCGATAACCATTTTGTGCGACACCCCGATGCCAAGCACAAAGCGATTGTTCGCCATGCTCGCAGCCGTGAGGGCCTGTTGAGCGATTGCGCTCGGATGGCGGGGATAGGTTGGCGTGACGGCGGTGCCGACTTCAATGCGTTTGGTTTCTCGAGCAACGGTGGCCAACGTCATGATCGCGTCGAGCGAGAAGATATTGGCCATCCACATCGAATCGAGGCCTGCCGCTTCGACTCTTTGTGCAATCTTGAGGATGTCGTCCACTGTAGCCGACGCGCCGTCGGCACCCACCATAACTCCGAATCTCATACCCGTTCTCCTGTGTACTTGAAAATTACCGCGGTGCCTCCACCGCAAGATGCGCTCGATTATAGGCGCGAGGGCGAGGGAAAAGGGGCATTACCGCGCGACTACGGTCGCCATGGCGTGCATTCCAGAAGCGGCGGGTTTGGATTGATGGATGATGCGTGCCCATAACACCTTCAACGCCACGCATGCTGCGAGGCGGGAAGGGGCGATTGAGGCTGAGCGGCGGAGGTTTAACAGCCTCGCGACGCAATAATTATCACCCAGCCTCCGGTAAACGAACTTGACGACTAGCGAGCCAGCGCGCGGCAAACCGGCGGCAACGTCGCTTACGTCCCGGAGTCAGGTTTAGATTTGCATCTTGCTATCGCTCGGTGCGTCGCCGGCCAGCCAGAGCGCGCATTCAGGGCTTAGAGACTGCGCCGCAATCGCCTCATATTTGGCGATGTCGGCCGCACTCAAAATATCCCGCCAGCGACCGTTCGTCCCTTTATAGATGAAGCGCTTGCCGCCTCCGAGCATACCTTTGCTCAAATTCGGCATGATTGTCTCGGCGCGCGCCTGCATATAGTCAAAGGTGCAGTGGTCGACCATCGCGGGCCAGCGCTCAGTGTCGACGGCGATATCAAGAAAAGTGGCAATGCGGCGCATGCTGCCCGCCAGATCAGCCTTCATGTCGTTGAAATGCAGCAACATGACATTCGGCTGCGCGCGAATGTCCCACCATGATTGAATATTCGAGAAAAACGGCCAGGCCGGGAAGCCGTCACCGTCGAGCCATGCATGGAAGTACGCCACGATATCGTCACCTGGCCGCTCGAGCGGCGGCCCGACCAACCCCGGCGCGTTATTGAACAAGTCATAGATAATGTCGGTGTAACCGCTGTGGTGGTTGTACCAGCTCCACAACGCGTCGCGACCGTCGCGTCCAATGAACACATAACGGGCTGCGTCGGACATGACCAGCGATTCGACCGGTAAATGCGTTTTCAAAAAGCGCCGGTGCGTTTGCTGCGCCAGCTGGGCGAGCACTTTGTCCAACGGAACCCCGCGTTGCTCGATCCACGGGCACAAGGTCATGATAGGCACGTCCTCAGCACCGTCGTACAACAGCTGACCCACAATCTGCTGCGCCCAGGTGGTCCCTGATTTTGCCCATGTCGCGATAACGATGTCGTCGGCGCGAAACTCGAAGTCATTCCAGCGCGTTGAATCCATGTGATGGTTCTGAAATTCACAGGTTTTGACAGGCGTGGTGTTGGGCATCTCGGCACTCTGATTCGAATTACTTAACTCAACGAGATGGTAGAGCAGTTGCGCGCCGGAGCAAAAGATTCACCCGGATGCGCGCAACGGTCACTTGTATACGCATGAGCCGGTTCACGTCGAACCGACTTCGGGGGCCCCGGGGGGGCTGGTCGAAATCGCGCAGCGCTACACCAGCGGGCCGGAGATACCGTGAGGGCTGGCTCGGTCGCGACGCGACAGCCAGACAAACCGCGCTGTCAGTGCGATGACCGATAGCACGCTCGCGACGATCAATGCTTCAAACAGTCCCTTGCCTCCACGCCCGACCGAAAACGCAAGGTACCAGGCCAGCGGCACCATCAGCAGGAAGTAGTTAATGAAGTGTGATGCCGTCGGAAACCATTTGTCGTGTCTGCCGCGTAACGCGTTTGACCAGACTGTTTGGGTTGTATCGAGAAGCAACGAGAGGCCGCCGAGCACGTATAACGGTACCGCAAGCGCGATCAACGCCTGGTCGTCGGTATACATATGCGCGAACCATTGCGGTGTCATGACCATGAGCAGCATCGGGATAAATAACACCGCCAGTTGCAATCCGCAGCCGGTCCAGCCTGCCCGCGCGACGTTCTCGCCGCTACGCTGTCCCCAGGCGATGCCGACTTGTACTGCTGTTGCACTGGCGATGCCTGACGAGATCATGAAAAACAACGCGAACACGTTGAACACAATACTGACAGCAGCCAACTCCAGCGTGCCGAGAAGTCCGGCAAAGATGAACAACATGATGATCGACAAATGTTCGATGCCAAAACTGAGTCCGGCCGAGTAACCGAGACGGCGCTGCTCCGCCCAGCTACGAAAGCCGGCGGTGTATTTTTTGCGCACGCCGAACAAACGCGCACCAGGCATGGTGAGGATATAAGCGACCAGACCGAGAGCGAGGAACATACGCACAAAAGTTGTCGCCCAGGCTGAGCCCGCAGCGCCCATCGCCTCAAAACCGAGATTGCCGTAGATAAGGACCCAGTTCAATCCCACGTTGATGACGTTCGCGATCAACATCAATACCATGGCGGGCAACGGGCGCTTAATGCCTTCGAGAAAGTATTGGCAAGTTACGAAGACGATGCCGCCAAGCGGCATGCCGTAACCATAAATCCCCATCAAATGCGCAGCCTCGCGCGCGAGCAGAGGCTGCTGGCCGCAGAACAACAACAACGGTTCTGCAAACCAGGTCATCACCATGATCAAAATCCCGAGCGCGAGTGCATATGGCAGCGACCGTCGCCAGACCGCGCCGAGTTCCGAATAACGCAATTGGCCGAACAAATTCGACGTCGTTACCAGGGTGCCGAGCATCATGCCCATCATGGTGACGTAGGCGACCGAAATGACACTCGAGGCGAGGCTCATATAGGCCAGATGGTCAGTGCTGTAGCGACCGACCATAAGGATGTCGATAAAACTCATCACAATCCAACCGGCGCGCGCGAGGATAATCGGCGTTGCGAAACGTAACATCGCTGTGGCGCGGACTATGAATTGTTGTAGCTGAGAAAACACGGTCAATGACTCGAGCGCAGTGACGCGACACCCGGTGGGTAATGAGGGTAAGTCCGGTCTTCGCCGGGTTCGTCAGAGGACGCAATCGGCATCGTGTCGGTCATCAACGAATCCCCGCCCGCAGGCGCTCAGCTGTGGCTGCCCCAGCCATTTAAAGTTATGGTTGCCGTCCCGAATTGACGCCTCGCGCATGTTTGCACACAGCGCCGCGGCACAGCTTTTAGACAACGTAACGGAGCACCGACCATGGCGCGTATGCGATTTGGCATTTTTCTGCCGCCCCACCACGTCCCGACCAACTATAACCCGACCTATGCGCTGCAGCAGGACGTTGACCTGATTAAGCATCTCGATGGCATTGGTTATGATGAAGCGTGGTTCGGCGAGCATCATTCTGGTGGCGTCGAACTCATCAATGATCCAATGCTGTTCATCGCCCATATGGCGGCGCAGACAAAACACATTCGCCTCGGCACCGGCGTGGTTTCGATGCCTTACCACAACCCTCTGTGGGTTGCTGATCGACTCTCGTTGCTGGATCATCTCACGCGCGGTCGCGTCATGTTGGGCGTGGGTCCCGGTGCGCTCGCCACTGACGCTGCCATGATTGGTATTCATCCTTCCGAGCAGCGCGACGCGCTCGACGAAGATATGGATGTGCTCATGCACCTGCTCACGAACGATGAACCGATTAGCGTCGAGACTGCGCGCTACAAGCTTGTCGATGCGCGCATGCAACTCGATTTCTTTCAGGACCCGCATCCGCCAGTAGTAGCCGCGGCCGTGGTGTCACCTTCCGGCCCACGCCTCGCCGGCAAACACGGCATCGGTTTGATCTCAGTCGGCGCGACCATGAAGGCCGGCGTCGATGTATTGGCTATGCATTGGGATGTGGTCGAAGAGCGTGCTAAAGAGTTCGGCAAAACGACCGATCGCGATTCCTGGCGTGTGGTTGGCTTGATGCATATCGCCGAGACCCGCGATCAGGCACTGAAAGACGTGCGCCACGGTATTCGCGAGTGGTGTGACTATTTGCAACACACCGCCGCCGCGCCACAAATTCAGGTGAGCGGTAGCAATGTTGATGAGTACATCGAATGGGCCTTAAGCACCGGCTCTGCGGTTATCGGCACGCCGAACGACGCGATTGAACACATTCAGAGTGTGATCGATTTGTCGAACGGTGGCTTCGGTAGTTATCTGCTGTTCGACCATAACTGGGCGCAGTATTCAGTTAAGCGCCGCCACTACGAACTATTCGGTGAATATGTCGTACCGTACTTCAAAAAGACTAATCGCCGAATGCAGCAAAGCGAGAAATTGCTGCGAACAGTACGTGAACCACTGGCGGCTGCTCAGCAGGAAGCCATTACTGCGTTCCGCGAGAAGCACGAGCAGGAAAAGTCGGCCGGCTAGGTAGCCAGGTCGGGGGAGTTGTCGCGTTCGTTCATTGCGAGCGGCGGCTCCGTTCGCGAATGACTTCGCGTGGATTGTCCGGGCATTGGCGTGGCGCAACCGTCACCCGCATCATTCGCGAGGAGCACGCCAAAGTGTATGAGAACTACACTGCCGCCAAGTTGTCCGCTTACGTCGTCCACGATCCGCTGCGAGGCCTGCGTATTCCTGCAGACCGCCGCGTAGCCAAGCAGGACCGCCGTCTCGATGCTTATCGTCAGATCCTCTTCGGCCACGGCATCTCGGGGCGCGGTTCTCGAAACGCGTGTCACTGATGTCGTGTAGGCAAATCCAGACCGCTCCGCACTCATAACGATGATGAAATCTAAAGACGAAGAACCATCGGTGTCCTGGTCAGTGTATATCGTTGAGTGTGCTGATAAGACGCTGTATACCGGTATCACCACCTCACCCGAGCGCCGCATCGCGCAGCACAACAACGGCAGCGGCGCGAAGTACACCCGCCCGCGTCGTCCGGTGAATCTTGTTTACCTCGAACTTCTTGAGACCCACAGCGCCGCGCTCAAACGGGAATATGCGATTAAGCAGCTCAGTGCGAGCGCGAAACGAGCGCTTGTTCGTAGTGAGGGGGAGTAGCGCAGGGGGCGACTCGCACTGCAAGAGCTGGGCCGCCAACGCGAAACTAACGATCGACTTTCGGTTCGAGGTAGTTCCTGAGCGATTCGTCCCGGGCGAGTCGAGTGCCCGAGTGGCTCTAACTTTTCGTCGAGCTCGAAACCCGGCTTTACGGTACCCACGAACGGCTCCGAATTTTTCCAATGCCAGCCTCCGGTCAGTGCTCGCACCTTTGAAGCCTGGCCAAATCGCCAGCATGCTGAAGCAATTTTCGACGACATCATGCCTGAACCCTTTAACAGTCGGCCAGAAGCGTTCGCGGGCTGACGCGGTTCGAATACATTTTTCTGGATGGGGCGGGATGCCGAAACGGCTGCTATGCGTAAGCTTCAATCGTAAACCAGCGCTACGACGCGCTCGATCGCTGCAAGTAAACGTTTTCGCAGCCGAAGGCGTTCCGGGACAACTAGATCCGCTAGCACTGCGTCAGGGGTTAAGGAGGGATTGCGTGCAACTAACATTGAGTCGCGAGGCGGCCCCGGCTCCGGCTCCTCTCGGCATCCCGGATCGCGCTCAAGGTCGCGGCAGCGCGCTAGTATTGCGCGCAGCTGGGCAGGCCCGCCGGCTTCTTCAGGCCACTCACTAAACCGTCCAAGACGTTCGTGGTGAAGCCACATTCCTGGCAAATCGATGGAGTGAATGGGTGCGGTGATTTCAAACAGGCCTGCGTCGAAAACCTCACGCGGTAGTCCCAGGAGTCGTCCATCGTCGCCGATAATGCCCGGTATAGATTCCTCTGAACCTCGATCAGGGATACCTCTAAGCTGCTTATTCACACCGTCGTCCCAGACGTAGCTTAAGTAGCCGAACTGTTCGCGGTGCATTTCAGGTTCTGGTTGTCCGGGAACCTCTGACGGGTCGTAAAAATTCACCGCGCCGCTCACAACACGACGGATTCGCCCAGCATCGGGATCAACGAAGACGTGGGCCGGTATGCCAGGCAAACAATAAACAGGCGATTTATACCAACTGTGATGGTCGGCTACGTACAGACAGAACTGGCGGCATTGTTCCGAGCTTGGGCGCGGCGCAACGGCGACACGTTGTCGATACTCAGCAAGCGTTAATCGTGGCAGATCCTCGCTTTCGCGCTGCGTCGGGAGTAGGGCCGGCTCGACATCTTTGGCTCGTGGCTTGTGTCCGCGTTTGAACCACTGCTTGATCTGATTCAACATACCTCACCCCTCTTGACCCCTTTCTCCATAGATGTGCTCAACCTTAAGGACGCAGGCATAAACGGCGCTGGCGTCGATATAAAACGGGCTGTCTATGACGATGGCATCGCTTGATATTCGGCAATAGTATGCAGGTGCAATGCTTCCGCTCCCATTCTCATTCTGAGTTCTTTAGTGAGGTAAGCAAGCAACCGACCGTAGAACGCGATTGAACGCTTTAGGTCTCGGGGTCGATATCAACACATGTTCGAGCTTTTAGAAATCCTCGCGAGCGCATTCTCCGCGCTGACTTACTGGCGGAGCATCGTCTGGGTCGTTGGCGGAATGTCTTTGCTTCGAATTCTCTCGGCAGACTAACTGCGAATCGATTCAGATCTTATTGAATGGGATCGCGAGTCTTTCTCGCCAGACGCGCTCAGGTTGTAGGCATCAAATAAGTAACGGCCGCAACGGTCACAGATCTACCTGTAAGCTTGCTTTGTGCTGCGGCTGAATGCGCTTAAGTCAAAAACGTCGCCCAGCGATCAATCGGGTCACGGTCCGATACCAAATCGTTGACCGGTGCGTGCGGATTTGCATAGCCCATCGCCATGCCACAGAACAGCATAAGTTCTTCAGGCGGATTAACGAATTTCGCGACGCTGGCCGGTTTGGCCGCCCACGCTTCCTGCGGGCAGGTGTCGAGTCCGGCCTCTTGAGCGAGCAGCATGAAACTCTGCAAGAACATGCCGAGATCCGACCATTGCGGCGGACCCATGATGCGGTCGACATAGCAAAAGAATGCCGCCGGGGCATCGAAGAATCGAAAATTTCTCGCAACGTGCGCGAGCTTGGCCGGCTTGTCCTCGCGCGGAATTCCGAGCAGGGCGTACATGTCTGCCGCGAGCTTATAGCGGCTGGTCCGATACGGCTCGGTGAGGTTCGGGGGGTAGACGTCGTATTCGGGCGCTTCGGGTTCGATGTGGTTGTCGAGGAAGCTTAGAAACCGCGGGACGACCGACCCATTCAATACATAGATACGCCATGGCTGGAGGTTGCCGCCAGATGGGGCACGTGCGGATTTCTCCAACAGTTCTCGAATGAGTTTGTCCTCTACCGGCTTAGCGAGAAAATTACGGATGGTTTTGCGCCGTTGCATCGCTTCGGAAACGTTCATGGAACCGAGCACTCCTCCATTTGTATTATCGTCGGCATACTATCAACCTAAGGTCACAGCGGTTGCCGAGATCGGTATCGTCTACAGCAAGATCTGGGTTTCGGCTGTCGATGATGGTGACTGGCCAGAATGAAACCAGGGGTACGTCAGCGCGCTGTTGCGGGGACGACCCTTGCTCAACAAATGGAGTCCATCGACCTGCTCCGTGACCTGGCTGAATGAGTTGGACTTCTCACTGCGCCATACACCCATCCTCCTGCCTAGATGCTGAGCGTAACTTTTGGACATGGGCGGTGCGGACAGCGGCAGCGAGTTCTCTGCTGCTATACATTGCGGCTTCAGAATCGGACGAGGTAATTACAATGACGGACGATATAACCGCGCGTTTAGAGATAACCGAAACGCTTAACCGCTACGCCTGGGGCTATGACACCCGCGATCTGGAGGCGATAGGAAACAGCTTCACGGTTGATGGGGTCTTCGAAGTACTACTTGAGGGCGAAGCGGGATGGGGGCCGTATGAAGGGCGCAAGGCGGTCGTCGACTGGCTGGCTGAGGTGATGGAAACTCAGAACGACCAGCGGCGCCATTGCATCACAAATCCGGTCTTCGTCGAACTCAACGATGCGCGCGCCGTGGTCGATTCCTATCTACTTTTGACCGCAGTTGAGGCGGGTAAGCTGCAAGTGGTGTGTACGGGTACCTATCGTGACGAAATGAGCCGGGAGGAAGGTGTCTGGCGAATCAGGCGCAAAACGCTGCGGCTCGATAATCCTTTTTAGGACACACGCGCGGATTGGTTAGAGCGAGCGCGAAAAATGAGTCCATGACGCGACAAGATAGTGCCATGCCGCAAACCGAAGCCGCTGTTCGTTGTTGGGCGTTGCCAGGAAAACCGCCTGAGGAGCGTGCCACAAAGTGGCATGTCCGTGGGTTCCGCAACCCCATTCCAGTTCCTGCTTGAACGATCGGTTGACGGCCGATGAACGCTTCGGAAATACGCTGCGCGATTGGGAACGAGGCGTTTGTCCACTTATGCTTCGTTCAGTTCGCGCTCGATCGCGTGATTGATTCGGGTTTGAAAAAGAAGTGCGCAAACTCCCTTGGAGCAGACCGTCCCGCGCGTGTGACAATGTCCCAATCAATCCGATTCCGGGTCGGTAACAATGCAAACACTCAATTGATTCGGAGACGGCAGTGCAAGGTTATTTTGAAGACGCTTTGAAGCTTGTGTTGATCCATGAAGGGGGTTACGTCGACCATCCCCGAGACCCGGGTGGTGCGACAAATAAAGGCGTTACATTGGCCGTATTTCAGCGTTTTTTTGGGGCAGATCGTTCTAAAGAAGATCTGAGGGCCATCACAGACGAACAAATCCAAGAAGTTTACAAATCCGGCTATTGGGACAAGTGCAAGTGCGACGACTTACCTGCCGGGGTAGATTACGTGGTCTTCGACCAGGCTGTTAACTCCGGCCCTGGGAGATCTGCCAAGTGGTTGCAAGCAGCCATTGGTACTACCGTTGATGGTGGCATCGGTCCGCAAACCGTGGCCGCTGCCAGGAATGCGGCGCCTGACGCAACGGTTAACACGATGTGCGATGAGCGGCTGACCTTCATGCAAAACATCCGTGGCGGTTCGCTTTGGGAAACGTTCGGCCTTGGTTGGCAGCGTCGCGTGGATGGCGTACGTGCCCACGGGGTGACGCTCGCGGGTGGCGACTCGCTGCCCGAGGTTTCCGTCCCCACAGCGACCCCCACGATTGAGTATGAATCGGTGCGTCGTGGTGACAAGGGGCAATGGGTAGAGCATCTACAAGAAGCTTTGGGAATCACCGCCGACGGGGACTTCGGTCCGGGGACCGAAACGAGCTTGAAAAGCTTTCAAAGCGAGCACGGCCTGACGCCAGACGGAATTGCCGGTCGGATGACTTTTCGCGCGCTAGGGCTCATTCCCTAGGTGTCCATGGTCGTCATGGCCGCACTTGAATAAGCTCGTGCGGCCTTTCCCGGTTTAGAAATCTCCCCTCCGGAATGGATCAGGTTGAGTCCAAACCAGCCATTCGTTACGACCCTCCGAAACACCGCGACCGCAAGACGCCCTCTAAGGTACGACGCGCAACATCGTAGCTCGATAATCCTTTCTAAAGCGCACTGGCAAAGCCAGAAAACGCTTCGTCGATTGATATTTCGAACGACGTTGATGAGTTGTTGCATGGCTTTCAATCTGGCTACGCGAATTATCTTCAGTGCTGTTCTTTTTCGTTTGCGTTACTGGCATACGATTGGATATTTCAACGCCTTATTGAGGTAAGGATGACGTCGAGTGTCTCGAGCGCTTCGTTCAGTGCGACGTCGCGTTGGTCCGCATGTGCAACCCACAGAGCCAATTCGTTAAAGGCGCCGTTTAGGGCATGTGTGAGCGCAGTGGTCGAGGTGACGTTGATTAGCCCTGCGGCAGCGAGGGCGTCGAGACCCGCTTGCAGGGAACGTGCACCGTGCCTGGCATCAAGCGCGCGGAATTCGGCCCAACCAAGAACCGCGGGCGCGTCGACAAGCAAAATTCGTTGCATGTCAGGCTCGGTGGCTGCTTTCAACCAGGTATGACTACCAGCGATCAGGCCGGACCATAAGTCAGGGGCGGCATCGGCGGCGATTTCGGTCTGGACTTCAATTTCGGCCATCAGCAATGCGACGACCTCAGTGAAGAGTCCCTTCTTGCCATCGAAGTGGTGATACAGCGCGCCACGAGTCAGTCCGGCTGCTGCAACCAGCGATTCGGCCGAGGTGGCCGCGAAGCCATCGGCATGGAATGCGCGGCGTCCGGCATCCAGCAAAATGGCGCGCGTGGCGTACGAGCGTTGTTGATTCGAGATTCTTACCATCGGCTGACTGTAGCGTCCTTGCTGCTTGATATACAGAGTGTATGTATCGTAATCTATTAACATACAAACTGTATGTAGATAAGTTTTATGAGCGAAGATAGGAAAGGTCACTGCCTGTGTGGTGCGATTGGCTATGTGATTGCTGGTGACAGCGTGATGAGCGCCTTGTGTCATTGTCCATCGTGCCGGCGAGCGACTGGCTCACCCCTGGTAGCCTGGGTGATGTTCGAAGCCAGCCAGTTGGCGGTCACAGCGGGGGTACCTGCGCGGTTCGAATCCTCACCCGGCACCCGCCGGAGCTTCTGTTCGAAGTGCGGCACCAGCTTGTTTTTCGAAGCAGATTCCCTGCCGGGGCTCGTCGACGTCACGGTTGCTAGTCTCGATGAGCCGAACGACGTCCCGCCTCAAATGCATATTTGGGACACCCATCGATTGGATTGGGTCCAGACGCGCGATTCGCTGCCGCGCTTCGAGGCACTCCCGCCGCCAGATGGGGGATAACGTAAAGCGTGCAAGTTTGAGGGTCGTAAATTGGGCCGGCAAATTGGCGATTGTCACGGTCCACCATAATCCCGGACTAGCAATCGGACCGGAGACGGATACTGCTGCTTGCGGTCAGGGAATATATCTCGTGGCCCACAGTGGTAACACCGAGCCCACCCGGCGACTATTCGCGCGCAGCGTGGATGTCTTCCAAGACGTGGAAACTAATCCATTGTCGCCATTCGTCGACCGCAATCCTCGCGCTGCGTTGCTGGATGACGTGCTGCGGCAAGCGACAGACAGCCCGCTGCTCAGCCATAAAGACCGTAACGCCGGTAGGCTTTGTTGGCCCTCATTCCGCGTTATTCTTAAGCGCCTCAGCTCTTCAACAGGTAACCCAACAGTATGGCTAGGCCATCCGATTCCAGCGATGTGATTGCAAACGGTAAGCAAAGAGGTTTTTTCGCCATCGCCGACATCACGGGCTACACCGTATATCTCGCCGACAATGAACTGTTGCACGCGCAGGGCATCCTCGCCGAAATCACCGAATTGCTGATCAAGCGTTTGAGTGCACCGTTCCGTTTTGTGGAGCTGGAAGGCGATGCCGTGTTTGTATTTGCACCGGATTTTAGTGTCGATGATGCAGAACGCCTCGTCGAGATTCTGGAAAACTGTTACGTCGGATTCCGCATTCTGCAGGAGCAGATGCTCAGTAACACATCGTGCACTTGCCAGGCTTGCCGCGCGATAAAGGATTTGGATCTCAAGTGCGTTGCTCATTTCGGTGAGTTCGTCGCCCAACAAACGCCGCATGGCGTTAAACCGGTCGGCCGGGATGTGATTCTTACGCACCGCCTGTTAAAGAATACGGTTATCGAGAAAACGGCCGTGAGCGCTTATGCCTTTCTAACCGATGCGTTCGTCGCCAGAACCAATCAACCCGAGCAGGGGCTGGGCGCGCCAAGCCACAGCGAGGCATACGCCGAGTTGGGTACTGTGGCGGGCCGCGTGGTGGATTTGTCTAAGGCGCTCGAGCGAGACCGCACAGAGGCGGGCTACGTGATCACACCCGAGCAGGCGGATGTTCAAATCGATGTGACGTTCCCGGCGCCGAGAAGTCTGGTTTGGGCCTACCACCTTGATGCTGAGCGCCGCCTTAAATGGCAGCTCGATACGACCGAGGTTGAGAACGTCGTTGCCAGCAGTGGCCGCACTGAGGTTGGCGCCTCAAGCTATTGCGACCACGGCAATTACCGTCTCACACACCGCTGGATTGATTGGCAACCATTCGATTTTTTGTGCTCGGAGACGATTTCCACTGGCGCATCGATCACAAAACCACCCTCTTGCAAAGCGACATTCGTGTTTGACGAATTGCCAGATGGGGGCTGTCATGTGTCGATGAGAGTCCGTGCGAATTCACGCAATATTCTGATGCTCGCCATGTTGAAGCTGATCGCGCCAATAATTCGAAGAACATGGCAAGGTCATTATGTCCAATTGCGCCGGTTGCTCGCCGAAGATATGGCGCGGACCGATCTCGTTGCGCAGCCGAAGACACTCGAAATGAATCAGGCGGTTTCGAACTAAGCATTTTCAGACTGAACACGCGGCGAATGACTGGATAGTCGGAATTCGCTGCGTTGACGTTGGCGCCGCGCGGCTCAGCCGAGGCCCGCGCATCCAATTCGTGCCTATCAGCCGCCCTGCGCAACGGGCCCTATCAGGAAATCAAATTCCACTTAAAGCGAAATTTGAATTCCCGCTGTTACGACGAAATCACTTTCCATCTGCGGCCCATTCAGATCGCGCAGCAACGGAATGCCAGCCTCGACGGCAATTCGCTTGCCCGCCATCCAGCCCGATTGTCCGGCCCAGTTCAGGCCAAATAAAAGCTGCACGTTGTCGCCGCCATAGTTGTCTGGGTCAGCAGTTTGGACCGGTGCAGCGATGCGGGCGTCGATGCCATCAATCTGTGCGAGCGTGTGGTACTTGATGCGCATCGAACCGCTCAATTGCGGCCGCACCTGATAGCTCAGCCAAGCGCTCAATTCATGTGCGTCGCCGAGGCTATAGCCGTTGTCATCACCCGTACGCAGCGTACCCCGGTATTGTCCGCCCCAACCAAGATCTTGGTGGCCCCCGTTATAAGTCACGCCCGGTAGCAGGTCGAAAGTGCCACTACCTAATTGCATGGCATAGGGCAGTCGCACCCGGGGTGTGGTGGCCAAAGGGGTAAGAATGGTATCGCGCTCAGTATTGGAGCCCGTCGGCAAGCTGCCGCCGACGTGGAGATGCGCGCGATGGTTACCGCGGTCGAACAACCGCACTAAGCCAACGACACTGGTGTCGCCAATGCCGTCCGCTTTCGTTGTGAAACGGCCCAGCTCCGTCGTGCCGGCACCACCAGCATAGGTGATATGTTCCATTTCCCTTTCGATATAACTCGACATCACCATCACCGTGAGCCAATCGGCCGGCGCGTACATGGCACCGAGCATGTGCATGTCGGTGTTCATTTCTGTTGGGACGACCCGCAAGGTTGGCGGCTGCATTGGGGCACCGAAGAAGGGGTTTGCCTGGGTGGTGACAATTTCATCTGCACTTATTCGCTCGTCGCCGCTGCGGTTGCCCTGCATGGACATATGCATATAGCGATAGGAAAACATCCACTCACCCTGAAGATGGAGGTGATCACCCATCACACCCAAGGGCGCGTGACTGTCGGCGCGAGTCGTTTCCGCGTCGTGCGCGATTGACGGATCGGCGCTGGCCGCACAACTAATAGACAACACAAGCGCAGCGGTGAGTCCGCGCACGGGTAAATATTCCATGGTCAAATCCTTCGATAAACGGTTCGATGTCAGGCTAGTGCTGGTGCACAAGGCTTGTGAACCGGGACGAGGTCCCGCGAAGATGCGTCTAGGCGAAGGAAGGTGGGGCGCGTACCGGTGGGCGATTGCGAGCGGCGCGATAAGCAGAGTTACGCTGCAGCGTCGCAGCAGGAGCGGTCGTCAGGCGATATTCAATCAGCGGGATATAAGCTTGGTTCAGAGCCAGCCCGAGGCTGTTGACCCACGCGCCGCAACCACTTGAGACATCAACTGTGGCCGGGCCGTCGAGCTCGACAACACCGTGCTGCGTGTGGTCGTGGTGGGCTGTGGACGAGGTCCCGGATTCCAGCGCGCTCAGATCGAGCATTGCGTTTTGGGTCGGGCACAGGCTGAAGCCGACGCCCGCGAAATCAGCAGATGCCGGCATCTGCAACATGTAGCCAATCGGCACCAACGCGCGCAGTGCCACAAGTGTGGCAAGAACCAGCGTCAGGCGGGCGTATCGGTTCGACATGCGGGTATTTTAGTCAGGCGAGGCGCGAAAGAGCCAGCGTCTGACCGCAGGGCCACGTGAGACCGCCCTAATTATTGTCCAAACGCACGGTCCCACTGGCTCGCGAGTGCCCTTATGATGGGGCGGTCGATTTCGGCGACATGTTGGGTAAAGCGAGGAAATTCACTCATGGACTTTGGAAAATTTGGCGTGTTCATCTACGCCGACGGATTGGGGCCCGACCAGCTTGCAGCGTCAGCACAACGGATTGAAAAGCTCGGCTACTCGACGCTCTGGTATCCCGAAGCCTTTAACTACGAGGCCCTGGCCCTCGGTGGATTCCTGCTCAGCCACACCAGCAAAATTGTCGTCGCCAGTGGTATCGCCAACATTTATGCGCGCGATGCTGCTGCTTCCGTGATGGGGCTGAATAGTCTGAATGCGCTTTACGGAGGGCGCTTCGTGTTGGGTCTGGGGGTCTCACATGCGCCGCTGGTGTCGGATTTACGCGGTCATGAATACAAGAAACCGGTAACAACTATGCGGGCCTATCTCGACGCTATGGATAAGACCTGGGAATCGCTCGGCAACACGCCTGCCGAGAAGCAGGTGATACTCGCTGCATTGGGTCCCAATATGTTGCAGCTTGGCGGTGAACGTTCGCTCGGCGTGATGCCGGCCAATGTGACCATGGAACATGCCGCGACAGCGCGCGCACAGGCCGGGTCCGGCGCTGCCGTGTGTCCGATGGTGCACGTATGCATGACCGCGGACGCCAGTCTGGCGCGAGCTGCCGCACGTAAAGCACTCGCGCTCTATATGAGCCTGCCGAACTACACCAATGCCTGGGCCGGTTTTGGCTTCGATGCCAGCGATCTCGAGAACGGTGGTAGCGACCGCTTGATTGATGCCTTGGTTGTCTGGGGTGACCAACAGCAAATTGAGGCTCGACTGGACGCGCATCTTGGTCAGGGCGCAGATCATCTGGCCATCGACGCCATACGATCGGACGGAGAACCAGGCCTCGATTGGGATGTTCTGGAAGCCCTCGCTCCGGCCAGTTGAGCAACCACCGAGGGGGTAAGAGACATGTCAGTACGAGCGGAAGTTGAGTATTTAGCGGCCAAGACGGAGCGACCCATCTACTATGCATCCGGTGCCGGGCGCGACGCGACGCATTCAGTCGACCAGCCGATGAAGATAGTCTCAATTCAGGTGAATGATGCGAGGCAGCGAACCGGCGCCGAGGAAGTCGGTGAATTCGGCTTGCATCCCTCGGGATTTCAGCTGCATAAAATGCCCACTCGAGTGCAGAATTTTCTCGACCCGGAGCAAATTAGTTCGAGTTATGAAGCGGAAATTGAAACATTCCTGAAAGCGTTGACGGGTGCCTACCGTGTGCATGTGTTTGATCACACACTGCGTGCTTCGGATCCTGACGTGCGCGAGGAAAAACAACTTCGCGAACCTGCCGACCTGGTGCACAACGACTACACACCGAGTTCGGGCTTCACCTGCCTGGAGCAAAAAGTCGGTGCCGGGTCAGAGGCACTGGCCAAGGGGCGCTTCCAGATCGTGAACGTGTGGCGCCCATTGGTCGATCCGGTTGAAGACTATCCGTTGGCCTTGTGCGACGCGCGTAGCCTTGGTCCTAACGATGTGGTCGATGTCGAGCGCCGCTCACCGACGCATACCGGCGAAATCCAGCTGGCGGTGCATTCAGCCGGGCAGCGCTGGTACTACTACCCGGCGATGCGCCCCGATGAAGTGATCACGATTAAAACTTTCGATTCACTTAACGGCGGCAATACAAGCTGCAGCATCCACACCGCCATAAAGCTGCCGGACGCGCCGCATAACGCGAAACCGCGCGAGAGTATCGAAACGCGTTCATTGCTGTTCTTTCACTAAGCGACGCAAATCAATCGCAATATCGGGACGGAGGGCGATGCGCGGATAGGGTCGTTCGTGTCGCTAATGCCATTCGGGAATTCAAGCCATTCCCTCACGCACATGTTCCGCCAGCGTAGTCCCGCAATAGTCGTCACGATAAAGGCCGCGCTTGCGTAACTCGGGAATCAGCATCTCGACCAGGTCATTGAAGTAGGCAGGGGCATGGTACGGCGGCGAGATCTGGAAGCCGCTACCACCGCCTTCTTCGAGCATCCCGAGCATGGCGTCGGCGACCTGAGCTGGCGTGCCGATGAGCGGCGAACGCCCGCTGCCCACCATGTAGGATCCGGCGATGTCTCGTAAGGTAATTTCGGGTTGCGCCCGCACGTACATATCGACGAAGCCCTGCAATCCAGACACCTGTAATTCGACCACAGGTTGGTCAATATCAGCTCCGTTCAAATCGACGTCCCAATGCGCGGACATTTGCGCAATGGACGCTTCGAGCGGAATGCGCTCGCGAATCTCAGCGAAGCGATCCCGCGCTTCGGCCTCGGTCGCCGCCACCACGGGTTGCGCGGCCCACAGGATCGGCACAGTCGCCGGATCGCGCCCTCCGCCTTCAAGGCGCGCTGCGATGTCGTCGCTGAAGGCGCGCATCTGGTGCGTACCGCGCGCGGCGCTGAAGATGCCTTCTGCATGACGCGCAGCGAACGCCCGTCCACGTTCCGACTGTCCGGCTTGAAACAAAAACGGATGGCGGCGTGGTGAAGGGATGACAGTAAATGGTCCTTCGGTCTGAAAATGCTCGCTTTGGAAAGCGACACGATGGACTTTGTTCGGGTCCGCAAAAATTTTCTGATTGACATCCATCACCACAGCATCGTCGTCCCAGCTATTCCACAACGCATGGCAGGCGGCGAGGTATTCATCGGCTAGATCGTAGCGTTGGTCATGTGGCGGCAATTCGGCGCGACCGAAGTTTCGCGCTTCAGCGCTCGAGATCGATGAAACGATATTCCAGCCGATGCGACCGGCGGTGAGATGGTCGAGCGTGGCAAGGGTGCGGGCGAGCAGAAACGGCGGATAGAAAGTTGTCGACATCGTCACTGCAAGACCCAATTTCTCCACGACGCCAGCGAGATAAGTCACCAGCGCGACCGGGTCATGGCAGGGAAACTGGATTGCATAGCGTATCTGGGCGGGCGTGTTGCCGCCGGCCAGGCTATCTGCGAGGAACAACATGTCGAACTTGCCGCGCTCGAGAGTCCGAGCAATAGCACGCCAGTAGCCCGCTTCGAACCACTGATGTTCGACGTCGGTTGGCGCAGATAGCCAGGACAGTGGCGTGTGTGGCGCCGGTGCAAACAGCATAAAGGCAGACAAATGGACTTGATGCGGCATGTCAGCAGTATAGAAGAACTCAGGTCCGGCAATAGATATCGAATTCGAGTTTCATCGGTACGCGGCGCGTACTAACCGCGCGATCGGACGAGGATGAATCGGGAATTATTCCGGATCTAGGACTGGTGGCCGCGAACCCCTGCCGAGCGTGTTGCCGTTGTCGACTATTGCGAGTCGAATCGGCGTCTCTCAGAGCACAGAGCGAAACCACATGGAAGAGGTTACGCCCGCCACCTGCAGCGATTCCGGCGTCGTTTGTCTGGTGATGCTGGCACGTATGCATGAAGTCGCGGCGAACGCGGAACAGCTCGTGCATGAATTCGGTTCGAGCAGCGGCAATCTCGATGATACTGATCTGGTCAGGGCCGCGCGTTGGCTTGGACTCAAAGCACGCCAACTGACATCCACACCTGAGCGGGTACTCGACATGCCTGTACCCGCGCTTGCACGGCTCAAAGATGGCATCTACGTAATTCTTGCGGGGGCGCGCGACAAGCGCATGTTGATTCGGCGGCACGACTCGCCTGCCAGCGAAACCTGGTCGCGCGCCGAGTTCGAAGCACAGTGGTCGGGTTCGGTGGTCTTACTCAGTCGTCGCGCAGGTTTGATCGCAGCGCCAGATCAGTTCGATTTCTCCTGGTTCCTGCCGGTCATCCTTAAGTACCGAAAGTACCTTGGTGAGGTGTTGCTGGCGTCTTTTTTTCTGCAATTGTTTGCGCTGATTACGCCACTTTTCTTCCAGGTCATTATCGACAAGGTGCTCGTGCACCATGGCCTCACCACCCTCGATATCCTTGCCGCGGGTTTGTTGATCGTGTCTTTGTTTGAGGTGCTGCTTGGTGGCCTGCGTACTTACGTATTCGCGCACACCACTAACCGCATCGATGTCGCACTCGGGAGCGCATTGTTCCGGCATCTGCTGCGTCTTCCGATGGCGTACTACGAAGCGCGCCGGGTTGGTGACACTGTGGCGCGCATGCGCGAATTGGAAACGATTCGAAATTTCATCACTGGCTCTTCCATTACCGTACTGGTCGATGCGGTCTTCACCCTGGTCTTCTTCGGCGTCATGTATCTCTATAGTCCGTGGCTCACACTGAGCGTTGCCGCAACCTTGCCGCTGTACGCACTGCTCGCAATCACCCTGACGCCGGCATTGCGCGCGCGTCTGAACGAAAAGTTCAATCGCGGTGCCGATAACCAGGCTTTTCTGGTCGAAGCCGTCACAGCCATAGAAACGCTCAAGGCTGCTGCCGTCGAACCAGCGACGCAACGGCGCTGGGATGAGCGGCTCGCCGCGTATGTTGCCGCCAGTTTCAGAACCACTCAATTATCGAACATCGCCAATCAGCTGGCCGCCTTGATTAACAAACTGATGGTGCTTGGGATCCTCTGGGTTGGTGCGCGACAGGTCATTGAGGGTTCGCTCAGTGTGGGGCAGCTGGTCGCCTTCAATATGCTGGCCGGCCGGATCGCCGTGCCCATTCTGCGCTTGACGCAGTTGTGGCAGGATTTCCAACAGGCTGGCGTGTCGGTGCAGCGACTTGGCGACATTCTTAACGCACACCCGGAACCTGCGCATAGTTCGGCACGCGGATCGCTGCCGGCGATCCGTGGCGAAATCTGTTTTGACCACGTTCGCTTTCGCTATCAGCCCGACGCACCGGAAGCGCTCAGTAATTTTTCGCTGGACGTGAATGCGGGTGAAATTGTGGGTGTGGTGGGGCGCTCAGGTTCCGGCAAGAGTACGCTCGCGAAACTCATTCAGCGCCTGCACGTGCCGGAGCGCGGGCGAGTGCTGGTCGACGGCGTTGATTTAGCGATGGTTGATACCGCCTGGCTGCGGCGCAACATCGGCGTGGTGCTACAGGACAACGTGCTGCTCGGTCGTTCGGTACGCGAGAACATTGCTCTCGCGGATCCGGCGATGGCGATGACGCGGGTGGTGCACGCGGCAAAGATGGCTGGCGCGCATGAATTCATTCTCGCGCTACCGCAAGGTTACGACAGCGACGTGGGTGAGAACGGTTGTACGCTTTCTGGCGGCCAGCGTCAGCGAATCGCGTTTGCGCGCGCGCTGATAACTAATCCGAGAATCCTGCTCCTGGATGAGGCCACCAGCGCGCTGGATTTCGAATCGGAGGCCGCCATCCAACGCAACATGCGCTACATCTGTAAAGGTCGCACTGTCATCATCGTCGCACATCGCCTGTCGGCGGTGCGTCAGGCCGATCGAATTATCGTTCTCGAGCAAGGACGTTTGATAGAGCATGGGACGCATGCCGCATTGCGCCATGGCGAGGGTTACTACGCCAATCTGTGCCGCTATCAGCATGCTGTGTCGGGCAGTTCGGGATCCTGACCGTGAGCGTCCGCACCGCCGAGATGGCGTTTCTGCCCGCTGCGCTCGAAGTCGCAGTGACGCCGCCGTTACCCGCGTCACGCGCCATCGCGTGGTCAATCATGCTGCTGTTTTTGGTAACTGTCGCGTGGGCAAGCGTAGCCCGGGTCGATGTTGTTGGTGTCGCCAATGGCAAGATCGTGCCGCTTGGACAAGTGAAACACGTGCAGCCTTTCGAGACGGCCATAGTGCAGGCAATTAACGTTCATGAAGGCCAGACCGTTGCCCGCAACGAGGTGTTGGTCGAACTGGATGCTGCTGCCCCGCGTGCCGATTTGAACAATCTGCTTGAGCAGCGCGCGCAAGTGGCCGACGAACAAACGCGCCTCAACGCGTTACTGAGAGGTTTTGGCACTGAAGCAACATCGCCGGAGGCCCGTACTCAACATCATCCGACGCTCCAACTGCGTATCGCAAATAACTACCGGTCCTTCGCTGCTGAACGGCAGGCGCTCGACGACGAGTCGCGGCGCAACCGTGCCGAGCGCAGGAGCATAGAAGCATCGCTGGCACAGGCCAACGCTACGTTGCCCTTATTGGCCGAACGCGCCGACGCGCTCAGACAGCTGCACGAGAAGTCTGTGGGGCCGCGTCTGGCTTGGCTCGAACTTGAGGAACGGCGCACCGAGCGCGATTACGAACGCGCCATTCTGGCGACCCAATTGCAGGTCAATGATGCAAGTTTTGCGCAACTAGCGCAGCGCCGCGTCGCACTGGTCGCGCGAACTGATTCGCAATGGCGCAGCGAACTCGCTGAGGTCACGACTCGCGCGAGTGTTCTGGATCATGAGATTAGCAAAGCGCGTGCGCGAGTAGACAGATTCAAACTGCGAGCGCCGGTCTCCGGGACGGTACAGCAACTCGCCGTGAACACGGTCGGTGGCGTAGTGAGCACAGCCGAGACGTTGATGCTTTTGGTGCCATCCGGTGCGCTCGGTGTGGAGGCCTGGGTTGAAAACAAGGACATTGGTTTTGTGACAGTCGGGCAGAGCGCAAAAATAAAAATCGAGACGTTCCCGTTTACCCGCTACGGGAGCATCCAGGGCCATATCGAGACTTTATCGCTCGATGCGGTGAGCTCTCCCGAGCGCGGATTAACCTATTTGGCGCAAGTGAGCATGGCGCAAAGCACGCTTGACGTTAATGGCCGGCCGGTAAAGCTCTCCGCCGGTATGGCGGTTAGCGTGGAGGTGAATTTGGGCCGGCGGCGGGTCACCGAGTTTCTCCTCGCGCCGCTATTGCGCTATCGCGATGAAGGGTTGGGTGAGCGCTGAGAGCGACCTCATTGCGACGACCTGCCGGAGGACTCCCGGCGCCACCACAAAAATGGCTACACTTAGGCCAGATTGTGAAAAAGGACACCTGACGATGGCACTTAGCTACGCCAACATCATCGACGCCGACGGCCACGTGCTTGAACCGGCTGATACCTGGGAACGCTACATCGAGCCGAAGTTTCGCGACCGTGCGCTCAGAATTCGCGTGGACGATGGACGCGAAGTGCTGGAGATTAACGGCAAGCCCTCGAGGTTTTTCGACGTCCGGGTTCTCAATGCGCTCGGCGCGATGGGGAAGACTTCCGCGGAAATCGAACAAATGATGGCTGACCCTTACCCCTCGAACGCGCCCTATGGTTCGATGGATCCGCGTGAACGGCTGGCGGTGATGGACGAGCAGGGCATCGCCAAGGCGATTTTATATCCGAGTCTCGGTCTGGTGTGGGAATGCGAGCTCGACGATGCCGAGCTATCACTCGCCTATGCGCAGGCCTATAACCGCTGGATTTGCGATTTCTGCGCGGACTCTGGTGGTCGATTGATCGCAGTCGCACATATATCGTTGGCCGACCCGGCCGCGGCTGCAGACGAGCTGGAACGCTCCGTGCGCGCGGGCGCTAAAGGTGCATTTCTCGCCCCTTACACTTTGACCCGCGTTCCGCATGCGCACCCTGACCACGATGCGTTTTGGGCGCGCGCACAGGAACTCGACGTGCCGATCGCCATTCATCCAATGGCAGAGAATCCGAAAATTCGCACTTACCAGCGCTTCGACGGCATGAGCAGCGCATCCTGGATGCAGAACGCGCTCGGTATGCAGGGACCGCAGCAAGCGTTCTATGGTCTGTTTCAGTGGGGACTGTTCGACCGCTTTCCAAAGGTCAAAATTGTCGTGCTTGAATCCGGTGCCGGCTGGATTGGCGCGTCACTCGATCGCATGGACACCATTTTTTCAACCACGTTAGGCGAGAGCGTACCGCTGAAAGAAAAGCCAAGTACCTATTTCAAACGACAGTGTTGGATATCCGGCGACCCGGACGAGCGCGCGCTTGCCCACATTATCGACTACGTCGGCACCGATCGGTTTTTCTGGGCGACCGACTATCCGCACTTCGATCACCCGGGGAATTTCATGGAAGAGCTGGAAGAACTCGTCGCCCCCATGTCCGAAGTCAATCGGAATAATTTATTGGGCGAGAGTGCCGCTGCGGTCTACGGGATCTGATCGACGCGCTTGTCGCGCGGGTCAGGCCGGTAACAACATTGCTCGCGCCGC
Source organism: Proteobacteria bacterium UBA981 (assembly GCA_002292285.1). Lineage (GTDB taxonomy): Bacteria > Pseudomonadota > Gammaproteobacteria > UBA981. The sequence goes on from DBBP01000024.1 coordinate 30,883, forward strand.
TGCGGGCGAAGCCGGCTCCCGGCCAAGGGCTCGGCCGCGCTCGACCGCCCAACGCACGAAATCGGCGTTGCTGGCCGCAACGCTGCCGTCGTCCAGTATCGCGCTGTCCTCAAAACCAACGCGCACGTGCGCGCCGTCGTCGATCGTGAGTTTCGCGATTTCAAAGACGCTGTCTTCGATGCCGTGCGCAATCCAGCTCGCGTCGGGAAAAACCTCCTGCAGGCTATCGACCATGAAGCGATAGCTACGCGCGTTACCGGGCATTACCTGCAGGCCGTCACCAAAGCGCCCGCCGAATTCGAGTAATACGTAGCGTGGCGATGCCAGCAAGCCGTCTTCCACCAGCATCACCACTGTAGACAGAAAGCCGCAATCGAGCGCGGTTGCTTCCGGGACAATACCGCGCGCCGAACACACCGCGAGAAGTGCCTGCATATCGCTGTAGGTGTTCGGAATAACGAGCGAGTCGCGACCTGCCTTGGCGTTCGCGATATGCAGGACGAGATAGCCCGGGTTGAGCGCGATCATGTCGACCGGTTCCGGGGTATCGGTGAGCGTCTTCAGCACAGTGTCGATGGGTACGTCCGCCGTTCGCACAGTCGTGTGGTTGAGAATCAAATCGGTTTGCCCCCGAATCAATCGGTCTGCCTCGCTGTACCAAGCAGGGTCGTAACTAATACTGCCGTCGGTGCCCCGAGCATGGAAATGCACGATCGCGGCACCCGCGTCCGCGCAGCGCTTGGCCTCTGCGGCAACCTCCACCGGCGTCCACGGCACGGTGCCGGCTACCTCACGTCCGCGCGTGCCGTTCAGGCAGGCTTTGATCACTAATTCGTCCATCAATCTACTGGTCCCAGGTTATTCAATCGGAGCAAGCGCACGACCTTTCTGCCCGAATGGCAGCTTGTGGCGCGCAGACGATCACGATACAACCGTGACAACAAAACTATATAGGGGTGCGGCATTGAGTGATATCGGATTGTTTGAAGCCATCTATTCCACTCGGTCTATGCGTCGCCTGAAACCCGATCCGATCCCGCGTGAGGTCCTTGACCAGATTATTACCGCTGGCGTCCACGCGCCAAGTGGCAGCAACTTTCAGAATTGGGGGTTCGTTATCGTCGAAGCAGCCGACGATAAGCGCTTTATTCGCGATCAATATCTCAAGTACTACCGCGAGATGGAACGTCTGGGCTCTATTCCGCGCATGGCCGATATCCCGCCCGACCGGCGGCGCCTTTTCGAAGCCGCTATCCATCTGGCCGAGCACATGGACGAAGTGCCCGTGATTATGCTCGCCTGCACCGGGACGGATTTTCCGACTTACGCCGACGCCAACAATCCGCGTTCAATCACAGCGACGCTGCACGCCTCAATATACCCGGCCGTGCAAAATATCCTGTTGGCAGCCCGGGCTCTCGGTGTCGGCGCGACCCTGACCACCTTGCATTACTTCTTCGAAGAAGAGCTTAAGCAACGCCTCCACATTCCGACCGATAAAGAAATCGCCGGTCTCATTCCGATGGGCTATCCACACGGACGCTTCGGCCCTACAACTCGCGGGCCGGCGTCGGACGTGACGCATTGGGGGCGCTGGGGCGAAGTGGGTCAGGAGGTCTGAGTCGTTCGATGAGTTCACTGCCAGCGTAGCCGGCGGGTGTTTAGCCGAAAACGACGGAACAGCTTGTCGCTGTTGAGCGATTGGCGAATTGGTTCAAGAATATACGATCGAGGCTTAATATAAGTACTCCAGATACACGCGGAGAGAGAATCAATGAGTGAAGGCAGTCTGTACGAGCGCCTCGGCGGCGAAGAGGGAATTCGCAAGTTCGCCACCACACTTTTCGACAAGCATGCGAGCAACCCCACGATCATGGCTCGTTATACGAACAGCAATCGCGACGATGTGATTCGCCTGGTGACAGAATTTGTTTGCGCTGGCACTGGCGGCCCACAGACCTACAGTGGTAAGGACATGCTCGCAGCGCACAAGGGCATGAACATCAGCGAGGTGGAGTACATGGCGGTTCTTGACGATATCGTCGCGGCACTCACAGCGAATAATGTCGCTCAGCGTGAACAGGAAGAATTTTTGATGATCGCCTATTCACTGCGCGCCGAAATTCTACACGTCTAGCAGGTCGCTTAAGTTCGTGCGGGGAAGGATTCGGCCGACACTGGCAGGAGGCCGTCGCAGCGAGGCTAGCGCGCGCGAACGAGGAATTTATTGACCCTTATTGAAGGGGAAGCACGGCCGTTCTTGAACGGGCTGGGGTGGGAGTTCACGTCACGAAGTTTCAGCGTCCAGGCTAACGCGCAGACGCTGGAACCAGGTTCGCCGCTGCCGCGTGGTTCGCGGCAGCGGGTCAGTCTTCTGTCAGGCGGCGCCTTGCAGTTTCTCGTTGGCGACGCGGCCACGACCGTGGCGCAACAGTTCGCCTGAGTGCACATTGGTCTGCTCGTCGTTCTCAATGGTTACTTCACCATTAATCAGAACGTAACGATAGCCTTTAGCTTTCTGAATTCGGCGCCATTCGTTGCCGGGTAAATCGTGTGCGACCTCAGCTGGTAACACTTCGAGTTTGTCGAAGTCATAAACCAGCACGTCGGCCGGTGCGCCGACTTTCAACACGCCACGATCGGGACAGCCTGCGACCTGTGCCGGCAACGCCGACAAGCGCCAGTGCGCGTCTTCCAGGCTCAACATGCCATGCTCGCGGACGATTTTCGTCAGCGCTTCGGTCGGGTAACGGCCGGCAGTGAGGAACTTGGTGTGCGCGCCGCCGTCGGATACGCCGAACAGGATGTAGGGGTTATCGACGATTTCCTTGAGCAAATCGAGACGCTGGTTCGGCGGCATGGCAAAGAACTCAGTACCCAGCTTGTCGGCGACGACGATGTCGAGCATGGCATCGACGACGTGTTTGCCGGTTTTCTCTGCAATAAGGCCGATGGTGTGATCGAGCCATTGTTCGGTTTCAGGCGTCGCCGGGCCGGTCACAATAATCTCGGCGAACGGGCCGACCACGAAGGCAGGCACCTGATCACGCAGCGCCTGACGACGTTCCGGATCGGCCAGTTTTGCCAGTCGTTCTTCCTGGGTGCCGAGGGTTGCCTCGCGCCATGCCGGACATTCGTCGAACAAATTCCAGTCTTCAAACGTGAATGTGAAGCCGGCATCGGTGGTGACGCCTTGGCCATACACGCGAATACCTTGTTCGCGGCAGCGGTCGAGCCACGACATCACCTTGCGGTGCACGTGCGGTAGCCCGTCCTGTGCCTGCACGACGTTAAAGATCATGGGTCGGCCACTCACCTCAGCAAGCTCAGCGAGGTGTTGTTGGTCGGCTTTCGGATTGCCAGAGACCATGGTGCACTGCATATGCCCGGCGTTGCGATCGCGCAGCACTTTGGCAAACTCCAGCGCGGTCTCGTTGTGCATGATGTCTGTCGGCATTGCGGTACCGTCGTAGTCGAGCTGCGCGGCGCCCGGACCTGACGGCGGCAGGCGTTGCATCGACCAGCCACAGCCGCCAGCGTCCATTGCTTCGTGCAACACGCGACACATCTCTTTGTGTTCGGCTTCCGTCGGCAAGGTACCTGCTTTGGCTGCATCAAGGCCCATAACCGACACCATAATCGGACTGATGGGCACGTAAGGCACAATGTTCATAGACTTCGGTGTGCGTTCGACGCTATCGAGAAATTCAGGAAATGTTTCCCAATCCCACGGCATGCCTTCTTTCATAGAGGCGAGTGGGATAGCTTCGACCCGTGTCATGGTCAGCATGGCGCGTTCACGCGACTCTGCTGCGACCGGCGCGAAGCCGAATCCGCAGTTGCCGATCACCACGGTCGTGATGCCGTGCCAGCCAGAAATGGTGCAGTAGGGGTCCCAGAACAACTGTGCATCGTAGTGGGTATGTAAGTCGACAAAACCCGGCGCGACAATCATGCCGCTGGCGTCAAGGACCTTGTCCGCGCGGTTGTCGTCGATGAAACCGATGTCGGCAATCACGCCGTCTTTGATGGCGATGTCGCCGCGAAAGCGTGGTGTGCGCGACCCGTCTACCACCATGCCGCCTTTGATTATTGTGTCGAATTCAGCCATTGCTGTTCCTCTCGTACTAGTGGGTATCTGATTTTGCTGGGCAGATTATTGCACCGGCTCGCGCCGAACTGATACCTGTTTCGTCGCTCACCGGCCCGAATGGGCGCGATCAACTGGCAGCAGCGGGGTCAGGCGAGGCTAAACACGTGCAGTTTCTGCCCATTTGCGTGGCTGATAAAGGCAATCTCGACGGCGGCGTCAAACTCAATCGCATCGTGGTCAGTGCCCTGCAGATTGCTGATCAAACGCAGTCCCCGCTGTTCTTCAAGTTCAACTTCAACAACCACATACGGCACCCGTGCGGCCGCGGCCGGATGGACCGGGTGGGTGACCACGGTCCAGGTCGAGATGCGACCACGTCCGGACAGCGGCGCCCACACATACTGATCACTCGCGCAAAACGTGCACAGTGGCGCGGGCTGCCAGCGTAATTTCGAGCACAACTCACAGCGCTGCATGACCAATTGCTCATCATTGCAGGCTTGCCAGAAGGGCTCAGCACCGTATTCAGGGACTGGGTAGGGAAAATCAACGATATCGTTCATGAGTCGCGCCTCAGGATCATGGCCGAAGTCGGCACAGCATTACCGGCCGAGACGAAGGCGTAGTTGGCATCTTCAACCTGGCAGCGTGCAACCCCGCGTAGCTGACGCACCGCTTCAATGGTGTTCTGCATGCCGTGGATATAACCCTCGGACAGATTGCCACCGCTGGTGTTCATGGGGAGGTCACCGTCTGGCCAGCGCAGGCGGCCGCCAGCGATAAAGTCTTTGCTCTCGCCGCGCTTGCAGAAGCCGTATTCTTCGAGCGCCATTAGTACCAGCGGAGTGAAGTGATCGTAGATGAACAACACATCGATGTCTTCATGGCGAATGCCCGCGTCATTGAACAAACGCTTGGCGATGATCGTGGCCTCTGATTCGCCGGCGTCCAGGTCGCGAACCATAAAACGATGATTCCAACTGCCGCCACCGAGTCCGCCGGCGGCAATCATAATGGGCGGTTGGCGCAAAGCGCGCCCGCGTTCTGGCGTCGTCACGATGACAGCCGCGCCGCCGTCCGTTTCCAGGCAACAATCGTAGAGTCTCAGCGGCGTTGAAATCATGCGTGAACTCTGGTGATCGTCGAGGGTCAGCTCGCGCCCATACATCACTGCATCCGGATTCATGTTCGCGTGATGTCGGCAGGTCAGTGCAATTTCGGCGAAATCACTGGATTGCGTGCCATAGCGATGCATGTGCTGTCGCGCGGCCATCGCGACCATTTGCGCCGGACTGAACAATCCGAATGGCGCGACATAACTACTCGGGCCGCCAGCGCCGGCGCTGGCGGCCGCCTGGCCAAAGCGGGCTGTGCCGCGCCCGGAGCGTTCGTTCATGGCGCGAAATGCGATCACGGCCTTGGCCTGTCCGGTCGCGACGGCCATGGCTGCTTGCATAATGGTGCCCATCGGACCACCGCCGCCGCCGTAAGCGACTTCACTGAAAAAGCGCAGATGCGGGATGCCAAGACAACGCGCGATTTCCACCGGATCGTTATTATCCATGGTGTATTTGCTGATGCCATCGACGTCGGTGGCTCTCAATCCGGCATCGTCGAGAGCGGCCTGAATCGCCTCGCAGGCGAGCTTAAGCTCACTGCGTCCCGAGTCTTTCGAATATTCGGTATGGCCGATGCCGACAATGCAGGCCAGATCGCGAATTGAATCCATGCAATTAATCTCGTGTGGCTGCCGCCGAGCAGTCCTCAGACTGCCGGTAGCGCGCGGGGATATCGAATTTAAAAATACGCGCCGCGTTTAGTCCGAGCACTTGTGCACGCTCGGCATCGTCGAGCCCGCCCATGGTGCGTTCAATCGCAGCGGCCGAATGCGGCCAGGTGCCTTCGTGATGGGGAAAGTCATTCGCCCACAAAAAATTTCCGCCGAGGTCGTACTCACGCATCAGGGCGAGCCCCGGTCGATCTTCGCCGAAGCTGGCAAAACCATTGGCGCGAAAGTAGTCACTGGGTAAGTTCTTCAACTTCGGACGCACCCACATATGGTGCTTGTGATAAGCCTCATCCATCGCCGTCAGCATCCACGGTACCCAGCCGATGCCTGCCTCTATTGACCCGAAGCGCAGGGTCGGGAAGCGTTCGATAACGCCAGAGGCGCACAGGTTCACTAACGGCTCCATCGTCGGAGCGAGTGAGTGCACCGCATAGTTGATGATCGCGCCGCCGTTGCCGCGTGCGGTGCGCGGATCGCGTCCAGTTGAGACGTGGAAAGTGATCGGCAGATCGGCATCGCTAATGGCTGCCCACAGCGCGTCGAACTCGGGCAGGTTGTAATTCGGGTGCTCGTAATCTGGCGCGCCCCAAACTGGTTTGCATGGCAGGCACAAGCCACGGAAGCCGCGCTTCGCGGCGCGCTGAATTTCGGCGATTGCGCCGGGCAAGTCGCCGCTGGCGATACAGGCGAGAGGTGACAAACGGTCGTTATACGGTCCAAACGTCTCCCACGCCCAATCGTTCCACGCGCGGCACATCGCCTGGCTGAATTCGACATCCTGCGTGGCCCACATGGTCAGGCCTTTATTGGGAAACAGAATTTCGCAATCAACACCGTCCTGTTCAAGCGCGGTGATGCGCTCCTCGGGTGTCTTGCCGGATTCCGTACGTACCAGATCTTCGCCTTCGAACTTGAAATTGCGCAGGCGAATCGGGCGGAAGCCCTCAGTTTTCTGAAACTTACCGCCGTCACCGTCGAGCATGATGCCGGGCAGGCGTTCGTGGTACTTCGCGTCGACCCGGGCACTTAAGAAATCGTTCGGTTCCTGCACATGACAATCGGCCGAGGCGATAAAGTATTTATTCGCAGCATCAGCGTGCGGCGAACGTGGCCACGCAGTACTTCCCGGCGAGTCGGTTCGCCAGGCATTCGGATCAGGTTCAGCACTCATGCCTTGTTCCTCATGGGTCGGTATCTATTCTATGTTAAGCCTGAGGCGGAGGAAGTGCTGCCGGATTGTGGCACACCGTAATTGAGCCACTTGAAGATCAGGTCAGCTGATCGGGCACTCGGGTACGCTGCTCATGAATGGTGGCGCTGCGCGATTTCTAATAGGATTCAGGAGCGAACCAAATCACTGCCTCACTTACAGGCACCACCGATATGCAGCGCCCGAGTCGGACGCCAGCAGGACAAGGGAATCATCCGATGAGCGAGACGACGACTTTCGATAAAGAACGGGCCAAGGCATTCTCGCGCAAGATGCTCGGTGACATTGCCGGTTCGGTAGCCATGCATTTGTGCGTGATCGGCGACCGTCTGGGGTTGTTTAAGGATTTTGCAGCGAATGGTCCCGCCGATGCCGCCACGTTCGCGACGCGCAACGACATCGATGCCCGTTACGCGCTGGAATGGCTGGAAGCACTCGCCGCCGCCGACTATCTCGACTATGCACCGGCGACGAACCAGTTTTCGTTGCCGGCCGAGCACGCGCGCCCGCTGGCACAAGACTCGCATCCGACGTATCAGGGCAATATGTGCAATTTACTCGCCTACAGCATGGCGCCCCTGGACCAGCTGACTGACGCTTTTCGCAACGGCGGCGGCGTTGCCCAGGACGCCTTCTCACCGGATCTGTACAAGGCCATGCAGCGTTCCAGTGGCCTGCGCTACAACAATTTTCTGCTCAACACCTGGTTGCCGGATATGCCAGACGTGGTGGCGATGCTCGAGCGTGGTGTCGATGTCGCTGATGTCGGTTGTGGCCGCGGCACTGCTATGGCGTTGATGGCCGAGGCTTTTCCGAATTCCAGATTCTGGGGTTACGACGCCTTTGCACCGCAAGTTGAAGGTGCCCGGGAGGAGGCCAAAGCGCGTGGCGTCTCCGCCAACACCCGGTTCGAAGTTCTTGACGCAAGCGCAGATATACCGCGCGATTTCGACCTTATTTTCACCTTCGATGTGATTCACGATATGGCCCAGCCACGAGAAGGGCTGGCCAACATTCGTCGTCATCTGAAAGACGGTGGCATCTATGTGCTACAGGAAATCTCCGCACAGGATGAACGCCATGAAAATCGCGGCTTCGAAGCAACCATCAAATACGGTATGAGCCTGACGTACTGCATGACGACGTCACTCGCCAACCATGGTGAAGGACTCGGCACGCTCGGTATGCCATTCAAAGTGGTGCGTGAGTTGTGCGCCGAGGCCGGTTTCGGGGCAGTCCGAAAACTCGACTGCAGCAACAACTTTATCTCCTTGTTCGAAGTTCGTTGTTAACCCCCCCCCGTTTGCAAACATGCTAGTCGGGAATCACGATGACTAAACCAAAGCGACTCTTGTTCAACGCTTTTACGATGAACTGCGTGTCGCACATTCATCACGGTTTGTGGGCTCGCGAGGACACCCGGCAGCTTGAATACGCGTCGCTGGACCCGTGGGTGGACCTGGCGAAAATTCTCGATAAGGGATATTTCGACGCGTTGTTCCTCGCCGATGTGGTCGGTGTCTACGATGCCTACAAAGGTGGGCCCGAGACATCGATTCGCGAAGCGATGCAGATCCCGATCAATGATCCGACCTTACTGATACCGACCATGGCCCACGCGACGGAGAATCTGTGCTTCGCATTCACCGGTTCAATCCTCGCCGAACAACCGTTTAACTTTGCACGACGCGCTTCAACGCTCGACCACCTGACCAAGGGTCGGGTGGCCTGGAACGTTGTGACGTCGTATTTGCCGAGTGCCGCCCAGAATCTCGGCTACGCCGATTTGCCGCGCCACGATGATCGTTACGACCGCGGTGATGATTATCTCGAAGTGCTGTACAAGCTTTGGGAAGGCAGCTGGGAAGAAGACGCGGTCATCCGTGATCTCGAGAACCGCGTCTACGCCGATCCGGAAAAAGTCCATCGCATCGATCACGTTGGCCCGTACTACAGCGTGCCCGGCCCGCATTTGTGCGAACCCTCAGTTCAGCGCACGCCGTTGTTGTTTCAGGCTGGTTCGTCCGATCGTGGGCGGGAATTCGCGGCGCGGCATGCCGAATGCGTGTTTATTGCCAGCGCCGGGCGCGATGAAATTGGCGCCGACGTGAGAGCGCGCGCAGCGAAGTATGGCCGCCATCCGGATGACATCAAAATCATCCTGGCGGTCTCCGTCGTCATCGGTGGGACTGAAGAAGAGGCGCAAGCGAAAGCTGCCGACTTACGCACGACACTATCGCTGGAGGGTGGCCTGTCGCATCAAAGTGGCAGCCTTGGCGTTGATTTGGGTGAGATCGATCCGGACCGTCCGATCTCCGACTACGAGTTCAACAGCGCGATGGGATTTCTGAAAAGTTATGCCGCGGCGCAACCGGATAAGACACTGACGTTTCGCGATATCGCGAAACGTCAGATGAGCGGTCAGTGGCTGGTCGGCACCCCGGAACAAATTGCCGACAAACTCGAGAACTACGCGGCGCGGGGAGTGGACGGTTTTAATTTGCTTTACGCGACCACGCCAGGAACGTTCGTTGACTTCATCGACGGCGTCGCCCCGATACTGCAGCAACGCGGCTTAATGCAGACCGGGTATCAACCGGGTTCGTTTCGGGAGAAAATTTTTGGCCACGCGCGCCTGCCGGACAGGCACCCGGGCGCGTCGTTTCGGCGGCACTCGTAAGGTCATTCATGGCTTGGATGCCGGTGTGTCCGCACTGGTGCTGCGTCGATAGGGGTACATGTCATGGCAGGTGGTTGGTCTAAAGATGGCGCAGTGCAGGATCAAATCGACGCCAGCGTTGACGACGCCGTCAAACAGGCTCGCGCTCGTTTGAATCAGGGCGAGAGTCTGCATGAGTGCATCGATTGCGGTGAGCCCATCCCCGAAGCGCGGCGTCTCGCGTTAGGGGGTGTGCGCCGTTGTGTCGGGTGCCAGGAAATCGACGATGCGGAAAACGACGACAGTGGGCCAATCAATCGGCGTGGCAGCAAGGACAGTCAATTGCGTTAACGGGGGTGTCGTCGGCGCGTGGATAGAACTTGCTTCGGTCCCGAGGCACTCCCAAAGCGCCCCGTCCGAATTGACCAAGGCGACGCATTACATGAGAGCCGGCTCGAACCGAGCTTTACTCGACCCTCCCACAAATTCAGCACGACCCTGCCGGTGGCGGCGAATTAACCATCTAGTCTGGTGTCAGGATTCTTTACATCAGTGTGGTCGGCGGAGATATTAATTTAACGTATTGATACAAAAGGTATTTATGGTCATTTACAGGCTGTTGAAAAGGGCGATGGCGGATCTGATCCACTAAATGGTGCCGGAAATTGTCAAGGAAATTTACATTCCTGCTGGTCAATCATGGCGCGCGAATCATAACGCCATGAAAACGCAAATAAAAAGATATTGGCTTGATAATTGCTCTTCATTACAAAACGGCTTGATTTTGGCGAGCGGACCTAGAGCTACTCTGCCGGCACTCGAGCCTGATGATTAATGAATAAGGCCGAAACCGCCACGAGAGCACGGTTCCAGCCAGAGCAAGGACAATATATGACTACCAAACAACTCGCGATCCTGACGCTTGCGCTGAGCTTTTTCGCAACCGGGGCGATGGCCACACCGATGAGCGCTTCATTGGACGTTCACGCCAACAACCATGTCTGGAATGGTGGCTCAGGGTTCGGCGGCAACCTTGGACTGGATACAGGCATCGTATTTGCACTCGGTGATGCGTTTTCAGTCAATGTGGACGACGTGAACGATACGTGGTTTTACTGCGGTACCGGCAGCCCTGCGACTTGCGAAGTGAATGCAGACGGCGTTCTCAGTAACGGGACATCGCTGGGACCATATTCGAACAGCGGCTATTCGTTTACGTTTGGTACTCTGGTTGGGCGCGTCGGGACAGGGGATTTTTTCTCCATTGGCACGGCTGGGTTCGACGGCACTTCGAACGCGGCAGGCAATTTGTTTCTGTTTCACTGGGACCACAATACGAATAACAGCGGTACGATCGCGGCCACGGTAAGCTACGGCGTTCCTGCCCCGGCTACCCTGGCTTTGGTGGTTTTAGGCATAGCCGCAGCGGGTGGTGCACGCAGGAGAATAGCGCGCAGTTAGCGGTGTCTTAACCAGACGCTCGTCGGTAGTAAAGTCTGGTTATTCGACAGAATAACGCGCTGCCCCGCTCAAGCGGGGCAGGTTCACCCCCTCCCGCACCAATCGATCTGAACAAAGCCGTTTGGCGGTGCCAGCTCGCAACGCGGCATGCAGGGAATACGGCGGCGTCCTGTTGGGCGGGCCGATAGTTCGCACACCTAGCAACAACAGTGTGTCCCCCGACGCCCTGTGCGAGCGGGCCGTTCGCCCCGAGATTTTCCTCTAGTATCGCGGCCGGCAATGGACGGGCGATTGCGCTGGCGAAATACGTCATGAACACCCAGGCCACAACCTTAATGTCGTTAGTGGAATTCGCGGCGCCAGCTTTCCCAGTCCCCTTATCCCGGAGCAACTTTCGTGAACGAGAGAGAACCGTCTCTTGATCGACCGCTCGATGAATTTCAGCGCGATTTAGTACAGTGCGTCGAACTGATCATTGAGCGCTATCGCACGATGCACGACGCCAATACGCATCCTGGCGTCGATGAGGCGGTAGTGAAAAGCTGGTTTGACGAAGCGTTACCCGATGCGGGCATGCCAGTAAGCGAGCTGCTTGCCGACGTCGACAAAACCGTTATCGCGCATCCGACCATGAACATAGGCGCACGCATGTTTGCGTACGTGATGTCTGGCGGGACCCAGGTTTCGGTGCTCGCTGAGCTACTCGCCAGTGCGCTCGATCAGAATGTTGCGAAATGGCATCTCGCGCCGTCGATGACGGAGATAGAACGCCGCGTGATTGCCTGGACTGCCGAGTTCCTCGGTTTCAATTCTGATCCTGGCGGCGCGCTGGTCAGCGGTGGCTCTGCTGCGAATCTGACGGGGCTGACGGTCGCGCGCAATCTGTTCGCTGAGCGCGCGGGAGTGCGCGAGCAGGGGCTGTTCGGTATGGCACCGTTGGTGACCTACGCCTCGACCCAAACCCATGCCAGCGTTGAGAAGAGTGTTGAATTACTTGGCCTCGGTAGTGCAAACCTGCGTAAAGTCCCGACCCATGATGATTTCACCATCGACGTGGCTGCCTTAAGGCAGCGTATCACCGCCGATCGTGACGGCGGTCTAACGCCTTTTTGTATCGTCGCGAATGCCGGCACGGTCAATACTGGCGCCATCGACCCGATGGACCAGCTCGCCGATGTGGCTCAGGAATTTGGTCTGTGGCTACACGTGGACGCCGCCTACGGTGGTTTCGCTGCTGCGCTTGAATCGAAACGAATGTGCTACGCCGGGCTCGAACGCGCCGACTCGATAGCGCTCGACTATCACAAATGGCTGTATCAACCGTTCGAAGTGGGCTGCACGCTAGTGCGCAATTGGCAGGCACTCGAGCGCACGTTCAACAAAAGCGCTGAGTATCTCGACTACGGTGCGCATGAAGCACGTTTCGATTTTTCCAAACACCACTTTGCACTTTCCCGCAACGCTAAGGCGTTTAAAGTGTGGATGACCTTCAAGACTTACGGTGCACAGCAGTTGCGCGCAATGATCGCGAAAGATATCGACAACGCTGCCTATCTTGCGGACTGCGTGGAGCAAGCGGAAGATTTCGAACTGGTCGAACACGGTCCGCTCGCGATCATCTGTTTTCGTTATCGCGGAGAAATTGACTCAATCCATGTCGACATAGCCGATATCGAACATGAACGAGCGCAGCTGAACACACTCAACGCTCGCTTGCTCGATGCGCTCGAGCTGGATGGCCGAATTTTCATAACCGGTACCTTGCTCCGTGGTAAACACGTTATTCGCGCGTGCATCATTAACCACCGCACCGGCCGTGCGGATGTCGATTTTCTTCTCGCGACAATTCGTAGCGTTGCGCGCACGCTATAGCCAGGAACAGCATTAGCTTTGCTCGCCCCAAGCGGTGTCCGGGTCCAACGGGAAAATGGGTCTTGGCACGTGCCGATACGGCAGGCGTTCATAGTGAAGGGTACACAGGGCGCCGCTGTCGCAGACAACGACTTGCGCTGCCATGGGCTCAAACGCCGCGCGAAAATGTTGCATCGACTTCAGCGCGATGACGCCTTTTTGTGCCGGATCTATTCCAAAAGCTTTGAACTGTTGGAGGTCGAGTATTTGATTGACTATCGTGACGATCAGGATATCGATGCCATCAACGCGCAGGACCGCGCTTGGACCGAAAGAACGCTGTAGCCCGCCGAGGATAGGCCCGTCACCTACATACAGGCCGTCGCTTAGCGAGATCAATTCACCGTCGAGGGCGAGCGGCCCACCGCCAAAATCGGGGTCGGTCTTGCCGCCGAGAGAAAGGCTCGCTTTGTCGCCAATCTGGCGCCGCTGAAGGGCCTGGACGGTCTCGCCATCAACCATCGGCCCGAAACATGCGTTGCCCACGCCCGCTTCAAGGAGCGCCTTTAGCAAGGCGGTGGAATCGCCATAGCCACCCGCGCCGGGATTGTCGGCATAGTCAGCGATTACAAGAGGGCCGTCGCACGGATCGAAACTGGCTGCGATAACGGCGGTAGCTTCCACGGTAAGGTAGTCATTCAGAGTCTCACGGCGCCGGGCCCAAATGTCGTCCGCCAGCATGTCGGCGAACGCGATGTGCGGGCTGGGATTACCCTGGCCGGTGACCAGCACCGTCGGCCCGATGTCGACCACATCAGTGCTGGCAAAGCCTGCGTTGATGCTGACGGCGAATACGTCTTCGCGACTCTCGTAGTCCTCGGCGGCAACCAGGCGTGGGAGCATTGGCCCGACATCGGTGCGCCCGCCATTCGTTTCCTCGAGCATCGGGCGGCCGACCCGCAGCGTGCGCGGCGTGATCTCTCCGGCCATGGTCCGTTGCAGGATGGCACCCGCCCGGCGGGCGGTTTCGCGCATGTCGATGTGGGGATAGGTGCGGAAAGAAACAACGATATCGGCGAGCGAACACATCTGCCGGCTCACATTCGCATGCGGATCCAGGGTGATGGCAATCGGGATCTCAGACCCCACCGAGTCGCGAATACGGCGCAGCATTTCACCGTCGCCGTCTTCACAGAAATCGAGGACCATGGCCCCGTGCAGGCCGAGGAGAATGCCATCGAAGGGTCCACGCTTCGCGGCAGCGACGATCGGATCACAAAGCCACTCAAATGCAGCCTGCTCAACTTTGCCACTCGGGCCAGCTGCGGCACTAAGTACATGCTCGATTTGCCAGTCATAGGCTTTCCCGGCATCAACGAAACCAGCCAGTTCCGTATTGGCATCGCCGCGCGCGCTGAAAGCCGCGTCTCCCATCAGGACATAGCGGTCCTTGAAACATTGCGCGTCAGTCACAGTGCGGCTGAAGGTGTTGGTCTCGTGCGAGAGTTCGGCAGTGAGGACTCGAAAGGTCATAAAGCGGTTTCGTTTGGACTCGAATGTCGGATCGTTGCGATATCGTACGATAATCAGTAGAAAGAAAGCTCGCTGAAGCGGGCCAAAAAATCAGCCCGTTAACAACTACGAGCGATGAATCGTGTCGTCACCAGCGCGCTAAGTGAGTTCGGCTAGTCTTCCGGTTACGGAAAACACCCCGTCGTTCATCGTTATCCGCCCTTCATTGACGACCGTGTTTTCACCGACAATGACGGTTGTGCGAACTTCCCGATGGCCTTGACTCGGAGACCAATATGCACCCTGTCCGTGATAAGGCACAACGTCGCCAGAGTTAAGATAACCGGCACCTCGTTCAGCGCATACGCCTCGTTCGACTCCACCGGTGAACGTCCCCGAATACGTCCCGATTTCTTTACCAATTGGCCTAGTACTTATTCCTTATTGTTAATCGAATTCGCGATAAAGCAGCGACGCTATTGCCACGCGCCTACACCAAGCTACCAACAACAATCCACAGATTCGCCCATGCCGTGTGCAAGGTATTTATTAGTTTCTAAGCGCGTATAGTTGTCCGTGTACGGGCAACTAAGAGCCGCCCCGCACGCCCATGCCGTTGGTGAGGGCGGGCTGATTGATTGATTAACTTAGCGACCGATACTCAGGTCAGGTGCCGCCCCGAACGCTATGCCCGTCACATTCAAAAGTAAGCACGCTCCGGACATCCTGATGTTCGAAACAATTGCGCTGCAATTGATTAGAGCAATGGGACATCACGGTACGGTGCCGGGCGCCATCGCGGCTGAAGACGTCTCGGCTGCCTTGCGGCGCCTCGAAGACAAGCTCGCCGGACCGGAAATCGATCGTCCCGACGCTAGTGAAGACGAACAATCCAACGAAGAGCAGGAACCGCGCGTCAGCCTGGCGCACCGGGCATTACCACTGACCAGCATGCTCAGATCGGCTGTCGAGGAAGGAGACTACGTCATCTGGGAATAGCGCCTCAGACGCACCGGTCACAAACTGCGGCCGCCGTTAGCGCCGCTGCTTAGGCTCAAGCTCAAAGTTGAGGAGCACGGTGCGGATAGCTTCGACGATACCCGGTTCGAATTCACTGCCGCGCAGCGCATCACTCAATTCAATCTGCACGCCCCGTCCGAGTTTGCCGCGGTTACAAACGTTGCCTGGATGCCGACCCGGAAAAGCATGCCCCTCGGTTCGCACGTCGATATCGAGCGGTTCAAGTGCGAGCGCCAGCGCTGCGATCAAAGGTTGGTCGAGACCGCCAACCAACAGTTGCATGCCGTCACCCGCATAACCATGAAGCGCGACGACAATGTCGCATGCTGCGATCAAATCGAGACAACGTGGCTCGTCGAAGCGGTGGCTGGTGATATGGAGGTCTTCGAAACTGCCGTTTTCGTCCAGGCCTTCAAACAGATACAAACCGAAGTCGTCGCCCGCGATGGCTGTCGAAATCGACGACGTATGGTGTTCGATGCTGCCACCGTGCGGTGCAATGATAGCGGTCCGGGTGCACTGCGGGTGGCGCACGGTGATGCGGTAGTCGATTTCCGCTGCACGATTCGCAGCGAGTTCAGCGAAGCTGCGAAAGCGATCCTTGGATGCAACTTTGCTGTTGGCATTCATTGACGCAGAAGGTCCCGGGTGGTGGCGTGGCCCACTCGAGCGAGGCGACTGATGCAGGTTGGCGTTGTCATAAGCACGCACTACGCTGGCGTCAAATAACCCGCTTTGCGCGTTTCGGGTTTATGCAAGCGCACTAACAAATGCAGCGTGCTCTGCATCGTCGAGCGAGGCGTACGCCGCAGAAGTGCGGTCAATGATGTCGCTATAGCGCGATTTGATTTGCACACCGATTTCGGTGGCGTCACCGCTGACCGCAAACTTGTCCAGCACATCCGCCGTAATGACGTCACCCATCGCCTCCCAGCGTCCCTGTTTAGATAGCGCGTTCAGTTCGCCTTGCACCTCACCGACCCCAATCGATTCCAGCACAGGACGGTAGGCTGGCGTTGATCCATAGAAAGCGACTTGCTCTCGCATGGCTTTCGACGCGGCCGCGATTTCCTTCTCGTCGCGACCTTTTATGGAGAAGACCGGATAGGACACTTCAACATCGGCGCGCGTGCGCCCCGAGCGCGCGAGTCCCCGATCCAGCGCGGGTAAGGTCACGTTGCGCAAATAGGCCTCGGTGGTGAAACCATGCACGAGCAGGCCGTCCGCAACTTCGCCGGCGACTTCCGTCATCAACGGACCCACGGCGGCCAAATGCACCTTCGGCGCGCCGTATTCATTGTTGGTTGGCGCGAAGAAAGGCGTCATGAGCGTGTGGGTGTAATACTTGCCAAGAAACTCGAGTGGCTGGTCGTCATACCAGTTTGCCCAGATTGCGCGCAGAGCAAGAATAAACTCGCGCATCCGTGCCGCGGGCGCCGACCATGGCATGGAGAAGCGTTTCTGAATATGCGGTCGAATTTGCGAGCCGAGGCCCAGTACGTGGCGCCCTTTCGCCGCCGCGTTCAGATCGTGCCCAAGGTTGGCCATGATCATTGGCGAACGTGCGAAAGCAACCGCAATGCCGGTAATCAGTTCGGCCTTCTCGGTGTTCTGCGAGGCGACCAGCAACGGCATGAACGGGTCGTGTGCGGTTTCGATGGACTTGAGACCGTCATAGCCTATGTCCTCCAGAACTCGCGCTTGTTTGCCAACTTTGTCGAGCTCCCACCCTATGCCTGCGTCCGCTTTCATGGTCATTTGCCTGCGTGTGTTGTGATTTGCGCAGTTTAGCAGCCTGTCGAAAAACCACCGTTGCGCTGTCTGCGGCGGCGCGCACTCGCTCATGCCTCACCTGTCTATCAGACACGTCGCGTCGTTCGCCGTGCAACTTCTGGCAGCCGGGCATCCTCGCTACGGTTTTCATCAGCTTGTGAGGGCAGGATTTCGTTTGGATACGTGACCGCCAAGTCTCGCTCTTAGCCTGGCATACATTGCCTGCAGCGATGATAGACTCAGGCACTGAAAAATCGAGTGAACTGTCCCCAGGGAATCCGACCATGGCCGCCGAACAATCAATGTTTTCATCGACCGGACGTATGTCCGCACCCGCTCGCTATATTGCCCCGTTACTCGACGACATCGCCGCCCAAGCCGCGAACGCGGATAGCACCCGATCGATCGCCCCGGACGTGATCGCGGCGATCAAGAAGAACGACATCATGCGCATGTCGGCCAGCCCGGAACTCGGCGGGCTCGATGAATCGATGGTCGCGATTGCCAATGAGCTGCGCGATATCGCCGCCCGTTGCACGTCGACGAGTTGGTGTATGTGGAATCATTTGTGCACGTTCCAGCATTTCGCTGGCTTACTCGGTCCGCAAAACATCGATTTTCTGAAGCCCCTTGTCGCTGCGCATGAATGGGTGTGTTTCCCGGCCGGTGCGACGTCGAAAGTAGACAGCGCCATCGATGGCGAGATGACTGTGCTTAGTGGGGTCGCCGCCTTCGGTTCGGGTGGCCGCTACGCGGAGTGGGCCGGCGTGGTGTTTAATGAAGATGGTGCTGCGACGCCGCAATTCGCAATGGCTGACCTGCGGCATGCCAACGCACGCATCGACCCAACGTGGGATGCGATGAGTTTGCGCGCGTCGGCCACCGACCACATTTATTACGACGGTGTGCCCGTGCCGTCATCGCGGATCGTGCCGTGGCCACCAAAGTATCGAGAACCTTTTCGCTCTGCGGATCATCCGATGATTAACCAGCGTTATCGCGAGGATTGGGTTGCCCTTTCGGTGATGTGGCTTGGTGCCATGGCGACCGGCGTTGCAGAGATTTCTTTCAACGAAACGGCGCAAAGCATTCGCGAGCGTATCGCGATTTTCGGCACCAAAATGATTGAGCGCCCGACCATTCACGTCAATCTGGGCCGTGCCCAAGCTCTGATTAGCGCTGCGACAGATACGGTGTATGCGGCGCTCGGGGAAACGGACGCGCGTATCGCGGCCGGGGTCATGCCCGTTGAAGGGGATTATTTTCGCCAGACCGCCGCCGGCATGCAGGCGGTGACGATGTGCGATGAAGCGATGAAGCTCGTTTTGCGGGTACTGGGCGGCAATGGTTTGCGCGAGGGCACGGACTTCGAACGCCGCTATCGGGATTTCCAGGCAATGCCGCTGCATATCAATGGCCATGTTGATCGGATCACCGAGCAGCTCGGCCGCATAAGTCTGGGTCTTGATTCGCAGAATCCGTTTTAGGCGAGCAGTGTTGTCGTGAAAGGTTTGCAGGAAAGCTCCAACCGAAACGCGTGCGCCGCGCCGGCATGCTTGCCGCAAGCAATAGCGCGCCGTGTCTGGAACGTGACTACTGGAAGTCGTCGCCACCGAGCAGCAGCTAACCCAGCCAGCGCTCGCCGCGCACGAGCAAGGCATGCCTGAGCGGCCCGACGACGCATCGGGAAGTGGAGTGGTTCGCCGCTTGTCGGCCATCCTCAGCATGGACGTGCAAGGCTATAGCCGCCTGATGGGAGATGACGAAGAGGCGACCATTCGCACCCTCACGACATACCGTCGTGTGCTCGGCACCATGATTGATGAACAGCGTGGACGGGTAGTGGATTCGCCGGGCGATAACCTGCTCGCGGAGTTCCCCAGCGTAGTGGATGCCGTGCGCTGCGCGGTGCAGGCACAGGACGAGCTGGCTGAGCGCAACGCGGAGTTGCCTGAATTGCGCAAAATGCGCTTTCGTATTGGCATCAATGTGGGCGACGTGATTGCTGAGGGCGAGCGCATCTACGGCGACGGTGTCAACATCGCCGCGCGCATCGAAGCGCTCGCGAGTGGCGGGGCCGTGTGCGTGTCGGGTTCAGTACGTGAGCAAATCGAGGGCAAGCTCAACTTCGAATTTCGCGATTTGGGCGCGCAGACGTTGAAAAATATCGCGCGACCGATTCAGGTCTACGAAATTGTCACGTCTGCCAGCATTCAGGCATCCAGCACGTCGCCCGCCATCACTTCGACAGTGACCACCGCGCCCGCAGATGACAGACCTTCCATCGCTGTATTGCCGTTTCTGAATCACAGCCGTGATCCCGAGCACGAATTCTTCAGTGACGGGATGACGGAGGATTTGATCACCGATTTGTCCAAGATCTCAGGCCTGTTCGTCATTTCACGCAACTCAGTGTTCACCTACAAAGGTGAGAGTGTGCGGCCGGAACAGGTCTGCAAGGACCTTGGCGTGCGCTACGTGCTGGAAGGCAGCGTGCGACGCGCCGCCAATCGCGTGCGCATCACTGCGCAGCTGCTCGACGCGACGACCGACTATCACTTGTGGGCAGAGCGTTACGATCGGCAGCTCGATGACATTTTCGCAGTGCAGGGCGAGGTGATTCACTGCATCGTGCAGGCGCTGGCCGTGCAATTGACAGCCGGCGAGCAGGCTCGCGTGGGGGCTGCGCCCACGCAAAGTATCGAGGCCTATGATGCCTTTGTTCGAGGGCGGGAGGAGTACGCGCGTCGCGAGAAGAACGCGAACTTTCAGGCACGAACGCTGTTTGAGAAAGCGCTGGAACTCGACCCCGGTTACGCAGAGGCGTGCGCTTTCCTCGGACGCACCTATCTCACCGAAATGATCAACCAATGGGGTGATGGACCGGCCTGCATTGAAAAAACCTTCGAGTATGGTCAGCAGGCGGTCGCGCTCGATCCGACGCAGCCCACTGCGCATGAAACGCTGGCCTATGCGTTCCTCGCTCGCCGCGAGCACGATGAGGCGATTGCCGCTGCACGCGAGGCCATCACGTTCGATCCAAATTTCTCCGATGCGTATATCACGTTGGGCGAAGTCCTTTGCTTTGCCGGGCAGCCGGAGGAGGCAGTGCCGCTTATCGAACACGCCATGCGTTTGAACCCGAAATATCCGCCGAACTATTTATGGTCGCATGGACACGGGCAGAAGCTATTGGGTGATTTCGAAAGCGCTGTCGCGACGTTCAAACGTGTTGTTACTCGCAATCCGGATCACTTCGTCTCATATCTGATGTTATGCGTGTGTTATGCGGAGATGGGCCAGTTCGAGCAGGCACGGGCGGCGGCGCAGGAGATCCTGCGCGTGAGCCCGGACTACTCGGTAGCGGTGGGGGTTGCGCGTTCGCCTTACCGGGATAAGGCCATCATTGACCGTCAGTTCGATCTGCTGCGACAAGTCGGATTGACCTGAGCGATACCCCGTCGACGTATCTGGCTCGCGCGCGCCCGCACGCTTCGGTATTTTGAATGCGCTCGTTTCAGTATTGCACCCGCCGCGTAAAACCGCCGTCCACAACCAGATTCGCGCCGGTAATGAAGCTGGCCGCCGGGCTGGCGACAAAAGCGACCGCATTGGCGACCTCAGCTGGCGTCCCCATGCGTCCCATCGGATTATTGCCGAGTGCGTACTCGTAAATTTCCGGTTGCTCGCGCTTACGTTCGCCCCACACGCCATCGTCAAAGTAAATGGTGCCGGGCGAGACCGTGTTAGCGCGTACTTGCTTGGGCGCAAATGCGGTCGCGAGGTTGGACATGTAATTGATCACAGCAGCTTTGATGGCGTTATATGGGCGCGGACCGCCGAAGGCTTCGAGCGCAGCAGTCGAAGACACCGCGACAACCGAAGCACAGTCTGATTTCTCAAGATGAGGCATCGCGGCATCAACCGTCCGCACGGTGCCCAACATGTCGATTTCCATGCCTAAGCGCCAACTCGCCTCATCCGGTGTACCGGCCAGCGCACTCACGTTAGCGACGACGATATCGAGGCCCCCAAAGCTCGCGGCGACGCTATCAATCCACGCCGTCAGGCCGGCGTTGTCCGCAACGTCGGCGGCGCCACCGGTGACCACCGCATCACGCGTCGCTAGTTTCTGTATGGCCGTGACGGCGGTCGCGACTTCTTCACCATTTCGCGCGCATATAGCGACTGAACAGCCTTCGGCAGCGAGCCGTTCTGCAATCGCCCGACCGATTCCGCGCGAAGCGCCCGTTACGATGGCGCGTTTACCTGCTAGTCCCAAATCCATTGTTGTACTTCCTTTGTTGGCCTGGTTGTTACTGGGCGCGGGGCGCCTGCGTTCTGAATATAGAGCAATCGGCAGTACCGTGCGCGCCGCCAGCTGAGCGCATGGATTTAAATTTGGCGATGTGCGGCTTATGCTGGCGCTATGGCTTACGAAATAAAACGCTTCCCCTATGCGGGGACTATCGATGCCGACGGTCACGTACTGGAACCGCCGGATTTGTGGGAGAACTATCTGGAAGCAAAGTACCGCGATCGCGCGCTACGCATTCGGGTCGATGACGACGGCTTCGAGTATCTCGAAATCAACGGGCAACCGTCGGCGCGGTCGAATAAAGGTTCTCTCGGCATGCTCGGCGCGATGGGCGAAGACGACATGCGCCCGCGTGCAGAGCGACGCTATGCGGACAACATGCCGTTCGGTTCCAACGATATGCGCGAGCGTATCGACCTGCTTGACCAGGAGAACCTCGATTGCAGTCTGCTGTATCCCACGCTCGGTCTACTGTGGGAGTGCGAGCTGACGGATGCCGAACTGAGTCTCGCTTATGTGCGGGCGTACAACCGTTGGATTGCGGATTTCTGTCGCGATAGCGGCGGTCGACTGGTGCCGATTGCGCAACTCACTTTGCTGGATGTGGAAGGCTCAGCGGCCGAGCTGGAACGGGCAGTGAAAGACGGCTGCAAAGGGGCGTGGGTTAATCCGTTTAATCACCACCGCATCATCCATGGTGACGAACGCCACGATGCCCTGTTCGCCAAGTGCGTCGAGCTCGATGTGCCGCTGACCATCCACCCGACTTTCGTACCACATCCGCCCGCGCAGGAGATCTTCGACTGGCCGAAACGCGGCGCCGCGTGGGGTGAGATGATCTGGCTGCGTTCGATCAGCCAGCAGGCTTTGATCTCGTTCTTCTCGCTCGGCACGCTGGAGCGCTTTCCCGAATTGCGCCTCGGCATCCTGGAAGTTGGTAGCGGTTGGGTTGGGGCGTTTCTCGACCGGCTCGATGCGTTTACCGCTTCGATGAAAGCTCGCCGTGGATCGGTCACCGAGCAGTTTAGACGGCAGTGCTTTATTTCCGGTGACCCCGATGAGACCGCTGCGCCTTTTGTCATTGACCACGTGGGTGCGGAGTGTTTCATGTGGGCGACGGATTATCCGCATCCCGATCACCCGCATACCTGGGTGGATGATTTGACGCGCTACGCGGAGAAATTGTCGCCGCAGACGCGGGCGTTGGTGTTAGGAGAGAACGTCAAGCGGATTTATCGGTTGTAGTAGAGCGGCAGCCAACTACGCCAGCCGGTTCGACCCCGGCAACGGGCCAAGGACGGCGAACAAGATGAAGCGATGACGTTTCGTCCGGCAGCGATATACTGCGTCGACGCCATTCAGCTACTGCCTGGAGAACCACCATGTCCGCCGTAGAAGGTTATTGCGATGCCCGCTTCCAGAAAATGCGCGATGCGTTCGCGTCCAGCCTCGAATCCGGGGAGGATCTCGGCGGCTCGGTTGCCGTTATCGCCGACGGTGCGATGGCGGTCGACCTGTGGGGCGGCTGGGCCGATACGGAACGTACCGCGCCGTGGACAGAACACACGCTGACTAACGTCTGGTCGACCACCAAGACCATGACGAGTCTGTCGGCTTTAGTGCTGGCAGACCGAGGCGACCTCGATCTGGACGCCCCCGTCGCTTCTTACTGGCCGGAGTTCGCTGCTAACGGTAAGGGCGACATCCCCGTGAAGGCGTTGCTCTCGCATACCTCCGGTGTGTCCGGATGGGCGCAACCGGTCGAGGTCGAAGATATCTATGACTGGGGGAAATCGACTGCGATGCTCGCAGCGCAAGCGCCGTGGTGGGAGCCGCGCACGGCGTCCGGTTATCACGCGCTCAATCAGGGGCATTTGGTGGGGGAGGTGATTCGGCGCATCACTGGCCGCCAGCTCGGCCAGTATTTCGCTGAAGAAATCGCAGGTCCGCTGCAGGCCGATTTCCATATTGGGCTGGCACCTGCAGACGAACCGCGCGTATCGAATGTCGTACCGCCGCCGCCGTTGCCTTTCGACCTCAATACGCTTGACCCGGATAGTCCTTGTTATAAAACCTTCACGGGACCAGCGCCGGATGCGAGTACGGCATGGACCAGCGCCTGGCGCGGCGCAGATATCGGTGCGGCTAATGGCCAGGGCAACGCACGCGCAGTCGCGCGCGCACAAGCGGTCATCGCCAATGGTGGTGAGTTTGAAGGTGTACGGCTGCTGTCTCCAGCGACGATTGAACGCATATTCGAGGAGCAGGCCAACGGCATCGATTTGGTGCTCGGCATTCCGCTACGCTTTGGCATCGGTTATGGACTGTCAGAACCGACCACCATGCCTTACCTGCCCGACGGTCGCGTGTGTTTCTGGGGCGGCTGGGGTGGTTCAATCATCGTTAACGATCTCGACCACCGACTCACCATTGCGTACATGATGAACCGCATGGGCGAGGGCATCATCGGCGGGCCGCGCGCAGAAGCGCTGGTTCGTGCGGCTTATGCGGCGGTGGCTTGAACACCACAACGTCAGCCTAGACGAGGCGGCCGAAATGTTGGTGCTCGACCCGATCGAACGCCGGAGCCATCTCGTGTAACGGTGCTTGGCGCCGAGCCCGCGCCGCCGCTTAAGCCAGCATGACTCGCCTGCTTTTTGCGCGGGCGCGGCGATTCTTCGTTGGAGTTTTACCGTCAGTTGAAATCTGCGAGATTGGCGTCACTTGGCGTCACTTGGCGCCACAGGCAGATGATCGTGACGAGATCGTGCGCCGTCTCGAGGCGATCCAAGGCGGCGGCGTTTATGCCGCGGCTGAGCGCCTCGTGCATTTTCTTGATCAGAATCAAACCGCACGCCTGACTTTCGCGCTACACAATGACTCGGGTATCGGACTAGAGAAGCCCGATCGTGCTGCGCTTCGACGACCGCACTTGTGACATTCAGGTCGAGGCCCGCACGACACCAGCAGATTACCGACAAGGAGTTCACGAATGTTTGAGTTCGCAGAACTGGGTAACAAGATTTCCCGGCAGGAATTCGACGAGCGCGAACCGGAACTCCATGCCGGCCTGCTCGCAGTGCAACGGAAGCTTCGCGACGCGAACTTTTCGGTCGTCGTTATCGTCTCCGGCGTCGAAGGTGCGGGCAAGGGCAGCGTGGTTAGTCTGCTGCACAAATGGATGGACCCGCGTGGCCTGACCACAGCTGCTTTCTGGGATGAGACCGACGAAGAAAGGCAGCGACCGCGATACTGGCGTTTCTGGCGCGCCATGCCGCCCAAGGGTGAGATTGGGATCATGTTCGGGTCGTGGTACACCCAGCCGATCGTCGACTACGCCCTGAAGCACGCTAAGCGTTCCGAGTTTGATCAGGCCCTCGAACGCGTTCGGCACTTCGAGGACACCTTGGTCGATGACGGCACCTTGATAATCAAGTTGTGGTTTCACTTGTCGAAAAAGGCGCAGCAGAAGCACCTCGCGAAAGAGGCTAAGGAGAAAAACATTGCAGTGTCCCCGTTCACCAAAGCGTATGCGCGCAGTTACGATCGCTTCGCGCTAGTGTCAGAAAGGGCATTGCGCAAGACCGACGTACGGCACGCGCCCTGGCACATCATCGATGCGAGCAACGCCCGTTACCGGGATATGAAAACCGGCGAGATCGTACTCGAGCGCGTGACGCAAAGAATGAGCGAGGGGGTTATCGCGAGCGGACGTAAAGGCGTCAGCGCGGCGTCACTACACAAAGCCGATGAACCGGCCGTTCTGAGCACCGTGCCCCTCGATCTCAAGTTCGACGAAATCCGCTACAAGACCAGACTGAAAAAATATCAACGCGAACTTTATCAGCTGGCTTGGAAGGCGCATCAACGCCACATTGACACCGTCGCGGTCTTTGAGGGCTGGGATGCTGCGGGCAAAGGCGGGATTATTCGGCGCGTGACGCAAGCGCTTGATGCCCGGTTGTATCGTGTTATTTCCATCGCCGCGCCAACCGACGAGGAGAAAGCGCAGCACTATCTATGGCGCTTTTGGCGGCATATCCCGCGTGACGGATACCATACGTTCTACGACCGTTCCTGGTATGGCCGGGTACTCGTTGAGCGCGTCGAAGGCTTCGCCCAGCCGCAGGAGTGGCAGCGTGCCTACCAGGAGATTAACTCGTTCGAGGAGCAACTCGTAGAGCATGGCACGCTTGTCCTGAAGTTCTGGATCCACATCGACCCGGATGAGCAATTGCGACGCTTTCGCGAACGCGAAACAGTCGAGTGGAAGCGCCACAAGATTACCGATGAAGACTGGCGTAACCGGGAGCGCTGGGCTGATTATGAACTGGCGGTCAGTGACATGATGTCTCGCACCAGCACGGAAATCGCACCGTGGTCGCTGATACCCGGCAATGACAAACGTTATGCGCGCATTGAAGTGATTAAAATGTTCGTCGAACGCCTGGAACAGGCCCTCTCGTGAAGGCGTAAGCTGTGGCGGGATGGGAAAGTGCTGGCGGTTCTTTTTCGCCTCGGTTGCGCGAATAATCGGCATACTTTCGAGTGCGTTGGAATGACGCGCGAAGCCTGAAGTCGCGTCGATGTTGATTTATCGAGGTCTGCGGCGCAATGTGGGATCAGTGCAACTCTAATCGGCCAGAAACCAGACAGCGCCATGCAGATGCATGACGCCGGAGAGGAATGAATGAACCAGAAGCGGATGATGACAGCGACTCAAGCCACCTTACTCGGACTGGTGTTAGCCATAGCACCGCTCACCGCGCTTTACGCACATGGCGGCCACGGTGGCAGCGCGCAAACACAAAAGCACAATAACGACCGCGCTATCGCCGCTCAGGTGTACGGCGGTGTGCACCAGGAGACGGGTGATGTCACGCTGAGCTTCTACGGCAATATTGCCTTCGAGATCGTCTCCCCGCGCGGCGTCGAAGTGTTTGTCGACCCGTGGCGCAATGATATTACCGGCATGTTTCCGCCGTGGTATGCGATGGACCTACCGATTCAGCGAACAGACATTGCGCTTGTCACCCATGCCCATTTTGACCACGACGGTGTGGACCGGCTGCACGCCGACATGGTGATGGAGCGTATGGCCGGCGTGTTCCGTCTGGCTGATGTGAAGATCACTGGCATAGCCGAAAAGCACGTGTGCGAAACCCAGAGCGATGTCGAGTACCGCAAACTGGTGAAATCACTGATTGACGAAGATCCCTGCCCACCGAATGAAACCCTGCAGTGGGACAACAGCCTGTATGTTGTCGAAACGGGCGGCCTGCGGATTCTGCACTGGGGCGATAACCGCCAGAACCCGCCAGAACATGTCTGGAAGATGATTGGCGATGTGGACATCGCGATACTTGCCGTCAGCGACGAAGGGCACATTCTGAGCCAGGATTGGGCCGACAAGATCATGAAAAAGGTCAAAGCCAACATCACCATTCCCGGTCATTACGCTGTGAAAGGCGTCAACATTCCGGGCGCTTATGGGTTAGAGGCGGCGGACGAATGGGTTAAGCGCCACCCGCACACGATGCTCGATTCGGCGACCATCACGTTGACGAAAGAGCAGGTCCAGAAATACGACCAACATGTGTTCTATTTCAAAGACCACGTTGCTTTTTCAACCGGCGGTGGGGCGTCCGTACCCCCGACAGTGCAACCGGCATTGCCGGAACCTGCGCGTGCCTGGGAGCGCTTTGCGCCGAAGCAATAGCCCGCGAGCGGGCGCTAGCTGGTGTCGAGTCCTGCGCGTAAAGTTGCCGACGATGCGGTAGCCACTCCGATGCACGAGCGGCTGTATCTCGGCCACTTGCTGTTTTTCGTATGTTTCGCGACCCTCTTCGAAGGCTACGATCTGCTCATCATCAATCTGTCCCTGCCGCATCTCGGCACGGACTTTGGTGCCGATTCGCAGACCCTGGGTACGGCTGTTGGGATCATCAACATCGGCACGATTGCAGCATTTATTCCGGTGCGCATGGCCGACCGCTATGGGCGCCGAACCATCTTCCTCGCTGCCATCGCCGGCTATACCTTGTTCACGATTCTTACTGCGTTCTCGGTTGGGCTGTATGACTTCGTCGCCTACCAGTTTGTCGCGCGGATGTTCATGGTCACTGAGATTGGGGTCGGCGCGATTATCCTCACCGAAGAAATGCCGGCGCGCTGGCGCGGCGCGGCGGTGACTGCGATGTTCGCAGCGAGCTTGTTTGGTGGTGTACTGGGTTCGACCCTGTTTCCGTATCTGGTCGATACACAATTGAGCTGGCGCATGCTCTACATCGCCGGTGGTGCAGTGCTGCCATTGTTGATTGTGTACTGGTCGCGATTGCGCGAGACGCAACGCTTTGCACAGGAGATCAGCCAGTCAACCGCGACGCGCCCGTCGTTTCTTGCGAGCTTCAAACAAATGCTCGTGTTACTCAAGTCTGAATACCGCCGGCGTGTGCTCGCCGGGGCGACGATCTGGTTCGCAGTGAATGCCTGGAGTTCGTGCTGTTTATTCTTTTTTTCCTACTATGTAACGAACGAGCGGAACTGGGACGCTGCGGCTGTGAGCTACACCCTGACGCTCGCCTATTCGCTCGCAATTATCGGCTATGTCACAGCTGGTCCGATGCTTGATTTCGCTGGCCGCCGGGTAACCGCAGTGCTCTACTTCACGGTCGGGGCAGTCAGCGCTTACATCTGCTTCACTGCACAATCGGCTACGGTGATCACACTTGCCTATATCGTTGTACTCGGGATGCACGCGCTGTGGCCGATTGCGGCGACCATCACCAGCGAAATATTCCCGACCGCAATCAGGGGCACAGCCAATGCGGTGGTTAATAACCTGCTTGGACGCACGGGTATGGCGCTTGCGCCTGCCCTTGTCGGTGCCTTATCGGCGGTCCTTGGATCGGTCGGAGAGGCCGTCGCGCTGGTCACGTTAGTGCCTTTTGCGTGTTTACCGATTATCTTGTTGGTCGTACAGGAGACCAAAGGCAAGGAGCTTGAGGAGATCAACTCATGAACGAATCGGTCACAGCTATCAAACCTGCGCCAGTCTTGGCACCTGAATCCATCGGCATCACGCCACGGACCTGCGCCATCGGGGCCGACGTCTTCGGCGTCGATCTCGGGACACCGCTCGACAAGACAACATTCGCCGCCATCAAGGCGGCACTGCATGAACATTTGGTGTTGTTCTTCCTCGACCAGACCCTATCGCCAGAAACGCACATCGATTTCGCCTCAAAGTTCGGCGACATGGAAATCCACGAGGTATTCACATCCCTGGCTGGCTATCCGGAGGTGTCAGTCCTTGAACATGACGCGGACAGACCACCGATCAGCGACTCGTGGCACTCGGACGTGAGTTACCGCACAGATCCTTCAATGGCATCGGTTTTGTATGCGCGGCACATACCGCCAAATGGTGGTGATACGTTGTGGCTGAGCGCTTACGCGGCGTTTGATGCGTTGTCGGAACCGCTCCGTGATTTTCTCCAGGATCTGCACGCCGAGCATGATTTCCTGCAGGCCTATGGTTCGTATTTACGTGCTCAACCGGATGGACCGGAACGCATCGCGCGCGCACACATCGAAACACCGCCGGTGGTGCATCCGCTCATCGTGAAGCACCCGGTGACTGGCCGCAAATTACTTTACGTTAATCCAACGTTTACGAGTCGCATTGTGGAGCTGTCGAAGCCAGAGAGCGACGCGATCCTTGGTATGTTGTTCAAGCACTTGTTGTCGCCGGATTTCCAGGTACGTTTTAAGTGGCGCGAGGATGATGTCGCGATGTGGGACAACCGCGCGACGCAGCATTATGCGACGGGCGACTACTATCCCGAATATCGGCGCATGCACCGCATTACTGTGGGTGGTGATCAGCCGCTGCCGGCGCGCTAGGCCGATGCCACAAAGCGTTCGCGTTATATGACCTGAGCCGCCGCGTTCAAGCGGGTCCCAGAACACTAAAGTGGGACGTGCCGTTCGCCTGTACCACGAACACAAAGGTATTGGTGTTCAGGTGATGCACGCCCAAATCCTCACGAATCGATCGCGATCTCGTCGAGGAATTCTGCAATGAGATTCTCTGGCGCATTGATGACGTGTTGCGAAGCGGGGAAGCGCTCGTTCTGTACGTCATCGATGAATTCCCGGAATCCTGCAATCCGTTCCTGCTGCATAGCTTCTTTCATCTTGTAAATATCGCGGTATTGTTTTGAATGGCGCGGGTAAGGTGGCGGATTGTTGCCAAGAATGTCTTCGGCAAACAGGAACTGGATATCGCCGCCACCACCGCCACCGATGGACGAAGTCATCAAGCTCGTGCGTTTGCTAATTTCGCAGAGCAGCGCGGCCGGGATGACTTCCACCTCGACGGCGTACGCACCCGCGTTCTCCATCATGTTAATTTGCTGGTAAATCCATAACGCTTCGTCGAGCGTTTTACCTACCGCGCGCAAGCCGCCTGTCCAGGTACTTTTGCGCGGCACCAGGCCAGCATGACCCTGTACGGGGATGCCAGCTTCGGCGGCTGCTTCGATGAAGCGAGGGCTCCATTGGCACATGATGGCATCAGCGCCGAGCGCCATCGCGTCGTAGCCCAGTCGGACTGCTTCCGCTGGGCTGGCGGCGGCAATTAGCGGCACTGAGAAAGCCATGAAGGTATTCGGTGCAGCTTTGCGAATGGCTGCAGCGCTGTCGGGCTGAGCCGGATCGAAGCGCACTTTCAATGTGTCGATGCCCGCTTCCTCGGCAGCGGCGGCTTCCTCGGGCGAGAACGGTAACGTCTCAACCAGGACACGCTGACCTTTCTGATCGCGCAAGCCTTTGACAGTGTAATTACGCGTCCCATACGCGCCGCCTAGTGTCATCACGCGGGTAAGGCCGCGCTTAACTGCGTCTCGCGGGGGTATGCCGCCGTCGCCGGTTGAGTGATTTGCCATACAGTCGGTCTCGTTTGGTTATTGATTTGAATTAGATGCAGTGCCAATCCGCGCGACGAAACTTAAGCTTTGCTAGGTGCCAGCGTGCCATCTGCCTGGTCAACGCGGAGCTGAGCATGTCGCGCATTTGGTAGCTTGCGTTGTGTGGAGGCATGCGTCGTTTATTCGGCGCGGTTGCCCGCCTGAATCGATCGCAAACGGGCGCTAGTTCGCGCCGTCGCCGTTGTTCTGCCCAAGCGCACGGTTGCCGCATAAATCCGGGTTGCTGGCTATCCATTCGGCGAGTGGATTGGCGTCGCGCCACTGGCGTGCATAGTCGAGCATGGTCGTAAATCGCACATCCTCATGGGACGCAAAGTAGTCGAGCAGGCGCTCAAGCATCAGCATCCGATTGCCGCGTCCGATCGATTGTGGGTGCAAGGTCAGGGTGAACACACCGCCGGGCGCGTGCTGTCGCGCGTAGTCAAAGTCGCCGCGCCATAGCTCTTCAATCTGCGATGGTGTGCAGTGCCCCTGCATATATCCGGGCACGTACTCAGAGAGCGGAAAATCGTCGAGGCCCCAACTAACCGGAATCTCGACAAGGTCGATGGTCGTCCCGAACTGATAAGCCTCGTCGAATGACGCCAGGTCTCCTTCACGCAAGTAATAGGGGTAGCAATCGTGTCCCATGCAACTGGTGTCGTAAATGAAATCCATCTCGGCGAGCAGCGCAATACTCGCCGGGCTCAAGTCCCACGCAGGCGAGCGATAGCCAAGCGGGCGCTCGCCGGTGACAGTTTCCAGCGCGTCGATGCCGCGCAGCAGAATATCGCGCTCTGCGTGGGGGGTGAATTTCGCCGGGTTCTCATGGACCCAGCCATGATGAGCTATCTCGTGTCCGGCAGCCGCTATTCGGCGCACAATATCGGGGTACGCAAACGCGGTATGCCCCGGTGTCGGGAATGTCGCTTTGACCTGGTATTTATCGAGTAGTCGCAGAATACGCTCGACGGCGACGGCGCCGAATTGTCCTCGGGAAATCATCGACGGGTTTTGCGACCGCGCTGAGCCGAGCCAGGACGACATCGCATCAAAATCAAAGGTGATGCAACAGGTCAAGTTGGCGCTGGTTGTCATGTCGAATTCCCGTGTTGGCGCCGTGTGACGCCTTCGTCGGCGATGTTAGCGAAATTCGACCGCAGTTATCCGCGCACCGACATTAGTCGCCTTTCTCCGCGCTGTAATCGCCTTGAATTTGCGCTAGATTGGCTGCCCTTAATTGTTATCGGAGATTGGCAATATGAGCCTATATGGTGATTCGCATCGCGCACTTCATAAACAATTCGATAGCACCAGAATAGCGGCCGTGCTCGAAGAAATGGATGCCGACGCGATAGAAGAACAACACCAGGCATTTATCGAATCGCGCGACATGTTCTGGTTGGCGACGGTGGACAAACAGGGACGTCCGCAATGCCAGTACAAGGGCGGTGCACCAGGCTTTGTGCGCGTGGTTGATCCCAAGACCGTCGTCTTCCCGAGCTACGACGGCAACGGCCGCTATCACTCGATGGGAAACATCGGGGAAACTTCAAATATCGGTATGCTGTTCCTCGATTTCGAAACGCCCAACCGTTTACGCCTACAAGGCGAGGCGACGGTGAGTGCCGACGACCCGCTGCTGGCCGAGTACAAAGACGCCGAGCTGATCGTGCGGGTGAAAGTGACGGACGTCATCATCAATTGTCCGCGCTACATCCATAAGATGACCCGCGTTGCGCAGTCGCCTGCTGTGCCGGTAGAAGACAAAGACACCCCATTCGCGCAGTGGAAACGCATCGACTTCTTTCAAGAAGCGTTGCCGAGTAAAGATCAAGGCCGTGCAGAACACTCTGGCGGTACCTTGACCATTGAACAATGGATGGGGAAAGTGACCGAGGGAGACGGTTAAATCCTGGCCGCGGCTGCTGCAGTAATGGGTGAGGGTGGCCTTGGCTGGCCACCGAGCGGCGCGAATTCGATGCCGCACGTCTCGAGCTATCGCGCGGGGCGCAACACTTGTCACGAAGTCTGTGGCAACGCGCAATCAGTGCTGCGGGTCGCACCCACCCTGCGTGCTTACGGCGTACGCTCTGCTGTGAGTTCAGTCACTACGTCTTCCAGATCCCGAATGAGCGTTAGTGCTGCGGGCGGTAGCGCACGATCTTCAGCAGTGCCGATGATGAGTGGAATCTGCAGCAGCCTCTTTTCTTCGTCTGGCGTTTCTATTTCGGCAAACATGCCGGCCGCGAAGTCAGCGCTGAGAATGCTCGAAACTGCCACGCCGAC
Source organism: Proteobacteria bacterium UBA981 (assembly GCA_002292285.1). Classification (GTDB taxonomy): domain Bacteria; phylum Pseudomonadota; class Gammaproteobacteria; genus UBA981. The sequence continues at coordinate 63,827 of DBBP01000024.1, forward strand.
GGTGTCCGTCTGCCGCACCACCGCACGCACGGCACTGAAGTCGTTGACGATGACGGAGGCGTCGCCGAGCGCAGGCGGCTCGCCTTCCTCTCCCAGGACCAGCAATTCACCCAAGCGCTTCACCAGCCAGCGCGGTGCGGGACCATGAACAACGGGGTACTGCATGATCTCTCTCAGGCGATGTGGCCCCGAGCCCGCCAATGGATGCCCCGGGCGCACGAACGTGACAATCCCGGCCACACCCAGTTCACGTAATGTGAGTCCGCGTGTGTCACCGTCCGGCGGAATGCCGAAAAAGAAATCGATGCGCTTATCGCGCACCTCGCGAATTGAAGCGGTCGAGTTGGTCGCGTGGATGCGAAAGCGCAACTTCGGATAATGGCGCAGCCCGCGTGCGATTGCCGGCACGAGAAAGGGCTCGATGAGCCCGGACTCCGAACTGATGACAAGCCGTCCACTCTCCGAGCCACGAATCAGGCCGATTTCGCGCTGTGCTTCATCCATGATGCTGAGCGCGCGGGCTGCCGCGGACACCACCACGCTGCCGTAAACCGTTGGCGCCGAGCCGCGGCGCCCGCGCTCAAAAAGCTCCGCCCCGTAGTTTGTCTCCAGGCGCGTAACGGCGTCGCTCAACGTTGATTGCGAAATGCTCAGCCGTTCGGCGGCCTTGCGCATATTGCCAGAGCGTGCCAGTTCGACCAGTAATTCCAGTTCCTCACGATGGTCCATGAACCGCGCTCCTCCCGGGGAATTTTATCTGACAGCGAGCCCGTCTTATTGTACGAAATACCGAACTAATTATCGCTATCATCCGGTTTTACGTTCTAAAAGACCTGCGCTACGATGCAGCGACCCGGCTAGCCCACTGTTCTGTATTCCGGTCACCGAACCCTATTCGGAACGCGCATCCTCGCGTAGTTCCCATTCAATGGAGATATTTCCATGGCCCAATTCGACACCATTATCAAAAACGGCACCATCGTTGATGGCACGCGCGCAGCGCGTTTCCAAGGCCACATCGGTATTCGCGACGGTGCTATCGCGGCGGTTTCTCAAACTGCGCTCGACGAAGCGTCAGCCGATACGGTTATTGACGCCGCCGGACTCGTGGTTGCGCCAGGCTTTATCGATTTGCACACCCACTACGACGCGCAGATTCAGTGGGATCCGTATTGCACCTTATCGGGTTGGCATGGCGTAACGTCGCTCGTGCTGGGTAATTGCGGCTTCGGTTTTGCGCCGGTGGCGCCAGAGAATCGCGAACGCGCGATGCTCAGCATGTCACGTGTTGAAGCGATTCCATTCGAGTCCATGAAGCAGGGCATGTTGTGGGATTGGGTCAGCTTTCCTGATTGGCTCGATTCGTTGCAGCGCATGCCGAAGGGCGTGAACGTTGTTTCCTACGTACCACTAGGGCCGTTGATGACCTACGTCATGGGTGTTGATGACTGCAAGAATCGCGAACCGACGCCAGAGGAACTGGCGGAGATGTGTCGTTTGATTGAAGCCGGCATGGACGCAGGCGCGTGTGGATGGTCGGTTCAGCACCTCGGTGATGGCTTTACGTCAGTGCAGCGTGATTACGACGGCACCCCGATGGTTACCGACTGCATGAGCGACGCGACCTGTCTGGCGTTCGCTGAAGTGCTGCGCAAACGCGGTGGCGGACATATTCAGATTACCCAGGCACAGGAAGACATTCGCGAAGATTTGATTTTCGTTGAGAAGCTCGCCGAAGTGTCGGAGTGTCCGGTGCTGTTTAATGTTGTATCGGCGAACAACTACCACCCGCGCCAGAGCAAGCGTCTGGTCGACTGGGCTGAGAAAGCCCAGGCGCGTGGCAATCGCATCTACCTGCAGGCCGTCAATGTCGGTAACGATCTGACTTACACCTTCGAGGACTTTAACTTACTCGATGGTCAGGAAGACTGGCGTGACGTGACTCTAGGTTCGGTCTCCGAGCGTATGGAGAAAATGAAGGATCCGGCGCGCCGCGAAAAACTACGCATGGACTACGACCACGGCCGTATGCCGATCGCGACAGGCCCCATTCCCAAATTCATCGTTAAAGAAACGGTCAAGCCCGAGAACAAGCAATGGGAAGGCATGACCTTGGCAGAACTCGGGGAAGCGCAAGGCCGCCACCCGATCGAGGCGCTGCTCGACCTGGTGGTCGACGAGGAACTGAAAACGGTGATCTTTACGCCCGCTTTCAACACGGACGTCGAGTTGAACCGTGAAATTTTCGCCAGTGAGTTTACGGTTCCCGGGGTATCTGACGGTGGGGCGCACACAAAGTTTGTCACCATCGGTCGCTACACCACGGAGTTCATTGCTGACTTCGTGCGCGAGAAGGGCATATTAAGCCTGGAAGAAGCGCATTACCGCCTGTCCTGCTTACCCGCCAAGATGGCGGGCTTCAGAGACCGCGGCACGATTAGCGAAGGTCGTCCCGCCGATATCGTCATTTACGATTTCGATGAGTTGCGCTCTACGCCGTCCGAAATCGCCCATGATTTCCCGGCCGACGAATGGCGCCGGGTGCAAAAGGCAGAGGGTTATCACTACATCATGGTTAACGGCGAAGTAACGTTCAGGGACGGCGTGTGCACCAACGCGACGCCCGGCAAGTTACTCCGTCACGGTCACGCCTGAGGGGAGGCGAAAATCGTAGTTGAGGTCGGGGCCCCCAATCGCAGCTACGTCCCGGGTCGCCGTAGCATGCGGCCGGCCCGGGCAGTTTGGGATACGCCAGCGCGCACGCTGGCAACGCCATTGACGAACACATCGACGATGCCCGCCGGGTAGCGATTCGGATTCTCGAACGTGCCCTGGTCTATCAGGGTCTCGGCATCAAATACCACCGCATCGGCAAAGGCACCAATTTCAATCCGCCCGCGTCCATTCAGGCCGAATTTGTTGGCTGTAAAGCCGGTCATGCGATAAATCGCGTCAGCCATCGACAGCACGCCGAGATCTCTTGAGTAGTGCCCGAGCACGCGTGCGAAACTGTTGTACAAACGGAGATGCGGCCGGCCACCCACAGTCGGGATGCCGTCCGAGCCGATCATGGTCGACGGATGGCGCAACACCTGTTGCACATCGTCCTCACTCATCATGTGAATAATCGCGGTTGTGCCGGGCGCGTGCTCAACGACGCGTAGCGCTGCTGCGCGTGCGGGAATACCGAACTCTGCTGCGAGCGCCGCGACTGTGCGGCCCTCCCACTGTGGGTGCCCGGGTGCGCCGGCGATCACCACGTCGTCTGCGCCCACAGTTCCGATGCCGCCTTGCGCACTGCCGGTAAACGCGCCGTTTTCGATAATGGCGACCAGAATTGTACTCCCGGCCGTATACGGATACTGATCGCAGTGCACGTCCAGCCCACGGGCTTGCGCGAGTTCGATTAGTTTTAATGATTCGGTGACGCGGCCCCAATTTGCACGCCCGGACGCTTTGTGATGTGAAATCTGCACCGGCACCTGGGCTTGTTCGCCAATGTCGATCGCTTCCGCAACAGAAGCCAGCAGGCCATCGCCCTCGTCGCGCATGTGTGTCGCATAAAGAGCACCGGAGTCGCGCATATCGCTGGCGAGTTCAATCAACTCCGATGTTTGGGAGTAGCGTCCGGGGACGTAGATCAGGCCGCTCGACAGGCCAAAGACCCCGGCATCCAATGCCTCGCCGAGTGCGTCTTTCATGTGTTGTAGTTCACGTTCTTCGGGTTGGCGGTCTGCCGTACCCATCGCGGCCAGACGCAATGTGCCATGGCCGGCCAGCGCCGCTATGTTGACGCCGGGGCGGACCGTCTCGACCGTCGCGGCATAACCTGCATGGCCGTCGTAGTGCGGTACCGACAGGCCGGGCGTTAAGCCATCGAACAGTTGCATGGCCTCTTTGAAAGGCGCTGCGCCGAAGCCGCAGTTTCCGACCACGCAGGTCGTGACACCGCCGAGTAACTTGAAGCCCATGTCGGGTTGATTCAGCGCTGCCAAGTCATCGTGTGTGTGTGCGTCAATGAAGCCAGGCGCCACGCTGAGACCGGTGGCATCAATGTCGAGTGTCGCGCGCGCAGCGTCGAGACTCCCCAGCGCTGCGATACGATCGCCGGCGAAGGCGATGTCCGCCTGGACAGGCGGCGACCCAAGGCCATCGTAGACTTCAGCTCCACGTAGCAGGACGTCGTAGGGGGCAGACATTTCAGCGCGTCACGTAACCGCCGTCGACGGTCAGTGCGTGGCCAGTGGTGAACGAGGAATCCTGTGAACACAACCACACGACCGCGTTGGCGACCTCATTCGGGGTGCCGAAGCGACCAGCCGGGTGTTTGGCTAACATCAGGTCGTGGACGGTACCGGCGGACTGGGTTGCAGGTGCTCCCATCGGGGTATCGATGACACCGGGACACACCGCATTCACGCGCACGTCCTGACGCGCGTATTCGAGCGCAGCGGTTTTGGTTAAACCAATCACGCCGTGTTTCGACGCGGAATACGCCGCGGCGCCGCGCCAACCGACCAGACCCGCGACGGACGCCGTGTTGACGATGGCACCGCCGCCGGTTTTGACCATCTCGCGAATTTCCCGGCGCATGCACAACCAGACGCCCTTGAGGTTGATGTTATGCGTGCGGTCCCAATCGTCCTCATTGGCATCAATTGTAAACTTGCCCTCACCCGCGACCCCGGCGTTGTTAAACGCGCAGTCGACCTGGCCCCAGCGCGCAATCACGGCATCGAACAACTCATCAATCGAGGCCGACCGAGAAACATCGGTGGACATAAAAAAGGCATCGCCGCCGGCAGCGTTGATTTCAGCGGCTACCGCCTCGCCGCTGGTCGGGGTGATATCAGCCACGACCACGCGGGCGCCGAGCTTGCCCATCAGTACTGCGGTTGCGTGTCCGATGCCGCTTGCGCCACCGGTGATGACTGCGACCTTACCTGCCAAAGAATGTGCCACTGATTGTTCCTCCATCGTCTAATTCAGTGAATTTTCGTTGCTGGCCGTACCGTAGCATGGCCGCCCGTGCTTGGCGTCCTCCGGCACGCGGGGCGTGCGAAGCCGGCAATGGCGCGCTACCCTTTGCACCATTCGCGGCGCTGCCGTAAAGCTAGCAGAGGTGGAGATGGAGCATTTTGACGTTGTGATCGTTGGGGCCGGCTTGTCCGGCATCGGGGCGGCCCGCCAACTGCAGGACAAATGTCCGGATAAGCGCTTCACCATTATCGAGGGTCGCGACACAATTGGCGGCACCTGGGATTTGTTTCGCTATCCCGGCATTCGCTCAGACAGTGATATGTACACGATGGGCTACGACACCAAGCCGTGGCTGGATCCGAAAGCGATCGCCGATGGCCCGTCAATCCTGTCCTACGTGCAGGAAGCAGCCGCCGAGCGCGGACTCAATGAACATATTCGTTTCGGGCACAAATTTACTGCGGCGGCATGGTCGAGCAGCGACAGTCGCTGGACCTTGCAGTTGCTGCGCGGTGAGGGAGTTGAGCCAGTACAAATCAGTTGCAACGTTCTTTTTGTGTGTAGTGGCTACTACAACTATGCGCACGGCTACCTACCCGAGTTTACTGGCAGTGATGAGTTCAAGGGCCAGACTGTACATCCCCAGCACTGGCCGGAAGATCTAGACTATGCAGGCAAGCGCGTCGTCATCATCGGCAGTGGCGCAACTGCGATGACCCTGGTGCCGGCGATGGCTAAGACCGCCGCTAAGGTCACCATGCTGCAACGCTCGCCGACTTATGTGGTGTCGATGCCGGCCGAAGATCCGATCGCTGGGGTGCTGCGAAAAATGTTGCCGGAGAAGCTTGCCTACCGGCTGATCCGTTGGAAGAACGTCCAGATGCAGCGCTTTATGTACGCGCGCACTCGCTCCAAACCAGAAAGCGTGAAGCGACATTTGCTCGGCCTGGTACGCAAGCAACTCGGGCCCGACTACGACATAGAGAAACATTTCACGCCCAGTTACAACCCGTGGGATCAACGTTTGTGCCTGGTCCCCGACGCCGATCTGTTCAAGGCTATCAAAGCAGGTCGCGCCGATGTGGTGACTGACGAGATCGAGCACTTTACGAGCACCGGAATTGCGCTTAAGTCAGGGCAAACACTCGAAGCCGATATCATCGTCACAGCGACCGGCCTTGACCTTAAGGTGCTGGGCGGCGCGCAATACACGGTCGACGGCGAAGCGGTGAATTTCCCAGATACCCATTCATACAAGGGCATGATGTTCTCGGGCGTGCCCAATCTGATTTACACCATTGGGTACATCAACGCGTCCTGGACCCTGCGTTCAGAGTTGGTTGCCGAGTACGTTTGTCGCCTCGTCAATCGCATGACGGAGTTGCGCGTAAGCCAGTGCACGCCGCGCTTGCGAGCGGTCGACGAGACGATGGGTATGAATCCGATGATTGCGGATTTCTCCCCAGGTTACTTACGCCGCGGCCTGCACCTGTTTCCACAGCAAGGTGACCGTGATCCGTGGCGCAACACGCAGAACTACGCGCTCGATAAGAAGACCATCCGCAATCAGCCTATTGACGACGACGTCCTTGAGTTTGCCAATGCGGCGCCCGCTCAGCTGAGGAGCGTGGACGAAGCAGCGCAATCCAAATCGGCAGCTTGAGTGGGCCTCGAACAGGCCATCGGGCGTTACGATGATCAAGCGTGATGCAGAACTGTAGGCGCTGTCGGTGCGCGTCTCCGCGTCGCGTGCGTGTTGACTAGGCCGGATGGCTTAGCCGTTAGTATTCAAGGAAAAATCAGCATGTCGAAACAATTTCTCGCAGCTTTCATATTGAGCATCGGTCTGGTCGGCTGCGGCGACGACCCTGCGGAGACGTCGCCAGGGTCGGCCGGGCAACCCGTGGTGAACAATGAATCACCCGATTCACCTGCCGCACAAGCAACTACCGCTACAGATATCGCGAGCTCGATTTATCGCAATGGCAAGATCTATACCGTTGATGGCAACAAGAGCTGGGCGCAGGCGCTGGCCGTTGTCGACGGCAAAATAGTCGCGGTTGGCTCGAATGACGTGGTGATGACGCACGCCGGGGCGGGTACCGTGGTGCACGATCTTGGCGGCGCAATGGTGATGCCTGGTATTCACGACACCCACTTGCATCCGTCCGATGCCGGTATCCAGAAGACCCTGCAGTGCAGTTTCCTGGCGGGCGATGTCGGTGACCTGCTTGAGATCGTCGACAGTTGCGTGGCGGCTACGCCGGCCGGGCAGTGGGTCCGCGGCGGTCAATGGAATGACGGTCACCTTGCTTCCGGTGAATCTCCTAAAGCTATTCTCGACAAGATCGCACCGAATCATCCGGTCTTTCTGATGGACTGGTCGGTGCACAACGCATGGGTTAATTCGAAGGCGCTTGCCGAATTCGGCATCAACAAAGACACGCCGAACCCACCTGGCGGGGTGATCGTGCGCGACCCGCAGACCGGCGAAGCGACGGGAATCCTGCTCGACAACGCGGCTTACAACTACCGTCGCCAACTGCCGACATACAGCCTGGACAAACGTGTCGAAGCGCTTGCCTGGAGCATCGAGCAGATTGCCGGCTTTGGCGTCACGACATTCAAGGAGGCGTTGGTGACAACGGCGACGATGCAGACCTATGCGGCGCTGAATGCGCAGCAGCGTTTGCCGCTACGCGTTAAGACCAGTCTCACCTGGAAAAGCAGCTGGGCAAATTCGCATGCCGATGAACAGGGTTTAATTGAAGTACGTTCGACTTTTGCGACGCCCATGATCGACACCCGCTTTGCGAAGATCATGCTGGACGGCATCCCGCCTGCGTACACCGCCGCACTGCTCGAGCCCTACGCCCCCAGCGAGGCGCATGGCGACCAGCATCGCGGCGAACTCATGCTCGCACCCGAGGAGCTGGCAAAGGACGTGATTGCGCTCGACAAGTCCGGTCTGAGCATCAAGATGCACGCCACTGGCGACCGTTCTGTGCGTGTCGCACTTGATGCAGTTGCCGCCGCCCGCGCCGCAAATGACGCAAGCGGAGTGATGCACGAGGTCTCACACGCGGCCATGATCCACGCTGATGACATTCCGCGTTTTGCCGAGCTGAACGTCGCGGCCGAGATGTGTCCCATCTTGTGGTACCCGATTGCGGGTCTCGACTGGGACGCCTGGCTCGGCCCTGAGCGGGCGAAAATGTGGCCCGTGAAGTCTTTACTCGAGGCCAACGCCCTCGTGACTTATGGCTCTGACTGGCCCGTTGTGCCAACACCGAATCCCTGGCGCGGTATCGAAGCGATGGTCACGCGTAGTGATCCAGCCGGACCGGGCGATGCGCCGGATTGGGCGGAAGAGGCGATAGATTTGGCGGCTGCGATACGGATCTTTACGCACAATGGGGCAATTGCGAATCGCGCCGGCGAAGCCTCAGGTTCTCTCGAGGTCGGTAAAGATGCGGATTTCATCGCGCTTGACCGAAATATCTTCGAGGTGCCGGTCACTGACGTTGGCGAAGTGCAAGTTGAGCTGATGGTGGTTGGTGGTCAGACGGTGTTTGATAAGCGCAGTCAATAATGGCCCGCCAGCGCCGGCCTTGAGTAGCACGCGGGCGCGCGCATGGCGTACGACTCGCCTGCTTATCTCGAACCTGCAAGCCGTTCGCTATCCTGCCCATCGCGGCCATGATCCGCGGCTTGGCCCCCGGCTAAACCATTTCGTTTGAGCCCCGTTGACGACGGCGTTGCCTGATTATTGGGACCCGTTAGTCACTCGCTCCATATGGCCCCGCATCATCGCTTGCGATGCCGGACGCAGCGTTCCTTTGTCGTTGCGCGCCGGCGCATTTGGCTTGCTATGCTTGACGCTTGACCGTCGGCGGCCTTGGTTAGGTCTGCGGTTCGCGCCAGATATTTGAGGAGATACCATGGATTTATCATTCGGCCCCGAATACGAAGACTTTCGCCAGCAGGTCAGGTCGTTTCTTGAGGCGCGTGGTGATGAAGCACCGGCGAGCCAGCGTGATTATCGCTCCGCGAAGGCGCTCGCCTGGCAGCAAACCTTGATTGCGCACGGTTATACCGCGCGGACAATCCCCAAAGCTTATGGTGGGCACGGCGCTGAGCCGGACATCCTCAAGTCGCGCATCATTTCAGATGAGTTTTCACGTGCGCGGGTGTCGGGAGGATTCGGCGGGCAGGGCATCGCGATGTTGGTGCCGACATTGCTTGAGCTAGGCACTGAAGCACAGAAGAGCGAGATCATTCCGCCGACCCTGAGCGGTGAGCTGATTTGGTGCCAGGGTTACTCCGAACCGGAGGCCGGCAGTGACCTGGCGAGTTTACGGACCTCGGCAGTCCTCGATGGCGACGAGTGGGTCATCAACGGTAACAAGATCTGGACCAGTACGGCGCAGATTGCGGATTGGATGTTTTGCCTCGTGCGCACCGAGCCCGATGCGCCGAAACACGAGGGCATTTCGTTTTTGCTATTGCGCATGGACACCCCGGGCATCGACGTGCGGCCGTTGCTCGACATGACCGAGAACGCCAATTTCAACGAAGTGTTTTTTACTGACGTACGCGTGCCGGCGGGACAGATTGTGGGTAAGCGCGGGCAGGGTTGGCAAGTTGCGAACGCCATCTTGGGGCATGAGCGTGAATTGCTCGGTGATCCGAATGTTGCGCTAACGCGCCTGAACAGTCTTATCGAGTTGATGCGGAACGAAACTGTCGACGGCACACCGGTTATCGACATGCCGGCCTATCGCGACCGATTGATGCGTATCCAGGGGCGCGTGATGGCGATGCGGTTCAACGACCTGCGTTTGTTGTCTGCACGCGTCAATCAACAGCCTGCACCGCTCGCGCGCATGATTGTGAAACTGCAGGGTACCGAGCTGCGCCACGAGCTGGAACAACTCGCGATCGATGCGATGGGTGAATTTGGACTGGCCTATGGCGACAACGACTATTTGCGTGACAACGGCCTGTGGCAATGGAATTACATGTACTACCTGGGCCTCATCATTGGCGGTGGCACGTCGCAGATTCAAAAAAACATCATCAGCGAGCGCGGCCTCGGGATGCCCAAGGAGCCGAAGTATTCGGCAACAGGGGGGGCAGCGTAATGGACTTTGGACTTTCCAGTGATCAAGTGGCGTTGCAGGACAGTGTGAATCGATTTCTCGATGAGCAGATGAATCTGGACGCCGTCAAAGCATACAGCGCCGGTGGCGACGCTGATGCCTGCTGGCAGGGCCTTGCTGAGCTCGGCGTTGCCAGTCTGCTGGTTCCAGAAGCGCAGGGTGGCGTCGGACTCAGTGCGCTCGATGCGGCGTTAGTCGCGGAATGTCTTGGTGCCCATGCGGCGCCGGGGCCGTATATCGGTTCGGCGGTGGTCGCGCCGCTCGCGTTGCTGCACGCACGAGAAGCATTGCGTGAGCGATGGCTGGGCGCGTTGATGGATGGCACCGTGAGTGCTGGCCTGGCGTTCAGCGAACTTGCCGGAGCACGCGCCGACGCCGGTGTTAATGCCAGCAATGGCAAGCTTTCCGGGCGCGCAATGTTCGTGCTGGATCCCCTCGCAGCGTTGCAGGTTGTCGCCACGCGTGAGAAGCATTTGTATCTCGTTGAGAGCGCCGCCGCAGGACTCGAAAGTCGTGTTCTCACGACTATTGACCGCACTCGCGCCTGTGGTGAACTGCGCTTCAGCGAGACCCCCGCCGAGCTGCTCAGTGACGACCCACAACACACTGCCGCGTTGCTCGATCATGCTCGCGTCATGCTGGTTGCAGACACCGTCGGCGCTGCGCAGCACATGCTCGATGCCGCAGTGGCGTACGCGAAAGATCGCAAGCAGTTCAACCGCGTGATTGGTTCGTTTCAGTCGGTTAAGCACCTGTGCGCCGAAATGGCGGCCGAGCTAGAGCCCTGCCGCGCGATGCTTTGGTATGCCGCGTACGCGCTCGGCGAATTGCCAGCCGAAGCGAGCTTGACGGCTTGTCACACCAAGGCGCACGTGGCCGAAGTGGGCACGTTTGTCGCGCGTACCGCCACGGAAGTTCATGGCGGCGTCGGCTTTACGGATTTGCTGGGGCTGCATTACTGGTTCAAACGCATTGGATTTAACCGCCAGGCACTCGGCGCGCCAGAACTCGTTCGTGAACAAGCGGCTCGCCTGCAGACCCTGTAACTTCTAGCGACCTTTTTTTCTGCCTAATTCGGGGACAGTTACTGTATTTCGAGGCTCGAAATACAGTAACTGTCCCCGAATTAAAATTGGTTGGGTTCGCAAAAAGGTTGCACTGGTTAACGACCGCAGCCTTTGAATGAAGGCCGTGTATGCCTCGGCGAGGGATCAGGGTCTTACAGATAAGATGATTACGGCGCTGCCAAATTGTGATAGCAGCGATTTATTTACCATAGCGGAAAAAGCTGCGCTCAAGTTCGCGAATGTCATGGCTGGCGATCACAAATCAGTGTCGGCCGAACTGTTTGTGGAACTGCGCGAGCACTATACCCAGCAACAGATCATGGCCCTCGGTTGGTGCATCGCCATATTCGTCGGCTATGGTTGTTTAGTGTGTGCGACGGGTCTTGAGCGTGTCGAGGCACCGTGCGAAGTGTCGTTCGATAAAGCCGATTCTGCTGGCTGAGTAGCGCCAGCAACGTTATCGCCCCGGGGACGGCTGACTGTGTCGTCCCGGTAGTCGAGCCGTCGCGATGACTTTTGCTTGTGTAACTTACAGACCGTCGAATTTATCCATCGCGGGCGGGTTGTTAACCGGCCAGCCGACGCAAGCCGGATGCGCGCGCAAATTGCTCAGCCACCAACTCCAATCTTCCGGGACCAAATCAAATGGGTCGTCCCGTTCCAGCTCGCGGGCCGCCCACACTGGCCAGTGTGGATTTGCCAACGCAGGTCGGCCCAACATAACCAGATCGATTACTTCGCTGCGTACGACTTTATCCGCCAGTGCAGGTAGACCAAGATTCCAGCTGGTCCCGACCGGGATGCCGACATCGCGCTTCAATCGCGCAGCACGGTCGAGCATAAATCCAAGCTCATCGAATGGCACCTGATGCATCGCGTCGGTATTAATGCCGATGCTCAGATCCGCGAAATCGAGACCGTGCTCTTTCATCATACTGACGGCGAGGATGGCATCGTCGAACTGCACACCGGCATCATTCAGATCGTCTGATCCCAGCCGCATCGTCAGCGGCAGACGTTCCGGCCAGACTGCTCGGACTGCATCCAGAGCCTCAAGATGGAAGCGCGCGCGATTCTCGACGCTGCCGCCGTATTCATCGGTGCGTTGATTTGCTAGCGGGGAAAAAAAACTCGAGCCGAGATAGCCGTGGGCGAAATGTAACTCCAGCCATTCAAACCCGGCCGCCAGCGCGCGCTCTGCTGCGCGCGCAAAACTCGCATGAATAGCTTTGATTTCGTCTTTACTTAACGCGTGAACGGGGTATTTGTATTTACCCCCATACGGGATTGCTGATGGTCCGACCACCTGCCAGCCGTCCGGGTGGTCGGGTGGCAATTGTTCGCCACCGTCCCAGGGTTTGCGTTCACTGCCTTTACGCCCGGTATGACCGAGCTGAATCGCAGCTACCGCGCCCATATCTTTAATCATGCTCGTGACGCGGGACAGACCGTCGATCTGCGCGTCGTCGTAGATACCACCGCAACTGACGCTGGTGCGCCCATCTTTGGTTACCGCGAGTTGCTCTGCGAACACCAGGCCGAAACCGCCCGCGGCGCGCGAGCCGAGTAGCATCAGATGAAAATCGTTCATCAAGCCGTCGGTCGAACGGTACATGGTCATCGGTGACATCGCGATGCGATTGCGCAATGTGACGTCTTTCAAGGTATAGGGGCTAAACAGATCCGGCATACGAAATTCTCCGAGGAAGCCGGTCTAATAAATATGGACGGCTCGATTCACGTAAGGACGTCGGACTCGTCGGCGTATGTTGGAGGCCGTGTCTTTGCCGGCCTAACATGCGACGAGTGTAGTAAAAATAGGGCGCGCCGGAGCGCGCCCTTAGATATTAGCCGTCGCGGTGCATTGCGCACAGCTTGTTGCCGTCCGGGTCTCTCAGGTAGGCCAGATATAGCGGGCCGAAACCGCCCTCACGGATACCTGGCGCATCCTCAATAGCGGTGCCACCGTTTGCAACCCCAGCCGCATGCCAGGCATTAGCCTGTTCCTGCGACGCACATGCGAAACCAATCGTGCCGCCATTCGCGTGGGTGGCGGCCTTACCGTCGATCGGCGGTGTAACGATGAATATTCCATCGTTCTGCAAATAGATTAGACGACCGTTCTCATCGACCATAGCGGGATTGCCGCCTAACGCACCAAGCGTTGCATCGTAGAATTTCTTCGAGGCGTCGATGTTGTTACTGCCAACCATGACGTGTGAAAACATATGCTTCTCCTTAAGGTTTGAAAACGGCTGAGTATCGTGACGCAATCCGGCAGTTAAGGCTAGTAGGCCGGTGTAATTTCCTCGTCCTGCCAACACAGAGACGGTCGAGCGGCGCTCCACGATGCGCTAATCACCCGCAGCAACCGCAATCGAAACTTGCCCGTCGGCCCATCGAGCTGATGCCTGGGACGTCGACCTGTGTTGACGATCGTTGTAGGCCACTGATTTGCCGCCCCGTACCATCCAGTTCGTCGCAGGACTCAGGATAGCTTGCAGCGACTATAATCACGCGCAACTAATAGCCGAGGACCTGGATAACCATGCGATCATTTAGCGAGGAGCAGAATCTATTTCGCGATACTTATCGCCGTTTTCTGGCCGATGAAGTTGCGCCACACATGCCCGAATGGCGCAAGGCAGGCATCGTCGACCGTAAGATTTTCGCCCGTGCTGGCGAACTCGGCTTTCTGATGATTTGGCCAGATGAGAAATACGGCGGCATCGGCGACGCGGATTTTCGCTTTGAACAAATCATCATTGAAGAGACCGTGCGCGCCGGTTGCGGCGAGTGGTACAACACCTTGCACAGTCGCCTTGTCGGACCCTATTTCCAGCGTTTTGGATCGGAAGAACAGCGTGAGCGCTTTTTGCCGAAGTGTGTGTCAGGCGAAACAATTCTCGCGGTCGCCATGACCGAGCCTAATGCGGGAAGTGATCTCGCCGGTATGCGTTCGACGGTGGTGGATGAAGGCGATCATTTCGTCCTCAACGGATCGAAAACCTATATTTCTAATGGCATCAACGCCGACGTCGTGGTCACTGCTGCGAAAATGCACGGCGCGGATAGTCGCCACGCGATGGTCTTGCTGGTCGTCGAGCGCGGTATGGCCGGCTTCGAGCGCGGCAGCAATCTGGAAAAGATCGGTCTGCACGCACAAGACACGGCTGAGCTATTTTTCAACGACGTTAAGGTGCCCAAAGGGAATGTTTTGGGCGAGCCCGGCAAAGGGTTCTACTACCTGATGGAAGGGCTGGCCGAGGAACGATTGATTGCGGCTTGCGGGTATTTGGCGACGAGTCGCCGGGCCTTTGATGTGACGCGCGAGTTCGTCATGAACCGACAGCTATTCGGCAAGCCCTTGTCCGATCAGCAGAACACTCAGTTCCGCATGGCGGAAATGGATGCCGAAATCGACATGCTGCAAGTCTTTGTCGATCATTGTGTCAGCGAGCACAACGCCGGGCGATTAACCGCAAATCTGGCTGCGAAAGCGAAGATGTTGGGCAGCGAAATCGAATGGCGTATGGCGGATCTGGGCTTGCAATTGCACGGCGGCGCCGGCTACATGCAGGAGTACGAGATCTCGCGCATTTTCACTGACGCACGCATGAGCCGCATCTACGCGGGTAGTTCCGAAGTTATGCGGCTCATCATCGGGCGTGACGTATTCTCCGACCGCTACTCGAGCTTCCTGGAGTAGTTCGTGCGTTGAATAAGGGCCGAATGCCAAGTCTATTTTCAGCCCCTTGATGATTCTCTGACGAATTCCCCCTAGTGAGTGGCGGACGCGCGCGCGGTATCGAAGAATGACCGTGCAAAATGTTCAGCTTGGGCGCGTTACTAAATTCTGGTGGGGACTGGAGATTCCCAGGTCCGCTCGCGAATTGCGCGCCAAAACGGTAGAGTATCCAAGAAAAAAAATCCCATCGCTACACAACGGCAAGTAGCTGCGCGACGCACGGTCGCGGCAAGCATTGCCAATCCGAAAACAGCGCGAGAACTCTAGGTTCACGTGCATAGAACCGGAAATGTTGTAATCGATATGGAAGAACAAACTAAACACCTGTTGCTGGTTGATGACAATGCAGAGCAAGTGAGTGCAGTAATCAATTTTTGCGCACGGTCGCAATGGCCGTACGTTGAAGTTGAAACATACGACCCAACGCTCGGCGTCCCGAAAGCGGACTTCAATTGGGGAGATTTCGATCTTCTGCTGCTTGATCTGAACGTTGGTAGGAAGCATCACAATGGGCTGGAATGGCTACGGCTAATGCAACAATCGGCAGCGCTGCCGACTACCATCATCCTTGCCGAAGTCGTGACCGCGGCAATTCGCAACGACGCCGCGACAGCTGGCGCGAAAGCGGTCATCGACAAGCTCGAGTTATCGCCTCGGAAATTTCGCGAGATTGCGAGCCTGATTGGTCCTACTGAACGCGGAGTTACGGATAAACGGTCGTCTGATTCCGGCGCACCCGATCTGGATCAAACGTTAGTCAACCCCAGCGACATATCGTCTCGACTTCAACGCGTAGCGGCGTCCGAGACGAAACACGACGGATTATCGGACGACACACCGATTCCCGGTTATCGATTGCTTAAGAAAATGCGTGGCAGCGGCATTGCACAAATATTCGTAGCCGAGCAGTTGGGTGGTGAAAACAATATTGTCGTGCTGAAGGCCTTGCGTTTGAATGACGGTATTAGCGACGCGATGCAGCGGCGTTTCACACGCGAGTACCGGTATATTGAAAGTATTAACCATCCTTCGGTAGTCAACGTTTTCGAAACTGGCCTTACTGATGAATTCGCTTATATCGCGATGGAATATTGTCCGCACGGCACGTTGGTAGATTTAATCGACCAGGGCATTACTGCAGAGGATACCATTAGTTTCGTCAAGCAAATCGCCGCCGGACTCGGCGCGGTACATTTGCACGGAATTTCCCATCGCGACATAAAACCGGCCAATTGTTTGTTAAGAACGCCTAAGCGGGTTGTGCTGGCCGATTTCGGCATCGCAAAGGACGAACGCACCATGCAGGCACTGACCAGCGATGATGATTTTTTCGGGACTCTTTTTTACACGAGTCCGGAGCAACTGAAGGGTGCTGAAGGGGACGCGCGTGGCGATCTTTATAGCTTGGGCATCATGATGTACCAGATGCTCAGCGGCTCGTTGCCGTATGCTTCGAAGGGGTTGCGCTCACTCATTCACGCGCATATCAATGAGCCCCTGCCGCCGCTACCTGAAGCAGTGGCACGGTATCAGTCTGTTGTCGATGGGTTGACCGAAAAGGACCCCGACAAGCGCACTCAAAGCACTAAGGATCTGCTCGCCGCACTCGAAGTCATCGGGTGATCAGCACTCCCAGCGCGGGCGGCTCCCTCCACGAAAGGTCCAGCTGCCAGCGCGGAGAGTCTAGTCTGGGTAACAGGGGCGCGCCGATGGCGGGGTGGCGTGGCTACCGTGCCTCTCTGAACGCAGCCCGGACGTCTTCGACCAGTGCATCCGGCGCTTCCATCGGCGCGAAGTGACCGCCGCTGTCCATAACGGTCCAGCGTTTGAGGTTGTAGTGATTTTCCGCCCACTTTTTCGGCACCATGAACAACTCGCCGGGGAATACCGCGATTGACGTTGGCGCAGACACAACCGGATGGTTGTTGTGCACAGCCGGCCACGGTGCTGCGTAGAATTCGTAGTAATAACGCGCCGAGGTGCAAAACGTCTCGGTGACCCAATACAAGGTCATCGTCGTGCATAAATCGTCCTGGCTAAAGCATCGCGAGACGTCCCCGCCGCAATCGCTCCAGGCGCGGCGCTTTTCCAGTATCCACGCACACAACGCGGCCGGCGAATCGTGCATACCGTAGGCGAGTGTTTGCGGGCGGGTGCCCTGTATTGCTGAGTAGGCGCTGCCTTCAGCGAAGAAAGTTTGCGTGCGGTCGAACCAATGAGCCTCGTCAGGCGCGTAGGCCTCGCGTTCGGGAAAGGGTCGTTCGGGAAAACCGAGCGGTAGGGTCAGGGTTAAATGTATGCCATGTAAATGCTCGGCGTATTTGTGCCCCATGTGCGCACTGAGGATCGCTCCCCAATCACCGCCTTGCGCGGCATAGCGTTCGTAGCCCAAGACGTCGTGCATCAGGGTGTGCCATAAATCCGCAGTTTCCCACGCGTTGATACCTGGTTTGGTGAGCGGGCTTGAGAATCCGAAGCCGGGCAGTGAGGGCACCACGACATCAAAGGCGTCCGCAGCGTCGCCGCCGAACGAGGCGGGATCAGTGAGGGGGCCGATCACTTTATGCAGATCCCAGAAAGTCCACGGCCAGCCATGCGAAAGAATCAGCGGCATCGGCTTCGGACCTTTGCCCCGCACATGGATGAAGTGCACAGGCACGCCATCGATGTCCGTTTTGTAGTTTGGCAAAGCGTTCATTGCCGCTTCCTGGGCTCGCCAGTCGAATTCGTTTTGCCAATAGCTACAAAGCGATTTCAGTTCCGCCAGATTCGTTCCGTAGCGCCAATCGTCGTTCGCGATTTCGGGCGGCCAGCGCGTATTGCCGAGGCGCTCATGCAGATCATCAAGGACCGGGTCAGGGATGTGGATTTCGAACGGCTGCATGTTCTACCTCTGGCTGCTGAGTTTGAGCGGCGCTCCATGTTAATCACGACTGCGCAAATGGTTGATTCGTATAGTTGCGTCATCCGGGCAGATTTGGCTGATTCGCTATGCAAAGCGCAGCGGACCATCCGCGATGACTTGTCCTGACCCGGACGCCAGGGTCAACAGGATAGCGCGAGCGGTGGATAGATTTTGCCATGCCCACCAGCAAAATTCGCCAGTGAATCTCCGCTTTCGCTTGCGAGATTTTCACCATTGGAGTTCTCGGGCGCAGGTGAGGAATGACCGTGCAGAGGTCGGGAGGCTTTCGGGAAACGCCGTTGGCTGGGTGCCGCCGGTCGCAATTGCTGCGTTGCCTGGGGCGATCGCAACACGATTGCAGTCGATTTTCTCCGCAACTCGCCTCCCGCGTTGCTGGATCGGGCGGCGTACGCGGAGAAAAAAACGGGCATTTATGGCTGCACGGTCGAAATTTTACGTCTTGGGACAGAATCCGATGATTTTGATCGTTAAGGACCTTCGGCACGCGCCCTTACTGACATATACTTAGGCGACCACGATCCGGAGTGAAATTATGAGCTGGCAAGGTAAAGTTCTTCGCGTCAACCTCACTGCAGGTACCTGCACTAGTGAGCCCTTGAATATGGCCTGGGCTGAGGCCTATCTGGGCCAGCGCGGACTCGCGACCAAGTATCTACTGGAAGAGATTGATCCCAAAGTCGATCCGCTCAGTCCGGATAACAAACTAATAATCGCGACTGGCCCGCTGACCGGTACCAACGCGTCGACCGGCGGTCGCTGGTCCGCAGTGACTAAGGGCCCGCTCACTGGTGCGATTGCGTGTTCAAACTCTGGTGGCCAATTTGGCGGCGAACTCAAGATGGCTGGCTGGGACTTCATTATTTTCGAAGGGCGCTCGGAGAAGCCGGTTTACCTTTACCTTGAGGATGAGCATGCTGAACTGCTCGATGCTTCGCATCTCTGGGGCGGCTCGGTGTGGCAAATAGAACCGCAGATCAAGAAGGCACATGAAGACCCGTTAATCCGCGTCGCCTCGATCGGCCCGGCCGGCGAGAATATGGTGCGCTACGCTTGTATCGTTAACGATCTGCATCGTGCGGCCGGGCGTTCGGGTGTCGGGGCGGTGATGGGCTCCAAGCATCTGAAAGCCATTGCCGTACGCGGCACGACGGGCGTCAACGTCGTCGACCACAAGAAATTCTTCGCCGCTGTCAAAGCAACCAACACCACCCTCAACGACAGCGAAGGGCGCATGGGACTGACCCGCTATGGGACAATCCCGATGATGGACATCACCAGTTCGTTTGGCGCGCTGCCGACCCGGAATAACCGTGAAGTGCAGTTCGAAGGCCACGAACAGATCAACGTGACAGCGATGCAGGAGCCGAATGAGCGCGGACATACCAACTTCATCGCCAATGGCGCTTGTTTTGGCTGCACCATCGGTTGCGGCCGGATATGTCACATCGATCCGGAGCATTTCTCCGTCAAGGACCGTCCGCAATACCAGCACGCTTCCGGCGGCCTGGAGTACGAGACTGCCTATGCACTTGGCGCCGCAGTTGGCGTAAATGACATCGACGCGGCGACGTTTGCAGGTTTTATGTGCAACGAGTACGGCATGGACCCGATTTCTCTCGGCGGGACTATCGCCGCGGCGATGGAGCTTTACGACATCGGTGTAATCACGCAGGAACATACCGGCGGACTCGACTTGGCGTTCGGCAATGCAGAAGTACTCTGTCAGATTTCCGAAATGGCCGGCAAAGGCGAGGGTTTTGGCGTCGACATCGGACTGGGATCAAAACTGTTGTGCGAGAAGTACGGTCGTCCGGATCTGTCCATGGCTGTGAAGGGGCAAGAATTCGCCGCCTACGACGGGCGCGGCATGCAGGGCATGGGACTGGCGTACGCGACCAGCAACCGCGGCGCCTGCCATCTGCGTGCCAATCCGTATGCTGATGATTTCGGCACCACGGCACCTGAGGGCAAGCCCATAATGGTCAAGGATTCGCAAGATTTGATCGCGGCCATCGACTCCAGCGGTCTGTGCGTTTTCACGACCCATGCAGGCGTCGAGGTAACCCACTATGCGAACCAGGTTGACGCCGCCTGCGGTGGCGGCTGGACCCCGGAACGCTTCCTCGAAACCGGCGAGCGGATCTGGAATCTGGAACGACAGTTTAATCTGGCGGCAGGTCTAACCGCCGCGGATGACACCCTGCCAAAACGTATCCTTGAAGAACCCGCGCCGAGTGGGGCAGCCAAAGGTATGGTTTGCCAGTTGCCGCATATGCTACCGAAGTACTACGAATTGCGTGGCTGGACGGCAGATGGCGAAATCAAGTCTGAAACTCTGTCACGTTTGGGACTTGGCTGAGTAGCGACTCTTGCAGGTATCGCTGAAGCTGGTCGGCACGCTCGTCGACCAGTTACCCGATGCACATCCGCTTGAGAATGCGCGCGGAACCAACGTGCTGCAATTGTCTGGCGAGCAAGACGTGTCAGGCCTGTTGCGTCACGTTGGCCTATCTATCGACTCCGAATACTTCGCCATGATTAACGGCGACCACGTGCGCTCCGACGAACTCGTTGGCACCAAGCTGAACGATGGCGACGCCGTCATTCTGGTGCCGCCGATGAAGGGTGGCTAGCTGACTGATAGCCATAGCTATCGACGCGCAACTCGCCGCCCTGGTAGCGCGAGCATTCGACTATCGATGCAGCAACCCCTCGGTTGTTTTCACCGTTCCCCGGCAGCGGCCGTCCTGCTTCCGGTAACCGTGGTACGCATCCACCCCATTCGTATCCCTGTGAACGCCTTTGGCTCACCCATCCAAGCTTCCTTCGTGTTACGCAGAGGACACCCAATGTCTGACAAGATGCACTCGGCCAGGTAGGGCACGCGCCACAGGGCACTGGGTCGGTATTTCAGCCGCAGCGCTACGACGCGTCACCAACTTGGATAATTGCGCGAGGTATTTAGTGCTTATGCGGGGTATTGATGCATGCGCCGGGGGCCCCGGCGCATGTGTTCGTACTTGGGCCGACTACAGGCAATACAAACGGGAGGCCCTAGCCCGCACTACTGAGCTCGCTGTTCGGCGCTTCGTTTGCTTCTTCTACAACGAAACCCTGGTAGTCGTTCTCAGCGATTTCCCGAAGGTGTTTGAAGTATTCCGGCCCGCCGAGATGGACAATAAACTGACGATGCTTACCCTCGATATTAGCCCCCGAATACCACGAGTCCGTACCGTGGAAAAGTGTTTGCTTCGCGGCTTCCTCGACGTGCTCAGCCCATTCATCCTCAACCCCGGGAGCTGCTTCAATGGAGGCGAGATTGTTATCTCGGACATGAGCGATGCAATCCCTGATCCAATCGCTTTCCATCTCGCCGCCGTAGGGCATGTTGTACAAGACGGACGGTGACTGCGGGCCATGCACCATAAACAGATTCGGGAATCCCGGGATGGTTACGCCGAGGTAGGTGTAGAAACGTTCCTTCCAGGCGCTGGCCAAATCCACGCCGTCTCGACCGGTCGGGTTCAGACGCAGTAATTTGCCAGTGATGGCGTCATAGCCCGTTGCGAGGACCAGCATATCGAGTTTGTGCTCACCGCTCTTGGTGATAATGCCGTCGGCGGTAATCCTTTCAATTGGATCGTCGCGCAAATCGACCAGTGTCACGTTGTCGCGATTGTAGGTTTCGAAATAGCCGTCGTCGATAGCCTGACGTTTGGTGGCGAGAATATAGTCCGGTAACAATTTTTCTACCGTTGCCGGGTCTTTTACGGTCGAACGAATTTTGCCGCGGATAAACTCGCACAGCGTGTCGTTTGCTTCTTTGTTCACCAGCAAGTCGTTGTAGCTGTTAAACAGCATGTGCAGGCCACCGTCCTGCCATAGCTCTTCGTACAGTGCGTTGCGAACTTCCGGCGGATCATCCAAAGCAGACTTTTCAGACATCGGATAGGGCATGCCGAGCGGCGAGACCGCCATAAACTCTTTTCGTTGTGCAAAAGATTCGCGTGCTTCCGCCAGTTCCTCGGGTTTCACCGGTCGGTTGCCGGCCGGAATGCTGTATTGCGGCGTACGCTGGAACACGGATAAGTGTCCGGCTTCGCGCGCGATCATGGGAATCGACTGGATGCCAGACGACCCGGTGCCGATCACGCCGACCCGTTTCCCGGCGAACTTCACTTCCTCGGCTGGCCAGCGTCCGGTGTGGAGCAACTCGCCGGTGAAATCATCAATGCCAGGTATGGCAGGCTTGTTTGCCTCCGATAAGGTCCCCATGGCGGAGATCAGAAACTGTGCCGAGATGCTCTCGCCACGGCTGGTTTCGATGTGCCAACGCGAAGACTTTTCATCGAATGTGGCACTTTCAATCCACGTTTCGAGCTGAATATCCGGTCGTAACTCAAGCCGGTCAGCGACAAAATCGAGATACGTCAGCACCTCAGCCTGTGACGGTTGCCGCTCCTTCCAATCGAACTCGTCGAGTAGTTCCTGCGAGAAGGAATAGGAATAATAAGGTGCGCTCGGAAAATCGACGCGCGCGCCAGGATAGCGATTCCACCACCACGTACCACCAACTCCGCTGGCGCCTTCGTACAGACGCACGGATATCCCCATCTCGCGCAAGCGCAGCAGCGCGTACATGCCGGCGAAACCAGCTCCGATTAATACGGCATCGTAGCTTTGCGTGCCGACTGTATTTGATTTCGTCTTGGAATCGCGATTGGTCATTAAATTCTCCCCCGAGAGCGTGCAAGGTTATGTCAACCCCAAAGGCAGATTAGCACTGACGGGCACGTCGCGGGTAGTGATTGATAAGGCCGTGATTGCGGTATTTCGGCCGCGTTGTCGGTGGTTTCCCAAAGCGCCCGCCGCTAAACGTCCTCGTGGCGCACAACGTGGCCGCTCCGCGTCAAATGGTACGGACGCCCTGGATTTCGTCCAGCAATACAGGCGCACGAAAATCGTAAATTCGGGGACAGTTACTGTATTTCCACTACGGAAATACAGTAACTGTCCCCGAATTAATTCGAAAACTGAGTCAAGCGGTGCTTTGCTCGCCGCGGATCAATTTACCCGGCAAGGCGCCGGTGAACTCCCCATCCCGCAGCGTTTCTACGCCGGAAGCGAAGGTGTGCCGATAGCCGTCGGCGCGCTGGATAAGCCGGCGACCGCCGGCGGGCAGGTCGTAGACAACCTTAGGTGGCAAGAGTCTCAGCTGATCGAAATCGATGACGTTGATGTCGGCTTTGAATCCGGCTGCCAGCAGCCCCCGGTCGTTGAGTCCGTAAGCTACGGCGTTACCGCGGGTGTGCTTGTGGACAAGAAATTCGAGTGGCAATTGCGCGCCACGCGTGCGGTCGCGAGCCCAATGCGACAACATGAACGTCGGCGCACTGGAGTCACAAATCAGTCCGACGTGGGCGCCACCGTCAGCCACGCCGATCACAGAGGCTTCATCGGTCATCATTTCGCGCACGACTTCCAGATCACCGCCGCAATAATTTTCGAAGGTGTGCATCAGCAGTCCGGTTCCAGCATCTTTTAGCATCCAATCGAGCGCCAATCGCCACGGGTTGTCACCGTCGCGAGCTGCGATACTGGTCAGACTCATGCCGGGCTCCGGTTCGTAATCGAGCCGCTCATCGAGCGGAAAGATCTTGTCCAGAATTCCATCGATCCATTGGGTATGCTCATCGTCCGGCCGTTGGTTGACCAGGCGCTCGCGCAGAGCGCTGTCGTTGCTAATGCGCTGCGCCCGGTCGCCCGGCGAGAGGGCGGCCAGTTCCAACCAGGCCGGATGTTCACGGAACGGGTTCATGGTGGTCTCAAAACCCATTAGCACGCCGATCGGACGGACGTGGACCTGGCCGTTACAGGCAATTCCCGCTGCTCGAGCCTTATGAATGTTCTGCATCGTTTCGCGCCATCGATCCGGCGCGTCTCTAACTTGCACGATCAAACACGACAATGGTCGACCGGATACTTCTGCTGCTGCGCGCAGCGCTTCGAATTCTCCCGGACCGAAATCGGAATTGACTTCGAGCACGCCGCTGCCTGCACGCTTCATACCAGCAGCTAATCCGAGCAACTCTGCCTCACGTGCAGTCAATGTCGGTGTCACCGTGCCGTCCGCCGCCCGATGTTTCGTCGTACGCGACGTAGTGAATCCCAGCGCACCAGCGCGCAACGCTTCTTCAAGCAATTCGCTCATGCGCAAAATTTCGAGTTCGGTTGGAAGCTCCTCATGATCAGTACCGCGATCACCCATGACGTAAAAGCGCAGCGCGGCATGGGGAACCTGCGCTCCAACATCCATCACCCGCGGAGTCCGTTCCAAGACATTCAAAAACTCCGGAAAAGTCTCCCAGTCAAAGCGCACGCCTTCTGAGAGAACTGTTTCGGGAATATCTTCCACACCCTCCATCAGATTGATGAGGTAGCCGGTGCTGTCGGGCCTCACGGGTGCGAAGCCAACACTGCAATTGCCGAACACGGCGGTCGTCACGCCGTGCCACGAGGATGGCGTGAGGTAAGGATCCCACGTTGCCTGACCGTCGTAATGGGTGTGAATATCGACGAACCCTGGCGTCACCAGCAGGCCGTTAGCGGCGATTTCGCGCTGCCCTTGCGGCAGGCCTTCGCCGACGGCTGTAATGACGCCACCATCGACCGCGACATCGGCAACCCGCGCCGGTTCGCCCGTGCCGTCGACGACGGTGCCATTACGAATTACCAAATCATGCATAGAACTTTTCCGGTCTTTAGTGCGGGCAACAGCAGTGGTTTACCAGAAGCACTTATTTGTCGCGAGGCGGTCGTCACGTTGCAAGTCCCGGCAAGGCCGCCGACAGACTCAATCCTTCTTGCCTTGCCCTGGCTGGCTCAGACTGCGCGCTGTTCATGTAATTGCTTGATCTCCTCAGCAGAGAACCCGAGGTCAGAGAGTATCTGGTCGGTGTGCTCGCCAAGTGTCGGTGCGCGATGTCGAATCCCGCCCGGTGTGGCCGACAGCCGTACCGGCGTGTCCATCAAGGGTGCAGGTTTCTCGACGCCAGGATACTCAAGATAATTGTGCAGCTTGCGCGCCAGCACATGGGGGTCGTCAAGCGCTTCAGCCAGATTCTTGACCGGTCCGCCGGGAATACGTGCAGCTTCCAGATCAGCAAGGGCCTGTTCGGTTGTGCGCTTGATGCACCAGCCCTGCATGCGTTCGCAAATCAGATCAGCATTGTCACCGCGCGACTCATCAGACGCGAAGCGTTCATCGCCAATCCAGTCATCGGCACCAACGAGTTTGGCCCAACGCTCGAACAGCGGTGTGCCAATCGCGAGTACGAAGATAAAACCGTCGCGTGTTTTGAAACAATCCACCGGCGCCGCCGTTACACCTCGGTTACCTTGCGGCGGACGGTTGAGCTCTAACACTGATTGTTCGATGTGTTGCGCGTTCATGAACGTCATCGAGGTCGAAAACAAACTCGATTCGACAAGTTGTCCACGGCCCGTCTTATCCCGTTCACGCAGTGCAGCCATGGTGCCGAAAGCAGACAGCAACGCGGTACCGAAATCGACGTAGGGTGCCGAGCAACGGCGCGGCATGTCGTCGTCGCCGGTCATATACATCGCGCCGGACATCGCTTGTCCGAGCGTGTCGAAGCCCACGCGTTCCGAGTACGGGCCGTCGATACCAAATGCTGAGACCATGGTCAGAATAATGTCAGGCTTAATCGCCTTCAGGCTTTCATAATCAATCTGCATCGCTTTCAGTGTTGGAAGCGGCAGATTGGCGATGACTACATCGACGCTCGGTAACAGACGCTTGAGCACGGCCTGTCCTTCAGGCTTCATCGGGTTGAGGGTTAATCCCTTCTTATTCCGGCCCAGCTGCAAAAATGTCGCGCCGGCACCACTACCAACTGGCATGACATATCGGTCTTCGCTGCCCGCAAGCTTCTCGACCCGAATCACTTCTGCTCCGAAATCCGCCAGCATGGTGCCGCAGAACGGCCCCGCAATGTAGCGCCCGAAATCGAGGACCCGAATGCCCTCCAGTACCTGTTCTGCCATCGTGTCTCCCCAAGTAATCTGTTGACGATTGTCGACCATTATTGTCGCAGGAAATCCAGCTGGCGGGCGGCGGCCATCGGAGCCCCCGAATCTGGCGCCTCCGGACCTGCGCAAGCTGTGGCGATACGAACCCCGAACTAAGGGCGTCACGGCGTCAGGGCACCAGGGCAGCGAGACACCCACCAGAGTGCAGGGCCCTGTAGTTGCAGATTCTCGGCTAGCGGAAAATGGCCGCTGAGCGCCGATCGCGGGCCCGCTTTGCGTTACACTCCGCGCCCTATGATCCGGTTAACTGATGTTTCTCTGCGCCGCGGCAGCCGAATGCTGTTCGACGCCGCCAATCTGACCGTCCACCAAGGGCAGCGCACGGGTGTGACAGGCGCCAACGGGGTTGGTAAAACCAGCCTGTTTGCGATGCTCGAGGGCCATTTGCAGGCGGATAGCGGCACGATTTCGCTGCCGCCCAGAATCGAAATAGCCAGCGTCGCGCAGGAAGTGAAGGCCGTCGAGTTGAAAGCGCTCGATTACGTGGTCGCCGGCGACCGCCACCTGATCGCTGCCCGCGCCGAGCTAGCGTGGGCTGAGGCGGCAGACGACGGGCATGCGCTTGCTCTCGCGCACGAGACGATTGATCACATCGGTGGTTACAGCGCCGACACCCGCGCGGCGAAGTTACTCGCCGGCCTCGGGTTCAGTGAGCAAGAGCAGGCGACACCATTCAACCAGTTCTCAGGTGGCTGGCGGATGCGCCTAAATCTGGCCCGCGCGTTGATGTGTCGTTCTGATCTGTTGCTGCTCGATGAGCCGACCAATCACCTTGATCTGGATGCCATCATCTGGCTTGAAAGTTGGTTGCGTGAGTACCAGGGCATGTTGATGCTGATTTCTCATGATCGCGATTTCCTTGATGCGGTGTGTACGCATATCGTTCATCTTGAGTTTCAGAAAGTCGGCCTGTATACCGGCAACTATTCCGCGTTCGAAGGTCAGCGGACTGCGCGGCTGGCTGGCCAGCAATCTGCCTATATCAAACAGCAGCGCGACATCGGCCACATGCAGAAGTTTGTCGAACGCTTTCGCGCCAAGGCGACCAAGGCGCGCCAGGCTCAGAGCCGTTTAAAAGCGCTGGCACGCCTGGAGTTGATCGCTCCGGCGCACGTTGATTCGCCATTTTCGTTCGGTTTCGAATTGCCAGAGAAAATGCCCAATCAACTGGTATCGGTGCAAAAGGCGGCCTTCGGCTACGGCGACAAGACGGTGCTCGCGAACGTGTCCCTGAACATCATGCCGGGCGATCGGATCGGATTGTTGGGTGCGAACGGTGCCGGCAAATCGACTTTCATCAAGGCACTGGTCGGGGAGCTTGCGCCGCAGGACGGTGAGGTCGATCGCGCACGCGATTTGCGCTCAGCTTATTTCGCGCAACATCAGGTTGAACAGCTGCGGCCCGACGAAACACCCTTGTCTTTCTTGCAACGACTCGAACCCAAAGCGGCAGAGGGTACGCTCAGAAAACACCTCGGCGGTTTTGCTTTCTCAGGTGATGCCGCGCTGGGTCCTATCGGTCCGTTGTCCGGCGGCGAAAAGGCGCGCCTGGTGCTGGCAGCAATGATTCGCCAGAAACCAAATTTGTTGTTGCTCGATGAGCCGACCAATCACCTTGATTTGGAAATGCGCCATGCGCTGGGTATTGCCTTGCAAGGCTTTGAGGGCGCGCTGGTGGTCGTTTCCCATGATCGTCATTTACTCCAGTCCGTGTGCGATTCCCTGAAGTTCATTCACGACAATGCCGTCGACGATTTCGATGGCGACCTGGATGACTATGCACGTTGGTTGTTGCGCTCTCGCGCGGACGCACGGCAATCGGGCAAAGTCGCTGCTCCGGGTGAGAATTCGGCCAGCGCTAAACGTGAACGCAAACGCCGTGAAGCAGAGGCACGCAAGCAGCTCAGTCAACTTGGCAGTCAAGCCAAGCGGCTGGAGGCAGCAGTACACAAAGAGGAAAGCGCACTGGCTGCTCTAGAAGTGGCCCTCGCCGATCCGGGCGTATACGAAGCCGAGCGCAAATCAGAGTTGCTTGATTTGCAGCGCCAACGCGGTCAAATCAGTAAGCGCATCGAAGTGGCTGAAGCTGAGTGGCTTGAAGTGGTCGGGCAGCTCGAACAATTGCAAGGTGCGAACGCAGCCTAACTGGCTGTCAAACAACAACTGCGGTGTTCCTCTGCGGAGTCGCGTGCCCACTCGCTCCTGGCTTATATATCTGATGTGGCTCGGCGTTCGCTGCGCAGCTTCCCGCAGCTGAACGTTCTCGCGACGTTTTTCAACAGCCTTTTGAGACTTTAAGCACCGGCTGCGCTACAGCTTGCCCCGAGTTGGATGCTGCCTCTCGCGGGGCCCCGGCGAGGGGAACGCAACCCACCGCCGGACGCGCGCTGTCGCTGCTCCGACTAAGCGCCGATAGCGTTTCCGGGTTTCGGTGGCACGCCATGGTTGTGCACCCATTCGCGCCGCTGTTCAAAGGGCGTGCTGACGTAGTCACGCATTAAGGTCATGGCCTGTTCCGTCACAATCGTTTTCAACCATTGTTCGGCTTCTACCCGCAACCCTTCCTCCATCGGCAGATTCGCCCCGCGTACTATCGCGCGCTTGGCGGCGGTAACTGACACCGCCGATTGACGATTCAGACCTTCGGCAATTTCGATGGCGCGCTCGCGGGCATCTTCCGCAAGCTCGGTCACCAGTCCCAACTCGAGCGCTCCCTGCGGCGACACTGTGCGGCTACGCATGAGGAAATCCATCGCGCGGCCGTAGCCGATAATACGCGTGAGTAGTTGCGAGCCAGTGCCGGTCAGTATGCCGAGCGCGACTTCGGGAAAACCGATTCGATAATCACCGCGCTGGGCGACCCGGATGTCACAATTAAGCGATAGCTCAAGTCCGGCACCCATAGTGTCGCCGGTCATGCCCACCACAACGGGTTTGTCGAGATAAGCGAACGAACGCAGCAAGGTGTGATAGCCGTAGATGAGTCCGTGCGCTGCCATGCGCAAGCCGTCCAGGTCGTCGCCCATGTCGACCAGCTCCTCGACGCTGTAATGGGTTATGTAGCGATCGGGTACGGCCCCGGTCAATACAACGACGCGTACATCTGGCTCACGCCAGCGTGCCAACAGCTCGTTCAATTCCACGGTCGCCTGCGCGACGAGATAATTGGTCGGCGGATTCTTATAGCCGGCAATGACGATTCCGTCGCGGGTTTCGATGTCCCAGTACTGCATGAATGACTCCTGCGCCATGGCGCGTTCGCGGGCGGGTGCCCGGCTCTTCTATAGCGTAGCGTTTTGGCGTAGGCGGTTCGAGTGGCCATGCAGGTCAAGCAGTCGCGCACGCGCCTTGGTCACCTAGAAGAGTGGGTTACGCGGTGCCATACCGACCAGCACGCGACCGACGTCTTCGGTCACGTGGGTTTGCAATTGCATGTGGTGTCGCGCGACTTCCAGATCGCGAGCGGCGCGATCAAACGCGGGATCAAGAACCGCACTGGTGCCTGCGATATCTTGCATGAGGTGCAAGGACTGCAAAGCACATTCCGCGGCCCACACGATAGCCAGGCGTACTCGCGCAATATCGTTCACCTCCATCACCTCACCGGACAGAACAGCCTGCCAGGCCTGTTCAACATTCTGATACAGATACGCGCGGCCAGATTCCAGCGCAGCTTCAGCACGCGCCAGGGAGATTTGCGTGCGGGGTTCTTCCCGTGCGGGGAGCGCGCCTGCAAAAGGTGTTCGATCGAGAAGGGGGCGCAATGCGTCCATTGCGCCCCGCGCCATGCCGCACACGGCTGCCGCTTTACTCATGGCCAAGCGTAGTGTGAGCGGGATGCGCCAGGCCGGCGAGCCGTGCAGCGGCGCGGTCGCCAAATCGAAGCTACGCTCAGTCGGCACGAGTACATCGACAAGTTCGAAGTCGTCGCTGGCGGTGCCGCGCAGGCCACTGGTGTTCCAGGTGTCATGGAAAATGGCCTCACTTGCGCGACTGAAGACGATGCGCGTGAGCGGTGCACCGTTGGCCCGCGAGCACGGACCGTTCGCGTCATGAACCACGCACATTGAGGCCAGCCAGGTCGCGTGCCGACAACCGCTGGCAAAACGCCACCGGCCGCTGATGCGATAGCCGCCGTCAGTCTCTATTGCTTGCCCGCTACCGACGACGGTCAGGGCAACGGTTTGACGTGGGTTCGCGGAAATCATGTCGCGCACAACTTGCGGGTGCAGAAAAGCGTTCACACACGCATTTGATTCCGTTCCGACCATGGCGCACCAGCCCGTTGAGGCGTCGCCGCGGCACAACTCTTCGAGCACATGCAGGTATTCAACAGGCTCAAGTGCAGGGCCATCGAATTCGGGTGTCAATTGCAAATTGAAACCCTGGATACTGTGCACCGCATTCAACACGGCCTCAGGCAGGCGACGGGATTCCTCGATCGTCGCGGCCTGCGCGCGGAACAGCGGACGAAGCGCCGTTGCAGATTCGATCATTGCGTTCATTGTGGTGATCCAGTTCCTGAGTGCGACAGCCGGTGCGGTGCATGTCATGGTGTGGTGAGGGCACGTGTTTGATGATGCCTCTGGTTCTGCGGACTTTTTCCAGAGGCCAGTTTATAGCTGCTATCGCGCGGCTAAGCAAAGGTCACGTGGACCGATTGCAGGGCGCTTTGCTGGGCGCATCATTCGCGCATTCAGCGAGACTTGCACATACCTGTGAATCGGGGGCATCGTCGTATGCCAATGGTTCCCATTGGTTGTGCGTGCAGGTGAAAGGTGGATTACGGCAACATGTTATGCCGCACGCTGATGTATAAGTCCTCAACTTTCTTACGTGCCCATGGCGTTCGTCGCAAGAATTTCAAGCTCGATTTGAGCGACGGGTTGTGGGTGAAACACTGAATGTTGATGCGCCGGCCGAGTTCGGTCCAACCGAAATACTGGTGCAACGCGAGCACGATCTGTTCGAGGGTTTTGTTGTGCAACGGGTCGTTCTGACGACGCTCTTCGGATTGTTCGCCGGTCACGGCTTGCTGCCTATCGGGCAGGGGGCCGGGTGATGCGGGTGATCAGTATTGTGAGATTGGAACATGGGCAATGCGCAGGTGGTTTCAATAGTAGTGTACTCAAATTCCGCACCCTTACCGCACGATATCGAAGGTTGTACTTCTAAGGCGATATCCCAGTCCATATCGCGCTGTCGGTTGGCGAAAGTGGTTGGCGGTGCGCGCCTGGGATGCTCACTCGAGAGTCAGCCATTTGATGTCTGTTCCAGCGCCGCGCAGTGCGTGGGCTTCCAGCGTAAGCACCACGCCGGCCAGAAAATTAGATTCAATACGGCAACCCAATGCGGTCGGCCGAGTTGCCTTGAACCAGGGGCGTCCGTCACCGTAATCACTATTCATCACGGTATCGGCAGCGGTGAAATAGCGCCGTACGATGACCTCGTCGAGCGATGTGCCCGCAGTGAGTAAAGCCTGCTCCAGATTGACTGTGCACCGTTCACGCTGTGCCGCCCAGTCATTCTCGTCGACGACCCGCGCAGTGTCGTCAAGCGGATAAATATTGCTCACGTAGATGTCGCCATCGACGCAAACGGTTTGCGAGAACGCCGGCCAGAGCGGGTGCGGTGTTCGTTGCGCGTTCTGGCCGGCCCCCAGATACGCTTCCGCATCGACCACCATGCGACAGGCTGCCGATCCAGGTATCCGCACATTCAGCAATGTGATGACCGGTGCAACGCCACCCAATGCACAAGCCGCGGCTGCGGCTAGGTCATCAACATCGGTCTCGGCATCGATGAAACATTTCACACTGACCAAATCCGCCAGCTCGCTGCCGGTGTCTTCGAGCGCTGAGCGCAAGCGTGCAACCATAACGCTGAATGCTGCCGTCGCAGAGTCGGCCGCTATATCAATACCGCCGAGGAGGACTTTTTCGTCCACACAGAGCGCCGTTGCGATTTCCGGCACCGCCAGCCGACGGCGCCGATGTGCGGCGCCATCGAGTGCTTCGAGTTCAATTTCAATTAACTGGCCTGGGCGCGCCAGAGCGGCAATCGGGATCACGGTGGTGGCCGTCCGGTCGGCGGCGAAATGTTCTGCGAACACCTGGGCGGCGGTCGCGAGGTTGGCAGGTTCTTTAACGTACAAGCGGGCCCGCATGACGTCGTCGAAACTCGCACCCGCAGCCCCCATGCTTTCCTGCGCGATTGCGAGGATTGCATCAATTTGCGTTTCAACGTCGTGACCGAGGATGTTGCCGTCACGGTCGATGGCCGTTGTTCCGGACTGCAAAACGAGATCGTTCATCCTGAGTGCTCGTGAGTAGTTCGCCTTCGCTTCAAGCGGGCGCCCGGAACTGATATTAATTCTGCGCGTTGCGCTCATGTCAAAGTACCTCGCTATAGGCGTGAGCTAAGCCAGTGCATATTGTCGCACTGTCCGCAGGTCCTCATCCTAACCGGTCAGACCGTTCGCTGAGCCGACCATCTCGCATCGATGCCCACCGCGCATTCCCGGCTCGACCTCGGGTTGCCTCCGCATGCTATGTTCCCGCTCAGCGGAGTGCGCGCCTGCCGTTATGGTTCGTTCCATTCGTCGTGTCTAACAAATTTCGCAGGAAAATTTAATATGAAGATCGGCATGAATTACCGGAACTGGGGGCCACACGCAAATCGCGACAATTTGCTGGCTTGCGCGCGCATCGCTGATGAATCGACCCTGGATTCGATTTGGGTCAATGATCATATCGGGTTCCCGCCGGACGCTTGGCACAACGAGTTCGGGATATCTGAGGACATGGGAACAATTATGGCGTCGCCCCGGGCTATCTGAGCGAAGAATTTGCGGCGCTCGGCGTGTCTAAAAGTAAGCGCGGTAAATTGACCGATGAGTTGCTCGATATTCTCCATCAGGCATTTTCCGATCCGTCGGTCGAATGCAACGGCCAGTCACTCGTTCTCGCACCACAGCCGAAGCGCCCGCCGTTCTATATCGGAGGCGGGCCAGACATCGCGATACCGCGCGCGGTCAAACGCGGCGACGGCTGGATGCCAGTCAGTATCATGCCCGAAGATCTCAAACCTATGATCGACGATATGCAACAGCAAGCTGCAGATGCCGGCCGCGGGAATTTGGAAGCGGTAGCGATGAAAACGTTGCCACTCGATAACCTGAATGCGGCGGTTGAGCTTGCTCAGGCATATCGCGAAGCCGGCGCCACGCACTTCGTACATACGCAGGACTACAGCAGTCCAGAGCAGTACCAGGAGTTGGTCGATATCGTGACCAGCGAGATCCAACCGGCGGTGCGATAGGTGAGCTTCGGCGTCGCCGCTACCCCTCGTGGCGGTGCACCACTCAAATGATGTACAGCGCTCGCGACACGACCCGGGCGCTCTACGCGGCCTGTCGTTTGCTCGTCTGCAGCCGCAGTTTCAATCGATTGAGGAACAGCAGCAATCGGCACACCCGGCGTACGAATGGCGCAGATAGCGCTGCTGAGCCTGCCAGCCAGGTAAAGTTTCCTGAGAAAAACGCTTTCGCGGCGGGATTCAGCTCGGAACGAATCAGGTTCCAGACATCACCTAGTGTCAGCTTGCTGGCGAGGCGCCGTTGGTGGGCTGGGTCGTGCAGGACATCGGCGTTGGTTGGCAGCCAGGCGACGGCGGCGACGTCCTCGCGCTGCGGGCGCATGCAAAACGCCTCAAGGGCACGGTAAGCGCGCGCGCGAAATTCCAGGCTGTGCGGATCGACCAGCGTTGTCGCTGCTAACTCGTCGCAATATTTCAAAACCCCTTGATGCACGGCGCGCGCGAAGTCGAGCACCGCGGGGTCGCGGCTGTCGTCCTTGAAATAAGCAACGAACTCTCCGTCTTGCTCTACATAACCGTCGACACTGCGGTGGTCGGACGCAGTGAACAGATGCTCGATCAGCAATGCACTGTTAAATTTGAACAGCCAACGCGATTGCAACGGGCTACTGACCTGCGCTCCTGGTTCCGAGATGAATGCAAAGCCGGGACCGCATGCTGAGAAGTCGTTATGTTGGCGACGGATGCCGAAGTAGTAACCACGTGCTTCATGCGGGCACGCGGTCTGTCTGAGTACCTGATTAAGCGCGCGTTGGGCATTCAGGAACCAGCCGATGTCGACCAGGGCCCACGTGGTGTCGTCGTACAATCCGGCCTGACGCAGGTAGCTTTCACATCGCTCGCGGCGCTCCCGCGTAGCGGTATCAGCGAGCATGGCTAGCGGTTCACTAGCCAGCAACGCACGCAGCGCATGGATTTCGCTATCGCTAAGTTCCCGCGCAAGAGTCGCACTATCAAACCCATGCTGTGCGAGCGTCGTGAGTACCTCGGTCGTATCGAGTGCCAGACGTTTCAATATGGCCTGGCCACTGTGAGCCTGCGAAGGGCGCCACGCCCATTCCAAATCAGCCGCTTGCGCTTCGGCGAGGGATGCGAGATACCAGGTTTGCCGTGACCCGTACAGATAATCGCACTGCGGGTCGCCATCGACACGCATGGTCTGGGCAATCTTGTGCATGATCTGGCCGTCGCGCGAAACGAAATAAAGACGCTCGATGCCGCGAGCGCGAGCGTCTTTCAGCACCCACGCGACGAAGGCGCACAGCACTGGCGCAACTACGTTGGCTGTTACACGTGCCAACTGCCCGTCGAAAGAGGAATTCCCTGACAACGCCAGGCGGGTCGAGCGCTCAACGCCGGACGCGGCGCATAACCAGGCGGGTGCGCTACGGCGCGGGCGCGGCAGTTGCTCATAGCGGTTTGGTGCAATTTCGGTGTAATGCGTGGCGTTGATTCCAAGGCGTTTGGGTACCGCTACATCGCTATGGGTGTTGTCGCCGTAGTGATTGAGCTGCGCCGGACTGATAGCGAGATGCGTAAGGACATGCTCGAACAGATGACCCGAATGCTTGGAGACGCCAAGATCGCCGGAGACGAATACCGATTCGGGCGCGACTGGTGCAACGTGTTCGCGCAACAACTCGCAAATGAATTCGGTCGGCAAATACATATCGGACAGGAAGACGACTGTGGCGTCTTCCCGCAGCAGGCGCCGGACCATTTCAGCGTTGGCGTGAATAACGCGTGTTAGTTGTCGCTCCACGTTTAACTCGCACGCGCGCGCCTGGTCGCGCTCAAGGCCCCAGGCTTCTAATTCAGGAAAATGCTCGAATATCTCGGTAAAACGACAGTCATCGCGCGGCGCACTGGCCTCGCGAGCGCGCTGCTCTGCGGCGCGCCTGGCGCGGTAGTAGTCAGCGGCCGAGAAGTCCTGCGTACCGCGTGAGTGCAGCGCCTTAGCGACCAGATGATAAGCAATGGTGGGGCGGAGCAGAGGGCGCGTGATAAGCGTGTCGTAAACATCGAAGCTGTATACGGTGCTACTCATCTACCGGGCCTGTTTGGCGGAACGACTTGAGCGCAAACGAACACGTA
Source organism: Proteobacteria bacterium UBA981 (assembly GCA_002292285.1). Classification (GTDB taxonomy): domain Bacteria; phylum Pseudomonadota; class Gammaproteobacteria; genus UBA981. Next base: position 99,293 of record DBBP01000024.1, read on the forward strand.
GGTCGTTACCGGCTTGCAGAACAGATAAAGCGGCCCGTACCGGTCGCTCCGACAGTGCGGCGGATCCGGCCAGCCAGGCGAAATGCGCGGCGAAATAATCGCCCTTTGCGGTACTTAAGTCGTGGCGGACCAGCGACCAGACGTCGGCGAGGCTGAGTCGGCTTGCGAGCCGACGTTGGTAGCGTTGGTCATGCGATTGTTCGGCATTGGTCGGTAGCCATGCGATGCCACGCACATCCTCAGCAGTTGGCGCCATGCAAAAATCGTGCATGGCGCCAAATGCGTACTCGCGAAACGCAGTGCGATGCGTTTCGATCTCGGGACTAAGACAGATTTCATCGCAATAGTGCAGAATCGCTGTGTGCAAAGCGCTCGCGAAATCGAGTACTTCGGCATCGCGCGAGTCTTTATTGAACGCGGGGGATATGGTTTCGCCATCGCGGACATAGCGGTGCGTGGATGGGTGGTCAGCGACGGTGAACACGTGTTCCTGCAATAGGATTGTGGTTAGTTTGAAGAACCACCGGCCATTTAGCGGGCTTGTCAGTCCGCTGTCTGGATGGCTAACGAACGGACTTGCGCCGCCGGCTGAGACGAGCGGAACATGTGCGGGCGCGATGCCGAAGTAGTAGCCGTGAATCGGAGTCGAGATACCAGCTTGGTCGAGCATGCTCTTGAGCGCGCGCTGGCACTGGAGAATCCATCCAATGTCGACGAGGGCCCAGGTCTTGCCGTCGAGAAGGCCTTGCTCGCGGAAATACCCGAGCGCGAGCTCACGACGCTCGGCAGTCACCTCGGCCAAAACGCTTCGCAGGGGTTCACTCGTCAACGCCCCGGACAATATGCTGAGATGATGGTCAGACAACGGGTGCGCTAGTGTTTCCCGACCCAGACCAAGCTTTTCGAGCTCTTGACGAACCTTGTCGGTATCTATTTCTAGGCGCCGCAGGATGTCGTCACCGCGACGCGATTTAGTGCGGGTCCAGGCCCATTCGAGCGATGATTCCGTCACATCGATGACCGCAGGTAATAACCAGGCCTGGCGCGAGCCATACAGGTAGCGACACTCCGGATCGCCATCACGACGGAGCCTAGTCGCGATTTTGAAAAAGATCTGGCCGTCGCGAGCCGCGAAATACAATCGCTCTACACCGCGTTTACGGGCATCGTCCAGTACCCATGCGACAAACGCGAGCAAGATCGGACCGACGACATCGCTCGCCAGCCGGGCAATCGAATCATGACGTTCATCGCCGTCGCTCAGTGTGACCCGCGAGGCGCGCGCGATACCTTTTGCGCCGATAGTTCGGTCCGGATAATCGGCGCTTTTTTGTACGGCCTCGTAACGATTGGGTAGTGCGCTTTCGCACTGCTGCGCAGTCATGCCAAGACGCCGTGCGACTTTGACATCAGCGTGTTGATTATCACCAACGTGGATAAACGAGCTGGCGGGTAGGTCGTAGTGGCGCATCACATATTCGTATAGACGCCCGGTGTACTTGCCTAAACCCAGGTCGCCGGAAACGAATACTCGATCGCGCTCGACCGGGGCTATATGCAGACACAGCAATTCCCAGATGAAATCGCCGGGTAAGTACATGTCAGAAAGGAAGATGACGTGTTCGTCGTCGGCCAGTGCGCGCCGCACAGTGTTGGCCATGACCGCTATCGGTCTCGTCAGTGATCTCTCTGTGGCCAGCTCCGCTGCGATTGCCTGGGCGGGCGTGACTCCCCAGTCTTTAAGGGCGTCGAAATGGTCGAAAATATCGGCAAGGGTACAGTCGTCCTTGGGCTTAACGGCTGTCCGCGCTTGCGCTTCAGCGCGTATGCGCGCGTCTCGGTACTGTAGTGCGGTGAACGTGCCTGAGCTTGCGCCGTGCAGTTGTTCGCCCACGTTGATGAACAAGTCCGTTGGCAGCGCTACGGTGCGAGTTAACAGCGTATCGTAGACATCAAATGAAAAGATGCGTTTCACGACGCCTTGCAAACCTCGCTGAGCAGATTGGCATAGTTGTCGACCATCGTTTCCATCGCAAAATCCTTCGCCCGCACCACCGACTGTTCAGCGAGACGATGGCGCAGATCGCGATTGGCGATCAGGTTGTCGAGTTCGATGCTGAGCGCCTCGACAGAATCGTTCTCGACGAGCTGTCCCCAGCGACCGCCCTGCAATATCTCCGCCGGCCCACTCGGACAATCACAGGCCACGACGGGTAGACCAAGTGCGAGCGCCTCAAGCAGGACGTTGGGTAAGCCTTCCCAGCGCGAACTCAACACGAATAAATCGGCCCGGGCCATCCAGCGCCATGGATTGGCGTCAAAGCCGATGAAGTCGATGCGGTCCTCAACGCCGAGTTGGGCTGCCTGTGCACGCAGCGCGGTTTCTTCGTCACCGCTGCCGAGCAGCCACAGGCGCCAGTTGGGAGTGGTTAATCGGGCCAAAGCGCTGATCAGTACATCGAAACCTTTCTGACGATGCAGACGACCAACTGCCACCAGACGTATTTCCTCTGATGATGCGCCGATGTCGAGCGACGCTTGGGCCTGTTGGTTGAGCGCGGCAGCATCAACGCCATTGTAAATCGTCGTAATACTGTCCGGCGAAATCGCGTAAGAGTCTGTCAGATCCGTTGCTGCAGGGTGCGATACTGAAACGTGATGCGCGGCACTAGGGTAGTACGCGCGCACTGCCCGTGCGTGGAGTCCGTTCCAGGGCAGCGTGGCTAATTCTTGCGACAGATAGTTTCGGTCAGAAAGGACGACAGGCGTGTCAAAGCGATACCAGTGTTTCGCCATGAGGCAGACTAAATTCGTAAGTGGCAGAAAACTCAAAATCACATCAGGTTGGGTGGCGCGAACGTGACGGCCGAGCATCAGCATCGCACGGCGCAACACTCTGATGTGCGATGCGAGACGCCGATGGCCAGCGATGGCACCGGCTGCTTGTCGATCGTCGCGACTGGCGAGCGGGCGCAGCAACAGCGCCGCGAGCTGATCAGTAATTAATGCATCAGGACTGGTCATGGGCCGGGTCAGAGCCAGCGGGCGCGCTGTCGTGAGATCTGTGACACGCACATCAGGATGGACCTGTTGGCGGATGTCGCTCCCCAACGTCAGTGCAATTTGGGCACTAAAATCTTCGCGCTCAAGCTGGTTGGCGATATTAACCATGACGCGTTCCGCCCCTCCGCCGGTGAGCGAGTCGATGGCGAACAAAATCCGCCGCTTGGTCTGGATGTCAGCCAAGTCGACCACGGCATCAGCGCACGTTGGCGCGCAGCAACGGGGCGATCAGGCGAAGCGAGCGTGCGCCACTCTGCGCGATGCGCTTGGGTGTGGCGAGAATATGCCGCAGTTTTCGCCAGCGCGGAAATACCGCCCGATCAAATTGATCTTGTAGCATGATCCTCGAACTATGCGTCGGGAGCGCCTCATCTGCGACGCTGGGACGAGTTGTCGCAAGCAGCGGCGCCTTTTCTGTCAGTCCCAGGCGGGCCAGCACAGCCGTCGCCGCTGCAGCCGTATCAAGACGTGAGAGGCGCGGTTTGCGAGCGCTTTCGCGCGCGTCAGTTGCCGCTTCAAGCGCGACCTGAAAGTCAGCATCAGTACGGGCGAAGGTCTGCCACATAGGCAGGTAGAGATGCGAAAACGCCGTGTGTTTATGACTGTGGACCCATGCTTTGGCGTAGATGTCGGCGTAACTTTGTTCGAAATCGTGCAAGCCTGTCAGTGCATGCGATTGCAACAGACGAAACCCTTTGACCTGCATGGCCTGGATCATGGCGGTTTCTGGCCGCAATGGATTGTCGTCACGAAGGACTGACAGTGCACTGCCGACCAAAGCGGTGCGATAGAGGTGATTACCAGCCGGGCGCTTGCAACCCATGAGCTTGTCCAGCACCAAGCCCTGCAAGGCGAATACGTCAGGGTGAGCAGTCTGTGCGCCGTGAAGCAATTCAAGCAGTTGTGGAACGACCAGTACGTCGGCGTCGATACACAGCGTCCAGGCGCGATTTACTTCGAGACCCGCTTCAAGACTGCGGCGCAAGGCAACGTCGAATCGCTCTCCAGATACGCGCTTGCAAATGGCATCTGGCAGCAGCTTCTCCAATTGCTGCACACAGAGATCGGCAGTTCGCTCGCCGCACTCGCGGACGACGACGCACACGTCACTGCCGCGATCACTACTCATCACGCGAAGTTTCGGCCTCATTGGGTGATTTTCTGAAAATAAAGAAATAGCCGGTCGTCGCATCGAGCGAGGGCAGTAGTTTGTCGAGCAGCTCAAGCACTAGAGCGAGTGGCACGAGTAGTGGCGACAAACATAAGGCGATTAGCCGCTGGCGCGCAGACCCGATCGCAAAGCGGCGCAAGATCAGCACTGATAGCGCCGAAAAATAGCCGTTGCGCTCACGTATCGAAAGGCACCGGAAGTCGCGAAACATCCACGTCAGCCCATGCAGCGTATAGCGGTAGAAATCAAACGGCTGATCATGGATGCCGAGCATGAATGGTGTTGAGCCGATCACGATGCCACCGGGCTTTAGAACCCGTTCAATTTCGCTGACAGCCTGCAACGGACGTTGGACGTGTTCCAGCACTTCCATGACGACGACGACGTCGAGCGAAGCGGATTCTATTGCCGGTATATCTTCGATGCTGGCGATGATATCGGGCTGACGCGCGCTATCAATATCCAGTGAGCGAAACTTCCGACCGCTGCTAATGAGCACTTGCTCAATCTCGCCGCCGGCGCCGATACTGATTATTTCGTCGTTATCGTTGGTGCAGTAGGTGTCAAGCGCGTTCTCAAGCCAGGTGTAAAGATGGCGTCTCGAGCGCTGCTTCGACAGCGCATATAAACGGCGTTCCAGAGCGTTCAAGAGTTTCATCGGCAGCGCTGCAATTCAGGCTGCCTCAGGCAGCGCCTCGCCGAGCCAGCGCCGTGCCCAAAGTTCGGCGGTGAGGACGAGCCAACGGCCACGGGCCGCCTGCGCGCTATCCAGGCCGCGCAGTTCTCCTGCGGAGTCAACCGCGTCAGGATTGAGCACACCGGACTGCATCAGCATGCCGTCACTGACGCAGCTGGTTGCCCACGCATCAAAACGTTTGTTTCGCCACGTTTCGAGTGGCGTACTAAAGCCTTTTTTACGCGCGGAGACGATCGACGCAGGCAGAAATTGCTGCGCTATCAGTTTGAGCACGGCCTTGCGTTCGCCGTTTGCGTAGTTGATGGAAGTCGGGAACTGGAAGGCCAGTTCAACCACTTTAGGATCAAGGAACGGTACGCGTGCCTCAACGCCATAAGCCATGCTGGCACGGTCAACTTTAGTGAGAATGTGGTCGACCAAATACAGGTTCATATCCGCGTAGCGGGCCGCATCTACTGGTGCGAGATCACGACGAAAAAATCGCGCTAGTGTTGAACTCGCCGAGTCTTTCAGATTGGCCCTGAACGATGCACCGAGTAACGGTATTTGGTCATCGTCATTGAGACATCCCTCATAGGCAAAGTAGCGCTGTAAATCACTGTCATTCAAACTCCGATCAGCAAGGAGCCCGGCCAAGCGCAAGGTCCGCCAAAGTTTTCTTTTCGCCCCGCTAGCGGCCGCCAGGGGGCAATCGAAATCATCATAACGCCGATATCCTGCGAACAGTTCGTCGGCGCCATCCCCGCCTATATTGACGACGGTATTGTGGCGACGAGCCAACTCGGACACGGCCATAAACGGTAGTGGCCCGTTGGGATCAAATGGCTCGTCGTAGAACTCACCCAGAGCGATTAACTTCGCGCTCAAATCGCTCGCTTCGATGACTTGCTCGTGATGTTCGGTCGAGAAATGTTGTGCCACGATGCCGGCCCAGGCGCGCTCGTCGCTATCCCGATGATCGAAGCCGATAGTGAACGAGCGCAGCTTGGACACACTCGGGGTTGCCAGCGCCACCAGCAAGCTGGAATCAATCCCACCACTGAGGAAACAACCGACTGGCACGTCCGACACGAGCTGCTTGTCGACCGCAGCGGACAGCGCATCGCGCAGTCGCCAAGCGGCTTCGGCGAGCGGCATGGTGGTTATTTGTGGCCGGAGTTGCCAGTAACGCTTCACTTCAATCTTGCCGTCTCTTACGACTGCAAAGTGGGCGGCGGGGAGCTTATGCATACGCTTGAAAATCGCCCGCTCGTGAGGGACGTAGCCAAACGCGAAAAAGTCGCGCAGCGCGTCATTATCAAGTTCGCGTGCGAAAGCCGGGTCGGCGACTATCGCTTTCGGTTGCGAGGCGAACGTGAAATTCCCGGCATACTGCGCGTAGTACAGCGGTTTGACACCGATGGGGTCGCGCGCCAGTAACAACACCTCGCGATTGGCGTCCCATAACGCAAACGCGAATATTCCCTCCAGTCGCCCCAGCATGTCCTCGCCCCATTCTTCCCACGCATGCAGTAGAACTTCGGAGTCGGAAGCGGAACGAAAAACGTGTCCAAGCTCGCGCAGGTTCGAGCGTAGTTCGCGATAGTTGTAGATCTCACCGTTGCAGCTTAACCAAACGCTACCGTCTTCGTTAGCCATTGGCTGGCGGCCTGCGGCAGATAAATCGATGATAGCCAGGCGTCGGTGGCCGAGTATGACCCGACCTTCGGCGAGAATCTCGACACCGCGACCGTCAGGTCCGCGCTGCGTTAGCGTATCGAGCATCCGATCGAAGCTCGCAGGGGACAAGTCCGCGCTCGAACGAATAGTGCCAAGGATGCCGCACATGGATTATTCGGAGCGGGCTTCGCAAACCAGGTACTGGCACGAATACCAGCTTGGCGGCCGACCCAGCAGTTGACGGGTGCGGCCCCATAGTCTTCGTAGCATCGAGGCGCGCATTTGCGGCATGAGGCCCAGGTTCACCACGCGAAATCCAGACCCCGAGATAAACTCGCAGAATTCCGCCTGATTCCATTCGCGTACATGTTGCGGATGCATGGAGCGAATGCACGCCTGACCGCGTAATACGTCGCGCTCAGGCGTCGATAGCACGAGCGCTCCATGCGGTGCGAGGTGGGCACGAATAAACTCCAAACAGGCGCGCGGGTCGACCAGATGTTCAATAACGTCCGCGCAGATAATCACATCGAATTGGCGCCCGATGCGTAAGTCTGCAACCTCAAGATTGACCGCGTGGAATGACGCGCGCGGTAAAATACGTCTCGCCAAAGCAGCGGTATTCGGTTGGTCAACGATATGTACATCGACCTTGCCGTCATCGACCAACGTGGCGAGTTTGCGCGGCGGACCACTACCAACATCCATAACGCTACCAGATCCTCGTTGCCGAACCAGTTTCGCGGCCAAGGCATAGACGTCGTACTGATACAGGCTCGCCGTGGCGATGCGCGCTTCTGACCAATACTCAGTCTCGTCGCTGGGGTCATAGGTTGTTTGAACTAGGTTCTCTGTATATCCCGACTTGATACAAAACATCGAGTCTTCCACCACCTTGGTCATCCACCCTGTTCTTGCTTAATGCCCGATATCGCGGGATATTTCGAGGCCGAACGTACGTATGGACGCCCGGTGCCCGCCAAGTATACGACGCACTGCGGGCAGCATTGGGACGTGCTTCATGGTATCGAAGCGTATTGCTGTCCGCTCCCGTAACTAACACTCGATGCAGCCCTACCGTGCTTCGTTTGTGAACGTCACGGGAGGGGAGCGCTCGCAAGGTGTTAATGTCGCTATGCGCTACACACCAGCATCAGATTTACGCGCGCGATAGGCGAATGCGCCCGTGTTCAGAATCGATTGCCAATCCCGATCTGAGCGAGCCCGGCCATTGCGGCGTCGCCACATCCAATAGAGCCGATGCAGGCACAACAGCGGTTTAATTAACGCGGTTGACCAACGCGGCGAGAGACCGACAAACAGGCCCTCGCGGAACAGCGCGTGGATAGCCAGATAAGCACCGTCCCCAAACACGAACTCAGTCTCCAGGCCGGCGTCTTGCAAAGCGGACCACACGCCATGATGCGTCATGTTGAAATAGCTTGCCCAATCGTGAAACGGGATGAGGTAGGCCACTGTGCCGAAATACATCCCGCCCGGCTTGAGCACTCGCGCAACTTCTCTGAGCATGACGCTCGGGTGTTTGATGTGTTCGAGAACTGCGAGTGACATGACGAAATCAATTGAATTGTTGGCGAATGGCAGGGCGTGCGCGTCGGCCCACAGAGGCGCGTGCGGGTGGTTGTAGTCAAAACCGACCCAGCGATATCCGGCTTTCTCGAGCGTGGCCCGATAAGCGCCAGCACCACAACCCAGGTCCAGGCACACGCTGTCGGGGGTCGCCGCGCGCGGGATGTAGGTGGCCATTTCGGCGCTCAAATGGACAGGTAACTGTGCGGGATCAAACTCGACTTCGGGCGCAGAATGCGGGCGCATCAAGCCGAATTGTGGTTCTGGACCGTCAACCCCAGGACCGATGTTGATGCCGATTTCAACGCGCTTGGGTGCGGTTAAGCGCAGGTCATAGGGGCCGGGCTCCAGCTTCGCGAATGTCGCACTGCATGCTTGGCAAGCGGCGCGCTCTGCGTCGAACACCAGCTTGCTGTGGCAGTTAGGGCAAGCCAGTAGATCCTGAAATTCGCTGGCCGAGTTCATGTTTTCAGGTAGCCTTGGGAGAACACCTTAGCCCGCGCGGGATGGGCTACGAACCGTTCCGAGCCAGGGCAACTAGCCGGCGAGGTCGTAGGCCTCGAGTTGCGGGTTGGTCATTTCCTCAAAGAACCGTGCGCGCGACCATGGCCAGCTTGCGGGCACGCCATTTTTGTCCAGATACCAACTGTTACAACCAGTCGCCCAGATGGATTTTTTGGCTGCTTCGCTGCGCTCAACTTCGAAATTCTCGGTCGCTTCAGGGGACGCGCTGATTTGCGCGCAGCGTCCGGCACGAATCTCCTCCATCAGGCGCAGGATATAGCCGACCTGATATTCAGCGATTTGAATCAGGGAGAAGTTGCCGACCGGTCCATTGGGTCCGTTGAGCATGAAAAAATTAGGAAATTCTGGAATCGAGATCGACAGGTAGGCGACGGGGTGTTCGGACCAAACATCGTCCAGATTGACACCGTCCCGCCCGAGCACCGTGGTGGGGCGGATAAAGTTTTCGGCGTTGAAGCCCGTCGCGACGACCAGTACATCGAGCTCATGCAGCACGCCATCTTTAGTGCGCACGCCGCCTGCTTCCACGGCATCGATGCCCGACGTCACCAGGTCGGCGTTCGGATGTTGAATCTTGTCGTAAAAATCGCCTGAGAAAATCAGACGTTTACAACCCGCGCGATAGTCGGGTCGCAGTTGCTTGCGGAGTTCGGGGTCGCGGACGTTATCTTCCAGATTAGCCAGGCAGGCGCCCTCGACTTCCTTCATTTCTGCCGACTCGGCGTCGATAACCGCGTTCGAGAAAATCTCGAAATCATCGTTGACCTGTTTGCGGATAGCCTCGAGCTTGCTGGGGTCTCGGCGAAACGCTGCTTTTTCTTCGTCCGTGTAATCGACGACGTCAATCGGCATGATCCATTGGGCCGTGCGCTGAAATAAATCGAAGTGCGCGACTTTTTCGACCAATGCGGAAGTGATTTGAATCGCGGTCGATCCGGTACCAATCACGCCGACGCGTTTGCCTTCCAACGCGACACTGTGATCCCATCGCGCGCTATGGAAGCTTGCGCCGGCAAAGCTATCGAGGCCCGGGATGTCGGCGACTTTCGGGTGATGTAAAACGCCGGTCGCAGCGATGACGAAATCGGCTACATCCTCTCGTCCGGTTGACGTTCTGAGGTGCCAGCGGCCGTCGCGGAATTCGCAGTGCGGTACCGCTTCATTGAAACGAATCGATTCGCGGACCTCGTATTTGTCGACGACTGATTCGAAATAGGCATGAATCTCGGGGCCCGGCGCGAAGGTGGACGTCCAGTTCGGATTGGGTTCGAAAGAATAGGTATACATGTGCGCGGGTACGTCGCAGGCGATGCCGGGGTAGGTGTTCTCGCGCCACGTGCCACCGATGCGGTCCGTTTTCTCGTAGATGACGTAGTTGTGGTAGCCTGCTTCACGGAATTTGATAGCCGTAAGAATACCGGCCATCCCGGCGCCAATAATGACGATGCGCAGATCGCGATCGGTCGCAGTTGCGGTGGTCATAGTCAACTCTCCCAAGCGCCGTACGACAGTGTGCGAACGTGCTCGTCGTTTTAATTCAAGAGGGGCTGGCGCGATGAGGCGAGTGACAGCGTCGTCGCCAATTCAGCCAGCTGGGCCGAAATACTAGCGCATTTCCCATCACAGGTTTAACGCTGTCCGAGGTGACCCGTGCGAAATTACGTAATTCTGAATCCATTTCGGGTGTCGTGCGGCGTGTCGGAATGGGGCCGGTAACAGGGCGGGTAGGCGGCTATACTCGTTAGCTGTGAACGGCAACCGGGGGGAGAAATGGCCGAGTACGTGAGCATCGAACAAGCGCGCGCAGCAAGCGGGATGCGGCTGATTGTGGCTGAAGGGGTGCCCGGGCCATGGGCCGAAGGTATTCGCGGCGTCCTCGACGCTAAAAAAATCTCCTACGTTCGCGGGCGATTCGATATAACGAGTGACCACGCCGATCTCATCGCGTGGACGGCGCAGGCATCGGTGCCCGTAATCGCCTGGAACGACGAATTCCCGCGCTCTAACTGGATGGAACAGATATTTTTGGCCGAGCGCATCCAACCGGAACCGGGCCTGATTCCAGCCGTGCTGGAAGACCGTACTGTGATGTTCGGATTGTTGAGCGAACTCTGTGCGCCGCATGGTTTTGGCTGGAGCCGGCGCATTATTCTCATCGACAACGCGCTCAGAAACCCTGACCTGCCGGACGAGAACAAAGGCTTTTTCCGGCACTTCGGTGCCAAGTACGGCTATTCCGAGGCCGCCGCGGCAGCGGCGCCAGGACGGGTCGTTGAAATTCTCAACGCATTACACCAGCAACTGTCCGAGCAGCAGGCCAAAGGTCGCCGCTACTTTGTGGGTGGGCAGCTCTCGGCACTCGATATCTACTGGGCTGGCTTTTCCCACCTGATAGAGCCTCTGCCACCAGAACAATGTCCGATGCTGGACGAGTTTCGCCCGATGTACGCGAACCTTGACCCGGCAGTTAGCGCGGCAGCGACTGCTGAGCTGATGACACATCGTGAATTTATCTACGTCGAGCATCTGGGGTTACCCATGGATTTGTAATCGCAACACTCGTGCAATGATGCTGTTCCCTCCTAACGCCTCGAGGTTTGACCTGATGAGACATTTCCCGCGCCTGCTGAGCTTGTTGCTGGTGATTACGCTATCACCGACGCTGGCGTTTGCCGCCGAATTCGACCCGACCGAGCTCGACGACGAGAACGACGGCGAGAACTGGATGGCTTATGGGCGCACGCATAGCGAGCAGCGCTACTCGCCGCTGCGGGAAATCAATCACAACAACGTTGGGAAACTGGGGCTCGCCTGGTCGCTCGAACTTCCCGATGCGCGCCAGATTGTCGCCACCACCCTCGCCATCGACGGGGTGCTGTATGTCACCAGCAGCTTTAGTGTGGTCACCGCAATTGACGCGCGCACACAAAAAGTCCTGTGGACGTACGATCCGAAAGTAACTGAGCATGCCGGTAAAACGTTGCGTGTTCTTTGGGGTACAAGCCGCGGGGTCGCGTACTGGGATGGCAAGATTTTTGCGGCTGCTGGCGATGGGCGACTGATTGCGCTTGACGCAAAGACTGGCGCAGAAATCTGGACCACGATGACCGTTGAGAAGGATAGCTACTACTACGTCACGGGCGCGCCGCGCGCCTTCAATGGCAAGGTCATCATCGGTAATGGCGGCACGGAGATGGGGCCTGCGCGCGGCTATGTCACCGCCTATGACGCGAATAGCGGCGAACAGGTTTGGCGCTTTTACGTCGTGCCCGGCAATCCCGCTGACGGATTCGAGGATAACGCGCAGAAGATGGCCGCGAAAACCTGGAATGGTGAATGGTGGAAGCATGGCGGTGGCGGCAATGTCTGGAATGCCATCACTTTCGACCCCGATTACAACCATATTTACCTTGGCACCGGCAACGGCTCACCATGGAATCAGAAGATTCGGTCGCCGGGCGGCGGTGACAATTTGTTTCTGTGTTCCATCGTCGCACTCGACGCGGACACCGGACGATATAAATGGCACTACCAGACGGTGCCCGGCGAGACCTGGGACTTCAATTCTGCGATGGATATCGTGACGGTCGATTTCAATGTGCACGACCGCGAGGTCAAGGGCCTGATGCACGCGCCCAAGAATGGTTTCTTCTACATTATCAATCGTTCGAACGGAAAATTGCTGTCCGCCAAACCGTTTACGAAGGTCACCTGGGCGACCGAAGTTGATATGAAGTCAGGCCGCCCGATTGAAGTTGCCGGGTCGCGCTACGAAGACGGTGAGGTCAAAATCTGGCCGGGACCGCTGGGTGCGCACAACTGGCAGCCGATGTCCTGGAACCCGAATACGAAATTAATGTATTTGCCATATCACGATATTCCTGGCACCTATAACGACACCAAAATAAAGCACGTTGATTTCCAGGCTACAGGTTTCGAGTTTGACGTTGGCGTTGCCTACGGTGCGGACGATATTTCTCCCGACGTGGCAACCAGCGGTCTGATGGCCTGGGACCCGATCACGCAGACTGTCGCCTGGAAGATTCCTTATCCAGCAATGTGGCATGGCGGCACCATGACGACCGGAGGGAATCTCGTTTTCCAGGGACGTGGTGACGGAAAACTGTTCGCCTATCGCGCTGACACTGGTGAGAAAGTTTGGGAGTTTGATGCCAAACACGGCATCTCTGCACCACCGATCACCTATCAAGTCGACGACCAGCAGTTCATCGCCGTACCCGTCGGCTGGGGTGGTGGCGCGGCCATGCTGGGTGGTTCGATGGGTGCGCAGCATGGCTGGCCCTACGGCATGCATCCGCGGCGTTTACTGGTGTTCGCGCTGGACGGTCAGGCGGAATTGCCTCCAACGCCGCCGCCGATGTTTGCAACGCCCGTCGATGACCCGGCTTTTGAGATTGATCCTGCCTTACTGGCGTCCGGCACCGACATCTGGTCGAAAACCTGCTCCTGGTGCCATGGACCGGGCGGCGTCGCATCCGGCGGCGCGCCCGATTTGCGCGCCTCAGGGGTCATGTTAGATCTTGATGCGTTGAGCAACGTCGCTCTTGAGGGTGCGTTGACGGCGCGCGGCATGCCGAAGTTCGAGAACTACAGCAAAGAAGATATGCGTGCGGTGCAACACTTCATCCGCTCGAAGGCGCGCGCAGCGCTGGCGGAGTAATTCGCGCCTGCATGGCAGGTGTTGTGAACAACTGCTCGTCACGATAGCCGTCGCGGCGTGGTAGCGAGGTGCCAGCGGGACGCTACTGTGAATCGAGATAAAGTCGGTTCGTGCAGGATCAGGTGTACGGCGTGACTTGCATACATCCAGGGAGGTGCGGAAATGTCCACTGATAAATTTGAGCCGTATGAAATCACGGCGCCTGGACGAGCCTGGTGCGGGCTCGCGAAACCTGCGGATATCAGTTGGGTGGTCGCCCTTTTCGCAACGACAGAACACCAATTACTGTGATGGCTGCTCTTTTTGAACCGTTTCAGATCCGTGGACTCTCGCTAAAGAATCGCGTGTGCGTGTCGCCGATGAGCCAATACGCGGCGACAGACGGTTATGCCAATGATTGGCACTTCGCACATCTCAGCAGATTCGCTCTCGGTGGTTGTGGTCTTGTGTTCACCGAAGCGACCGGGGTTCTCGCTGAGGGTCGGCGAACGCACGGCGACTTGGGACTTTGGCACGATTCGCATATCGCAGAGCTACAACGCATTACCACCTTTATAAAGTCGCAGGGCTCGGCGGTCGGAGTTCAGCTAGCTCACGCGGGCAGAAAAGCCAGTGAACGACGGCCTTGGCACGGCGAGACTCCGGTTGATGCTGAAGACTCTCAGCTTCGCAATGAGAATCCCTGGCCCGCCATGGGGCCAACTACGCAACCTTATGGTGACGGCTGGCCAAGCCCGAAAATGATGACTGAGTCCGATATCCAAACAGTTATCGCGGCGTTTGGATCAGCGGCAAAACGAGCTGACGAAGCTGGCTTTGACATGATTGAAGTCTACGCCGCGCACGGGTTCCTTCTGCATCAGTTTTATTCACCTCTCAACAATGACCGAGATGACAGGTGGGGCGGAGATTTCGAGGGACGCACGAAGCTGGCGCTCGATGTCGCTTCGTCGATAAGAGAACACTGGCCGGACGACAAGCCGTTATCGTTTCGCATTTCCGCGACTGACTGGCTGGATGACGGCTGGACGATAGAGGACAGCGTGCGCCTCGCGAGGGCGCTGAAGTCACGGGGCGTCGACATCATCGATTGCTCAAGCGGTGGTTTGGGCGGCCCGTATCCAGCGCCCCGGTTCCCGATTGGACCCGCATTCCAGGCAGAACTTGCCGCGGCGGTTCGCGAAGGCGCGGACATGCCAACCATGGCAGTTGGTTTTATCTGGCAGCCGGAAGTGGCCAATGTGGTCATCGAGTCGGGGCAAGCCGATCTCGTTGCGCTCGCCAGAGAACTGTTAAGCGATCCGAATTGGGCCCTACACGCAGCGTCGAAGCTTGATGTGGATACAAATTTTTCGATGTGGGCGCCCGCATTCGGATGGTGGCTGAACAAGCGCAAGCGTGTGTTGCAGAAACTGGGTTTGGGGGAATGATGAATTTCCGGAGTCATGGGTAATCATGGGCACGATCAAACGCGAACATTAGCGGCTTAGAAGCACACATCTTTTCGAAATTGGTAGTCGCCGCAGCACGGACATGGGTTGAAATCGGTGTTGTGACGGCACGCACCAGCGCTTTTATAACCGGACTCTCCGGTTCTTCGTTGACCGAAGAGATCACCGGGACAGCGCTACACCGAATGATTGTTTGGGCATATTCATCTGGAATATCAGAAACGTATACGACGGCCTGTAGTGGCAAGCTCGACGACGTTGTGACGTGACAACTGTCGGTGCTCACTGAAATTGTCGTGCCCTCGTATAGTGGATGCGAGAAACACATCAGAGTGCCGCAGCAAGTGGACGTCGCAGTGGTGACGATGCCACCTGCTGTTAGTTTCGAGAACGCCAGTAATTCTTGTGACGACTTGTCTACTATTAATGCGTTCGCGAAATACACTACATCGATGCCACGTGCAAAGTTCGCGACTTCGACGGGCAGTGCGTTGTGCGGGCTTTTGCTCGCGGAAATCAAGCCCCGTTGGCGGCAGTCGGAACACAGGCATTCAACGTGATAGCGTACCGCCGGATCGCACAGTGTGATTCGGCAATCCCCACACCGACATTGGAGGAAGGCCTCTGGCGCATTCATGGACGGCTCTGCTTGCGGGCAAAATTCGCATGACTCATCTGCTTACGATGCCGCCATCAACAGCTAGATTCTGCCGATTAACCCAGCCCCCTTCCGGGCTCGCGAGAAAACAGATCGCATTAGCGATTTCGTCCGGTCTGCCAAACCGGCCAAGCGGCGTCATGTCTTTGATTTGGCCGGCGGCGATGGGATCGGTACCTCCTGTCGCTGCCAACATATCGGTATCCGTGAACCCTGGAGATATTGCGTTGACCGTGATCCGGCGCGGCGCGAGCTCCTTGGCCAACACCCGGCAGTACTGTTCGACCGCCGCTTTGCTTCCGAAGTAGCACGCCCCCCCAGGCATGTTAAGTAGCGTCCCGATAGTGGACACGCAGATTATTCTGCCATCGTCCGCGATATGTTTGGCGGCCTGCTGCAAACAGAAAAACGTTCCCTTCGTGTTGATTGCGTAAGTCTTATCGAACTCCGCTTCAGTAAACTCCGCCAACGGCGCGAAGCTTGAATAGCCAGCGTTGGCTACAAGAATATCCAGGCAGCCGAAACGCTCAATTGTTTCCGTGAACAGCCGTTCGATATCTGGCATGACACCAACATCCGCTTGGACTGCCAGTGCAACTCCGCCGCTTTTTTCTATCGTTTCAACGGTCCTGTCAGCCTCAGTCTTTCCAATCAGGAAATTTACGACAACCTTCGCACCTGCCCGCGCAAGGCATTCTGCCGTCGCGCGCCCAATTCCGCGAGATCCGCCGGTAACGATTGCCACTTTGTTGGTTAAATTCATTTCGATTTGTGTTCCATTAGAGGTATCGTCCAACGACTAAAAGTGCCCTGTGTTTTGCGAGCATGTTCTCGAACGCTGAAGGCGGGATTTAATCGCAGGACCGGGAACGAAAATTGGTGAGAAGCCTGCTCACAGAAAACTCAGTGCGCTAGTTCAGCCGACTAGATATCCCGCCGTCCGCGTTAACTGCGCTCCCAGTTACAAACGAGGCCCGGTCGGACAGCAAAAACAACGCTGATTGCGCTATTTCTATCGGGTCCGCCATTCGTCTTAGAGAGTGCAGGTTTGCGACAAATTCGCGAACTTCTGGTTGCTCTCCCGGGATCATCGGCGTTTTTGTACCGCCCGGAAGCAGTGCGTTAACGCGGATCGCCTGCCCCCCATGTTCTGAAGCAAGCGATTGGGTTAATCCAACCAGGCCAGCTTTCGAGGCGGCATAGGCACCCAAACCGGGCATGCCTGAATTAGAATTACCCACGAAGGAAGAGGTGAATACGATAGAACCACCGCCATTTTTCGACATGGCTGGTATCTGATATTTGGCCGACAGAAACGCCCCGGTTAAGTTTGTCTCGATCACGTTTCGCCAGTTCTGCGCATGCATCTCGGGGATAGGTCCTACATCGCCCAGTATTCCGGCATTGTTAAATGCGCCGTCAAGACGGCCAAATTGTGTCTGCGCCAACTCCACCAACGCGCTTGAATACGCTTCGTCGCTGATGTTACCCGCCAGCAAAGCGCCGCTGCCCCCACCAGAATTTGAAATCAGGGTGCAAATATTTTCCAACGCCTGTTCTCGTCTACCGCCGAGGACGACATTAGCGCCTTCCTGAGCAAATAAAATCGCGGCGGCCGCACCTATTCCGCTGCTGGCGCCTGTGATGATAATTGTCTTTCCCGCAAGCTCCATCGAATGCACCTTGTATTGACTGAATGTGCTGTCGATTGAAGCATCAGGGACGCGTCGAAGTAGCCCGGTTCTTGCTATCTAATCCGCATTCACACACGACGCATCAGCAGCCAGCGGTATCGCATGTAGCGGGCGCGTGCACGTTGGCACTATTCGCACAAAGGGCGCGCGCAAATGGGACACACACAAAGGGGACAGATTTATTTGACCAAGCAACACACAAAGGGGACTGATCTATTTGACCGCTCACCGGTTCCAAATCAGAATTCGAAGCTCGCGTATGCACATGGAGGTGCCGACTATGCCAAGGACTGGCCGAAATTTGTTGCCCAACTATCCACACCATATCGTTCAGCGTGGTCACAACCGCCAAGTTGTGTTCGCTGAACCGTCCGACTATCAGTACTACTTGGAAACTCTGCAAACCTGGAAGCGGAATCTGGAGATCAAGGTATACGCATATTGCTTGATGACGAATCACGTCCATCTTGTCCTGCAACCACCAGATGATGTGGGCGCACTGAGCAGCTTGATGAAACGGCTGGCTGGCCGCCAGACACGTTATGCCAATCGACTGGAGGCGCGCAGTGGGACGCTATGGGACGGCCGATTTAAATCAAGCCCAATCCAGAATGACACTTACTTATTGTCGTGTTGCCGTTACGTCGAGCTAAATCCGGTGCGGGCAAGAATGATCGCGAGCCCGAGTCAATATCGGTGGTCGAGTTACTGCAGCCGAATCGGCCAGGCGAAAGCTCCCTGGCTCGATGATCACGCGTGTTTTATTGAACTCAGTTTATCCGCGCAAGAACGAATATCGCGTTACCGGCGTTTCGTTGAGCAGGGGGTTCCGGTGGATGAATTAAAGTTTATTCGAGAAGCGCTTCAAAGAGGGCAGCTAACAGGTAACAAATGGTTCATTGACGAGGTCGAACAAATCATTGGTCGTCGTATTGAGCATCGCGGGCCTGGCAATCGCGGGAAATACGGGAAATAAATCTGTCCCCTTTTGAGGGGAGCGTTAAGCCGTTGCGCCTAACTCGATTCGCTGCCGATCATCGCTTTGGATTGCGCAACAGAGCGGCGGTTGCGATGCCCGACGCGACACCCCAAAAATGGCCTGCCCACGAAATAAACGGCATGAATGACAGCAAAGACAGCAACACGCTGCCATAAAGCGCCAATGACAGCAGCGCAGTGCCCCAGGTGCGCAGGCTCGGACTGAAATAGGCGTCCGCCAATAGATAGCCGATCAGGGCGAATACCACGCCGGACGCGCCCACGACATAGCCACCCGATCCAAACACCCAAGCCCCCAAGCCCGAGCCGACAGCGCCGCAGAGCATGACGACAAGTAACTGCGATGAGCCAACCGACAGTCGTACCAGCACGCAAAGAACCAGCAACGGGATGGTGTTGGAGATGATGTGGACGAGGCCGCCGTGCAGCAGTGGGGCGAACAGGATCCCGGTCAGGCCAGTCAGTTTCCTGGGCTGGATGCCAAACTGCGTGAAGCTAACGCCGGGCAGCACCAGATCGATAACAAATACACCCCACATGACTGCCACCAGCACGAGCGCCGCCGCCGGCAGGATGCGTCTAATCACTGCGAACTAACTTGAGGATCTCGCGCATCGCGTCTTCTTCCAGGCCGAGCACATCAACAATGGCCGCCAGCAAATCGGAAGAGAACATGCCTTTGCTGACCTTGCTACGCAGGTTCTCGGGCGTTATCACCACACCTTTGTGGGTGAGCCTATCGGCGAGCGCACTATATTTCAGACCCTTAAGCACCATCGCGGCCCGGATATAGCGGGTAATCGCTTGTTTATACGGAGCTAGAGAACGCCGGTTATTGATACTCTGTTCCGGTTCCATTTCATGTCTCATGGGTCACAATAGTTTGAATTATTAACGCCGGTTCGATATTTAAGCAACGGGAGTTGTATATTTTTTTCTAATCTATCCCGTACTTCATATATGTGTGGTATAAGTCACGTTCGTTAAAAATGGATAAAACAAATGGTGTGGAGTAACGATGCACTGAAGACGCTGGCTGAAGCTCAGCCGGCATGGGTGGTGGAGCTGGAAGGCGACTGTCTCAGTATCTCCAACGACGAAGGGATTGACGCGTTTGTCTACGTCGGTGGCCGGCAGATTC
The DNA here is from genome assembly GCA_002292285.1 of Proteobacteria bacterium UBA981. Taxonomy (GTDB): domain Bacteria; phylum Pseudomonadota; class Gammaproteobacteria; genus UBA981. Next base: position 118,622 of record DBBP01000024.1, read on the forward strand.
AAGTAGAAACGACGCTGTTTCCTGTTTCGACAGTGACCGATACGGCAGCATTGGACGCGCTCATTCTTCGCACTCATCACCTGCTGCCATTGACCGCTATCTGCATCACCAAGATTGCCGACGAGGAATACTACGTCGCCTTCGGCGCGCTTTCTTCAGATAGCAAAGACATCGTCGTCGTGGAGGAGATCGAGACGCTGTTCTCCAACGTCGGCGAGTTTCTGGAACTGTATAACGAACACCTGGATGGAGAAGCGAGCAAATGAGTTTGTCAAAACTTTGGACTGCGCTACGCGGTGCCACCAATGAAGGCCTCGAAGCCGCAGTCGATACACAAGCGATCCGGATTCTGGACCAGGAATTACGCGACGCTAAAACTGAACTTGCGGCCAGCGATCAGAATCTGACCAAGATCATGGCCAAGCGGAAAATCGCAGACAGCAAGGTCAAGGCTTTGCAGACGGACGTCGAGACTTATACCAATCACGCGATCGCTGCGAGCGAGAGCGGCGACGAAGCGCTGGCTATCGAATGCGCCGAACGGGTCGGGGAACTAGAGACTTCGTTGGCGACTGAGCAGATGTTGCTCGATGGTTTTCTGACTTCTGAGACTTCGCTCAAAACGAATATCTCCAAAGCGAAAACCAATGTGCGGCTTCTCGATCAGAAGATTGATCAGGTCAAAGCGACTGAATCTGTGCAGAAAGCACAGGCGGCTGCTTCGTCACGGCATGTCGGCGCCAACAGCAAAGTCAAAACCGCGCTGGATAGTTTCGAGCGCATTCAGGCTCGCCAGGCAGAGCGCAGTGCGCAGCTTGAAGCGGCCGAAGAACTTGCCAACGAGGAAAGCGGTGCAGGTCTGGAGGCCAAACTGAAGGCGGCCGGTATCAAACCCGGCGGAACAACCACGGGCAATTCAAAGCTGGCGCAAATTCTCGCAGCAAAAAAGGGCTAGTCATTGCTGGCTTATAAACTGCGTCGCCTCGCGGCGATGCTGTTTTTAAGGGCGCGTATAATCGATGTGCTCGGTGGCGTGGTGGCCTACGCGCTGGTGAGCTACCTGCTGCTTTATGTCTCCGGCGAAGAAAACTTAATCGTCGCGGATAACTTCATCTACTGGCTGGTGGTGACGTCATCAACAGTCGGCTACGGCGATATGTCGCCGGAGACCGTCGCTGGGAAGTACGTCGCCAGTTTGTGGGTTATCCCGGTCGGCCTGATGTTGTTCGCGCTGGTGTTAACGCGGATCGGATTCTTTTTCTCCGAGCTCGCCCTGCAAGGCAGGAAGGGATTGCGCATGATCAGAACTGACGGCAACTGCGTCATCATCGGCTGGAATGGGCCGCGCACCTTGCGCCTGATTGATCTGCTTTTGTCGGCCTCGAATGATGTCGCCGAGCCCGTTGTGTTGTGCGTGGCAGTCGACATCGAGAACCCGCTGCCCGGAAAAATCGAGTTTGTCCGCGTCGAGTCATTTACCCATGCGGAGACGATGAAGCGCCCGTGCCTCGACAAAGCCAATCGCATCATCATTGATACCCCGAGTGACGATGTAACGCTTGCGACGGCTTTGTTTTGCCAGAACGCCAGTCCCGCGAGCCATAAAACTGTCTATTTCCAGGATGAATCATTGGCCGCTTTGTTAAAACTTCACTGCCCTGATGTTGAGGTTATCCCGTCGGTGTCGGTGGAAATGCTGGCCCGCTCCACGTCCGACCCGGGCTCTGGCTTGCTGCACAAGCAACTGCTCGACAGCACCTATGGGGCGACTTCGTACTGCATCACGTTTACTGGCAGTACGGCGCTCAACTTCGATGTTTTGTTCGAGCATTTCAGGCGTGAGCTTTCTGCGAACCTCCTCGGTGTTAAGGCTTCCAGCAGCGACGAGATTGCTCTTAACCCCTATGGTGCCAGCGTTTCGAAAGGCGACGTGTTGTACTACATCGCGCCCCAGCGGCTGACTGACGAGCAGTGTTTTCGCGTCGCACCAGAATAAGTGGCCAGTTTGTTTAAAAAATTATTCGGCAAGAAAGCGGAGGCCGATCCGCTCCTCAACGTGCCGAGCATCATGGGTCTGCGCCTGCAAGGCAGTTTTGAAATAGATCCCCTGCTAATCAAGCTTTCGGCAGCCGAATTGGTTGCAAGTCAATGCGCGTCAACGCAAATTATAAAAGCTGCAGGGTTAGTTGATCTCGATGGTACCTGGGTCTATCGGTTCTACACCGACGATGACGCTTTCCTGCAAGTCATTGCGGAAGGTGGCAAGTCCGAAGAACACGTTGTCGACGTGAAGCTATTTCATTTCCATGACACCCAGGACATCAGCTCCAAGGCAATTTGGAATCGCTTGCTGGATGAGGAGATCGGTTCGGCGACGTACGACCTGGAAGGCCACACCTATGACCGCGTGTGGACGGCCACCGGTGCGTATCACAACCCGGTGCATATGGCCGAGAAAACTTACGACGAAGATGGCGACTTCTCTGTCACTGATCAGTTCACGATGCTGTTTGAGCGGCCGATCTCCGGCGGCCGTACAGAATCGTTGTTCTTGTCTGCTGAGGAGAAAGAAGAACAGTCAGGAAACTTGGGACGTTGTTTGGTGATTAGCACAGGCATCACCCTCAGTCCTGCTCAGCTCACGATTCACGGATAGAAAAACAGGACGGTCTATGGAAACTTCGACGTTGCTCAACAGCATTGTTCATTTCGGCGCCTACTTCGGCGCATCGCTGGTATTTCTGGTGGTGTTTAAGTTCTGTTATGCGCTCGTTACGCCACACGACGAGTGGCAACTCATCAAGCAGGAAAAAAACACCGCTGCGGCGATCGGGTTTGGCGGCGCGGTGCTTGGTTTCGCCATTGCGCTCAGTGGCGCGGCGAGCAATTCCGTGTCCCTGCTCGATTTTGTGACTTGGGGCGTTATCGCGCTGATCGCGCAGTTGCTCGCCTTTGCGTTGGTACGTTTCGGTTTTATGCCCTTGATCGTCGAACGCATTAAGTCGAACGAAGTCAGCGCTGGCATCATGCTGGGTACCACCAGTGTCGCCGTCGGCTTGCTTAACGCCGCCTGCATGACCTATTGAGGTGGCAACTATGAAGCGGTCCAAACATATTGCGTTAGACATGATGAGAAAAGCCTCACCACCGCCAGTGGTGTTACGCCCGGTGGCGGTTGCTATCGCTGCGCTGGCTTTGTCGGCATGCAGCTCTCAGGAAGATGTCGTGGTGGTCGGTTCGGTTGATGAATGTACGTCGAAGACGACGCTCAGCCGTGCGGATTGTGACGCAGCGTACAAAAAGGCGCAGTCGGAAGCCGCATTGACCGGGCCGAAATACGCGAGAAATCGAAATTGTGAGGCGGAATTCGGCGTAGGTCAGTGTCGTCAGGAGCGCAGCGGTGTGTTCATGCCGATGATGGCGGGATTCATGGTCGGCCAGATGATGTCTGGCTCCTATAATCCGGTCTATCGCTACACCAATCGCTCATCGAGAAACTACAACCGCATCATGACCGCTGACGGTGGCGTTATCGGTACCGCGGGACGAGCATCCTACCGTGTCGGTAGTGACACCCTTAGACCGAAGCCGGCAAGTACTCGCACCGTCTCGCGTGGCGGCTTCGGCGCCATCGCGTCGGCGAAGTCCAGTTGGGGCGGCGGGCGCAGCGGTGGCGGCTGGGGAGGCTAGCAGGCATGCTGCGCTTGCCGATCAGGGAGCGGGCGAATTGGCAAGCGCAGGCCACCGAGTTTGGCTTTCAGTTTCATTCCATGAACGGGGCGCGCTACTGGGATGAACGGGCCTACTATCAATTTAGCCTGAAGCAGATCGAGGAGGGCATTGAGGCGCCGACTGAGTCGGTTCACCAGATGTGTCTGGCCGTGGTCGATGCAGTCGTCGCTGATGATCAACTCATGCGACGATTCTGCATTCCAGAAGGCCATTGGGATCTCGTGCGCAACTCGTGGATCAATGGCGATCCGAGTCTGTATTCGCGTCTCGATTTCGCCTACGCCGGTAATGATGTAGCGAAGCTCTATGAGAACAACGCCGATACCCCAACGAGCATTTATGAAACCGGGTTCTGGCAGTGGCTGTGGCTACAGGACAATGTTGATGCCGGCGTCTTGCCAAGGGCTTCGGATCAGTTCAATAGTGTCCAGGAAAAGCTCATTAATCGATTTAAGGATCTGCACTATCTGACGCCAGACCGGCTGCTGCATTTTGCGTGCTGTAAAGACAGCGAAGAGGATCGCGGCACTGTTCAGTATCTCGAAGATTGCGCGGGCGCTGCAGGCATCACCAGCGAGTTTGTCCACATAGAAGACATTGGCCGGGACGAGCACAAAGACTTTAGCGACCTTGACGATCAGGTGATTACCTGGATGTTCAAGCTCTATCCCTGGGAGTTCATGTTTCGCGAGGAATTTGGCGCGCATTTGGGCCAGAACAATATTCGCTGGCTTGAACCGCCGTGGAAAAGCATCCTGTCGAATAAGGCGCTTTTGCCGTTGCTATGGAAAATGTTCCCCGAACACCCGAATCTCTTGCCGGCGTTTTTTGAGGATGAACTCCACCTCGCGACCGGCTGTGAGGCGCTGATAAAAAAGCCCATCTTTTCGCGCGAAGGCGCGAACATCTCCATCGTTCGCAACATGAACGAAGTTGTCGCGTCGGACGGGCCTTATGGCGAAGAAGGATATGTTTACCAGGCGGCGCATATGTTGCCGACATTCGCGGGCAACCACACGCTGATCGGCAGTTGGTTGATCGATGACACGGCGGCCGGCATTTCTATTCGTGAAGACGCCGGGCCAATCACGCAAGACACGAGTCGCTATCTTCCCCACATCATTGTGTAGTGGCACGCTAACCGGTAGGCCAGGTGCGCATGGCCTTAGTCGTCGAGTAAAGCTTCCAGCTGAAACCGGGCGATCTTCGCCGACTGCGTGCGCGGCCACTCATCGCCCTGCAGAATTTTCAACTTACGCGGTATTTTGAACGGCGCCATGCGTTCGCCCGACCAGTTGCGTAACGCCTCGAGGGTGAGTGGGGCTGCGTTCGGCGCGAGTTCCACAAACGCCGCGGGAATTTCTCCGCGCCGGTCGTCGTAGACTCCCACGACTTGGACATTAAAGACGTCAGGGTGGTCTTTCAGTACGCGCTCTATCTCGGCAGCCGCAACATTTTCGCCACCCACCTTGATGAGATCTTTTATGCGCGTGACAAATTCGTAGCGCCCGTCCTCACGCCGCTTGAGAACGTCGCCGGTCAAAAAGTATCCGTCGTCGCTATAAAAGCGTTTCAGTTCTTCCTCCGACAGACCTTCATAGTGCAGATGGGTGCGGCCCTTGAACCAGGCTTCGCCGATGCCGGGGCCGATGACCTCCTCACCAGATTCGGGTTCAACCAGTTTCAGATCAAAACCTGGCAGCGGCCTGCCGCAAGTCGTCAGTTGGATCTCGCGTGGGTCGTCGATACGCGTGCTGATTGAGAGCCCCTGAGTTTCGGTCATGCCATAAGCCTGGAGCAGATGGTCGTAACCGATACGATCGATCAAGGTCACGATATCCTGATAGGGCATCGTTGCGCCCCCGAAAAATCCGACTCGCACTGACTCGAATGCCGCTGGGTCGAAGGCGGGGTCATGCACAATCTCTTTCAGCATGGTGGGAATGCCGGATAGCACGGTGACTTTTTCCTGTACGCACATGCGTACGATCGATGGGCCGTCGAATTCGGCCGACATGACCAGGGTTGCGCCATGCACCATCGCGGCCAGTACGCACCAGAAGTTTCCGGCGATGTAGAACACCGGGAAGGAAGTCAGGATGCGGTCATTGCCGTTGATGCCCGCAGCCAGCGTAGTCCAGTTATGGACGTTGCCGATGCAATCGTGCGGGATGACCGCGCCCTTGGGGCGACCGGTTGAACCCGAGGTGTAGAACACGAGCACTGGGTCTTGCGGTTGACGCGCAGCGGCGAGCGCCGGGAAATCGAGTGTCAGTCCGCTTGCACGTGCGCGTTCAAGCACGGTCGGCATGCTCACCGTCCCCGGCACCGCATCACCGGAGACGAGTACGATTGACTGTAAATCCGGCAGGGTCGGGATCGCGGCTTGCTCACCTTGGCCGAGGTCGCCGCCGGCGATCTCGGCCAAGCGTTCGAGATAATCGTTGCTGAGGAAATTGGGTTGCGTTATGAGGACCTTCGCGCGACCACGAGTGAGAATATCGGCGGCCTCGTCGGCGCGAAAGCGCGCATTGAGCGGCACGATGACAACCCCGAGCAGGGCAGCGGCATATTCTGCAATTACCCATTCAGGACTGTTCGATAACCACACTGCTACGCGATCGCCTGGTCGGCAATCGAGCGCATGGAGGGCGAGTGCAAGGCGCTCGACCTCGACGTTGAGTTGTTGATAAGTGAAACGTTGCCCATCGGCGCTGACCACTGCTTCATGATCGGGTACTCGCGACACGGTGTTCAGATAGGCCTCAGCAACAGTCGTTGGGATTTCGCTCATCGTGTCTCACTAATATTGTCGGCGGCGGTGTGGCCGTCGCTGCCCGGGTGGCGGGGAAATTGCGGGGAACGGCTAGCGTAGAAAGAGGCTAGGACTGGACTCGTTAACGTAGCCCAAAAAATTATTCGCTACCCAATAACCGATCAGCTTTTGCAGTGGTCGGGACAGCGTTTTCGCGATCTCGGGCGGCACGCCGAGAAACTGATTTTCCTGCTGCCGCAACCAGGCACGGCAGTAGATGACGGTGATGCCGAGTCGCGCCGCGTCCGTCGTGTTCGAGCCGCCAGCGTGGAACAGCGACCCGTCCCAGACCATCACTGAACCGGCCGGCATTTCCGCTTTGACGATTTCAACGTCCGGGCGCGGCTCTTCACCTGCATCGAGATGCGAGCGTGGAATCAACAAAGTCGCGCCGTTAGCCGCAGTAAAGTCGTCGATGGCCCACATCGTATTCACACTCAAGGGCATGTGCGGGCGGGTGAGCGGGTAGTAGCCGTCATCGCGATGAAATGCCTGCGCCGTTTCGCCGGGCAGCAGGTTGACAGTGCTGGCGATGGATAACTGAATCTGATCGTCGAGATGCGCTTCCATCACCGCCATCACGTGCGGATGCAAGTACAAGTCGTCTAGGACGCGGGTGCGCGCAACCAGGTTGTACAGACGTTGGGTTACAAAGCCGCCAAAGTCCGACGTGCCCCGCGCGAGGCCCGCATGCAGGCGCTCGAACTCGGCGCGAATCTCGGCAACCTTGTCGAGGTTAATCTGATCGTTGAGGATGACATAACCCTCGCGCTGCAGCGTCGCGACCGCGTCGACCGCCGCCGCACGCTCGGCGGGGCTCGACAATCGCTTCGTTGTTTCGAGCGCCTGTGCCTGTGGCGAGAACGGGTTCTCGTTGATTTCCGGTAAGTCTTTGGTGGCCACGATCGTTTCCTGCGTTGTCGCTGTCTGTGGTCTGCCGAGCCAGTGATGACTGCCGCCCGGTTTGCGGCCCCGTTTATGACGCGGTCCGCTGAGTTGTTGTGGAAATATTAGCCTGACCGGCGAGTAACTTCGAGCCATTACCGAGGCCGCGCCGCTCTGAACCGGTCGTATTAGTACCCTACAGCCTGGCCTTCCTTGCGGTGATCGGAACCTGCCACGAAGCCATCGCCAGTGTTAACGACCAGCTGGGCACCGCCGAAAAGCCGTTCGCTGGTTTCAAACTGCAGCTGATGTCCACGTGCAGTCAAGGCATTGGCAACGGCGCGCGAGAAGCCTGGTTCAAGTAACACGCTGCCGTCATCCAGCACTTGCCAACGCGGTGCATCGCTTGCGGCCTGTGGATTCTGCTCGTGGTCGACGAGTCGCGTGACCATTTGTACATGGCCCTGTGCCTGCATCGGGCCCCCCATCACGCCGAAACTTGCGAGCGCCTTGTCATCCCGGGTAATGAAGCCCGGAATAATGGTATGGAATGGCCGTTTGCCGGGCGCGACCTGATTCGGATGACCGGCCGCGAGGGAGAAGCCGAAGCCGCGGTTTTGCATCGCGATGCCGGTGCCGGGGATCACAATGCCCGAGCCGAAGCCGTAATAGTTTGATTGGATAAACGACACCATGCGCCCCTCGCTGTCGGCCGTCGCGAGATAGACGGTGTCGGGGCTGGTCGGGAGTGGCAGCGCTGGGGCGGTTGAGGCCTCGTTGCCAATCGTCGCAGCCGCGCGCGCGAGCGATGTCGGGTCGAGCAAAGCGCCTACAGAAACGCGCATCGATTGTGGGTCGGCTATGTGATCGGCGGCGGCGCGCAGCGCGATTTTCATCGCTTCGATCTGCACGTGGACGCTGTCCACACTATCCAGTGCAGGCGGGTCGAAGTATTCAAGGATGCCGAGTGCGATGAGGGCCGCCAGCCCCTGGCCGTTAGGTGGGATTTCGTGGACTACGACGTCGCGATAGCGCTGTTGGACAGGTTCAACCCACTCAGCGGTGTGCGCAGCAAGATCGCTCGCTCTCAGCGCGCCTCCCTCAGTGAGCGCAGCGCGCTCCATTTGTTCTGCCAGTTCACCATGATAGAAAGCCTCGCCATGGCTCGCAGCAATCAGACGCAGGGTCCTGGCCGCATCAGGACGGCGAACACGTTGTCCTATCAGTGGTGCGGGCAGAAAATGTTCGACGAACGCCGCATTGGGCGAGAACGATTCGGGCAGGTGCTGCCACAGCGCGGCCGTTTTCGGCCCAACCATGAATCCATGTTCTGCGTAGTGGATGGCAGCGTCGAACAAGGCTTCGAAGGGCAGTCGGCCATAGCGCTCAGACAGTGCCACCCAAACGCTGACCGCACCTGGGACGGTCACGGCATCCCACCCGAACAACGGCATGCGCGTATGACCAGCAAAATATTCCGGTGTCCAGGCGGCCGGCGCCCGTCCGGAACCATTAATACCCTTGAGTGATGCGCCATCCCACACCAACGCGAACGCGTCTGATCCGATGCCGTTGCCACTCGGCTCGACAATCGTCAGTGTGATTGCTGCAGCCAGCGCCGCATCGATGGCATTGCCACCCTGGCGCAGCATTTGGAGTCCGGCCTGGGCGGCAAGAGGTTGGGAGGTCGAGACGATGTTGTCGGCGCAAATCGGTGCGCGCTGTGAGGGATAGGGCAGATCAGGATTGGTCACCTGGCAGCGCTCCGAGTTAGATTCGTTGGGTTCGCAGCGACAGTATGGCAAAGCACGCGCGACGGAGCACGGTGGTTAGCCGCGCAAGCGGCATAGTTCTGTTTTCTTTTTCTCGCACAACTTCGTGCAGGGTTCAGGAGCAAAACACGGCGCCCTTTTTTACCTGCTAGTAAAACGACACCGGTAATCCAAAACGTGCCTGCGCCAGAGCACGCGCGCGAAAATCGTGTTGATGTAAGCCGTTGCTGCGAAACGCGCACAGGTCGCGCCAGTAGCGTTGCAAGCGTTCCCCATCGCGTGCGCCGCTGGTGCTGCCAACGCGAAACAAGGTCTCTCCGGCATCCCAGCAGAGCTTTGCAGCGGTCATTTGCTGGCCGTACAGACGCCAGACTTTCTCGTCTGTGAAAGCTTCGTCGCAGGCGATCGTGCGCCGCGCGTGTTCCATGTACTGCTCCCCGACTTTAAGCAGGATAGATTCGGCGCTGTCGCTCCAGGCCATCGCGAGACCAAAGCAGCGCTGAAAATCCGCGTCCTCAGTTTTTGGCGTGCCGGAGTTGTTCAGTGACATCTTGGGTTTGCCGATGATGCTGCGTTCAAACTCGTCTACCGCAGCTTGTGCCGCACCGATTTGGACCGCAACCAGTTCGCCGATAGCGAAGCCGAAGAAGCGCCCGGCATAAAGATGATTGGCGTGCAGCGCGTAACCCGGCGTGTGACCGGTCGGGTTTTCCATATCCAGCAAGTGGATAACACGGTGCGTGGGAACGAAGACGTCTTCAACCACCACGCTGTGCGAGCCGCTGCCCTTGAGCCCAATCAAATCGCCCCAATTGTCCAGGCGACGGAATTCCCCGCGCGGGATGGCCACCATCAGCAAATCCTCGACCGGACATTCCCCTGGTTGGCTTGGGATTACCCCGAGGTGGTGGGAAGCGTAGGGCACACCGGAGCAGAAGTGCCATGTACCGCTGACCCGGTACCCGCCATCAACCGGGCTCGCAAGTGCGTCCTGATGCGCGAAACTCGCGGCCGCGATAAAGCAGTCGTTCTCGCCGAGCATTTCGTCTTGTGCGCGTTCGGAAAAATACGACGCAACGTGGAGTGCGTGAGCGGCACCCAGCGACAACATCCAGCCGCTTGACGGGCAACCCCGGGAAATCGCGATCATGACTTTGTAGAACGTCGTGGCGTCGAGCTCGAGTCCCCCGTAGCGTCGCGGTGCGAGCAGATGGTAGAAGCCCGCCGCCAAGAACGCCTCATGCGTACGCTCGGAATAGAACCTGCGTGCCTCGGTCGCCACCTGTTCTTCGATAAGTTGCGCACGCATCGCCTCGGCGCGACGCACGAGTTCCGCACCGTCCGGTGCTGTGCCGCTTTCCATGTTCCGGATTTTCAAGTTGCTATTCCCCGCACCTGTGCACTGCCATCATCAATGAGCTCACCCACGAATTCAACGCATCCTAATTCGGGGACAGTTACTGTATTTCGGCGCCCCGAAATACAGTAACTGTCCCCGAATTAATTCTGTGGGGACTTAGACGCGGAGGTGTTGGCGTCGCTACGTGTCGGCGGGAAAAATTTGCAGTGGCCCGAGCGGCATGATGCCGTCCGGGTTGAGTTTGCGAATGCTGTAGTAGGTGCGTTTGATGTGGTCAAAATCGACTGTGTCAGAAACGCCTGGAACGTCATACAAACGTTTCAGGTAATGGGAGAGGTTGGGATAGTCGAGCAGGCGTTTCAGGTTGCATTTAAACAAGCCGTGATAGGCGACATCGAAACGAATTAAGGTGACGAATACGCGCCAATCGGTCTCAGTGATGCGCTCGCCGTGCAGGTACAAGCGACCTTCGAGACGCTGTTCCAGTTCATCCAGGCAGGCGAAGACATCGCTCACGGCTTGCTCGTGCGCAGCTTGGGAACCCGCCAGGCCGGCGCGGTACACGCCGTTGTTCAGACCCTCATAGACACGGTCGTTCAAGGCATCGATGTCGTCGCGTAGCTCGACCGGGTAGTAGTCTAGGCTCGCGTCACCGAGTGCATCGAACTCATCATTGAACATACGAATAATGTCGCTCGATTCATTACTCACGATGGTGTCGTTGGACTTGTCCCACAACACGGGTACGGTTGGGCGCCCAGTGAAGTGAGGATCTGCGCGGGCATACAGCTCATGAACGTAGCGAACATTATGGATTGGATCGGTGATCGATCCCTCGTACGGGCGAAACCCATATCCTTGATCGGTAAATTCAGGGGCGGCAATGGATAGCGTTATGACATCTTCAAGTTTTTTCAGTTTGCGATAGATCAGCGCACGGCACGCCCACGGGCAGTTGAGTGCGATATACAAATGGTAGCGGCCAGGCTCCGCCTTAAAGCCGGCGTCGCCAGTTGGGCCGGCACGACCATCACGGGTAACCCAATGGCGAAAAGTCGACGACTCGCGGATAAATCGTCCGGCGTCATCGGCTCTCGCACGCTGCTGCCAATCTCCCTGCCATTTTCCGTCAACCAACATGCCTCAGTCCTCCTCGGTAGCTGCCAGAATGATTGTGGCGGACTCCTGCGAAATGCTCAATGAATGCAGTTGCTGGCGCGCCAAGCGTCTGGCTCTACCGAGCATCCTTAACTCTAGGACCGGACTGCGTTACAGTCCTGACGTAAGTATTTGGCCTTTATTCCGTGGCCATAACCAACACGGAATACAAAGGATCGTACTCATGACGACTTATTCTCTGCTCCATTTCACTGAAGGTATGGACGCACAAGGCGTGGAAGACTATGCCCTGCGTCTTGAGGCGATGGGATACGACCGTTTATGGGTACCGGAAGTGTCAGGACGGGAACCGATGGCGCTGGCGGGCTATTTGCTCGCGCGGACCAGTCGCATCAACATCGGCGTTGGTATCGCGAATATCTACGTGCGTGACTATGTTGCGGCAGCGCAGGCACGACAGACTCTGGCCGAACTATCCGGCGGTCGCTTTACCCTGGGTCTCGGTGTCTCGCATCCAATGCTGGTCGAGCCACGCGGGCACAGATTCTTGCCGCCAACTCAGGCGCTGAGCGACTACTTGCGCGGCATTCACGCCACCTCACCGGACGGTCCATCGCCCGCACAACCAGCCGGAATTATCTGCGCCGCACACGGACCTAATTTACTGGAAGTCGTGCGGCAACACGCCGATGGTGCGTTCTGTTTGAATCAGCCTGCAGAACATACAGCCTGGGCGCGCGAAATTCTCGGGCCCGACAAGCAGCTCTGTGTTGTCGTGAGAACCTGTACTGATTCAGATCCAGTGACCGCCCGAGCCCATGCCCGCAATGCGCTTAATTTCTACTTGCCACTACCGGCCTATCACCGCACCTGGAAACGCGCCGGTTTCGACGAGTCTGATTTCGAAAATGGCGGCAGCGATCGTTTAATCGATGCAATTATCGCGTGGGGCGATGCCGACCAACTCAAAGCCCGTATCCAGTCGCATATTGACGCAGGTGCTTCGGAAATTTGTCTCTATCCGATAAACCCTCACGAACAACTGGAGGCGGGGCAGGTCGGCGGATTCGAAATTGACTGGGACGCACTCGAGGCGCTCGCGCCAGGTACCTAGGCGACATTCGTTGTCTCAGCAATCCCTATTTGACAGCGAACCGGAGAGTGACAGACGACGAATCGATCTGCCTGATGCCGAACTCGATTTCTATCCGAGCGCGTTTTCGACCGCCGAAGCCGATCAACATTTCGAATTACTCCGGCGTGATACGCCGTGGCGCCACGATCAGATCCTGATTCATGGCAAACGGATCCCTTTGCCGCGCCTGCAAGCCTGGTACGCGGACGCCGATGTACCGCTGATTTACTCCGGTATGCGTATCGCGCCGCTCGCCATCACCACACCGCTCGATGCGATACGAAAGCGAGTCCTTGATCTGACCGGTTTATCGTTCAATGGCGTGTTAGTCACGCTTTACAGGGATGGCAACGACAGTGTCGGTTGGCATAGCGACGACGAGGCGGAATTCGGTCCGGATCCAGTCATCGGTTCGGTGAGTTTTGGTCACGCGCGCGACTTCATCCTCAAGCATCGTTATCGCGCTGACTTGGCACCCGTAAAATGCCCGCTGACCCATGGTTCGGTGTTGCTCATGGGACCGGGTTCGCAGACCCGATGGGCACATCAGTTACCCAAACGAAAACGCATCACTGAGGCACGAATTAATCTGACCTTGCGTAACGTGTTCGCACGATGAGCGCCACGCACGGCTGCGCGCCGTGGCCGTGATGAAATTAGGACAAATATGAATTCAGGAGTCTTCGGCCCAGCCGGTCGCTCGGCCAGTTGCCATGATCGTCAGAAGTTTATCGATGCCTTTGTTTTTAATGATCTGCGCGTAAGTCGCTCGATAAGTGGAAATCATGGATTTGTTTTCGATTAGAAAATCGTAGGCCAGCCAACGCCCGTTGGCGAACTTGAGGCGATAGGTTACGGGTACTTTTATCCGCTCCGTCTGAATGATTGTGTCGACAGTCGCGTAGATATCTCTATCGATGGTGGCGGTGAAATACAGCACGTCCTCGTCCGAGTAGTTGCGGATCCGAGACCAATAGACGTGGATAAATCGTTCGCGAAACAGTTCGACGAAGCGGGCCTTCTGAGCATCATCCGCCTTCGACCAGTTACGCGCCAGAATGCGTTGTCCCATCTCGTAGTAGTTGATGCGCTCGCTCGCGATTTGCTCAACCGCAGCCCGTGCTTGTTCGTCGTTGAGCGAATTGTCTGACAGCGTCTCGAGAATGCGCGAAATGGTGTCCTTGACGATGGCTACCGGCGTCTCCTCGGTAGCCGAGACCGAGCCGGGGACACAGGTGACGACCATGAGTGCCCAAATAATCGAACGGATCAGAGCAGCGGACTGACTCGACATAACGTCACCCTAAATGTAACGAATTGGCAGGTTTTGGCGCGTAACGGGCGAAAGCTCTCGTACAGCGACCCTGGATGGGTCGAATCGTAACAGAGCAGGCAGTCGCGTTGTTCGTGGGCAATGCGCTAAATCGACCACGCGGGGGTCTTTATCGCCGCTGTCATTGCCCAACCGCCTACCAGCAGTCCGCCCGCCGTTCGCGCCTTCGAACCGGGCTTCGCGGATGGACTAAACGTGCTGTATCGCCAGTAGAGGTCTGTATTGCGACAAAATGACGCTAGAATTGCCGCCTCAGGCCGCCACGGCGCAGGCTAACGCCAGTCGCCAGATGTACAAAAGGAACGTTGTGATGTCTGCTACCGCTTGTTTGACCGCTGCACAGCTAAAAGTCGGTCTGACCCACGAAACCACGATCTCGTTCTCGCACGCGCAGGTTGAACAGTACTGCGAGCTCGTCGGCGATATGAACGCGATTCATCATGACGTCGAAGCGGCGAAATTACGCTTCCCGAATGTGCGGGACATTATTGTCCCTGGTGGCCTCCTGCAGGCGAGCATTACGGGTATTTTCGGTACCTCTTTCCCGGGCGATGGCAGCCTCGGACTGACGTTCAAGCCCGAGCGCATGCGCATTCCCCTGTGCCCGGGCGACACAGTTACAGTAAAGCTCGAGGTCACCCGCTTACGTGGAGAAATGGCCGAATTCAGCATTCGCATCAGCGATGCGTCCGGTAATGCTGTGAGTAGCGCAATATCGCGCGTCATTGTCCCGAACGATACCTACCAGCAATGGTGGCAAGCGCGTAACGCCGATCGTTCCGCGACCGGATAACGGCCAATGTCGCCTGAATTATTGCGGTGACAAGAGGGGCCAAGCCAGACTAAAACGACGCTGCGGCGAAACTAATGGCCGCAGAGGAATATCTCCAGCCAAATATAAAATGAGGGAGGAATCTCATGAAGATAGGCGTAATTATGTTTCCCACGGACAAGGCCATCCAGCCGATGGAATTGGCCCAGGCCTGCGAGGAGCGCGGTTTCGAGTCGCTGTGGTTTCCAGAGCACAGCCATATCCCGACCAGCCGTGAAACGCCGTGGGGCGGCAACCCCGCTCTCGGTCCGCTACCGGAAGAGTACTGGCGTACTCACGATCAATTCGTCGCGCTGACAGCTGCCGCCGCAGTCACGAAGAAACTCCGCCTCGGCACCGGCATTACGCTGGTCGCGCAACGTGACCCAATTTGGCTCGCCAAGGAAGCTGCGAGTCTGGATATGATCTCAGGTGGTCGTCTGGAACTCGGTATCGGTTACGGTTGGAACGTCGAGGAAATGGCTAACCATGGCCTCGACTACAGCAAGCGTCGCGGCATTTTGCGCGAGTACATCCTGCTTATGAAGGAACTGTGGACGAAAGAAGAAGCGAGCTATTCAGGCAAGCACATCAGTTTCGAGAAGAGCTGGGCATGGCCAAAACCCGCCCAAACGCCACATCCGCCAATTCTCATGGGTGGCGCTGCAGGCCCCAAGACCGCCGCTCACGTAGCGGAGTTTTGTGATGGCTGGATGCCGATTGGCGGCATGTACAACTTCGACGCCGGTATGGCGAAGATTGTCGAAGCGTGTAACAACATCGGTCGCGACCCGGCCAGTCTGGCGCTGAGCATGTTCTATGCCATGGCGCCGGAAATGGACGAGCTGAAGACTCTGCCAGAGAAGAATATTCAGCGTGCGATTCTGCCTTTGCCACCATCCCCGGCAGCGGAGATCCTGCCCATGCTGGACGAATACGCGAAGTTCATCTAAATCGTTGCGGCAGACGGGTGTCCCCGTCTGCCGCTCTGTTTCCGCCCTCCCGCTATCGCCGCAGCTCACAAGCCAGCGACGACTACTGCCCTTGCCCGACCCACGAACCATGGTGCAATAATGCCTCTCGCCTGACAGACGGCGAACCCAACACCGGAGGCTGCACGTGGATACTAAAACTGAACCCGCTTACATCGTCTACGAGACCCCAGAAGAGGGCATTGCGCGCATTGTTCTCAATCGTCCTGAAACTGCGAACGCGCAGGACACCCAGTTTCTATACGAACTGAATGATGCTTTCGACCGTGCAGCCCACGATGAGGCGATTCGGGTCATTATTCTGGCTGCCAATGGCAAGCATTTTTCCTCCGGCCATGATCTGGCCGAGCAGGGCGCTCAGGCCAACACCCACAACTACGACACGGTCGGCACGATGTGTGGATTTACCTGCGCCGGTGCCGAAGCGCAAATGAGTCGCGAAGAAGAAATTTATGTCGGCTTTAGCGAACGCTGGCGCAATATTCCAAAACCCACAATCGCGGCAATTCAGGGTAAGTGTATCGCCGGTGGGCTGATGCTGGCGTGGCCGTGCGATTTAATCATCGCGACCGATGACGCGACCTTCAGTGACCCGACGGTCAGCTTTGGCGTTGGCGGAGTTGAGTACTTCCATCACTTTTGGGAAGTCGGCGCACGCAAGGCCAAGGAGATGCTGTTTACCTCTGATGACCTCAGCGCTGCCGATGCCTTGCGTCTTGGTATGGTCAACCAAATCGTACCGCGCGCGGAGCTTGAACAAGCGACCTTGGCGATGGCGCGCAAGATCAGTTCGAAATCCCGCTTCGCACTCAAGATGGCGAAGAAGGCCATCAACGGTGCGCAGGATGCGCAGGGGCGTGAGTTGGCAATGCAGAACGCGTTCCACTTACATCAGCTCGCACACACGCATTGGCTGAAACTATATGACTTCCTCATTGACCCGACCGGACTGCCAGAAGGCACGCGCAAGGCCTTGGGCCTCAAGGACTGAGATAAGGCGATGCTATTTGCCGGCCAGTTGTCAGATGAGCAAGCACAGTTTCGCGAAGAAGTGCGAGCGTTTTTGGCTGAGCATCTCGATGCCGGCATGGTCGCGGCGGATGATGCGCAACGTTCCATGGTTGCCGATCCCGAGCGCAGTAAAGCCTGGATCGCGTTGTTGCGCCCGCGCGGTTGGCACGCCGGACACATTGCGAAAGAATTCGGCGGCGCCGGCCTAAGCCCCATAGAGAATTACATTCTGCACTACGAGATGGGACTACACGGTGCGCCGGCTCTGCCGCCGATGGGTTTGTATTATGTGGCGCCTACCGCGATTGAATTCGGCACGCAGGCACAGCGGGACGAAATCGTACCGCGCGTGCTCGATGGTTCTGACTATTGGTGCCAGGGCTTCTCGGAACCGGGGTCTGGCTCGGATTTAGCGAGTGTCGCAATGTTTGCCGAGCGACGCGGCGATGCGTATTTCCTCAATGGCTCGAAGATCTGGACCACCGATGCGCAGCATGCGAACAAGATTTTCTGTCTTGTGCGCACCCGGCGCGAGAACACCCGCGACGCACTCAGTTTCATGTTGGTCGACATGGCTGCAGCAGGTGTCACGGTGCGACCGATTCGTCTTTTCAGCGGCGATCATGATTTCAATCAGGTTTTTTTCGACGACGTTGAGATACCGGTCGAAGCTCTGCTCGGTGAGGAGGGTAATGGCTGGGCGGTGGCGAAGTTTTTACTCGACATCGAACGTGGGGCATTTGTGTTTGGCGGGCGCCTGCGGCGACGCTTCGTGCGGCTGTGTGAACGCGCGCAAAACTGCGCCACACCGCTGGCGGGTCTATGGGACAAACTCGCGCAGCTGGATATTGAGCTGCTCGCCTATGAGGTGACCGAGTTGCGTCTGGGCCATGCGGCGCTCGACCGTTCCAACGCCGATGCTGAGGCCAGTGTCGTAAAGATTGAGTGGACCGAGTTGGCGCAACGCATCGATGAGTTACACATCGCGATAAGTGGGCCGGAAACGCTTTACGCAGACGCGGCGGCGCGCGGCGCGAGTACACGCGACGAAGGTATCGCCATGCCCGATTGGCTGGCGGGCTATTTCAACAATCGCGCGGCAAGTATTTATGGCGGCAGCAACGAGGTGCAACGGAACCTCGTGTACCGCGCACTGAAGCAGCAGCGGCGGCGCTGATTATGGATTTTCATGCAGCTCCTGAACAGCAGGCACTCATCGATAGTGCTGTGCGGCTCTTGCAGGATCACTATAGCCAGACGACCAGCAACGCTAGAACCGAATTCGATGCCGAGCGTTGGCAACAGTTCGCCGAGCTTGGGTGGCTCGGCACAGCGCTAGCCGAAGGTAATGGCGGGCTTGGCCTGCCGGAATCGATGTTGAACATTCTGGTCGAGGCACTTGCGCCCGCGGCAATGCCTGAGCCGTTCGTGAGCCAGGTTTCTCTGGCCGGTTATTTACTCAATGCTGCCTCTCCGTCGGCGCGCCGCGACGAATGCATGGCGAAGTGGCTGGCCGGCGATGAGCTTGTTGCTCTGGCCCATCACGAAGCCCGCGAACAAGCGTGTTTTGGGCAGCCTGTCCATACACGCGCTACAGCACGCGGCGACGAACTGGTGGTACAGGGACACAAAGCAGTTGTTCTCGATGGCGGGCGTGCGGATCGGCTGTTGGTTTCGGCGCGACTTAATGACAGTGCTGCGATGCTCTTGTTGTTAGTACCGCAGGATGCGCCCGGACTCGAAGTGACCAGGCACGCCACCTTCGACGGACGCGAGTTGGCGGATGTCGATTTAAATGGCGTAGTTTTATCGCGCGATGCGCGGCTTGAGTTCGCCGAGCCGGTGGCCACGAGGATCGATGCCGCGCTGCGGTCTTTTGCCCTGCACCTCGCTGCGGATTCTCTCGGCACCGCAAAAGCCTTGTTTAAGTTAAGTCATGAACATCTTGCCGAGCGAGAGCAGTTCGGCGTCAAGCTGGTCGAATTTCAGGCGCTGCAACATCGACTGGTGGATATGCAGCTGGCAATCACGCGACTCGAATCCTTACTCGCACTGGCGCGCACAAGGAGCGACGCGGATGGCGTGAGTTCAGCACGCGAATTTATAGCGGCTGCAAAGATTCAGGCTGGCGTAGTCGGGCGTCATCTTGCCCATGAGTCGGTGCAGCTCCACGGTGCCATTGGCATGACTGAAGAGCTGCTCGTCGGGCGCTACTTTAAACGCCTGACTGCTAATGAGCTGCTGGGGGGAACCGGGGTCGAACATCTGCGTGTATTCCGCGCCCAACGCGCCCTAAGCTAGCAGACTGGTGAAAAGCGACTGCGGCGCCCGTCTACAACGTTATTACGAGTTTGCCGAAATGCGCAGCAGCGCGCAGATCGTGATAAGCCTGGCGCGCATCTTCAAACGCATAGCTGTGCTCTATAACTGGAATCAATTGGTGGGCTTCGATCGCGCGGTTCATGTCTTCGAACATACGCCGGCTTCCCACATAAATACCCTGCAGCCGCAGCGACTTTCGCAGAATCGGCATCGGGTCTATCTGGCCGCCGGTGAGTACGCCGATCAGTCCGATTGAGCCGGCGACGCGAGTCGCGCTGATCGATTGAGCCAGGGTGCCCGCACCCCCAACCTCGACCGTGTGGTCAACGCCGCGACCGTCGGTCATATCCATGACTTGCTGCTCCCATTGCGCGTGTTGGCGGTAGTTAATCGTCTGCCACGCACCGAGGCTTCGCGCTCGTTCGAGCTTATCGTCGCTTGAAGACGTCACAATCGCGCGCACGCCCAGCAACTGGCAGAGCTGTAGCGCGATTACGGATACGCCACCCGTTCCGAGCAACAAAACGGTGTCACCGGCAGTTACCCCACCACGTTCAACCAGACTGTTCCACGCCGTCAGTGCAGCGCAGGGTAGGGTCGAAGCCTGTTCGTCACTCAGATGCGCCGGGGTAGAAACCAGACCGTCCTGGTGCAGTACCCGGTACTCACACAGCATGCCGTCCAGCCCACCACCGAGGGCGTTTTGCATCAGCTCCGGGGTGATATCGCCGTCAATCCACCCCTGGAAAAAAATGCCACACACCCTGTCGCCGACTTTGAAACGGGTGACGCCATCGCCGATTTCAACGACTTCCCCGGCACCATCCGAATTGGGAATGCGGGGATAAGGGAAGCCGCGCCCGGCCGGACTTTCAACGGTGGACAGATCGCGATAATTGAGGGAAGACGCACGCACCCGGACCAGCACCTCGCCGGCTCGCGGCGCAGGAACGTCCCGTTCGTTGAAGGCGAGTGCATCGATGCCATCGGCACCCACGATTTGGCAGCTTTTCATAAGCGGTCCTGTTGAGGAATAAGTTGAAACGAGGCCCGTCGCGCGCCACGTGATGCGCAGATCGAAGCCGACCGGGGCGGGCGTTCAGATACTCAAGTCGAGCAGGTTGTAGTCCTTGAGCGTGGCGCGCGCGTCGGCGTTCCATCGATAGTCGTCCTCGAGTCCGGCGAATGGCTGATAGACGTACGGCGTTTCGTGCGGGAAGCGCTGGCGGCGTGCATCGATTGCGTAGGCAATCAGGCGCGCACGTTCATGGATACGGGCGGCGTCATAAGTTGAACGCGCGTTGTGGACGCCGCCAGCTGTGACATTGAGTACGGCGCTGCGGCGATGAAAGCCGAAATTAACTGTTAGCCGAGTGTCGGCTGTGGTGTTTGCGAATGAGCCATGCAGGGTTTGGCGATTGTTGATGCACACATCCCCTGGCGCGCAAATCATCGGTACCGCTTCGGGTAAACGGTCGGTGCCGGCGGCTGCGACCATGGCCTTGATGTCGACTCGGCCAAGCTTGTGGGAACCTGGCACAACCCATAGACCGTTCGCGGCAGTACAGCCATATAACTGCGCCATGAAATTGAACCCGTGCGTGCCCTGGTCCCAATCCGGGCTGTCCCAGTGCGTGACGCCATCCTGGTGCCAGGCAACAGATGAACCGAGGCCGGGGCGTTTGATGAACAGGGCCTCGTTAAAGGGCGTAAAATCTTCGCCATTGATCGCGGCTGCCACTTGCAGCAATTGTGGATGGCCGTAGACGCGTAGACAGGCTTCAGAGAATTGCAGCGAGCCAAGCACCATGTAAATTTCTTTTTCAGGTGCGTCGACAGCAGCGCTGGGCTCGTACATTTTCGCCGGATGACGACCTTCTGCTATCTCAGTACCGCCGAGCGGGTCACTCAACGGCCGCGCCCAGAAAGCCGTCGGCGCTTCACAATCCACCGTTAGCGCGGGGCGGCCGAGCGCATCGACGTCTGCGCCTTCGGTCACCGGCATACGTGCCAGCGCTGTGTTCAAATCCGCTTCAATATCGCTGAGTTCGTCACCGTTCAGGACCCCGGTGAAGATGTAAAAGCCACAGCGCCAGTACGCTTCCACAATATCGGCAGACAAACAGCCGTCGCTATCGAAGCGAATCGGTCCGCGATTACCGAGCTCCGCAGCGCGTTGCTCTCCGGCCTTGAGATAGGCGTCCATCGCCTCCTGTTGCGGTCCGAAATCGACTGCGACTTCTTGCGCCCGTGCTTGTAAAACCATGTGCCATCTCCCATTCCGCTGCCAGCATAATCTTCGGCGCTCAGCGCACAGCTTGCAAGGCATTGTGTCGCCCTCAGCCCGACCGGTGCGAGAGGCCTCAAAACGCGCGCGATGGCGGCCCCCAGCCCGCCGTAAGATCAGTGCAAGCCTGATCTCGGCATCTCCATTGCGGTTACAATCATGCACTTACGACCGTCCCTGCGCCTTGAAGCCAATAGTAGCTGCCATGACCTCGCTGACCGACATTAACGACTACCATCAAGTTCAATCCGATTTTTCAAGCGCTCGCTTGTGGGAGCTGTTCGACGGCGATCGCGAGCATATGAATCTCGCCCATGAATGCATCGATCGCCATCGTCAGCGCGGGCGCGCGGTCAGCATCAAACATAGTGACGGTCGCCTGGAGCATCTCGACTACGCTGAGCTCGCTGATTCGACTAGCCAGTTCGCACATTGGTTGCGCCAGGCAGGCGTTGCGCCCGGCGAGCGTGTGGCCGTTATTCTGGAGCCAGGTAAAGCCTTCTATACCTGCATGTTCGGCGCCATCAAATACGGCGCCATTGCTGTACCCATGTTCACCTTGTTCGGACCGGATGGATTGGCGTTGCGGATCTCCGACTGCACGCCGACGGTGATCGTCACCGAGACCGATGCCGATACGCTGCGCTCGCAATTTCCCGCAGCGCAGGTGCTTGAAGTGGACGCTTCGTTGTGGCGCCAGCTCGAGACATTGCCGACACACTACGAGGTGGCCACGCGAGCGACTGACTTGTGCGTGTTCCAGTACACCTCAGGGACCACGCGTGAGCTGCCCGAAGCGGTCCGGCACACGCAGCGCTCGGTTGTGACGTTGATGATTGCGGCGCTTTATGGCGTTGGTTTAAGGCCGGATGACCGTTATTTTTGTCCATCGTCACCGGCTTGGGGACATGGATTGTGGCACGGCACAATTGCACCGCTCGCGCTCGGCATTCACATTGGCGCCTTCGCCGGAAAATTCGACGCCGTGCGTCTGTTGGAAGCCTTGGCCGAACTCAAAATTACCAATTTCGCGGCGGCGGCCACGGTCTACCGCATGCTGCGCAACGCGGGCGTGCGTGACGACTACGACATCAATTTGCAGAAATGTTCGTTTACCGGCGAGCCGCTCGATTCCAACACGTTCGACTGGATTGAACAGTCATTCGGGATTGCGCCGGCGAGCATGTATGGCACAACCGAAGTCGGTGTGATCATGGTCGATTACCCCGGAATGAGCGGGCACAGTTCACGCCGCGGCGCGCTCGGCAAACCGGCGCCAGGCAACGAAGTGGCCATTCTTAACGAGGCCGATGAAGAAGTCGCCGACGACACCATCGGTGAGATTGCCGTCAAACGTCGCGGTGAGTGGTTTCGGGTCAAGGATTTCGGCTCGCGCGATGCGGACGGTTACTATTTTCATGCAGGTCGTGCCGATGATGTCATCATCTCCGCAGGCTGGACCATGAGTGCTGTTGAGATTGAAAACACCATGCTGAAACATCCAGCAGTCGGCGAGGCGGCGGTGATAGGTGTGCCCGATCAGCTGCGCGGCCAGGTGGCACGTGCCTACGTCGTCGTGCGTGATGGTGAATCGATTACACCGGCGGCGCTGCAAGAGCACATGAAAACGCAGCTCTCGCGCCACGAGTATCCACGGGAAATCGAATTCATAGGCGAGATGCCGAAAACACCGGCCGGCAAGGTTAATCGAAAAGTGCTGCGGGACCTGGCAGCCAAGCAGGTCAGTGCAGCAAATTGACGTTGCTACCCGAGGATGGGCCACTAAACACGAATCATTGTTGATGGACGAAACGAACTTATGAGTAACGATTTACAACGCGAATTCGTCGGCATCTCTGATGCTGCTCTGGATGACCTGCGCAAGCGCATCGGGGTCAAGATCGGGCGTACGCTCGAGCCCTGGTGTTACGAGGCGACGCGCGACAACATTCGCCATTACGCGCATGGCATTGGTGATGACAATCCTCTGTGGTGCGATCCGGAATACGCACGGACGACGCCCTATGGCGAAATCATCGCACCCCCATCGTTTATTTTCGCGTGTAGCCGCATTATCAGCGGTTACGTGGGTGGCTTGCCCGGCATTCACGCGATGTTCGCCGGTTGTGACTTTAGCTGGATGAAACCGATTAAGCGCAACACGGAAATTTCTACCGAGGCCTATCTGAAAGATTTGGTCGAACACGAAACGCGCTTTGCGGGCCGTTCGATTCAGCAAATTTATCACGTCGATTTTTACGATGAGAGCGGCGACCAACTCGCCAGTGCCGATTCCTGGTGCTTCCGTACTGATCGTGATATCGCACGCGAATCGGGCACCAAGTACAGCGCGCTGAAGGATCAGCCAATTCGGGTCTACACCGACGAGGAACTCGAAGCGCACAGTGCTTTGTATGCTGCCGAACGCATTCGGGGTGCGACCACGCGTTTCTACGAAGATGTCGAAGTCGGCGAGGCGATTCCCACTATGGCCAAGGGGCCGATGACCGTGACCGGATTTATCTGTTACGCGCAGGGCTGGGGTGGCTTATACATTCGCACCAACAAACTCGCCTGGCAGATGCAGTCTCGCCATCCGGCGACCGGCATCAAGAATCGTTATGGTATTCCGGATTGTCCGGAGCGCGTTCACTGGGAAGAGGAGTTCGCGCATAAGGTCGGTGCGCCCGGCGCTTACGATTACGGTCCCGAGCGCTGTTCATGGATGGCGCACGCGATCACGAACTGGATGGGTGACGACGCGATGCTGGTGCATTTGTACACCGAGATCCGTCGCCACAATCCCGAAGGCGATTTGCTCACTATCAACGGCAAGGTCACCGGAAAACGCCAGGAGAACGGCCAGAATCTCATCGACTTTGAACTTGAGGCGGTGAATCAGGATGGCGAACTTTCGTGCCGGGGCACGGCGACCGCCGCGTTATCTTCGCGCGGCTAGAGCCGCAGGCTGCGATGCGCGCGACGGGTCACCGCGCGCGATTCGTTGATAGGTATCGCCAGCAAGCCGAATCAAGCCCGCGTGTATTGCCGCGCGTCCTCGGCTTAGCTGGCTTCGTGTCTTAATTTAGCCCGGCCTCCTGGAGCTGCAGCTCGGGTTCGATCGGACGCTCCAAATTACGGTGTGTAGCCAAGTCGCGGGAACGGGGCTAGTCTGAACAGCCATCCAACGAGGAGGCTGTGATGATTGATGCAGACGAAACTTTCAACGGCACATGGCCGTTTGCTCCGCATTTTACCGACGCCCCCGGCTTCAAGATGCATTACGTGGACGAAGGTGCAGGTGAGGCAATCGTCTGCTTGCACGGCGAACCGACGTGGGGCTATTTGTATCGGAATTTCATTCCGCCGCTCGCAAAAAACTATCGCGTTGTGGTGCCGGACCACATGGGCTTTGGGAAAAGTGAGACCCCGCAGGACAAGATTTACACGCTAAAAACGCACGTCGAGAATCTGTTTAGCGTGCTCGACGAGTTGGCGCTGGATGACATAACACTTGTTATCCAGGACTGGGGCGGGCTGATTGGCGGCGCAGCTATCGCAACCCAGCCTGATCGATTCAAGCGCGTTTTCGTCATGAATACTGTGGTCTATCCGTTCTGCGATTTGACCGCGCATTTTCCGGCATTAATGGAATCGGATTGGTTTCGGTTTATTAATGGCGAGGGCAATATGGAGGCGGTGCTCGGTAACCTGCGCTACACCGCGTTGAGTATTCTGAAGCTGATTGGCTTTCAAAATACTGCAGCGGTGACAGATGACTGGGTGAATGCGTACTCGGCGCCATTTGCTACCCGCGCAGAATGCAAAGGCGCTATCGAGTTTCCGACAGAAGTCGTGACTGCGCGCTTCCCTTACCTTGACCCACCGAACGACGAGCTGGTCGCTAAACTGCGGGCGAAACCGGCGATGTTAGCCGTCGGGATGCAAGACGGTGCCATCCCGCCCTACATTACGATCGATGGATTCAAACAAGCGTTCGGCGAGCGCCCAATCATCGAACTGCCGAATGCGGGACATTTTTGTCAGGAGGATGAGCCGCAGGCGTTAGTCGCATTGATTGAACATCTGATGCAGCTGACTGCGTGAGATTCCCGAAGTGCTCTGAACAGTGCGGCCCATGAATAGGGTCGCCGGGCATCTGAACGTTACGCTGTAATTGCGTCCACCCGGTTCTATTAACCCGCGTGCTCGCGCGCGATCTTTGTTGGAGTTCATGCATGAAAATTTTCGAAGTTGCTGTCTCGCCCTTTGCGGTGAGAGTGCGCATCGCGGTTTATGCCAAAGGGCTGAATGCAGAGTTTGCCCCGCCGCCAGATGGTTTCGGGTCCGAAGCCTTTCGCAAGATAACGCCGTTAGGAAAGGTGCCCACATTGGTTTGCGATGATGGCACGGTGATCGCGGAGTCAGCGGTGATTAATGAGTATCTTGAGGATACCTACCCTGAACCGTCGCTGTTGCCGCCAGACTGCAAGGTGCGAGCGCGGGCACGCATGGTGACGCAAATGACCGACGCCTATGTCTTCGCGGCGTATTTACCGCTGTTCGCTATTGCGAAAGCCGAAGGTAAGGCGTCTAGGGCTGTGGTGACCGGAATGGTGGCGGTAAACAGAGGTTTGGCTGCATTGGAGCGAACTATCGATAGTGACGGGTATGCAGTCGGAGACGATCTGACTCTGGCAGATTGCGCGCTGGCACCGGCATTATTCTACGTCACCGAATACAGTGACTCGTACCTGGGTGTCGGGGATGCGCTTAGTAATTACCCAAAGCTGACTGCGTACTGGCAGACAATCCGAGGCAACCAATACGTTGCGCGGGCCTTGGCGGATAAATAGCGACGTCAGTTCGCGCAAGCGGTAGACATCGTCTTCGAGTCGAATACGCGTGCGAGCGTTCGGTAGGAAGCTGGACGTCGAGGAGCGATGTTCTCAAGAATTCCGAGCGCTTGGTGTGGTTGCGGTTTTTCGCATTTGCAACGGATTGGGCTGGCGATCCGGGTATCGCTAACAGCTGAACCTATTGAATCCGCGATGGGCACACGCCTCTAACGTACTCCAACGACTTATCGTAGATCTTTCGTCCGGAGTCAGGTTTCCGAGCGCTGTGAGAGATACGACAAACACGCTATCCACAATGTCGGTAGTGCCGACACATTCAAGGCGTGGACAATAGCGGGCGTAAGGATGCCGACATTCTGATAGGCATGTCGGCCTGCACCGGCTGCGAGCAAAAGGGCTGTGACTGCGAGTACTGTCGTGCGGGTAGAAACATTTGGGGCTATCAGTAAGTACACCGCTGGACAGAGCATGAGGACGAGGTAGTGCGTCCACACGAGCGGAGAAAGCAGCAGCATGATGGCGATACCCAAAGTAACCAGTAGAAAAGGATCTGCGGCGGCAGACATCACTCGCTCTGGCAATAGCGCACGACCGTGCGCCGCAAACGCCCACCAACACGATGCAATAACCAGCAACACGAACCCTGTGGATATCACGGTCCGATTCATCTCCAGGGCATTACTTAAAATCGTGATGAGTGAGAGGTTACCTTGTGCTGCCGCGTACTCGAGGCGATCGGGCGCTGTGATCTCGGCGAGCCATTCGCTCCACACGGCTATCGAACCAAAATAATTACCGGACATCGCGACCAGGACGATTGCCGCGAGCACGGCAGCACTGACCTGGGCCGCGCCACGCCGACCGTTGACCATCAACAGCGCGCCGGCCAGAAATATCGCGGCCAACAAAGTGGTTGGTTTTAGCAATGCCGACACAATGCACAGGAACGTGCCCAAAGCACTCAACAGGCTGCTCACGACTTGCTCACGCATCGAGCGTCGCAAGGCGATTGAAACAAGGAAGCAACCACTGCCGGTAAGCAGGACCTGCAAACCGTTTACGTTGGCGACGCCAATATCGATCAGCAGGGGGTCAAACCCGTACATAAGCGCCAGACTAGCCGGCGCGGCCATGCCGAGATAACCGCGTAGCGCAAAAAGGGCGAAAAGCACCACGAACACGCCGGCCATTTCGAGCAGGCGGGCGTACAACAGCGCGTACGAATAGTCCTCCGGGAGCAGGGTGTAAGCATGGTAGAGAAACGGAGACCCGGTGATATCGACGGCTTGGCGCGCGTTCTGCGCTTGCATTAGAGGACCACTACGTTGTGCCTCGGCAAGCAGCCGGATGCCAGTCGTATACTCGGTTGTGCGTTGATACGGCGACCCCGCCCTGAACTCGCTGTAGCGCTGAATCTTTCCCACCCCCCAGTACTGATAGAAATCAATACCAGGAAAGCCAACAGCAGCTCGCCAAAGGTCTGACGACAGCAAACCGAACAAGAGCATCGTGCCAGCGCAAAACAGCACAGCGCTGGAGGTGCGTCTGTGCTCATGTCGCATTTACATTAGTCTCCACGCGCGGATTCGCACTGAGTCATTTAATTCGGGGACAGTTACTGTATTTCCGCCGCGGAAATACAGTAACTGTCCCCGAATTAGGTTTCTGTTATTTCACCCCAATTTCGACGATGAAGCCGTCCGGCAGTTCGCGCTTGCCGTAGATGAAATCGCCGTTGATATCACTTACCCACAAGCGATTCCCGACGAAACGCAGGCCCCAGGGATTAATGAGACCATCGACGACGACGTGGAACTTGCCCTCGTGATCGACCCGATACACTTTGCCGTCGGCGCGCAACGCCTGGCCCAACGGCACGGGGATCTCGAATGAACCGACGTCAACGACGAACAGTTGTCCTGCATAGTCTCCGAATCCCTGCGGCGCGATGTCGAAGCCACCGAGCATGGTGCCGCCTTCCACAACAGCTTGCTCTGCAATAGTCCCATCCGGCAGCACGCGTAGCACCGCACCGCCGCGCGCGTTGTATAAACCTCCGCGCACCACAGAGACCAGCAGGGACTGGCCATCTGGCGCAAAGCGCAGGTACAGCGGCGAACCATGTTGTTCGGTATCGAAGGTCGCGAAGGGCGCGCAGCGTCCGTCTGCCTTGACGGTATATATCGTGCCGTTGGAACTGGTCACCGCATACATCGCGCCCGCGAAGGGACTGCCAGGTGGGGCAAATGCTGCGTCGACGCCGGTGCCGCTGACTCGCTCTGCATCGAGAGCAGGTAGGGTGCAGAACACACTGACCGCGTAGTCCTCATGCGGGGCGATTCTTTGGATGAGGTAGTTCTCGACCTGGTTCTTCGAGCCGACCTTGGGTTGGGAGAGGGCGAATATCTGTCCTCCGTAGGCACCGAAATTGGTCGGCGCAATATCAAAGCCGGCGCTGATGGGTTTCATCTTGTCGGCCTCGACAAGAACCGTCACGCGGCCATCAGCGGCGACCGAGATCATGCGGCTGCCTTTGTCGCCGTTAATCTTGCCGTCATCGTTGAGCCACACGACGCCATCCATTTCGTGCATTACCAGTGGGTCATACAGTTCCCCCGGCGGTACCAGTAAGCGAGCGGTGAAGCCCGCAGCTGGCTTGATGTCGACTGCCATCACGTTAGCTAACAAGTCCGACAGTTCGTCGTCTGCCGGCGCCGCAATGGACAACATTACGCAAGTTGCGCAGACCGCCCAGTTAATCGTCTTCATTCATTTAACTCCATCGACTTGTCGTGTTCAGATCGGGTGACCGTCCTCAAGCTGCTACGCCGTCAATCGGTATTGCCAATCGGCTGCAGTGGCAAAAGCGAAGCAAACGTCTTTCGTCGCCACGTGTGCGGCCGGGAGGTAAACGAATAGCTCGCGCAGCGCCCTGAGAACTCTCAGTACGAGGAACTGTGGTGAATATTCACAGCGAGGATGTTCAGGAATCACGGCCCCGGCGCCGCCGACGAAACGGTCTTCACCGCCGAGTCCACGCAGAACATTCTGGCCGGCATTCCCGATCAGGATGTTGTCCTGTCCGTTACCAGTGACTGAAATATCGAGGTCGAAACCCGCGCCGCTCGAGTCGGCATCGGAGCGCAGGATGATGTATTCGAGGTTGTCACCGAGCACGTAATTATCGAAGTAGACAAATACCGCATCATTCCCGCCAGTCGGGGTTTCGCCCTGGATAACGTCGCCCTGACGCAGGATGTAACGGTCGTCACCGGGACCGCCGATCAGGGTATCGATGCCGGCGGCGCCATCGAGCGTATCGTTGCCGTCATCTCCGATAAGGGTGTTATTACCAGCGTTGCCGCGCAGTTGATTGTCGTTACGGTTGCCGGTGCCATCAATATGGTCGGCGCCCGTCAGGGTGAGGTTTTCTATCGCCTCATCGATCAGCGTCCAGGTGATTGAACTCTCGATCGCATCGTTGGGGTCCGCGCCGTTGTCGCTGACACTATCGCCGACGTTATCGACGACATAGGTGTCGTTGCCGGGACCGCCGTGGAGCACGTCGGCGCCGCTACCGCCGTCGAGCCGATCGGCACCAGTGCCGCCAAACAGCGTGTCGACGCCGGCATGGCCGTAGAGTAAATCGTCGCCGCCGCCGCCATCGAGAATATTGGCGTCCGCATCGCCGATCAGGGTGTCGCGATCGGGACCACCGAGGATGATGCCGCTGCTGTCGATAATGGTCACCGCCAGAGCGCTGGACGCAGGTGGTAGAAAACCATCAATAGCGCTGTGGTCGGCGCGCACGTTGTACAGACCAGGGGCGAGGTCGATGCTGGTCACCCGCCACACGCCGTTTTCAACCGCGGACGTACCAAGTGTGATGTCGGCAATGTCGAGCACACCGTCGTCGTTGAGGTCGGCAAACAAAGTGACCAGGCCACCATTTTCCCCGTTGCCGACGAATGTCGGGGTTGCGTCAAACGTCACGTCATCGGTGCTCGTCACACCGGTGTCGGAAGACGCTTCGAGATCGGGGGTCGATGCACCCTGCGGGAGGAATAGCAAATTGCCGTTATCGAGCAGGTTTTGCAGCACGTCGGCAGAAAAATCGACACCCACCAGAGCAAGAGTCAGATCAGGAATCGTAAAGTCGCCGATTCCGTCGACATCGATTGCGAGTAGCGTGTCGTCACCGAGCGCGCTGACCTGCAGGTAATTGTCTATTTGCCCGTTTACCCCATCCCACAATTCGCGCAGGTCGAGGACGTCAAAATTACCGCCAAATTCAAAGTTGTCGAAGTGGATCGTATCGGTGCTGCCGTCAGCGTCAGCGCCGCTATAGAGCAGCAGTTCGACCCCGCTGCCAAGATTGAAAATGTCCGCGCCGGGACCGCCGATGAGCGTGTCGTGGCCACTGTTGCTCGATAGCGTGTCATTGCCGCTGCCACCGTTCAGGACATCGTTACCGCTACCTCCACTGAGCGAATCGTCACCGCTGCCGCCGTTTAGGGTGTCGTCGCCATCGCCTGCGCTGAGTGCGTCATTGCCGGTGCCGCCGATCAGAATGTCGTTGCCGGTCGCTCCGTTGAGGACATCGTTGCCGCTACCGCCGTCGAGCGAATCGTCACCGTCGTCGCCGAAAAGTCGGTCGTTGCCACTACCACCGGACAGGACATCGTTACCGCTGCGACCCTGCAATAAATCGTTCCCGTTGCCGCCGGAGAGCTTGTTGCTCAGGCCATTGCCGCGCAAGGTGTCGTGACCTGCGGACCCGGTGAGGTGTTCGATTGAAAAGTAGCGGTCGCCGGCGGCATGGCCGCCAGTGCCTTTGCGGGTCGCAAGATCAACACGCACAGCGCTTGATCCCACGTACGATGCGGTGTCCTGGCCCAAGCCACCGTTAAGATTGTCTTTGCCGGCGTAGCCGCGCAGAACGTCATCACCGCCAAGGCCTGAAATGCGGTTGTCCCCGGCATTGCCGCGGATGTCGTTATCGAGGTTATTGCCGGTCGCGCGAAGATCTTCTCGCCCGCGCAGGAACAGACGCTCAACGTCTCCGCTGATCTTCGTGGAAGTCGGATTGATTGAAAAACTGACACTCGCGTAGACCGTGTCGCGGCCAGTTTTATCGCCGCGCTCGTCGACAATGTCAGAGACATTGTCGACAAAATAAGTGTCGTTGCCGCGCCAGCCGATCATCCGATCTGCGCCGGCATCACCGCTCAGGCGGTCATTGCCTGCGCCACCGACGAGACGGTCGTTGCCGGAGCCACCATAAAGGCGGTCGTTACCGTCGCGTCCGAAGAGGATGTCGTTGTCGTTGCCGCCGCGCAGCGTGTCATTACCTGCGAGTCCGTCGAGTCGATCGCGGCCATCGAAGCCGAAGAGGGTGTCGTTTCCTTTGCCGCCACGCAGGCGATTGTTCTTGGAATTGCCGTTAATTCGTGCCATTACGGCTTCGCGTTTTGATGGGGGAGGGCTGCTTCGCCGTTTGAATCAGACTGAGGGCTCGCGCAGCCTCGCGGAATCTTGGGTGGTATTCCGGCTTTCATCGCGATCACGTCCTCAGCGGTCAGCGGAAGCAGGAACGCGGCTAGTGGTAGCAGCTCCCGCAGGCGATTGATGACTGCGTGTGCATCATCAAAGCTCACCCTATCGCATGTCACATTTTCTATCTACAGTCGCCAGCATCTGTAGTACTGCGTTAACAATTGTTAGCAAGTGTGTCCGTAGGTTCGCGTCGCTGCACGGCGCGAAATTCACCGGCGTTCCGGGTGACGCGAGTGGTTCGAATTATCTCCGTCAGGACCGGTCTCGCTCAAGACAATCACTAGTTTGTTTCAGGGGCAGGTGACGCTGACGATACGCCGCCGGCGTCATCCGATACCAGCGTTTGAATGCCTTTCGAAAGCTGGCATTGTCTGCATAACCCAGTCGCGCCGCGACATCCTGTACGCGATTTTGCGGGTCGCACAGTAGCTCGCCGGAACGTTGCATCAATACCTCATCACAAACCTGCCGAAAAGTCGTATTCATCATGCGCAAGCGACGGATCACGGTACGCGGAGACAGGTGCAGTTGCCCCGCGATGGTATCGAGGTTGGGGCGAGCGTCGCCGCCCGGTCTCTCTAACGCCTCCGATAACAGATGCTGTAATTGCGTCAGCACGTCGCGCTCGCCGCCGGGTTGGCCAATCGCATCGCAGCGTGCCAGTGAGCTTCGCCAGGTTGATTCATCGAAATCAACGTTGCGTACGTCGCGCCAGGCGCGCGGAACAATGAGCGCGTTGCTGGTACGTTCAAACTCAACCGGGCAATCAAACCAATCGGCGTAGGCATAACGAGGTTCGGGCGGTGCATAGCTGAGTTCGATACGTGCCTGCTCAGCCGAGCCGTGACGGATCACGCGGACGTATTCGTGCATCACCAGTAGCGGGACTTCGGTCAGCATGTGCCCGACCGGACCGAGGTCGAGGTTCGGGTTCACTTCACAGCGAAAGGACTCGCCGTCGAAGGCGCCATGCCAATCGAGGTACGGTACCCGGCTGGGCATGTAGCGAATAAAGGCGTCGAGTCCGGCGCCCAGTGTCGGAGCGGTCAGCCAGGCAAGCGTGACCACGCCATGGAAATTCTCCGCCATGCGCTTTCCCCACTGCAGATGCCAATCCGGCGAACGCCGCAACGGTATGACGTTCTCGATGCAGCGGAGATGCTGGCGCACGGTGATAGGATGGGGGTATTCCGCGAGTTCTTGTGGGGCGATGCCAGTACCTGACGCGACCTGAGCGAGATCGTCGAACTCTTGCGTCAGGAGTTTGACGTAGGTGTTCGGCATCAGGGTGTTTTCGATAGTGTCGTGGTCCATACCGATCTGTCATCAATTAACCCCCTCATTGTCACCATTGCAGTCTGGCTGTCAAACGATCCACAGCGGATACTTTGCTCCAGATAACTACCCCGCCCGAGCCGGGCGCAGCAGGAGATTTGATATGTCGACAGCAAGTAGCAGCGCCGCCACCGAAAAGTTCGACGCTATTGTCGTAGGTGCGGGGATAGCCGGCCTTTATCAGCTTTACCGGCTGCGCGAGATGGGACTTAAAGTGCGTTCGCTGGACGCGGGCTCCCAGGTCGGCGGTACGTGGTACTGGAACCGTTATCCGGGTGCTCGCGTGGACTCGCAATCGTACATCTACCAATACTGGTTTTCTGATGAGCTCCTGGAAGAGTGGGATTGGAGTCAGCGCTTTCCGGCACAACCGGAAACCGAGCGGTATCTCAACTACGTGGCGGACAAATTCGAGCTGCGCAAAGACATTCAGTTCAACACCACGGTCACGGCGGCCAATTGGGATGCCGAGACCGCACTTTGGACCATCAATACAGACACTGATGAGACCTTTGTAACGCCGTATTTCGTCAGTTGCGCGGGGATGCTTTCCGCGCCCCAGACACCGCCGTTTGCGAATTTCGAAAAATTTCGTGGCGCTATAGCTCACACGGCGCGCTGGCCGCGCGAAGGCATGGATCTGGCGGGCAAGCGAGTCGGCGTGATCGGCACCGGCGCAACCGGCATTCAGGTTATCCAAACTATCGCGAAAGAAGTCAGCGAGCTGAAAGTATTTCAACGCTCGCCGCAATACGCCATTCCGATGCGTAACGAAGACTATGACGATGCGGCGCGCGATGCCTGGCGCGCGCAGTATCCGGCCTTGCGTGAATCCGTTCATCACACCTTTGCCGGATTCGATTACAACTTTGAAACTGGCGCCTATCTTGACCTGAGTCCCGAACAGCGCACGGCAGCGCTGGAACGCTTATGGGCCGACGGCTCGCTAAGTTTCTGGATCGGCGGCTATCCGGAGATGTTTTTCGACGAAACGGTCAACGCGGAAGTTTCCGAATTCGTACGGCAAAAGATTCGCGCGCGAGTGAAAGATCCGGTCGTCGCTGAGAAGCTGATACCGACCCATTTCGGGTTCGGCACCGCGCGCGTGCCACTGGAAACCGAATATTACGACGCCTACAACCGCGACAACGTGCAGCTTGTGGATGTGAGCGAGACCCCGATTGAAGGCTTCACCGAGAACGGGCTGCTAGTTGATGGCCGGGAGTATGAACTCGACGTTGTGATACTCGCGACGGGGTTTGATGCGGGGACTGGCGCTTTGTCGCGCATGGACGTCCACGGTCGCGATGGACGTTCGCTGACTGAGCAGTGGCGCAAAGACATTCGCAGTACTCTGGGGCTGCAAGTTCACGGCTTCCCCAATTTGTTCACCGTGGCGGGCCCGCTCGCACCCTCAACTGCGTTTTGCAACATGACAACCTGCCTGCAACAGCAAGTTGATTGGATTACCGATTGTATTGCTTATCTGCGCAAACAAGATTTGAAGGCGATTGAACCCAGCCTGGAAAAAGAAGACTGGTGGGTAAAGCATCATGACGATACGGCCAACGCGACGTTACTGATGGCGACGCACTCCTGGTACACCGGTGACAACGTCGAAGGCAAACCACGGCGGCTGCTGTCGTACATTGGCGGCGTAGGGGCCTATCGGCAGTTCTGCGATGAAGCGCGGGACAGTCACTACGAGGGATTCGCATTGAGCTGAGGCCCGTGCAGGTGCCTGGGTGCGCCTGCCGAAATCCAGCCCGCCGGCGCGCGACGCGCGCGCATCAGGACCGGGCGTCAAGCGTGAGCGCGATGTCGTGCCCCGGCGGACTGTCCATTTGATGCCAGTCGGAACAAACGCGCAGGCGGGGCCACAAGCTTTGCTGTTGGCCGGTTCGGCGGAATGACTAAATTGGCCACCACCGTTCTTCGCTGCGGTGAGACATCCGGCCGCTGGCGCTGAGCAATTCCGCGCTATATTGTACTCATTAGTACAAATCAAGTATTTTGGCGGTCGCGACAACTGATGAGCGATAGTTCCGGGCCCCGGTGGGCGTCCGCGAGAATTCACTCAGCATGCCGCTAACTATTCATGCGAACAACGCATCGACATGATCGGGTAACCGGAGTCGATGCAGGTGTCAAAAACGGCACGAGTTCCGGAGAGCAACTCTGAGCGACCATTAACGTTGACGAGATCCACACCGCGTAGACGATAGTTCTGCTGGGCTTCGGAGACGCGATGTCAATTGACAACCCCTAAGGAGAACACGATGAAGCTGTTGAATTCATTCGGCCCCAACCCACGTGCTGTGCGCATGGCGATGATCGAAAAGGGCATTGAAATGCCGACCGAAGAACTCGATTTGTTGGGCGGCGACAATCGAGCTGAGGCCTATACAAAAAAGAATCCGGGCGGGCAGATGCCGTCGCTGGAACTCGATGACGGGACGGTTATCGCAGAGACGACTGCCATCTGTGAGTACCTCGACGAAACCCATCCGGATAAACCCCTCATCGGTTCGAGCGCCGTTGAGCGTGCGACTACGCGCATGTGGATTCGGCGCGTGGAACTGGAGATAACCGAGAATATGTACAGCGGTTTTCGCTATTCGCAGGGCCTAGATCTGTTCAAGGATCGCATGTTCTGCATTCCCGAAGCCGCAGACGGCCTCAAGGCGAAAGCGAAGCGGGCGCGCAGCTGGATGGACAAACTGATCAGTGGGCGAGATTTTATCGCTGGCGACAAACTCACGTTCGCGGACATTGTGCTTTATTGCTGCATGGACTTCGTGAAAGACGTTGGCCAGCCGCTAGACGATGATCTGCCGAACATCAGTACCTGGTTCAAACGCATGGACAGTCGTCCAAGCGCGACAGCGAGTCTCCACCCGGGGTCCGCAGAGGCCAAGATGCGCGGCTAAGCCTGAGTCGCTCGAAAGTCCCTGGAGCCCCACCGTCATCAATGTATGACGAGAGGTTCCGGGGCAGCTGCGGACGGCGGCCCCAGCGATTGCTCCTGTTCTGGCTTTTCGCTCTCGTGGCTCTGCGATTGAACCGGTGGCGGGGAACTTCGCCGCGAATGTTTTCAGGCTTTAGACACAGGCCGGGTTGAACGTGATTAGATGTGTGCGTGTCAGATTGATCGGTGGCCCTCGGCCCTCGTTCAGATGCGCTGCGACGTTTCACTCGAACCTCAGGAGATGACCGCGATGGCAAAAAACACTGGTAAGACTCATGACCTGCCCATTCTATGGGGCGCGCCCGGTTCAGGGTTTTCCGGTCGAACGCGATCGTATCTGTTGAAGAAGGGCATCCCGTTCCAGCAGATATTTCCCGGACATCCTCGTTTCCAACAAGAGATCATTCCACTTATTGGCTACTTCGTGATGCCGGTGATGGAACTGACTGACGGCACGTTGATACAGGACTCGACAGATACCCTGATTCATTTCGAAAAGTGCACGCCTGAGAATCCGCTCGTGCCGACCTCGCCGCAACAACGGGCCATTGCTTGGTTACTGGCGTTTTTCGGCTCTGAAATGTTATTCAAAATCGGCATGCACTACCGCTGGACGTACCTCGAGAACGATCGACCATTTGCGGAAGCGACTTTCGGACACTTTTTCTCGCATCATCGTGACATGGATCTCCAGCGCAAAGACATCGGCCCAATCATGGCGTTCTTCGACGGTTTTCTCGAGAATCTCGGGGTGACCGAAGCAACGATTCCGGCGATTGAAGAATCGTATTTCGTGCTCCTCGAAGCGCTGAACGATCATTTCCTGCAGTGTCCCTACCTGCTCGGCGGGCGGCCGAGCCCGGCAGATTTCGGGTTGATGGTATTGATGTATGCACACCTGGCTCGTGATCCGCATTCTTCTCACATCATGAAGCTGCGAGCGCCACAGGTTTATCGCTGGACCGAGCGGATGCTCGAGCCCGGTATCGTCGATGGTGAGTTCTCCGACCTGCCGCCGCAGTACATGGCTGACGACGCGCTTCCGGATACGCTATTGCCCGTGCTGCAATATTTCTTCGAGGACAATGGCCCGGAGATTCTGGGCATGGTGGAGACGTTCAATGCGTGGTGCGATGCACAGACCGATTTAAAGTCCGGTACGCCGCTGCGAACCGACCCCGAAACTTTGAGCGCGCATCCCATGTTGGGCTGGTTTAGTTATGAATCACGCGGGGCGACTTTTCATCGCCAAACGTTCGCCAGTGCGCTGTACTGTTTTCAGCGTGCACTGGATGAGATTAGTGCGCTCGAGGGAGAAGGGCGCGAGCGTTTCCTATCGACCATGACCCGGACTGGCGGTGCACGGGTTGCTGGTGCCGAGCTACGTCGCCGCATCTGTTTGGAGAACGACGAGTACACCATCGCCTAGGTCCCACTGACGGATATCGGGCTCAGGTGCGCGCCTGTCTCACCGGCGCTGTGATGGCGGGTGAATGGTTACCATTTGCGGCCACATCGAAGTGTCTGCTTGCCTACACAGCACCGACCAAGCTGCTGCCCAATATGACGATGCGATCGTCCACGTCGCGTCACCGATTCTCGCGTGGTTACGCCTCTCCTGCTACGAAGTGCTCGTTCAGCGCTGCGCGAACGATCTCGGGATCTGAACGTCGTGTGTAATTATCTGATTGGTCTTTCCAAACGACCGTGCCTTTCTCATCGATCAAAAGCGATGTGGGTATGGGTAACCCGGGGCGCGCAAACGGATTAAAGTTATTGATGTTCTGATTGCGAACGCCGAACTGCTCAGTAATTCTAAGCTTGGGGTCGGCCAGCATCGTTGCCCCCAGTCCGTGGGCAGCGCGGCCCATACGGATTTGCATTGGCGAATCGCTTGAGACAGTGACAATTTTTACGCCCGCTGCGTCGAGTAAAGGTCGGAGTTCTTCCCATCGCCGTAACTCGGCGACACAGTAAGGTCACCAGTGTCCGCGGAAAAATTTCAACAACACGCGTGAACCCGTCAGGCTTGAACTGTCGAAAACCTCGCCACCGTCGTCTTCACCGTTAAACGCCGGTATCTGGTCGCCAACTTTAACGAGCGCATCGTCAGCTCGTTGGGCACCGGTGACAGACAGAAAGAGGTAAACCAGTGCGACGCCAACTGCCCATGGGGCATAAGGATCATCGTGGCCGAGTAACAGCGGCACTGCGCCAAGCAACAGCCCGACAGCGAATACAATCTGGAACACCAGCGGCGATGTCGGAATGTTGACCACGAACGCACGCTGGAACCAGCGTGCCAGAGCGGCGACGCCGATGAGGAGCCCTACCAGACCGAAGTGTTCCATAGGCGTAATTCCCGCTAGCTTGAACCGGCAGTACAGAGACGGACAGTGCCGACAATTTATATTGTACTTAGGAGTACAATTCAAGTAATTCCGCTCGCCGCCGTCGCAATCTCACTGCCGCAGTTGGGATCATGGTGCGGTCAGTTAACGGGTGTCGATTGAGCTAAAGCATATGTCCAGACCAAAGAGTTTTGATGAGCACGAGACGCTGGGCCGGATCGGTGAGCTGTTCTGGGAGCAAGGGTTCGCGGCTACCGCCATAGACCAGATTTGTGCGCTGGTGGCGCTGAAGAAGACCAGCATTTACAACGCCTACGGGGATAAAGCCAATCTGTTTCGAAAAGTCGTGGATTGGTATATCACCGACATGCTCACCCAGGCCGGCGAATTTCTCAGAGGTACAGCGCCCGTTTCACAAGAGCTTGCCGAGTTGATCCGTCATTTCACCGTGGTGCCCGAGCAAGACGTCGTTTCGCGTGGTTGCCTGATAACCAACGCTATGCTCGAGCTGAGGCATAGCGAACCGGAACTATATGACTACGTTCGAGAACGTTTCCAACGCGTGCCAGATGCGCTGACGGCCTATCTGGCTGCTGCTCAACAAGCCGGGACGCTGGATGAAAATACCGAGCCTGCCGAGCTCAGTGCGTTCGTCATGACGGTGTTCCAGGGCATGCGCGTCCAGACTAGAGTGCATAACGACATGGCCCATCGCGAGCGCATCATTGAACTGGCCATGGCGCCGATTAAAGCCGTCGAGCGGCAGTCCAGGAATAGTACCCACTAGCCGGGTACGCCGAGCAACGCCAACCCCAGGGATATTTGATTGCGTCCCACTGAGGAGCCTAACGTCAGGTCACTCGGTTGCCTGTTACAGTCTTATGCAATTATCGGTGTCCCAACAAAATCCGGTCAGGAGTGTCCTCTAGTGGATGAGAATTTAGACGTCTTCCATATCATGAAAACAATGCGCCCCATGCGGCGCTTGAAACCGGATCCGGTCCCGCAGGACAT
This sequence comes from Proteobacteria bacterium UBA981, assembly GCA_002292285.1. Taxonomy (GTDB): domain Bacteria; phylum Pseudomonadota; class Gammaproteobacteria; genus UBA981. The sequence goes on from DBBP01000024.1 coordinate 158,279, forward strand.
TATCGAGGAGATTCTCGATGCTGCCAGTCATGCGCCGAATAGCCTAAACACCCAGCCGTATCGTTTTATCGTCGCGCGCGGTAGCACGACCAAGACCTTTTTTGGTGAACGTTACGATGCGGAAATGCTGAGAAGATTCGCAGCAATCGTTCCGCCGGCAGACGACAACTCGCGCTTTGCTCGCAACGTTCGCGCCGCCATGGCGCTCGGCAAGCACATCCCGGACGTGCCAGTGCTGTTGTTTGTGTGTGGTGAACGCGACTGGCCCGGCGCTGTCCCTGCAAACCAACGGATTGGCCTTGCCCCGCCTTCCTATGGTTCGGTGTTCCCCTGCGTGCAGAACATTCTGTTGGGCTGCCGCGCTAAAGGCCTCGGCGCCAGTCTGACGACCATGCACCAGATGTTTGAAGCGGAGTTGATCACGCATCTCAAGATTCCGGAGACGTACGGCATCGTCGCGGTGATTCCTATCGGTTACCCGCAAGGAAACTTCGGCCCGGTCACCCGAAGGCCGGCCGCGGAGGTAACCTATTTCGAGCAGTGGGGCGAGAATGTCTAGTACGGTGTTCCATCCAAGGGCCGCGAGCGCCGCAGCCGACTTCAGAAATAGCGCGTGCGACGAAAAATGGGAGCGAGTATGAAAGCGATCTGGAACAATCAGGTGATTGCCGAATCAGCGGTCACGGTCGTAGTCGATTCGAATCATTATTTCCCACCGAATTCAGTCAATGAGACGTATCTGCGGCACAGTCCGACGACGTCGAATTGTGCATGGAAAGGCGTTGCCAACTATTATTCGCTGCAGGTTGATGGCGACATCAATCCAGATGCAGCGTGGTACTACCCAAGTCCGAAAGACGCCGCTGCCGAAATTAGAGGTCACCTCGCGTTCTGGCGCGGTGTAAAAATAGTCGACGGCTAGCGGAGCCTGTTCGCGCCTCGGTACTCAGTTACGGCTTGCTGCGAGCTGGCGCAGATTGTCGCCGTGCTTGTCCCGATCGATGTTGTAGAACGCCAGCGCCGCAATGGCGATAAAGTAGAACACCCACAGCGCCGGAACATAGGCCATCGCCAGTTCGTTGAGACTTTCGGTCGGCACTTCGCCGGGCTTGGCGTCCGCCGGGAATTCCACCCAAGCGAGGATTTGTCCGGCGACAATGACGCCGAGGCCATTGACTGCCTTTTGCGCGAAACTACTGGCGGCAAAAAACGTGCCTTCAGAGCGTCGTCCGGTGGCGACTTCACTGTCTTCTACAACGTCAGCCAACATGGCGGCAACGAGAATGCTCGACATGATCATCATCGTGACGTCGATGGTGTAGAAAATCATCAGACCGTAGAAGACCTCTGGTGTTCCGTTCACCGGAAACAGGTCGAACAGGCGCAGGATGACCGGTAGTGGTGTGAGGACTACGGTCAGGGTGGTTACCAGGATTGCCGCACGTTTTTTCCCGAGTCGTTGCGCGGCCAGAGGAGCGAGGACCAACGCACCGAGTGCGGAGAGGAAATAGGGTATTTGCAATACGCCGATTTGCGCCGTGGTGAGTTCCCAGAAATGGCGACCAAAATAAATCCCAAGGCTGGTGTTAACTCCGGCTGCCATCGCGGCAAACAGTGCGCCAATAAACAGGACCAGGAACGAGCGGTTGGACAGTGTTTCAATTAACTCACTAAACGTCCGGCGCACGCTCAGGGAACGTTCTGGCGGTTTGCGCAGGTGTGGGATGTGGCGATGCGTGCCGAACGACGAAATATAAATCGATAGAAAAATAATGATGGATGCAGCCAGTCCATAGTTGCGCCAGCCTTCAACGTACTCCAGCCCGCCTTTGGCCTCGGGCAGGAACACCAGATAGACCAGGACGGCCATCACCAGCCCCCCCCACCAGCCGAAGAAAAACCGGAAACTCATAAACCGAGTGCGTTGATCGTAATCGTCAGTGAGCTCGGCGACTAATGAGGTGGATGGGATTTCGTAGAAGGTCAGCAGCGTGCGGATCAGGATGGCAAGCGTGACGAAGTAGGCGAATAACGGGCCTTGATCCCAGGCTGGCGGCGCCCACAGAAAATAGTAGGCGATCGACGCGGGCACGCCGGCGGCGTACATCAATGGATGCCGGCGTCCCCAGCGCGAGCGCAGATTATCGGAAAAATAACCGACTAGTGGATCCGAAATCGCATCAACGATCAGGGCGATGAATATGCCGAACGAGACCCATTGCGGCGGCAAGCCGACGACCTGACTGTAGAAAAATAGCAGCAGATAATTGAAGCCGTTGCTTTTGGCGCCATACGCGACAGCGCCAAAACCGTAGTAAATCTTCGTGCTCAGGCTGGCGCGCGTGTCGGTAGCATTATTCATGAGGGTAGGCAGCACATTACTAGCGTTGATTCAGCGCGAATATGCTAGCCGATTGTGGACCGGTACGCCCGCTCCACGGGCCCTCACGCGGTGTACACTGGCGACCCGGCGCGGTGCCGGAACGGACACCAGGAGAAAGCCCATGGCGAATGCCCAGATAGAAGCAATACGCACGATGTTGAAAGAGAACCCAGTAGTGACCGAAGGCGCGTCGCTTGACGACATGCGCAAAGGTCTCGACGCGATGGGTAATATGGTGCCGCGCCACGCCGACGTGACCTGCGAAGTGGTCGACGCGGGCGGTGTTGATGCCGAATGGCTGACGGCCAACGGCGGTGATCCGGCGCGTGTTTTACTCTACGTACACGGCGGCGGTTACCTGCTTGGCTCGGTCCAGTCCCATCGTGTTTTACTCGAACGTCTCGCAGTCGCCATCTCCGGGCGCGTGCTGGCACTGAATTACCGTATGGCTCCGGAGCATCCCTTTCCTGCTGCAGTCGATGACAGCGTGGCAGCTTATCGCTGGTTACTGAAACAGGGTGTGCGCCCGGAAAGCATTGCCGTTGCAGGTGACTCTGCCGGCGGCGGTCTGGCCATCGCGACATTGGTGGCCTTACGCGATGCGGGTGAACCACTGCCAGCCTGCGCCGCGCCGATCTCGCCGTGGGCTGATATGGAGGCCACCGGTGCCTCGATGGAAACTCGTGCAGCAGTTGACCCGATGGTACAGAAAGGGGTGCTGCTGGAGATGGCCAAAAGCTACCTCGCCGGTGCCGACGCTCAGCACCCGCTGGCCTCGCCTCTGTATGCCGAACTGAGTGGTCTGCCGCCGTTGCTGATTCAAGTCGGCGATTGCGAGACTTTGCTCGACGACACCAAGCGCCTCGAAACGCGGCTCAAGGAAGCGGGCGTCGATGCGACAGTTGAAGTGTGGGACGACATGATTCACGTTTGGCATCTGTTTGCGCCGATGCTCGATCAAGGCCAGCAAGCGATCGACAAGATCGGCCAGTTCGTGAAGAAACACACTGCCTAGACTGATTGTTCGCGGAAACTTGGGCGTGCACAGAGGGAGTGCGCGAGTGTGCATTCCCGTCGGCAGCCGCGCGGTCGGTACCGATTCACCACATAGCGGGGAGCTTGATTTGTACCCGGCACAGAAGCTGCTGTCCGGCCGGTCGAGCACGGGTGACGACAATGTCGTTGATGTCCTCTCGAACTGTGCACGCAATAGACAGCAGCTAGCGGTGGTTCGCCTTACGCCACGCCCGACTACTCTGAGTGCGCCGACAAGACGGCCAGGAACATCGGCTTAGCGTGATTGGAAGGGCGGCGTATTGGCTGCCGCTGATTCTCCCCGCAGGCAATTCGAAGGGCCTGCTGAAAAGCACGAGTCAGGGGGGTGCAGGAGCAGACGTGTAAGGCCGACGGTAGCGGCGATGGAGAAATATGTTTACCGGTCGGCAGTGAACCGACTGAGTAGACTTGGTCATCTCAATCGTGCGCCGGAAGGTTAGGCCAGGCTGGAGAAGTACGTCCCGTGCAACATGGCGCGGACGTGGTGGACGTCCTGCCATGTACACGGGCCGTGCTTTCGGGGTCAGCCCCGCAATATGCGGGGCGGGCAGTTGCCTACCAGCGACCGCCACCACCGCCGCCGCCGCCACCGCGGGCCGGACGCTCGCCGCGAGGCTTAGCCTGGTTGACCTTAATGTTACGTCCGCCCATCGCAGTGTCGTTCAACGCTTTGATGGCAGAATCTGCTGCTGCGTTCTCAACCATTTCGACGAACGCGAAACCCTTGGACTGACCGGTGAATTTGTCCGAAATCAGGTTAACGCTCTGCACTTCACCGAAAGCGGCAAAAGCAGTGCGCAGCTCATCTTCGGTTGCGCTGTACGGCAAATTGCCGACGTAGAGATTCATCATTTTTACTTCCTCATATGTGTGCTGTACGACTAATTACACGATCGGGGCACCAGCACACAGGACCCTGAACGTGATTTGCCATTCCTGGCGAATTCACTGATTGGTTAAACGTTAACTACGCTGCGCGAGAGCGGTTTGGTGAACGTCTCTTACGTTGGCCGCCGGTACCCTCGGCAACATTGCCGTTCGCGGCGTTGCGATTGCGCGGCTGTCCGGGCTGACCGTTATGGGAGCGTCCGGAATTGTTCGCCTTACGTTGCTGAGGTTTTGACGGTTCCGGGGTAGCACTACGAGCAAATTCCGGCAACGGTAACACCGGTAGTTCACGTTTCAGCAAACGCTGAATATCCTGCAACAACTTGCGTTCGTCGCGACTGACCAGCGATATAGCTGCGCCAGTTTCGCCCGCGCGGCCAGTACGACCGATACGGTGAACATAATCTTCCGGGACATTCGGGAGTTCGTAGTTAACGACGTGCGGGAGTAACTCGATGTCCAGCCCGCGCGCGGCGATGTCGGTGGCGACGAGCACCCGGACATGGCCGTTCTTAAATCCTGCCAGCGCTTTTGTTCTCGCGCTTTGACTTTTATTGCCGTGAATTGCGGCGGCCTGAATGTTGCTGCGGTTTAATTGCTCAGCAAGCCGATTCGCACCATGCTTGGTACGCGAGAACACCAACACCTGATGCCACTGCCCGTCGTTTATCGCATGGATGAGCAAGTCACGCTTTGCCGATTTCTCAACGTGATAAACATGCTGTTGAACAGTATCAGCGGCGACGTTCTTGCGTGCGATTTCGATCAGTTTTGGATGATTCAGCAAGCCATCAGCAAGGCGTTTGATATCGTTTGAATAGGTGGCGGAAAACAACAGGTTCTGGCGTTGTTTGGGTAAGCGGGCGAGTACTTTTTTGATGTCATGGATGAAACCCATGTCCAGCATTCGATCGGCTTCGTCGAGCACGAGAATTTCTATGGAAGATAAATCCACAGTCCCCTGACCGAGGTGGTCAAGCAGTCGACCAGGCGTGGCGACGATAATATCGAGGCCTCTACGCATGGCATCTTTTTGTGGCTGAATGCCGACGCCACCAAAAACGATCGCAGTATGTAATTTCACATGCTGGCCGTAGGTGTTGAAGCTTTCGCCGACTTGGGCGGCTAGCTCTCGCGTTGGCGTGAGCACCAATGCGCGCGGCGTTTTGTGTCCGCTCGGTGCACGGAGTAATTGCAATATCGGTAAGGCGAAAGCTGCCGTTTTACCGGTTCCGGTCTGTGCGCCGGCAAGGACATCGCGCCCTTGAAGGATTTCCGGAATGGCTTGCGCTTGAATGGGGGTGGGTTGGGTGTATCCCTGCACGCTAATCGCGCGCAGTAGTTCGGCCTCAAGGCCGAGATCTGCAAAAGGCATATATGCTCCAGGCTCGGCCCTATCACGCTATCGCGATCCCGGTCGAGGCAGAGCTCAGGTTAGTTCGTTCGAGGAAAGTCTTTCGAGGAGGGAGACGGCCGCGACACACAGGCACCGACCGGTCAGGTGCCCTGGATGCGGCGGAGTATAGACGTGCAATTTCGGGAAAGATAGCGCCGCAGGACGCAAAAAATAAATCAGAGGCGGGAATTCTGCGCCAACGGTTTCAGTGTCATCAACGGGTACTCGGCAGTATCGTTTGCTGTGGAAGAACTCAATTGCGTAGCGCCCGAGGTGCGTACTAAAGAGTATCCCCGTCAGTGCAGGCTTTGCGGGCGGTGAATGATGATCGACTCACTACAACCCATATGGGCAAGTACTTACGGGTATCGCGAGTACCGGATTTCAGTCGTTGCCGCGTGAGCAATATTAGTCCCTGAAAATATTTATATTTTTGCGCAGCTATTTTCAGTTATGGCGCTGGACGTCGCGAACCGAACGCCTCGATTAGCCACGGCCATCGTCTCGAGGTGCGGTCATCAGCCGCCAATTATGGGAGCGCGTCGCGTGGTGGGGCATTACAGCCGCAGCATTTTCGGCGCACGACTGTCATCGCATCGCGTTCCCGGTGGGGCGGAATGCCGGCGCCGATGCAGGCGTAGCGAGCCGATATTCCAGGCTCGGGTCCGCGCAACGAACAGCCGCCGTGGAGGAGGCCAGGATCCGTCCGCGGCAGCCGATTCTCTTTCTGTTCGTCTGACTGGCGCTCGAAACAAGTTCGACAGAAGCTCAGGGCTCAGGGGCAACTGACTGAATCTCGGTTCTTGTCGTCGGTATCGCCGCAAGAGCGGGCTAAGGAATACGCCAGCTTTTGATGGGCTTAGCTCCTCATTGATACCGGGCAAGGCAGAAGCAAACGCTAAGCCTATGAGTCCAAACGACAGTTCTGAATTGCCAATTATTCCCTGGATCTTGCCTGTCCGCAGGGCTAGCTTGGAGTTGCCTGGAGGCGCGCAAAGCGTCAGGGAGTAGGCCCCAGCTCACGCGTTATCGAAGCAGAAGACTTAACCGCTGGAGGTAAATAATGATGTTTAAAAGAAGGGACCAAAGGGACGCAAGTCAGTTTGTCGGCGAAGCCCGTGTGATTGACCCGTCCGAAGATACTACCGAGTTACGTGAATCGACCATCGAGGCTGTTGCCGAAGCACAAATCGTTTCGACATCGGCGGTGATTGGGCAGACGATCGTAGTTCGGGGCGAGATAACAGGCGATGAAGACCTGCTCGTTGAAGGACGCATTGAAGGTTCGGTGGCACTACCGAAAAGTCGATTGACGGTTGGCGTGAGTGGTGATGTTTCTGCCACCATAAATGCCAAGACATTGAGCATCGAAGGCAGCATTAACGGAGATGTCGCCGCGGTGGAAAATGTGGTGCTAACTAGTACCGGCAAGATGGCTGGCAATATCAAAGCGCCACGCATCACACTCGAAGACGGCTGCACATTCAACGGTACGATTGATATGGAGACGGAACCGACAGCTGTGGTGACTGATTTGAAACAATCAACACCGTCACCGACGGTAAAGAAAGCGTCGGAGCAGCACGCGGTTTAGTGAAAGCCCCGGATCAGAGCAATTCTGATCCGGTTTTTTTTGTCGAATTACCCAAATCCCTCGCAGACGATATGCTCACGGATTCTTTGCGTTAACAGTGAGCTTGCCGCGACAAGTCCGGCTCAGAATGGTACATCGTCATCGAACGGCGGCGGATTTTCCTCACTCAATGGCGGCGCACTTTCCGCGGCGCGACCCGCAGAACCTTCGGGTTCTACTGTCCACACATCGAGACTATTGAAATACTTGACGTCCCCGGTTGGGCTGGTCCACTCGCGGCCGCGCAGACTGAAATCGACCTTGACCGGATCACCTACCTTAAATGATTCCATGCCCTCGCAACGGTCGCCGGTTAATTGAAACTGCACGAACTGCGGGTAGCTCGGGTTGTCACTAGTCTCAATCACGAACTCGCGCTTTTGGAATCGTTCGGTGATTTGTTTCGTTTCGAAGATGGCGTGAAGACGCCCTGATACTTGATATCCCATGGGTGCTAAGCATAGTGATATTGGGCGCCGAAGCCAATGCCCTGATGGTCAAAAAAGCTAATACCGGTGACTCGGAGCGTGGCTCGGCCAGGTGTCGGGGCTGAGCGTCGTGCAGCGGTCGGAACGCCAACCGCATATGGACGAATTATTGAACGCCAGAGCAATAGTCATCGCTACGACAATCGAAATCAGTCAACCGCGGGGCGGGCGTGCAGATCGCGCAGCGCAGTTTGGCTCAGGTCAATAATTACGTCGCGATTCCAACCGAACTAAGGAACGTCGGGTCATGTTGTACCTAGCGCCGCAAGCGCTTTACGTGTCGCTGGCAGACGCTCTTCGTTGACCGGGCTCACCGCGATGACTGGCTCATCCGCCCCGGCAGCGTGGAATGCTGCGAGTTGCGCGCGACAGTTTGCCGCCGTGCCGAACACACACACGTCGTCCACGAGTTCGTCTGGCACGATCGCCGCAGCATCACGACGTTTCCCCCCGGCAGCGAGGATGCTCTGGATCTGGTCCATCGCCGCTTTATAGCCGGCGCGGCGCCATTGACGGCGGTAGTTTGGTAGTTCGGCGAAAAAAGCGAGGTTGTAGCGTGCGGCCGAGCGTGCGGCATCGAGGTCGTCGCTGAGGAACGTAGGAATACTGATCACACACTGCAAACCGTTTGCGTCGCGGCCCGTCCGCGTAGCCGCTTCGCGGGATGCCTCAACTAATTTTGGCAGATAGGACAGTGGCGATAGAAATGGCATAAGGCCGTCGCCGACTTCGCCCGCGATCGCGGCGCTTTCGACGGTGTTACCTGCGACCAGAACCGGCACCGGGTAGCGCGAGGCCGGTGGTGCGAGAAACCCCTTACCTGCACGACCAGCAAGTGCTTCGACGACAAACGCAGCGTAATCGCGCAGCTTCGCGCGCGCGTCGCCCATTTCAATACCAAGGCTCGCCAACATCGCGCGGTGACTCATACCGAGGCCGAGAATCAAGCGACCTTCACTCAATTCGGCAATGGTTCGTGCCGTCTGAGCGGCCAGATAGGGATGACGGAAATAAATATTGGCGATATTCGTCCCCACTTTGAGTGTGCTCGTACCGAGCGCTATCGCCTCGGCGCACGCCAGCGAGTCACCACGACCTTCGTTCACGTAGACGCTGCTGAAGCCCTGGCTTTCAGCAAGTTGAGCGATTTCAACCAGCTCTGCTGGCGGCGCATCTGTGACAGTCGATAAAACAACTCCAACTGGATGATTGGCATTTGACATTCTTTCAGTTTCCATCTTTAACGGTTTCGTGACCCGATTGTGGTTTGATTAGTGCAACCAGAGCAATGCCGATCAGCAATACGGTCGCGAGCAAATACATGCCCGCCGCGGTGCTCCCGGTGAGGTGTTTGATCCAACCAATGGCGTAAGGGCCAACGAAGCCGGATAGGTTACCAATCGAGTTTATCAACGCGATGCCCGCGGCAGCCGCGCCGCCAGTGACTAACCGGGTGGCGAGCCCCCAGGCCTGTGGTATTGCCGAAAACATGCCGCTTGCTGCGAGCGTCAGCGCCGCGATAGCCCAGGCAGGATGCTGCGCGAGCAGCACGCTTGCGACGAGTCCCACTGCACCGCACGCAGCCGGGACGATGACATACCAGCGTTGTTCGCGGCGTCGATCGGCGCTCCGCGCAACCAGTACCATCACCGCTGCAGCCGTGCCGTAGGGAACCGCGTTAATTAAGCCAATCTCGACATAAGAGGTGTAGCCGAGTTCCTGAATGATGGTCGGCATCCAGAAAGCGAGGCCGTACATGCCCATCGCCAACGTGAAGTAAATGGCGGACAGCAACCACACCGACGGTAATCGCAGGCCGTCGATGATACGACTGTGACCAATCGCCGCCGATTCGGCGGCGAGTTCGCGGCGGATGAAGTCACGTTCAGCCGCGCTCAGCCACTGCGCATCTTCAACATGATCATCAAGGTAGAACAGCGCCATGACGCCAACAGCTATTGACGGCAAGCCTTCAAGTAAAAAAAGCCATTGCCAGCCTGCCAAGCCGTTTGCGCCGTCGAGATAATGAAGAATGAGTCCGGACAGCGGCGCTCCGATGACCGTTGATGCGGCGATAGCAGTGAGAAACAGGGCGGTCATGCGGCCGCGTCGCGAGGCGGGGAACCATAGCGTGAGATAGAAAATCACGCCCGGGAAAAAGCCCGCTTCCGCTGCTCCAAGCAGAAATCTCAATACGTAGAACATCTCGGCGGAGGTGACGAACATCATGGCGGCAGAGATGACGCCCCACAGGATCATGATGCGTGCGATACAGCGGCTGGCGCCGTAACGGAGCAGGATCAGATTGCTGGGTATTTCAAAAACAAAATAGCCGAGGAAAAAGATACCAGCACCGAAGCCGTAGACCACATCACTCAGCCCGAGTGCGTCCTGCATCTGCAGTTTCGCGAAGCTCACGTTGACGCGGTCGAGATAGGCGCAGACGTAGCACAGGAACAGAAACGGAATCAGTCGCCAGGCGACCCGCCGGTAAATTGCATCAGCATTAGGCGCGATTGGCGCGCTGGCAGACATAAGAGCTACTTTCCGGCGCCGTTGAACTAGCTAGGCAGCAAAAATCTTTCCGGGATTGAGAATGCCGCGCGGATCAAGAGCTTGTTTGACCCGGCGCATTAGATCAATCTCATTTGGCGAGCGGCTGAACTCCAGGTAAGCGAGCTTCTCAGTTCCGATACCGTGTTCGGCAGACACCGAGCCACCGATTGGGCGTAACGGCTCGTAGACGCACTGATTTACCGCCGCGTGGGCCTCGAGGGTATCTTCGCCCATGTGAATCGCGAAATGGATGTTGCCATCAGCGATATGCCCGAGAGTAAAGCAGTGGTGTTCCGGCCAGAGTTCGGTAAGCCGTCGTTTCACGTCATTGACGTAGTCGTCCATGTAACGAATACCCAAACTCACATCATAGATAAAGGCGTGGCCGTAGCGGAAAAATTCTTCCACGGAGTCGCGGATTCGCCACATCGCTTTGCGATCGGTGCCGGAGCGCGCGACTGCCGCATCAGCAATCAAGCCGAGTTCCATTGCCTCACCCATGATCTCTTCGAAGATATTCTTTTCTTCGTCGTGGGCCGTACCAAGTGCTTCAATGAGTACATATAGTGGATAGTCGAGTGGCACCGGGCGCGTGTTCTCAGCCGGCGCCGTTGTGACGAGTTCGTAGTAGTCTTCCCACATCACCTCGAATGCGCTTAGTGCACCTCCCAGCTCGCGGTCACTAAAGCGCAGAAATTCACTCAGTTGTTTAAAGTTTTCAAAACCTGCAAAAGCGGTGTGGAATACTCTTGGAGCTTCGCGCAAGCGCAGCACCACGCGAGTAATGATCCCAAGCGTGCCTTCGGTTCCGATGAACAGTTGTTTCAAATCGTAGCCGGCATTGTTCTTAATCATGCCGTTCATTGACGTGACGACGGTGCCGTCGGCCAGCACGGCCTCCAGACCAAGCACATTGTCCCGCGTCATGCCGAAGCGGATGACGTGATTACCACCCGCGTTAGTCGAGACATTGCCGCCAATTTGACACGAACCGCGCGCACCGAGATCGAGTGGAAACATCAGTCCCTGTTCCTCGGCGGTCTCCTGCAGGGTTTGCAGCGGCACACCGGCCTGCACGGTGGCCGTGCGCCCGACCGCGTCGAAGTCTTCAATCGCGTTCATCCGCTCGAGCGACAGCACGGCATCGGTGGGGCCGCAGTTGCAGCCCTGTACCAGGCCGGTCAGGCCGCCATGCGGTATCACGGTCTGTCCGCGCTCGTGACACAGTGCCAGGATTGCCGATACTTCTTCGGTGGTACGGGGGCGCAAAATGCATAACGCCTCGATGGGACGCGGATACCACGGGTGCATGACGCGTTCGCTGACGGACTCACCGGTCAGTACGCCGGTGTCGTCGAGGATGGCGCGGAAGGCATCTAGAATATCAGTCATCGCAGCATTGTCCCGATTCAGTTGCAGGTCTTTATAGGTATACGTTGTGCGGCTCGCGACCCTGGCATCGCGCGCCCGCATAGCGGCGGGTTCTCGTGCGTTAGCCGGGCGAGAATCTTCACTTCGAGCTCGGATCTCGATGGACCGATTGGGCACTCTGTTGCTGGCCGTCACCGCCGTCCATTTCCTCGTCGTATTCGCGTTGTTCGGCGCGCAGCTGTTGCACGTGCCACCACAACCAGAAAATGACGGCGACGATGACGAGTATCATTTCGCTACCGACGAATGGGTAAAGTGGACCGATATCGGCAATGGTTCCGGCAAAGTTTTCAAAACTCGCTGTGCTCATGAGTTTACTCCCTGACCCTCGGTCGCCTCGGCCGCCAGCACTTCACTGCTGTGCTGCTCGTCTTGCTGTTCGTGTTTGAAGTCGAGACCGGCCAGTTCGATTGCGCGCGGTATGCGCAGCATGTTTGACGCGGCCAATATTTTTGCGGCCAGGAAACCCGGCAGGAAGCCGAGCACGCCGAACATGATTACTGCCCCGGCTAATTGTCCCCACGGCGTAATAACCGCATAGTCCGGATTGGGCGAAGCCGGGTAGCCCCACAGCATGAAGCCGGCAACGACGACCCCGAAAAAGCCGGCATAGCCGTGTACTGCGACCGCGCCGACAGCATCGTCAATCTTGAACCGACGCTCTACCCAGTAATGCATCTTATACATGAACATGACCCCGGCAGCCCCGATCAGCATCGCCTGGATAGGGTGGTACAAGTCGTTGCCCGCCGAGGCGGCGATGATGCCGGCGAGACCAGACGAATAGGTCCAGAACGGATCGCCGCGCGACACCACGTACCCCATCATCATGCCGCCCGCCAGGGACATCAGAAAATTGAACGTAATTGCCGACAGACTGGTCGGTCCGAGATAGATGTTGGTCGCCGAGAAAAATACGCCGTCGCCTGACTGGATATCAATGATCGGAACGTTACAGGCCGCGTAGAAACCCCAGAAGCCGGTAAAAATCAGGAACAATCCGATCGTGACAAACCACGGGTTGGCCGGCGGGATAATGCGCGCACTGCCGTCGGCGCGAAACTTGCCAATCCGTGGCCCGAGCACGGTCAGTACGCCGAGCGCAAACCCGCCTGCGATGGCGTGGATGACGCCCGAGGCGTAGGCATCGTGGTAGCCGAGTTTTTGCACCATCCAGCCATCCGGATGCCAGCCCCAGGCGGCATCGATAATCCATAGCGCCGAACCGATGAGCACTGCGAGGATCCAGAACGCGCCGGAACGAATGCGCTCGATACACGCGCCCGATACGATTGAAGCAGCGGTCCATGAGAAAAGTAAAAACGCCGCCCAGAAAACGCCGTTGATACGCGCCCAGTAAATTGTATCTGCCGCGCTGACCGCGTCGCTCGCGGGCGCGCCGCCCAAGTGGGCACCCATGAGCTCGCTCCAGGGCACCGCCCACGGCGCGGCAATCAGACCACCGATTACACCGGGACCATTCGGAAATGCGAAATAGATCCACCAGCCAAAAAAGTAAAATGTCACAGTGACAAGCGGCACAATCATGGTGTTTTTCATGAGCGTGTGGAGATGGTTTTTGCGTCGCGATACACCCACTTCATAGACGCAGAAGCCGACGTGGATCAGAAACATGAACACGACCGTGACCCAGTAGTAAAACTCAGTAAAGATGATCGTCAGTGACGACAGTTCATTGTCCATCAGTGTTCTCCTGCTTAAGTAAAGCGGGCGAGTGAAAATCCGTTTTGTCGCTATCCACCTGCTTGTAAAGTGACAGCATGACCGTTGCCAATCCCGTCGCGCGCATACACCAGCGCTCAGATTTCCTCTTCACCGTAGTACATGATCGATAAAAACTGGATGGGCAGGGCGATAAGCCTCTCCGGCCCATGCGGGATATTGCCGTCGAACGTAATCGCGTCGCCTGGCTTCAGCACGTAAGTCTGGCGACCGTGACGATATTCTATCTTGCCTTTCAGCATGTACATGAACTCGGTGCCTTTATGCTGAAAGCTCGGGAACGTCTCTGATTCATCATCGAGGGTAATGAGGAAGGGTTCAATGCGTTTCTTTGGGCCGTGGTCGTAGGACAACAGCTCGTACGTATGGCCGCGCTTCGTGCCGCGCCTGGCGACATCCATGCCAGAGCCCTTGGGCACGTAGGTTGCACCGCCTTGTGGTGCGTCAAAGTCCTTAAAAAGGTTGGTGAGCGTTAGTCCCAGTGCTTTCGAGATGCGCGCCAAAGCATCGAGGCTTGGCGTAGCCTGGGCGTTCTCAATGCGGCTGAGCATGCCACGGCTAACGTCGGCGAGTTCCGAGACGTCCTGAATCGTAAGATGCTGCTGACGGCGGCTGCGACGAATAACTGCGCCGATATAGATACCCACTTCGCCAGGTTCGCTGGGCAAGGCTTCAGCGACGATATCAGGCTCCTGTGGTTGCCGAGACACAGTTGGGTTATGCCCCGAGAGCGATTGAAATTTTTGTGATCATGTCGAAGTTCGCTCCTGGCGATTACGTCATAACACCGATTAAGCGGATGTAAGCGTCGAGGGTGGTCGTCAAACCTCCGTGTTCTGCTACCAGGGTGCTGAGTAGTTCAAACAAGAAACGCGCGTCTGCCGGGCTACAGACAACACGCAGGTGGGGCTGGGGCACGGTAATCAGGCGCAACCCGACTTCGGCATGGGCGAAGCGGGTTGCCAGCCATCGATCGGCTTGTAGCAGGGCCGGATTGCAGGCACTCAGCTCATTAAACAGAGGGTCGAGATCGGCACCTAGCAGTGCGAATTCAGCGCATTCGTAAGGCAACAACAAGACCCCGTCAGTGGCACTATCGTCGGCTGTGAGCGCAGTGCGCAAACATTCTCCATCCAGGCCGCCGACGATTAGGTACTGGGTATAGTGCAATCGCACGACAGTGCCTCCGGCCCCAGCGTCTGCGCAGTCGAACAAATCCTTCGGTACTTCGCCACAATGCTGCATAAGCCAGCCCGCAGCGCCGACACCGGCGACAAGCCGTTTCGGTACGGGACTAATGTCAATCAACGCGAGCCGGGCCGGATCTATGTCCTGACCGCCGACCGCGACACTCATGTCAAAATACTCACCGCGCTCGGTCGGGTGTGCATACAGGTCGAGGACGGGACTGTGTCGGCGCGCATTCATGCTTGGGCAGCCGGCGGCTTTTCAGCTTGCTGACGTGTATTGCCGGGGTCATAGAACGGCAGTTCAACGACTTTCACAGGCGCGTATTCGCCGTTCGACAACAGAACCTGGAGTACGCGAGCAGATGTCGAGAGTTCTGAACTTACGCTGGCTAGACCGATAACGCAGCCCCGATGCGGACTGTATTCGACGCTGGTGACACGCCCGACCAGACCACCCCGTTCGATAATCAAGTTGCATTCACGCAGGGGCTCGTCGGATTCCTCAACACGTTCGAAACCGATCAATTTGCGCGCATCTCGCGGCTTGAGAACTTCCAGCGCGTGCTTGCCGACAAAGCGCTCTTTGCCGAGCCGCACGCCCCAACCCAAATTCACTTCAAATGGATTCGTCATCCCGTCGGTGTCCTGGCCGAAGATTAGGTGGCCTTTCTCAAGTCTCAGCAGACGCTGGGCCGCGACGCCGAAAGGCGCAATACCGAACTCGTCGCCGGCTTCCATGAGCGCTTGCCACAACGCGATGCAGCTGTTCGCAGGCGCGTGGATCTCGTAGCCGAGTTCGCCGACGAATCCGACTCGCAGCAAGCGGGTCGAAACCCCAGCGACAGTAGCGCCGCGTACGGCCAAATAAGGGAACGCCGCATCGCTTACATCGATGTCAGTCAGGCGTTCGAGGACCTCGCGTGAGCGCGGACCTGCCAGGTTGATTGCACCGACCTGGAAAGTACGATCGATAATCGTCACCTCGAGCGCGAGTTGATCAGCAAACAGCTGTAGCTGGCGGACCACAGTCTGTGCATGCGAACTGGTGGCGGTGATATAGAAATGCTCGTCACTAAAGCGCGCCGCAACGCCGTCATCGACGAGCGAGCCACTACTATCGACCATGAAAATATAACGCGACATATGTGGCGCGAGTTTGTCAAACGAACACGTGTAGGCATATTCCAGTAATGCGATCACGTCGCGCCCGAACAGCTCAATCTTGCCTAGCGTTGAGACATCGATTACGCCGACGGCTTCGCGAACCTGGCGGTACTCGCGATGCACCGCGCTGGCCGGAGACGCGGCGGCATAACTCATCGGCCGTAACCAGGTGCCGGCTTCGGTGACATCGGCGTGGTGGTCGGTGTGAAACGTGTGCATTGGCGTACGCCATTGGCGCCGTATACGCCGGCCGGCCAGCTTACCCATGGCAATCGGATGGGTAAACGGTCGGGTGGTGGTGACACCGATCGCGCCCACTGCCTGGTCGTTCAATCGCGCGAGCACGCGGACGCCGTTCATGTTCGATGTCTTGCCCTGACTCGGTCCCATGCCGATGGTCGAATAGCGCTTCATCAGTTCGACAGAATCGAACCCCTCTCGCCACGCGGTCTCCAAATCGCCAACCACTATATCTTCATCGAAATCGACGAACTCATTGCCGCGCGCATGGCGAGAGATCGGGTAAGCGTGTGAGTGCGCGTGTTGCGCTCGAGAAGGGCGGTTGGCTCGCGCCACGGTGCTGCCGAGATACGTGCTTGCTTCACTGGCTGCCGCGCGCCCATCAGCAACGCGTGCGGACAGTTCATGAAATCCATTCACCCGGCCAGCCGCGAACACGCCGTCCGGCAGTGTGGTTGGAACCACCTGTTGGAGTACGTCGTCGTAGTCGATTTTCCCACCTGCCTGATACAGCAGACCGGCAGCGGGTACCCAGCCCACACTCATCAACACGCCATCGCATTCGATGCGTTGCTCAGCACGCTCAGTGCCGCAGCGGATAACGATCGCAGCGAGTTCCCCGCGCCGCGTGTCGGCATGGCTGATCTCGGCGTTCGGGATGACCTGGATTCCCGCCGCGATGGCGGCCGCTGCGCGGCTTGCGCAGGTTGCGGGATCGCCAATATCAATCACGGCGCTAATGCTTAGGCCGGCATGTTGCAGCTCGAGGGCCGTCGTATACGCATCGTCGTTGCCAGCAATCACGCAGGCGTTTTCGAACGGGGCGACTGCGTAGCGATACGCGAGCCGCGCAGCGGCACTGGCTAGCATTACCCCCGGGGCGTCGTTGTTGCGAAACACCGCCGGTTGTTCGTATGCCCCTGTTGCGACAATGACGGTACGCGCGTGAACGTAGAGAACACCATCCGGGCCAACCAGCGCTACGCTGTTGTCGGCGTAATAACCGGCGGCAAAGTAGCCTGGCAACGTCTTGACCGTGGTGCTTGTCTCAATCGCCTGCAGCGCTTCGTGTTTGAATGCCTGAGCGTGGTCATCGTTGCTGTGAAGGTAATCGAGGCTGCCACCGAAACGCGGATTTTCGTCGCTCACCATGACTGTCAGGCCACTATCAGCTAACGCGTGCGCGGCGGCGAGGCCGGCGGCGCCAGCGCCGATAATCAAAACGTCGCAATAATCATGGCGGCGCGGCTGGCGCTCGGTTGATGCGTTGAAATCAACGCGGCCGAGTCCGGCCGCGCGGCGAATCAGGCGCTCCCAGAGCGGAAACAGAAAGCGTGGCCGATAGAAAGCTTTGTAATAGAAACCCACCGGTAGGAACGGTGCAAGCAGGCGAATCAGCTGCCAGCGGTCGAACTTAAGGCCGCCCCAGGTATTGACCGCGCGATAACGACGTCCATTTTCCGCCAGTTCTACGTCGCCGCGGATGTGTGTGCGCGCATCATGCTCGAGCAACACATTTGCGTCGTGATTGGCGAACGACAGCACGCCACGTGGTCGATGATATTTAAAACTGCGGGCTAAAGTTCGGTGGCCGCTGGCCAGTAATGCACTCGAGACGACATCACCCTTAAAACCAACAACGCGTTCACCCTCAAAGTGAAACGAGACCTTCTCATTGCGGTCTATCCACTCGCCGGTGCGGGGGGGAAGCCGCCTAGTCACGTGCTGTGGTCACGTCAATGATCGTGTCAGTCGCGGTATCGCGCAGTACTTTAAACCACAGTTGTGTCGCGCCGTGATACCACCATTCGGTGCGTCGCATGGGGACGTTGTTGCGCTCGAATACCCATTGCGCCGCGGACATCTCGCCGAGATCGGCCGGTTCCGGCTCGAGCACGCCTGCAGCCGTAAACTCGCTGACCGGGCGCCAGCCCAGCAGGGGGCAATTTATTGTCTTCATCGCTATTTAGTGGCCGACTGCGGCCGCGCCTTTTTCACCGACCAGGTTGAAGTCGTCGAAGCGCCCAAGCGAGAACGCCCTGATGCGTGAATCGTCGATGCCTTCCGCGACCGTATTGGCCATGGTTAAGCCGGCAATCGGGGTCGCTTTAAAGCCATAAGTCCCCCAGCCCGCGTCGAGATAAAAACCTTCGATCGGCGTGGTCCCCATGATTGGCGCGAGGTCCGGGGTCATGTCTGCCATGCCTGCCCATTGGCGATTCACTTTCACGCCGCCCAGGAACGGGAATAAATCGAGTACCTGATCGCACAGGCCAGTGACAAACTCAAACGTCGAGCGCCGGGAATGTAATTCCATCGGATCCAGCGCCGCCCCCATAACCAGTTCGCCGCGCGAGCTCTGGCTGACATACAAATGCAGGCTACCTGACACGATGATGGTATCCAGCCATGGCTTCATCGGTTCAGTGACGCAGGCCTGTAAGGGGAAAATTTCGATCGGACTAGGCAGGCCAGCCATCGCCATGACCTCCGGCGTGTGTCCGGCGACCGCGCACATGACTTTGCGCGTGCTAATCGTGCCGCGTGGGGTCACGACCCCGGTGACTTGGCCGTTTTCAACGAGGATGTCCGTGACGGGCGTGTGTTGATGTATCTCCACGCCGCGCTTACTCGCTTGCTTTGCGTAGCCCCAGGCCACCGCATCGTGGCGCGCAACCGCGCCTGGCGGGTGAAACAGTGCGCCTTCAATGGGATGGTTGCCCCCGCAGTCGATGCGCAACTGCGGGCAGGTGCGCAGAATTTCGTCGGGGTCGACAACTTCACTATCGACCGCGTAGAACTTGTTCATCTCGGCGCGCCAGCGCGAAGTACGCAGGGTTGATTCGTTGTGGGCGAGCGTGAAGTGGCCGCGTTCGGAATAGAATATGTTCGTTTCCAAATCGTCCGACAGCTCGGTGAATAGCGTCATGCTATCGGCGTAGAACTTTATCCCTTCCGGGGTGAGGTAGTTCGAGCGGATGATGGTGGTATTGCGGCCAGTATTGCCACCCCCGATGTAGCTTGCATCGAGGACGGCGATGTTATGCAGGCCATGATCCCGGGCGAGATAATGTGCGCACGCCAGACCATGTCCACCCGCGCCGATTATCACAATATCGTAGGTTTTCTTTAATTCGGGCGGCGTGTTGAACCAGCGCGGTTCCGCGTAATCTTCGATAAAGGCATGTTTGAGCAGGCGTAGTGCCATGGTCAGATCTTCGTAGCTGTCGTCATCTCGGCAAACTGTTCCCCGCCGGCGGATATGAAAACGCGTCTGCTGCCGTCCTTAGCAGCGTTCCGGGCACGATGCGTGTTTTTAGCGCATGCTCGGTGGCCGTCGCCATCGCCCCTAACCCGACAATCACAGGCAAGCGACGCCGGAGTCTTATTCGAATTTTTCGTACGCGCGGCGCAATTCGACCAGCGGATGATCGGCAGACATCTGGAATTTGACGAGCAATTCACGAGCTATCATGTCGCGGTCTTGTTGATTGTCCGGAAGTTCGATGTCTGGTGGCACGGTGACCCAGCCGTTGATGTTGCGATCGAATACCGCAGCGCGATTTTCTTCATAACCCATGTGCACATCTTCCAGCCAGTTCAGATCCTGCCACCCCATGTACTCGAGGTAGGACGCGAGATAAGGCGTCAAGCGCTCGTAATCGGGCAGTAAGTTGACGTCGTAGCGATAGCCAATCGTCTGCCCGATGAGTTTTTCCCGCTCCGAATCGACGCCGTCTGAATTCAGGTAGTGGTCGATGTCTCTGGTCGATTTTTCCGTCATGTGTGCGTCTCCGCCGATTTGCGCAACACGCGCTCAGAACCGGGTCATGTCGGGATGGCCGACGGTGTGTTGAGTACCTGCCAAAGGAACCTGTGCCATTGCTGAAGCTTCCATCGTCAACGCGGCTAAATCCTCTGGTTCCAGTGAGTGCACATTGGTCTTCCCGCAGGCGCGCGCCATCATCTGGCATTCGATGGCGAGGCAGTGCAGAAAGTTGTAAACACGTTCAGCGGCCGCATCCGGGTCCAGGCGTGCACGCAAATCCGGGTCCTGGGTCGCAACACCGACCGGGCAGCGACCGGTGTGGCAGTGATAGCAGGAGCCGGCCGGTACGCCGATTTCTTTTTCGTAGTCGGCTTCAGGAATGTCCTTATTGCAGTTCAGGGCCATCAACGCCGAGTGACCAATCGCAACAGCATCGGCACCCAGGGCGAGCGCTTTGGCGACGTCGGCGCCGTTGCGGATACCGCCGGCGTAGATCAGAGTCACTTCGCCGCTCTTGCCGGCATCCTCGATCGCACGTCGCGCCTGGCGAATGGCAGCGATCGCGGGTACACCGGTTTCCTCTGCAGCGAGGTGCGGGCCGGCGCCAGTGCCGCCCTCCATACCGTCGATGTAGATCGCGTCGGGATCAGTTTTTGCTGCCATCCGCACGTCATCGTAAACGCGCGCCGCGCCGAGTTTGAGTTGAATCGGGATTTCCCAGTTAGTCGCCTCACGTATTTCCTGAATCTTCAACGCCAGATCGTCCGGCCCCAACCAATCCGGGTGGCGTGCCGGTGAGCGTTGATCAATCCCGGCCGGGAGAGAACGCATTTCCGCTACCTGATCGGTCACTTTCTGACCCATCAAATGGCCACCGAGTCCGACCTTGCAGCCCTGGCCGATAAAAAATTCACAGGCGTCGGCGAGACGCAGATGTTGCGGATTGAAACCGTAACGCGACTGAATGCACTGGTAATACCATTTCGAGGAGTAACGACGCTCGTCCGGGATCATGCCGCCTTCGCCCGAGCAGGTTGCGGTGCCAGCCATAGTCGCGCCACGTGCCAGCGCGGTTTTGGCTTCATACGACAGCGCGCCAAAACTCATACCGGTAATGTAGATTGGAATGTCTAATACCAATGGGCGTTTGCAGCGTGGACCGATGACCGTTTTCGTTTCGCACTTTTCGCGATAGCCCTCAATCACGAAGCGCGTCAACGTGCCTGGCAGGAATGTCAGGTCGTCCCAGCCCGGTACTTTCTTGAACATCGAGAAGCCGCGCATGCGATAGCGCCCGAGTTCGGACTTCACATGGATATCGTTGATCACCTCTTCGGTGAAGATCGGACTCTTGCCGAGAACGTATTTATCGTCGTCTGATTGTGACATCGCGTATTTCCTTAGCGCGGACCTAAAGTACGAGCTTCTTCTCGGAGGGTTCCAAATTATCGTAGTTCCACAATTGCTTGCCGGACACGATCTTGGTCATGTTAGCCAGCCCATTGGGGGCCGTTAGTCCGTACAGATCGAGCTTGCGCTGCAACCACGCTACGTCGAGCTCACCCATGGGCTCCTCGACGGCATCAACGCCAAGACTCTTTATTTTGCCGGCCACATAAATGGTGCCGTCGTACATCGAGTCGCCAAGGTTGCTACCTGCGTCGCCAAGAACCACCAGCCGACCGCGCTGCATCATGAAGCCCGAGAACGCGCCGGTGTCACCACCAACCAGAATCGTGCCACCTTTTTGATCGATGCCAGTTCGCGCGCCAACGCTGCCTCTGCAAATCAGGTCGCCACCGCGAATCGCAGCACCGAATGTCGAACCGGCGTTTTTCTCGATGACAACCGTGCCGGACATCATGTTCTCGGCGCACGACCAACCGACGCGACCAGTGACGCGTACGTTTGGCCCGTCAAGCAGGCCCAGACCGAAATAGCCCAGGCTGCCTTCCAAAACCAGATTTAATCGATTAAGGATGCCGACAGCGATACTGTGCTTGGCGCCCGGGTTGAGTATCTTGATGCTGCCGTGACCGCTTTTCATTAGCTCCCGCAGTTGATCATTGATCTCCCCGGTAGCGAGATTCTCCGCGTCAATCTCTGCATGTTTATTGATGTCGACGTCATAGGCGAACGGCTGACTGAAGTTCTCATGCGCAGCGGCCGAGAAGAAAACTTGCTGGCTGCGACCCTTGAGTTGCTCGGTGTGCATGCCGAGCTCATGGGATTTATCCTCGCTCAGGTTTGCCATACGCGGACCTCGCCTTCATAGGGATCGAAAGTGTCAATTTCACGGCCGAAGATGCTGCGGATGGCGACTTCTTCAGACGCCAGCACAACAATATCGTCTGCCTCATACAGAACCATTGGTTTGGCGGCCATCACGTCTTTGGCCATGCCGAGTTGATCAGAGGTCGCGAGCAGGTAGGTGAACACACCATCGAGTTCTTCGATTGAGCGCCGCATGGCCGATTCGAGGTTTTCGCCGCGGTCGATGGCATCGGCGATGTAGACCGCAATCAACTCGGAATCACAATCGGACATGAACCGATGCCCGCGGCGTTCCAGGTCGCGGCGCATGCTCCAGTAATTCGTCAGCTGCCCGTTGTGCACCACCGAGACGTCAGAGAAGGGGTAAGCCCAGTAGGGGTGCGCCGAGCGAATATCAACGTCGGACTCAGTCGCCATTCGCGTATGGCCGATAGCATGAGTGCCGCTGAAACCATGCAGCTGGTATTGGTCGCTCACTACCGTCGCGTCGCCAAGGTCTTTGACGAGTTCCAGTGCATGGCCGATCGATAGGACTTCCACGCCTTCAATGTCTTCGACATAGCTCGCCAGGCGGCGCAAATCTCCAGCAAAGCTGAATTCGTAACGAAACGCGTATTCAGTCGCCTCGCCCACGCTTGTCAGTTCGACTTCGAGCTCTGCCAGGCGCTTGTCAACTTCCTGTTTGCGCGCCACCATTTGTTCGTGAATGGCGAAGCCGCTGCGTGCTTCTGCACCTTCCGCGACTTTGAAGCGCATCACAAAACTCTGTTCCGTCCGCGGTGCGCTGTACAACGCAAACCCAGTCGAGTCCGGGCCGCGATGTTTCATGGCCTGCAGCATTGAAGTCATCTCGCTGCCGATGCCAGCGACGTCGCCGCGATGAATGACGCCCGCTATGCCACACATGGGAAATCTCCCGACGCTGTCATGGCAGACAGTCGAGATAAGTCTCGACATCCCAATCGGTGACCGTAGCCATGAATTTTTCCCATTCGTCGTTCTTGTACCAATGAAATATTTTGTACATGTCGCCGGGCATGGAGGACTTGATGACCTCATCTTCCGCGAGCCGATTGAGCGCATCGCCCAGCGACATGGGTAATTTTTTGACTTCCTTGCCTTCTTCCATCGCCTGATAGATGTTGCGGTTCTCTGGCTCGCCCGGATCGATGTCATTAGAAATGCCGTCGTCGAACGCGTTCAGCAGCGCGGCGCCCATCAAGTAGGGATTCACCATCGAATCGACCGCGCGGTACTCGAAACGGCCAGGGGCCGAAATGCGTAAACCGGTCGTGCGATTCTGATAGCCCCAATCGGCAAATACAGGGGCCCAAAATCCGGTGTCCCACAAACGCCGATAGGAATTGACGGTCGAACAACCGATGGCTGTGAGGGCGCCGAGATGTTTGACGATGCCGCCGACTGCCTGCAGGCCGATTTTCCCGGGTCGCTGAACGTCATCGGTATCCGGCATGAACGTATTCTCGCCGCCGCCGCGATACGTAAAGACATCGTCCATGCCGGGTAGCGGGTCCTGGTGCAGCCGGTTCATTTGCTGTTCGCCGCCGCGCCAAAGAGAAATATTGTGGTGGCAGCCAGATGCGGAAACGCCCATGAAGGGCTTGGACATAAAGCACGCAATAAGATTGTTCTCGCGCGCTACTTGTGCGCAAATTTGCCGATAGGTCGAGAGTCGATCGGCGTTCCGTACGACGTCATCGAAAGTCCAGTTCAATTCGAGCTGCCCGGGCGCATCTTCATGGTCGCCCTGAATCATGTCGAGTCCCATCGCATGGCAGTAGTCGATGACCTGCATAAACACCGGACGCAGGCTTTCGAACTGATCGATGTGATAGCAGTAGGGTTTGGAAAAGCCGCCGTCCGGCTTGCCATCCTCGCCGCGTTTCAGCCACATCATTTCCGGTTCAGTGCCGATGCGAAAATCCAGTTGGTGTTTGCCCTGGAATTCGGCATGCGCACGTTTAAGGTTGCCGCGGCAATCTGAGTCGAGAAATGCACCCGGATTCTCGCGTTCTTCTCGATTGCGAAAACACACGCAAAACACGCGCGCGACGCGCTTGTCCCACGGCAGCTGGCAGAATGTTTCGGGATCCGGAATACCCACCAGCTCCATCGCCTCAGGTCCGTAACCGATGTAGTCGCCGTGCCGATCGACGAACAGGTTCGCAGTCGCGCCATAAACTAACTGGAAGCCGCGCTCGGCGGTGCGTTCCCAGTGGTCGGCCGGGATACCCTTGCCGACGATGCGGCCAGTGACCGAGATGAACTGATAGTAGACATAGCGAATACCGAGTTCATCGATTTTCGCGCGCACCTGTTTGACGAGGTCGTCGCGGCCATCGCTGTGCACATAGCGTTCCAGATCGGTCTCATTCGGCATAGCTGGTTCTCCCGGGCGGCTTCGTAATCTAGCGCGATTGGCAGCAACTGCTGCTGGCTCGGCGCCTTGCTGCTGAGTGGCACTCGTTGCCGTGTCTTTTGGCGACCGTTTAGCAGGCTAAACCGCGCTCGACGCAGGTTGCATAAGATGCACTTTTTGTTTCACCGAGTAAACCACCAGCAAGCTCGACTCAAGCCCCGGTGGCCTCACATTCGTGCGCGCGGGGTCAGGTCAGGAATAGCAGGTTCGCAGATCGCCGTTGACCAATCCGGCAGCAATTCGAGCACGCAAACTTGCGCGGGCAATGCGGAGTTGAACAACGCGTTGTGCCAGTAAGTCGCTGACCACTCGGGTGTGCTCTGCTGCACCTGCCTGAAGGTGGCCGGAAAGCTAAAACGTTGCCCGAACTGCTCGAAATGCACCGTGCCGTGGCGAGTTTCGAGTATTGCCCGGACGCGTTCGGACGGCCACGCGAACGTTGCGGTCAGGCGGTCAGAGAATTCGTCCGGGTGCTGGAAATAGGCACTTTGAACGGCCGTCATAACCGCTTCGTAGCGCTCTTTCGGCGAGCGAGAGCTGTGATAAATCTGCCGGAAGTGAGCTGCATCGGCGCTGGCATCGTGTTTGACAAGTACGCTGGTGAAGCGGCCTAGATCCTGCCCGCCCTCAGCCATGAGTTGCGGACACATGCCGAGCGACGGGCGCCCGTCGGTGTGGCGGACGGCGTGCTGACGGATGCGGCACTGCCACGCCACAAATGCCGTGGCGACAGGATGGACAGGGCTATCTCTCATGGCAATAAATAGTACCGGTCCAAACGTTCGGCGGCGAGGCGCGTGGGTGCGTGCGCTGAGGAATGAGCGTAGTAGCTCCGCTGGTGCGCGGTTAACATTCACCGTATCCAGAACGGATCACGCATTAATGTCGGTCGTCAGGCTCAATTCCGAACAAATCGCCACGTTCCGGCGCGATGGATTCGTGGTGGCCGAGAGGCTCGTCGACTCAGCCGAGGTCGCGAATCTCCGCGTGCGAATCGCTGCGCTGTTTGCGGGTGAATACCAGACCGGAGTGATGCCTGATGAGGTTAACTGGCGCGCCGGGCGCGACCCTGAGACTGCGACACGACAACTGTGCAACAGCTGGAAAGCCGACTCCCAGTTGGCAGTGACGGTCATGCGTTCCGATATCGGGCGTGCCTGCGCGACCCTGGCCGGCTGGCGCGGAGCGCGGGTGAATCAGGACAACTTGTTCTGGAAACCGCCTGGCGCCCGTGCGATCGGCTTTCACCAGGACTCGGCTTACGAACAATGGGTAGTGCCGGACGATATGGTGAGTTGCTGGATTGCGCTCGACGACACCAGCGCTCGTGGCGGTACGGTGGAGTATGTTCGCGGTTCCCATCAGTGGGGCCCCGGGCGACGGGAAGTCGCGTTTCATGCTCCAGACGAGCCGTTTGTGGACGCCGCGCAGGCGGCGCGCGATGCCGGGGTCGACAACCCGCAGCGTGTCGCGATTGAGGTCAAGGCTGGTGACGCTGTTTTTCATCACGGCTGGGTGTGGCACGGGTCGCAAACCAACCTCGGCGATACCATGCGCCGATCGCTGGTGGTTCACTGCATGGCGGATACGGCGCAGTTTCATCCGACCTCCGTGGGCCCGATCTACAGTCGCTACAAGCGCTTCAACGATCTCGATATGGACGAATCATTTTTTCCCATCACCTGGCGCGAAGATGGCTATCGCAGCCCGCTTGTCGACGCTGTCTTGACGCGCTCCTGAGCGCGCCCCGGCTGGTCTCATCCGCGCGGTCGCCCCCCGACCGGCGATCCCGCCGCGCCATCAACCCCAGTACACTGTCGCGCTTGGTATTGAAACGGACCTAACGTGGAATTTCTCTGGATCCCGATCAGCGTATTTGCGGCACTGATGCAATCGGTGCGCACGGCTGCCCAGAAGACGCTCAATCAGAGTATGTCGACGATGGGCACGACTTACGTCCGTTCGTTGTTCGGGCTGCCGATCCTTGGCCTGTTCCTCGCCCTCGTGTTGTTTTGGCAAGGCGGCGGCGTGCCGGACTTCACCGCAGCTTATCTCGGCTATTGCGCGCTTGGTGCGCTGGTGCAGGTCCTCGCGACGGCGTTACTCATTCGCATGTTTACGCTGAAAAGTTTCGCGGTCGGCAGCATGCTGACCAAGACCGACATTCTCATGACGGCCGTGATCGGTTCCTTGTTCTTCACCGAATCGATCTCGCCGCTGGGCTGGTTGGCCGTACTCGTGGTATTAGCCGGTGTGTTGCTGATGTTGGCTGGCAAACTCGGCCCAAGTACCTTGCTTGCCAGCGGCGAGACGCTGAGCGATGCGTTGCTCGGCAAAGCCACGCAGGTGGCGTTGGCTTGCGCGTTGCTGTTTACGATGTCCTATCTCGCGATTCGGGAGGCGACTTTGATTCTGCAACCGGGGAGTTTTCTGTGGCGAGGTGGCTGGACAGTGGTCGTCGTGACAAGTATGCAGACGCTGGGACTCGGTGCCTGGTTACTGGTGCGCGAGCCACGTGTATTCCGGCAGTTGTGGCCAAATCGTCGCATCATCAGTTTCATCGGCTTCACCAGTGCGCTCGGTTCGATTGGCTGGTTTACAGCGTTTGCGCTTGAAAACGCCTCCTATGTGCGCGCGGTTGGGCAGATTGAGGCGCTCTTCACCATCGCGATTTCGTGGTTCTATTTCCGCGAATCACTGAACCGAATCGAGCTCAGCGGCATTGTGGTGATGGTCGTGGGCGTGCTGATGTTCCGGATGGTGGATTAAACGCCGAGGACATCTGGGTAGGCGACGAGAACAAATAATGGCGATTCCACTGGCCGTGCTCAGCTAAACTGGCATTCTGTTTTCTGCGGGGCGCCCATATGACTTCAACCAACCAAGCTAATTCTTCTCACAACGATGCCGAGGTCGCACTAATCGTCGGCGGCGGTCCGGGCGTCAGTTCCAGCTGCGCGCGATTGTTCGCCAGCCAGGGTATGAAAGTGGCAGTCGCTGCACGCACGCCGGATAAGCCGGTCCTGCAGACGCTACAGGCCGAGCATAAGGTGAATTTGTACGCCTGCGACGCCAGCGATCCACAATCCGTCGCCGCGCTGTTCGAATCAGTCACAGCCGACCTCGGGCGTCCGCGCCTGGTCGTGCACAACATCGACGGCAGAACAGTGGATATTTTCCGCAAGGAGATCACTGAGGCTGATACCAGCCTGGTTGCCGATGTGTTGAGAAATTCTGCGTTCAGCGCGTTTCTGGTCGGTCAACAGGCGGCAATTAGTATGCTCGCCGGCGACGCGCCGGAAGGTGACCAGCACCGTGGCACGATCATTTTCACCAATGCCAGTGCGGCGTTTAAGGGCTATCCCAAGAGCGGCGCTTTTGCGATGTCTTCGCATGCAAAAGCCGGGCTGGCCCAGAGCATGGCGCGTGAGCTGATGCCCAAAGGTATTCACGTCGCACATGTGCCAATAGACACGGCGATTGGTTGGACTCAGGAAGACGGTTCGCGCTGGCATCGCCTGGCAGGGACGGCGGTAGACGACAACATGTCCGATCCCTCTTACATCGCAGACACCTATCTGCACCTGCACCGCCAACACCGCTCGACCTGGACGTTTGAGATGGTGGTGAGGCCTTGGGTCGAGACCTGGTAGCCTGTCGAACGTGACTCAGTTCGGCGGCTTAGACGCTTCGCCGAACTGAGTTTTGCGCGGTGCGTGGGACGACTATGAAGCCCGGGACGACGTGTTTATTCAGGCGCTTCTTGCTCGCCACCTTTTAACTCACGACGCTCTTCCCGTTTGGCCTTACGTGTTGCCCGTTCTTCGTCGGTCATCGACTCACGACGCTCTTCCCGCTTGGCCTTGCGTGCTTCGCGCTCTTCGTCGGTCATCGAATCACGGCGTTCTGTGCGCTTGGCCTTGCGTGCTTCGCGCTCTTCGTCCGTCATTGACTCACGGTGTGCTTGCCGCTTGGCTTTGCGGGCAGCGCGTTGTTCGTCCGTCATGGATTCGCGACGTGCTTTACGCTCAGCCTTTTTCGCATCGCGCTCCTCGTCGGTCATCGACTCTCGGCGCTCTTCTCGTTTCGCTTTGTGGGCCTCAAGCTCTTCATCGGTCATTGACTCGCGGTGTGCCTTGCGCGCTGCGCGAGTTTTGTCGGGGCTGTCGGCCTGGACGGTAGGCGTTTCGCTGGCGTCAGTTTCAGCGGTCGCGACAGCTGACCAGCCGAGAACGAGTGCGATTGCGATAGCGGCGAGTGTTCTTAGTGGCATCAAAATTATTCCTTGCTTGGTTTAGCCGTGTCCGGTGTCGGGCCAGTTATGCTCGACAAATTTCTGTCCCTGATTAGTATTCGGGTAGTGGTCATCGTGTGAGCACTTCATCGTCATGATGATTGGCTCACTGGACCAAATGCAGTTGCAGGCTTAGTCTGCCAGCGCGATCTGAACACAGTCTGAACGTATGCTCGCCGGAGTAGTCCATTGTCGGGCCGGACTGCACGATGCGAAAAACTATCAAGCTAGTCGAACTGGACCCCTGTAGTTCGGCTAATCAATATTATGTTCAGAACTCTCAGAGGAAAGCGCTGTGAAAACGGTGAACTTCGACTGGTTTTCGTCGAACATGTGCTGAGGGCGTTTAAATAGATGGACAGTCAAAGAAACTGATTTTGTCTTCATGGCGATAATCTGATGTCGACTATCGATTCCTCAAAATGTCTTTGCGGTGGGCCTGAATCCTTCGACCTATGCTGTGGCTTGTACCTCGATGGGGGCACATCAGCACCCACCGCGGAAGCACTAATGCGCTCGCGTTACGCCGCTTACGTATTAGGCCGCATCACTTACTTGCGCGAGACCTGGCATCCGCAGACTTGTCCGAGTGAGCTCGAGGTCCCACAAGGACAGCGCTGGTTGGGTCTGAAGGTTTTGCGTAGCGAGCTTGGCGGCGCCGGAGATAGCCGCGGTACGGTCGAGTTTGTCGCACGCTACAAGCTCGCCGGGCGCGCGACGCGTTTGCACGAAATCAGCGAATTCGAGCGAATTGACGGTCGCTGGTTGTATCGAGATGGTCGTGATGGGCGGGCGGCGATGCAATAGCGCGGACTGCGACTAACCTACGTTTGGTATTGGCAGGCTGTATCCGCGACGCCGACTGGCTGGTCAGGTCTGGATGCGGTGTAGCTCTCTCAGCCGCGTACCAGCCAGTACAACAGCACTGCTATCACCGCGAAAAGCGTGAAACGCATGCGCTTCAGGGGCGGCAGCCATCCGGCCTTGCCGGTATCCGCTGCATCGTTATCGGTGTCGTTCTGCGTATCTTTGGCGGGCTTGGTAGTCGGCGTTTTTTTTTGCATTTATGTGACCTCTGCGGCATTGCGCAAGTCGCCTTACGGGGCGGTTGGATTGGCTTGGATACTCGCTACGATTTGCTCACCAAGATGTCGGGGGAATTGAGCCAATGCGTTTCTCCCAACTCCGTGTGTCGCGGCCCGTCCGAATTGAGCTTCTTTCCCCCATGTTTGAAACATTCATGGAGAGTGGCGGGCGATTCTACGAGTCCAATTGTGCACGGAGCGTTCGAACGTCCTCGATCCATTTCAATTCAGGATCAGTTCTCAGGATTCGTTCGAGCTCCGTTCGCGCCTCGGCATCGCGGCCCAGTTCGTTCAATGCGACGGCGAGATGATAACGGGTTAGCGCGTTGCCATCGCGAGCAAGGGCCTTGCGTAAATATTGAAGTCCTTCAGCCACATCCCCTTCGGTGACCAGAATCCAGCCGAGCGTCTCAAGTGAAACACTCCATTCAGGCTTCATCGCGACAGCGCGTTGCGCGGTTGCGCGCGCGCCTGGGAGATTGAGCAACTGATAGATGCGTGCCAGGTTGGCGACCAGGGCAGCATCGTCTTTTCGATCTTCGAGGAGTTCTTCGTGCAACACCCGCGCAGCTTCGAACTGTTGGACGGCCAGATATCCCATCGCCAACGCGCGTTTGCAGATCTTGTCGTTGGGATACTGGCTTGCTCGTGCCTCAAGTAAGGCGATGGCGTCGGCTGTCCGTTCTGCTTTGAATAAAATTTCAAATAATTTAACTGTCGCCTGGCTACTGTCTGCCTCAAGTGCTGCGACCGGTTGCAGGAGATTGATCGCCTCGGCGTATTTTTCCTGTGCCTCGAGTATTTCGGCGCGGAGCACCGATTCACCTGACGAGTTTGGATAGGCGACGCCGAAATCAGCGGCGAACTGGGCCGCTTTGTCGAAATGCTTCGTGATGATTTCGAGCCTGGTTCGTGCAAATGACGCAGCCTCACCAACGTAAGAGTTCATCGCTTTGCTCAAAGTAAAGCGGGCGCCCTCGAAGTCACCAATTTCGATTTGTCCTCGCGCTAGGCGCATGAGCTGCGGGCCAGCGAATCCGGCGTAGGTGACTGCGCGCCGGTAGGTGACAACTGCAAACTCGGTGCGTCCCATGGCGGCTTGAACAGAAGCCAGAGCTTCACTGGCTTGGGCGTCTTCAGGGAAATTCTCTACTAGGCGCCGCGCCACATGTTGGGCATCCAGGTCGTTGCCGTTTTTCAGATGTAAGGAGATCAATCGCAGCGGTGCCTGAATGCCTTCTTCGACGCTGCCAGTGGACTTGGACAACCATCCGATGGCTCGCTTCAGATCGCCCTCCTGCACTGCGATGTCAGACATGCCGATCAACGCTTGCGGGTCGCGTGCGTCGCGCTCGAGAATCTTTTCGTAGTGGCGCCTGGCAGCATCAACATTGCCGAGGACGAGGTCCATTTTCGCAAGGTTGTGCAGAGCTGGCGGATAGTCTTTGCGAAGATTTATCGCCGCAGAGAACAACTCACGCGCGCGATCGTAATCACCTTTGCTTAAATGCACTGCACCCAGCAGATTATGTGTGGCTGGATTCTGTGGGTCTTTTTCCAACAATGTGCTGGCGCTGATAACTGCCTCGTCTAGTTTGTTCTTGCGCATTTGGACCATGGTCAACAGCATGCCTGAGCGACCACGGTCGACGCCGAGATTCGCGGCCCGTTGCAGTTCGGCCAGTGCCTGTTCGTCGCGTCCTGAACCCAGGTGGCTCATCGCCAGAGACATCGTGAGGCGACCCTCTTCAGGCGCAATATCGACGGCGTTTTGCAATAAGTTCGACGCCTCAACGTAACGCCCCAGTCTCATCAGGGCATCGCCGAGAGCCGCTAATAGCTCCGGGTCTTCTCGATAGATTGAGCGTAGGGGGTGGAGCGAAGATACAGCCGCTTTCGGGTCTCCGAGTTCGAGTTGGATCATCCCGTGCAGACGACGCATGCTGTGGTGGTAGGGCTTGAGGCGCAGGTAGTCGGACAGATAACGACTCGCTCGATCGTAATCACGCCCCAGATAATGAATGACGCCGGCTATCTGGAGTCTTGCAGGGTCTTTTTTCAGCTCGTCATCGGCGAGGGAGGTGACACTGATTTTAGCGGCCTCAAGTGCGATTTTCGCTTGTTCGAAATCGCCAGTTCGAGCAGCTGACTGGGCGCGAATGAATGCCGCAATCGGATCGCGCGGATGCGCTTGGTGGACCTGTGTGGCATCGCTCAATGATGATTCAAAATCGCCCAGGTCAAACGCCACCCTGGCGCGGGCAATCCGCGCGCGGATGTGGTTTGGATTGGCCAACAAAGCGCGATCGTAATACGTTCGTGCTTCTGCTAGTTTTCGCTGCGAGGACAACAGCTCGCCTTTGCGGAACAGAGCCTCAGAATTCCGTGGAACCCGGGCTATTACTGCATCGACAATATCGCTGGCGCTAGCAAGTTCGCCTCGAGCCTGGAGTACCTGGGCGCGGCCAAGCGACGGGTCAACGCCAGTCGGGTCGAGCCTTTCCGCATCGCGAAAGTGAATTTCCGCTTTATCGAGCTGCCCGAGTTCAAAATGCGCGCGTGCCCGAATGAGGAGAACTTCAAGTGTTGGCCGCTCGAGCGGATTGTCTACTGGCAGGCGCGCGAGAATCTCGTCAAACTTGCGCTGCAAAAGCAGTGCGTTGCCGAGCGCGCCATAGATTTCTTTCGGATCCGCGCCCAGCTTTAGTGCCGCCAGAAGTTCCTTTTCGGCAGACGAACCATAACTACTTTGCAGATGGGCCCGGCCGAGCAGAACACGCGCACTGATATTATCGGGTTCCGTTTGCAGAACATTTTTGAGCTGAATAATTGCGCCTGGATAGTCGCCGTTGTTGAAGCGGCTGACGGCGTTTTCGAATAATTCTGCTTCGTTCGCAGCGTGCGCTACATCGCTGGTCGCGAAGACGGCAGCCAACACGAAGGTTGGTATGAACGTTCGCAAAATACTGGGGCGTGAAATTACTGCCATGGGGTTGGTTTTCATCCCGGGTGTCGAATCGCCACCTGATTCGTATATTAACTGTTGGAATGAACAAAAAGCCGGCAGTCAGCCGGCTTAAATCTCTCGTTGTAGTGTTACTTTCAGGTGATAGTGGTCGCCCTGCGTTTCCGACCTCTGACGAAGCCGAACAGCGCGCACGCCATTAGGCCCGCGGTCGCTGGTTCCGGTACGGAATTGCCGCCGCCAGGCTCAGTTGCCGCTAAGAATGACCATTCTTCGAATCCAGCTTCTGCCTCAAACAAATTGTCGTTATGTTTATCGACCGAGCCCAGGAAATTGTAGAGGTAAACGTAGTCCGTTGAATCGTAACCAGAAACGTCGAATAGCGATGTCGACAAGCGGACTACCAAATCCCAGTCGCCACTGCCATTTCCGCCGCCAGCTTCGTTGACACTGTCGATCAACAATCCTCCACAGCCGTTGCCGTCGACTTCATTAATTTCAGGCGCACACGCGTCGCCGACGTGATATTCCCAATCGAGGTCCCAAACTTTTTCAGCTGTTTCGACCACCGTGTTACCGTCTTTTTTCTGCAATTTCCCTTCCGTTGGGAGGGAAGGCGTGTCGCCGCCAGAATTGCCGGTGGTCGCTTCATCGGCCGTGTAGAAATTCATATCGCCGGTATGCGCAATAAAGAACTGTAGTTCATCAATCGTAATTGTAGATTTATCGGCGCCGGGTTCATTGATGTCGAGGTAAAATTCGT
This sequence comes from Proteobacteria bacterium UBA981, assembly GCA_002292285.1. Taxonomy (GTDB): domain Bacteria; phylum Pseudomonadota; class Gammaproteobacteria; genus UBA981. The sequence goes on from DBBP01000024.1 coordinate 192,037, forward strand.
AGAAGCCGTTGTTATCCTGCAGATCACCCAGCTGGATGGAATGGTTCCAGTGGTTCTCGTCTTTGGCCTGGTTGACGAATCCGCTGTTCGCGGTGTCGTTTTGCAGCGACCGGGCGTCGGTGTTGTAGGCCGCTTCGTAGGTTTCCGGTGCGCCGTCACCCTCATTGTGCTGGAACCTCAGGAAGGGGTCGATGACACCGGTGCCGGTCGGCATACCGTTGAATACTTCAAATACTGCTGTGCCGTTACCCGTGCAGCTGGAGCCGTTTGTGCTCGCTCCGCACATTGAGACGCTGTCTCCTTCACCACCCAGCAATTGGAAATACGGCGGATCCCCTAGTTCAGCAAACGCAGGCGTGCAAAATAAGCTCAACAGCGGTGCCAATATGGCGGGAGCGATAGCGAAATTGATTCTATTCATATTTTTTTCTCGTCGGCGCGGCATCCAGCAACAAGAGCCCTTCGGACATATCCCAAGGAGTACGATTTCTGACGCGCTAAGTGTAGCCCCTGGCGCTCAAAAACAATGTTAACTTTCGTTTCAGATGAGGGGTATTACCGTAATTAATTGCCGCGCGCACCCCCAAGCACCCGGCCTGATTGGTCGAGGATTTCTATGTGTGTCGAGCTTACTACGCTGACACTCAACATATTGTTTAATAACAATCGCTTAGATGGCGACGACGGATAACCAGAGAGGCTGGCTTTCTTCCTCACGAGCAAGGATAAATTCAGCGCTACATCGTTCGGAAGCTTTGACACCTCATCGGGATGAAGCAAATGGTGGCGTTACTCACAACTGGACGTCGGGGGAATTTTACGGACTTTTCACGGGCGAAGCTTGAGTCCGCCCGCCCTGCTTGATTGAGCGTTCCGGCCTCTCACGTAGCATTCTTGATCCAGCCGGAGCCGACGATACCCATTTTGCACGGCCCGGACGGCCATCTTTGTACGGCTGGACAATCCGAATCCCTTCAGTCGCGGACTCAGGGTACTCGCGCAACGCTCGGGCGCAAGCGGAGTCGGCTTCGTTATGTTTAATGTCGCCATAGGCTGAGAGCATTAACACAAGCTGCAGGCTGAATAAGCGCCACAACGCTCACACCCCATTATCTGTACGATTCCGGGCTCGCGGGTGCACGCCGGAGGGGCGGCATTCCAATAATGACGCCCCTGCCTCACGCTACTCCCATTGCATGATGAACGTGGCGATGTCGTCAATCGTGCGCTCGTCTTCTGCATTCAAGGGCTCCGGGAAGGCACGCGGCATCGGTTCGCGCGGATTCTTGATTAGCTCGACCAACTCGTCGAAGGTCATTTTGCTTTTCACGGCCTTGATATCAATGTTGTTCCATTGCGTGCCGTTAGTGCCATGGCAAACCGCACACGAGGTATTGAACGCCGATTGACCGCGCTCGGCATCGGGACCGGTATCGGTCGCCAGCGCTGCGACAACGGCTTGCGGTAGTGCCATCACCACTATTGTGGGCTTGCCCGCGGCACCAAACAAAGAGCGCGATACATTGCCTGAAGTCATGGCGACGTATTGCCGACCACCGACCTCATAGGTGATGACACCACCGGACAGGGAGCCGCCGGTGTCGGTGCTTTTCAGTAATTTGCCTGTAGCACTGTCAAAGATCATGAAAGTCCCGGCGTTATCACCGCCAAACAGGACACCACCAGCGGTGGGTGTGATGCCGCTCAGAACCGCCTGATCGGCGTGGAAGCGCCAGGCCACTGCGCCGGTGTCGGCGTCGAGGGCATAAATCCAGCCGCGAGGACTGCCAATGCCGGTCCAGGTTCCGCCCATGTTGTAGCCGCCGATATCAGGCTTGGTGCCCGGTTCGCTCATAAACAGCGCGCAATAGTCGAGCGAACCGACGAACAGCCGGTTGAGCTCTGGATCGAAGGCCGGGCCGTTCCATTCAACGCCGCCCGCAGGTCCAGGGCACGCCTTGATGCCTTCGGGCGTTGGGGTGCGAACCGGCTCATCGACGCTCGTGACCGCCGTTTTCGCGATCAGTTTTTGGTTGCGCCGATCGATGATGTGAACGTAGCCATCCTTGCCACCGGCTGCGACTCGTTGCTCACCTTTACTGTTGGAATAGAGAATCGGCGCAGCAGCAAGGTCGTGGTCGAGGCCGTCGTTCGGTGCGAGCTGGTACCACCATTTGAGTTCACCGGTGAGGGCATCGAGGACCAGAACACAGTTGGTATACAGGTTGTCCCCGGGACGTTCCGCAGGCACGAAATCCGGGATCGGATTGCCGACCGGAATAAACACCTCCGAGGTCGATGGATCGAGCGCGAAATGTGACCAAGTACCACCGCCACCACCGCCAGTGTCGTTCCAGACCGTGTTGCGCCAGGTTTCCGAGTTAGGTGCGCCCGGTTTCGGTACGGTGTGAAAGCGCCAGATTTCGCGCCCGGAAATCGCGTCGTAAGCAATCACGCGACCTCGTACACCGAACTCCGAGACTGCCGTGCCGACGATGACAATGCCGTTCCATGCCACGGGTGAGCCGGTGACAATCTCGCCATGCGCCGAGTTGCCGACAAAGTTGGTCCACAGCAGGGTACCGCTACGTGCGTCGAGGGCGATCACCCGCCCATCGTCGGTGCCCCGAAACAAACGACCGCCATAGTAGGCAACGCCACGATTGACCGGCAGCGGCGCTATCGATTGACGTTTGATGCGATGGCGCCAGATGATCTTGCAGGTTACCGGGTCAAGCGCAAACGTATCCGTCGCGGTAGTGGCATACATCACGTCATCGATGACAATCAGGCCCGCCTGAAACGACCCGCGGTCGCCGACGTCGAGGCGACACACTTCGGCCACGGCGGCGGCATTGCTGGTGTTAATTTGCTTCAGTGGTGAATATCGCTGGCCATCGAGCGTTTTGTTGTAGCCCTGCCAGTCGCCGCCAGTCGGTCGTTCCGGTTGCAGCGGATCGACGACGCGCTCAGCCGCGCCAAGGCCGCAGGTAATCGATAACAAGCATGCGCCGAACAGCGCGCGTGGTAGAAATTCCATGGTGTTCCCCCGGTAATGGGCCCGCCAACGGAAGTTGCTTCAGCAGGCGAGCGTCGCGTCAAAGTGCCGAACCCCGGACGACACCGCGCGACATCCACATTAATCCAATTGTGAAGTTCAGGCGAGTCGGCCACACGACTGTACGACTGAATCCGGCCCAAGCGTCGTTTTCCAAAGCAATCGCCGTGTCGTGATCCGGTAAGCTGGGGACGAATTCACGGCGTCGTTGCTCACTCATGCTCATCCATCCGAAGAATCACGCTCGCGTCACACCGGACAAGCTGGCTTACGTCGTCGCTGAGAATGGTGAGACGATGACCTATCGCCAGCTCGATGAACAGTCCAATCGTCACGCGCAATTGTTCCGCGCCCTCGGCCTGGCGGTCGGTGACGGGGTTGCATTGTGGATGGAAAATCGCACGGGCTTTTTCGAAATTTGTTGGGCCGCTCAACGTGCCGGCCTCTACTACACGCCCATCAGCACACATTTGAAGGCGGACGAGATTGCCTACATTCTGAACGATTGTGGCGCGCGTATTTTCATCGCCTCAGCGCGTTACCGATCTGAGGCGGAGCGCCTTGGTGAGCGCTTACCGAAAACTACTATCCGGCTATCCTTCGGCGGCGAAATCACAGGTTTCGAGCGTCTTGAAGATCTGCTGTCCGAGCAACCGCCCACCCCGATTGACGACGAAACAACCGGTAGTTCGATGCTCTATTCGTCCGGCACCACCGGTTATCCGAAGGGTGTTCGGCGGGCGTTGAGCGGCGATGCGATCGATGATTTCCCAGATCGCTATGCGTCATTTCGCGATCGTTATGAGTTTGACCCGGCGACCATCTACCTTTCACCGGCACCCCTTTATCACGCAGCGCCGCTCGGTTTTACCATGGCGACCCTGGCGTTTGGCGGGACGTGTATCGTGATGCAGCGCTTCGACGCCGAACAAGCATTGGCGTTAATCGAACGCTACCAAGTCACTCATAGCCAATGGGTACCGACGATGTTCATCCGCTTGCTGCGCCTCGATGACGCCACCAGGAAGCGCTACGATCTGTCGACGCATCGGATTGCGATTCATGCCGCAGCGCCGTGCCCGGTCGCGACCAAGCACGAGATGATCGCGTGGTGGGGCCCGATTGTTCATGAGTATTACGCGGGCTCCGAGGGTGTAGGGTCGACCCATATCACTTCTGCCCAGTGGCTGGCTCATCCTGGCTCAGTCGGGCGCAGCGTGGATGGTGTTTTACACATCGTCGATGAAGCAGGGGCCGAACTGGGGCCAGGAGAAGTAGGCACGGTGTTTTTTGCCGATGCGCCTCACTTCGAATATCACAATGCGCCGGCAAAAACTGCCGAAGCATTTTCGCGGGACGGGTGGGGCACGCTGGGCGACGTGGGCTATCTCGATGAGGAAGCCTATCTGTACCTGACAGATCGTAAGGCCAACATGATTATTTCGGGCGGCGTGAACATTTATCCGCAGGAAGCAGAAAACATTCTCCTCGGCCATGCTGACGTTCTGGACGCAGCAGTATTCGGTGTGCCGAACGAGGACTTTGGCGAGGAGGTCAAAGCCGTTGTGCAATTGGTGCCAGGACGTGCACCTGATGCCGACTTGCAAGCTCAGCTTATCGAATACTGTCGCCAGCGGATTGCCGATATTAAATGCCCGCGCTCGGTCGATTTCGAGTCAGAGTTGCCGCGCTTGCCAAATGGCAAGCTCTATAAGCGGCAACTGAAGGCGCGTTATTGGCCGAGCGAGTAATTGCTCTGCGCGGCGCGGCGTGGGTCGCCTATGGTGCGGCCAGGGTGTTCGCCACCCCGTAATACCGTTTATCCGAGCCGCTGAACGAGCCGTTGTCATTTACCAATCGGAGCTAGCCTAAGCACACGCCGGACCGACTGATGGCCGAGCTGTCGTCCGTCGAGCGAGTTGACGCACCTGCGCGCGTCACCGCTAAGGAACGCTTTACCGCCCGCTCGGATCGCAGGCGAGCGCGAAAATCAGGTTTATTCTGCTTGCTTTGCGGGACTCAATGCGCCTGGCTAACCGCTGGCGTTCAGCGCCCGGGAGCGGGGCGCTATCGGGTAACTTGGCGGTCTAAACCTGGACCTGATTAGTATCTACCTGATGGATGGTCAGACCGCCGCGGGTTGCGGCACTGACAATCCTGATTTGTGAGGGCTGCGCGGTCATGTCGAAATCGAATACGCTGAGCAAATGAGTCGAGTACCAAATCGCGCGCGCTTCGGCAGCAATTGCGGCATTGCGGCCATAGCGATCTTCGTTTGCGCCAATGATGCGATGCTTCAACCCGAGCGTTTTTGCCGCCGCATCGTTGGCAGCCAGAGTACGCGGCGCGCCGACGCTAACGATATCGACCGTGCTTGTGCCCCATAGTGGTGCGTTCAAATCGATGTGTTGTTTCAGTTCCCTCTGCCATGCGGTTTTTTTGAAGTTCGCAGCCGGGTCGAACAAGATCATTCGGACCGGAATCGTTGCATCGAGAATCCGTTTCCACAGGCCCGGCAGGGTGCAGTTACGCGGCGCGCGCGCGAACAGTTCAGCCATGACCGCGTCCTCATACGCGCCAGCCTCGCAGCCGAAGCGTGCAATAGTAAATTGGTGGTTTGGATTGTGTTTCGCAAGCTCTAACAGTGGTGCGACATAATTTTCGATGACATTCAGCGCCAGCAGTTCGCCGGTGCTGTTGCGGTAAGGGATCGCATAGGCGCGTCCGCTCGCGCCGCTGCCTTTTCCGGCCTGGGCCCCGTGCAGCGTGACGGCGAGTAACGCGGACTCGCTTTTGTGTTGTCCGGCATGGTCGGTACCAAAGACGTATATCGGCTCGTCTTTTGCGCCTCCTTCACTGGTTTTGCTAGCTTCAGCCGGCACAGTGGGTGTTCTCCAGTTGGCACGTGCGCCCCGATTCGTACGGGGTTGTCATAGGAATGATGTTGGTCGGTTCTGAGCGATTTTTCGGCTCGGCAAATGTCCGACAGCGAAAATGGGGTCGGACAGCGCGAACTATACACATCGCGCGCTATTTTTGGCCAATAGCTGGCTGCTTTCACGAGCCGACGTAAGCTTGGACCGGCTGCGGAGTTTGCTTGGGTGCCGCTCTTTTTCGTCAGGGTTACACTGGCGATAGGACGCAATCCTGAGAGCGCTTAAGATAGTTCCCTGGATTTCCCCTGCCGCACATCTACTGCAACGATTTTCGCTTGGCCATGCTCGCTCTTAATGAAGCTTTTTCGCCCCTCGTCGCTGACAATGCGCGAAACTGGCTGGACGTCTGGACGCTGCGCGAGCTTGAATCGTCCGTTAGATTCAAATTTTCTACGCGCATGTTTCGCACCGTCGGGCGCTGCTACCCTAGCAAGCAGCTGATCACGCTGGCCGCAGCTGTGCCGGAAATGAGCGAATACAACGTGCGTTCCATCCTCTGCCACGAACTCGCCCATTTAGCCGCCTACGAACTGTTTGGGCGCCACATCAAGCCCCACGGCCGCGAGTGGCAGGTCTTGATGCGCGCGGCGGGATTCCCCCCGCACGTCCGCTTTGACGATGTTGAGGCCATTGCCCTGCTGCAAGCACGCGCACCTAAGCGCCGGCGTTATGTGCATCGTTGTCCGGTGTGCGCCGCACAGCGAATCAGCGCGCGCCGCGTGCCGGCGTGGCGGTGCGGCGCGTGTTACGAAATCGGGCGAGACGGTGTTCTGGAGATCATCCCGCTCACAATCTGATCGAGTGCGAGCAAATTTGCGTCCTTTTGCGAGCTGCTGCGTCTTGATGGGTAAGACTATTTATCATCAGGAGAAATGGCATGCGCTTACAACTCGCTTTGAATGTTCGCGATCTCGAAGAGGCGGTGACCTACTACGGCAAACTGTTCGCGACGGAACCGCATAAGCGGCGCCCGGGGTACGCTAATTTTGTCATCGAACAACCACCGCTGAAGCTGGTCTTGTTCGAGAATGCTGACGCGCCGGAACGGCTGAACCACCTCGGGGTGGAAGTCGGCAACGCTGCACAGCTGGCCACGCTTGAACGCCGGCTCGACAACGATGGCGTACTCGAGTCGATTGAGCACGAATCCCATTGCTGTCATGCGGTGCAGAACAAGCTGTGGTCACACGAGCCCCAGGGGCTGCACTGGGAATGGTATGAAATTGTCGACGACGAGCCGATAAATACAGTTACTGCGCGTGCTGGTGTGGGCTGTTGTGGCTAGACTTGCCCAATGACTGTGACATTCGCTAAGGAATTTCCCTGGCTGGAATACATCGATCATTTGACCGCGGTAGTGGCTAAGCGGGTCGCTGCGCCAGCGGTCGAAGATGTCGTTGGTGAAATTCTGCTAAAAGTAGTCCGACATCGGGCCGAGCTTGATGAGGTGAGTAGCCCGATTGCGTGGATGACGCGTATCGCTCTGAACACCATCGCTGACTACCACTGCCGCAGCGCTGTCGAACAGCGGACCAAATCCGAATGGGCAGCCGACGCGCAAACGCAAAATGCCGTGGCGGATGATGGCGAGGGCATCGAGCAATCGATTGCGGGGTGCGTGTTGCCATTCATTCAGGAACTGCCGCCCCTTGATGCGCAAGTGCTCATTTTGACCGACCTCGACGGGATGACTCAGCGCGCGGCAGCTGAGCAGCTCGGATTGTCGATTTCCGGGATGAAATCACGTGTGCAGCGCGCGCGCATACGGCTGCGCGATGCTTTAGCCACATGTTGTGCGGTCCAGTTTGATCGGCGAGGCGGGGTGCTCGAAGTAACGCGCAGGACGAGTGATAACTGCCATTGTTAGGGGCTCGTCATCGCCGCATGGACGCCGCTAGCCCTAGAGTCCCTGAAGGTCGGCTTGTTGAGCCGTTTCCCATGCCCAGCGCACTTCTTCTTCTTTAAAGAACTGCGCCTTTTTGAACGCTTTGCGTAAAACCGCAGTCAAGTTTTCATAGTGCGTCACGGCCACCTCGATGACGCCACCAATCACAGGCCGCGAGTCACTCGGCAAATCCAGGTAGTTGGTCGACATGAGATAGCGTTGCTCAAGCAATGCGTTGGCGAAATGTTCCGCCCGTGCGTCGCGCTGCTCAGCGGGACTTTCGAGCACCGCTGCGGCAGCACTATCGAGATAGGCGCGATAGGCCTCCACAGCGGGTGCTGCAGCACTGCCGTGATCCTGCACAACGAGCGCTTCTATCTCGGCAAGCTTTTCGCGGGCAAACGCTATTGCGAGGGGATAACGGTCTGCGCTGGCCGGCGTGAGAAGCAGACGCGTCTGCTCGTCAAGGAGATCGAGCCGGTAGCTGAATTGCAGCGGTGTGAGGCCCGCATCCGGTAGCGGCTCGACATCATTAAAGGTCGTCATCAGTCCATGTCCGGCAGGCACCACCGCAGAATAAAGACCGATCAACAGCCAGACGAGTGTGCGCCTCATTGCCGTTCGGAATGCTGGTGCGCAGGTGCGTTGATGATGGAGTGAATCGTCGTATCCATCCCCTCGGAGTAAGCGTCAACTTCGACCATGAATTTAAACACGGTGGACTCACCGGCCGGCGCGGCCTGCAGGAAAACGGCGTACACGCCGGGCTCCGGAAACACGTAGTGAATCGGAATCGTTGGTCCCTCAAACACCAACTCGCTGGGCGCGCTCATCATCTTCACCATCATGTCGTTCAGCATGCGCGCACGGGTTTGTCCGTCGGCGGCAGCTTCACGTATGGCCGCCATCATGCTGGCCATGTGTGGGGTGTAACTGTGGGTGTGACCAAAAAAGCGCCCGTCAGTCCGCCACAGTGCCACATGGACCTCAGTCCCGAGCAGCAAAGCCAGATCGGTAACCGGCATGCCAGCGCGCGACAATTCGAGCACCAGTTCGGTCTCGAAGCCCGCCACGACCTGAGCTGGCGAGGTACTGAGCCGCGCCGAGACGTCCCGTACGGTGATGTCGCGCTTCAGGTCGATATCGATTGGCTCGGGAGCGGGGATGTCGCCGACGGTGATGTCGGCATGTTTGAACCAACTGCGCTGGCGATGCGTGAACTCGCTCACGATACGGTAGCGTCCTGGCGTGGGGAAAGTGTAGGGGAAGTTCAGCGTTGCCGTGCGGCGATGTTTTTCTTCGATGGGCGCGAAATCTTCGTGATGAATATGCGCGAAGCTCGAGAAATCCAGATTAACGATGAAATTGTGCAGCGTACGTTCGTGCAGGATTTCCAGATCGTGGACCGGTTCGTCAGTGCGGCTGTAACGGAGTTGCGAGGTGAGTTGTGTCACTTGACCCGCGACCGGACGAGGCGGGTCACTAAACCACGTCAGGCGATAGGGGCCGCCTGCGCGGGAGTCGTAACGGCCCTCAGGCTCACCGCTGCACGCGCTGAGCAGGCCGGCCACGAGGGCCGCCAGCACCAGGACGCGCAGCATAGCTTGCACAGTTTAGTGGTCACCACCGCTTTCGAAAACCACCCGGCCGGCGGCTTCCTGAGCGCGATAGCGCGCATCGATTTCCGGCGACAGGGTCATGTTGCGGTGCCCCGGAAAGCGCTCCGGATACAGGTGCGGGCGCAAAAACCATTCCGCCGGATCGCGGATCAGGACCTGCGATTTGATTGGTTCAATCAACCATTCGCGGCGCATGAACTCGGCCGAGAAAATCATCTCGACTTCTTCATCTGTCCATTCGCGCAGGGTATGACCGTCGTGGAAGCTATAGCCAATCAAATCGTGGTCGACGTTCCAGTACATGGAAGAAAATGATGCGTAGCCGAAATCGCCCAGAGCCGGATTGGATTTGTCGCCAAGGCGCTCTTCGACCATCATAAGGCGACCATCCTTGCCGTACTTTTCAATGCGCAGCGGAAAGAAGGTGTTCTTCTCCAGCCACAGCACATAGTATTTTTCGTTGTAGTCAGGCAGCCACTCGGGCTTGGTTGTGGCTTTGAGCACCCACGCGTCGAGGCCGCCATCGGCACGGTAATACGGGCAGTCGTCGCCCATCATTTTGATACTGCTGGTTGGCTTCTCTACGAAACCCTGACCGTCAATGTTCAGCACGATGGTTTGGCGGGTGGAAGGAAAGCGCATCGTTTCGTACAGGGTATCGCTGCCGATGACCTCCCATGCCAGTTCCCACGGGTCGCGACCCAGCACGTCGTCGAAAGTTTGCGAGTTGTCCGGGAAGCGCTGATCGCGGCGCGGCTCCGGTTGCCGCCGTACGCGGCGTAGCGAAGGGGAATAGACGAAGAAGTCCATTTTCGAACGATTTTCGATGTCTGTACGGGCCGGGAACCACAGTTGCTGGGTGTTCTCAGACTCTGGCGGGAAAACGTCATACATCGCCCACTTGCCGTAGACCTCACCGGGCTTGGTCCCGGTGATATAGCCCATCAGTCCGGTTTGACCCGGGTTGTCGATATAGCCGACCGACGCGCCCTGGTTGATGTAGCCCGAACTCGTGACAACGCCAAAGGCGTCAACCATGAGGTAATCCCAGCGCGAGATATGGACGAACTCAGCTTGGCGAAAGCCCATTTCTTCGGCCGTGTAGGGCGCCTCGAAGGGATACGGTTCGGCCGGGATGTAGGGGATAGTGGTATCCCGAGGTGTCGAAGTCGCGGGGTCGTACAAGGCGCGTTCCTCGGCCGTGAAATTGGCGACCGTGCGCCAGCTGTCGGCAGCGAACGCGCTACACGTGACGAGTAACAATCCAGGCAAGCAGCCATAGATTAGTGTGCGGCCCAGGCCTTTGCCCGATTCAGAATTCATAGCTCAGCTCCCAGCCGACGTTGTCCCACTGATTGTACTGCCCATAAAGGTCAGTGCTGCTACCGGTGTCATAACCGGTATATATGAGATGCCCTTTGACGAATTGTGAGAATTTATAGGTCATCCGCAGCTTGGTTTTCAGGCCGCCCCAACCGCTGTCAGACCCGCCGATGAGCGGGAAGAGGGTGAGGTCCATGTTCAGACGATCGCGGGTGAAAGCAAACGGACGTGAGAAAAATACCACCGGGATAAAACTCCATTCGTCGCCGAAGCCGCCGCCAAAACCGGCGCCAAGCCCCTCCTTGTGGTTGAGCGTTTGGTACCACGAAGGCTGAAAAATCAAGGTCGTACGATGCGGCAGGCCGAATTCAATAGCGATTGCGGCGCGCACTGTATCGTGGGTGGACATGCCGTCAGTCGAACTTCCAGCCAGCGCCTCGGCGCGTTTCTCGAAGTCGGCAAAGCGTACGCCGTTGGTATACAACGCTTCGACACGGAACACGGTCGGCAGGCTGCCGACCACTGGTACGTTCTGGAACGTCATGCCGTAATCCATGGTTGCACCGGCGTGATGCAAGCGCTTGTGCTCAGCCCGTACCTGCAGCACGGTGTTGCCATTCTGCACGCTCGTGCCAAGCACACGCTCGACCGGGTTTTTGTCCCAGGCGTACATGTAGATGAACCCGTACGTCAGCGCCCCTGCGGCGCGATCGACGCGAATGCCATATTCATGATCGGAAAAATTGCCTGCTTCCGGTCGGTCGGTCGGCAGCACGATATTCGTCGTTGAAGTCGGTGCCAGCGGAGATGCCCAGGGTGAGCCAGGCAGAGGGTTGCGGTCGTGTTCGAAGTCGAACACATAGAGCGTCTGGACCGTCGTATCTCCAAAGTAAAAGGTCGAATTCGCCATCCACGTCGGCAGGCGGCGAAATTCGTAATCTTCTGATTCGAGCTGCACCGATTCACGTCGGTCCATACCGTTCACGATATCGATGAACTGGCCGTCCATCTTGCCCCAGGCGACTTGCTGCTTGCCGACTTTTAAATCGAAGCCGGGTTTGCGATAACTGACGTAAAGTTCGCGTAGCACGCGTTCGCTGGTGTTATAGACCTCAGCTGTGCGGTCGAGGCTGTCGGCGTACAGGCCGCGCGAATCCTGCCAGTCGTACGTGCCATCGTATAGCCCATGGGCAATCCCCTTGATATCGATGCCATCGGCGACGTGGTAGCTGGTCTCAAGTTCAAACAGGTTTTGCAGCTGCAAGAAACGAAAATCCTGATTGACGGTGCCGATGGGTCCATTCCGCTCGAGGAGAACGTCAGACCACTGGCGCAGAAAGCCGCGAAACTGCAAACGCGGCACGGCACGTTCTATGGGCTGGCGGACGTGTTTGCCAATCGGGTCGAAGGTCGCCATGGCGCGGTCAAAGCGCGAGAACATGTTCCTGATCCCCGAGCCACCGGAAGCCGGTGCGCTGGACGGTGCGGGCTGAGGCAGCGCGGCCGATGGCGTCGTCCTGGCGACCGCTGGTGCTGGTGCCTGCTGCACAGGCACTGGGGTCGGTGTGATTGTTGATGGCGCGGGCGTCGGTGCGGTCAGCATTTCATCACCGGCAGCGATAGCCGCAGGCCGTGCGGGCGGTTTCGAAGCGACCACGGGTGCCTTATCCGGCGATTCTGCTCCGGCTCCGGCTCCAAGTTCAACCAGGTCGACGACGATACGGTTGCCATAGCCCCCATCCGGTCCGAGTTGCATGGATTGCGCAGTGACCTTACGCGACAAATCGAACACCACACGCAGATCGCCAGCGCCGCGTTTGGCATGGCGAAGCGCGGTCAGAGGTCCGTTATGACCGCCGGAAAAATTCTGTGCCGCGAGCGTATTGGCGTTCGAATTATCGATATCGATAACCACGCGCTCCGGATTCGAGAGCGTAAAGACGGCGTAATTGGCCGCGCTATCAGTGTCCAGAACGATACGCGTGCGCTGTGCGTCGCTCGAGGTACGCACGGCTTCGATGACGGCGGCATTGGCGAGCGATGAGGCGGCCAGAAGTGACGCCAGCAATGCGGGTCCAGGTCTGGTCAGTAAGCGGGTCGCGCTCGTCAAACGACGCGGGATGGTCCCCGGTCGGGATGGTTTGGCTTTCATGGTGATTTCCCCTCGGGCACGGTGCCGTTCGATTCGGCGCGCGACTTCTATTGCAGAGATAGCTTTAAATTCATTATATAAACTGTTGTAAATACTAATCTATTACCGACGTAACGTGCAAATATCGGCTGCTGTCAATATTCAGACCGCCCGGTGCGACCGAAAATGTTGCCGCGCCGACCGCACAGTTCAGCGTGGATCTTGCCGACGAATCTCGCCGCCGCCACAGACCTGTCACCCCCAATCTGCTGCTACGTATTCAGTGAATGCCGCGGCAGGACCGCACGACCGGGCCCTGCGTTCGATTACTGTTAGCATGAGAAATCAATAGCTGCCCCGCGCAATCTTGTGGTGGTCCGCGCCGGACTTGCCTGGCGCGTGGCCGCGCCGATCAGGAGTTCAGCATGGCTGCAGTTCTTAAAACCAAACATCATGGTGGCTGCCCTCACGATTGTCCGGATACCTGCTCAATGGTGTTCGAGGTCGAGGACGGCAAATTGGTTGGGGTGCGCGGCAACCGCGAGCACCCCATGACTCGCGGCGGCTTGTGCGTGAAGCTAAAGGATTACGAAAAGCGCCATGACCACCCTGACCGCCTGCTCTATCCTCTGCGCCGAACCGGACCGAAAGGGAGTAAACAATTCGAGCAAATCAGCTGGCGGGATGCGCTCGATGAAATCGCGGCGCGCTGGAAATCAATCATCGCTGAACATGGTGCGCAGGCGATCGCGCCTTACAGCTACCTCGGTCACCAGGGGCTGGTCCACGGCCTGAATGGCGGTGACGCGTTCTTCAATCGTATGGGCGCGAGTGTGATGGAACGAACGTTTTGCGGGGAAGGGTCGGCAACCGCGTGGTTGCTGACTTACGGACCGAGTGGTGGTTTGGATCCAGAGAGCTTCAGGCACGCCAATTTGATCGTAATCTGGGCCTGCAACAGCGTCAGCACGAATCTGCATCACTGGCATATCGTTAAGGAGGCGCAGAAGGCCGGCGCCAAAGTCATCGTCATCGATGCGTACGCGTCGCGAACCGCCAAGGAGGCCGACTGGCACCTGGCACCGCGGCCCGGCACCGACGGCGCGCTCGCCATGGCGATGATCCACACGTTGATCGATGAAGACCTTATCGACAATGACTACGTTGAAAACCATACCGAGGGTTTCGCTGAGCTGGCAGAACGGGCGAAGACGCGCACGCCTGAGTGGGCGGCCGAAATCACCGGCATAGCTGCACGAGATATTCGCCAGTTAGCACGCGAATATGCGACCAGTGGTACCGCGGCGATACGTATCGGCGTCGCGCTTGAGCGCCATCATGGCGGTGGCCAAACGATCCGTGCCGTGTGTGCACTGCCCGCACTGACCGGGGCGTGGCGTCACGTTGGCGGTGGCATCCTGGCGATGCCCGTGTGGCAACACCCGTATCGTTTCGATGCGATTTGTCGGTCTGACTGGATTCCGGTCGGCACCCGGGTACTCAACAACTTGCAGCTTGGCCGTGACCTGACGGGCGAGAATGAACTCTCAATACCAATCAAATCCCTGATGGTATGGAACACGAATCCGGTCACTCAGGCACCCGAGTGCGACAAGGTTGTTGACGGTCTGATGCGCGACGATCTTTTTACCGTAGTCGCAGATCACTTTCTGACCGACACGGCAGTCTATGCGGACATCGTCTTGCCGGCGGCTATGGGCGCAGAAATGGAGGACATTATTCTGGCCTGGGGGCACAATTTTCTGACCTACAACGAAGCCTGTGCTGATGCACCTGGCGAAGCAGTGTCGAATCGGGAAATCTTTCGTCGCCTTGCGGCGGCGATGGGCTACGACGAACCGGAATTCAAGTGGTCTGACAGTGAGTGCCTTGAGCACTTCATCGACTGGGACGCGCCGGTGTGCGACGGTATCGATCTCGACTATCTGCGCACGCATGGCTACGCGCGCCTGAACGTTGGCAGCGCGGATGAACGGGCGCCACATCGTGAAGGAAATTTCCCGACTCCGTCAGGCAAATGTGAGCTGAAGGCGAGCCTCGCTACGGGCGGTAATTTCGTCGCCGCCCCATTTCGTCAGATGTACGAGGACATGCAGGGCGGCGAACCGCTGGATGATTTGCCCGACTATGTCGCACCGCGCGAAAGTGCACAGAGCAACCCGGCGCTGGCGGCGCGATTTCCGCTCAGCCTGGTCTCGCCCAAAAGTCATGGTTTTCTCAATTCCTGTTATGCCAACGCAAGCGACAAAATCAAAGGTCAGGGCGAGCAGTTCGTGTTGATTCATCCGGACGACGCGGCGGCACGCAATATTGAAGCCGGCAGCACTGTGCGCGTCTCTAACGATCGCGGTAGTTTTGAGGGCGCGGCGAGACTCACCAAGGACGTGAATTGCGGCGTGGTGGTCGCGACGCTTGGCTACTGGCGCCAGCTCAATCGCGGCACAGTTAATATTGTCAGCTCGGCAGAGTTCGCCAACATGGGGCACGCGCCGAGCTTTTCCGACAATTTGGTTGAAGTGGCGCTGGCTTAACGCCAGCGTCCAAACCAGTGCGTCAGCCTGCAGCGCTGTACTCGTCGCGCAGACGCACCCATTCCATCGGATAGCTGAGGGTGCCTTCGTCACGCCCGCGCGGCACCACATCCAGATGGTGGTAAGCCGAATTAAGGATATCGAGCCCGCGGCCGTAGCAGGAATACGTGTGATAGATGCTGCCGTTATCCTCCTTGGAAAACACGCTCAGGCCGGGTAGCTCGCCCATGCGCGCCGGGCTCGAACCAAAGTTGTAGGTTGCATCACCGGCTTCGAGTTGCGCCGGGGTGAACGAGACGCCGTAATCCTGGCCAAATTCATTGTCGGGTGAGGACACCCACGGGAAGCGCCAACCCATGCGCGCTTTGAAGGCTTCGAGTTTGGCCAGTGGTGCTTTTGATACCGCCACAAACCGCACGTCGCGCGCGAGCAAATGTTCGGTAATGCCGTTGTAATTGTCGGCCCAAAATGAACAACTCTTACAGCCCGCCTCCCAGTCGTCGTCAAACATAAAATGATAGACAACCAACTGGCTGCAATTGCCGAACAATTCAGCCAGCGATTTCTCACCGTCGGGGCTTGCAAAGCTATAGGTCCGTTCGAGCTTGACCCACGGCAACGCACGCCGTGCGGCACTTAGTGCGTCGCGCTGCCGTGTAAACGCTTTTTCTTCGGCGAGTAGTTCCTGGCGCGCAGCCAGCCATTGTTCTCGTGAAACAACTTGCGGTGCAGTCATGGCGTTCTCCTTTCACAAAGGGCGGGATAGATTGGTGGCGATAAATTAGCCTACACAGGCGGTGAGTTTTTCCAGCGATTCTGACCAACCTGCGAGATGTAGCTCGGTGGTGTCGCGGTCAAATAGTCGATTGTGGTTTAAGGTCAGTTCCGTGCCGCCAGTCGTGGCGATGAGGCGCACGGTCACGAGCGATTCGCGCTCGGGTGTGCCGCTCCAGGCCCAACTGAAACTTAAGGTATGGGGCGGCTCGACCTCCTGGTAAGCACCGCCAACTTCGAGGGTTTCGCCGTTTGGGGTACGCATGACGATGCGGTAGCGGCCGCCGACGCGTAGGTCGACGTGACTTTCCAGGACTTCGGCACTGCGCGGGCCGAACCAGCGGCTGAGCGCGTCCGGGTCAGTCCAGGCCGCCCACAGGCGTTCCGGCGTCACGGCAAACCGCCGTTCCAGTGAAAAGCCGGTGTCTTCTACGGTGGCCGCTGCGTGTGCTGACATTACGTTTGCTCCAGAAATTCTTCGAGGCTATCGAGTTGGCTGGCCCAGAACTGCTGGTAAAAACTAATCCATTCATCAGCTTCCCCGAGCGGCTCGACATTCAAGCGGCAATGCACGGTACGCCCACGCTTCTCGCGCACTACCAGACCGGCGTCGATGAGGACGTTCAGATGTTTCATGATCGCTGGTAGTGAAATCGGAAATGGGCTCGCCAGCGCGCTGATACTCATTTCTCCGCCGCTTGCGAGTTCGGCCACAATCGCTCGGCGGGTCCCGTCGGCCAGGGCCGCGAAAACGCTGTCGAGGGTGTTTGTATTAAACTTAACCATTAAGTTAAGTATTGGTTGAACTAGCCTGCACGTCAAGTGCTAACGAGTGCGGGCGGAGTAGCACTTTTTGTCGGAGCAGCGAGGACGGACGCCAGGCAACTCGTCGTGCGGAGTGCAGGTCGCAAATACGGTATTGTGAATGTGCAGTATTCGCATTCAGAGGAACATTCATGGTGGCGTCAAAATTCGGCCTGACTTTATCTAATCGGAGCGTTGTGTTGGGTATGTCCGACGTACCGTCGATGCTCGCTCTCACCACCGCAGCGGATCGCGCGCCGGTATGGGACTCCGTGTGGTTGGGCGATTCGATATTCGCTAAACCTCGCCTCGATGTGATGGTCGCGCTCGGGGCGATGGCAGCGGTGTCCAGCCGTGTGCGGCTCGGCGTCGGCTGTATGGCGAGTGCGCCGCTGCGTGATGCACTGTTGATGGCGTATCAATGGGCAAGCCTTGATTTCATGTGTCAGGGACGCTCGATCTTCGTTGCGTGTCAGGGACAAAAAGAAGCCGGCGGTGGCCAGTTCGCTGAGGAATTTGCTGCTTTTGGTGTTGACCCCGATAGCCGCAGCCAACGGATGGAGGAAGCTATCGAGATCATGCGTTTGATCTCAATGGAAGAATCGGCGAGCTACCACGGTGAGTTCAATCATTTCGACAGTATCACCGTCATGCCGCGCCCGTTGCAGCGACCCTTACCTATTTGGGTCACGGCGAATCCCAATCCTGCTTTCCCGAAACTGAAAGCGTCTGCTTTGCAACGGGTCGCGCGCCTTGGTGATGGTTGGATGACGACCGCCAACACGGTCGAAAGCTTGCGCGAGAACTTTGCCGACATAAGGCGCTATGCGGATGACATCGGGCGTGAACTCGCGCAGGACTTCGAGGTGTGCCTGTACTACAACATTCGTGTGACCGACGACCGCGAGGCAGGGATGGCAACGACGGCGGCCTATTTGCGTGACTACTACGGCGTCGATTATGACCGTGATTTTCTTGAGCGTTGGGTAGCCGTTGGTGAGCCCTCACGCTGCATCGACGAAATCGCCAAGTTCGCCGAAGCCGGGGCCACAACGATCACCTTGCGCCTGATTGGCCACGACGAGCGGGATCAGTTCGACCGTGTCACGGAGCAAGTCCTACCGGGGTTATGCGGATGATTAGTCGGTTCGATCACGCGGTTATCGCAGTTCCTGACATTCCGGCCGCGCTCAGCGCATTTGCCGCACTCGGCTTTGATGTTGCCGCCGGTGGACGCCACCCTTCTATCGGGACGCAGAATGCCATTGTGCGCTTTGGGCTCGATTATCTTGAGTTACTGGCCGTAGAGGATGTCGCACAGGCGCGTTCCAGCGGTCCGTTTGGTGCGGAGTTGGCAGACTACCTGGGGCATGCCAGCGGCCTGGTTGGTTTCGTGCTGGCGAGTTCGGATCTTGATCAGGAGGCCGCTGGCCTTGGCACCATCGACCAAGCTGCAGTGGGCCCGTTTGCGATGGACCGCGAACGACCGGATGGGCGGTGCCTGGCCTGGCGCCTGGTTATCCCGGGCGGATCACCGTGGCGCAAACCGTGGCCGTTTCTGATCGAGTGGGAAACTCCAGATAGTGAACGGCTGGCCTGGGATGCGCCCGGCGAACACGCTAACGGCGCGTGCGGAGTGGCAGGTGTTGAATTGCTGGTTGCCGACTTGAGTGCGGCGCGGCGTTTGTACGAACAAGGTCTGGGTATGCAAGCGGATAGCGCGACGCCAGCAGCGGTCAGCTACGTGCTGGGAGCGTTTACGTTGCGCGTGAGCGAACCGCAGAACGCCGAGCAGACCCGTGAACTAGCGGAGCAGGGCCCGGGTCCTTACCGGCTGTTACTGCGCAGCCGTGATGTGGACGTCTGGCACGATTCGCCACTCGCGACACGCAATGATGAGCGTGTTGATATCGAACCTGCAGCAGCGCTCGGTGCCCGGATTTCTTTTGTCGCCAGCTGAAGCGGCTCGAGATTCTGCGTGCGCCGGCCCGCAGCCTGGTGCGACCTAACCCAACAGAGATCAGATCATGCTCTATCGACAATTCACCAGCCAGGACCAGATTGACGCCGAGTACAACGTTGAACTATCGATTGCCGACGGCCCGCGCTGGTTTGATTTTTTCATCAACGAAAGCGCACGGGCGCGCGCTGACCTGACCTGCCATCTGGATGAATCGTTCGGACCGACCCGGCCTGAAACGATGGATATCTTCCCCGCACCACAGCCGGACGCGCCTATCGTTGTGTTCATCCATGGCGGGTATTGGCGACGCCTGAGTGCAAAGGAATTCAGTTTCGCGGCGCGCGGGCTGGTCGCACGAGGCATGACCGCGGTTATCACCAATTACGCGCTGTGTCCGCAGGTCACGATTGCGGAGATCACCCGTCAGAGTCGCGCTGCGGTGGCGTGGATATATCGCAACGCGGCGCGTTTCAATGGCTCGGCAGAGCGAATTTTCGTCGCCGGACATTCTGCCGGCGGGCATCAGGTCGCGCGATTACTCGCGACTGACTGGGCAACTGACTACGGACTGCCCGCTAACCTGCTTAAAGGCGGTTATGCGCTCAGCGGATTGTTCGATTTGCGGCCGCTGCGTTATTCGTGGTTGCAACCGATGTTGCAACTCGATGGCGACATGGTTCGGCGCGAGAGTCCGCAGTTTCATATCCCGGATTCGAGCGCGCCGTTGGTCGCAGATGTCGGTGGACTCGAATCGGCCGAGTTTCAGCGCCAGTCACAAGAATTTATTGCGGCTTGGAATGGCGCAGGTCTGAACGGCCGTTATACCGAGCAACAAGACTGCCATCATTTTTCGGTGATTGAGGGATTCAACGATGGCGACAGTCTGCTCTGCGAGCGATTGAGTGCCTTTGTCACCGAATGCGAAAGCCGCCAACCGGAACTATGAGGGGGTTTGTCTATGAACGATATTGAAGCGCGACTGGCTGCGCTTGAAACAGAAGTCGGTGCGTTACGCGCAATTAATGATATTCGCGCTGTGTTGTCGCGGTACGCGATTGGTGTCGACGAAAAACGCGTCGAGGTGTTGCGCGAGATATTTGCCGACGACGCCTACCTCGGTGTGCCCGCGTGGCAGGCTGAGCATCATGGGGCGGGCGCGATTATGACGTTTTTCGAAACGTATTGGGCTCGGTTTGATAACCCACGCCGTTATTACGCTAACGAAGACATTAAGGTCGAAGGTGATAACGCGACGGCATTCATGTACTGGCACGTGACCCAGGATCTTGGCGATATCTCAGTGCTGGGCTGGGGAACCTACGACTGGGGCTTCGTGCGCCGCGACCAGCACTGGCTGATTCAGCGCGAGATTGTCCACATCCACGCCATGACCACCCTTGCGGACGGTTGGGCGGCCCAGCGCGAACCAATGCAGCTATAACGCGCCGGTGGCGAGAGCGGCTTCGCGATCTGCCGCTAGTTGAAACTGCGGCGATTCGTCGCGCGGTTGGCGCGTATCATCACCCTGGTTTGAGCCAGCGTCGGCGATCCAGTCGTCGTTATCCCAGCGGTTAGGAAGCGTTAGCATCTGACCCGGTTGAGTGAGCGTATTGAAGCCTTGCAGTGCAGCTTTCACGACCGCGAGCTGATCGTCGCGATCGAAAGGTTTGCCGGCGCTATGGCCGAGCGGGTAATCGACAAACGCGGCGCGTGGCGGACGCCCGGCAGTCATGATGTCGCGGGCAGAACCGAGACAGAGCGTCGGAATACCGTTTGCTTCAAGGTGACGAGCTACCAGACACACGGTCTGATGGCAGACGGGTCACATGGCGACCAATAACGCACAATCGATTTGTTGGTCGCGAAACTGTTCGAGGATCGCAGGCGCGGTTTCATCGCGAATACGCCGCTGCGAATAAACGCCGCCCATGCATGAATAAACTTTGTCAGCGAGAGACCCGATAGTCCCGTCACTAACCAGCTTGCGCAGCGTATCGATTGGCAGGATGCAGTTCGGATCCTTGCGCGGATCGACGAGGTAGTTCTCCGTGATATGCGAGAAGCGTAAATCGGCGCTTGCCGTGTCGCTCGCAATCGCGCGAATCGATGTATCGTCTTTATAGTGATATGCAACCTGGCCGACGGCGTACGCGCCTGATGTCGAGAGCATGCCCAGACGCGCCTTATCCAACGGCACGGATAATTTTTGCCAGGCTGGGGTTTCGTCAGTGACGAACCAGCGATAGGCCGTGTAGCCGAGGCGCTCGTAGCGCTGGCGAATGGCATCCATGTAATTGACGGTCATCGTATCGATTCTCCTCAGCTGATTTCAGAAAGGCCTGCTAGGCGCCGCACAGAAGTCGCAAGACGCCTGTCCACAATAATCATCGCCGCATCACCAACTCAAACGCGCAGCCGTGTCCGGGATGAATTGCCGGGAAACCGGCGCGAGGCTTTCGAAGGCGGCCTGAATATATCGCGACGTCAACGAAGAGAGCTTGCGCACTCTCGGACTGCGCTGCGATCAATAATCACCCGCCGGGTATCCCAATGATGACAATTGTTGAATCAGCCGTGCGCGCATGGCGGGCAGATCCGCCGGCCGCAGCGAGCGCAGCTGCGCCACTTCCGCGGCGCTATAGGGCGTGAACTCGGCGGGCATTTCGTTGGCGCTCAAGGTCGGCAACAACCAGTTCATCAACGCAGCGAGCTCGTTGGCTGGTATTGGCGCCTGGGCAACACCGGCGACCTGAATCAAAAACGCACGTCCTTGCGGAATTTGTACGAAGTGTCCGATGGTGCCGCGCATGTCCGGGACATTGTTAGCAGCCGAACCTGAGCCGTCCTGCATATGACAGCCAACACAATACTGCAGATAGTTGAGCGCCGGTTCCTGCGCAGGTGCGACACCGACGCCGAGCAACATGAGACACAGCCCCCAAACGAGGCTGGCGCAGCAGGTGCGCGGCGACATCAAATTAGCCAGATTTGCCCGATACGCCAAGAATGATCGAAACCGTGCAGTGATAAACGCTTGATTCGTTGCCCATGCACCAGTTCACGTCGTTGTGCACGCCCATGCGATATCCCGGCCGTTCGCCCTCATTCTCATTACAGAAACAACGTCCGCATGAAGCTACGCCGCAGCAATCGTTATAACTGACGAGGTAGTGTTTACCATCTTCGGGATTCTGGCAGGTGCCGATCCACGTGACCGCGGATGGGTCAGTGCCAGGTGGACAACTGGTGATGCTACCGCCACAACAGGTACACAAGTGCCCGTCCAGGGAACAATAGCGCCAATACTCGCAACGTTGGTCGTCGAGCGGATCGTGTTTGCCATCCGAGACCGCACCGTGTTGTGCTCGCGGCGAGCGATCGAAGGGCAGTACGGGCAGGATGAACGCGGTGCCGACGAGATATTTTCCCATTCGACGCAAGGCGCTTCGTCGCGAAGTTTGCTGTGCGACGGTGCGGGTCTGTCGTTCAAAAAAGTCGTCAAACCATTTCATAATCTAATCCCTTTTGCCCGCGTCGCGTTGACTCACGCTTTCTGCAGATATTCCTGAATTGATTCCACGCCCAGATCGCGCGCTGTAAACAGGCTTTCAAGTTGTTCGCGCGAATTGATCAGGCCTTTGGCTTGTACAACGCCAGCCTGATTCAGCAGCACTGCGTAAGGCAGTTTGCCCACTTTGAAGGCCATCCCGAGATCGCTCGAAAGCACGTACGGAAAATCCTCGAGTGCCGCTTTGGTGTAAAACGCGCGTTGGCGCGCTTCATCGCCATCACTGGCGAGGATGACATTGACAGTTTCGCTTTCGGTTTTCTGGATCGAGCGCAGCACCGGAATGAGTTTCTTGCACACCGGACAGGTTGGCGAAAGAAAGAATACCAAATCGCCAAGCTGCGAGGGTTTGGCGATGTCGATGCGTGCGCCCGACAGCGTCGCAAGATTGAATTGCGGAGCTTGCTCGCCGACCGCCGGTCCATCATCCAGCATCAACGCGCCCATCGGCGCAACGCGCTCGTACAGGATGCCAATTTGTCGGGCAAGAGCAAACACCGCGATAACCAGCGCGACCACGATCACCCACAGTACGACTACCGCGACCAGTAGCGCTTCGTTCACTGGTTTGCCCTCAGGCTGATTAATCGCGGTTGGTTGGCGATGAGCTGGTTACTCAGGACGTAGAGTCCGTAGCAGCACAGTGAGCCAGCTGTAATGGTGAAATAATCCAGTCCGTTCAGCGCGCGTGTGGCGGGATTTGATAGTCCGGCCAGCACGCCGACACTGATAATCACGTTGCGTCCGACCAAGGCCCAGGACAGCGTCTGTTCGTCTTCCAGACCGCCGCAGCCGCACCCGATATCGGTGTGGCCGCGCAGCAGGTTAATGGCTACTGCACCGGTCACTATAGTCAGCAAAACCAACGCCAGAGCTGCACCCAACTCGCGTGTTGCGCTGATTGCCAGACAAATCGCGGCGCAGATCTCGAGCAGAGGCAGGCTCCAGGCGAGGACCTTGGTTAATTGCGGGGGCACCAGCTCGTAAGCCTCCAGTGCGATTTCGAAGGCCATGACGTCGCGGAGTTTTTGCCATGCGCCCAGCAAAAATATGATCGCGATGCTCGCCATACAAATTTCTATCAGAACGATATCGAGACTCATGCTTAATGGCTTTCGACGAGACCTGCGAACTCACCGAACGTCGGACTTTCGGCGATCGGCTTCAGATTCGGCGTGGTCTGGTATTTGTGAAACTTCGCGTGCATGCCGTCATACACGTACAGTGCTGGTGAGTCTTCCTTGGTTAATGTCATCGCCACCGCATTGCCGCCAGGCGCACGATCGATGCGCTGCCTGGAGTCGATATCGAAGACCCAAATTTCTTTGGCGGGCTGTTTGTGACTGCCGTCGCGCGCACCATCGTGCATGGCAACGTACAGACGTCTGGTCTTCTCGTGCACGGCCAGCAACTGGTAGCCGCCAGGCGCCCAATGCTCCGATTTATCCTGCTCGTTCAGCAATGACCACGTTCGCTCGCTGGTTGCCGCTGTGCCGCCGAGATTCAGTTCGTGCACATTGCCCTGATAGGAGACGAAGTAATTGGTATCACCAATGCGCTCAGACTGGACGAACAGCGGATCGCTTTCTGCATCGAACAGTTTCGCGCTGCGTTGTTGACTGGCTGACTCGCCTTTCTCGTCCAACGTCACTGTGAGCAGCGTACCGTCTCCACACAAGGTCGAGACGCGCCTGGAATTGCTCGCTGCAGGTAACGAAATCCAGCAGCCGGGGGTAGCGATTTCAGTGACGAATTTCTCCGCTTTGCGATCGACCACAGTGATCGAGCTGGCCGGCGTTGCGTTCTGGATGAACACGAAGCGTCCGTCATGTGAACCGACGATGGTGCCTTTGTAGCCCAGCGCCTGGGCATGCTTGGCGGGGATTTCGATTTCAGTTTTGAGTGTGAGGTCGGTCGTCGAATACGCCTCGAACTGATCGAAGCGTTTGCCGCGGTTGCGCTTGGTGTAATAGGAGGTCGCGACGTACATTTCCGAGCTGTCTGGCGACAGGGCGGTGATGCCGAACATGCCGGTGGAAATCAGGCCGCGGTAGTCGAAATTCTCACCGTCGATAACGTGGATGCGGCCGTCTATCACGTGCGCAAGGACCAAATCGGACAAATACAAACGATGCGGCGTCGCAGGTTTGAGTGGTTCGACAGTGAGCTTTTCGGCCGCCAAATCGGCGTTGGCGGTCATGCACCAACAGCTCAGGATAAGTGCGACAGTGAGAAACCTGAATACTCGCGTCACTTGGGCGTCTCCTTCGGCTCTATTGGCGGTTGCTGCGATTCTAACAGTATGTGGAAGAGAGGCAATTTGGTAGTTGCCCGGCAGCCACCCCCAGACTGCGGTCGAATGCCGCCGCCGGCCCGTGACGTGTCGCCGCACAGAAAACTGGCACTAGTGCGGACCTGATTACTCTTTGGCGGACACAGGCGGCGAGCAAGTGCCAGTTGATTTACGGCGCAAAGCTTTGTTCAATCGTTCGTTCACCATCGAAACCGGAGTAATCGACATGGGACAACGACAGCTAACTGCCGCCGACGGTCATACGTTCGGCGCCTATGAGGCGCTTCCTGCCGGGGTGCCAAACGGCGCAGTTGTGGTCATTCAGGAGATATTCGGCGTCAACAGTCACATCCGCGCGGTTGTCGACGGATATGCCAAAGACGGTTACGCCGCTATCGCACCGCAAATATTCGATCGCTGTGAGGCCAACGTTGAACTCGGCTATACGGATCAGACTGATTTCGACAAGGGCCTGAAGTTCGCCTTCCAGGATATGGACATGGCGCAGACATTGCTCGACGTCCAGGCAGCACTCGACGCAGCCGCAGCACACGGCAAGGTGGGTGTTGTCGGTTACTGTTTTGGAGGCTTGTTGACGTGGCTGTCGGCATGCAAACTAAACGGCGTCACCGCCGCATCCGCCTACTACGGTGGCGGCATTGCGGGTCATGCCACGCTCACCGCGCAATGCCCGGTGATGATGCATTTCGGCGAGAAGGATGCGCACATATCGATGTCCGATGTTGAGACCGTGCGCAGCGCCCAACCCGATGTGCAGGTCTTTGTCTACGACGCTGATCACGGTTTCAATTGCGATGAACGCGGTAGCTACGATGCGACCAGTGCTGCCACTGCCAAAGAGCGCACGCTGGCGTTTTTCGAGGAACACCTCGGCTCGGATGACGATTTCGATCAAACCGTCATTATGAAGAGCGACTAGCCCATGCGTGCCGCAGTTTTCCATCGGCCCGGTGAGCAGCTCACGGTCGAACAGGTGCCGGTCCCGGAAGCGGCGGCCGATGAGGTCATCATCGCCGTCAAGAGCTGTGGCATTTGCGGCTCGGATTTGCACATGGCGGAAGTGCACGCCGCGGATGGCGGCATGGCGCCATTACCACCTGGTGCGGTCATGGGCCATGAGTTCTGCGGTGAAGTGGTCGAAGTTGGCAGTGCTGCGGCGAAGTCCTTCAAAGCCGGACAGCGGGTAACGGCGCTGCCTTTTATTGCCTGCGGAACATGCCTGGCCTGTTTGTCCGGCAACGGCCATCGCTGCGCTAGCGTTCGGTCTGTAGGACTGGGCCAGGAACCTGGTGGTTACGCCGAGTTCGTGCGCGTCGGCAGCAGCGACACGCTGCACCTGCCGACCGGCGTTGACTGGCAGTTTGGCGCGTTGGTCGAACCGTTGGCCGTCGCGCTGCACGGTGTGCACGCCGCGCGCCTCAGCCCCGGCGAGAATGTATTGATCATGGGGGCTGGGCCAATCGGTCTCGCCACCGCGTTGTGGTGTCGATACTTTGGCGCTCAACACGTGGTGGTGTCTGATCGCGTACCTGAGCGCCTTGCCCTGGCTGAGCGGCTTGGTGCTACTGCAAGCGTCAACGCGACCAGCGAAGATGTGATTGGTAGCTTCAAACGGCACGCCGGACGTCGCCCCGACGTGGTCATCGAATGCATCGGGCTACCGGGAACCCAGCAACTAGCGATGAACTACGCGCCAACCGGCGGACGGATTGTGATTGTTGGGGTGTGCATGGCGGCCGATACCATTGTTCCGGTCAAGGCCATTACCAAAGAGCTGCAGGTTAATTACGTTTTTTGTTATCGACGCCAGGACTTTCAGTTGACCCTCGATTTACTCGACCGTGAGATTATCAATCCCGAGGCGATGTTGACGCGTAGCGTCACGTTCGCGGAGTTCCCGCAAGCATTTGAATCATTGAAGAGCGATAAATCTGCCTGCAAGGTCATGTTGACGCCATAGTGCGTTGGCGCGTGGCGACTGGCGAGCGTAAGGCGCTGCCCGTGTCACTGTCGCCCGGTCTCAATTACCACTCGGAAGCGCACCCCCATGGCTGACTCTGCCTATCCCGACTTCGTTGCTACTTACTGGCTCCACGCTGGCAAGGTCGTGCCGCTCGGACTACCGGAAGAAGAAGCCAGTCCACACGATTTTCGCGCGCGAGCGGAGGCTGCCGCGGCCGCCGGGTTTCGTGGCATCGGCATGATGCATTCAGATTTGATGCGCGTGCGCTCGAATTATAGTTTCGCGGACATGAAGGCGATCCTCGCTGACTGCGGCCTGATCCATCTCGAGTTTGAATTTCTGGTCGGTTGGCTGGAGGACGGTGCGAACGGCACGCAAGCCGAGCGCGTATTCACCGAGTTGCTCAGTGCCGCGGATGCACTCGGTGCGCGCCACATCAAAGTGGGGCCGGATATGGACGCGCGTGATTGGCCGCTGGAGCACATGCTTGAACGGTTCACTTCGTTGTGCGCGCGTGCGGCCGAAGTCGGCACCGGCATCGTGCTTGAGCCGATGCCATGGAGCAATGTCGCAACAGTCAGCCAGGCAGTTGAGCTGGTTGGCGGGGCGAACTGTGACAACGGAGGCTTGCTGATCGACATCTGGCACATGGCGCGCGGTGGCAACGCGTATACAGATGTGGCGAGCATTCCGTCCGGACTGATCCATCATCTGGAAATTAACGATGCCGCGAGTGAACTCGTCGGCAGCATGTTCGAGGATACGGTCAATCAGCGCTTGCATTGCGGACGCGGCGCATTCGATGTGCCCGCGTTCCTGCACGCCGTTCAGACGCAGGGCTATCGGGGACCAGTGGGCATCGAAATCCTGTCTGCTGTAGAACGCGAGCGGCCCTATCCGGATGTTCTACAAGATGCTATCGCCTGTGCTCGCGCGCAGTACGACGCTATAACGACCTAAACCCTAACCAGGCACAACAGATGTTTTTCGAAGCGGTTCCGTCGCCCCATTTTTTCAGCACCGAGCACGAGCAGTTCCGCGACGCCTTGCGTGCGTTCGTTAGTAAGGAAATCACACCGTTTGTGCACGCCTGGGACGAAGCTGGCGGGTTTCCGCGCGAGCTTTATAAAAAGGCCGGCGAACTTGGTGTGCTTGGTGTGGGTTTCCCGGAGCAGTACGGCGGTACGCCGGGTGATGAGTTTTACAAAATCATCGCCGGTGAAGAGATTGCGCGCGCGGGCAGCGGCGGCGTGAGTGCGGCACTGTACTCGCACGGTATTGGCTTGCCACCCATCCTCGCAGCCGGAAGCGAGGACTTGAAGCAGCGCGTGGTGCCGCCGGTTCTAGCGGGCGAGAAGATTTCGGCGCTGGCTATCAGTGAACCCTCAGGTGGCTCGGACGTCGCGAATCTGCGCACGACCGCGATTCGCGACGGCGATGATTTCATTCTCAATGGCGAGAAAACGTTTATCACCTCCGGGATGCGGGCTGATTTTATTACCACCGCGGTACGTACCGACCCATCGACCAAAGGGCCTGGCGGGATATCCCTGATCGTTGTTGAGGGAGAGCCTGCGGGCCTGGAACGGAGCGAGCTCGACAAAATGGGCTGGTGGTCATCAGATACGGCGACACTTCGTTTTACGGACTGCCGAATCCCGGCGGGAAATCTTGTCGGAACGGAGAATGAGGGCTTTAAATCCATCATGCTGAACTTCAACTCGGAGCGACTCGCGCTTTCCGTGATGGCCTGTACGTTTGCGCAAGTGTGCCTGGACGAGGCGGTGGAATGGGCGCGCAGCCGCCAGACGTTCGGACAACCCCTGGCCCAGCGCCAGGTTATTCGCCACAAGTTGGTCGATATGGCAATGCGCGTCGACGCGGCACGTACGCTGACCTACGAGCTTGCAGATTGTGTGCAAAACCAGCGCGGTAGTGCGACCGAGATGGTTGCGCGCACGAGTATGTTGAAGGTGGCTACGGCACAGGCCATGCAATTTTGCGCTGACACAGCCGTACAAATACTCGGTGGCATGGGCTACATGCGCGGGACCCGCGCAGAGCGCATTTATCGTGAAGTTAAAGTGATGATGATTGGTGGCGGCTCGGAGGAAATCATGAAAGATCTGGCCGCGCGACAATTGGGAATTTAGATGACCAGGAGTACCGCATGAGTTCTGACGACTTATTCCCGATTGATCTAGCGAGCGTCAATCATGTGATGAGCACTACGCGTAGTGTGCGTATGCGCCTGGACGTTGAGCGCGAGGTCCCCAGAGAGCTTATCAACGAGGCGCTCGAGATTGCGCTGCAGGCACCAACCGGAGCAAACACTCAAACCTGGCGTTTCATGATGGTCACGCGCCCCGATCTACGCGCGAAGATCGCGGACTATTATCGCCAGGGAGCGGAACTCTATGCGGCCGGCAAAACCGGGCTCACGCGGACTGGCGTTACCGCTGCTCGCGAGTATGAAAGCAACGACATGCGCCAGAGTCAGCGCGAGGCCATGATCAAATCGGCCGGCTTTTTGATGGCGAACATGGAGCGTGTACCGCTACTCATTATCCCCTGCATCGAAGGGCGTTTCGAAACTGATGATGTTTTCACGCAAGCTTCCATGTGGGGCTCGATTATGCCGGCTACCTGGTCGCTGATGATGGCGCTGCGCGCACGGCGTGTCGCGAGCTCCTGGACGTCGCTGCATCTGCTGTTCGAACGCGAGATTTCCGAGCTGCTTGGCATCCCGGACAATTACACTCAGGCCGCCCTCCTGCCGGTTGCGTGGCTGACCGGGGGCGACCTGAAACCGGCGAAGCGTTTACCGCTATCCGAGGTCAGTCATTGGGATCACTGGGAGTAGCAGTCCAGAAGCTGCTGGGGCCCGGATCGGCTCGGCACTACAGAGTGCCCAGCAGCCCCTGCGCAGCACGGAAATCGAACTCCACGCATATCACTTGCCGGTCGGGTTGCGTAAACTGCGCCCCCTGAACTTTTGAGCGCCGGAGGCGCGAATTGCGGCGACGCCATGCGCTCTGCTTCACCATCCCCAACGCGACGCCACGACGGCAAATTAATTCTCGCGCTGCTCGCTACCAGCCTGGGGCTGGCCTACGGCGTGTGGTATGCATACAGCGTTATTCTCGTTGCCTTGCTCGATGAATTTGGCTGGAGCCGTTCCGTTCTGGCCGGCGCATTTTCGCTGTTTGCCGTTGTGCAAGGACTGAGCAATCCCATCCTGGGTCACTTATGCGACCGCTTTCATCCCGCCTTGCTAATGGCCTGCGGCGGCGTTGTGCTCGGTGCGGCATTGCTCGCCGACAGTTGGATTTCTCAACCCTGGCATCTTTATCTCGGCTTCGGATTCATGACCGCTCTTGCAGTGGCCACCTGTGGCTGGACGCCGGCTGTAGTGCAGGTCCAGCGACGCTTCCAGCATCGCCTCGGACTTGCGCTCGGTATCGTCGGATCCGGTATCGGCGTCGGCATGTTGGTCGTTGTGCCACTGGTGCAGTATTTGATCGACGCCTACGGTTGGCGCTTCGCCTTTCGTGCGCTGGCTATTCTGTGTAGCGGTATGATCGTTCCGAGTGCGCTGTATTTGTACTTTGTGGTCCCCGCGCACGTCCGATTGCGTGATCGCCAGCCCGACGCACCAATCGATCCACGCGCTTCGGTTACCGTTCGCCAAGCGACGCGGATGGCACCGTTCTGGTTGATGGTGGTCGCGTATTTTTGCGGCAGCGTGTGCTCGCAAACGTTACATGTTCATCAAGTGGTGTTTCTCGTTGACCACGGCATTGCGGCAATTACTGCGGCGAGTGTCGTGGGGCTGGTCGGGGCGTCCAGCGTGGTCGGAAAAACTGGCGGGGGATGGCTTTCCGATCGGATCGAACGTGAAGTCGTATTCGTCGCCGGCATCGCCATTCTGGTGTCGAGCATTTACGTGCTGCATTTGGCCGGCAAGCATGGCTCAGTGCCCTTGTCCTACCTGTTCGCGGTGATGCTTGGCGTCGGCTACTCCGCCACGGCCACCCTCGTGCCAGCGATGGTTAGCGATCGCTTCCGCGGGCCCAATTTCGGTTCCATTCTGGGCGTTGGCTTACTTGGCAGTGCAATGGGCAGCGCAACCGGGCCCTGGCTGGCTGGCCATTTGTTTGATTTGACGGGTAGCTATTCGCTGCCGTTTTTAATCGCTGCTGTCAGCGGTGTGTTGTCCGGCGCTGCCGCCTGGATCGCGCGCGGGCTGCGCCGCCGGCCCGCTGGGTTGGGGACACCGACCTGATCAACTGTGGAGTCGGGAGCGCTCCTCGGGCAATAATGCCGCTACAATTTTTTACCGATCTGACTTGTCATCAAGATGACTGCCACAGCGGTCGTGGCGTTATGGTACGAACCCGTCCAAATTTTTGACACGGATGGAACGGTTAACTTTCGATACCCAAGGGAGACCCTATGAAACTGGATTCATCCGTATCTGCCGTTATTACCGGCGGTGCATCAGGACTCGGCGCGGCTACCGCGCGTCTGCTTGCCGAGCAAGGCGTCAAGGTGGCATTGCTTGATCTCAACGTTGAAGCCGGCGAAGCGCTGGCCAGCGAGCTCGGCGGAGTGTTCTGCAAAGTCAACGTGACTTCTCAGGAAGATTGCGAAGCGGGCTTCGCTAAAGCGCGTGAGGCCATCGGTCAGGAACGCATTCTGGTTAACTGCGCCGGTACTGGTAACGCCTTTAAGACCGCCGGGCGGGACAAGAAAACGGGTGCTATCAAGACTTTCCCGATGGAGGCCTTTGAGTTGATTGTGCAAATCAATCTGCTCGGTACGTTTCGCTGTATCGCGATATCCGCTGCGGGCATGATGACGCTTGACCCGGTCGACGAGTACGGCGAGCGCGGCGCGATTGTTAACACCGCAAGTGTCGCAGCTGAGGACGGCCAGATGGGACAGGCGTCTTATTCAGCCTCCAAAGCGGGTGTCGTTGGCATGACCTTACCAATCGCTCGGGATTTGATGAGCGAGGGTATTCGTGTCAATACGATTATGCCGGGTATCTTTGATACCCCGTTGCTGCAGGGGGCACCAGATAACGTCAAAAATGCGCTGGCGGCATCCGTGCCGTTTCCCAAGCGTCTCGGCGTACCGCCGGAATTCGCGCATCTGGCCGTGACAATGGTCGAGAATGGTTATTTCAACGGCGAAAGTGTGCGTCTCGATGGCGCCATCAGAATGGCGCCGCGTTAAGCTCCAGCGGCACGCAGCAGGTCGGTAACCACTCGGTTACCGACCGCCATGATCTACGCGTCGCCAGGCGCGCTATTTGTAATACTTCATAAAATCCGGTGCGCGCTTCTCATTGAGTGCGTTCACACCTTCCTGGGATTCCTCGGTGTTGTAATACAAACGCAGCGCCTGCATCGCCAGCCCGCCGATGCCACGAATCGATTCGGTGTCGGCATTAAAGCTTTTCTTCGCCAGTGCAATTGCAGTCGGGCTGCGTTCGTTGATATCTGCGCACCATGAAGCCACTTCTGCGTCGAGCTGGTCATCGGGCACGACGGCGTTACACAAACCCATCGCGAGGGCTTCGGGAGCCGAATAGCGTCGGCACAGATACCACATCTCCCGGGCTTTCTTTTCGCCTACCACGCGGGCCAGGTAGCAAGTACCGAAGCCTGGATCGACGGAACCCATTTTGGGACCGACCTGGCCGAAAATAGCGTTTTCCGAGGCAACTGTGAGGTCGCAGATTGCGGCGAGCACATTGCCGCCCCCGATCGCGTAGCCGCGCACCTTGGCGATGACAGGTTTAGGGACGTCACGTATGGCTGAATGCAATTCGTCCACCGGCATGCCAACCGGGCCACGGGCGTCGTTGTCGCCGTATTGACCGCCACCATGATCGGACTGATCGCCGCCAGTACAAAACGCCTTTTCTCCAGCGCCGGTAAAAATGATGGAACCGATGTCCTTGTCCCAACCAGCAGTGAGGAAAGCGTCCAGCAGTTCCACCACCGTACGTGGACGAAACGCGTTGTATTTCTCCGGACGATTAATACAGATGGTCGCGGTGCGGCCATCGACGGTGTAGATCAAGTCTTCATATTTTTTCACGGATTCTCCCCGGTTAGATACGCCGTAGTGGCGATTTGAGATAACTACATTGTGCCGTAGCGCGCTGCCGCGAAGCTGCACGCCCAGCGTTGTTTTCGTCGCAGTGCGCGCTGATTTCTCTGATCAACGCGTGGTCGCTCCCTCAACCGATCATCGAATATCCACCGCTCACGCTCATCACCTGCCCGGTGACATGACCTGCAGCAGCGTTCGAAGCGAGAAACAATACGGCATTGGCTACTTCGTGCGGACGACCTATTTTCTTCAGTGGCAAGGATTTGGCGACCTTTTCCAGCTGCTCAGCAGTAAACATCGAATCCTTGTTAACCCACATGCTGTTGCTGCCAATTTCTTCGTCATCGGCCGGAATCGTAACGCCGGGGCAGACGACATTGCAGCGAATACCGTTACGGCCGTTTTCTTTGGCGACGGTTTTCATGAAGCTGTTGATGCCGGCTTTCATGGCGCCATAAACCGCTTCACGAGATTCCCCCTGGCGGCTGGCGTCCGAGCTGATCGAGACTATCGAGCCGCTATTGGCAGGGGCCATGATAGACAGGGCGGTGTACGTACAATTCAGTACGCCGACGAAATTAATGTCGATAATTTTTCGCCAGAAATCGGGTGTCGTTTGCGTGAAAAACATCAGATCGTCCCAGCCGACGTTGTTGATCAGGACATCAACCGTGCCGGACAAATCGACAGCGCGCTGGAACATCGCCTCAACCTGATCGAGCTGCGTGACGTCACAGGCGACAACTTCTATCGCTGCCGCGCCAGCGGCGCGAGCTTCTTCGGCAACGATTTCCGCCTGGACGGTGTCGATGTCTCCAAGCACGATACGCGCGCCCTCACGTGCGAAACCGAGCGTGATAGCGCGACCTATGTTTGATGCGCCGCCAGTAACAATGACGGACTTGTCGGTAAATTCCAGATCCATATAAGAGTTCCTCAGGTTAAGCCTGCGTTGTAGGTTGAACGCTGTGAGTTTGCATACGGGGATGTCTGGGCCTGCGATGCGCGGCGATGGACGTCCCGGTCAACGGCACCTCTCGCGAGGAGGGCGCTGCGGTGGCTTCGCAGACGCCATGATTGCGTGTGCAGTAGCGCTGCAAACTAATTTAATTGCGCGTGTGGCGTCGATTCAACCTGCGCGTTTGCCGCTTTTTTGCACAATGCCAAAGAAGTCGCGGTCGCCACGCGCAACCAGTTCGATCAGGGCGTCGACCATTCTGCGATCGAGCGCATCGGCGGGAATGTCGTAGTTCACATCGCCGAGGGTAAGAATGTTATGCATTTGCAGCGTGATCACAGCGGCGTCAGGCACGGCGGTGACTGTGACAAAGGCTGGCACGGCCGCGCTGACTTCGAGCTTGAAGACCGTTGCCGAGGAGACACTGCGAAACACCAGACCATGGGCGTAGAGCGACTTGCGCAATGCGTTATGTGTGATTTCGGCCTCCGTCACATGTTTTAAGGCATCACGACCCTGATATTCGAACGATAAGGTGAAGCCCACACGCTCCTCGGTCGCTTCGTCGGCGACGTGAAACTTCCCCAATCTAAGTGTGCGAATCTTCTCCAGGCCTTCAATCTCAAACTGGTGTCGAAACTGCAGCGGCGGACTTTCTGCGGCAGCAGCTAACGCGGCAAAGCTGCGACGGGCCTGATTGAGACGAACGTCAACGCCTACAGCTTTGGCCTGGCGGACGCGCCGCGGTGGGACCAGGCGCGTATCGACACGAGATATTGGGCTAGTGGTGTCGGTTTTATCGGTAGACATAGCGGACTCCGTCAGTTTCTATTTCCGGCACACGGTCGCTGCTACGCACGCGGGCTGCGCGACCGGCGCGTTCAACGGTGTTGAGTATGACCTGCGCCGCAGCCACGCAACAGGCTTCAATTAGCACTTTAATCATCACCATCGAATCTCGTCTCATGGCCACCCGTGGCGCTCAAGTGCCCGTTTACGTCACCTTGTGACGACACGTGCCAAAAAAATCTCAAAACGCCGGGTGTTGGAGGCGAGAGCTGGCACGCGTCGACTGCGGAAGCTTGTGACGGGTGTCACAAGCATGCAACCCAACTGACGGTAACAGCCGCTGGCGGGCGCGTTTGCGGGAATCTCGACAATCTTGGCACGCTGCTTGCTTTTTATCTTTGCATAAGAAGTCGCGGCGGTCGCTTTACACGACGCTCGCAGTGAGCCCATAGCAGTTTAAAGGAACAAGACGATGTCCAACCAACAGATTCATTCGGCAACAAGCGGCAATTTTGTTACAGCCTCAAACCGCAGCCGAGATCTCCACAACGGGCGCCCGGCATAGCATTGCGGCGGCCTGGACACGGGAGCCCGCGGCTGGCGCTTTGCGGTCGGCGGTGCAGTTCCGGTCCGTGCCCCGGGACATTCGTTGACCCGTTAAGCAACGGCTTGATCAGCGTCGTCCCTGATTTTGGTCGACGCTGAATGACTGACCAGTGCAGTAACGACAGGTGCGAATCCCGTCGTTACCGCCCCAGTCGACGGTCAGGCGGTTGCCGAGTGCAACACCTGGCCGGTACGCGAGCCCGTATCCTTACCGTGCTCGAAGAGAACTTCTCCGTTGACGACGGTGTACTCAACGCCGCGTGCCTCCATCACCAGACGGCGACCGCCGCCAGGTAAGTCGAAGCGCATCTCACCCGTTTTATTCGAACCGATTGTGTCCAGATCAAATATCGCGAAATCTGCTGCGAGTCCTTTCGCAATGCGCCCGCGCTGAGTGATGCCAAAAAATGCCGCAGGTTCGGTGGTAATCCGTTGCACTGCGCGTTCGAGAGTGAGTACGCCTTGTTCGCGCACCCAGGTACCAATCAGATAGGTGCAATAGCCGGCGTCGCACAGCGCGTCGACATGCGCGCCACCATCCGAAAGGCCGATCATCAAGCGGGAGTCGGTTATCAGTTCGGGGATACGGCTCTCATCGGAATTGAACAATTCGTAGTTGAATTGCATGCCGAGCTGGTCTTCTATCGCGAGGTCAAGGAAGGTATCAACCGGGTCCATGCCGCGCTCAGCGGCGATGTCGGCGACATTACGACCAACATAGCCAGCCAGTGACTGATCGCTCACTTCAAGAATCGTCATGACGTTCCAGCGCGACGAGAAAATCAGCGGGCGCTTGAGCGCTTCTCTGAATGCGTCACGGAAGCCTTTGTCGGACAGAATCTCGATTTGCTCTTCGACGGTGCGATTGAGGACCGGGTTCCAGCAGTCCATGTTGGCGAATATAAATGGCGTGCGCAGATCGATCTGGATGATGAATGGCCGGCACGTGCACTGCGGAATGCCACCACGTTCGATTAAGTCTGCGTTTTCCTTGAGTGTGGTTTGCACTGCGTCCGGGTCGTCGTCGCGGTTCAACAACGCGAGCCAGGTCACCGGCCGACCGCTTTCGGTCAGCAGCATATCGAGCAATTTACGCTCGGATGCGTCGATTCTGGATACTTCGTTGGTCAACGCGAGTTCGATAGCGCCGCGACCGAGATCTTTGAGAACTTTGCAGTACGCGCGAAGTTCATCATCGCTAGCCAGGCGACATGCCAATGGCCGGCCCTGATAACCAACGTGCTGACCGGCGAACGTGGTGGTGAATCCAAATGCGCCAGCTTCCATCGATTCGCGCAGCAAGCGGGCGATATCGTCGGTCTCTTCGGTGGTGGCGGCGCGGTCCATCGATTCTTCGCCCAACACATAGTGGCGGAACGGTGTGAGGGCGCACAGGAAGCCCAGATTGAGACCAGGGTTGCGACGCGCAGCCGCTTCCATGTACTCCGGGAACGTTTCCCAGTCCCAGGTCACGCCCTGGTTCAGGACATCAAAGGGAATCGCTTCCACATTGACAAGGTCCCAGGCTGCAATCTCGTGCGCCTCAGGTCGGCAGGGCGCGAGCCCGACGCCGCAGTTGCCCATCATTACGGTGGTAACGCCGTGCCAGCAAGACGGTGACGTAACGTCGTCCCAGCATATCTGGGCGTCGTAATGGGTATGTGGGTCGACGAACCCCGGCGCGACAATCAGGCCGGTGGCATCAATGGTTCGCTCCGCGCTGCCGGAGATTTCGCCAATCTCGGCAATCAGGCCGTCTTTAATGGCCACATCGGCCCGGATTCGTGGTGCACCGGTGCCATCGACGACGGTACCGTTGCGGATAATTAGATCGTAAGACATGCCATTACTCCCCGGCTGTGCGCTTCAGGCAGTGATTCTGGCGTAGTCCGGTTCCAATGTCATGCCTTGTCATGCGCCAGCGGTCTGGCCGGTGGGGCTAAGCCCACCGCGCGCCGTGTCGGAGAGCGCGAAATGGGCCGGGGCAGAGGTCTCGTGCCGCTCAGCTGGCGGGGGAATTGGCGGCTGCGCGCAGCTTTTCTCAGCAGGGGCTGGCGGCCACTAGCCCGCTGGATCGAGCTCGGTGCGTGCCTGAGCGCGCAGTTCGACTTTGCGAATTTTGCCGCTCGATGTCATCGGGAACGATTCTACGAATATCACGTGACGAGGAATTTTGAAGCTCGCAACGCGTCCTTTCATACGTTCGAGCAGGGTCTGCGCCGTGAGCGCTGCGTTAGTCTGCAAAATCACGAAGGCGACAGGCACCTCGGCGAGGCGAGGGTCGGGATAAGCCACCACAGCCGCATCCAGTATTTCATCCATGCCACGCAAATAGGCCTCGACTTCGGCAGGGGATACGTTTTCACCACCGACCTTAAGCATGTCCTTGTAGCGCCCCAGGAAAACCAGCATGCCATCCTCGCGCACCCTCGCCATGTCGCCAGTGTGTAACCAACCTTGCGCGTCGATAGTCTCGGCAGTCGCGTCCGGGCGGTCCCAGTAGCCGAGCATCACCGCGTACCCCTTGACCCACAACTCGCCGAGCTCCCCCGCAGGCTGCTCTGCGCCGGTCTCGACATTGATTACTTTGAAGGCATAGTCGTTCATCGGGTACCCGGAGCTGTTGACCCGCTGCTCACGACTGTGGGATGGGTTCGAGACGGAAACAAAAGCCCAGGTCTCACTCATGCCAAATCCGGATACGGTGGGACAGAACACGTCCTGGACCTGCTCGGCGATGGGGATGGTGCTCTCGACGCCCGAGGGCAGGGTGCCGAGGCGGATATTAACGGCCCGAGGCTTGGCCGCTTGTGCGTTGAGCAAGTCGAGCCAATGTGCCTCGAAACCGTGCAGGATGGTGGCTTTCTCGCGTACCGCGAGTTCAAGCACGCGGTCGGCGTCGAACACGTCCATAAGAATCTGGCACGCGCCAGTGAGCACGCACATCATGCTGATCTCGCTATAGGCGTAGATGTGGAAAAGCGGCAAGTAGTTCATGTGTACATCATTGGCAGTCAGGCCGAAAATCTGTGCGCGCTCCATGCTGTTGCGAATCGGGATGTGTGAGTGCATGACGCCCTTGGGGTGCCCAGTTGTACCCGAGGTGTAGGCAATCATCATCATTTTGTCAGGATCGACTGCGTCGGCACGCGCGCGAAGCTCGCCATCATCGATGTCGTCACCCAGCGCGAGCAGTTGCTCCCAGCCGCACGCGTGTTCGATGCGCTTATCGCCAAGCACGACCAGGCGTCGCAAATCAGGGTAGTTCTCGACCTTGAGCGTATGGTCTGGATTGCGCGTGATGGCCGGCATCGAATCCAGCAACATTTGCTGGTAGTCGATAGGGCCGGAGCTGGCGAGCGTAATCAACGTCGCGCTGCGCGACTGGGTGACGGTGTACGCCACGTCGTCGGTGCGATAGCGGGTATTCAGGGGCACGATGCAGCCGCCAACGCGGGCGATGGCAAACATCAGCAATAGCCATTCAGGGCGATTCGTCATCCATACAGCAACCCGCTCTTCGGGCTCGACGCCGAGCGCCATTAAGCCTTTAGCGAGGCGATCGGTTTGCGCGTTCAGTTCGGTATACGTCCAGCATTGGTCTTCAAAGACCAATGCTTCGCGATCGCCAAACTGCGTTGCTGCACGTTCAAGGACTGCGCCGAGCGTGCGTTTAGGAAGCCACTCCATCGTTTTCTCCAGATTGTTTCAGGGTCGCGACAGGCACTGACAGTGAGTCAGGGCGGGCGCTGAATTGAGAGCGCACTGCAGCGCGCGAACATCCCGCGTGCGATGTGGTCACGCTAATCTGCGTGCTTCTTCGTCCATCACCACAGCAATACGCCCCATGGCGCGTCGATTGAGCACGTCGTCCATCGCCTGGAACGCGTCGCTCAGAGGATAGGTCCGCTCGACGCGGGGGTTGATGTGACCGGCAACGAACCAATCAAACAACTTCTGCATGTGTGTGCGCATTCGTTCCTCGTATTCGTAGCGCAAATCACGTGGCCCCCAGCCGAAATAAATGCCCATGTTCAAGCCACACACGATGAGATTTTTGACCAACAGCAGGTTGGCCGGAATTTGCGGTACATCGCCGCCGGCGAAACCAACCGGCATGATGCGCGCTTCGGCGGTCATGCAACGCAACGATTGCATGAACACCTCGCCGCCGACCGGATCATAAACGGCGTTCACGCCGAGTCCGTCGGTGAGTTCGAGGACGCGCGCGCGGAAGTCATCTTCGCCGTAGTTGATTAGATGGTCAGCACCGTGCGACTGCGCGACTTCCAGCTTCGCTGAGGAGCCGGCGGTGGCAATAACTCGAGCGCCGAGGATTTTGCCGATCTCAACTGCCGCTATGCCCACGCCACCGGTTGCGCCGTGCACCAGTAGCCAGTCATCGGCTTTGACGTTGAGTAGGTGGGGCCAGCACAGCGCTGCAGCCGACGTGGCGTAGGAATTGGTAAAACTGATGGCACGACAAAACTCAAGGGCGTCGGGAATAGCGTAGACATTCACCTCGCACGCCACGGCGAATTCAGCCAGTGCGCCCCAGTCCACCACCGCGCAAACACGGTCACCGACTTTGAAGCGTGTCGCGCGCGGACCGACTGCTTCAATGATGCCTGCGACCTCCGTGCCGGGCACGAACGGCCGCGGTGGCTTGACCTGGTATTTACCGCCGACGACCAGACTGGTCGCGAAACTGATACCCGCCGCCTGGACGCGAATCAGGACCTTGTCTTCATCAATCTGCGGTACTGGTAATGTCTCGATATTCAGTTGATCAAATGTTGTCCAGTCGTGCACCACGATGCCTTGCATGTTTTGGTCCCTTGTCGTCTTTGATCGGATTTCGTGACGTTCATTATCCGTCAATGCGGGCCAGCCTGCCGACCCTTGCAGAGGATGCTCGCGATGCTATGGTGCCGGTCTGATTAGTTTGGATAGGGAGTAGGAATATGGCCCGTACGGGGATTGAATTCGGCACTGCATTGCGAGGTGTACGCAACGTTGCAGACTCGGCGCGGCAGATTGAATCATTGGGATTTGATGTGCTCGGTTGCGGTGAACACGTCAGTTTTCACGGCGATACAGCCAACGGATTCGTCTCGCTGTCGGTGGCGGCGGGCGCGACCAATCACATCCGATTGATGAGCACCATCACGCTCGTGCCGCTCTACCCGGCGGCGCTCCTTGCCAAGATGGGTGCGGCACTCGACGTGGCGTCCAATGGTCGTTACATGTTCGGCGTCGGTGTGGGCGGTGAGTTCCCTAATGAATTCGAGGCCTGTGGAGTGCCGGTTAAGCAGCGCGGGTCACGTACTGACGACGCGCTGGAAGTCATCACGCGGACCTGGACGCAGACTGATGTGACCTATCAGGGACGCTATACGACGCTCGAGAATTTCAGTCTGAAGCCGTTGCCTATTCAGAAGCCGCGCCCGCCGATTTGGATTTCTGGTCGCGCGGATGCAGCAATGGATCGCGCCGCGAAGTACGCCGACGGTTGGCTGCCCTACATGTACACGCCCGAACAACTCGCCGAAAGCGTTACAAAGATCCGCGCTGCAGGCGATGCTATTGGTCGCGATCTGAGTGACTTCCGCTTCGGCTTGTTTATTTTTACCGCCGTGCACGAGGATAACGAGGTCGCGATTAAGATGGCCGCGGATAAGCTCAGCAAACAGTACGCACAGGATTTCAGCAAGCTGGTCCACAAGTACGCACTCGCGGGCGATCCGGATACTTGCCAGGCACGCTTGCGCGAATATCTCGATGCCGGAGCGGACTTCGTATTCGTCTCGACCGCCTGCCCGGATGATTATATCGACACCAACCTTGAGTTAATTGCCAAAGAGGTGATGCCGGCGTTTCGCTAGCATCTGCATCAGGTTGTGCGAGGCGGGGGACTCAGCGCGTATGAGTGCCTCGCACCATTCGTCTGCTCACGGAGAGTTACCCGATTAGTGGCGCTGTGGCTCCGCGGCGACTCTTTAGTCGGCGTCGAGAATGATGTCCTTGTAACTGCCGCCTGCAGGAATCATCGGGTAGACGTTCTGTTCTCGTTCAACGATGACGTCGAGAAGAAACGGTTCGTCGGGATCGGCCAACATGCGTTGGTAGGCCGCTTTGAGGTCCGCTGCGTGCTGCACGCGTTCGGCACGCACCCGGTAGCCGGCCGCAATCGTCACGAAGTCCGGGTAGATGTCGTCGCTGCCCTGTGGCTTCACGGCCATCGGATCACCCAATGACGAGGAGGCACGATGGCCACCATAGATCATGTCCTGCCACTGACGCACCATGCCCAGCCATTGGTTGTTGATGCAGACGATTTTCACACCGATGCCGTAGCGGTGGCAGGTCGATAGTTCGTGAATGCTCATATTGAGACTGCCGTCGCCATCGATATCGATGACCATGCGATCCGGGCACCCGACCTTGGCACCAATCGCTGAAGGCAGTCCGTAACCCATCGTGCCGAATCCAGAACTGGACAGGAAAGAGCGGGCACGATTAACGGCATAATGTTGCATAGCCCACATTTGGTGCTGTCCGACACCAACCGTGATCAGGGCATCGCCAGCAGTCAGGTCAGAGAGCAGGGCGATGGCTCCCGGTCCGCTCAAACTCGCGTCGTCGTGTGATGCGCTTAGCGGGTATTCGGTGCGCATATTGCTCAAACGCTCACGCCAGGCGGTGTAATCGCCGGCCTCCGTTGCGTCCAACAGCTGCCCCATGGCGGTGCCGAGATCGGCCGTTACGCCGAGCGTGACGACCTTGTTCTTGTTGATCTCGCGGCGATCAATATCAATGTGAATGATCTGCCCGTGCTGGATGAACTTATCGACATTGCCCGTGACTCGATCGTCGAAACGTACCCCTAGTGCGATAACCAGGTCGGCTTCATTCACGGCAACATTCGCGGTATAGCTCCCGTGCATGCCGAGCACATGGAGCCACAGAGGATGTTCGCTCGGCACTGCGCCAAGTCCCATGATGGTTGTGGTGACGGGGCATTTAAGCTTTTCTGCGAGGGCTACCAATTGTTGCTCAGTGCCGCTTGAAACAATCCCGCCTCCAGCGTAAATAACCGGCCTTTTCGATTCGGCGATCATGCGTACACATTGCTTGAGTTGCGAT
The DNA here is from genome assembly GCA_002292285.1 of Proteobacteria bacterium UBA981. Classification (GTDB taxonomy): domain Bacteria; phylum Pseudomonadota; class Gammaproteobacteria; genus UBA981. Next base: position 234,552 of record DBBP01000024.1, read on the forward strand.
TCGGGAATGCCAGTCGCCGTCGCTTCGGGCATGTCGATCACTGCCGGTATGCGTGGCACTGCATAACGTCCTTCTGGATCACGCGGGTAGTGCTGCTGAATATCTTTGGGTAGATCGATCAACACCGGGCCGGGTCGGTTATCAGCTGCGAGCGCGAACGCTCGTCTGACGACCTCGGGAATATCGCCAACCCGTTCGACCAGGATGCTGGCCTTGGTGATTGGTGCGGTAATGCTAACGATATCTGCTTCCTGGAAGGCGTTTTTCCCGAGCAGATGACTAGGCACATTACCCGTCACCGCAACAACCGGGGTCGAATCGCTGTTCGCGTCGGCGAGTCCGGTGACGAGATTGCAGGCGCCGGGACCAGAAGTCGCAAGGCACACACCGACCTGTCCGGTCGCACGCGCATACCCCTGCGCTGCGTGGACTGCGCCCTGTTCATGTTCGGTGCGGTAACAGTGGATGCCAGCTGCGGTGAGAACATCGAAAATTTCGAGATTGGCGCCACCGGGATAACCGAACAATCGTTCAACGCCTTCGGCGCGTAAGGCATCGGCGAGTATCTGCGCACCGCGGCGGGCATGGGCGCGATCACGTTCGTCGATTTCAGACAACGGCGTGCCGGACACTGAAGTAATGTCCGCGTAAGTGATGTTGTCAGTGGCCGGTCGGCTGGTCTTGCTATCCATTAGCGGTTGAGTCTCTCGAAGTAAGGTTTGGGCAAACGGAAATGCAGGCCCCGCAAGTGTCGTTAAATTTCTGCAATGCCGATTGAAAACGCAGGTAACAGTCAGCGCTGCTGACGCTTTTTGCGGCCTTCGATCACCTCGTGGGCAGCCCGCACTGCGTCGAACCCGCACATTTTAGGACAATTCGCTGGCCGTTTGTGTGATGACAATCGAAATGGCTTGAGCCCGGGGCGTTTTTTCTCGTCCTTACTGCTGGCGTGCGCTCGACTCGAAACGCGGAACACCCACCGCTCGGACCGGTCTCCGCTGCGTTGCTGTTTTAGGGCCAGGCCAAGCACGCCCGCGTGAATAGTCCTGTGCGGCGAGTTAAGTCTGCTCATAGGCCAGATATTGGCTCGCGTGAGAGCGTCGTTCCGCATGGTTGGCGACGGTTGGTATCGAGTGCTCTGTTGTCCTTCTTCCGAGGGGCTGCCGTGGGCTTTGGACGGGAGTAAGTACGCATAACCACGTCGCCAGACATGCTACGCTGCGCCGCTGTTTGTTTCGTAAAATTCTCCATGTCCCAACCGCATCCCCTGCGTTGGCTGGTGCTGTCCGGTGTCTGGCTGATTTACGCAGCCTTCGGCTTGATTGCATCGAGCATCGCACCGCTCGTCCAGCGTATCGAAACCGACTTAGCCATGAGTCATACCGCGATGGGCAGTGTCATGGGCGCATGGCAATTGGTGTTCATCGCGGCCGCTGTACCGTGCGGCATGTTGCTGGACCGCCTCGGCAGCCGCTGGGCCTTGTTGCTCGGTGCGATATGTATCGCAGCCTCGGCTTACGGACGCAGTGTTGCCGATGGATACGTCGGTCTGTTGCTCGCGGTCGCCCTGTTTGGCGTCGGTGGGCCAATCATCTCGGCCGGTGCACCGAAAGTTATTACGAGCTGGTTCGAAGGTTCGAGCCGCGGTCTGGCGATGGGTATTTACGTCACCGGGCCTGCGCTCGGTGGTATCTGTGCGTTAAGCCTGACCCACCCCTTGTTGATGCCTTTTTTCGACGACAATTGGCGTCCGATTTTCGTCTTGTGGGCTGGGCTCGCGCTGTTGGCGGGGGTCGTTTGGTGGGTGCTCGCGACGTTACCTGCAATTCGCGCGCATAACGATGGTATCCACGTCGAGGCGCCGGTGCCGCACCGGCGCGTGATTCGCATGTTATTGCTCGACCCGGCCGTAAGAGTGATGCTGCTGATGAGCACCGGTGTGTTCATGATCAGCCACGGTCTGATGAACTGGCTGCCGCAGATGCTCGTCGACTACGGCATGAGTTTCTCGCAGGCGGGCTACTGGGCGGCGATCCCAACGATAGTCGGTATTTTTGGCGCGCTGATCATTCCTCGTCTAGCGACGCCAGAACGGCGTTTCGCGATCCTGACCGGATTGTGTGTCGCTCTACTCGGCGCGACCCTACTGCTCCAGCTCGAAACCCGACCCGTGTTGTTCTCGGGACTGGTTCTGCAGGGTATTGCGCGGGCCACCTTGATGACAGTGTTGGTCCTGACTCTGGTCGAGCTACCCGGCGTCGGGCGTAATCATGCCGGTACGGCTTCAGGGCTTTTCTTCGCGACCGCTGAATTCGGTGGCATGTTGGGGCCATTGGTGGTCGGTGTGCTCTACGACGTGAGTGGTACCTTTGTCGCCGGTCTGGTGATGTTCAGTGTCGTTTCGGCGGGCCTGATCGTTGGTGCAAGACGTCTCAACAAACTTGCCGTTCACCCAGCTGAAGCAGGTGCCTAGAACCTGCTTCAGCGTCCGCGCCAGGGATCATTCAGGTGCGCACGTGCGCGAAACTCGTGCGTAGTTCGTTGATGAATAATTCCGGCTGTTCGAACGCAGCAAAATGTCCGCCCCGATCGAGTTCATTGTAGTGAACCAACTTGGTGAAGCGTTCCTCGCACCAGCGTCGCGAGGCCGGAAACAATTCCAGCGGATAAATACTCACAGCAACCGGAATATGAATTTGCGGTTGCGGCTGCAGCAAACTGGCGAAGCTTTCCCAGTAAATCCGGGCCGAGGATGCGCCGGCTGCCGGCAACCAATAGAGCATGATGTTGTCGAGCAGCTCGTCGCGACTGAAGATATTTTCCGGGTGCCCGTTGCAATCGCTCCATGACCAGAATTTTTCAACCACCCAGGCCGCCTGCGCGATGGGCGAATCGACCAGTCCATAACCAACTGTCTGGGGGCGGGTACTTTGCTCTTTCGAATAGCCACATTCGACGTCCCAGTAGTTTTGGCTTCTGGCCAGATATTTGCGCTCTGTCGCATCAGGATTTGCGAGGATTTCCTCACTCAGCGAAAGCACCGGCATGTTGCTGTGTAGCATCGCACAGTGTTCGGTTTCGCTAACGCCCATCGCGAGCGTGACTAACGATCCCCAATCGCCACCCTGAGCGACATAACTTGAGTAGCCGAGCCGCGCCATTAACTCGCCCCAGGCGCGCCCAATCCGCTCGATGTTCCAGCCCGGCGCGGTCGGTTTGCCGGAGTAGCCGAAGCCCGGCAAGGTCGGGCATACGATGTGGAATGCGTCGCTTGCCGAGCCACCGTGCGCAGTTGGGTCGCTTAACGGCCCGACGACTTTCATGAATTCCAGCACCGAACCAGGCCAGCCGTGCGTCATGACCAGTGGCAAGGCATCTTCATGCGGGGAGCGAATGTGCATGAATTGGATATCGAGACCGTCAATTTTGGTGACGAATTGCGGATACTGGTTCAGCGCCGTCTCACAGCGGCGCCAGTCGTAGCCATCGGCCCAGTAGCCGCATAATTCGCGCAGATACGCGAGGGGTACGCCCTGGCTCCAGTCGTCCGGCGTTTCCGGTTCTGCCCAGCGGCTACTGTTCAGGCGCTGGCGCAAATCGTCCAGTTCAGCATCGCTTGCGTGATAGTTAAAGGTGCGAATGTCACTCATTGTTGTGGTCCTTGGATTCACAATGTAAATGCA
>DBBP01000028.1 GCA_002292285.1 Proteobacteria bacterium UBA981
ATTCACGTGGGGCTTCGACCTTTCGAATTTCTCCTTGGACATGCTCAATCTACTCCCAAAATATTGCTTAACGACATAAAACTTGGTGGAAAATCAACAATCTCTCAGCGAACCGCGTTGGAGCCCATAACCGGATTTGAACCGGTGACCTCTTCCTTACCAAGGAAGTGCTCTACCGACTGAGCTATATGGGCCCTGGTTCAGCGATAGGTAATATGGGACAAATGCAGCCGCTTGCGCTCCCTCGACACGGTGGCCTGAATCGGTCGCGGCTGTACTTATCGCCTATTACATATGGCCCAACATGGAGCGGGTGATGGGGATCGAACCCACATCATCAGCTTGGAAGGCTGAGGTTCTACCATTGAACTACACCCGCCTGCTGGTCGAAATCGAACTAACTTCCCCGTCACTACTACATGGTGGAGGGGGTAGGATTCGAACCTACGAAGGCTGAGCCGGCAGATTTACAGTCTGCTCCCGTTGACCGCTTGGGTACCCCTCCAAAACGGTAGCCGGAAATTGTCGAATTTTTTAGGGGGTTATGTCAATAGATTCAGGCACGCAATAACACACCGGTGATGCCGTGACGAATTTGCGAAGGGCGTGCAAGGTGGTCAACGACCCCGGGCACGAAGGCGTCAATGTGGCTCCACAGGCGCGTTTTAGCCGTAAACAGCGATCTGGCGGGCGGCTTACCGCCCAGATTCGCACTGGTCGAAATTAGTGGACCCGCGCGCCGACAAAGTTTTGCAGATTGCTCGTGCGCGGTCACTCTGACGGCGATATTGCCGTCAATGTCCACCAGCCACGGCGGAGAATCGGCTCGAGCCGGCAATATCCAGGTAAATGGTCCAGGCCACGAAGCGCAGATTTCGGCACGTAGCGGCGTCCTGAGACTGACCAATGCTTCGAGCTGCTCGATACACCAGCCGATAACAATGAATCTCTGGGTGGTGCCACGCGATTTAAGAAGGGCTACACGTTCGCAAGCAGCGCTATCGAATGCGCTTGCAGCGATCCCAAATACGGCTTCTGTTGCATGTGCGACGATGCCACCTTGTCGCAATACCATTGCGGCTTTGGAAATATGCCAATCGAAGCGGTTAAGGTCGTTTAGGCAAGATCTGTTGGTCACTAAATCAATGATTTATCAGACTTTTAATACACGAATACGCTTAAGCTGCGTAGCTTAGGACTTCTTCGCCTTACCCCGTCGTCCGCCCCTCTTGGCAGGTGCGGCAGCAATCATTGCCACGCACTCTTCCAGCGTTAGTTGCTTAGGATCGGTTTCTTTGGGGATGCGCGCGTTCTTCTTGCCATCAGTCACGTAGGGCCCATAGCGGCCGTTAAGAACCTTGATGTCGGAATCCGCGAAAATCTGGATTTCCTTCTCCGCATCCGCCTTTTTCTTTTCCTCGACCAACTCAATCGCACGTTCCAGCGTGATCGTGTACGGGTCGTCATCTGCTCCCAGACTAACGAATTTGCCTGAATAGCGGACGTAGGGGCCAAAACGTCCGACGTTGACCAACAGTGATACACCATCTGGACTCTCGCCCAATTCACGGGGTAGTTTCGTGAGTTCCAGAGCTTCTGCCAGCGTAATCGCATCCATTTTCTGCCCCGGCTGGAGGCCATAAAACTGCGGTTTCTCCTCGTCTTCGACAGTACCGATAATCACGTAAGGTCCATATCGCCCCATGCGTACCGCGACTGGCTTGCCGCTTTTCGGGTCGATACCGAGCTCTCTGGCCTGATTTGCCTCCTGGCGAGATACGTTTTCTTCTTTGTCCTTCACTGTCGCAGTGAAGGGCTCCCAGAAATCTCGCAATAAGGGAATCCACTCACGCTCCCCACGCGAAACGGCATCTAGTTCATCTTCAAGGCGAGCGGTGAACTCATAGTCCACGTAGCTCGAGAAATGGTTGGTCAGGAACGTGTTAACAATGCGACCGATATCGGTTGGCTGGAAGCGCTTTTTCTCCAATTCGACGTACTCGCGCTGGATCAAAGTCGAAATAATTGACGCGTACGTCGACGGTCGACCAATCCCAAATTCTTCCAAAGTTTTGACCAGACTCGCTTCCGTGTAACGCGGCGGCGGCTCGGTGAAATGCTGTTCGTTTCGAATTTCTGCAAGCGTGATTTTCTGTCCCACTTCCAGCGGCGGTAGCGTTTTGTCCTCCTCCTCGGGTACGTCGGAACCTTCACGATAAACAGTCATGAATCCAGGCTCAGTGATAGTCGAGCCGGTAGCGCGGAATATGCCGGCATTACCGGCTGCCAGGTTCGCCGCAACGGTATCAATCGTAGCGTGAATCATTTGGCACGCCACGGTCCGCTTCCAAATCAGGTCGTACAATTTGAACTGATCATCGCTGAGATGTTTTTTGATTTCGGCTGGAACCAGCGCGCACGACGTAGGCCGAATGGCTTCATGCGCTTCCTGTGCGTTCTTCGACGTCGTTTTAAACGTCCGCGGAGTCTTTGGAATTTGATTAGCGCCGTAACGTGCAGTCACAAATTCGCGTAACTCAGCAACAGCTTCCTGGGCCAGATTCACCGAATCGGTTCGCATATAGGTAATAAGCCCGACTGTGCCATCGCCGACATCAATACCCTCGTACAACTGCTGCGCTGTACGCATTGCGCGTTGTGCTGTGAAGCCTAGTTTTCGCACAGCTTCTTGCTGCAGAGTCGACGTAATAAACGGTGGTGCGGGATTTCTCTTGCGCTGCTTTTTATCAATTTTCTCGATAATCAGCTCGCCGTCCGCAGCTGCTAATAATTGCTCGCGAATTTTGCCCGCTTGGTCCTCCGCAGTGATTGTGAACTGCTTGACCTTCTCGCCGCCAAGCTCGTTCAATTTCGCAACGAAGGCAGCTTTCTTCTCGCCCAGATCGGCCTCGATTGTCCAGTATTCTCGCGGCTTGAATTTCTCGATTTCCGCTTCGCGTTCTGCGATTAAGCGCAGCGCCGGGCTCTGCACGCGCCCCGCCGATAACCCACGTTTTATCTTCTTCCACAGTAGTGGCGACAGATTGAAACCAACCAAATAGTCGAGCGCCCGGCGCGCTTGCTGGGCGTTGACCAAGTCCATCGATACTTCCCGTGGGGTAGAGATGGCTTCGTTTATCGCCCGCTCGGTGATCTCGTGGAACACGACCCGGTGGACGTCCTTACCCTCAAGCATTTTGCGCTCACGCAACAACTCAACGAGATGCCACGATATGGCCTCACCTTCGCGGTCGAGATCAGTTGCGAGGTAAAGCGCACTGGCTTTTTTCATCGCTTTGGCGATGGCCTCAACGTACTTTGAATTTCGTTCAATGACCTCGTAACTCATTCCGAAGTCGTGTTCAGTATCAACAGCACCTTCTTTCGGGCGGAGATCGCGCACGTGTCCGTAGGACGCAAGCACTTCGTATTCCTTGCCCAGATACTTTTGGATCGTGCTCGCCTTGGCCGGCGACTCAACAATAACCAGGTTAGTTGCCATAGTTTGATACGTTAGTTGTTGAACGACCGCACGAGACGGAGCGGTCTTGCGAAATGAATAGGTAGCGCGCGGAACTCAGTGCAGATTTCCATACAGGTCATCCATCACCAAGTCTTCCATCCACACAAATGCTTGTTCCTGACCGGGTTGGTTAAACAGGACCATAAGGATGATCCATTTCAGTTGCGCGATGTCTATTTCGTCCGATTCCAGAGCAAGGACACGGTCGATGACCAGTTCGCGCCGGGCGCTGTCCAGCACCGCCGATTGCGAAAGAAAATGCAGAAAACCGCGGCACTCAGCATCCAATTTGCGCTGTTCTTCGACAGTAAATATCCGAAATGAAGTCTGCGCCGGGGTCGGGAAATCATCCGCATGGTCGCGGGTCACAGCCAATTCTTGCAGCCACTCGAACGCTTTCGCAACTTGTCCTGCTTCGAATCCGGCGTCGCGAAGTTCCGACTTCAGTTCATCGCGATCCGCATCCAACTCGATATCATCATCGATATAGTGCTCGAATAAGTAGATCAGGATGTCTATTACGGTTTGCTTCATCACAAATTCATATTCTCGACGGCCGCACTGCCAGCCCACAAGTACCTGTAGATGCCAATCTGAGTATCTTCTTTTGAGTTATTCGGTCGTGCTGCGGCCGGCTCAACGAACGCGGAGATACGTGCCATTGGTTCGCGGCTCAATCATCCCTGCCAGCTCGAGCGCCAACAGCATGGAGGAAACCTCCTGCACCGTCAATCCGGTGACCGCGACCAAATTGTCGATCGAAAACGGTTCCCAGCCACCTGCGTCGAGAAGCTTTGTCTGTGCGATCGACACTGCGCCACCGATGGCCGCCGAGGTCGTTTGCAGCTGGGCTTTAGCCGCCACCTTACTACTGACGAAGTTAGGCAGTTCGTCGATTACGTCGTCTACGCTGACAGTCAGTTTCGCGCCTTGGCCGATTAGCGCGTGGCAGCCTGCAGTCAACGGATTGTGAATGCTCCCGGGCACCGCGAACACTTCGCGGCCTTGTTCCAGGGCATGCATGGCCGTGGAGATGGATCCGCTGCGCTCAGCCGCTTCGACGACAAGGGTACCCATACTCATGCCCGCAATCAGACGATTACGCTGTGGGAAATGATGGCGTAATGGCGGTGCTCCGAAGGGAAACTCAGAGACTATAGACCCATGCTTCGCAATTTCGTTCGCGAGCTTGTGATGCCTTGCCGGATAGACTCTGTCAATGCCGCAACCCAACACGGCAACTGTTTGTCCTGCGGCGTCCAACGCGCCTCGGTGTGCAGCGGCGTCGACACCAATCGCCATCCCGCTGGTGACAGTCACATCGCGTGCCACCAAATCGGCAGCGATATCATGCGCGAAATCGCACGCCGAGCGTGACGCCTTACGGCTGCCAACAATGGCAATTTGAGGAGCGGTTAGGACACTTGGATTGCCTAACAGGAACAGAACAAGGGGTGGCGCTGCGATTTGGGCCAGCATCTGTGGATAAGCTGGGTCGCACACCGTTAAAACCGAGCAGCGTGAAGCACTTAGCCATTCAAGGGCACGATCCGCGGGCTTCCACAGCGGGGCCACCGCCCGTCTGCCCGCTAGCGCCGCCAGGCGATTGCCTAATTCAGGTAGCCTGTCGACTCGATTGGATGTCGTGCCAAGATCCCGGGAAATCTCAGCGAGGTGCTTGGGCGCGCCACTGAGCGCGGCGTGCAAGGCCAGCACTGCGCGCAGTGTTGCGATGTCCATTCCTTTGTCCATCGCGGACTATATTAGACCGGTCCGTGCTCTGTTGCACGGACCGAGTAAGCCGAATTGTTGTTGGAGAGTCGACTCAGTCCGGATTGCGCGCGTGATCGTTTATGTGGACCGTGCGTTGGGTATTCATCACCAGACCATAACTAACTTTGTCGAAGGAGCGGAAAACCATCAGCTCGCCCGCACGCTCAGGCGGTAGCTGGACGGTGACCGACGAGCCCCCTTCTTGGGGCGTACCTACGATGCTCCGCAAATTGCGGTCGGCGGAACGGACGTCGTTGGCGAGTCCGGCAAGCATACGACCGACTCCGCTGGTGTTTTCCTGTTCTGCACGAAGGTGGGCTGCGCGAATGTCCCGATTGGCGAGATCGCTGCCAAGAACGTCCTCTATGACTTCTCCGTCCTGATAAATGGTCAGAACGTGGCCCGGTTCAAGGCCATCCGAGCCGCCCCTGTTGAGTACCACCACCTGATGCTGGCTCACCTGAGAAAAGCCGTTCATGACAGATATGATCTTCGCATCAACTTCCCCAACCGGGGCATGGGGGACAAATTCCGGCGTTTGATCGACGGCCTGCGGAAGCAAACGGTCGCCTTTCATGATTTCTTTGTTGGCGCTGACGATATGTACAGTGGCAGGATCCCCGAAGCGCTCAGCTAACGCATCGCCGACGTGTTCGGCCTCATAGCCGAGAGTTTCCTGAGTATCTGGGTCACGATAGGCATTGCCCTGCCGAAAAATAGTGAATTTGTTCGTCTCAGGTTGCCCGAGCGCACGGACATAGACTCGACTGCCACGCCCGAAGGTCAAATGTTCGTCCTGACTACCAACGATATAGGCTGCGCCATCCAACTCGTCCTCGCTAATGACGCGCGGACGGGTCAAAAACTGTTCGATAGCATCGAGCGGAATCGGCTCAACGCTGTCGCTATGCCGCGATTCTCTGATCGTTGGCGATAACTTGATGTTCCGATTGGCCTGCGACAGTGCACCATTCTCGCCCAGCGCATTGTTGCCGTCGGAGACTCCGAGTATCGGCCGGCCGTCCTTAAAGGACAGCGCTATTACGTTGCCTGGATAAATCAAGTGAGGATTCGGGATCTGCGGATTAGATTGCCAGATTTCTGGCCACTGCCATGGTCGCGTCAGAAATCTCCCGGCGATGTCCCACAGCGTGTCGCCCTTCTGTACGGTGTAGCTTCCCGGCTGGTCATCGCGCAATTCAACTTCGGCAGCTCCGGCCACGGCCCAGATCAGGAACGATCCAAGAAAAACGACAATTTTTCTCGACATGTCAGTACTCTTAGGTAATTTACTTAATGTAGTTTAGCAGATTAGATTGAAAATGAAACCGGCCGACCAAACATTCCATATAGCGATTATTTTCAGGAATCTTCTTGAATAATCAGTGTCTTAACGAGTATTCTGAACTCGTCCCCTGGCTTATCTGAAAATCCATGGCTTTACGGCAAATACTTCACCATCCCGATCCGCGACTGCGCAACAAAGCCAGTCCTGTCGCTTCGTTCGATGCCGAACTTGGCAAATTGATAGACGATATGCTGGAAACAATGTACGACGCGCCCGGCATTGGGCTGGCGGCAACGCAGGTCAATGTGCACCAACGAGTTGTGGTTATCGATGTGTCTGGGGAAAAGTCGACGCCGCTTCATTTCGTCAATCCAGTTATTGCGGAGACGACCGGCGAAGAAGAGATGGAGGAAGGTTGTTTGTCCGTGCCTGGGGTATTTGAAACCGTCTGTCGGGCGGAAGAAGTTTTGATTCACGCCTTCGATCGCAATGGCGACCCATTTGAGATGAACGCCGATGGTTTGCTTGCAGTGTGCATCCAGCACGAAATTGACCACCTTGACGGAAAATTGTTCGTCGACTACCTCTCGCAGCTTAAGCAATTGCGGATTCGAAAAAAGCTCGCCAAAGAGCAGCGCCAGTACGACTAATTATCAGCGCTGGTTCGCCGTCAAACGCTGAGCCTCCAGAACCGCGCAACATCGAAAGCACCGACACGAACCCAGACCGCACCATTGCAGAAGCTTCGAACCATATTCGCAGGCACGCCGGAGTTTGCTGTGCCCAGCCTCGAGGCGCTGATTGCGCGCGCTGATATCGAGGTGCTCGCAGTCTACACCCAGCCCGATCGACCTGCCGGGCGGGGTCGAAAATCTCGCCAGAGTGCTATCAAACTCCGCGCACTGGCTGCAGGCGTCGAGGTCAGGCAACCGGAAAATTTCCGGTCCGGCAGTGAACGCAAAGCATTGACCGAGCTCCACGCTGATTTGATGGTGGTGGCGGCATACGGGCAAATTCTCCCTGCTTCTGTGTTGGCGCTGTTCAAATACCCACTCAATGTGCACGCCTCCCTGCTGCCACGATGGCGTGGAGCGGCACCAATACAACGTGCGATCATGGCCGGCGACGAGCGCACAGGAATTTCGATCATGCGCGTCGTAGAAGCGCTCGATGCCGGCCCGGTCTGGTGCGAACGGACACTTCCCATTGAACCCCACGACACAGGCGGCACTTTGCACGATAAGCTCGCTACACTGGGCGGCGTTGCGCTTGACGAGGCCCTCGACCAACTGGCCGCGAACAACATCGTCGAAACGCCGCAGAACGAGGCACTGGTGACCTATGCTGCGAAGATTTCAGCGACAGATCGAACGCTCGAATGGAGCGCATCTGCAGGTGTTTTGGAGCGTCAGATCCGGGCCCTTTCGCCCAGCCCGGGCGCACGCGCAAAAATCGCTGGTATCGACGTCAAATTGATCGCGGCGAGTGCGCACAGCGGAACGACAGCTGCCGAGCCAGGTTCGGTACTTGGTAACACACCAACAGGTCTGGCCATCGCGACCGGCGAGGGAATTTTACATGCCATGTTGATACAGCCTGCCGGGAAACAGCCGATGGATGCGCAAGCGTTCGCCAACGGCTACGGGAAGTGGTTCTGAAAAGCGCACCCAGTTCAGCAAGAAGTGCGACAGCTCAGGCACTTTACAAGATTGTCCACGAGGGCCAATCGCTGACTCGAAGCACGCGCTCGCTCGCAGAGCGAATCGACGACCCGCGCGACCGGGCTTTCGCGCAAAGCTGTATTTATGGCGTGCTCAGACACTACTACTCTTTGCAGGCATTGCTTGACCAGCTGCTCAAAAAACCATTGCGGCGTAAGGACGCAGATATCGAAGCGCTGCTACTCAGCGGGCTCTATCAGATCAAGCTCATGAACGTGCCGGCACATGCTGCGGTTTCCAGCAACGTAGAGGCGGCGCGCAGCCTAAACAAATCCTGGGCCTGCGGGTTGGTCAACGCCGTATTACGCAAAGCGTCCGCGCAGCCGCTAACTCTGGAGCGCGACCGGACCACTCACTTTGAACATCCGAGTTGGCTTGTTGAACGCTTGCAAGTGGATTACCCCGACGACTGGGAGTCGATACTGAACGCGAACAACGAGCACCCCCCGATGACTTTGCGCGTCAATCGGTTGCAATCCTCTCGCGCCGACTACCTCGCTGCTCTGGGCGACACAAACCTGCCGGCTGAACCAACCAGGTTTTCCGACGATGGTGTACTGCTTACTCACTCAAGCCCGGTCGCTCAATTACCCGGCTTTGAGCAGGGGCTCTTTTCCGTGCAGGATGAAGCCGCTCAACTTGCCACCGGTCTATTGGAGCTCGAGCCGGGTCAGCGGGTGTTGGACGCTTGCGCCGCCCCTGGCGGTAAAACGACCCACATTCTTGAACGAGTGGAAAACGCGGTCGAGCTGCTTGCGCTCGACCTCGATGCCGGCCGCCTTGAAGACGTGAAAGCCAACTTCGCTCGCCTCGGGTTGAGCTGCTCGACACTAGCCGCTGACGCAACCGATATCGATACATGGTGGGACGGAAAATACTTCGATCGAATTTTGCTCGACGCGCCGTGTAGCGCGAGCGGGATTATTCGCCGTCACCCTGATATTCGTTTTCACCGCAGTCCGGAAGACATCGCCGAATTAGCAGACAGGCAGAGAAAGTTGCTGGCGAGCATGTGGTCAGTACTAGCCCCGGGCGGCACACTCCTGTACGTCACGTGTAGCGTGTTCCCTGCCGAGAATGACGCGGTAATTGCGCATCTGGCCGAGGCCACTGCCGATGCCAGCGTCGATATTCTCGATATCGCCTGGGCGAGAAGAACTAAATTCGGCTGCCAAATTCTGCCCGGCGATCATGGTATGGACGGTTTTTACTACGCGCGCCTGAGCAAAGGGCATCCAGCAATATGAGCGAGGGGCGTGCAATGCGCTCCTGCCTGATTTTGCTCGGCATGTTAGTGCTGCCCGCGCTGGTTTGTGCGAGTGACATCTCGATTGAGCGCGCCGTGGCAGCCGTAGACAACGGCATTATTGTTGTCGACGCAGATGCCGAACTTAATTTCAGCGCCGACGCGATCGCTGCGCTCGAGAGCGGTGTGCGTTTAGTCTTTACATTGGACATACGTATTCGGAAGCCCATCCGGTACTTTATCGACCGGACTCTGTTCAGTACGCGCCATCGATACTCGCTCGAGCGGCACGCACTTAGCGACCAGTACATTCTCACCGACCTGATTACCGGTGACCGCAGGATCCAGGGCTCGCTAGCCGCTGCGGTTGACAATCTCGGGCGCATTCGCCACGTCCCCGTGGCCGAACGAGATGCCGTTGACCTGCCGGCCGAAAGCGCCTTGCGTATGCGGCTTAGACTCGATATCGAATCTCTACCAGCGCCAATGATCCCCATCGCCTATGTTTCACCGGGCTGGTATATGTCCAGCGGCTGGTTTCAGTGGCAAGCGGCCCTTTAAAGCGTCGAGCGACCGCTCTTGGCGCCGTGGCACTCCTAACGGTGTCACTGCTTGGCTCGCTCATATTGATGGGCGGGGCAATACAAAACTCGGCGAAATTCGGAGCGCTGTATTCAATGCTGCTGCTGACCAACAGTATTGGACTGTTGGCTTTCGCGGTACTAATCGGCATCAATATTCGACGGCTTGTGGCCCAGTTGCGAGAGCGCCAGCCCGGTGCCCGGCTAACCCTACGCATGCTGGTGATCTTCGTCATCCTGGCAGTGGTCCCGGTGACGGTTTTGTACGGTTTCTCGCTCGATTTCCTTCGCCGCGGCGTGGATAGTTGGTTCGACGTTCGAATCGGTGCTGCGCTTACTGATTCGCTCGAATTGAGCCGCGAGGCACTTGACCTGCATATGCGCCGGTTGCTGGCACGAACCGAGCGAATGGCCGACGAGCTTGAGCAAGGACCACCGCAAAGAACGACATTGAACCTCGACGCGTTGCGCAGTCCCAACAGCATCGTTGTCGCGTCGAATTGGACCCCAGGTCCCAACCGACTTGATGAATTGCGTGGGCGCAGTGGCGCGGAAGAACTCACGCTCCTGAGTAGTGAAGGCGCGCTATTGGGCTCCAGCAGTCAAACCGGCGAGCTACTGCCGCAGTTGCCACCGCAGTCAGTATTGGCGCAGGTTCGTCATGGGCAAAGCTATATCCGACTCGACCCTGTCAAACGGGGGAATCTGGCGGTCAGGGTCGCGGTCGCTGCCAATCTTCCGCAGGGCCGACGCATTTTGCACGCCTTGTATCCGTTTTCGTCACGCATCAATCAACTGGCAGAAAGCGTCGAGTCGGCGTATGCGCAATATACCGAACTAGCCTATTTGCGCGATAAATTGAAACTCAGCTTTGCGATGACGCTAACACTGGTCTTGTTGTTCAGCATCGTCACGGCCGTATGGGCCGCGCTGTACTCAGCACGTCGGCTGGCGGCACCGATACGAGACCTGGCAGAAGGAACAGCTGCCGTGGCGGCGGGCGACTACACCATGAGTTTGCCAGTCGAAAGTAACGATGAAATCGGTTTTCTGGTGCACTCGTTTAATGAAATGACGCAACGCATTGGACAAGCACGGCGCGAGGTCGAAACGCAGCATGAGTACCTTGATTCGCTACTCAGACAATTGTCCTCAGGCGTCGTTGCACTGTCTTCTGACGCGGTGATTACTACGATAAATCAATCCGCAGTAAAACTGCTCGAAATGAACGGAGCCGGCGCGACCGGCGCATCGTTCCTTGAGTTGTGTCTCGAACACGATCACCTGGCGCCCCTGCACGACGCGTTAAGCCCTTTGATCAATGAGCGCCTTGAACATTGGCACGAACAGGTAACGATTTTGGCGTCCGACGGAAGACGTGAACTCATGTGCCGCGGAACCGCACTCAACATCACCGAGGGTGGCGCGGTTGGCTACGTGATCGTATTCGAAAATGTAACGGCAATTATTCAAGGACAGCGCGACGCGGCGTGGTCTGAAGTTGCACGTCGCCTCGCGCACGAAATCAAAAACCCGTTGACCCCGATCCAACTCGCCGCCGAACGCTTACGATTGAAGTATCTCACCAAGCTGGGAAAAGAGGATGGCGAAGTACTTGAACGACTAACTAATACCATCACCCAGCAAGTCGAAACCATGAAAGTAATGGTGAATACGTTTTCTGACTACGCGAAGACCCCTGTCGTGAACAAGAACCCAGTGGATATTAATCCACTGCTGACCGCGGTCGTTGAACTCTATAGGGCAGCGCACCCGGATGCCCGTATCGAAACCTCCATCGACGAGTCGCTGCCCCCTGTGGCAGCGGATTCGGCGCGCCTTCGCCAGGTATTCAACAACCTCATCAAGAATGCCCTGGAAGCATCGCGTGAGGGGGAGATTGCGCATATTATTGTCACTACGTCGAAAGTTCATTACGCGATGGCAGACCACGTCGAAATACGCATTGAAGACCATGGCGACGGGATCCCGGAGGCTCTGCTCGCAAATATTTTTGAGCCATATGTAACGAATAAAAGCAAAGGAACCGGGCTGGGTTTGGCGATCGTCAAGAAGATCATCGAAGAACATAACGGCGTGGTGACTTTGCGAAACATTGAAGGTGCGGGCGCGGTCGCCGTGATTCGACTGCCAACCCGGGACCAAGCCTTGCATCCGGAAGCGACGCAAGCAAAGGACAGCGTATGAGCAGCGCCCACATTCTAGTTGTCGATGACGAACCTGATATCCGCAGTCTTCTGAAGGAAATTCTGGAAGACGAGGGATTCGATGTCACGATCGCAGAGAACGCTGCAGAGGCGCGCGAATGTCGCCGCCAGCGGCGGCCGGATTTGGTGTTGCTCGATATTTGGATGCCGGATACCGACGGCTTGTCGTTGCTTAAAGAATGGTCCGAAGACAACGGGCTGGATGCGCCAGTGATCATGATGTCCGGGCACGGCACGGTAGAAACGGCAGTCGAAGCAACCCGCCTCGGCGCCTACGATTTCATCGAAAAGCCACTATCGATCGCCAAGATCCTGGTTACCGTTCAGCGCGCGCTGGAAAATGCCACACTGATCAGCGAGAACCTTGGTCTTAAACAACGAGCTGCAGGACCTGTCGACCCAATCGGCTCAAGCGCTGCGATGGAAAAATTACGCGGCAATGCTCGACGCATCGCCGATCATAAAACCAGCGTTTTTATTAGCGGCGAATCAGGCACGGGCAAAGAAGTTATCGCCCGCTACATCCACGTCTGTGGCCGCCGTTCGGAAGGCCGGTTCGTGAATGTCAATGTGGCCGGTCTCGCCCGCGAGAACCCTGACGCGGAATTGTTTGGTATCGAAGACGATGGCAAGGTCAGTTTTGGCTCGCTAGAGCTTGCCAATGGCGGGACCTTGTTTCTCAAAGACATCGCCGATATGGATCTGAGTACCCAGGCACGGCTGTTAAATGCGCTTGAGAATCAAACGTTCTTGCGCGTCGGTGGTCGCGAATTGGTAACTATTGATATACGTATCATCGCAAGTACCCGTAAAGATCTGCTTGAACTTGTTCGCGCCGGGGAGTTCCGGGAAGACTTGTTTTACCACCTCAATGTGCTGCCACTAATCGCCCCGCCGCTACGCGAGCGACGGGAGGACATTGACGAATTGATCGATTTTTTCCTTGATTCGTTCGTTGAGAAAGCGCGATTACCGCGCCGTACCTTCCCGCCCGCTGTTCGCAGCCGACTGAAAGATCACGACTGGCCCGGGAATATTCGTGAGCTTGAAAATTTCGTACAGCGGCTGTTGATTCTGGGATCAAGTGATAGCGTAGAAGTCTCAGAAATCAACGCCATGCTCGGCATTGGACCGGAAGCACACCCGAACCCGTTGTTTCCCGGATTTGATCTGCCCTTGCGAGAAGCCCGCGAGCAGTTTGAAAAAGCCTACCTGGAACACCAGCTGAAAGCCTTCAATGGCAGCGTTAGTCGAGTTTCTGAACGCGTCGGCATTGAACGTACTCATCTATACCGCAAGCTCCGCAGTTTGGGTATCGATCCAAAGCAGATAAAAGAAGCCAGCAAAGAATGAAAATAATCATTCTGGGTGCTGGCCAGGTCGGATCCTCGGTCGCTGCAAATCTATGCGGGGAAGCCAACGACATCACCATCGTCGATCGCAACCCGGCAGTGCTACAACATTTGCAGGATCGTTACGATCTGCGCACCGTCGTCGGACACGCATCGCACCCGCAGGTGCTTGGCCGCGCGGGTGCTCAGGACGCCGACATGATTCTCGCCGTGACGAACAGCGACGAGGTCAACATGGTTGCCTGCCAGGTTGCTTACACCCTGTTCCACACGCCGACCAAAATTGCGCGTGTACGTGAGATCCAATACCAGATTCATGAAGAGCTGTTTGCGCAAGAATCCCTGCCGATCGATGTGCTCATCAATCCGGAACAAGAGGTTACCGACTACACCCAGCGGCTGATCGAATTCCCAGGTGCACTGCAAGTACTCGATTTCGCCGGCGGCAAGGTGCAGCTAGTTGCAGCGCGGGCTTTTTATGGTGGACCGCTCGTTGGTCACCAGCTACGCGAACTCCCACAGCAACTACCCGGCATCGAGACACGGGTGACAACTATATTTCGCCGCGATGAAGTCATCATTCCCACGGGCAATACGGTCATTGAGGCCGGCGACGACGTTTTTTTTATAGCCGCGCCGAAACATATCCGGGCCGTCATGAGCGAGTTCCGCAAACTTGATGGACCGAATCGACGGGTGATCATTGCGGGTGGTGGAAACATCGGAAAGCGCCTCGCATTGGCGCTTGAGAAAACCTGCAACATCAAGATTATCGAAAGCAATCCATTGCGGGCCGAGGCCATTGCTGAAGAGTTCAAGCACGCCTATGTGTTACTCGGCGATGCGGCCGACGAAGACCTGCTGCGTGAGGAGAATATCGAGAACACGGATGTCTTTTGCGCACTGACGAACGCGGATGAGGCCAACATCATCTCGTCCATGCTCGCCAAACAGCTTGGTGCCAAAACTGTGATGGCGTTGATCAATCGCGCAGCCTATGTCGATCTCGTGCAACGCGACATCATCGATATTGCCATTTCTCCACAACAAGCGACCATCGGCAGCCTACTCGCTCACGTTCGCCGTGGGGACGTCGTTAAAGTTCATTCATTGCGCCGGGGGGCAGCTGAGGCGATTGAGGCAATAGCACACGGCGATCGCAATTCGAGCCAGGTGGTTGGGCGGCGAATCGAGGAAATCGGCCTCCCGAGCGGTACCAATATCGGCGCTATCGTGCGCGGCAAGGACGTGATTATGGTTCATCACGACACTGTGATTGAGCCGGAGGATCATGTCATTCTGGTGGTCACAGACAAACGCCGTGTGAGTGACGTGGAACGCATGTTCCAGGTCAACGTTACGTTCATCTAGCAGCCCTACTCAGCACGATGCGCTTGCGGGTCATACAGAAAATTCTGGGGTTGTTGCTGTCAATCTTCAGCTTGACGCTAGTACCACCACTAGCGATTTCCCTATTCAGTAACGACGGCGCAAGTCAGGCGTTCGCACTTGCGATCGCCTTCACTTTAAGTGCCGGTCTTGCGTTGTGGTTACCAGTGCGAAGCCATCAGGGTGATTTGAAATTGCGCGATGGCTTTCTGGTCGTCGTCTTGTTCTGGCTAGTCTTGGGTCTAAGTGGCGCACTACCGTTCTTGATTGCCGAAGAGCCTTCGATGTCGGTCGCGGATGCCGTCTTCGAGTCGATGTCCGGACTCACAACGACCGGCGCGACGGTTATCGTTGGCATCGACGATCTGCCGGTTTCCATTCTGTTCTACCGCCAGTTACTGCAATGGCTGGGCGGCATGGG
>DBBP01000007.1 GCA_002292285.1 Proteobacteria bacterium UBA981
GTCCAGTTTTCGGGGTCCACTTCTATCTTATTGTCCCGGAAATCGATGTACAGTGTGCTGAGCACGCCAACAGCGAGAAGACAAACAAGTGCCGGAATTATGAAGCTGAACGCGACGCCGGGAGTACGGTCATCGAGACGGTCCTGAATTCTGTGTGACTGCCTAAACTAATGCCCATTGGTTCGGCAAGGAAGGCAGATTAATGAATCATGACGACCTGTTAGCGCTGGCGCGAGAATCTGGCAAGTCCATCAAGAGCGCGGCCGATCTCACCGATCTACGGCAGCAGCTCATGAAGGCCACGATTGAGGCGGCGCTGAATGCCGAGTTGGCATACCACCTCGATTCAGCGGAAACGTGTGCGCCGAATAGCCGCAACGGCTATTCGAGCAAGCGATTGCAGACCGAAGACGGTGAGTTTGAGCTTGCGACGCCGCGTAAACGAAGCGGTGATTTTAAGCCCCAGTTGGTGAAGAAACACCGGCGCCGCTTCACTACCATGGACGACAAAATCCTCCAGTTATACGCTCAGGGCCTATCGACCCGGGATATCGTGAAGATCTTCCACGATATGTATGGCGCGGAGATATAGCCGACGTTGATATCCAAAGTGACCGACGCGGTGATCGAGCTAATCGTGGCCTGGTAAGCGCGTCCTTTGGACAAGGTGTACCCGATTGTCTACCTCGACTGCATGGTGGTGAAGATCCGGCAGGACAAGACCGTGATCAACAAAGCCGTTTACCTCGCCCTTGGGGTCAATCTAGAAAGGCATAAAGACCTATTGGGCCCGTGGATCTCAGAGAATGAGGGTGCCCAGTGCTGGCTCAACGTGCTGACGGAATTGCAGAACCGGTTTGTAAAATATGTCCTTATCGCCTGTGTCGATGGCCTCAAAGGATTTGCCGAAGCCATCAGCACCGCGTTCCCTAGAACTCAGATCTAGCCGTGCATCGTCCACATGGTGCGCCACTCGATGAAGTACGTGAGCTGGAAAGATTACAAAGCGGTCAGCTCTGATCTAAAGAAAATCTACCAATCCGCCACCGAAGAAGAGGCGCTACTCGCACTGGACAGCTTCTCCAAGCGGTGGGACGACAAGTATCCGCAGGTAAGCAAGTCCTGGCGCCGTCACTGGGCGAACCTGAACACGCTGTTCCGATACCCGCCAGACATTCGCAAAGCCCTCTAAACGACTAATGCCATCGAGTCGCTCAACAGTGTGATCCGTAAGGCCATCAAGAAACGTAAGTTGTTCCAGACCGAAGACGCGGCGAAGAAAGTGATCTACCGGGCAGTCACCGAGGCGTCGAAGAAGTGGACCATGCCCATACGTAATCGGCGAAGCGCTCTAAATCGATTTACCATCGAATTCGAAGATCGCCTTGCGGGCTACCGGTAACTAAACTGCAGTTACACAGAAATGCTTACAGTCTCCGGTCATCTGAAAGGTTTGATTCGGGGGACTCACCGAACATCACACTTAGCGTCGTAATTTTCGCGTGGCGTTCGGCACGTTAGCGCAATGGGTTCTCTGCGGCTCGCCGAATTTTTTCGATTCTGAAAAGGGGCGTTCCACAGGTTCGCCGAAGCCCCATTGCCAGTTACACCGAGAACGAAGAACCGCAGCCACACGTCGTGGTTGCATTGGGGTTGCGTATCACGAATTGCGAACCTTCCAGGCCTTCGCTGTAGTCGATCTCCGCGCCGGTCAAATATTGCACGCTCATCGGATCGATCAACAGTTTGACGCCCTGGTTGACGACAATTGTGTCGCCATCCGTTTCATTTTGGTCGAACGTGAACCCGTACTGAAAGCCCGAACAACCGCCACCCGAGATAAAAACCCGTAACATCAGGCTATCGTCGCCCTCCTCATCGATCAGTTCCCGTACTTTGCTCGCTGCGGAATCTGTAAAAACCAAGTCTTCCTGAGTCATTTCCATGATGCATTCCAGTTTGCGTATGTTCTGCTGTTTAGATTGTGTCGCCGGCGCCGCATTTCAAGTGCCAACACGACTCCCTCATTCACTTTCGGCTGCCGGGTCATGGTCGAGCGCCAGCGGGGTGCGTTGGTCCTCAACGATGCGAACCAGTTTACCGTTAACCTCGGCACCCATCGCCATTTCGATGAGCGCATAATAGACGTTCCCTTCAACGCGGGCGCTTGAGGCGAGTTCTACGTGTTCGTTAGCGTAGACATCTCCGCGGACCAGCCCATTGAGGATAATGTGCGGCACTCGCACCTCACCTTCAATCGTACCGCGATCGCTCACTGTCAGCGTTGCACGCTCATCTTCATCGGCCACCACACTCCCTTTGACGGTGCCATCCACGTGCAGCCCACCCCCAAAGCGAATATCACCAAGCACTCTAGATTGCTGACCGATCAGCGAATCGACCTTGGTTGGCTTGCGTTTTTTCGGCTTCCCCAACATTAAGTTCTCTCCCTATTCGACAACCGAAGGCCAATCGAAAGACTGCGGCTCGCGTTTTTTACGCTTCGCCTTGTCTCGCACTGAAATATTGACCTGTTGAGGAATAAATCCTGTCGGTATCTTCAGTGTCCCTTCAAATAAGTGAAAGTGCTTAAACTTAAAGTCCAACACATTCGGTCCAGATTCAATGATATCCGCATATGGCAATGTTTTACGCTGCCCGTGCAAATCGCCCAGAACATTGAGGGAGAGACTCCCTTCGACCACGCGATCATTCTGACTCACGTGGGTCAAGACCAATTTGTAGCGAAAGCGACCGTCACCCGGCAACGCCGTAAGATGAATACCCTTGACGCGTGGTCGTTTGTCTATTTCGGTCGCCCCAACGACATCACTATAGAAATCAACCTCGCTCTGCAATCTGGCGCCCCGTGATTGCATCAGTACCAGCTGCTCATGAAGCTTCCTGCGCTCGTGTGCACCAATTTCCGCAGCTCTTCTCAGCCGGACGCCATCGTGGCGCAGAGTGCGATTCTCGCGGCGTAGCGCGACGACCTCGTCGAGCAATGAGCGCTTCTCTCCGGTTGATACCATCGCCTGCGCTATCGACTTCCAGTGCCCGTAATCCATCGCTACACTGAGAGCGAGACCAACGCCTGCTAACAAGGCAAGCGCGACCAATGCCTTACGCATCGGTCGGTGCGGTGTGATGACAAGTCTCATCGCGCGGTATTTCGATGCATAAGGGGTGAGAAACAACAGGCCATTGGTGTGGGAATTCAAGTCTTCCCCTGCCGATCGGAGCGGTTTAGTTCCAGTGCTTGACCCGCATTTATAGTCAGCTGAACGGGCCTCGACATAGACGGTTCATCGGAAGCGCGGAAAGCTACAGTGAAACTGCATATTAGTCAATAACTTACGTTGAATTTTGACCGCGCTAGGGGAATCATTCCCGGAATTGCCGGTCAAATGACCTGGCGCATCGTTAATCAGCGCCTGATTGTTCAGAGAAAGACGAAAACAAGCGCGAGGAGCAGGAAATGGGCTTGGAAATGACGGCGACCATAGCGCTGGCCGGAGGCGCAGCGTGGGCTAGCGGCATCAATCTATACGCAGCATTGCTGATGTTCGGCATTCTCGGCAGCACGGGCTCTCTCGAGTTACCCCCCGATCTCCAGATTCTGGCGCATCCGCTGGTCATCACGGCCGCCGGCTTCATGTACATGGTGGAGTTCTTCGCCGACAAAACGCCCGGAGTCGATTCCGCATGGGACGTCGCCCATACGTTCGTGCGCATCCCGGCCGGAGCGGTTATGGCGGCCGCAGCGGTTGGGGAGCTTGACCCGGCCGTACAGATGGCAGCTTTCGTGATTGGCGGTAGTCTTGCGGCCGGCTCGCACGCAGCCAAGTCAGGGAGCCGCGCCCTGATCAATACGTCGCCGGAACCTGTGACGAATTGGGCTGCGTCGTTCACTGAAGATGCGATGGTCATTGGGGGACTGTGGGCGGCTATCAATCACCCCACCTTGTTTTTGGTTTTGCTTGGTATTTTTGTTCTTATCCTGGCCTGGCTTTTACCTCGAATTTTCACGCTTCTCGCTGCAATGTTCAGAAAAGTACGAGGTTTTTTTCGAGGCGAGCGTGATGTTGCTGACGAGCAGTCTGCAAACTCACAATCCTCACCCCCACACCTGATCATCGAAGAGAAACCCTAGCGCCGGGTTGCCACGGGCAACACCACGGAATTTTGTCCATGTATATTTGGGTCAAAGCCCTACATGTGGTTTTTATGGTGACGTGGTTCGCAGGGCTTTTCTATTTGCCGCGGTTGTTCGTTTATCACGCGATGTGCGAAGACGAAGCGGGTGATGCACGCTTTAAGGTAATGGAACGGAAACTGTACTTTGGCATCATGGCGCCAGGAGCCGTTCTCACAGTTCTCGCCGGTGTCACCCTGATAGCGTTACGCGACTGGGCTTGGTTTACCGTCTCGGTGTGGTTACATGCCAAGCTGGCACTCGTGGCATTTTTAATCGGATATCACCTGTATCTCGGACAAATGCTCAAAGCGTTCGCTGACAATAAAAACCGGCATGGACATCGATTTTATCGATGGTTAAATGAGATTCCGGTCCTCGCACTGCTCGGCATCGTTATACTCGCGATCGTCAAGCCGTTCTCGTGACGAAACTGCGTACATGATGGTCATCGATGCCGGCGACGCTGGATTAAGACGAATGACATCTTCAACCAAAATCAGAGTGATGGATCTCGATGACGACACAATCGGAAACCCTGTTCGCGAATGCACTCAAAGTTCTGCCAGGCGGTGTTAATTCGCCTGTCCGCGCTTTTAACGGCGTTGGAGGGACTCCACTTTTTTTCACATCGGGGAGCGGTGCTTGGCTCGAAGATGCCGATGGGCAACGCTATATCGACTATGTGGGAAGTTGGGGACCGGCTATTGCCGGCCATTGCAATCCACACATCGAGGCTGCAATAGAAGCTCAGCTTCGCAATGGTCTGGGATTTGGCGCGCCATCATCGCTCGAAACACGCCTTGCTGAAATGATTGTGGACCTGCTTCCGAGCGGGGAGAAGGTACGCATGGTCAGTTCGGGTACGGAAGCAGCAATGAGTGCAATTCGTCTGGCACGAGGGCACACCGGGCGCGAAAGGATTGTTAAGTTCGAAGGGTGCTATCACGGTCATGCAGATTCGCTGCTCGTAAAGGCAGGCTCCGGTGCGTTAACGATGGGGGTACCGACATCTCCGGGTGTTCCCGACGCCCTGGCAGCCCTCACAACAACCGTCGAATTTAACAATACTGAACAACTTACCGAGCTTTTCGCGTCCTTAGGCTCGGAGATCGCCGCCGTCATCGTCGAGCCGGTAGCGGGCAATATGAGTTGTATCCCCCCGGCCCCGGGTTTTCTCGAAGCGGTAAGGGAATTAACAACCGAGCACGGGGCGGTACTCATTTTCGATGAGGTCATGACGGGTTTCCGGGTACATTCGGGTGGCGCACAAGCGCTCTTCGGAATTCGTCCGGATTTGACTGTGTTAGGGAAAATTATCGGTGGGGGACTACCCGTCGGTGCCATCACCGGCCCGGCAACGATCATGGACAAACTCGCTCCGCAGGGCCCTGTCTATCAAGCGGGCACACTTTCAGGAAGCCCACTCGCGATGGCGAGCGGAATCGCTGCCCTGGAATTGATATCTCAAGAAGGTTTTCATGCAGAACTTAAGCGACAAACTGAGTTGCTGTGTGACGGTCTGGCTATAGCTGCCCGCGACAGCGGTATCCCGCTGGCAGTCAATCATGTCTGCGGCATGTTCGGTATGTTCTTTACGGAGGAGCAATCGGTCACGAGATTCTCCCAGGTGATGGCCTGTGATAGCAGTCGATTTGTAAAATTCTTCCACTTGATGTTGGCCGAGGGTGTGAATTTCGCACCATCACCGTTCGAGTCGGGCTTCGTTTCGTCCGCTCATCGTGAGGCTGAGATAAACGAGACCATTGCGGCAGCGGCGCGTGTGTTCGCAAAACTGGGAGCTGAACGATGAATGGCAGGTACGCTCTATTTAGCCTGCTATTCGTGCTTAGTTGTGCCGGTGCAGTTGTGAAGGCCGATCAAAACGCTCCTGAGTTGAGGCAATTGTTCACGGACCTTGCGAACGCGGAGAACCGCCGACAAGCCGGCCGAATCGAACAAGAAATCTGGACTGCGTGGTTTGACTCTCCCGGAAACGATGCGCTTAAGATGTTGAACGAGGCGCGGGATGCCGCTGAATCCGGTGCAGTCAACAAAGCGATGACGCTATTTGACAGCTTGGTTGCGGACTACCCGAATTACGCAGAAGGTTGGAATCAGCGGGCGATTATTCGCTACTTGTCTGGAGATGTAACCGGTTCGCTAGCCGATGTTGACCGCGCGTTGACACTCGAACCTCGACATTTTGGGGCGTTATCCGGACGTGGTCAGTGCTATCTGCGACAGGAACTTTACGGCGAAGCCCTCGAGGCGTTTGAAGCGGCGCAGGCGATTAATCCGTGGATCACTTCTACCGCGCGCCAAATTGAAATGTTGCGGGCTTACATCAAGGACAAGCAGACACCGATCTGAAGCGGTCGCCGACTAATATAAAGTCTGATGAAAGCTTAGAGTTGTCCTTCGACGAAAAGTCCGACTCTAAGATTGCTGCCCTCGTAAATCAGCTCCCCATCGACCTCCATCGTCGCATCCGCGATTCCCATCACCAGGGACCGCGAGATGACGCGCCGAACATCCACCGTGTAACGGACAAGCTTTTTATCTGGAGTGACTTGTCCCTTGAACTGGATTTCTGCCCCACCCAATGCGCGACCACGTCCAAGGCCGCCTTTCCAGGCCAGGAAAAATCCCACCAACTGCCACATCGCGTCCAATCCCAAACATCCGGGCATGACCGGGTCACCGTCGAAATGACACTGGAAAAACCACAAATCGGGGCGAATATCGAGTTCGGCCTGGATCTGGCCGCGGTTGTACTTGCCAGTGTCATCTGTGATTAGGGTGATGCGGTCAAACATAAGCATCGGCGGCAGGGGTAGTTGGGCATTACCGCTCCCGAATAGTTCTCCACGTCCACAGCCGATCAATTCTTCGTAGCTGTAGGCCGGCTGGCATTTGCCGGCAAGAACAATAGGGGCATCAGCGTTCAGTGGCGGATGTTCAGTTGATGGCATAGTGAGTCTTCTGAGGCGAGGCGCAATTGTAGCAAAGCTACCCGTTGTTGACGCGCT
Source organism: Proteobacteria bacterium UBA981 (assembly GCA_002292285.1). Lineage (GTDB taxonomy): Bacteria > Pseudomonadota > Gammaproteobacteria > UBA981. The sequence goes on from DBBP01000007.1 coordinate 7,228, forward strand.
CAATAATGCTGAAGTTCAGCCCGCGCATAGGTGTTGTGCCCGTCGCTGTCGAGCGTAAGTTGCCCCGCATAGACGTCCTCAACGATGTCGCGCACAATCGCCAGGCCGATGCCGTGGCCCTCCACCGCTTCATCCAGGCGCGTTCCGCGCTGAGTCAACCAGTCGAGTTGCTCAGCCTCGATCCCCGGACCGTCGTCCCGGACGCCGATGACCAGCCGCGGCATATCGTCTGATTTCGAGCGTTCCTCACTGATCTCGATTGTCACTCGGTGTCGCGCCCATTTGCAGGCATTGTCTGCGAGATTTCCAATGATCTCCATTAAGTCGCCGTCGTCTGCCGGGAACGAGACATCAGCCCCAACGCGCAGCGAAATGTCCAATTCCCGATGCGCGTGGACTTTTCTCAACGAGTTCACCACGCGCTCCGAAAGCGGACGTAACTGCACCGCCGGTCCGATCAAAGAACGGCCGGCATTCGCGCTTCTCTGCAGATAATACTGAACCGTTCTATCAATACGGCTAATTTGCTCATGGACTGCATGCTCAGTCTGATCGCCGTGCACAGCGCTGATTTCGTTTCTGAGAATCGCTAACGGTGTCTTGATCGCGTGGGCTAAATCACCCAGGGAATTCCTGTAGCGCTTAAGACTTTCTCGGTTCTGTCTGAGAAGTTTGTTCAGATTACTCGTCAGCGTTGCGAGTTCGGGCGGGTAACTACCAATGATCTGGTCGCGCTCGCCATGCTCAATTGCTCGAACTTCCTCGCCGACGCTCGACAGCGGACGCAAACCTCGGCTGATATTCAGCCCTTGAACGAATAGCAGCGCAATACTCAAGCCGGCAAACCACGACCAGAGACTTTGGCGAAACTGCGCCACAGTCGCGCGATACAGCTGGTCCGTTTCGATCGCCTGGATGGCAAAGTTCCGTGGGGCGCGGTCGCCTACCCCTTCCCAGAGAATTCCATAAGACAGAGCAAAAAGCCGGTCACCGGCACTGGAATTCGTAGTCTCCAGGCGCCACTGTCCGACGGCCAGTGCCGCCGGCGGCTCAATGTGTTCGCCAAGCAGGGACCGACTTGACCAGGCGACATCCTGGGGACCTGAAAAAATCCTCGCATATCGGCCTGAACCCGGAATAGCGAGTTCCGGCTCAGGTAGGCCGCCAAGGACTGGGACACCATCCTGTGCATCCAAATTGGCCGCGCCAATGAGCATGAATATTCGCCCGCGAAGGCGGTCTTCAACGCCTTGCATCGCGCTATCCTGAAACGCGCTATCGAGAAGAAAACCCGCACAGCCCAGAAAACTGACGAGAACGACGCTGGTCGTGACTAAGACCCGACTACGCAACGAACGCATGAGCAGGAGCCGACCTAGAACGCCGAGCTAGGCATCGTCTCGCACGCGTGGCAGCCGCAGCCGGTATCCCTGACCACGTATCGTTTCGATGGGATTGAGTTCCCGACTCGGGTCTAGCTTTTTCCTTAATCGACCAATGATCACCTCGAGCACGTTGCTGTCCCGCTCATTGTCGTCTTCGTACAGATGTTCTGTTAACTCAGATTTTGACAGTACGTTGCCTGCCCGCAGCATGAGGACTTCGAGGACGTTGAACTCAAGTGCTGTGAGCTCTAACTCGCGGTCCGCCACCGCGACACTTTTCGCACCAAGGTCGATGCTGATCGGTCCGCATTGGATTCGAGACTGACTGAACCCTGCGGCGCGGCGCAACAAGGCACGCAGGCGGGCAAGCAATTCTTCGTGGTGGAAAGGTTTTACAAGATAGTCGTCAGCACCGAGTTCTAATCCCGCAACCTTGTCCTCCCAGCGCCCACGCGCGGTGAGTATCAACACTGGGAATGCTTTTTGGTTGGCGCGCCAGGTCTCAATGACGCTTAGTCCCGGGCGGTCGGGCAATCCAAGGTCAACAATTGCGGCGTCTATCGGGTATTCGAGACCGAGATATTCGCCGTCTTCGGCAGTAGCTGCAGTGTCAACGGCGTACCCGTCTGCGCGCAGGCGGGTGGCGAGTTGCTCAAGCAACGCGGGCTCATCCTCTATCACCAGAATTCTCATCGGCGAGTCCGTGAAGAGGTGGTTGGGCCATCAATTCGCAACATCTTCACTCGTCCATCGTTGAGGAGAACTTTGACAAAAAATACGGTGCTCCCTTCTTGCGTGGCCTGACGCACATCCAACACCCGCCCGCCAGTCGCAGCTGCTGCTTGTTGCGCAGCAGCACCAGCGCTCGCGGCCGCGCCCGAGAGCAGTAATCCTGTGCTTGCAGCGACAGGAAAGAAACACATGGAACCCAGCAACGCACCAAGCAGGCCCGTGATGGCCAAGGGGCGCTTAACTAACCGGCAGACGTACTGCCAATACGTCATCGGTATTGCACCTGGTGGATGTACTGGGCCGACAGAAACTGCTCCGCAGAAAAACGGCGAGAATCAAATAGTGCCCGATGCGGTTGCGGTGAGATGCGGGTCAAATGGCCCAATCGTTGCCTCCCGAGAAATGAAGAAGAAAAATCGTGCGGCGCATGATGCGAACTTCGATAATAAGCCTAGAGCAGTGCAACTGAACCAACCCTGAACTACGTGTTTACCGCTCGCCTTCCAAAGCAACGACGATTTCGCGATCGTGAGTCAGGGCGGGAATCATAGTCCGTGCAGTAACGATCTGGTCGGTATCGATATCGGCGGTAATGAAACCGACATCCTCTCCGGCATCCGCCAATACGGTGCCCCAGGGGTCAACGATCAGAGAGTGCCCGTAGGTCCGGCGCCCCCACGGACGCTTACCGCACTGCCCGGCGGCGAAGATATAGCAGCCGGTTTCAATGGCTCGGGCCCGGACGAGAGTATGCCAGTGAGCAGCACCGGTTTTAGCAGTGAACGCGGCTGGGATAGAGATAAAATCTGCTCCAGCCTGGGCCAATTCGCGGTACAGGTAGGCGAATCGAACGTCGTAACAGATCGTCAGGCCCAATTGTCCCCACGGGAGCTGCGTCACAACAGCTTCGGAGCCGGCTGCGACGCTGGTCGATTCCTTGTATTGCTGACCGTCCTTAATCGCGACATCGAACAAATGGATCTTGTTGTAGGTGGCCGTGATACGACCGTCGGGCGCTATGATGTAACTGCGATTGTGGACCTTGTTGGTAGCGTGGCGAACCGGGATGGAACCCAACGACATCCAGCACTTGAGCTCGGAGGCCAGTAGTTGGGCATGCTGCAACGCTGGATGCTGACTTTCTTCGAAGCCATTCTCGAAATAAGAACCATCGCTCGGCTCCAGCAGGCAATAGAATTCAGGTAAGCAAATCAGCTGAGCCCCCGCGCCTGCAGCCGCACGAATGAGCTCCTCTACTTCTGCAAGATTGTGCGCGATGTCGTTAGCTGCGCAATTTTGAATGCAGGCGACCTTGAACTGACTCATACACTCGCGCTCCAGGGATCGGGAAGTACCTACAGTTGTCGTTCAGATACGACAACGCCATCCTCGTCGGCATAGAGGTAGTCACCGGGCGCTATAGTAACTTCTGCAAAGCGTACATTAACATCGCGCTCGCCTTCCCCCTTCTTAATGCTCTTGCGGGGATTTGTCGCCAGAGCCTTTAGCCCGATGTCGATTTCTCTTATCGGCGCAGCATCACGAATGCAACCATAGACCAGGATCCCGGCCCAGCCATTCTGACTGCCAAGTAGCGCGAGATTGTCCCCAACCAGCGCGCAACGAGTCGAGCCGCCGCCATCAACAACCAGCACTCGACCCGCACCAGTCTCTTCAAGCGCTGAACGCACCAGACTGTTATCTTCATGAACCTTTAGGGTGGTCACTGGTCCGCAAAAAGCCGAGCGGCCACCGTAATCGCGGAACATTGGCGCGAGCACGCGCAGGCGCTCCTCATATTCGTCGTACAAATCCGCCGTCGGCAGCATTGTCACTCCTTCGTTATCAGTCTGAAAGATCTGATTCTGACTGCGCAAAACGCGCCGGTAGTCCCGTTACTTACTTCTTCTTTGGCCGCCGCCACCCGCTTACCGTCTTTTGCCGAACACGACTAAGTACGAGTCGGTCAGGCGCCACATCATCGGTTACTGTGGTACCTGCAGCAATCGTGACACCTGCCCCGACCCGCACAGGCGCGACAAGTTGCGTGTCGGAGCCAACAAACACATCGTCCTCAAGGACGGTGAGATGCTTATACGCGCCGTCATAATTACAGGTGATAGTTCCGGCTCCTACGTTCACACGCCGCCCAATCTGGGCGTCCCCGACATACGCCAGGTGGTTCACCTTACTCCCGGTACCAATATCGGATTTCTTAATCTCAACGAAATTTCCGATATGCACGTCTGAATCCAAGCGAGCATCAGGTCGCAGGCGCGCGAAGGGACCGATTTTGGAATCATGTCCAACCGCTGCAGACTCGATCACGCAATTCGATAGGACTTCGACGTTGTTGCCGATTACCGATTCGCTGATCACGTTATTGGGGCCGATCCTTACGCCATCTCCAAGCTTCACCGCACCAGAGAAGACGACATTCACGTCAATCACCACGTCGCGGCCGCAAACGAGTTCGCCGCGGACATCTATTCGTGAAGGGTCGCGCAGCGTAACCCCCTCTTTCAGCAGTCTGTTAGCTACCCTAGATTGGAAAATACGCTCTACTTCCGCAAGCTGAACGCGGTCATTCACCCCGATCGATTCGGTGTGGTCGTCGAGCACACTGGTACCGACAGAGATGCCTGTCCCGACTGCCATTTCAACGCAATCCGTCAGGTAATACTCTCCTTGCGCATTGTTGTTCCCGAGTTGTGGTAACCAAACATCGAGGTGCGATTTCGAGACCGCCATAATGCCGGTATTAATTTCCCGAATAGCGCACTCCTGCGGATTCGCATCCTTGTGCTCAACGATACGAGTGAGATTACCGTCCGGGTCGCGAACCATTCGGCCGTAACCGCTCGGGTCGTCCAGCATGGCGGTTAAGACGGCAAAACCGCTCGGCTTAGCTGCTTCCAGCAGGCCACGCAACGCGCTGGCGGTTAGAAGTGGTACATCCCCATAGAGGATTAGAACCGTACCTGAGGTCTCAAAATACGGTAAAGCTTGTGCCACTGCGTGCCCGGTACCGAGTTGTTCCGCCTGTTCAGCCCAACGTAAATCGCGATGTTCCAGTGCAGTCTGCAACTGTTTGCCAGCGTGACCATGCACGACAATCGGCTCGTGGCTCGTCACTTGCAATGCTATGTCCAGCACGTGCTCCAACATCGATTTACCTGCTACCTCGTGCAGTACCTTGGGTAACTCTGAGTGCATGCGCTTTCCTTGTCCGGCCGCGAGCACAATCACCGTGACGTCCATAAATTCTCCTGAATAAGCGAGTTCTTCTCGGTCGTGAAATGACATGATAGAGCGCGCTGCTCGCTGAAACAAAACTCAACGCCCAGAAACAACAACGCCGGCGATTGAGCCGGCGTTGTAGGTGAATGTTCGCTGAAGACTAACGTCCTGCTCTCCGGCGCAATCTCTGAATTGTTTGTAGCTGCGCGACCGTTTCAGCAAGTTCGGCACGCGCTTTCGCATAATCGATAGCAGCGTCACCGTCAGTTAAAGCTCGCTCCGCAGCTTCCTTTGCCTTCACCACGGCAGCTTCGTCCAGATCTTCAGCTCGCTCCGCAGTATCCGACAAGATCGTGACGTTCTTTGGTTGCACTTCCAGCATGCCACCTGAAATGTAGAACGCCGATTCGCTACTGTCTTCAAGCTTGAGACGCACTTCTCCGGGACCGAGACGCGTTAAAAGCGGTGTGTGACCAGGCGCGATCCCCACCTCACCGAGTATTGCAGGCGCGAAAACCATTTCTGCTGGGCCAGAGAAGATCTCCCGCTCGGCGCTAACGATATCAACATGCACTGTGGTGGCCATGGCAAGCGTTTCCTTGGTTCGCGCTCGGATTATCGGCTAAATCGTTTTGGCTTTTTCGGCCGCTTCTTCGATCGAGCCAACCATGTAGAACGCCTGTTCCGGCAGGTGATCGTATTCGCCGTTCACGATCGCCTTGAAGCCGCTGATGGTGTCCTTCAAGGAGACATATTTACCGGGACTACCAGTGAAAACTTCCGCGACTGAAAACGGTTGCGATAGGAAACGTTGGATCTTACGTGCCCGGGCGACTGCCAATTTATCCTCTTCGGACAGCTCATCCATGCCGAGAATCGCGATAATGTCGCGCAGTTCTTTGTACCGTTGGAGGGTATTCTGAACCGCCCGAGCGGTATCGTAGTGGTCTTGACCGACCACCAGCGGATCGAGCTGGCGGCTGGTCGAGTCGAGCGGATCAACGGCAGGATAAATGCCGAGCTCTGCAATCTGTCGAGACAACACGACAGTCGCGTCAAGGTGAGCAAATGTTGTCGCTGGAGACGGGTCAGTCAAATCGTCGGCAGGTACGTAGACGGCTTGAATGGAGGTAATTGAACCGGTCTTAGTAGACGTGATTCGTTCCTGCAAACGCCCCATTTCTTCTGCCAATGTGGGTTGGTATCCCACTGCCGAAGGCATACGACCCAGTAGTGCAGATACCTCCACGCCAGCAAGAGTAAAGCGGTAAATGTTATCGATGAACAGCAGGACGTCGCGGCCTTCGTCACGGAATTTCTCGGCAATGGTCAATCCAGTCAGAGCAACGCGGAGACGGTTGCCAGGCGGTTCGTTCATCTGCCCGTAGACCATCGACACTTTAGATTTTTCGAACTCTTCGACGTTGACGACCCCAGCTTCCTGCATCTCGTGATAGAAATCGTTGCCTTCACGCGTGCGTTCGCCAACACCAGCAAATACGGACAGTCCTGAATGCTCGGTCGCAATGTTGTTGATCAGTTCCATCATGTTGACGGTCTTTCCAACGCCAGCACCACCAAACAATCCGACTTTGCCACCTTTCGCGAACGGGCAAATAAGGTCAATGACCTTGATGCCGGTCTCGAGCAACTCTGTAGCTGGCGAAAGCTCAACGAACTTCGGAGCTTGGCGGTGAATGACCATGCGCTCTTCTTCACCAATCGGTCCCCTTTCGTCAATCGGGTCGCCCAACACATTCATGATGCGCCCAAGCGTCTTGGTCCCGACCGGGACCTTGATACCGTCACCGGTGTTGACAGCGACCATGCCTCGTCGCAGCCCATCGGTTGTTCCGAGTGCGATGGTTCGCACTACGCCGTCACCAATCTGCTGCTGGACTTCAAGGACGATAGCGCTGTCGTCAATCGTCAGCGCATCGTAAATATTCGGCACGGCGTCGGTTGCGAACTTAACGTCCACGACCGCACCAATGACTTGTACAACCTCACCAGAACTCATCGTTCAAGTTCCTCTTAATCGCTGTGAATTTTTAAATGCTGAAATCATCTTTGCTACGGCGGCTATACCGCCGCTGCACCTGCGACAATCTCTGATAGTTCTTGAGTTATCGCGGCTTGACGAGCTTTGTTGTAAACAAGTTGGAGCTCGTCGATTAGTTTGCCTGCGTTGTCAGATGCTGACTTCATCGCCACCATCCGCGCTGCTTGCTCACAAGCGATGTTTTCAACCACCCCCTGATAAACCAGCGACTCAATGTAGCGGGACAGCAACTGATCCATCACTTCCGGCGCTTCAGGTTCGTAGATATAGTCCCAGTGGTGGCCTAGCTCATCGTCTTGTTGTGGCACCAGCGGAAGTAGCTGCTCAAACTTCGGCGTTTGGGTCATCCGGTTTACGAACTCGTTAAACACCAGATAGACATGATCCACCCGTTCTTCATTATAAGCGTCAAGCATGATCTTGATGGTGCCGATCAGATCTTCAAGTTTAGGGGCATCGCCCAAATGACTTACCTGACCACTGATTGAACCACCGATGCGTGAGAAAAAGCCGATGCCTTTATTCCCGATGATGCAGAGCTCAAGTTCCTTACCCTCGCCTTCCCAGACCTGAAACTGACGTAGCGCCTGTCGGAACAGATTGCCATTCAGGCCGCCGCACAATCCCCGGTCACTGGTGACCATGATCATGCCGATGCGTTTCGGTTCGCGCTCAATCAAGAATGGGTGGCGATATTCAGATTGCGCATTGGCGATATGCGCCACCACCTGCCGCATTCTTTCGGCATACGGGCGGGCGGCAGTCATACGCTCCTGTGCTTTACGCATCTTGCTCGCCGCGACCATTTCCATGGCTTTGGTGATTTTCTGCGTGTTCTTTACGCTTGCGATTTTGGTGCGTATTTCTTTGCCAGCAGCCATCTGTATTCGTCCGCGTCTGGGTTACCAGGTCTGATTCGTTTTGAACTCACCAATCGCGGCGGTCAATGCTGCAGTAATCTCATCGTTGAGGTCGCCCGACTCGTTAATTTTATCCAGTAAAGACGCGTGCGCGGATTCAATAAAACCATGTAGCGCCGCTTCGAAGTCACCGGTTTTCTCAAGTTCGACGTCATCCAGATAACCGTTCTCGACGGCGTAAAGACTGACGGCCATATGCGCTACCGACAGTGGGGCGTACTGCTTCTGCTTCATCAACTCCATCACGCGCTGCCCACGCTCTAACTGTTTCCGTGTGGCCTCGTCGAGGTCGGAGGCAAACTGCGAGAATGCGGCCAACTCGCGATACTGGGCCAAGGCCAGACGAATGCCGCCGCCGAGCTTTTTGATAATCTTGGTCTGCGCTGCACCACCGACTCGCGAGACAGAAAGCCCAGCGTTGATGGCAGGCCGAAAACCGGAATTGAACAAATCCGTTTCGAGATAAATTTGGCCGTCAGTAATCGAGATCACATTGGTCGGGACAAAAGCTGAAACATCACCGGCCTGCGTTTCAATGATAGGCAATGCGGTTAATGAGCCTGTTTTGCCTTTCACTTCGCCGTTAGTAATTTTCTCCACGTACTCAGCGTTGACTCGCGAGGCGCGTTCAAGCAAGCGAGAGTGCAGGTAGAAAACGTCGCCCGGATAAGCTTCGCGACCCGGCGGTCGACGCAGTAACAGGGAAACCTGACGATAGGCCCATGCTTGCTTCGTCAGGTCATCGTAAATAATGAGCGCGTCTTCGCCGCGGTCGCGAAAGTACTCACCCATCGCGCATCCTGAGTAAGGTGCAATGTACTGCATAGCGGCGGAATCGGATGCGGTCGCCGCAACGATAATCGTGTGCTCGAGAGCGCCGTGCTCTTCAAGCTTGCGAATGACTGTGTTGATTGACGATGCTTTCTGGCCGATCGCAACGTAGATGCACTTAATCCCTGTGCCTTTCTGGTTGATGATGGTGTCGATGGCCACAGCAGTCTTGCCGGTTTGACGGTCACCGATAATCAGTTCGCGTTGCCCGCGGCCGACGGGCACCATCGAGTCGATCGATTTAAGGCCGGTCTGGACCGGCTGACTCACCGACTGGCGTTCGATGACGCCTGGTGCGATTTTTTCGATTGGTTCAGTTCGGGTGGCTGCGATTTCACCTTTGCCGTCAATCGGCGCGCCCAGCGAATCAACAACCCGACCAAGTAACGCCTCGCCGACTGGCACTTCGAGGATACGCCCGGTACAACGGCACGTGTCACCTTCAGAGATGTGTTCGTACTGGCCGAGGATAACGGCGCCAACGGAGTCACGCTCCAGGTTCAGGGCGAGACCGAAAACGCCGCCCGGAAACTCAATCATCTCGCCCTGCATCACGTCGCTCAGTCCGTGCACTCGAGCGATACCGTCAGACAGGCTAACCACGGTCCCTTCGGTTCGGGACTCGGTTTTCAGCTCGAGTCCTGCAATTTTATTTTTGATCAGTTCACTGATCTCGGTTGCGCTGATGCTCATGGCGATCCTCTGCGACTAATTCGTCTGATTAATTTTTTCTGTGGCGAGCGAGCTAAGTCAGGCGAGCTGCCGGCCAAGCGCCGCCAAGCGGCCTCGTAGCGACAGGTCAATTACCGAATCGCCGACCCTGATTACAGCCCCGCCAATCAGCTCCGCGTCAACATCGGCCTCAACGGTACAACTACGACCGAGCCGGGCGCGCATCGCGCTATCAATTGACTTTAGTTCTGTCTCGCTAAGCGGGAAAGCAGAACTGACCTTCACATTCACTAACCCCGCTGCATCTGAACGCATACGCTCAAACAGTTCAGCGATTTGAGGCGCAAGCTGGAGACGCTCAGCCTCAAGCAAGACCTTGAGATAGTTCCTGCGCGAAGGACCTGTCTGGGCTGCGAGCACGTCATCAAGTATTCCTAATAACTGTTCATCGGTTACTTTGGGATGTCCGATAAATCCGCTCAAGCCCGGATCGTTCACCGCGATGCCGAGTGCCTCCAGAAACACAGACCAGTTCTCTACGTCATTGTGCTCTTCGGCGAACTCAAAGGCGGCAACCGCGTAGGGCCTTGCAATCGTCAGTTTCTCTTGCATATCAGGCTCTAAAGCTCGGCGCTCAACTTGGCGAGAACATCACGGTGAGCGCTTTCGTCTACTTCACGCATCAAAACCTGTTCCGCGCCGGCCAAGGCAAGCTTCCCGACCTCCAGGCGCAATGCTTCACGTGCCTGGTTTTGGTTCTGCTCTATCTCAGCTTGCGCAGCAAGTTTGATTCGCTCCGCTTCTTCTCGTGCAGTCACCTTGGCCGCTTCGACGATTTCATCGCTGCGTTTCTGCGCCTGGGTGATGAACTCCTGGGCCTTGTCCCGACCTTCGCGCAGAGCTTCTTCCTTGCCCTGCGCGGCCTGTTCAAGTTCCTGCTTGCCGCGCTCAGCGGCCGCCAAGCCATCGGCAATCTTCGCCTCGCGATCTTCCAACGCCTGCAGAATTGGGGGCCAGACATATTTCATGCAGAACCAAACGAAAATCGCGAACGATATCGCCTGGCCCAGTAATGTCAGATTCATATTCATGACGGGTGGCCTACCAACTTAGCGGAGCTTATCCAACCTGCCCGAGGAACGGGTTAGCAAACATTAGCAGTGCAGCGAACGCAATGGCGATAATCGGCACGGCGTCGGTAAGACCCAACATCAGGAACATACGTGCTTGCAGCATCGGAACCAGTTCCGGTTGACGTGCAGCACCTTCGAGGAATTTGCTACCCAAAATACCGATACCGACACCTGCGCCAAGCGCTCCCAGTCCGATCATGATGCCGGCAGCAAGGGCTGAAAAGGCAACAACAGACTCCATAGCTTCTCTCCTCTAATAAATTCTTAACAGCTAATCGTGACTTTCGTGCGACTGCCCAAGATAGACAATCGTCAACATCATAAAAATGTAGGCCTGCAGCGTGATGACGAGGATATGAAATATCGCCCACGGTACAGACAGCGCCCACTGCAGCCAAAAAGGAATCAGGGCTGCGATAAGGACGAACACCAACTCGCCGGCAAACATGTTGCCAAACAAGCGTAAAGACAGTGATAGTGGCTTAGCCAGCATGGACACGGTTTCCAGTACCAGGTTAATCGGCAAGAAAGCTTTACCGAACGGGTGGAACGCCAATTCGCCGAAAAAACCGCCGAAGCCCTTCACCTTAATGCCGTAGTACACCATTAGGCCGAAAATCGATAACGACATGCCAAACGTTGCATTGACGTCGGTCGTCGGCACCATCTTCATATACTCGATGCCAACCAGATGGCTGACAAAGGGAATGAAATCGACTGGTACCAAATCCATCAAATTCATCAGGAAAATCCACACGAAGATGGTCAAGGCTAACGGCGCTATCAGTGCATTGCGCCCGTGGAACGCGTCGCGAACGCTACCTGCGACCATTTCAACGACCATTTCGACACACAGTTGCCAACGCGACGGCTTGTCGATTGAGGCATCGCGAGCGACCACGCGAAACAGGTAGCAAAACAGGATACCGGTCAGTAGCGACCAGAACATGGTGTCGAGATTAAGCGCGATGAAACCCATTTCAGCGGCTTCCTTCGCACCATGGGCAACACCCCAAGTACCATCGGCATGCTGTCCGAAAGTCAGGTTCTGGATGTGGTGACTGATGTATTCAGCTGGCGTAGCGGCTGCCATTTAACGATCCTGTTGCTTCATAACGTTCGAATTAACTTTCTTGCAATTGCACCGCGTCATGCGGAGCCTCTGCCAGGCTCGCGACAACAAAGGCGAGCCAATTGACCATCGCGACGACCAAATATGTTGAAACTACAACGATAAAGTCGATGTCGAGTAGCTTGATTGCAATCACAAACAGGGCAGCTGTAAACGCTATCTTTACGAATTCGCCTAGATAAACGTCACGCAAGGCCTGTGTTGCGACTGCGCTCGTTCGCCGCCGCATTAAGCGAGCCGCGAAATAGTAGTTTGGTAACACCCCAATCAGCCCACCAACCAGAGCCGAATACCCCAACAACGGATTGGCCAATAGCGCTAGTCCCGCGCCGCTAACTATCGTTATCCCGACCTGCGCCGCCAGTATCAGCATCACCGTCCGCCGGGCATACTCGTGTAAAGAGCCGTGCGGCTGTTGCTGTTTCGATGGCTTAGTGAGCACGCCTAGTTTCTGCCAGCGTAGACCGCGGGATTCTATCCGTCTGCTGCGTATCCCGACAAGTATAAACTTGAATTGTGCAAACGCACAATTGAAAATCGGCGATCTCGCGAATTTAGATCCGAAGTCCTACCCTCAGACGAGTGAGCCGAGCGTCCCTCACTATTTGATATGCCCCAAAATACCGTCCAGCTCGTCGAGGGATGTGTACCTGATGGTCAATGTACCTTTGCCACCTTGACTGTGGCGAACCACGACCTGGGCGCCAAGGCGCTCAGATAACGAAGTTTCGAGCTCCGTAATGTTTGGGTCGGGGACTGCGGCGGGTTTGACGGCTGGCGTTTCGCTCGCATCACGTAGCCCTCGCACTAATCTTTCCGCCTCACGAACGCTCAAGGATTCAGACACGATTCGTCTTGCAAGCGTGGATTGTTGGGCGCCGGACACGCCGAGCAGCGCGCGCGCGTGCCCCATCTCAAGTTCGCCTGCTTCGACAAGCTCTCGGGCCGGTATCTCCAGTTCCAACAGTCGAAGTAAGTTGCTCACCGCAGGACGAGAGCGGCCCACGGCAGTCGCTACTTCCGCATGCGTCATCGAAAACTCGCGGACGAGACGATCGAGCGCGAGCGCCTCTTCCATCGGATTGAGTTGCTCGCGCTGGATGTTCTCAATTAAGGCGATCGTCATCGCGTCCGCATCGGCGACATGCTTGATAATCGCCGGTATCGCGCTTAGACCCGCGAGTTGAGACGCGCGCCAGCGCCGCTCACCCGCGATAAGTTCATAGCGGCCACTCTCCGCCAAGGGACGAATGACGACGGGCTGAACGACACCCTGAGATTTGATGGAGTCCGCGAGGTCCTGCAGGCTTTCAGTCTTGATATCGATGCGTGGCTGGTAGACGCCGCGCTGAATTAAATCGACAGGCACGGTTTTCAGCTGGTCGCCATTGGCTTCCTCGATGGCCACTTGCTCGGCACCGAGCCCAAGCAACGCATCCAGTCCGCGTCCAAGGCCGCGTTTCTTTGCGGTCATAATCGGTTCGCCTCAATTTTGGACGGAGTCATAGCGAAAACGCGGTTTCGCGGCGAAGCATTTCGCCCGCCAGAGCCAGGTAAGCGACTGCGCCGGTCGAGGATTTGTCGTACATCAAAGCGGGCAATCCATGACTCGGGGCTTCCGCTAGACGCACGTTGCGCGGAATGATGGTGCGATAGACCTTGTCGCCAAAATGGTCCAGCAGCTGGCGAGACACGTCGTTGGCAAGATTGTTACGCGGGTCGAACATCGTGCGCAGAAAGCCTTCCACTTTCAGGTCAGGGTTGAGAAAACGTTTAATCTTCTCAATCGTTTCCAGCAAGGAACTCAATCCCTCGAGCGCGTAGTACTCGCACTGCGTCGGAATAACCACGGCATCGGCTGCAACCAGCGCGTTGACCGTCAGCATATTCAACGAAGGAGGGCAATCGATCAGGATGTAGGCATAGTGTTCGCGCACTTTCTCGAGTGCGTGGCGCAGACGCAGCTCGCGGCCCAATTCTTCCAGAAGACCTATCTCCGCGCCGGTTAAATCGCCGTTCGCGGGCAGCAGGTCGTATCCGGCATCAACGTTAGTCAATACACACTCGCCGATCTCGCGCTCACCCATCAACACGTCGTAACTGGACGCCTCAATCTCGCGCTTCTCCACCCCGCTCCCCATTGTGGCATTACCCTGTGGGTCCAGGTCGATAAGCAAAGTCTTGCGCTTCGTAGCCGCTAAAGACGCCGTCAGATTAATGCTGGTGGTGGTCTTGCCGACGCCGCCTTTTTGATTTGTGATGGCGAGAACGCGTGACATGCTATGAGTGTTTTTACCGTAATTGACCGTTGCGAGGGCACGAGGGCGAGCGCGGCGATTATGCCATAACTCATGTCTGGCCGGCAGCGCCCTGGCGCGGCCTGCCGGGTTCGAAAATGACCAAATTCCGATGCTCGAACCCCGGTACGTCAAGCGCCACGACCTGTCCCGGCCCCGCCAGTTGCTCTGCGGCAGCGAGATCGACTGCATTCACCGCACCTTTCATTGCGACGATCCGCGTTCGAGGACCGTGCAAGTCCTCTGTCAACAAGACGAATTGCTCCAGCGAACTGAATGCACGGCTGATAACGACGTCGTAGGGTTCGGACGGTTTATGCGCTTCCACCCGCGCGCAACACACTTCGACAGTATCAAGTCCGAGTTCGATCTTCGACTGGGTAAGGAAGCGTGCGCGGCGCGCGCGTGGTTCGAGCGCTGTAACGTGTAGGTTCGGACAGGCTATAGCCAGAACGATTGCCGGCAAGCCGGCCCCGCTTCCCACATCCAGAAGTCGCCTCGCGTTAACGAACGGCACCACAGCGAGGCAATCCACGACGTGCTCGCGGACGAATTGGAGCGTATTTTTGGCCGCCGTCAGGTTTGTGATGGACCGCCATTTAAATAACAGCGATGCGTAGGCCGACAATTGTGCCAGCTGCGCCGAGTCGAGCTCCAGCGCCAGTGCCTCCGAGATCTCAGTTAAAGCGGCGAGGTCGCCTGATTCGTGTGCCACCCCGCTCCGCTCTATGCCGACCGGGCGAGCGCTCCGCCGTGCTTTTTGAGATAAACGAGCAGTAGCGAGACCGCTGCGGGCGTGACGCCTGAAATCCGACTCGCCTGACCGACAGTCTGCGGCCGCTGCAGCGCGAGTTTATTGACGACCTCGGTGGAAAGACCGTGCACGGTCGCGTAGTCGATCGATCCCGGAATCGCGGTGTCCTCGCGATCGTGATTACGCGCGACATCTTCTTGCTGGCGCTGTATGTAGCCGCTATAGCGCGCGACGTTCTCGATCTGTGCGATCACGTCCTCGTCCACAACGCCTGGGCCGACGCCGGGCAGCCGCATCACAGTGGCGTAGTTCAGCTCAGGCCGGCGCAGTAAATCAACTGCTCGTTGTTGCTTGCGCAGTGGCTGGCCCAACACCTTCACCGCGATCTCGGCATCGGTGTTTGATGGGCTTAGCCAAATATTCTCCAAACGCGTCTGTTCGCCGCGAACGGCATCTCGTTTTGTACAAAAATGCGCCCAGCGACGATCGTCGACGACACCCAAATCACGGCCGGTTGGGGTCAACCGCATATCTGCGTTGTCCTCGCGCAGTTGCAAACGATACTCCGCCCGACTGGTGAACATGCGATACGGCTCATCAGTGCCGCGGGTTACAAGGTCATCAACCAGCACACCGAGATAGGCCTCATCGCGGCGCGGGTACCAAGCAGGTTCACCATGAACTTTGCGAGCCGCATTGATACCCGCAAGCAGGCCCTGTGCCGCCGCCTCTTCATAGCCGGTGGTGCCGTTGATTTGCCCGGCAAAAAACAGGCCTTCCAGGTGCTTGGTCTCAAGCCAGGGAGTGATATCGCGAGGGTCGAAATAATCGTACTCGATGGCATACCCGGGACGCGTAATCATGGCCTGTTCAAAGCCCGCGATTGAACGCACCAAGTCCAATTGAATGTCGAACGGCAGGCTGGTGGAAATGCCGTTCGGATAAATTTCCTGACTATCCAGCCCCTCAGGTTCAACGAAGATCTGATGCTGCTCGCGCTCTGAAAAGCGCACAACCTTGTCTTCTATGGAAGGGCAGTAGCGTGGTCCAACACCTGCAATGCTGCCATTGAACATCGGCGAACGATCGAGTCCGGCTCGAATCAAATCGTGGGTTTTGCTGTTTGTATAAGTTATGTGACACGGAACCTGTCGCGGGTGCTCTGCACGAGTTCCCAGGAACGAGAACACCGGGCTCGGCTCATCGCCGGGCTGCGTCTCGAGGTTTGAAAAATCTACGGTGCGGCCATCGATACGTGGCGGCGTGCCGGTTTTCAGGCGACCAACACGAAATGGCATTGCGCGCAGTCGTTTGGCGAGCGCATTGGCGGGCGCGTCCCCGGCGCGACCACCGGCATAGTTGGCATCGCCAATATGTATCAAACCGCCGAGAAACGTCCCCACCGTTAAGACCACTGTGGGCGCTCGAAAGGACAGGCCCATCTGCGTAGAAACGCCAGCCAGCTTACCGTTTTCGACGAGTAAGTCGTCGACGCCTTGCTGAAACAGTGTCAGGCCCGGTTGTGCCTCGAGCGCACGACGTGCGGCAACCTTGTATAGCTGCCTGTCAATTTGCGCCCGAGTGGCGCGTACAGCAGGGCCCTTACTCGCGTTCAGCGTTCTGAAGTGAATCCCGCAAACGTCGGCACCGTGCGCCATGAATCCGCCCAAAGCGTCGATCTCACGGACCAAGTGACCTTTGCCAATGCCGCCGATCGCGGGATTGCATGACATTTGTCCGAGCGTCTCGATGTTTTGCGTCAACAACAACGTGCGAGCGCCTGCGCGCGCTGCGGCAAGGGCTGCTTCCGTGCCAGCGTGACCACCACCAACGACAATCACATCGAATATCTGCGGATGTTCCATCGCTGCGCCCCCTTGCTGCGATACTGCGGGCGCAAAGAATAATCGCTGCTCACGTGGATGAGAAGCGCCTTGGGTCTGGCGACTAAGTCGTTGTCGGAGCTCGATGAAACTAAATCAAGACGCGCAGGTCAGCTAGTGTTGACGCTTTCCCGCACCTTGTGGAACACTCTGCGCGCCTTCGCTGCTGGCGACAGCAATTGTCCTGTCACGAAGCGCTTCGAGATTTAAACGATGAGTTGCGGGTAGTGCGACCCGCACGGGCCCGCGTATTCCCGCCACGGCTTTGTACGACCGCCTGCCGCGAATGCCTGACACCGCCCGTGACGAGATGCGAGCGCTGCAGCTACTTTTACAAGACGAAAATGAGAGGTCCGCACGATGGAGACGCTGATCGAAGTCGACGGTTTGAGCAAGAACTTCGGCGCCTTGAAGGCTGTCAGCAACATCTCGCTGAACGTCACGCGTGGCGAAGTACTCGGATTTCTGGGCCCGAATGGGGCCGGGAAATCTACCACGATGAAGATGATCACAGGATTTCTGGCGCCCACGGCAGGTCGGGTTTCGATTGCCGGCTTCGACATCGAAAAATCACCACTGGAAGCCAAAAGACGCATTGGCTATCTGCCCGAAGGAGCGCCGGCCTACGGCGAAATGACAGCCGCCGGATTCCTGGATTTCATTGCCGAAATCCGCGGCATCCCGCGCGCAGAACGCGGCGCGCGGATTAGTGAAGTGGTGGGGAAGATTCATTTGGAGAAAGTCCTTCACCAACGTATCGAAACGCTCTCTAAAGGATTCAAACGGCGCGTGGGATTGGCTCAAGCGATACTCCACGATCCGGAGATTTTGATTATGGACGAGCCGACTGATGGCCTCGATCCAAATCAAAAATTCGAAGTGCGATCGCTAATCCAGGAAATGTCCGCAGAGAAAGCGATTGTCATCTCCACCCATATCCTCGAAGAAGTGGATGCAGTGTGCACCCGCGCGGTCATCATCGGCCAGGGCGAACTTATCTTCAGTGGCACCCCGCGCGAGTTGGCAGCGCGCTCGCGCTACCACAACGCCGCCACTGTCGTCGTGGCCGGTGACGACGCCGAGCGCGCAGAACAAGGCATCGCCGGCGTAGCGGGCGTCGCTGAGGTCGAGCGAAAAAACAGCGGAGACGATGTCCGGCTGACAGTCATTCCGAATGCGGGGGCAGCACCTGCAGCAGCCGTCCAGAAAAAGTTGGACGAGATGAACTGCCCCACTCATGAATTCTTCATCGAACACGGACATCTCGACGAGGTCTTCCGCACAATCACAAGTGCACCTGGCAACAACGGCGAGGTACATCGCACATGAATGGTCTTTTGACGATCTTTAAACGTGAACTAAAGGCCTACTTCGCGACGCCGGTCGCCTATGTATTCATCGTGATATTCCTGGTCTTAGTTGGCGTATTTACGTTTTACGTCGGCGGTTTCTATGAACGCGCACAGGCTGATCTCGACCCGTTTCTCCAGTTCCATCCATGGCTTTACATGTTTCTGTTGCCCGCCATCTCAATGCGACTGTGGTCAGAAGAACGCAAGGCCGGAACGCTTGAGCTGCTACTGACGCTACCGATATCACTTGCCGCCAGCGTGTTAGGCAAGTTCCTCGCCGCCTGGTGTTTTACCGCAGTTGCCCTCGCAGGGACGGTCCCGATTTGGATCACGGTCAACTATTTGGGCGACCCGGATAACACGGTGATCGCCGGCGGCTATCTCGGCAGCCTGCTTATGGCCGGAGGATTTCTGGCCATTGGTTCCTGCATCTCTGCATTGACGAAAAATCAGGTTGTCGCATTCGTCATCAGTTTCGTGATTTGTTTTGCGTTCAACCTCAGCGGTTACCCGATGGTCATTGATATTTTTAGTGCCTGGGCGCCGCAGGCAATCGTCGATGTGATCAGCTCATTCAGCTTTTTGACCCACTTCAACGCCATCCAGAAAGGCGTCATCGACATCCGTGATTTGATCTTCTTTGCGAGTCTGATCGCCTTTTGGTTGTACGCCAACATATTGGCAATCGAAATGAACAAAAGTAACTAGATCTCCCGCTGCCCCCGATACACATTCACGCAAACGATCGGTACTTATGATGAATCGAAATCTTGTCACCGGAACTGGCCTGGTCATCGCACTTGCCCTGTTTCTCGGCATCAACGTGATCAGCAACCAGACGCTTACGTCCCTGCGCCTGGATGTCACCGAAAACAATCTGTACACACTCTCGCAGGGCACCCGCAATATTCTTGACCGTATCGAAGAGCCGGTGACGATTCGCCTCTACTACTCGGCCAAACAGTTCTCCGGCGTGCCGCAGTTGCTCAATTACGGCAAGCGAGTGCGCGATATGCTTGAAGAGTACGTCGCGGCAAGCGGTGGAAAAATCCAGTTGTTGATCGTTGATCCGGAGCCGTTCTCCGAAGCGGAAGACGAAGCGGTCAGTTTTGGCGTACGCCAGATGTCACTCAGTGCCGCCGGAGACGTTGGCTATCTGGGCATCGTTGGCACAAATACGACGGACGACCAGGAAGTCTTGCCGCTGCTCAGCCCCGAACGTGAAGATGCATTCGAATACGAACTCACCAAACTGATCTACCAACTCGCCGATCCGAAAAAACGCGTAATTGGCGTCCTCTCAAGCTTGCCAGTGTTCGCGCCCCCTCCGGATCCGGCTACCGGGCAGGCGCGCGGCGCTGACTGGACGTCGTTCGTGCTCTTGAAAGAACTCAACGAGATTCGCGAGCTGGCACTCGATACCGATGCAATTGACGACGATATCGATACGCTCATCGTGATCCACCCAAAGGACCTGCCGAGAAAGACTGAATACGCCATTGACCAATTCGTACTGCATGGCGGCAAGGCCATCATTTTCGTTGATCCGATGGCAGAACAGGACGCCAATACGCCGGATCCTGAACGCCCTGGCGTCATGCCCGATCTCAGTTCCGATTTCGCCACCTTGTTCGAGAAATGGGGCGTACGCATGGTCGCGGATAAAATCGTGGGCGACCCAAACTCAGCGGTGCGCGTCAGCTTTCGCACTCAGCGTGGTTCCCAAGAGGTCGAGTATTTGCCCTGGCTACAACTCAAAGGACCGGCACTGAATGCAGACGATTTCATCACCAACGAACTGAATCGCATCAACGTTGGGACCGCAGGTTCGCTCGAGGTCATTGAGGGGAGCAAGCTGGTGCACGTGCCGCTCGTTAAGGCTGCCGCGGACACGTCCGGGCTACTCGATCGCGATGCCGTTATCTTCGTGCGCGATCCAACCGGACTGCTCGACAGCTTCGTGGCGGACACCCAGGAGCACGTCATAGCGATGCGAATTTCGGGCCCCGCAGAAACTGCCTTTCCTGATGGACGGCCGCTTGATGACGACGAAAAACGGGCCCCACAGGACGAAAGCTTCCTCGCCACGTCAGATGGCCCAATCAACCTTATTGTGCTCTCCGACACCGATATTCTCGCCGACCGCTTTTGGGTTAGGTTCAGCAGTTTCGCTGGTATGCGAATCCCAGAGACATTCGGCAATAACGCGGATTTTCTGGTCAATGCAGTCGACAACCTCGGCGGCAATGATGATCTGATCAGTCTGCGTAGCCGGGGTAAATACACGCGTCCATTTCAAGTCGTGCAGGAGATTCAACGTAATGCTGAAGCGCAATTCCGCGATCGCGAACAGGCGTTGCAGCAGAAGCTTGCGGCGGCAGAGCAGAAATTATCCGAATTACAAAGTCAGCAGGGTGACAGCGGGGTATTGCTGACGCCCGAGCAGCGCACAGAGATTGAGCAGTTTCGCTTCGAGCAGGTGAAAACACGTAAGGAATTACGCGCTGTCCAACATGACTTACAAAGCAATATCGAGAGCCTCGGCATGTGGCTCAAGTTGATCAATACCGCCTTGATACCTTTCTTGATCACACTATTTGCAGTAGGCGTCAGTTTCTACTCCGTGCGCACCCGCCAGCGCTCAGCCAGCTGAACACGAGGACGCGATCATGAATGGAAAGTTTCTTGCGGTCATCCTCGTTACGGCCGTCATAATTGGTCTCGCCTGGAAAGTCACAGACGACCGGGCTCCGCAAACAGAAGTTCAGCGTGGCGCGCTGAATCCGGGACTGCTGGAACAGGTAAACAGCGCGCATCGCGTCGAGTTACGCTCAGCTAAAAGCACGACAGTCCTCTTGCGCAACGGGGATGACTGGCACATCGAAAATAAAGACCAATTTTTAGCACAGCCCAGCCAAGTCCGGCGCGCCCTTTTGCAGTTGGCCGATTTACGCATCGTCGAAGCGAAGACAACCTCGCTAGCCCGCTATCCTAGGCTTGGCGTCAACGACGTAACTGACGAAAATGCTGAGGGCACGCTGGTCAAGGTCGACACTGCAGATCAGCAAACGCTACTTGAGCTTATCGCGGGTCATCGTCGCACCGGCGGCGCTGGTGACCAACGCTATGTGCGACACGCGGGGGAGGCGCAATCCTGGTTAGTCGAGGGCGCATTGGACGTGCCGAGCGATCCGATTCGCTGGCTCGAGACTTCCATCGCGGACGTCGACACAGAACGCGTCCGTGAGGTTTCAATTACAGGTCCCGAGCGCGTACCTATTGTGCTCACTAAGCTAGAACGGGATGACGACTTTTTTTCGTTGCAAAATATCCCGGAAGGCTATGAAGCGAAATCGAAATCAACGGTGTCCAGTATCGGCGCTTTACTCCTCGACCTACGCTTCAATAATGTTGCGACAGCAAGCCGGGTCGCCGATACAGCACCACAGCGACACATTGAATTGACAACCTTCGACGGTCTGCGCGTGCGCATCGACGAATTTTCGCTCGATGAAGAATCCTATGCACGCTTCAGCTTTAGCTTCGATGAGATGCCGGTAGCCGGTCTCGATGGGGACATTGCTGCAACGGAAGATTCATTAGCGCAGTCAGATGAAAGCGAATCAGCAGCGGGTACCGGCTCGCAAGATGCCACAGACGCCATCGACAGCGATGTCGATGACACCGAGTCGGTGGCCGATGAGGCCGCGCGTCTTGCTGCGCGAACTGCGAATTGGATATATGTTCTACCCGATTACAAAAAGCGCATGTTTCAGCGTGACTTCGACAGCCTGATTAAAGAACAGCAAGAGTCCGAGTAACTTCGAGCGAGCTTACGGTTACCCGTTGACGTTGCCTGCGGGCGCATAGAAGTGATCCATTCGGGTAGCGCCATCGCGGCGTCGGGACGCTCTTGGCATGTCCTTGGCGGGGAGCAACGGCTATACTGCGCCCCGACTCAAAGCCGGCCCGCCTAAACCGCCCGTCATGACCCAAGCTGCAAATCCCGCATCGACTTTTCAGTCGCTGATCTTCGAACTTCAGCGCTATTGGAGCGATAAAGGGTGCGTCATTTCGCAGCCTTATGACATGGAAATGGGCGCCGGCACGTTTCATCCGGCGACCTTCCTGCGTGCGATCGGCCCCGAGCCATGGCGCGCCGCCTATGTGCAGGCGTCGCGGCGCCCGACCGATGGCCGCTATGGGGAAAACCCGAATCGGCTGCAACATTACTACCAGTTTCAGGTGCTGATGAAACCGTCACCAGACGATATTCAAGACCTGTATCTCGAATCACTGCAACATCTGGGCATCGATTTGCACACCCACGACGTCCGCTTCGTCGAAGACAACTGGGAATCACCGACGCTCGGTGCCTGGGGACTCGGCTGGGAGGTGTGGCTGGATGGGATGGAAATTACCCAGTTCACTTATTTCCAGCAAGTTGGCGGTCTGGATTGCCGGCCAGTGTCCGGGGAAATCACCTATGGCCTCGAGCGCATCGCCATGTACCTGCAAAACGTCAATTCCGTTTATGACCTGGTCTGGACTGAGCACGATGGTGCTCGGGTCACCTATGGCGACATTTACCACCAGAACGAAGTCGAAATGTCCGCCTACAACTTCGAGCATGCGGATGTGACCGCCTTGTTTGCCACCTTCGACCAATGCGAGCAAGAAGCACAGCGTCTCATTGAGTTGAATTTGCCGCTTCCCGCCTACGAACAAATGGTCAAAGCGTCACACACATTCAATCTCCTGGACGCTCGGCGCGCTGTATCTGTCACGGAACGACAGCGCTATATATTGCGTGTGCGGGCGTTAGCACGCGCCATTGCGGAAACCTATTACGCAGCACGCGAGTCGCTTGGCTTCCCGCTCGTGGTCAATCAAAAAACGGTCGCAACTGCATCGTGAAACAAACCCTGCTTATCGAAATTGGCACCGAAGAACTACCGCCCAAAGCGTTGTCGAAGTTGTCTG
Source organism: Proteobacteria bacterium UBA981 (assembly GCA_002292285.1). GTDB lineage: Bacteria > Pseudomonadota > Gammaproteobacteria > UBA981. The sequence goes on from DBBP01000007.1 coordinate 30,604, forward strand.
CGGTATTTCGCGAAGGCATCGAAAAAGGCCTGCGCGCCGAGAGTTTCAGCTTCGATTCGGCCACCGCTTACGCCACTCCGCGGCGCCTTGCGGTAAGCATAGCGGGGCTCGATGGCACCCAGCCTGATCGTGTGGAGCAACGCCGCGGTCCGGCAGTGGCTGCCGCGTTCGACGCGGCCGGCGAACCGACCAAGGCAGCACTCGGTTTTGCGCGCTCGTGTGGGGTTGAAATCGAGGCACTCGGTCGCCTTGAAACCGAACAAGGTGCATGGCTCTCGTTCGAACGCGAGGTCACGGGACAAGCTATCGAAACCGTCGTAGCAGCTCTGATTAGCGCAGCCCTGAACGCATTACCCATCCCCAAACGCATGCGTTGGGGCGCGGGAGAAGTCGAATTTGTGCGCCCGGTCAAGTGGGTCACGGTCCTGTTCGGCGATGCCTTGGTCGCGTGTGATGTCATGGGGCTCGCGAGTGGCAGGACGACTCGGGGCCACCGATTTCACGCGCCCGGGACCATCGAATTGAGCCATGCAGAGTCCTATTCGGAGCAACTCGAGGCCGACGGTTATGTCGTCGCATCGTTCGAGAAACGCCGTCAACTCATCCTTGATCTGATTAAGGCCGAACGCGAGACGCTCGGCGGTGAGGCTGTGATCGACAAGGATTTACTCGATGAAGTCACGGCTCTGGTCGAATGGCCGGTGGTGATTTGTGGTCAGTTCGAAGCGCACTTCCTCGAACTGCCCCCGGAAGTTCTGATCGCATCGATGCAAGACCACCAAAAATATTTCCCAGTGCGCAAACCGGATGGCCAGTTAACCAATCGCTTTATTACGATAGCTAATCTCCAGAGCAAGGACCTCAGCGTTGTCCAGGACGGCAATGAACGGGTCATTCGCCCGCGCCTGTCAGACGCAAGTTTTTTCTATCGGACAGATCGAGGGCAGGCTCTGGAGACGCGCCTGGAAGGCCTGGCAGATATGGTGTTCGAGAAGCGCCTCGGTTCGCTGCAAGACAAAACACTTCGCGTGCAGAAAGTCGCGACGGAGATCGCTGCACTTGGTCATTGCGAAACTGATTCCGCCGTGCGCGCGGCGCTTCTGTCGCGCTGCGATCTGTTGTCAGAAATGGTCGGTGAGTTCCCTGAACTGCAAGGCACGATGGGCGGGTATTACGCCGCTGCCGACGGCGAAACGAATGTGGTGGCTGAGGCGATTGGCGAGTTTTATTTTCCACGCTTCTCTGGCGACCGAATTCCACGCACAGAAGTCGGTCGGTGTATCGCAATAGCCGACCGCCTGGATTCACTGGTCGGTATATTTGGAATCGGATCTGCGCCGACCGGCGACAAGGACCCGTTTGCACTCCGGCGTGCAGCGTTGGGTACCGTACGCGTGTTAATTGAAGGAGAAATCGACCTCAACCTGATCGACGCGATTGGTTTGGCCTGTAACGCCTACGGCGACATCGAGCTCGCTGATGACACAGCAACTGCCGTCTACGACTTCGCGCGCGAGCGTATGCGAGGCTACTACCTCGACCAGGGCGTGCCGAGCGATGTCTGTACTGCAGTTTTCGCCAACAATCCCGGTTCTCCTCTGGAAGTATCCCGTCGCATCGCTGCGCTGGTCGAATTTCGTGCCCTCGACGCTGCCGTTGCGTTATCTGCGGCCAACAAGCGCATCTCTAATATCCTCAAGAAACTGGATGCCGACGTTCCGGGCCAGTGGCGGCGTGAACGTTTAAGCGAAGCCGCAGAGATCGAACTGGCAACACAGCTCGACGCTATTCGCGATGGCGCAGAAGTCGATTTTCGCGCGCACGACTACAGCGCTTTCATGCAGCGCCTGGCGAGCCTGGACGGTGCTGTCGACAGTTTTTTTGATGAAGTTATGGTCATGAGCGATGATCTCGACCTGCGTAACAACCGCCTGGCACTGCTCGCTGACCTACATGAACTGTTTACGCGTGTCGCCGATATTTCTCACCTCCACGCATAGCGAACCGAGCTAATGCGCACGCTGCTGCTTGATCGCGATGGTGTAATCAACCACGACTCGCACGACTTCATCCGCACAGCCGCCGATTGGCGCGCGTTTCCAGGAAGCCTTGAAGCAATCGTGCGCGCGCAACGCGCCGGCTATCGCATCGTTGTAGTCAGTAATCAATCCGGTCTCGCGCGCCGTTTGCTTGGTATCGCGGATTTAAACGCTATTCACCGTCGGCTACAGGACGAACTTGAACGCATTGGCGGATACATCGACGCGTTTTTCTTTTGCCCGCACGGTCCGGATGAGGGCTGTCAGTGCCGAAAGCCAGCCGCAGGGCTATTGCAATCGGTACAACAGCGTCTGGGAATAGACCTCCAGGGCACACCGTTCGTAGGCGACCGCCTGAGCGACGTTGAGGCCGCCCGGGCTGTCGGCGCACGCCCAATTTTAGTCCGCAGCGGCATGCATGCAGTCCCAGATGATAGCGAGCTGGAGATCTTTGACGACTTGAGCTGCGCAGTGACCGCACTGCTGTGATGATTACACGACTGCGCTCATTGCTGTTTTATCTCGGTCTGCTGCCATTAACGGTGCTGTTTAGTTTCATCGCCGTTCTCATCTTGCCGCTGCCGAGACGGCCGCGATACGCGATCATTACGCAATGGTCGAGATTGACCATGGTGTGGTTGAAACTGACTTGCGGACTGAATTGGACGGTTAGCGGTCTGGAGAACGTAACGGCGACTCCGGGCGTCATTTTGAGCAAACACCAGTCGGCATGGGAAACGGTCGCGTTACAACTCATTTTCCCTCGCCAATGCCAGGTCCTGAAACGCGAACTGTTGCGTATCCCGTTCTTCGGTTGGGGACTGGCGAGCCTCAATCCGATCGCAATCGATCGAAGCGCGGGAACTCGCGCCCTAAAAACTGTCTTGGCTACCGGGGCCGAACGTATCGATCAGGGTTGGTGGGTGGTGATATTTCCCGAAGGTACGCGGACCGCGGTCGGACAACGTGGACGCTACACCCAGACCGGCGCTGCACTGGCGCTGCGCAGCGATTGCCCAATTATTCCGGTCGCCCACAATGCCGGTGTGTTCTGGGCACGCAATGCGGTCGACAAACTGCCCGGGACCATCGAAGTCGTCGTCGGTGAACCCGTCAACACGCACGGCAAAACCTCGAAAGCAGTGATGCATGATGTTGAAACGTGGATCGAATCGACGTGCGCAAGCCTGCCGCAATCAGCCAGCGACTAGTTACGCAGCAGATCAGCGTGGCGATGGATTCGTGTAAGCCTCACCCGCTGTAGCAACGTTAATAGTGGGCTGGCGCAGAAGCCGCCACACTCCCTCGCACTCGCCGTCAAGGCCATCGACACCAAGCGCCATGGCCGGAAGTCCAGCGCCCGGCGCCTCCTGATACGTATTGAACCAGCGATCCCAGCACGACAGGAAAAAACCGAAATTGCGTTTGCTCTCTGTGGCTATGATGGAGTGGTGGATCCAGTGCATAGCCGGCGTGACCAGCACCGCGCGCAGCGCTCGCTCCAGACGCGGCGCGATGGCCACGTTGCTGTGGGTGAACAGAGAGCTGGAGCTGAGCACCATTTCGAAAACGACGACCGCCGTCGGAGGCGCTCCCAAGAACACCACGAGTGCCGATTTGTACACCGCGGAAAGTAGAATTTCGCCGGGATGAAAACGCACACCGCTGGATACATCGAGGTCCCGGTCGCTGTGGTGGACGCGGTGCAGACGCCATAAAAGCGCCCATCGATGCAAGGCCCGATGTTGCACGTACATGCCGAGGTCTAAGACGAGGAAAGCAACCGCAAACGCCAGCGCGAAGCGCCAGTCCAGCCAATGGGCCAGGCCGATATGGTGATACTGGGCGTAAAAGGCTGCGCCGACGACTGACAATGGCCCAAGCGCCCGCAAACATCCTGAGCCGATGGCCAGCAACACAAAATTATTGCCCATCCTGCGCGCTCGAGATGGGCCGCGCTCACGGAGCGGCGATAGTCGTTCAATTGCAACGAGACATCCGAACACGAGGACGAACGCAGCCAGCCGCAGCATGGATTCAATCGACAAATGACTACCCTCGAATGGCTTGCGCCCAGCGCACGAACCCACGACCGATCAGGGTTCGCCTATTAAACAATCAAGACCGTATCATTAGCACGCTTGAATTTCCAAACGAAACG
>DBBP01000029.1 GCA_002292285.1 Proteobacteria bacterium UBA981
ATCGTCTAGAGGCCTAGGACACTGCCCTTTCACGGCGGCAACAGGGGTTCGAATCCCCTTGGGGACGCCAAAAACAGAAAAGCCGGCTTAAAGCCGGCTTTTCTGTTTTTGGCGTCCCCAAGTTAGATTCACCCCTTCGGGTTCGACAAATCGCAAAGCGATTTGAGACGCCGAGCCCAGCGAGGCGCCCCGCAGGGGTGAGTCAACAAAACTTTGTTGACTCATCAATCCCCTCGTCGTCGTAGCGATTGAGTAAACCTTCGGCTTAAAGCCGGCTTTTCTGTTTTTAGCCTTCCCAAGTTAGATTCACCCCTTCGGGTTCGACAAATCGCAAAGCGATTTGAAACGCCGAGCACAGCGAGGCGCCCCACAGGGGTGAGTCAACAAAACTTTGTTGACTCATCAATCCCCTCGTCGTCGTAGCGATTGAGTAAACCTTCGGCTTAAAGCCGGCTTTTCTGTTTTTAGCCTTCCCAAGCTAGATTCACCCCTTCGGGTTCGACAAATCGCAAAGCGATTTGAGACGCCGGGCCCAGCGAGGCGCCCCGCAGGGATGAGTCAACAAAACTTTGTTGACTCATCAATCCCCTCGTCGTTGTAGCGATTGAGTAAACCTTCGGCTTTAAGCCGGCTTTTCTGTTTTTAGCCTTCACAAGTTAGATTCACCCCTTCGGGTTCGACAAATCGCAAAGCGATTTGAGACGCCGAGCCCAGCGAGGCGCCCCACAGGGGTGAGTCAACAAAACTTTGTTGACTCATCAATCCCCTCGTCGTAGTCGCGATTGAGTGGAGCTTCGGCTTTAAGCCGGCCCAGGTGATTGGCAAACACGGCCCTGCCCAATCCCGTCACTTAATCAACGGCATAACCTGGTCCGCAAACCGTTCCATCTCTTCGACCATGGGATGAAACTGCAGCAAAAACGTCTCAACGCCGACCGCCTCGAACTCATGCATGCGCGCGGCGATCTGATCCGCGGTACCCACCAGCCCGGCATGAATACCGCCGTTGGAGCCGAGATCGCCTTGTCCATAAGGGACCTTCTTAAACATCACAACGTCTTTGTCGGCACCGATAATCTCGTTCTTGCGCAACGCGTACAGGCGTTCGAACTCAGCCAGCGCTTCGGCTTCACTATCGCGACAAATTACGAAAGCAGAAATACCAAAACGTAACTCGCGCTCGTAGTGCGCAGCTCTCGCGCGCATGTCGTCGATGACATCCTTGGTGTCAGCAACCGGCCGCCCGTTGATCAAGAAAATGTCCGCCATCCGCGCACCAAAGTTGCGCCCCTGTTCCGACTCGCCACCGATATAAATCGGCGGATGCGGTTGCTGCACGGGTTTCGGCCACAGCTTGGCGTCCTTCACGCTAAAATATTCTCCATCAAAGCTGAACTCGTCCTGCAGCCAGCTCTCGCGAATGATCGTCAGGTATTCTTCAGAGCGCGCGTAGCGTTCGTCGTGTGGCAGAGTTTCGACACCGAGCATTTCGAATTCCGGCAACCACCATGCCGATACCAGATTTATCGCGAAGCGTCCGTTACTGATGTCGTCGATGTTACTGGCCATCTTCGCGATGATCCCGGGGGCGCGGAAGCCAGGCTTGACGGCCGCGATAATTTCGATTTTTTCGGTCACCGCGGCGAGCGCGCTGGCCGTTGTCCATGCGTCGAGTTGGCCCAACTCGGGACTGATGGGATTAACGAAATGCTCTGCGAGTAACAAGGTTTGAAAGCCGAGCTGCTCGGCACGCAGTGTCATCTTTTTTGCGGACGCATACGATGCGTCGAATATTTCCGGACGTGGAGAGATGATCCAGTTGCCGTATACCGGCGGCCAGAAACCGAGCCTCACTGAACTTCTGCCCGGTTGCGATATCGGGTGGATTGGTTCACATCACTACTCCTGCTGTTGCGCCCACCAAGTACGCTACCGGTATAGCGAGGGTGGCGCAACGAACGTTGTGACGGAACAGCCCCCAGAGCATAAATGTTGCAACTGGCTCGGTTTGTGGCCGTCGGTCTTCCTAATTCCAGACCGGGCTGGTCGGCCGGCGAGCGCTGACGTCGCGTTACTCGTCCCAAGTACCCCTAACCACGACACCCGCCGCTTCCTCCAGCGCTTTGACGGTGGCAAGCACATCTTCTTTCGCGTAACCGTTCGCCTGGAAATCTTTCAGCAATCGCTCGGCCGTCGGCACCATCGTCAGATCGACGTCAAGCTCGTTGGCAAGGTCGGTTGCCAGGCCAATGTCTTTACACGCCAGGTCGACGGTGAAGGTTGGCGCGAGGCGGTCGCGCAGAATGGCGCGGGCGCCGCCTTCCCAAGTCATGCTGCTACCACTGCTGGTGCGTACGACGTTCCACAGCACATTCGGGTCGACGCCGGCTTTGGCCCCGAGCACCAGTGCTTCCGCGTTGGCCATCATGGTCGAAAACGCGAGCATGTTGTTGACCAGCTTCGCAACGTTCCCGGCTCCAACGTCGCCAACATGAAAAATATTTTCTCCCATGCACTTGAAAAGCGGTTCAAGCCGCGAGTAGTGGGATGCGTCACCACCGACCATGATCGCGAGCGTGCCTTTTTTAGCACCGCGAACGCCGCCGCTGACCGGCGCGTCCAGAAAAACGACGTCGCGAGCCCGTGCGTCGCGCGCTATATCTTTGACGACGCTTGGAGAGTTCGTGCTCATGTCGACAAGGGTTTGTCCGCTCGACATCTGGGGGAGAATTTGTGCAGCGACGGCTGTGACCTCCGATGGCCCTGGTAAGGACAGGAAGACTACTTCAGAGCCACTTGCGAGACTCGCAAGGTTGTCGCAGCGCACGGCGCCGGACGCCTCCAGCGCCTCGGTGGCAGTAGCTTGGCTGTCGTACACGAGCAGTTCATGCCCGCCGGCAAGTACGTTCGCGGCCATCGGGCCGCCCATGTTGCCAGTGCCAATAAATCCAATCTTCATAACTATTCCTGTTTCCCGCTCTTCGTTAACCGTTACGGCAGTCCGTGCTCAATATCTGCTTCGAGGGCCGCGCGTAGGCGATTGGAAATGGGTTTCGGCGCACCGCTTTCATCGACGGCAACGGCCACAATTTTCCCCTGCACAGCGAGTGCCTGGTCGGCGCAGCGCACCACATCGTAGACATAGGTAATGGAGGTGCGTCCGACCTTGGCTATTCTTGCGGTGCAGTCGATCTCGTCTTCCCACGACAGTACGGCCTTGAAATCCGCCTCGACGTGCGCGCGCGGCAGAAGTGGTCGGGGTTCATCAAGATCCTGCATCGCTGCGCGCATCAGCGCGTGCTCGGCGGCCTCGAAGTAACGCATAGCGGCCGTATAGTGAATGCGGCCACTGAGATCGGTATCGACGAAACCCACCCGCAGGCGCTGGGTATGATGGCGCAACGGTTGTCCTCCAGTTCGCAGTTACGCAACTGCGTTTAAACTTTCTTGAGCGCGCTGTCCCAGCCGCTGTCGCGACCGCCTTACGGCGCGCCAATTCTCCCGATCCGATTTCCGCCGACCGCGCCAAGGTAGACAAACTCGCCAACCTTTATCGCGGCCGTTGAGGCCCCGAATTGGGTGCCGCTGGAAGTAAACAATCGCGTTGCCTGGCCGTCGTCAGGCTCGATCGCGTACACCGAGAACTGAGCGGTACAGTACGGGACATCTTTTCCCAGGCATTGGTCGCGAATCTCGCGGAGATTGACCAGATGAGTCGGCAAGTACAGTTTGCCGTCGTCGCCGATATTGATGTTGTCGGGCGCACCATCAAGTGGGGTGGTCCACAAACGTTCGCCACTGGCACGGTCGATGGCAACAATCTGGTTGGCGAAATAATGGTTACTGTAGACCGTTGCGCCATCGGCGGAGACTTGTACACCATTCGGCAGCGCGCCTTCTGTACCTTTGATTTTGGTCCAGCCGGTCTCTTTGTGCCATTCCACGACGTAACCTGTTTCGACGCGATCGTTTGGTTCGCGATCAAAAATGCTTCGCGAAATCTTGCGTGGCATCATGTGGCTCGCCACGAAGCCACCGTCAGGTAACATCGCGATATCATTAATCCAGAGCCCCGGGTCAACAATCACGCAGCCTTTCCAGGCACCTGAGAATCTTGCACCATCTTGTTTGACTTCGATCCACTCGATCGCTTCGCGCGAGGTGTGATTAACCACCAGTAGCGTATAGCTGCCGTGAGCATTTTCGGTGATTTGAATACCGTGCGCGGCAAACCCGGTTGGTGGACCCGGGCAATCTGAATCGCCCCAGGGGACATCGTCCGCTGCACCCGATGCCACCGGCATGTCCGGTGTATAAATGGTTGTGATGGAATGGTCGGACAAATCGAGAACGCGAACGTCGCCGTTTTGGTTATCCAGTGAAAATCCGCCGACCACGAGCGCATTGCGTCCCGGGATGGCATCAATGTCTTCGGGCGGCAGAAACCCACAGATTGGTGTGATGCCGTTTGCCGGTTGGCAATCATCGTCAAGCACGTCGTCGGCTACGGAGCACATTGCGAACAGGGCGAGCAGCAGGAGGGTTATCAAATTCATCAGGCGTTCCTCAGGCGGTCGCGCGATGGCCGCCTACAATCGATTTCTGTCGTCGGCTCCGCACACGCTTTCGGGACCGCCGGGCTTGGTCAATTCAAGCCTGTCTTAAGGGTAGCCATCGCGCGTCAGCGATTTATTAACCAGAGCTTGACGGTAAATAAAACTCGAGCGCATTGCCAGTCCTGGTTTTGGCGCGCAGACCGCGGCACTTATGCTGCAACGGTCGCCGCCGAACGTGTTGGACGACGCAGGAAACCGACCAACAGGAAGGCGAGCGCGTTGGCGATGGCACTAAACCAGAACGCAATATCGTAACTGTCGGTACGTTCGATAACGTAACCGGCGAACCACGGTCCGAAGGCGGCCGAAGAACCGGCGATTGCAAAGACGAAGCCGACGATTGCCCCGACCGCTGCGGGCCCATAGAAATCGCCGACCACGGCAGCGAACAAGGTCGTACCGCCACCGTAGGCGAAACCAAAGATCGCCGCGAGTAGCGTTAGCGCGAGCCAGTGTTGGAAAAAGGGTAGTGCGGCAAACACTGCCGTCTGCGTTAAAAATACAAACGCAAGCGCCGGCAATCGGCTGACGTGGTCAGATACCATGCCAAGCAGTGGGCGACCAAGGACGCCGCCAATCCCGACTCCTGCCAAAATAACTGACGCCCGAAGCGGATCGGTGCCTGAATCGATCGCGTAGGGCGTGAGGTGGACCATCGGCAGGAAGACGACCAGCCAGCTCAGAAAAAACATCGCCGTGAGTAACCAGAAGGCACCTGTGCGTTGGGCTTCGGCGAGGGTCCAGGAATCTTCAACAGCTGACGCTGCGGTAGCTGCGCCGGCGAGGGCGGGCTGCGAGGACGTATCTACGCCGTCGGGATGCAATCCGAGTTCGGCTGGATCGCGGCGTACGAATAACGCGGCGGCGATAATCAGCCCGCCGCCGACCACACCCATCCAAGCGTAGGTCGCCCGCCATCCGAGGGTGCTAATCATGTAAGCGGCCAGAATCGGTGTGATGATATTGCCGGCGCTTGCTCCCATCATCGTAAGGCCGATGGCGCGGCCACGAAAACGCACGAACCAGCGGATGACGGTCGCACTGCACGGCACGAAGGCGGCACTCATCCCACAAGCGCAGATTCCCGATAGTGCGATGTACAACTGCCACACCGTTGTTGCACGGCTTAGCATCACATAACCGATGATGAGCAGCAGACCGCCGCTGATGATCACCGGGCGCGGCCCGAAGCGGTCAGTCAGGCGCCCTGTCAGGATGCTGAGCATGCCGTAGGCAAAGGCGTAAATCGAGAAAGCACCGGCCAACAGTTCGCGGTTCCAGCCGGTCTCCGCCTGTATGGCGGGCATCATCACACCAAACGTATATTGCACGCCGTAGGTCGTCATCATGACGACAAACGTGCTCGCGACAATGACCCAGCCGTAGTACATCGCGGCTGTGCTAGGCGATTATCGACAGCATTGGATAGTCGATTCCGACGTAGCTGTTAATAGGAATGCGACCGTGCCACGAAATACCGGCGTTGGTTGATGAGTCGTCGGGTGCCCGTTTCGGTTGCGAATGGGCTGGGGCTCATACTTTTTCGCGCACCAACTCATGGGCTCAGTATAGGGGCAACGTAACGTTACTCGGGAACCTCCACTATTAGGCTGCAAATTGGTGACCCGCAGAAACCCGATTCTCAGCGGCTCGTAAATTCAGGGACAGTTACTGTATTTNNAAATACAGTAACTGTCCCTGAATTAGCGGTGAGCGCGCCCAAGCCCTGGGGTGCGTCGGGCTGCTGCGTTGAACGTTCCGCGGTTTCGCTCGTGACCTGCTTTTCGCTTGGCCGCATTAACGTGCTAGTTTCTCAAGCGTCTTGCGCAACATCGAGGAACGAGGATGACCGCAAATACCGCTGAACACGTCTTAATGGTCGACGCCGACGGGCACATTCTGGAGCCCGCTAATTTGTGGCAGGAGTACCTCCCTGCGAAATTTCGTGACCGCGCCATTCGCATCGACCATGATGCTGATGGCCACGAGGTGCTACTTATCGACGGTAAATCGCTCGAAGCCGTACACGGCCGGCTGGCTGCCCTGGGCGGCATTGACATGGACGCGGTTGATGCCTTGACGACCGGCCTGCATACCTACGCCGACGGTTGTCCGCCGGGCAGCTACGATCCCCAAGCGCGAATTGAGGTTCTTGATCAGGAAGGTATCGACATCGCGCTGCTTTACCCGACCATCGGCATTTGCTGGGAAGGCCACGTTCAGGATGCGGTGCTCGCGCATGCTTATACGGAGGCCTACAACCGTTGGTTGGTCGATTTTTGCAGCCATGACACGAAACGCCTGGTGCCGGTCGCGCACCTCAATCTGCTCGACCCCGAACTGGCTGTTAAGGAAATGGAGCGGGCGCATGCCGCAGGCTGCCGCGGCATCTATATTTCTCCGGACATGTTTGCGCGCGGTCGCAAACGTTTCGATGACCCATCGCTGGATCGCCTCTGGGCGACGGCTCAAGAGTTGGAGTTACCGATAGCTTTTCATGTCGTGGTGCGTGACCAACCGACCACCAGTTATACCGATCCACTCGAGCAGGACGGCGCCCGCTTCGGCCTGTTTTCGTTTGCGTTTCTCGCCATCGACGTCATGGCCGGGTTTACTGAACTGCTTACCATCGGCGTACTCGAACGCTATCCGCGTCTCAAAATTTCGGTATTGGAGGCTGGTGCAAATTGGATTTCGGCCTGGCTCGATCGCCTCGATCATAAATTCGAAGTGATGCACGCGGGCACTATTCTGACCATGAAGCCGAGCGACTATTTCCGACGCCAGTGTCTGGTTTCGGCTGATCCTGACGAAACAATAACCGCGGATGTCGTCCGCCACGTCGGCGCCGACTACTTCACCTGGGCGTCGGATTACCCGCATGTCGATGCGTCGATGGGAGTCGTCAAGGAAATGCGTAGTCGATTAGCTTCGCTACCGCTCGCGGACCAACGCAAAGTGCTCGGTGAGAATGCCGCACGGTTTTATGGGTTGGAAGTCTAGCTGGTCATGCCACGCGTTTACGTCGGCGTGCCTGGCGGCGACCCTTAGTGCGTGCGCGCCGGAGCCTCCAGCCGACATAGAACTCGGTACTTTTGACTATACAAACGCAGATTGGCCCAGTTGTCGCGCCGATTCGCGCAGCGGACCATCACCGCGCAGCGACGACGAGGCCTTCGACGCCGCAACAAAGATCAGCGTGCGCACGCCTGCCAACTATGATTCGTCACTCCAGCATCCTCTGATAATCGTTTACGCCCCGGCGACCTTCAATCGTTTCGCAAGTGAAGCACATGCCGGCCTGACGGGCATAGCCACTGCAGCCGGCTTCATCATTGCCTATGTGGATAGCCGCAGACTGTCGCTAAACGCGATCAGAGAACTCGCGAACATTCCTGCGGCGATTGCGAACAGGTGGTGTGTGAATCAGTCACGCATCTATCTGACCGGACATTCGGACGGCGGCACCGTGGCCAATGCCATCGCCTTTCTGCCCGATATGCCGTTTCGCCCGCGCGCAATCGCGCCGAGCGCAGCGGGAGTTCGAGGAGAAGATATGCACGACCATGCGTGCCCCGCACCCATGCCGGTCTTCACTCTGCAGAACGCTGACGACCAGCTCTTTCCGAACTTCGGGCGTGAACTGTCAGACTGGTGGGCGGGCTGTAATCAATGTTCCGCTCCGCCGTCGTCAATTGAGCCGGGCTGTGCCAGCTATCCCGACTGCACAGCGGCGGCTGAAACCCTGATTTGCACCTATCCGGGCGGCCACCGCCAATGGCCGGACGCGAATCGCCGCATTGTCGATTTCTTCGAGCGCACGCGGTGATTCGCTCGACATCCGGGCCGAGCTCATTCGTACCGGCAACTGCCACTCGCCCAGTGAGGCGGTAATTTCAGCAATTTTGACGATTTTCGCGTCTAGAAAGCGCTTGCCTTCGGCAATCGAACGATTCACCATATGACGGGCCCGCACTGGACCGACAAACGAGGAGATTGACGCCATGAGTGTCACTGCACGATCTTTGGATTTGGCCGAGCATCCCACCGACGCCGGCGAGGCTGCTCAGTTCGAGGGCATCCGCTGGAGTACCTATTTCAAGGTCATCCTTGGCATTAGCGTCAGCTTTTTTGTCTACCGACTTTATTTGCAGAAATACGCTTTCTCGGTCGGACTCGATTATTTCGAACCCGAGTTTGCGGTTTATTGGATGCGCTTGCTTTACGGCCAAATCGCGCTCGCTAGCGTGACTCTGGTTGGCGTCGTTTTTTACCTGTGGCAGACCCGCGACCGCAATCTCGACGCGATTACACCGGAGCTTGAACTCCAGCGCTATTTCAAATGGATTACGTGGCTGGCGTCCTACACGCTGGTGGTCTTTCTTACCGGCGTTCTCGGCGCCGAAAGTGATGCAGCCTGGCACCAGATTGTGATTCGCGACACTGACTTTACACCGACGCATATCGAAATTTTTTATATGCTGATTCCAGCCATCATCATTACCGGTGTCGGTTCATTCCTGTATGCCCGTACGCGTCTGCCGATGCACAGTAAGAAAGTCTTTGTCTCACTCGCCGTTGCCATTGGCGGTCCCATCCTGATTATGCCGAACGTTGGCTTCAACGAATGGGGCCACACTTTCTTCTACGCTGAAGAAGTGTTCAACGCGCCGATCCACTGGGGCTTCTCCGGCCTGGGGCTCGCCTTGCTGGGTCTCGGTGGTGTGGTCACACACATCGTTAGCCGTATGAAAGAGCTGATCGACGAGGTCGCGACGCACGCTTAAGCCCACTTCTCTTTCAACGCAACAAATGCCGCAAACTGGCGGTGGGGAGGAGGGTGTGAGAACAGCAGACCAGCAGGCGGCCACGCGCCGGCGACTGGAAAACACTGTCGATATGGCGTTATTCGCCGTCATCGTTTTCGCTGTCGCAGGCGCGACAGTTTTTGTGATGTCAGTGACGATCGGAGACTGGGAATTCTGGGCGGATTGGAAGGATCGCCGCTACTGGCCATTGGCGCCGGTCGCTGCGCTGCTGATCTTTCCGGCGGGACTGGCCGCTGCGTTCTGGTCGCGATTTCGCTTGCCGGTTGCCTGCACGGCAGTCGTTCTTCTTTATTCGTTAATGCGCTGGTTAAGCGCCTATTTCAACTTCCACATATTCGGCGGCTTCCCACTCAGTTTCGTGTGGCCGTCTATCTTCATCCCGCTGGCAATCATCATCGATTGCACTTTGGTGATAACGCGTAGCGTGTTCCTTACCGGCTTGATCGGCGCGTTCCTGTGGGGGCTGTTGGTCTACCCGGTCAATTGGCCGCTGCTTGCTGCGTTTCATGAACCCATTACCTATAACGGGGAAATGCTCACGGCGGCGGATTTACTCGGTTATGAATATATCCGGACTGGCCTGCCCGAGTACGTGCGCGTCGTCGAGCGCACGGTTTTGCGGACCTTTGGTGACGCCGTCACACCGCTGACGGCAGTGTTTTCCGGATTCATCTGCACGCTGGTGTTCTATATCGCCTGGGGTGCGGGTTTAGTCCTGAACCGACAGGCATGGTTGAAGAAATTATGACCCGTCCGGGGTGCCGAGCCCTGACATCGATAGCTGGCCTGGCGCTGGTGCTGGCAATGCTTATTCCGATTGTTGCCACTGCCCATGGCGAGCGTGCGCAGCAGGCCAATACGCGCATGCGCACACTGAATTGGTATGACGTCGAGATTAGTCCTGCCAAAATCGCAGTCGGCGAGGACATCAAGGTACGCGGACGTTTTCGAACGTCAAAGCTTTGGCCGGAGCACATTCCATCTGTCGAGCAACGCGTGTTTCTTAATGTGGGCGCAGGCGGCCCCAATTTCATTCGCACCGCATCCAATATCGACGGCATCAGCGCGGTGCAGTCCACTTCACTCGAACTCGGCAAAGACTATAGTTTCGAGATCGACATGAAAGCGCGTCGGCCGGGTCGTTTCCACGTCCATCCAATCGTGAACGTGCTCGACGCCGGGTCGATGGTCGGGCCCGGACGCTGGATCGAGATCACAGGCTCGCAGGACGACTTCGTCAATACCGTTGAGAGTATGTTCGGGCGCGAAATAGAACTCGAAAGTTTCCATCTCAAGAGCATCGTCTCGTGGCATGTGCTCTGGTTTGTTATAGGTGGCGCGTGGCTGGTGTATTGGTTTCGCCAACGGCCACTTCTAATTCCGCGTTTGCGTGCAGTCGATGAACTGGACGAGAAGGGTGAAGACGCGGACGAGTTGATCAGTCCTACCGACATCAAAGTAGCCATTGTTTTTCTCGCCGTGACGCTACTGATTATTGTCGGTGGTTTCGCCTGGGGTGAGCGCGATGCGCCGATCACCATCCCGCTGCGTACCGCGAAAACTTCAATGCCAGACAACAAGCCTTTCCCCCAGGCTAACATTGACGTGTCGATCAGCGAGGCGACTTATCGAATTCCGGGGCGCAGTTTCAGGATGAAGTTGACGGTCGACAATCGCAGCGATCGCACTTTGCGCGTCGGCGAATTTCTGTGCGCTAATGTCAGATTCATCAATCCAGAGGTCAGGACTGTTGAGCCGATTGATGAGCATGATCTCGTCGCGAGTCACGGGTTACGTGTTGAAGGAGGGCCGATTGCCCCAGGCCAGGTTTCGACTGTCGAAGTGTTCGCCGAAGACGCGCTATGGGAGACACAGCGGCTGACCCGTATGATCAATGATCCCGACAGCGTCATTGCCGGTCTACTGTTCTTTTATGCGCAAGACGGCAGTCGCGAAATTGTCGAAGTCGGCGGGTCATTGCTGCCGATATTCGAATGAATCGATGATCGGTGTGATTCTCGGCAAGTCCGTTTTTTCCCCGCGTCTATCGGTCTTGATATTCGGTACCGCGGTCGCGCTTGCCGCAATACTACTGCCGCACTCCGCGGTCGCCCATGGCGGCGTCTCGATTGAGGACGACACCTGCGTGATCACCATCGGGCCGTACCGCGCTCACTTCAGTGGTTATCAACCGCGCTCCCGTGCGTCGCGTGAGTTCTGCGAAGACATACCTGTCGTTGCTGATGCCATTATTGTTATCGATTACATCAGTTCTGCGCTGCGCGAGATGGAAGTCGACTTCAGAATTGTCGCTGACGTAAAAGACATCGGGGTCAATGCGACGTTTGACGACCTGGGTACGGCCGCTGACATTGAAGCGGCTACGATTGCTTATATCGAACCGGCGAGCTACGCGAACGGAAACTTCGAAGTCACACTCACGTTCGAGGCGGCTGGTTCGTTCATCGGCATCATGACCGCCCACGATAAGGTCGGCAATCGTAGTTACGTATCTGTGTTTCCTTTCTCTGTCGGTAAAGTAGATTGGTGGGGACCGCTCAGATGGGCTTTCGTCGTGCTGTTATTCGTCGCGGCGATATACAAATTGGCGCCGAAGGGTGGCGCGCGCAGCGAGGAGCACGAATGAGGCGGCTGGTTCTGGCGCCAGGCGTCAGCACGTGAATGACTAAGCGGCGCGTTTATTTGTTGGCTCTGATTGTTCTGGTCGGGCCGTTGTTCTACACCTTGCCGATTTCAAAACTGCCGGTGTCGGTGCAGCAGCATTACTACAACGTATTTGGCGAGCGAGCCTATCGAGAACCACCCGCGGGTATCTCGAATGTGGTTGCGCCATTGTCGATTGATGAGATCTGTAGCCCGGAGCTCGCGGCCTGGCGCGCAGCGCACGACATCGAAGGCGTACAGATTACGGCGGTCGCGGATTGCATGCCGGATAATCCGTGGGACATTGCAGTCGCGGTCAAAGGTGCCAATAACGTCAGTCCGGCGACGCTGATGAAATCTCTTTATGCGCTCGACACGGTCGAGAAAAGCGACGACCGCGATGGTGACGGCGATCCCGATCTCATTCGCATTCGTCTTGAAGTCATGGAATTGAATGGCAAATCACCGGATGTCCCCGGACCCGTACCACGTTTCGAGATCGCCCCAGGGATCACACCGGGACTGTGGGTTTTTGCGCCGAAAAGTCGCGGCATGACAACAGCGAATTTCGAAACGGCTGACGCAAACCGACTGATTCGCCTGCCCGCTCCGGTGATTCGCGTCGAGCAGGGCGATGAAGTCGAAATAACGCTTGAGAACAGTCACTACCTACCACATACCATTCATTTCCACGGCGTTGATCATCCATTTACGACGCCCCAGGGTGCCGGTAATGACGGCGTACCGACTTTTAGCGAACATCCGACTATGCCCGGTAAAGCACATACCTACTGGCTCCGTCCGCGGCACGCAGGGACCAGCTTCTATCATTGCCATGTGCAACCGCATAGCCACATCCTGATGGGCTTGCAGGGGATGTTCGTCGTGGAGGAGAACCGGCCCGGTAATTGGCTGCAGACTTTTAACGTCGGTGCAGGACGGGTGCGTGCCGCATCGGTTGCAGTCAGGGAGGACTACCAGCGTGAATACGATCTGCATTACCTCGAACTCGACGCTGATCTGAACAATCGTATTCAGGATTTTACCGATCCGCGCCTGATCTCGCGCTCGATTCACCGTGATTACGACATCGTCGAACGACGCCCGGAATACTACGTGCTCAATGGTCGGTCGTTCCCCTACACGTTACGTGAATCTTTGATCGTGAGTGGCGCAGGCGAGAATAATTTGTTGCGCGTATTGAATGGCGGAAATGAAAGTCTTGCTCTGCATTTTCATGGCCACAAGCCAATCTTGACGCATCGGGATGGTGTTGAGTTGGGCGCAGAATTCAGCGAACAGCGCGATGTATTCTCAATCGCAAGCGCCCAGCGTATCGACCTCAATCTGAGCACCGTTAACGATGGACGTGACGCCTACGGCGCTGGCGCCTGGCTGCTTCACGATCACCGTGAGCAAGCCGTGACCAGCAACGGTATCGGGCCCGGCGGTGGTGTCTCTTTGGTGGTCTACGAAGATTATCTGGATGAACACGGTCTGCCGCAAACGGTCGGCGGATTGCAAAGTCTGGCTGCGTTCTTCTCGCCCGATTACTACGCAGGTAAATTGCCGGTGTTCGCTGGCATGGGGCCGCATCACTTTACCGATGTCGCGCAAGCAACGTGGTTGCAACGGCATCGCAGTGTGTTGTTTGGTTTGTGCCTGTTGATCTGGATGCTATTGCTGCGCGCATTCCTGCGCAGTCGACGGGTCTGATGCTAAATCCTCGTGCAAGTTGGCGCACGCTTGCCCTGCGCATATTCCTGCTCTCGCTGGCTGCGCATTTCGCTTCTGTCGCTTTTGCCCAAGCACCGCACCACGCCCATCATGATCATGATGACCACGCCATGCAGATGGACGCCAACGGCATGGTGATGAATTCAAACACGGAGAATCTCCCGCAGGACTGCGCGTCGGTCAGCGACGACGTCTCTATTGATGTGCAGGTGGGTCGTGAGTTTGCTCGCACAGGATTAACGTATGGCTTCAGCGCCCATGTATGGCGCGTACCACCCTGTGCGCGCCTGCGCGTTACCTTGCGAAACCTCGATGAAGTTCGCCATCAGTGGATGGTGCACGGGCTGCCCAAGTATTTGTATCCGCAAGGTATGTTTCATCTGGAAGCGAACGGCAGGCGGGAAGTCACGGGAACATTTATCGTGCCGAGCGACGATGGGACTTATCTTGTTCACTGTGATGTGTCGCATCACATGGAGCAGGGTCTGAAAGCTCAGCTGCTGGTCGGGCGCGGCGCTGGCGATTTACCCAGCATTCCGGGCGTGAGTGCGCAGCGCCGACCGGACAGTTACGAATAAAGCACCGGCTAACTTGGGTCCGGGACATTAACTCATCCGCGGGCGGCGAGAGGAGCAAATGCCGAAAAATTACGCCGCTCATTCGCGTGGCCGCCGCGTATGGCGATCAATAAGTCCGAGGATGAATGACTGGTAGTGGCGCTCGTACCTTTGCTGCAATTCGACGCCCTGCCAATCGTTCTCAGACAAGATGCCGCGACACCGGGGACTACAGCACAGGCAGGCGCTCGGGAATTGGGTTTTGACCAACAACGCCGAGCAAGTCCACGTTGTGTAGACACAAGTGACCTCATCCCCTGCACAGGTCTCGCCACGATCAAATTCTCGGTTCACCCTTGGGTGGTGCTACTTAATGAGGGCCGTCGATTCCAGCCGTGTGGGGGGCGTCGTTCTGCCGACTGATTCCGACTACATGATGTCGACTTCGCAGGCTTTCTCCTGCGTCGCGATGTCAGCGGCCGCACCGCCAGCCGTGAGCCTATATGGTGGTCGAGGTGTCGTTCGGTTCGTGCTGGAATTGCGTGTAAATTTCGATCAGTCCTGGAATCAATACAATCAGCCACGCGCCAAACGCGAGAGCGACCCAGCTCAGCGGCAACACGAGCAGAGCGAGCACCCATAGCGCCGCAAAGGCCGCAATACGGCCATTCATTTTTCTTGGGTTTGCGGAGATCGCGTCGTCCGCGCGTCCGAGCGGGAAGGCCTTGGGGCGGATGAACCAGCCGTGCGCGAGCAGGACCAATAGAAACCGGGGCCAGGACCAGTCCTTGCTCGGGAGCTCCGGTGACTCGTCGAGTGGTGCGTGTCCCGCGCCCGCCAGGCCGACAAGAATTTCGCGCCAGGTATATTCGGCAGACGGGCGCGCGCCGGCGCCGCTCATATTGTCGCGTCGTGGCACACAGCGCCAACGGTAAAGAACCCTTCCGTCATTTTTCAGCGCCACCACACCGGGCTGATAGTAGCCATTCGGGTGCGAAGCCCACGGACGCTCGCGTAGATGTTGGAAATTTTCGTTGGCGTAGATTTCGACGACGCCGAGTTCGCGGCACGCTGTGCGAATTTCGTGATGCGGATCGCCGACCGCCGGGAAGCCAAACTGCCAGTCCTGTTCGGCTTCGGTTGCGAGGCTTTGCGGCTCGCTAGTGATCGCGAAAACTTCGCCACCCGCAGCGTGGATAGCATCTAGGACACCGGTTTTGTCGTAGCTTCGTAACTCGAAGCGGCAAGGGGGTCACCAGCGACCGCGATAGAACAGGAGCAAGATGAAATCGTGTTTCAGTAATTGCTCGTCCAGCCAGTTGCTGCGCACGCCAGCCGGCGGGTCGAGTAACGCGGGGATGTCAGGACTCGCTGCGGCGACGCGGGCAAACCGATAACGTCCGCCGTCGTTGCCGACACGAACGTCGGCACGCGTACACAGGTCCCCTTCGCACAGGATCAAACCCAATTCGAGATCGGCATGTTGCCCGCTCGAATGGGCGTCGTCAGATTGAACCAGACCGGTCAGCTGACACGCGCTGCCGTCGTTTTCGTTCAGCCACGCGACAGCGGCCTCTGCAGGTGCGCGTAAGTGAGCTGGAATATCGGCGTTAAGTTGCACGCACGGGTCCCCTAAGTGACAAACGATCACGCGTTACTTTAGCGAGCTTCGCTGCCAGTGTCAGGCATTTCCGTCGCGCCGCATCGCCGTGCCGCACTGCGCGAAATAGCCCGGATTGATTACACTTGTGCGACGCTGTTGAGGAGGGCCTCCATGTCGGCAAACGATCCGTGTATTTTCTGCCATCTTGATCGCCCGCTGATCGCCTCGAGTGATCTCGCGCTGGCTTTCTATGATGCCTATCCGGTCTCTCCGGGCCATGCACTGGTCGTGCCGCGCCGGCATTCGCGCACTATCCTGGACGTCAGCGCTGCAGAGTACGCGGCTTGTTTTGCGTTGATCCGCGACGTTTGTGCGGTGTTGCGGGAAGCGCATCGGCCGGACGGGTTCAACATCGGCGCGAACTGCGAGCAGGCTGGTGGACAATCGGTTTGGCACGCTCACATCCACATCATTCCCCGCTACCTGGGCGATGTTCCTGAACCGCTCGGCGGGGTCCGCAACGTCATCCCGCTCGTTGTCACAGGTGGGACCGAGGTCTAGCCCGGCCAACGTGGTCCCGGGATTTTCGAGTGCCGTCAGGCCGTCGGCCAAGATTTTCGTCTAATTTCACGAAATTATTGAAAAAAACTGCCAATTTGGGCGAAAAAGCATTTCGCTCAGGCGCTGCTCCCTTTAACATGCGCCCCTGCGTTGCCCGACCGGGTGCGCAGGGACATGTTTCGGCCGGAAATCCCGGTCAATCACCATGGCAACAGAGCTCTGCTTCGCGCGACTGTCGGGAGCATCAAGCGTCTGTCGTCGGAATAATCCATCAGAGAGCGGACATGACTGACCTGACACGGTATCGCAACATCGGAATTTTCGCCCACGTTGACGCGGGTAAGACCACCACCACCGAGCGCATTCTTAAGCTCACCGGTAAGATTCATAAAATCGGTGAAGTGCACGACGGTGCGGCCACGACCGACTTCATGGACCAGGAGCAGGAACGCGGGATCACCATTCAGTCCGCTGCAACCACCTGCTTTTGGGATGACCACCGCCTGAACATCATTGATACCCCCGGTCACGTTGATTTCACCATCGAGGTGTATCGCTCGCTAAAAGTTCTGGACGGCGGCGTTGGCGTTTTTTGCGGTTCTGGCGGCGTTGAACCGCAATCTGAAACGAACTGGCGATATGCCAACGACTCCGAAGTTTCACGCATCATCTACATCAACAAGCTCGATCGCACCGGTGCGGATTTCTACCGCGTAGTTGAGCAGGTTAGAAAGGTCCTGGGTGCCAATGCACTGGTGATGGTCCTGCCCATCGGTATCGAAGAAGAATTTAAAGGGGTGGTCGATCTGCTGACCCGCAAGGCGTGGATCTGGGACGATTCCGGTGACCCGATGAATTACACCGTCGAGGATGTGCCGGCCGACATGGTTGACCAGGTAGAAACCTATCGCGAGCAGCTCATTGAAGCGGCTGTCGAGCAAGACGATGAGGCGATGGAGAAATACCTCGATGGCGAAGAACCTGACCTCGAGACCCTCAAGCGCTGCATTCGTCTGGGTACCATCAACCTGAGTTTTTTCCCCACCTACTGTGGGTCGTCATTTAAAAACAAGGGTGTTCAGCTTGTTCTAAATGCTGTCGTCGATTACCTGCCGAATCCGACCGAGGTTAAACCGCAGCCCGAAGTCGACGAAGAAGGCACCGAGACCGGCGAGTTTGCCATGGTCGACGAGAGCGCGCCATTGCGCGCGCTGGCGTTCAAGATTATGGATGACCGTTACGGCGCGTTGACCTTCATTCGCATATACGCAGGCAGGATCGAGAAAGGCTCGAACGTCCTCAACACGTTTACGGGCAAGACCGAACGTATCGGGCGCATTGTCGAGATGCACGCCGATTCTCGTAACGATGTCGATTCGGCGCAGGCCGGCGATATTGTTGCGGTTCTGGGCATGAAGAATGTGCAAACCGGACACACCCTGTGTGATCCGCGCCATCCGGCTACGCTCGAACCGATGGTGTTCCCCGATCCGGTTATTTCGGTGGCTATTTCACCCGTCGACAAGGCAGCATCCGAGAAACTCGGTGTCGCGCTCGGCAAAATGATTCAGGAGGACCCGTCATTCCGGGTTGAAACTGACCAGGAAAGTGGCGAGACCATCATCAAGGGTATGGGCGAGCTGCACCTGGACATCAAAGTCGACATTCTCAAGCGCACGCATCTCGTCGAAGTCGAGGTCGGCAAGCCTCAGGTTGCCTACCGTGAAACGATCACCAAGCAAGTCGAAGACGTGTACACGCACAAAAAACAAACCGGCGGTTCCGGCCAGTTTGCCAAGATTGATTATCTTATCGAGCCAGGCGAAGTGGGCAGCGGCTTCGAATTCATCTCCAAAGTCACTGGCGGTAACGTACCGCGCGAATTTTGGCCGGCAGTACAAAAGGGTTTCGAGTCTAGTATCGAAGAAGGGGTGCTGGCGGGTTATCCGATGCAGGACATTAAAGTGACTCTCGTTGACGGCGGCTATCACTCAGTTGACTCGTCTGCGGTCGCATTTGAGATTGCCGCCAAGGCTGCTTATCGGCAAACGCTGCCCAAAGCGTCTCCGCAGATACTTGAGCCCATCATGAAAATCGATGTGTTCACACCTGAGGATCATGTCGGCGATGTGATCGGTGATCTCAATCGCCGGCGTGGCATGATTAAGGCACAGGAGCCGGGTGTTTCCGGCGTCCGAGTCAAAGCAGACGCACCGCTTGGTGAAATGTTTGGCTACATCGGCGACCTGCGCACCATGACCTCCGGGCGTGGCCAGTTTTCGATGGAGTTTTCACACTACGCACCGTGTCCGCGCAATATTGCCGACGAGGTGATCAAAGAAGCTGCGGAACGTAACGCTAAGTAAGTATCGCGGCGCCCGACGCTGTTGGGCGCCGCGCTTGAGACACGTTAAGAAATCTCTGCAACCGTGAGCACGCGTGCCGGAGATTAAGGCACGCGGTGTTCGAGACGCGCTGTTGGTCCGCGCATAACCGCGCCGCGCAGAAAGCTGCGCTACGCGGCTCTAGGCGGCGCGGCCGCTGTTGGAGACATCCCTTTAACATCGAGCGCCATTTCGTACTTGAAATAGCGGTTTAGCTCGTTGAGAGCCGCATCGACTCTGTGTGTCGGCACATGCGCTTTACACTTAGCTCAACGCGCGCGAGACCACCTCAAAAGTATCTTTCGATAATCCGTCCACGTCGTGGATGCGCTGTAATGCGTTGCGCGCATGTTCCTGGCGTCCGGCATCAAACTTCTTCCAGCGGTCGAAAGCCCGCGCCATGCGCGCTGCCACTTGCGCGTTAATCTGGTCGAGTGCGATGACCTGAGTCGCCCCGAACTCGTAGCCGCTGCCGTCGGCAGCGTGAAAGCCGGCATGATTACCGTGGCAGAACATGCCAATCACGGCGCGTACCTTGTTCGGGTTGGTTAGATCGAATGCCGCATGTTCGAGTAGCCGCCTGACATCGCTCAGCGTGTCTGGCAGGCGTGAACTGGTCTGCACTGCGAACCATTTATCCACCACCAATGGTTCGTCGTGCCAGCGCTCATAAAACCAGGCCAGCGCAGTTTCCCGTTCGGGGCACGCACAATTCGCGAGCGCGCCCAATGCGGCCATCGCGTCGGTCATGTTCCCCGCGTTTTGTAACTGGTCGAGGCATAGTTGGCGTACCGCTGGCGTTGCGAGTTCCATCAGGTATCCGAGCGCACTGTTACGGACACTGCGATAGCCGGCAGAAATGGCATCGGGGCGATACTCGCCGGGCGCGATGAAACTCATGTACGCCTCGGAGAACTGTGCTTCCAGTTCGCTCGCCAAATGGCGGCGCAGCCCTGTGCGTGCACGGAGGATGGCATCCGGATCGACGACCGCCATTTGCTCGGCCAGATAGCCAGCGCTCGGCAGGCTGAGCGCTTCAGCAGCGAAGGCCGGGTCTTGCTCCGCATCACTCAGGACGCGACCGAATGCCGCCACCAGTGCTTCGTTGTAAACAGGCGTCTTCCCCGCACGCAGATCCTCCACTGCAGCCATTAACACGCCGACGGCGAGCCGTTGGCCGGCCTCCCAACGGTTAAACGGATCGCTGTCGTGAGCCGCGAGGTGCCCCAACTCGGCATCGCTATAGGCATAGTCCAGCGCGACTGGTGCCGAGAAACCACGCAATAATGATGGCACGGGTGCCGCGTCGACGTCGGTGAATGTGAACTGTTGTTCGGGTTCGGTGAGGGACAACACGTGCCGACCTCTGGTCGCCGGCGAGCCCGTGCCTGATTCAAGCGCCAAATCATTACCGCTTTGATCGAGCAGACCAACTTCCACCGGAATATGGAATGGTTGCTTGTCGTCCTGTCCGGGAGTCGGAGTACAACTCTGGCGCAAAGTGAGCGTGTAAGTGCGGGCGGCTGCATCGTATTCCCCGCTGGCCCGCACACACGGCGTACCCGCCTGACTGTACCAACGTCGGAACTGCTGTAAATCAACACCCGATGCATCCTGCATCGCGGCAACGAACTCCTCAGTACGTACTGCCTGACCATCGTGACGGGCGAAGTACAAGTCCATGCCAGCGCGAAAGTGCTCGGCCCCGAGCAAGGTGTGAATCATGCGCACGACTTCCGCGCCCTTGTTGTAGACCGTCGCGGTATAGAAATTGCTGATCTCGATATACGATTCCGGGCGGACCGGATGCGCCATCGGGCCCGCGTCCTCCGGAAACTGTCCGGCGCGTAACTGGCGGACTTCCTGAATGCGTTGCACGGCGTGCGAATAGCGATCGCCACCGTACTGTTGATCGCGAAACACCGTCAGGCCTTCCTTGAGACTGAGTTGGAACCAGTCCCGACAGGTGACCCGGTTGCCCGTCCAGTTGTGGAAGTATTCGTGTGCGACCACACGGTCGAGCATCATGAAATCCATATCGGTGGCGGTGTCTGGCCGTGCCAATACATATTTTGTATTGAATATATTGAGGCCTTTGTTTTCCATCGCCCCCATGTTGAAGTCGCCAACGGCAACGATCATGTATTGGTCGAGATCAAGCTCAAGGCCGAACACGCTTTCATCCCAACGCATCGCGGACTGCAATGCTTCAAGAGCGAACTCACACTGATCGAGTTTGCCGGGCTCAACGAAAATCATCAGTGCCACCGTTCGCCCGGACGCGACGACGAAATCGGTCTCGAGCTTCTCGAGCTCTGCGGCGACCATTGCGAACAGATAGGCCGGCTTCGGAAACGGATCGTGCCAACGCGCCCAATGTCGTTCTCCATCCGACAACCCTTCAGCTTCAAGATTGCCGTTGGAAAGCAGGATCGGAAAGCGTGATTTGTTGGCTGTGATGGTGACCGTGTAGACCGACATGACGTCCGGGCGATCGAGAAAATAGGTGATGCGCCGAAAGCCCTGCGCTTCGCACTGGGTGAAGTAACCGTCTTTGGAGGCATACAGGCCTTCGAGCTGCGTATTACTGTCCGGGTGAATGCGCACCACGCTGCGTAAGGAAAACGCATCCGGTAGCGCGCCGATGCTCAGGCGCTCCTCATCAAGTTCGAAGGCGTCCTGGGCGAGGACCACCCCATCGATAGCGACTTCAAGCAACGTCAGTTCTGTGCCGTCCAGCTCGAGGGGGGCGGCGCTATCCGTGGCTGCCGGATTGCGTTGCATCGCGAGCGTCGCGGTAACCTCGGTGTAATCGTTTTCGATTTGGATATCGAGAGCGACGGTCGAGATCAAGAACGCTGGCGGGGTGTAATCGCTGAGATAAGTGGTCTGGGGGCTCGCTTCAAGCATGATATTCAGCTATTCCACCATCACGTGTTCTTCGGTGAGCAGAATATGAACATCCGAGGCGCCACTGGTTGCGCTTGCGCGTGCGCGTTGGCCCTCTGGCGTATCGAACACCGCGTTCATGGCATCCTTTGATTCGAACCATACTTCAGCGACGCCATCGAAGGACTGGTTTTCGGTGGTGCACAAATTAATCGAATACTTTGTCAGGCCCGGCCATTGTTTGACCTTAGGCGCATGTTCGGTGAGCCACCAGGTCTTAAAGGCTTCGAATTCCATGCCTTCGGGGCGTTTGATAATACCGATGACTTTGTACATAGGGTGACCTCTGTGAACACTGACGAGGGTATGATTCTACGCAAAATGATGCGCACTATGGGCGTCAGCAGCGCGGGCTTTGATTTGCCGGTATGCTGCCACGCACGAAGTTCATATGTCAGGACGCACCATGATTGATTTGCACTATTGGCCGACCCCGAATGGCAAGAAAGTTACGATATTGCTGGAAGAGTGCGCAATGCCGTACCAGGTTATTCCGTGCAACATCGGCAAAGGTGACCAGTTCACCAATGAGTTTTTGAAGATTTGTCCGAATAACCGCATGCCGGCGCTGGTCGACCACGACCCCGCGGGTGGGGGTGCGCCAGTATCGGTGTTCGAATCCGGCGCGATGATGATGTATATCGCCGAGAAGGCCGGTCAGTTCTGGCCGCAGGATGTGCGCGGGAAGTATGCGGTGACCGAATGGGTGATGTGGCAGATGGCTAACCAGGGACCGAAAAGCGGCGAGTGCGGGCACTTTCGCCGCCTTGGCGACAGTCAGGGCGATCAGAGTTACGCGGTGAGGCGGTTTACCGATGAGGTGAATCGTTTCTATGGTGTGCTTAACCAACGACTGTACGACTGCCCCTACCTGGCGGGTGATGAATACAGCATCGCCGACATGATTGTGTATCCCTGGTGTGCTGTAGCGGAGTCGCATGACCAGAACATCAACGAGTTCGAACATTTCAAACGTTGGTGGGACGAACTATCGGCCCGCCCGGCAGTTCAACGCGGTATGGATGTGTGCAAGGACATGACCATGGATCTGGATTCCATGAGCGAAGAAGAAAAAACCGCTCTGCGAAAAATGCTTTACAACCAGCGCGCCCGGCCAGTGGTGGAGCGCTGAATACTGAGACGTCGATAAATCATCGTAGTTATTAATTACTGATATGAAGATAGAAAAAAACAGTGTGGTCAGCTTCCACTACCGTCTGAGCAACAGCAAGGGTGAGGAGATCGAGAATTCCCGAAATGCTGATCCCATGACTTATCTGCACGGACACAAGGGCATCATTGCCGGGCTTGAGCTGGAAATGGCCGGGCGCGAGGCGGGCGAGTCCTTCAGCGCGACCATTGCGCCCGAGATGGCTTATGGCTCGCGCCGTGACGATGCGATACAGCGCATTCAGATGAAAGCCGTGACGACGCGAGGCAAACTCAAACCCGGCATGATTATTTCCGTGAACACGGAAAAGGGGCCACGCCAGGTCCAGGTGATCAAGGCTGGGCGCACCGTAGTCGACGTCGATAACAACCATCCGCTGGCTGGGGAAACCGTCACCTTTGAGGTTGAGGTTGCGGAAGTGCGCGAGTCCACGCCAGAAGAACGCACGCACGGTCACGCGCACGGTCCAGGCGGGCACAACCACTAGCAGGCTGCCAGACGTGCGCGCGCATGTTGCAGGGCATAGGGGAAAACGATGATCAACCGAGTACTGCTGTGTCTGGGGCTCCTACTCACAGTTAACGTCGCGGCTGAAGAACAACGCCTCGCTCATGCTGGCGAGGACCAGGAAAACTGGATCACCTATGGCCATGGTCATGCCAACCAGCGCTTCAGTGCCCTGGAGCAAATTAATCCAGGCAACCTAGCCTCGCTAACCCCGGCCTGGATTTACCAGACCGGCATCATCGGGACCTTTCCAACGAATCCGCTCGTCGTTGATGGCGTGATGTATCTCACGACGCCTTACAACCACGTCGTCGCCCTGGACGCGGCAAGTGGTGCCGAACAATGGCGTTACGAGCACGTGCTCAGTCAGAAGAAACTCTGCTGCGGTTCACACAATCGTGGCCTGGCATGGGGTTACGGCCGTTTGTACATGGTGACGGCCGATGCGCGGTTTATTGCGCTTGATGCTGCCACGGGTGCACTGGTTTGGGATATCCCGATGGTCGATCCGGGCAGCGCCGAGCCAGGTGACCTCGATTCCATTCGGCATTTCTCCGAACAACGTCGCGCGGACTTCGATCGCATGACGCGCTTCTCCGGCAACATGGCTCCGGCCGTGTATGACGGTAAGGTATTCGTTGGTGTGAGCGGCACCGGCTATAGCGCGGTCCTCGGCGACGCAGAGTCGGCGACCGCTTCGGTGCTGGGTCGACCGGGAGTACGGCCCGGCTTGCGCGCATTCTTGTCAGCCTACGATGCACACGACGGCTCATTGTTATGGCGTTGGTACTCAACGGCCGCATCAGGTTGGGAGGGTGAGTTTTCTCCGACGACATCTTTCAACGACAAACTGGATCGCGATATCACCGCAGAGCGAGCCCATGCCGACAAGTATCGCGATGCGTGGCGTGGCGGTGGTGGCTCGATCTATTCTTCGCCTTCGATCGACCACGACCTCGGACTGATCTATTTCGGTACCGGCAACGCCTCACCCGGTTATGCCGATTACAAACGACCCGGCGACAATCTGTACACCTCCTCACTAATCGCCCTCGATGTGAACAGCGGCGCCCTGCGCTGGTATCACCAGCTCGTACCCCATGACATCTGGGGATATGACGTCGCAGCGCCACCACTGCTGTTTGAGTTCAAGGACACCAACGACAAACCGGTCAAGGCCGTCGCGGCAGCTTCAAAGTCGGGCTGGTTGTATATTTTCGATCGCAAGACCGGCAAGCCTTTACGGCGCTCGGAAGCTTTCGTACCGCAGAACGATTTAATGTTTCAGCGCCCGACTGCTCAGGGCGTCGTCATTGCACCAGGCGCCGGGGGCGGTGCGAATTGGCCGCCGAGTGCCTATAGCCCCGAGACGGGCTGGATTTATGTGCCAGCCACCCACAACCCGACGCGATATCACCTCGAGCAGGACGAACAGGGTCGGCCGGTAAGCGTACTGAGCTTTCTGAACGACGGCGAGCGCTGGGGCACGGTCAGTGCTATCAATCCTCTCGACGGTAAGATCGTCTGGCAGGAGAAAACCGACTTGCCGGTCATTTCTGGCGCGCTGGCTACCGCCAGTGGCTTGCTGTTCCACGGGCAGTCAAACGGTGATTTCGTAGCGCGAGATGCGGCAACCGGCAAACTTCTATGGCGGTTCGCAACTGGCGCCGGAGTCAACGCACCTGCAATCACCTATGCGGTGAACGGACGCCAATATGTTGCCGTTGCTGCCGGTGGCCATTCGCTTTTTAAATATCCACTAGGTAACGCCGTGATCGGATTCGCACTACCGGAAAAATCTCAGACGGACTAGTTCGCGATTCGCTTGCCACGCCCTCGGGGTGAGTGGCGAGACCCAGTGTCATTCGCGATAGATTACATGTCACTTCATCGACCAGCATCCAGCGAAGGACTCCCCATGCCTGACTTGATTCTTCACCACTACGCGATGTCGCCGTTTTCGGAAAAAGTGCGTCGTATCCTCGCCTACAAGAACATGCCCTGGCGCGCGGTAGAGCAACCGCTGATGGCGCCAAAGCCGGATCTCACGCCGCTAACGGGCGGTTATCGCCGCATCCCGGTGCTGCAGATTGGCGCAGATATTTACTGCGATACGACGCTCATCGTGCAACGTATCGAAGCGCTTTATCCTGACCCACCGGTCATACCCACGCCGCTCGCGGGAGTCGCCGCGCTTATTGAAGACTGGGCCGACCATCGCATGTTCATGAACGTGGTGCCGCCAACGATAGTCGGGCTCATGAGCGATCTGCCGCCTGGCTTTCTTGACGATCGTCAGGCCATGACTCCGGGATTTAGTGAAGGCGCGATGGTCTCTGCGGCCCCGCACGCACTCGAGCAAACCGGTCACGCACTCGACAGAATAGCGTTGCAGTTAGGTGAGTCTGCCTATTTGCTCGGTGAGCGGTTCACGGTCGCCGACGCTGCATGTTTTCACACCGTGCATTTCCTCAAGAACAACCCGGCCCTGGTGGTCCAGATCGAGTCGCGGCCCGCGCTGGCCGACTGGGTGAAACGCATTGAGGCATTTGGTGACGGCAAGCGCGAAGATATGACAGCAGCTGAGGCGTTGACGATCGCCGGTGCTGCAAGCCCTGCGGATACCGACGGTGCGAGTGTGACTGACGCAGGCTACAAGGTAGGCGACAAGGTCACGGTTGTCGCCGATGACTACGGTCAGGAAACCACGGTAGGTACCGTTGCGCGTGTGACCCTGAACGAGATAGTCGTGGAGCGCGAGGACCCCCAGGTCGGCCGCGTTGCTGTGCACTATCCGCGCGCCGGCTATCGCGTTAGCGCGAGCTGACGGACATTGCCATTACCGCAGCAAATCTGATCGCTCAATGGATGTCTCGCTGAGCGTTTGTCGGTGTCGACCAGATGCCACGCACTCAGCAACGTCGTTCGAAAGCTAGTTCCTTTCGCCGGCGCAGTTTGATGCCACAGTGAATGGATGCGCTTTTAGTATTCCGTCGTGCGAGTGCGCAGCAAAGTTAATCTTGCGCCAGCGAGACACACGCTCAAGGGAGGACTGGTTGAATTGCCGGCGCTAGCTGTTCGTGAGTGTCCTGTAAATCGGACACTCAAGTGTGAACTGCCGACATCTGCTTACGAATATTTATTCGTTGTGGGTCCGGCCATGAGAATGCACTTGCAAAGCGTCGCGATCCCCGATTAGATTCCGAGCCAGGGATACTTGGGGCGATCGATGAACGGTGAAGCGACCGACACTCAGACGCGCCTCGGGCCACTCGAGCGTTTGCTCATCCGCGAATGCGTCTCAATGACCGAACATGCGCTCGGACTGGGACTCCGTGTACCCGCCGCTGTTGCGGAGAGCGTTAACGTCGTAAGCGGTGTGCTGAACGCCGATGGGGATTCGGTCGTCGTCTCCTAGAGCACAAAGAGCGTGCCGAGTGCGCGCATCGAAGTTGGCCAACTTGCACGAATCCATGCGCACCTTGCGCAGACTATTGCGCCAGCAAAACCTCGCACCATCCTGCTGTTGGCCGACGAGGCACAGAGAGGTAGTTTGTTTTTCTTCCTCGGGCCTGTGCCGCTCGTGCGGCGGCTCATGTTAATCGCCGCGCTGTCGTTGCTGGTGTTATTTGGCGTTAGCCTCTCCGGCATGGTGGACGGTCGGCCGGAAAGTTTCAGCTTGCTCAGTAACAGCAGTATGTCGCTGCTGTTGAACGAATTATTTCTACTCAGTGCAGCCGCAATCGGCGCCTGCTTCTCCGGACTGTTTCAGGCCAACCGCTACATCAGCGCCGGGACGTTCGACCCCCGCCAGGAATCGTCGTATTGGATTCGCTTCGCCCTGGGATTAATGGCGGGCGTTATTCTGGCAACTCTCGTCCCGATCGAATCATTCACCGAGGTTAAATCTGGCGGTGGCGTGCAGGGTAGCCTGGGCGGGCTGGGTGCGCCGGCATTAGCGCTTCTCGGTGGTTTTTCCGCGGCGGTGGTTCACCGAATTCTCTATCGCTTGGTCTCGGCCATTGAATCTGTAGTGAAAGGCGACCCGCACGCCAACCTCGACAATAAACTGGAATCCGTAAAAGGTCAGGCCGAGCAGAGCGCCGTCCGTGAACGCCTCGTTGTATCTGCCCAGCTAACCCGATTACAGCAGAACATCACGGCTGGACAAACGCTGGAGGAGATCGGCGCACAAGTGCGTGGTATTCAGGACCGTCTTTTCCCGGCGGTTTTCGATGAGCAAGAGGACGGGGCGCCGATTAGTGCGCTCGGTTCCAATCCAAAAGATTAGCGGCAGTGCTCGATGTACAGAAAAAGTCCGCGCACCCGACATCCGAGATGGCCGTTGCAGACGTCGATGCACGGCTTGACTATCAAGACACCGACGTGGCTCAACCACGCCAGCCAATTCGCCGCCGACCCCTTGCAATTGCTGGCTGGCATGTCGATGCATGACCATGCCGAACAGTTGCCACATGAATAGTTTCCTACCACCAGCCCTGGAGTAGAACGAAATGTCGAATGTCGCCGGTAAAGCGTACGCAATGAATGTTATTACACCGGTCCGTTGGTATACGGCGTGGTTGAACAAATTGTACTTCTGGGCCGCGGTTAAGTTCCCGAGCACCTTGTCTGGATTAGTGACTCTGTCTCTGATCCACTATGCCCGTTGGACCATTATCGGCCGCAAATCTTTTCCGCATTTAGATCACCGGCAACCAAAAGAAACTCTGAAGTACTCGTACATGTTGTTCTTCAGCAACTTCAATGGCAGTTGGGAGCAATACGTCGATTCGTTTACTTTCGCGATTCCAAGCGGGCTCGATCTCTTCTGGAAATGGAATGTACGCTACTCCAAATCTGTGCCGCTCACGCCCTTCCACGATTACATTCAATACAACCAGATCGAAACGCCGCATTACTACAATGCCTACCCGCTAGCTTCGTCGAATGACGTTAAATCTGCAGCGAACGTTCGCGCTACGCTGCTCGCCTTTGAGCGCGCCGCCAGCCAGGATGAAAGCGACGAGGCTTTTCAGAAGCGTTATCACGGACTCCTGCGTGCGTTACAGCACGATTTGGGCGAGATGCATCCGACGCCGATCGTGACGATGGCGGCCAACCAAGTTGAGAAACGCACGCAGTGGCAAAGCCGCGTTTTCGAAGCACCGAACGCGCAGAGCTAGGAGTACAGCAATGGCAAATGTCAGCGGCAACGCATATGCACTCACCGTGCTATCACCCATTAAGGAAGGTCTCGTGGCGGGCAAAGAGATCGCTTACGCCGACGCGGTTCGAGATCGCTTATACGACTGGAACGAGCTGGACAACAGCCCAATGGCGAAAGTCCCGCAGACCTACTTGTGCCGGTATTTCGTACTCGATGATGTGTATGTTCAGTCGCTGCCGAGTGGCAGCTATCCGGATAATCGATATGACTGGAGCCCCTATATAACGGACGGTAAGCGCCGCGGTTCATTGCCAGCCGAAGATCGCTTGCAGTCTCGCTACCTGGTTTTTTCCAGCAATTTCCATGCTGGCCCCAACGCCGATCTGGACGGTTACCTGCACAACATGTGGGATGCGATTAGCGACGATATCCGGGAAGTGTGGGGCTACTGTTACGGCTTCGACCGGGTCAGTTCGGCCGCGACTTTCGCCGCTTACATCAAAAAATGCCAGCTTGAGACGACGCTGTTTTTCGTCGGGTCAAATGACGACCCGCTGCCGGAGCAGTTAAAGGCGCTCTTTCTGAAACAGGAGTTCGCGCGCTTTGCGGCTACGAATCAGGGCTTGCCTGCGGCCGAATTGCGAAAAAATTACAACGAGTTCATTACGCGTGTTGCACCCGAAGACCTGAATGGACCGAGCTGGTCGCCGGGCCAGTATAAGTTTGACTAAGACCGCGGGTTTCCCAATCCCACGCGACCAACGGGCACGTTATGTGCGCAACCACTCCAGAGGGTAGACCAGTGAACAAGAAACTCGAACTCGCCGATATTCAAGGCAATGTGCTGCGTGCCTATGGCCGATTCGGCTACCCCGCAGCGCGGTACGTTTGTCTCAATGTAAAAAATGAAATCCGCGGGCGCGATTTCATTGCCGCTGTCACAGAGCGTGTGACAACGGCCATCGACTGGTCGACTGAAGACGGCAAAAAACTTAAACCGAATTGGACGGCAAACATTGCCTTCAGCTATCAGGGGCTCAGAAAGCTCGGGTTACCGCGTGCTTCGTTGGTGGAGTTTTCGCCCGAATTTTCGCAAGGAATGAAAGCGCGTAAAGACATACTAGGCGATCAAGGACCGAGCGCTCCGGAAAACTGGGATCCGGTTTGGGAGCGCAACGGCAAGGATTTCGAAAGCAACGTCCACATATTGATAACCCTGAATGGGCTGATGCCAGCACCAGTCACGGAAGACGCCAATGGCATGCAAGAGGCACGCGAAGCAAGCCTTGAGCACCGCGAGCAGGCGTACGAATGGCTACTCGAAGTCGTCAAGGAGCACGATGATGGTGTTGCCGTCCTCGGTGGCCACTGTGGCGCCAATGGTGAGAAGTTCGACTATCAGGATGCGGATGTGTTGTTCGAAGATGGCATGCCGACAGCAAAAGAGCATTTCGGCTACCACGACGGCATTTCCGATCCGGTCATTGAAGGCGTGCCTTACGATGAGGGACGTGTCGAAGGCCGCGGCAAACTGCTTGAAGGTGGGAAATGGGCGCCGCTTGCCACCGGTGAATTTCTGTTTGGGCACATCGACGAAGCACATGAGTACCCACCTGCGCCACGCCCGATCCTGTTGTCGCGCAATGGTACCTACATGGTGTTTCGCAAACTCCACGAGAATGTTGGTACGTTCAACGCGTTTCTTTCCGAGCACGGCAAGAAATACCCCGGTGGGGAAGAGCTGCTGGCGGCCAAATTCGTCGGGCGCTGGAAGGATGGAACGCCGCTGGTCCTCGCTCCGAATGAGGAAAAGCGTAAGGCGTTCCAGGACAAACTAAAGGAAGCGAGTCTTGAAGAGCAAGAGCGAATGCTGTCTGACTTCAGCTACGAAGATGACATGTCAGGAGCCAAGTGCCCGTTCAGCGCGCATATGCGCCGCATCAATCCTCGCGGTTCGCTGGAACAAGTCGCCGGCGAGGTACCCGGGTCAATGATCCGCTCGATGAAAGGTGAAAACGAGGGCGCTTTCGATACGCCGGGCGCACTGGCGAATCGACGTCGCATCATGCGTCGCGGCCTGCCCTATGGAACCGTATCCGATCGGACCAGCGACAAGGGCAATCACGGCATCGTCATCATGATGCTGAACGCCAATATCAACCGCGAGTTCGAATTCGTACAGCAGCAGTGGATCAACTACGGCAACGATTTTAAAGCCGCGAATGACAAAGAGATTCTGCTCGGCAACCACAATATTGACGGGAAATCACCGAGCAAAGCCGTGATTCAGGTTGATCCAGAAAGCGATGACGTTCCCTATATCGTCTCTGACATCCCGTTATTGGTGGAAACCCGCGGCGGCGATTACTTTTTCGTACCGAGCATGACCGCATTGCGTTTAATCGCGCGTGGAGTCATTGACCCAACCTAATCGGATTCGATGTCCCAACTCGTCGGCTCGACTCGTGCGACCTTGTTGTACTCGTGGCGGAATTTAGAAATGGCATCGTAGACCACTTTCCGCGCCCGATTTACGCCGCCTAAAGGGCGGTGTTCCGGTAGCGCGTGCCATGGTGTGTAAGATAAGTTTTCGCCGAATGCGCGCTGCAGTTCGGTATCGAAGTCTTGTGCGGGAATGTTAATCGTCGCGACATTGCGAAATGGTGAGACTGATTCGGACCATAGCTTCCCGGGGTCTTCAATCGGCATCGCGCTGGCGTCGGTTCGGAATTGGACGGCGAAGTCAAAATCGGCACCACGCTCAGAAAGTTGTTTCACCATGGATTCGCGCAGGTAATCCTCGCCCGGATCGGCGGGTATCGCGTCCAAGCGCTCAACGCGGGGCGTTACGGAATATTTAACTGCCGCGTCCCCGAACAAGTAAGGGGTGGTGCTGAAATAGCGAATCTGCAACGGGTTGGCGAATTTGATCATCGATTTCAAAAGATTCCGAGCGACCCGCCAATGCGTCAGAAAATAAGCGGCTGGCGCAAGAATATTGGTCGTCAATGCTTTAATGAGACCGTCAAACTCTTCGACGTTGGCGGTTACAAACACCGGTGTACTTATCACGATGAAATCGTGGGTCGTTTCGTCTTCTTCCGTAGGTAAAAGCTTTTTGCCCGGCACCTCCATCAACTTGATTGCCATTCCCCTGATGTCGCCTTTGATATCGGCTTGGGCGGTGCCGTTCTGATTAGAAAACCGAATCTAGGCCTTATAGGTACCGGGCTGGCTGAAAATCCCTACGGCCAACTCGGGTGGCAATTCAGTCGCAACGGTAAACTCCGCTTTAACGACGCCGTGCATCTCCGGGTGGGCGTCGCGACGCATAATGCCAGTCGGATTGTCTTCGATGATTTTGGCTTTCAGACGTGCCGTCAAGTCTTCGGTGTAAGCGGCCTCGTTGTTAGGTGGATACTCGGTGGCGAGTTGCAACACGGGCATGCGATAGGCTCCTTAACTGCTGGATACCGGCCAGCAATTAACAACATACTACGTGAGTGAAGTTCAAGCGAGGTGGCGCGGTGACACGGATTCTTCAGATCATTTTTGTTGCTCTCTCGCTGAACGCGTGCAACGGGGGAGGGCCGGCTCAGCGAGAATCAGCCCCGAATGTCGTACCCGCTAAATCAGTAGCACGCGCGCTAAGTCTGCTCGACCGCTACATTGCCGCGGTCGATGATGCACGCTTTCCCAAGCCATCCAAGCGCAGCAGCGATCTGACGCCGCTGCTGCCATCAACGCCAGGACTGCGCTGGGATGACGACGGACACGTGCTGATGGCCTCCTAGACCCGCGTCGAGTTTTTTAGTGGTGAAAAGCAACGCGCCGTCGATGAAGTATTCCCACTGTACGGCGAGACCTGGTTCACAGTGGTGCCGCAGATGAAGGTCTTTTGCGGCGCAAGCGGGCTAAACGGGACGGCGCTCGATCGTCGGTTGGAGCAACGCATCGGCCTGCCGCCGTACGGCACTTACGACGCATTCCTGGAGGTTTGGGTTCCGGTCGCCCAGTTACGCAGACCTTGTGTCGATCAGGAAGTGACGGACACCGCTTGCGACCTTCGGCCACCGTTGATCGCGAACGCAAATAGCGACAACGTCGCCTGGCAGTGTCCAGCTACATGGCCTGGGGCTGGCGATGGCGAAGCGGCTCAAGCGCAATGGATGTGCGCCACATGGATCAATCGCTATGGAAACAGCGTGGCGGAAAAAAATTATCCGTGGACCGCACTCGGCTATGCCTACGATTGGGGGGATCCGTCACGTGTTGGACCGAGTGAGTACGTTGCCCCGCGAGGAACCGTCGTCAAGTTTCATTCGATTACTCCGACGCAGGCCTATTGCGATCAAGCGCGCCACTAGTCGCCTTGGCGCGTGTCGAGGTTCCTACCGGCGAAGCAAAGGCGGCGGGCTGCACGCGTAATGATTCGCAGTTCAGTCAGTAACCGACATAGTCCCCATTGCGCTTCTCTTTGAAGGCACGCATCGCTTCGCCGTGGTCGTGGCCACCCTTGGCGACTGCGATATGAGAGGCGATCAAGTCGAGCGATGCGTTCATGTCGCCATTCAAACCATGGTCGACGGCGCGTTTGATCAGACGTACCGACAGTGGCGGATTGCGCGCGATGCGTGCGGCGAGTGCACGGGCATTGGCGAGTAATTCATCGTCTGGCCAGACGTGGTTGACCAAACCAATGCGTAAAGCTTCATCGGCATCGATAAAATCGCCGCTAAGAAGCAATTCCATCGCCATCGAGCGCCCGACTAAACGCGGTAGATACCAGGCGCCGCCACCGCCAGGCAAGAGCCCGATGCGCGCGTAAGTCTCGGCGAACTTGGCGCTACTGGCCGCAACGCGAATGTCGCAGGCGAGGGCGAGATCCATGCCACCCCCGGTTGCAACGCCGTTGACTGCCGCAATCAAAGGTTTGTCGAAACGCGCAGCGCGTTTCGGGAAGGCCTGAATGAACTCGCTGATATGCTCGCGCGTGACGTGTGCGCGGTTGTCGGCGTCGGCACCCATTTTGCTGACGTCGCCGCCCGAACAAAAACCGCGTCCGGACCCGGTCAGAATCACCACGGCAATGTCATCACGCGCCTCGCATTCGTCGAGATGCTGTACCAATTGGCCAAGCATGTCATCAGAAAACGCGTTCAGGCGTGCGGGTTGATTCAAAGTCACGGTCGCGATCTTGTCGCTGACATCGAACAAGACAGTATCAGACATCAAAGGTACTCCAGACATTCTGAGGGTCGGCAGATTCGGCACAAGCTGGTAGCTCGCTGCGCTGCAGCTGCATGAATTCAGTAAACTATGGGAATTCTTCTGCTATTCCAATCAGCTTATGTCCAAGTCCAGCTTCAATCGCGCGCTCGGCGAGTTTATCGACGCGTCTCCAACGCCCTTCCATGCGTGCACGAACATGCGCGAGCAGCTGTTGCAAGCCGGCTACGAGGCCCTTGATGAAGCGGACGCATGGCAACTGGAGCGCGGCGGGCGTTATCTGGTGACGCGCAACGAATCGTCGCTGATAGCATTCCACCTGGGTGCCGGACCGGTCGCTGACGATGGCCTCAGGATGATGGGCGCACACACGGACAGTCCGTGTCTGAAAATGAAGCCAAACGCGGTGACAGAGCAGGGTGGCTACATCAAATTCGGCGTCGAGGTCTATGGGGGTGTGCTGCTCAATCCTTGGTTCGACCGCGATTTATCGCTTGCAGGGCGGATTACTTTAGTTCGACGAGATGGTCGTCTGCACAGTACGTTGATTGACCTACGCTGCGCTATCGCGATGATTCCAAGTCTCGCGATCCATCTTGATCGAGAGGCGAACAACAAGCGCAACATCAATGCCCAAACCATGCTGCCGCCAATTGTCGGCTTGTCTGGCAAAGGTGGCTTCAAGCTTCAGGAATTACTCACCGAGCATCTCAAGGCGCACAACCGTTTGAATGACGGCGACAAAATTGTCGACTTCGAATTGTCGTTGTATTCGGTTCAGGGTTTATCGAGCGTCGGTGTGAAGGACGAATTTATCGCCAGCGCGCGCCTCGATAATCTGCTCAGTTGCTACGCCGGACTGAGGGCGCTGCTTGATGCGCCAAAGGGACATGGGCGCTTGCTGGTGTGTAACGATCACGAGGAGGTTGGCAGCGGATCGAGTGCAGGTGCACGCGGTAACTTTCTACGTAGCGTGCTCGGACGGATCGCCGGCGATGATGAGACCTACGCGCGCATGATCGCCAGATCGATGCTGGTTTCAACGGACAACGCGCACGGTGTTCACCCGAATTTCAGCGATCGGCATGACGCCCAGCATGGGCCGTTGCTGAATGGCGGGCCGGTGATCAAAGTGAACAGCAACCAATCCTATGCCACTAACAGCGAAACGGCCGCAGTCGTGCGCCAGGCGGCGCTGGCCGCAAAAGTACCACTGCAATCATTCGTGGTGCGCACCGACATGGGTTGTGGCAGTACGATAGGGCCGCTGAGCGCGGCGGTGCTGGGGGTGCGCACGGTAGACGTTGGCGTGGCCACGTTTGGCATGCATTCGATTCGCGAATTGGCCGGCAGCGATGATGGCATTGCGTTGGCGAAATTGCTCAAGTCGTTTTGTGCGATGGCGGATTTACGCATCGGCACGGATTCTTAATGGCGCTAGCGACCTGATTACGCCGTTGTCACGTGGTGACACCGTAGGTCGCATCGTCTGCCCGTAGCGGACGAACGATGCGACGCGACTAGTAGACGGTCCTAACCCATCTTGAAAAAGACCAGTTTGTTGCCGTCGAGATCGCGAAAGTAGCCGCCGTAAAATCCGTCGCCGCGCGGGCCGGGAGCGCCTTCATCAGTGCCGCCGAGTTCCAGTGCCTTGGCGTGCAAGGTGTTGATTTTATCTTCACTTTCGCACGCCAATGCGACCATGACACCATTGCCAGATGTCGCGGGTCCCCCGTCTTGCGGCTTGATAACGAGCAACATCGGCGTGCCGGCACCTGAACTCCAGGCGACAAATCGCTCGTTTTCCATTGCGCGGCCCGCGCCGGCCTCCGCGAGCAATGCATCGTAAAATTTTGCGGCACGTTCGAGATCGTTGGTGCCAACTGTAACGTATCCAATCATGGTGGGGTTCCTTCGCTTATGCCTGGGAT
This sequence comes from Proteobacteria bacterium UBA981, assembly GCA_002292285.1. Classification (GTDB taxonomy): domain Bacteria; phylum Pseudomonadota; class Gammaproteobacteria; genus UBA981. The sequence continues at coordinate 35,909 of DBBP01000029.1, forward strand.
TCCGGGCATTTCAATTGCGGAGGATTAAATCACACTACGCCGTTCCAAGTGGCTCAGGAACGGACAGGAGAAATTAATACGATGGTAAGTCTTACGACACTATACTGGGGCGACATTTGGGGAGAGAGACAGCAAATATGCTTGAGCAGGATGTAGCCGCGTTATTGGCGCGGGAAGCGATTCGGGATTTGCCAGTGCGCTATTGCGACTGTGTGTGGCGCAATGATATCGACGGAATTGTCGATTTGTTTACTGATAAAGGGACCTTTGCGGCGACTTTCGCGGACAAAGAAACGGTCATCAGCGGGCGCGAAGATTTACAGACGTTTTATGCCGGCGCGGTCGATTTTATGCCACGGCCATTTATTCATAACCACGTTATTGATCTCACTGCTGACGGTTTCGCAACGGGTCGTTGTTATCTCGATTTACGCTCGGCGCGTAACAACATGGACTGGCTCGGCGCGGGTTTCTACGAAGATGAGTACATGGCTACTTCAAGCGGCTGGAAGTTCCATCAACGGCGATTTACGGCATTGCGGATGGACGAGTTACCCGACGGCGTCGAGTAGTTTATGCGGCGGCAAGCACTCGGAACGCGAAATTACAGAGGTGTACTGAGCCGGGTGTAGAGTTCGAGGAAACTCGGAATGATCGCGTCGGTTGTGTAAGTCGTCGTGAATCGTTGCGCGGCGCGCTGTGCCTTCAATGAGCGGCCCTGCGCGTCGTTCGCCGCTGCACACATGGCTGTGCTGAGAGTTGCGCAATCTCCGATATCGGCGAAATACGCGCATTGCTCATCGAGAATTTCCAATGGACCGTCAGTGCGCGTGCTGATAATCGGCAGGCCAGCTGCCATGGCCTCGATCACAACGATACCGAAGGGTTCGGCGAGGGACGGCAGCACGAACACATCGACGTTGTCGAATACCTCGCCGGGTTCTGCGACCCAACCACAGAAATTGACGAACTCGCCAAGCCCTAATTCTGTTACCTGACGCTGCAGCGGGTCCCGATTTGGACCATCGCCGGCCAGGGTCAGCGACGCGTCGACGCCACTTGCTCGCACCCGATGCAAGGCGTCAATCAGTATGTGAAATCCCTTCTTGTCGACGAATCGCCCGAGCGCGCCGAAGCGCACCTGCTGTTGCGACATCTTCGCAGTGACCGCGCGCGGCTCGGTAAAGTGCGGGATGTGACTGGTCTGCACCGGGTCGACGCCCTGACTCGCAAGATAAGCCATCAATTTCAGAGTTGGCACACTGAAATGATCGACTGCGTGGAAGTAATCGAGGTTGATGAAGTTGTGCGTGTTCGCGACGACTGGGATCCCAAGACGGCGCGCCGCATGGCCCCCCAAATGGGCCGCGCGACCGAGGTGGACCTGCACCACTGCAGGCCCGAAGGTGTTCATGAGACGACCGATGCGCCGGCGCGCGAGCGTATCCCAGCTGCCCAGCACCGGCACCTCCGCCACTTCAAGCTTGTCGACACCTTCGAGCAATTGGCGCTGTTCGAAACGCGGTTCGCAAATCGCCTGCACCTGAACGCCGCGTGCGGCGAGCGCCAGACTCAGATCGACAAAGTGACGTTCGGCCCCGCCGAAACCTTTGGCGAGCATGATTTGGGTAATCTTCATGACCGCCCGTAGGCGCCGCTGCTAGCGGTCGACTCAGGTTTAAACTCGAACCGGAGTGCTTGTTCAGGGCCGCGTTCTGCCCTGCCAGGCTGATTAGTCAACGGTAATGACTATCTTGCCGAGCGCGCGGCGTTCCGCCAGATCGACAATGCCCTGACCGGCATCTTTGAGCGCGTATCGCGCTGAGACGTGTGGCTTTATTTTGCCAGCGCTATACATCTCGCAAAGTTCGCGAACGTTCTCAGCGTTCAGCACCGGGCTACGATCGCAGAACGAACCCCAGAACACTCCGACCACCTGACAGCCTTTCAGGAGCGCCAGATTAAGCGGAATGCGCGGGATACCCGCCGGGAATCCAACCACCAAAAAACGTCCTTCCCATGCAATCGCACGCAGCGCCGCTTCGGCGTAGTCACCGCCGACGGCATCGTAGATAACGTCTGCGCCCGCTTTGCCCGTTGCTTCTTTGAACTGGCCGGCAAGTGCGCGAGTCGATTCTTTATCAAATGGGCCGCGCGGATAGACCATGCCGCTACTCGCGCCATGTTCGAGCGCGAGCTGCATTTTCTCCTCACTGGAAGCCGCCGCAATCACGTTTGCACCCATCGCCCGGCCCAGCTCCACTGCTGCCAGACCGACTCCGCCGGCTGCGCCGAGCACCAGCAACGAATCGCCAGAGGCCAGATACGCGCGCTGCTTCAGCGCATGGTAGGACGTGCCGTAGGTAAAGATAAACGCGGCTGCCTCGTCGTCCGGCATGCCGTCCGGCGTTTTGCTGCATTTGATTGCAGGCGTTACAACTTGTTCTGCCATGCCGCCCCAGCCGAGCATGGCAATGACCCGATCGCCGATCGCGAAATCACTAACCCCGTCGCCCAGCGCATCGATTTCTCCGGCAACTTCTCCGCCGGGCGAGAATGGCCGATCCGGGCGAAATTGATATTTATCTTCGATGATCAGCGTGTCTGGATAATTTACCCCGCAGGCACGCACGCGCACGCGAACCTCCCCCGGTCCCGGTTCGGGAGCGGCGACATCGCGGAGTTCAAGAGTTTCAGGGCCGCCAGGTGCGACGCTTAATAAGGCCTTCATCGGTCATCTCCAGGTTGATTGGCAGCCACGGGTGGCGTTGCTGCTGTATCACGGGTTATTGTCCCGGCTCGTTTGCTGCAGCGATAACAATCGCCAGGGGATCCCATCATGTCTGACAACAAAAAAGTAGTGCAACAGTGGTTTGATTTCGTCTCGGCGGGTGAGGCCGACGCCGCGTTTGCTTTATTCGCCGATGATATCGTCTACGAGCTTAAAGGGACGACGCCAGTGTCTGGTGTCTATCGAGGCCTCGAGGAGATGGTGAACGATTTTTTCGTGCCGTGGCGCAAGCAGATAGACGGTGAACTGATCGTCCATGTCGATGCGTTGATTGCCGAGGGTGATAAGGTTGTTGTGCTCGCGCACGGCGAGGCAATGACGATACACAAGCTGCGCTATGACAACAGCTACGCGTTCGTATTTTCGTTGCTTGACGGGAAAATCACAGAAGTCGTTGAGTATCTCGATACGGCAATGGTGGAAACGGCAGCTTACGGCAGGACCCTGACCGGGCCGTGACACCTGGGCACGTCAAATTCGCCGGATACGCCGCATCGCGTGAGTAGTCTGTCCGACGACATTGTCAGCCCGACGGTGCCGTTCCGGCAGGATGCCACGATCGTCAGCGTGGTGGCTGTCGCGCATCTGGTCAGTCATTTCTTCCAGCTTGTACTGGCCCCGCTGTTTCCCTGGTTGCGGATTGAGTTCGGCTACAGTTTTGCCCAACTTGGTTTCATCCTCACCGTCTTGTTCGTGGTCTCCGGTATTGGCCAGGCGGCGGCTGGATTCGTCGTCGACCGCTACGGTGCCTTACGGACCATGCTTGTCGGGCTCGGGTGTTTGGCGAGCGGGGCGTTGCTTTTCAGTATCAGTGACACCTACCAGGGCTTCCTCTTCGGGGCGGTGCTAATCGGGTTAGGCAACGCAGTCTTCCATCCGGTCGACTTCTGGCTGATCAACCATCGCGTAAGTGAGCCGCGCCTTGGGCCGGCGTATTCGGCTCATGGTCTGTCGGGTAGCCTCGGCTGGGCCTTGGCACCGGTTTTTCTGGTCGGTCTGGCAACGCCGTTCGGCTGGCGAATCGCCATTGCTGGCGCGGCGGGTGTCGCGCTTGCGACGATGATTCTGGTGTGGATTTACCGCGACATCATGCGACCCGACGCGCTCGAACCGGACTCCGGAGTGACCCTCAATGGGCAGCCGGAGGTAGCCAGCGAATCGATGTTTGCGTTTATGCGCGAGCGGGCCATTTGGTTGTGCTTCGTATTTTTTCTATTCGTTGCCGCAGCCCTAGGTGGCATCCAGAGTTTTTCTCCAAGTATTTTCTCGGCCGGCTACGGCCTCGGCGTAACCATGGCGGCGATGAGCATCACTATTTACATGCTTGCCAGCGCCACCGGTATGCTAGCCGGAGGCTGGCTGGTGACACGCAGCCAGGTACTGGAGCGCAACATTACGATAGCGTTGCTGCTTTCCACAGTTGCTGCGGTATTGATCGGGTTAAACGTGCTGCCGGTGGCTGTCGCGCTGGCACTAATGGCCGTCATGGGGTTCGGTTCCGGCCTGTCCGGGCCTTCGAGAGACATGCTGATCAGACGTGCGACTCCCCCAGGGGCTACCGGGCGGGTCTATGGCGTGGTTTATTCAGGACTCGATGCAGGCATTGCGCTGGGGCCGCTGGTGTTCGGGCGCATGCTCGATCGGGGCGCGGTCACGGAAGTGTTCTATGGCGTCGCCGGATGTTTGTTTTTGGCGGTGTTCGTCGCCTGGCGAGTTGCTGCCGAAAAGCACTAGGGGAAGCTTGGCTCGGAGCAGGTCGACATTTGTCTGGCTTAACTTAAACGATGCAGCCGGCTGACGTAGCGCCTTGAGCGCTACGGTGTTGGTCGACCGAGCTGGGTATCAGGCCATCAGGGCGAGCAGACGAAACTAACCGCACCACCCGGATCTTCTTCCGGCCAATTTCCAAAACCCAACGTGCCCTTGCCCGTGATCACGCCTTCCTCGCGGCGCAAATGGCGGCGCTCCCCGTCGCTTTGCACGACATAAGTGCCGTTGGTACTTTCATCGCGCAAGTTGAACCGGCCCTGGCGAAAATTTATCTCGGCATGCTGGCGTGAAGTCAGCTTGCCGTTGAGCTGTAAATGCGCGTGCTTGCCGCGGCCGATGGCACAAGTTGCGTGGCCCGTATCAACGCGGGTCTTTTTACCGGCATAGATCAAATCCAGAAAAAACTCTGAATTGACTGCCTGCATGCGCGGCTTGGAGCTGATCTGGGTCTCGTCTCCGCTTTGCTCCCACGGCATTTTGTAGATCTCGAGGTCACCGTCCCAGGCTTCGGCCGGCACCGTTTCGATCGGATGAATTTCGGGGAACAGAAGTTCAGGAATCGCGTCTACGGCTTGCTTCGAAGTGAGAATTTCGTCGGCCTTGGACATATTGATGATTTGCTGGGCAGTGACCGGGCATTCACCAATCACGTCCTTGCCTCGCCACGCGACCTTACCAAAATGCCAACCGACTTTGATGTGCAGAATGCCCATCTTGAAGGCGCCATCTTCGCCGGCTGTGCGCAGGCTCGCCTGCATTTCGGTGGCCGCCAGGGCTGCTTTCACGGGATCAGCGAAAGCGACCATTATTTCGTCGCCGATCGTTTTCAGCGTTTCTCCGGACAATCCAGCCGCCGCGTCATCAAGCAACTCGATGCACGCGGCCATGTCGGCGCGCGCGATCGCATCGCCGTGCTGTTCGTAGAGCCGTGTGCTCCCCGAAATGTCGGCGAACAATACAGCGAGCTTTTTAAGGGATTTATCCATAGGCGTGCGCGCACCAGTTTAATCCATAGGCGCGAGTAAGTGCAGCCCGTTGTTCGGCGTCGCCAGCGCCTTAGTGGGGACCGCGAGGCCAGCCCATGCTCAAAAGCGCGTGCCCGGATTGCGGATCCAGACCGCGTTCGGCGCGAGGATGTCGATGTCGACCGGATTGTTGATGCCGGCTGATTCCTGAAACCAATGTCTTAATTTACGTCCCCCGACGATACGAGGCGACGCATTGGTGTTGGTTGAACGGTCAATATGGCCATGAATCGTGTGTCGTTCGCGCCCGCACAAAATCCGGATTTTTTGCTGATCATCTCCGAACAACGCCGAATAGCGCATCGGGACGTTGAAAAAACCCTTGTCCATGTAATGAAACCCCACCAGAAAGCGATAGCTTGGACGGTCGGTGGTCAGGTCAGTATAGGTATCGCTATCAGCTTCAGTAAGGTGGGTACGCCGTTTGTTCATACGCTGCTGGCGCGGTTTACGCGCTATGGGCCGGGTGCTCGACGAATTCTGATTCCACACTGGTGTCAGTGCTTCGATCAGGCTGTGTTGCAGACCCGCAGCGAGATTCACCTTAAATGAGCCATAGTGCAGATTGCCGGGGTCCGGCATCGCGTAGAGATCGACCGCTTGGTCGATCATAAGCATTGCGATAATTCTTTCACGATTGCGTTCGCGCATGGACTTGGCCGGACCACCTTGCTGATAGCCGTCCATGCGTAATTGCAGAGAGCGCCCGGAACGCCCGATATAAAGCAATTCCTCGTCGGACGCAAAGGCATACAGCACGTTGGCGGCGCTGCCGTAGCGTTGCAATTCAACTTGCGGTTCATCGCCATCGAGTAACCACTCGCCTGCGATTTCGAAACCGATTTCAAGCAACCGTTCTAAAGGCGTTTTATTCATCAGCTTGTGCGGCCAGCGCGCTTTGCTGACTCGCTTGAGGTTGGGTAATTAGCTGCATTCTAGCGCGTTTCAGTCGTATCGCACGCACGCGAAGCGCACCCGGCCGGCAGCGAATTTTGCGCCCCGTGCGCGCCTGCTTCTGCATTCTCGCCAACATCTCTGTAGACTCGCGCCCGCACGCCGCTCGCCCGCCCCTCATAGCAAGATTATCTCGTGAACTCGACCATTTATTTACTCAGTGCCGTCAGCTTCATTGTTGTTGCAGTGATGACCGTAACCGGGCCACTGCTGCCTCTGATCGCCGAAGAGTACGGGGTAACTGTCGGCGAAGCGGGCATCATCGTGACGGCTTTCGCGGTGCCCTACGGTGCCTGCCAAATTATCTTCGGCCCGCTTGGCGATCGCATCGGCAAAGTTCGGTTGATCGCGATGGCATTGGCGGCGGCGACGGTATTTGTTCTCGGTTCGGGTTTGGCGAGCTCCTTGGAAGGATTGGCCGTAATGCGCTTTTGTTGCGGTTTTGCCATGGCGGCCACGGTGCCGATGGCGATGGCCTATATTGCTGATGAAGTCCCATACGCGATTCGTCAGCCCGTCATGGGACGCTACATTAATGGTCTCGTACTTGGTCAGATTGCGGGCGGCGTGTTGGGTGGCATCGCTGCAGAGTACTTCGACTGGCGCTCGATTTTTTTTGTTTTCGGCCTGTTCAGTGCAGTGATCGCCGGCGCGCTTTGGTTTAGAGCCGGTCGGGAGAGACCCCTATCGGCGACCCCGCCGCAGCGTATCGGCGCTGTACTGCAGCTTTACGCTGCGCTTTTTCGTGCTCGCCATTCACGCGATTTGATAATCGCAGGAACGCTCGAGGGTATGCTCATATTCGGTGTTTTGGCGTACTTCGGTGCCTATCTTCGACACACCCATGATCTCAGCTACGTCACGATTGGGTTAGTGCTTGGAATGTACGGCGTTGGCGGTTTGATTTACGCCGCGGCTGTATTTCGGCTGGTGCGCCTGCTCGGTGAACGGCGCATGATTGTGGCCGGTACTATGCTGCTCGGCTGCTGTTATATCGCGCTGATTCTGGTGCCACACTGGATCTGGTGTTTGCCGACATTTCTGCTCGCAGGATTCGGTTTCTATCTGTTTCACAACACTATGCAAACTCGCGCCACGGAATTGTCTGCCAGCGCCCGCGGCACCGCCGTTTCGCTGTGGGTATTTATGTTGTTTCTCGGCCAGGGCGCTGGCGTGATTTTGTTCGGTGCAGTCATCGACCGCTTTGGATACGCGCCAGCCTTCGTTAGCGCCGGCGTTGGTATCGTCGCCACCGGGCTTTGGTTTCAGGGGCGCCCGAGCGGCGAGGCCCATCGTAATGCGGACTGATCACCGCACCCCGTGCAGGTGCGGCGACCAGGCCATGCGGGGGTGGCGGGTGCTAAAGCTTCCTGCTGAAAAACTCCCGCGCAGCGGTACTCGTTTCTTTGAATTTATCGGTGTAGGCGCCATAGTGATTGCTGTCAATCACGATCAGTTCTTTCGGGCCAGTGACGGTGTTAAAGAGATCGAGTGATATATCGGTCGGCGTGGTCGTGTCGTGTTTCGACACGATCATGAGCAGTGGGGTCGGTCCAATGTTTGGCATATAACCACTCACATCCAATTCCTGCATATATTCCAGTGAGCGGATAGTGACTTTGTTCTGCCAGGTGCAATCCGGGTCGCGCTCGACGAACTGGTTGATGTAGTTATAGGTTTCTTCGCCAGGAAATAAATGCGGCTCATTCGGGTCGAGCGAACACATTTTCATCGTCTTGGATGGTTTGCCGGCGACCCGGCGCGCGCGATCTTCGTCGAGCATATCGAAGAACGCTTCAACCCCAGCGATTGGCAAAAATTGTTGCAGGGTGCGGTGACCGTTCATAAACGGGACCTGGCTGACCACCGCACTCACGCGCCGGTCGAGCGCCGCTACGGCACACACGGTGCCGCCGGTATAGCTGGTGCCCCACACACCGATGCGCTCTGCATCGCATTCCTTTTGCTGTTGCGCAAACGTGATTGCACTACGGTAGTCGCGTAACTGCATACGCGGGTCGATATCCTGGCGAGGGCTACCGTCGCTTGAGCCGAGGCAGCGGTTGTCGTAGACCAATACCGCGTGGCCCGCTTTGCTAAATACGTCAGCATATTTGTCGAGATCCATTTCCTTTACGCCCGAGAAGCCGTGCGCCATGACGATGGTCGGGAACGGTCCCTTGCCCTTGGCCGGTTTGTACAGCCAGCCTCGCAGCGTTACGCCATCGGCCTTGAATTCAATATCACGTCGCATGTGCTTGTCTCCCTTTGAATGCAGATGTGCCTTACCCGACTGCCACTGTGTCGAGAGGAACTCAGACCATAACCATCTCACGCTACAGGTTCCAGTCGCAGATTGGCTTAGCCGGCGCCCAGACTGGTTGTGTTCCGGATCTATAATCAGACACTACCGACAACATCACGCTTAAGGACAATCCTGATGGGACGTTGGCGACCGCCGTCCGCCCCGGCTAGCCCCTACATCACGGCGGCCGGTTTTCGCGCGCTGGAAAGCGAGGCCCGCGCACTGTGGGCGCGCCGCCAGGGCGTTGTACGCCATCTCGCGGCAGCGGCAGCAGAGGGCGACCGCTCCGAGAATGCCGAATACCAGTATCGCAAAAAGCAGGTGCGCGAAATCGATCGCCGACTTGGCTACCTGCAGCGCCGCATGCCAAAGTTGACCATCGTTAAAGCGGTTCCCGGCGATGACTCGCGAGTCTTCTTCGGTGCCCGGGTTGAGCTTGAAAACAGCACGGGTGAGATCTGCCAGTACCGCGTCGTTGGCGCCGACGAAACCGCGCCGGGCGAGGGCGTGATCAGCATCGATTCGCCAGTTGCCCAGCAGCTCATGGGGCGCGCGTTGGACGACGAGGTGGTGTTGGACGCGGGTGCCCGAGCAGGGGCGTGGTTCATCGTATCGATTACTTATCCCGACCCTAATGTTTGAGCGTTCGGCGCGCACGGCCGCTACCTGCCGCTTGCAAATTCAACCCAGACGACCACTTTGGTACGGCCTAGCGCATATACTGAGGCAATGATTTTCCCTTCACTTTCAGCTCCTCGGTTCGCTCTTCTTGCGGCGCTTGTTGGTCTGCTCGTACCTGGTATCGGGTCGGCGGAGACGTTTCGCTTCGACTGGCCATTACAGGTCCCGGTCGGCGTGGTTGCGGCGATCACCGGGGCAGGTAACACGAGTACCGCCAGTTACAGCGTCGATTTGTCCGCTGATAGCGACGACGAGTTGACGCTTAATTTTCGTGACTTCCAGTTCCTTACCCTCAACGGCGTCGACGCGCGCGAAATCGAAGTCACGAAAAAACTCGGCCCGCTGGCCGCATTGAACCAACTGCCCAGCATGCGGTTGTCAAAAAGTGGCGCTTACCGGGGGACTTTCGGCATTGAGCAGCAAATAAAAGGCTTTCTGGAGCAGGCCCCTGCATCGCGTGACGACCCGCAACGCAAGAAACTGGAGGGTTATTTCCGTTCGCCAGAAGTACAGGCGCTGGTACGACAAAAATCGGCCGAGACGGCGAACATCTGGAATACCTGGGTTGGCGCATGGAATGGACTTGAGCTTGCCCCAGGGCAGACCGTCAGCGCGATTGTTCCCATCACACTCATGCAACGCGAGGTTCGACAAAGTGTTTTGATAGAGCATTTGGGGACGGTCGGCAAGAACTGTCCGACCTGCGTACATCTGCGCATGACCACCGTGATTGACGGTCCCGAAGTGTTAGCGCTGTTAGGTGGATTGGCGCGCAGCGCAGACGATGACGCGAGTTTCGGTGAGTTTGTATCGGCGCGTTCGATGAGCGTGACGGAAGTATTTACTGAGGCCGCGAGCTTAATGCCGATTTATGCGATGACGAATTCCGAAGTCTTGCTGCGCGACGAGGATGATAAAACTCGAACCGAACAGGCGCGTAAAGAATATTGGTTCGAGTGGCGCTAACACGCGCAAGCTAAAAGTCGCAGGGGTGCCCGGCAGCAAGGCGCCGCGCTGCCGAACGAGGAGACCTATCAGAACGAATGGCGAGGAGCGAGCAGGCGAAGCTGGTGGTGGCTATCGCCGAAACCGGACATTTTGCTAGAAACGTCCGCTGCGCAAATCGCTGATCGCATCCATGATCTCCTCGCGCGTGTTCATCACAAAAGGCCCGTAGCGAGCGATCGGTTCGCCAAACGGTCGGCCTGCGACAACCAATATCCGCGTTGTCTGTGGCCCCGCTTGCACCCGCAGCGCGTCACCTTTATCGAGTACGGCCAGGCATCTGTGGTCGACTGGACCAGGATCTTCTCCGCCGACTGTCACGTCACCCGCATAGCAGTAAACGAACGCGTTGTGCTCGGGCGGTAGCTCGAGCGTTGTGCTCATTCCCGCGGCAAGCTCGACGTCGAGGTAGAGCGGTTCGGCTTCAACCGCACTGACCGGACCGACGGTATTGCCCAGACGACCTGCGATAACCCGAACTGTGACGCCGGGGCCGAGCTCAACTTGGGGGATGTCGGCCGGCGCAATGTCCTGATAGCGAGGCGCAATCATTTTCGCGCGAGCGGGTAAATTCACCCATAGTTGAAATCCCCACATCAGGCCGTCGTGTTGTTCCGGCATTTCTGAATGCACGATGCCGCGACCGGCTGTCATCCATTGCACGCTGCCCGCTTCAAGCAAACCACTATTACCCTGATTGTCGCCATGGCGCATGCGCCCGGCGAGCATGTACGTGACAGTTTCGAAGCCGCGATGCGGGTGATCGGGGAAGCCGGCGATGTAGTCATCGGGATCATCGGAGAGAAACTCGTCGAGCAATAAAAACGGATCGAGCTCTGCGAGAGCCTGACCGCCGATCACGCGAAACAGCCGTACCCCCGCGCCGTCGCTGGTTGGTTCGCCGCGAATGGTGCGTACGACTCTGCGCTGCTGTTGATCCGTGGCAATACTCATAAATAGCGCCCCAGTGTCACGCTCACGACCAGCAGCAAACCGAGGCCAAGGTTGATTGCGACAATCGTGCGAATCTGGCTGATGGCGCCAGGGACGTCGTCGGGTTGAGCGTTAGCGAGGGCGTTGCTCAGGCGCGTGAACGGGGCGAAATAGATATGCGCAAATAGCAACATCATCACGATGCCTAATCCGATCATCAGATATAGCCACAGCGGGCCGGCACTCAAGCTGTAGCGACTCAATGCCATGTAGAAACCGCTGAGGAGCAAAACCGCGATCGCCGCCCACACCCACTTGAAAAATCGCCGCAAGGTGGCCGCAAGCAGGCGCGCAGGTTGTGGCGGTTCAAGCGTTTCGGCGAGGCTCGGCCGCAGGCACACATAGGTGAAAAACATACCGCCAATCCAGATGATCGCGGCCAGTAAATGGCATGTTAAGGCGAGGGCGTACATCGACGGTATCTCCCGTACGGGCCGTCAACATACGCAGCTCATTGGAGCTTGTCGACAGCCACTGGTGCTGTTCGGTCGACCCCGGTAGGTCGGGGCGCGTGGCATGATATCGACTTTGTTGATTTTTCAATGCAGGAGAGCCCAACCATGCGCCTCAATAGTCCGCGCGTCCCACCCAAAGAATCTTCCGACTGGAGCGAGACCGACGCCGAGATCATGCGGCCATTCGTGGCGGCCGGAAGTGACCACAATGTGTTTAAAACAATGCTGAATCACCCCGATCTCATGCGTCGCTGGCTCGCGTTTGCCAATCATGTGTTGTTTAAGTCAACTTTGGCGGCACGTGAGCGCGAACTCGTTATTCTGCGTATCGGCTATTTGTGTCAGGCGGGTTATGAATGGGGGCAGCACGTGGTCATCGGGCGCCAGGTCGGTCTCGACGATGACGCGATTCGCAGCGCGAAGACGGGTCCTGATACGCCCGGCATTCCGGCTCTCGATCGCTTGTTATTACAGGCAACCGATGAGTTACATGGGGATGCTTTCATCAGTGATGCGACGTGGACGGCGTTGTCGGCCCATCTCGACACCCACCAAATGATGGACCTCATCTTTGCTGTCGGGCAGTACAACCTGGTGTCGATGGCGCTGAACAGCCTCGGCGTGCAGGCTGACGAAGGCCTGGATTTGCCCGGCTGGGACGTTTAGTCGGACGCCGAATACTGAGGGACGTCTGCCGTTTGCGCGCAGGCAGGCGGGAAGAGAAGTTCTTTCGTGTCATCAGCGACCGGGCCGACGCAATCGTCGGCCCCGTGCGCTCAGCCGGGGCTGTCCGGAGGGACGTACCGGCTCGGGATTATTTGCTATGCGAACCGTCGCACATGGGTTGCTTGCCGGTTACTTTGCAGCCGCAGAAAAACACTTTGCGCGTTTCCGTGGCTTCATATTTCAGTGGGGTTATATCGGTGCCGGCGTGTGCACCATCGCAAAATGGTTGTTTGGCACTTTTGCCACAGGCGCACCAGTAATAACTTTTGCCGGCTTCTACCTCGGTGGCGTAGGGCGTTTCGGCAGCGCGAATGGGGTCAGTCATCGGTCATTCTCCTTTTGGCGGTGATAACGGCACGCGTCAGCTATTGCTTGCGAGTCCCTTCAATGCCGAGTTCAAGCTCGACGGTCGTGGAGGCGGGGCCGAGATCGAAATCCATGCCGAAATCGGCACGGGTCATCGTGTAGGTACCCTCAAAGCCGGCTCGGTAGCCGCCCCACGGGTCCGGCCCTTCGCCGAGTTTTTTCAAGGGGATTTCAATCGTCTTCTTGACGCCGTGAAAATTGAGAACGCCGGTCATCACGCCCGAGTCACCGGTGCCCTTGAACGAGGTGCTGGTAAAAGTCGCCACCCCAAATGTATCGACGCCGAGAAACTCGGCGCTGCGCAGGTGTTTATCGCGTTCAGCGTGGTTGGTATCAATCGAGGTTGTATCGATGTTGACCTGAATTGAACTGCCCTGCGGGGAGGCGGCGTCATAGGAAAAAGTGCCATCTACGCCATTAAAACGGCCATACAGCCAACTGTAGCCAAGATGCTGAACGCGGAATTGAACAAACGAATGCGCAGGGTCTATCTGATAGTCGGCTGCGTTCGCCGGGACTGCGACAGCCGCAACCAAAGTCAACAACACTGCCTGAAAAGTGCCAGTCATGCGTATCTCCGTCGATGAATTGTTAGCGCGATTGTCTGACTTCGAGTGACGGGGTGGCTCGCGGAACAGCCCGGGTTGGTAGCTGCGCCATTATTCAGCGGCGCGAAGAAATAAACAATCAATCCGCTGACGGCAGGTCCGCTGACATCAGGACATAGTCTTCGCGCGCGATGAGGCCACAGCTCGCGTAGAGCCGACGCGCGTTCGTCTTCCCGCGCTCAACTTCCAGATGCAGCGCCTTGATGCCACGCCGAGTAGCAAACTGTATGACCGATTCGATAGCAAAGCGGCCGCCACCCTGAGCGCGGTATGGGGCGCGTAAGTAAAGTTCGTCGATAAACGCGTCCCGACCACCGAATTCGAGACTGAAACCGATACCGAGTGCGATATAGCCCGCACACGCGCCATCACCGTTAATTAGCCAGATGTTGCCCAAAATGTCATTTCCCAGCAGTGCGCGGACTGCGCTGGCACGCACGGGTGAGGCAAGCTGGATGTTCTCAGTGGCGTGAAATTCGCTGACCAACTCATAGACGGTGTCGTAATCAGTCGCCTCAGCAAGGTTCAGAGTCCATTCCATGCTAGCTCGACTCCCCAAGCGTGTCGTTGTCAGGCGAGCAGACCGCCGATAATCGCGCCCACCAACAGCGGCCCAACGTGAGTCAACGCGAGCACAAATCCTCCCGCACCGGCGAGCGCGCCAATGACTGGCATGCCACTCATCGCAGTTGCCAGGACGAACATTGCACAGCCCACGATGACAACGGGCAGAACGGCAGCAGTCATGCCAGCGAAAACGCCGCCGGCTTTCATACCACCCACGACTCCGGCAATGAGACCACCTATTCCGGGCAGCCAGAACAGCAGCACGGAAATAAAGAACATCCATAGCATGCCGGCGATGATGCTGCCGCGCGGAGTTTCGGTCATTAGTGGGCGGTCTCGCTCGTGAGTTTCATCGCTATCTTCGCGCGAGCGAACATTCACTGCAATATGCCGAACGCTCGCACGCGATGCTCGCTTCGGGAAGCGCTAGAATGTCGCTACTGTGTATGAACCACCCTTAAGCGAAGAGTTCCGAGAATTCGCCCGCGAGCGCGGTGGCGTGATCAGTGGCGCGTTGCTGGTTGCACGGATTTTGCACCCCGAAACTGATGAGCAATGGTGTCGGTCGGAACTTCAGCGTCTGGCGGATCTCGCGGGTGCGGTCGCTAGCGGAGAAGCCCTGATCACGTTCCTTCATAGTGAGGGCTTCAGTGGCTCGCAGACCTATTACACCAGCGACAACAGCTCTCTCGAACAAGTACTGCGAACCCGCGAGGGCATTCCGATTACTCTGGCTCTGGTGGTGCTTGGCGTCGCTGAGGCGCTCAATTTACGTGCCACTGGCATCAATTTTCCGCAGCACTTCCTGGTGGCGGTCGAAGGCATTTATGCCGATCCGTTTCAGATGCAGGTCATTGACCCAGCCGTGCAACGTCAATGGCTGGAGCAAACGGGGTTGCCGATTGAACGCGCGTTTCCAGAGGCCACCCCCGTCGATATCGTGCTGCGTATGTTGAACAATTTGCGCATGTTGGCAAGCCAGCGCGATGATCACGCAGCTAACCTGGACTATTCCGGCTACCAGTTGTTGATCGCCCCCGAACCATTCCCGTTCCATGTCGAACGCGTCGATATGTGGATTGCCGCCGGAGTGCCGGATATGGCGCGCCACGAACTTGATCAGGCGCTACGCCTGGCGCCAAATGAGACCCTCAAGGAAGCGTTGGTGAAACGTCGTATGACGATCGACAGTAGCCCCAGCAAGTTGCATTGAGGTGCCCAGCCGGGCGGCCAGCGCACTATGGAAAGGCCCGGCGCTTGTAACGACTTGCCTAGCCGATCTGCATTTTCAAGATACCGATATTGGCCGTATCGATACGGCGCGCACCAGATTCAATTTCGAGCACCATGGCCGTTAGCGCCGCGTTGACCCTGACGTCTGTTCCGAGCGCTCTTCCCTGTTCAACCAGGTAACCGTTTAACCACGGAATCTCGCTTTTACGGCCCCGTTCGAGACTGCCTAAGGTCGATGGTTTAACGCCCTGATATCGTTCAGCCAACGCGGCGAAGCGGCGCGAAAGTGCGGCGGTCTCCGCGGCGCTGGCGCCTCGCGGCAAATAATATTTCTCGTGATCGATGGCAACACGCTCCAGCACGATGTCATGTGCTCGTGCAGTATCGAGCGCTTCGCGATAACTGTTCAGTGCAAGCACCCGGGCGTCGTCATCTTCGAGCAGTTCGCCGAGCAATTTGCCGGACACTGCGCACAGTGCGGAGACCGCGCAATTCCATGCCAGCTTGCTCCATAGCACGCCGAGAATGTTGTTACTGACGACGATATCACTGCTGCCCTTCAGCAAGTCTGCGAGTGCGTTAATGCGGACACTGACTGCGCCATCCAGTTCGCCAAGATACAAACGACCGCGGAACGTGTGGTGATAAACACCGGGTTCGGTCATCGTGGCGCCGAAAACGACACTGCCACTAACTACCCGTTCGTGCCCACAAACTGCAGCGACGGCGTCCTCTACGAAACCGTTCTGTAAAGCGACGAAATAGCCGCCTTTAGCCAGGAGGTTTACGCTCTCGGTCACCGCTGGGACGACCTGTCCGGCCATCATGCTGAGTATGACTACGTCATAGCGCTGTGCGGTGCTCAACTCGGACGTCCGAGTCCAGGCCCGCGCCGGCCAATGGTGATGTTCTCCGGCGTGTTCGAGGCGTAATCCGGCCGTGTTCAATGCGGTTGTGATCGCCGCATTATTGGTGACCAAATCAACCGCATGCCCATGCGCGAGCAAATCGCTGGCGATAATGCCACCGACCGCGCCGACGCCCTGCACCAGAACGCGGGTTGCCGCTCCTGTCATCGCCGATTCGCGCTGCGGCGAGACACCGTTCGCAGCGTAGTGCGCACGGCATACATCACTGCACGGGTTTAGTGAACTTCATTGTCATGCGATCGCTTTCGCCGATGGCCGCATATTTATCTCGTTCAACGTCGCCGGCACGATAGCTCGGCGGCAACGTCCACACGCCTTTCGGATGATCTTTAGTGTCGCGCGGATTGGCGTTGATCTCGCTCTTGGCGACGAATTCGAATCCGGCTGCCGCGGCCAGATGCAGGGCCTCACTTTCGGCCAGATAACCAGTTTTAGCGGATTCGGCGCCGACCATAGCGTCAGTCCCGCGGTGCGCAACAAGCCCCAGTGTGCCGCCCGGTTTCAGCAGCGTGAACGCCGCAGCAAACATGGCCTCGGCGCGTCCGTCGCGCACCCAGTTGTGCAAGTTTCGAAACGTCACGACCAGATCAGCGCTGCCGGCCGGGGCAGGAGATACGCTGTTTGGTGGCATCAGCGAGGTCACATTCACCTTGTCATAGACGGCGGGATTCGCGGCCAGCTTTTGCTTCAGGACCTCGGCGTTGCGGGCGAAATACTCTACCCCGGTGCTGCCGTCGTAGTTGGCCGCGTAGAGCACGCCAGCACCGCGCAGATATGGTGCCAGCACCTCGGTATACCAGCCGCCACCGCCGGGCCAGATCTCGACGACCGTCATATCCGCTCGGAGACCGAAGAACTCGAGTGTTGCAACCGGATGACGGGCGCTATTGCGCGCGATATTGTCGGCTGCACGGTGCCCACCTGTGGCAGCAGCCTGCAGCGCCGCATCAGCTGCTGTTGATGGTTGTGCAATAACAAACAAGGCAAGTGAGAGCAGGCGGCAAACATTCTTCATGGTTATTTTCCTTCGTGCGCAAGCGCGCCGTGACGGTGAGTTGAGTCACTTAGTGTCGACGGCCGCGTGCTGGCTCGCAAGCTGGGGCCGAAAAATAGCGCACCCGTCGTGCGGTTTGTGTCTGCCACTAGCGACGGCCCGCCGGATTGAGCTTGTAGGTTACGGTGGCAAAGGCGACTTCCTCGCCCGCCTCATTGGTCACCGAGACTTCGCCGACGCACAAGGTACCGCCTCGCCGGCGCACCCTCGCACTGGCAAGCAAATCGCTGGTTACGCCGAGCTTCAGAAAGTTAACCGTAAAGCCGACAGTCGCGCCGCGTGCCTCGTCGGTGCAGTCCGGATGGGTCCAGAAGGCACAAGTGGCCGCCAGGTCAATCAGAGAACTGATTGCACCTCCGTTAATACGTTCGCCGCCAAGAAAGGCCTGATAGGGGAGTTTGAGTACCGCGGCGTCGGTAACCGCAGAGACAACCTGGACGCCAAGGTGGCGGGCATAGGCTTGTTGTTCGCCAATGGCACGGGCGTGGTCACGCATACAAAATCCTTGTTAAGCCGCCCGGTGCGCGCCGTCAGTGTCAGCGCCCGGCCACCGATTTGCGTTGACCTCGCAGCTCAGCAGAGCGTCAGGTGCGGCAATCGTTGTGATAAATGGCGCGGCGAGACTTCTCGCCGTCGCCGGTTCGGGTTACCTTCACTATTGAAACCGCTACCCCGGGGAGGAAGCAATGACCCAACCACTCTACACATTACGGCAACTGGCTTATGTGGTCCGCGATCTCGATTCCGCGCTCAAATACTGGACGGAAGTCCTTAAGGTAGGCCCGTTTTTCAAGCTTGAGCACCTCGCGCTGGACAACCAGCGTTATCGGGGCAGCCCCTCGAATGCCGATATCACGGTAGCACTGGGGAACTCAGGTGATGTACAGATTGAACTTATTTATTGTGAAGACGATTCGCCGTCGGTGTACAAGGAATTCCTCGACGCGGGAAGAATTGGCGTGCACCACTTCGGCATGATGCCGGAAGATTATGCCGCGACTTGCGCCCAGTACCGTGAGCTTGGGCACGAAGCTGCCTTCGAATGCACGATCGGTGGCGCGCCGTTAACTTATTTCGATACCGTCGATAGCGTCGGCCATTTCATCGAATTGTGGGACAACAATCCGATCTACCTCGATATGTTCGCTGTCATCGAAGACGCCGCGAAAGGCTGGGACGGCAAAGACCCAGTCCGCTCGGGACCGTTATAAAACATGGGCGGTGTATTGGAGGAGATTAGTGAAGGGCACGTGCGTGTGCTCAAACTTAACCGACCAGAGCGCCTGCACGCGATCAACCGCGAACTGGCGGACGCTATGGTGGCAGCGCTCGAACGTGCCGAGGATGATGACCAGGTGCGCGCTGTGGTTGTTACTGGCTGCGGTGACAAAGCATTTTGCGCCGGCCAGGACATGCTTGAGGCGACGGGCGTTGAACCAGGTGCCGCTGGCGGTGGCACTAGTTCGGCCTATCGTGCGGTTGAGCGTTTTCAGGCCTCGCCGCTACCGTTAATCGCCGCAATCAACGGTTACTGCTTCGGCGGCGGTGCTTTGCTGGCTATCGCATGTGATATACGGCTTGCGGCCGAGCACGCGACTTTCAGATTACCGGGGGCCGCTTACGGTCTGGTCGTTGGCGCGGCAATGTTGCCGCGTCTGGTCGGTGCGGCGCGAGCGAAGGAGTTGATCTTCACCGCGCGCCGTTTCGACGCCGAGCGGGCCCTTACCTGGGGGTTGTTGAATCATGTTCTGCGCGCTGATGAACTACTGCCGGCGGCGCTGACCATGGCCCATGAAATAGCGGAGAATTCCGCCACTGCAGTACGCGAATCGAAACGTATTATTGATCTCGCCAGCATCGTCGAACACGCCGTCACCACTGAGAATGCAATCAATAGTGAGCTACGGGGTAGCGAGGAGCAATCGGCGCGGTTTCGCACCGCCACTCACGCGGTCACGGGGCGCTGATACAAGCGGCCAATTAGCGCTTTGCGAACCTGTCAGTGCCGTTACCACAAGTCCCACACGGGCTGCAGGTCGGCGGGCAGGGCGGGCATTTTGCCAAGTGCCGCCCAGGCCTTACCGGGTTCATGAAAGTCTGAACCCACTGAGGCGGCGAGTTCATGGCGCTGACAAAGTTGTGCGAGTGTGCGCGTCAATTCTTCGCTCTGACCGCCCGAAACGACTTCAATCGCTTCACCGCCGGAATCCCGAAAAGCCCGGGTTAATGCGTTCATTTTTCGGTGGGTCAGGCCGTATTTGGATGGGTGGGCAAGCACGGCCGTGCCACCCGCACCCCGAATCCAATTGATGACCTCGGGCATGGGGGCCCAGTGGTCCAGACCCGCGGCATCATGCCGCCCGCCGAGATATTTTCGGAACGCCTGCTGCGCAGTCGTCACGGCACCGATGCTGACGAGATAGGCGGCGAAGTGCGGCCGACCGATGTTGTCATTCGCAGCGAAGCTGGCCGCGCCCTCGTAGGCTCCGCTGACACCCTGCTTGCGCAGGCGCTCGGCAATAGCTTCGGCACGTTGCTGCCGGGCAGCACGCTGGCTGGTGCAAGCAGCATGCATAGCCGCATGGTCGGGGTCGATGTTCAGACCAACAATATGTACCCCTTGCCGTTGCCAGAAAGTCGAAAATTCGATGCCGCCAATCAAACGCAGAGCGGCGCGTTTGGGAGCGGTCAGCGTCGCATAGGCGGCCGTTGTGTCGTGGTCGGTAATGGCGAGCAAAGTCACGCCGGCGGCGCTTGCCCTATCCAGCAGGTCGTCCGGACTCAAGCTGCCGTCCGACGCATTTGTATGGGTGTGTAAGTCTGCAAGCATGGGCTCAATAGCACCGTCGAGGGGTGGATGTGGCGTCGTCAATCGGCCAGACGGAATTCAAAACCGCCCGAGGTTACGCATTTTAGTCGTGTGTTTCATACTTCATCTTACTCCGGCCTGGACTTCCCGAGATGACCGCTATTAGTGACTACAATGACCGCTGAGTGCGGACACTGCCGTAGTGGTCGAAATCCCTCGTGAGAGTTCTGGGTTAGACTGCCGCCACCTTGACGCCGCCATTGGGCCAGCATGACTGAAATTGTTCGCAACGCTAAATTCCCCATCGGACAGGTGGTCCGCCACCGGATCTACGAGTTTCGCGGGGTGATTTACGATGTCGACCCGACCTTCAGCAATTCCGAGGAATGGTGGAATTCGATTCCGGTTGATGTCCGCCCGCGCAAGGACCAGCCCTTCTATCACTTGCTCGCAGAAAACGCCGAGACCAGCTATGTGGCTTATGTCTCGGAGCAGAATCTGCTCCACGACGAAAGCGGAACGCCGGTGAATCATCCGGACGTTGGCGAGTACTTCGGTAAGCTTGAAGACGGCCTGTACACACTAAAACCGCAACGAGCGCACTAAAACCAACCGCCTTAGCTGGCGTTCAAATGCTTCGTACCTGGACGCATGGTGACCGCTTACGTCACGGCGTCGCGAGACCATCCAGAAAGCGTAGTATCTGAGCCGTCGTTTCGTCCGGCTTTTCAACCTGCAACCAATGTCCGGCCCCGTCGATGATGTCGATAAAACGCAGATCATCGAAGTGCGCAGGAAAGTGTGTCCGCCATTCAGGGTCGTAAAGCAGGACATCGTCTTCCGCGCCAGCTACAAACGCCGCAGGTTGGGTGAAGCGTGCGCCTTCCAGCTCCGGCGTCGCGGCATTGTTGGTGGGAATGTTGCGATACCAGTTGCACGGCCCACGAAATCCACTCTCGCGGTAAGACGCCAGATAAACTTCAAAATCTTCTGCTGATAGCCAGGTTGGCAGGTGGTCGGTTTTGGGCAGCGCTTCGAGCAGAGTCGCGCTCGCCGGACGTTCGAGTTGCTTCATCCACGCACCGAACGGCGAGTCGGCAGCAAGGCCGTAGTAGAGCTGCAACAGGCTCGACTCGAGATCGGCCTCAAGCTCCGCTTCAACAACGTCAGGTGCCTGGAAATAGCGGATGTACCAGAATTTATCGTCCATGCCCGGCGGATTAACCGTCGCATCGGTGGGGCGCCAGAAGGGCACCGAAAGCCCCATCACCGCTGTGCAGGTCCGCGGGTGTAGCAGCGCCGTGTTCCACGCGACTAGGCAGCCCCAATCATGTCCAATCAGGGTGTAAGTTTCGTGGCCGAGCGCGGCTGCGATGCCATCGACGTCGTCGGCGAGCGCGCGAATGTTGTACGCCTCGACAGCCGCCGGTTTGCTGCTTGCGCCATAACCCCGTTGGTCAGGAACCGCGACTCGATAGCCGGCGGCGATGAGTGGGTCAATCTGATGCCGCCACAGGTACCAGCACTGCGGCCAGCCGTGCAGCAATATCAACAATGGGCCATCGCCCTCGACGACCGTATTGAGCGTGACCCCGTTGGTCTCGATCATTTCGAAATGGCGCTGCTTCATTGTGTGTTCCTCAGTTTACGGCGGCGCTGAAAACAGCACCGGTACGTGCGGGTGAATCAAATAATAGGCCACGAAGGTCGTCATCCCGATCAACACTGGCCGATACGCACGCCCCTTGTCCTGCATCGCTGCCTGCGAGTACCACATGACGCCACTGAGTGCGCAAAGGCCACCGAGCATGAATAGCAGCATGCCGAGGGCAAAATCGATGACGTCGCCGGTGCCCCACGCAGCGCCAACAGGTTTATCGATCAAGGCGTATAGTGTCGCGCGATAGAGCAGAGCGAGGATGCCGAGAGCGATGACTGCGCGTTCCAGAATGCGGGCAATAAGGATGATGCGAGTGAGTGGCATATGCGTAAGTTTACCGTGCCCGGGCCGCGCGGCGCTCGCGATAGCGTCTGCGCAATGCCGCTTGGGTTATCAATATGGCGCGTAAACGCCGCCCAGCGTGGCATCAGGACGAACAGAACAGTGAGCCTGGCGACGAACAGGATGGCGGGCCGAAAAGTAAATCCCAGGTCAAGCGTGATCTCGCGGCGGTCCAGGACCTGGCGCTACGCTTATTAAACCTGTCGGTAAAACAACTCGCGCAGATACCGCTGCTCGACGAAACCCGTGAGGCACTGCTCGCGACACGTGATTTGGAGCGCCGGGCACGCCAGCGTCAGCTGCGCTTTACCAGTGGCTTACTGGCCCGCGAAGACGTCGACGCGGTAACTGAAGCACTGGAAAAGTTACTCCGTCCGCACGGTGATGCAGTGCGCGTCTTTCATGACGTTGAGGACTGGCGGGACCGTTTGCTAGCCGGCGAGACCGAATTGATCGATACGCTCGGCGAGCGCTTCGCACAATTGGACCGTCAACAGCTGGTGCAGCTGCTGCGCAGCGCGCGGCAGGAAAGCGAGCGCGGCCAGGCGCCTAAAGCTGCGCGCCAGTTGTTTCGCATGTTGGTGAGTCTGCGCGAAAGCTGAAACCTTCCTGAATTGGTGGCGTGTGCGTCCGCTGACTCGTTGTAAGGAACGTTTGCCGCAGTGCACTACAATAGCCGCATGCATCTCAGCGCCCCCCATCTTTTTGAACATCCGCGTTACTGGGCCGAGTGCTATGGCACGGCACCGTGGCTGCCCACCTCACGAGCAGAAATGGACGAGTTGGGGTGGGACAGTTGTGACGTCATCCTGGTGACCGGGGATGCCTACGTGGACCATCCGAGCTTCGGCATGGCCGTCATGGGGCGGTTTCTGGAGGCGCAGGGATTTCGGGTCGGCATCATCGCGCAACCGGATTGGAACAGTACTGCCGCGTTCACCGCGCTTGGCCAACCGAATCTTTTTTTCGGTGTCACGGCCGGCAATATGGATTCATTAATCAACCGCTATACCGCTGATCTGCGCCTGCGTAGTGATGACGCCTATACGCCTCATGGCGCCGCCGGCAAACGACCTGAGCGTGCCGTGATTGTCTACGCTCAACGGTGTCGGGAGGTCTTTCGGGAAACACCGATCGTCATTGGCGGTATCGAAGCCAGTCTGCGCCGTATCGCGCAGTACGATTACTGGAGTGACAAAGTGCGCCGCTCCGTGTTGATTGATTCAGATGCCGACATGTTGTTGTACGGCAACGCCGAACGGGCGATTGCAGAGATCGCGCACAAGCTCGGGCGGGGTCACAAGATTGCGGAACTGACCGACATTCGCGGCAGTGTCGTGGTGCGCGAGGCCACGCCCGCGGGTTGGACCGAGATCGACTCAACCCGCATCGACTGGCCGAAGCAAATCGACAAAATGCCAAATCCCTACGACTACAAGGACGGTAGCAGTGCCTGCGCGGAGAATGAGAAGGACGATGCAAAAACCGTGCGAGTCATTCCGATGCCCTTGCAGAGGCAGGTTCGGAAAGATCGCGAACACGTCTGTATTCGCTTGCCGTCATTCGAGAAGGTTAGCAACGACTCGGCGCTCTATGCACACGCGGCGCGCGTGCTGCACCAGGAATCCAATCCGCATAATGCGCGCACTCTGGTTCAGCGGCATGGTCGGCGCGAGGTGTGGGTTAATCCGCCGCCTATTCCTCTGTTAACTGATGAAATGGACGGCGTGTTCGATCTCCAGTATCAGCGGCGTCCTCATCCAAGCTATGGCGACGCGAAAATTCCCGCTTACGAGATGATCAAAACCTCGGTCAATATTATGCGCGGGTGTTTTGGCGGGTGTACTTTTTGTTCGATTACCGAGCACGAGGGGCGCGTGATTCAGAGTCGGTCGGAGGAGTCGATTCTGCGCGAGATAGAAGATATCCGCGACAAAGTGCCGGGCTTCACGGGAGTGATTTCCGATCTCGGTGGCCCGACCGCCAACATGTATCAACTTAACTGCAAGGACGATGAAATTCAGGCCAGTTGTCGGCGTTTGTCGTGCGTCTATCCGAGCGTGTGCAGCAACCTGGAAACCAGTCATGCACCAACTACGGCGCTCTATCGCAAAGCGCGTGAATTGCCCGGCGTGAAGCGCATCCTAATCGCGTCTGGCCTGCGCTACGACCTCGCGGTGCTGGACGAAGAGTATGTGCGGGAACTGGTCACCCATCATGTTGGGGGATACCTGAAGATCGCCCCGGAACACAGCGAAGACGCGACGCTCAGCAAAATGATGAAGCCCGGCATGGGCAGCTACTACAAATTCAAGAAACTCTTCGAGCGTTTTTCCCGTGACGCCGGCAAGAAGCAATACCTGATCCCATACTTCATCGCTGCCCATCCCGGCTGTGAGGACAGCGACATGGTCAAGCTTGCGTTGTGGTTGAAGCGTAATAAATTTCGTGTTGACCAGGTGCAAACTTTCTACCCTTCACCCATGGCACTGGCGACGGCGATGTATCACTCCGGCCGCAACCCACTGAAGAAACTCAGCTACAAAGGCGAACGGCTGTCTACGGCGAAGGATATTAAGCAACGGCGTTTGCACAAGGCGTTCCTGCGCTCGCACGACGAAGCGAATTGGGAACTGTTGCGCGACGCCCTAAAACAGATGGGACGCAACGATCTGGTTGGCGACGGTGAACACCAGTTAATTCCGGCTGCCCCGCGGACCCGCTCGGTCGCCAAACGCTCTCGAGCGAATCCGCGTCGCTCGCGCAGCAATCCGGCGCGCGGCGGACAATGGAGCTAAACGGAACGGGCGCTTCGGCACGCTTAATAAACCGGTGCAAAAGTGCACGAGCATACCGGCGAGCAAAGAGTGTGCCTGGTACAAGATTATTAAGAGCACTGCAGAACGCCGTGCGAAGTGGCAATTTCACGGTGCAGCCAGTTGCTCTGCGGTTCGGTAATCAGAAACAGGAGTAAATCATGACACCGGAAGAAACTGTCGACGCATTCTGCGCGGCCCTGACTCAAGACCTGAATAGCTGCCTGGCCTACATCGCTGACGATTGTGTCTACCAAAACATGCCATTCCCGGCTGTCGTCGGACCGGAAGGGGTGCGTTCAACTCTGGCCGGCTTTTTTGAAATTACCGGCCCGGTGCGCGTAGAAACGCTCGAGCAGGTGGCGGTTGGCAATCTGGTGATGAACGAGCGCCTCGATCACTTTACACCACCGACCGGCAAGGCCTTTGGCCTTCCTGTTGCGGGTGTGTTCGAAGTCACTAATGGCAAAATTACGGCGTGGCGGGATTACTTTTGTATGCGCCAATTCGCGGAAGGTACCGGCCTCGCTATCTGAATAGCGCGCACGGGTTTGCGGTCAGGGCCGCGTCGGGCGCGGCCCCATTGCGAGCGTGCTTTACTTGGCTTGCGGTAGTTTCGCCTCTTTGGCTTCGACTTCACCCTCGGCCTTAACCCATGCGCCGAAGCCGCCGGCCATGTGTGCCACTGGCGCCAGCCCCATGCGGTGTACCGACTGTGCGGCCAGCGCCGAACGCATGCCACCAGCGCAGTAAAAAATGAATTTCTTGCCCGAAGCAAACTCTTCGCGATGGTAAGGGCTGGCCGGATCAACCCAGAATTCCAGCATGCCGCGCGGTGCATGACTGGCACCTGGAATCGTGCCGTCACGCCACAACTCGCGGATATCCCGAATATCGATTAACTGCACGTCCGGATCGTTGCGGGCCGCCATCACCTGCTCGACGGTCATGGTCTCAATTTCCTGTTCGGCCTCTGCGCACAGTTGTTTTATGCCTTTGGTGATCATCACGGCTCCTTTGCCAGACTTTAAGATTACAATCGCCGCCCCGTATTTCGGCATGCTGCCGATGCGGACAGATGGGAGGCATTTATTGCCGCAGGCGAGCGCAGAGTCAAGTCGCATGAGGCCGCGAGACGCCGTGACGCGAGAAAGGGGGAATGCGTGAGTTCAGACCAGCGGCACGGAACAGTGAGTGTGCATGTCGCGTACGTGATGCTGGTCACCGTGATGATGCTGTGGGCCTCGGGCGTGATCGTCGCCAAGAGTGTTGCGGAGTTGGTCCCGCCGATCGGATTTTCGTTCTGGCGCTGGTTGTGCGCGGTGTCATTGCTGACGCCATTGGCGGCCCGCCAAGCGCTGCTCCATTGGTCCTACATTCGCACCCGTGCTGTGCAGTTTTTGTTGCTTGGTCTGTTTATGGCGGGTGGCAGCACCTTGCTGGTCGCCGCAGTTCAACACACCACGGCGACCAATGTGGGTCTCGTTAGTGCCGCCCAGCCGATGATCACGGTGGTGATTGCGTGGCTGGTACTGCGCGAGCGCGTGTCCTACGGCCAGCAAATCGGTATCGCAGCAGCTGCGATGGGCATCGTGGTGATGGTCGCGCGGATGGATATGGCGGTGATTGTGGGGCTCGCTTTCAATCCTGGGGATCTGCTGGTTCTACTCGCCGTGGTTTTCTACGCGCTGTACTCGATCAACCTCCATCGCTGGATCGCTGGTTTGCCGCCGCTACTGACCATGTATCTGACTGCGATAGGTGGGATGCTGGTATTGCTGCCGTTCTACGTGGTGGAGAGTTTCACCGTGCAAACGTTCCAATGGAGCGCGCCGGTGGTCGCAGGATTGCTTTTCATGGCCCTGATCCCGACCATGTTGGCAACCACCATGTGGAATATCAGTGTTGGCGTCGTGGGACCAGGGCGGGCGTCCGTATTCATTAATTTGCTGCCAATTTTCGCCACTTTAATGGCCGTTGGCCTGCTCGGAGAGCATTTGCAGCTTTATCATCTGGTTGGCGGCGTACTGGTTTGTGCCGGCATTACTCTGGTGGTTCGGCTGCAGCCAGGGCGCCAAAACGACGACTCAGGGCCCTAATATGTTAGTCTGCCCGCCAATTTTTATATTACAGAGGTCAAATTCTTAGTGTTGCACACAGATATCGAGATTCAGTTAAAGGTCTGGAAGGACCTGGCAATCAGCAAACAAATCTTGATGGGCGCCGCCACAGAGGCCCTGGGACTGGATCCCGAATGCAGTTCCGAAGAACTCCGCACCGCCCTGACCAGCTCGATCAAGCGGTCCAAAGAAGCCGACGCCAACATCGAACGTACGCGTGAGGAAACTGCCACTCAAATCGCCGACATGACTGCACAGGTGGAAACCATGCAGAAGGCGCTGACAGCGGCTGAAGCGCAAGTTACCGAATCGTCAACCGCCCGGGAAGCTGCCGAACGACGCGCCGAGATCGGCAAAACCGAAAACGCCGAATCGATTAAAAAGGCCAAAGCCGAAGTTGCTGCCAAGCAGAATGAGCTGAAAGCCATATCCAAAGCACTCGCTGACACGCCTGATAACGTCATCAAGAAGCTCAAGGCTCTGAAAAAACAGAAACTCGACGAAGCGCGGATTCGAGGCCTTGTCGAGACCCAGCTGCGTACCACGCGTAAAGACAAAACGAAGATCGAGCAGAAACTTGAAGTGCAAAAGGCCGAGATGGAGAAGGTCACGCCACTACTGGAGACGCTGCGTGACATGCGTGACCTCTGCGTGAAGGCCAATGAGAAAATCAAGTCGTTGAGCGAACACGAAAGCGACTTGTTGGAGATTCCAGAGCTGGATGAAGAATTGTTGGACAGTCTGACTGAAACTGAAGAAGACGAATCCGATGACGCCGAGGAAAAGGCGAGTGTGGCAACCGGCTAGCAGGCTGCGAAATTATGGGGGCACAACAGTCCCCAGCACCACCGGTTGCGGCGTTGGCGATGTTGGGCGTTAGCGCGGTTTCGCAGGGACCAAATCCTCATCCCCAATGCCGCTCTTGCACGACCCATCACGTCACAAAATTTTCAATCTAATCGGCCAATTGCTATACGCCTCGCTGCTTGACTGCCGGCAACCCGCGACGTAGCTGTGCACACCACGCTGTTCCTTGGCGTCATGGCGCGGTCGCCAAACCGTGCCGGTTGATGCGCGAGCGCAGTTCGTCGAGCACCCCCTGGGGACTCGACCTCGCGAACAACGATTGGAATTCCGCCCGATAAATCATCACACCACTTATCCCCGCCATAACGATGTCGTAAGCACGCCAACGGTTATCGCGGAGCGCCATGCGCACTTCGATCGGAACATCGGTGTTACGCCAGCGCACTGTCACCGAAACGACGGCGCGATTGGGGGACTTAATGGACTGGCTGGTGAAACTGACTTGCTCGTTACTGTAATGCGCCTGTAGTCGGCTGAGATAGTAGCGGCACAGAAACTCACCAAACGTGGCGACGAAATCATTTTGCTCAACGCTTGAGAACGCGCTCCAATTGTCAGCCAGCACGAGCCGTGAGAACGCATAGATGTCGAACATTTCGTGGGCGATCGCGCACAGTTGCTGTTGTTGGTTGGTGTAGTCTTCGGCACTGTCCTCGCCGTCGTTGTTGAGTACCGCAATACCGGCGCTAACGTGGGCGCGCAGCACATCAATTGGCTGCGCTTCGCTCGCGAGTGCTGCGAGTTGCACCACGAGCAGGGTAAACAAGAGCGCGAGTGCGGGCAGTTTTAGGTGGTGAAGTGGGCGCATAAGTGCGGCAACGATAACCAAAATCTCGACGTCTTACCCCATCTCAGTGATGTTTCGCGGGGCGCAGCATGACCGCCCCGATGACGGTCGTCGCGACGGCAAGGATGGCGTAAGCAGGCGAGAAACTACCACTTATGGCCAGCATGAGACCGAATAATGGCGGTGCCACCACGACTCCGAAAAAGGTGACGAAAAGCCCGCCTCCGGTAGCACGGCTGACATCTTCCGGGCGCACGCGACGGGTGATCTCGGCCAGATAGACCCCGTTCCACGAAGCGCCGGTGGCACCAAATAGCGCACACAGCGCATAAACGGACCACGCCGGCCACGCCTCCGTGACCTGCCCGGTTAACGCCGTCGCAACCGCCATTCCCAGCGCGAGGAGGCCAAGAAGATGTTGGCTACGTCCGCTCGTATCGGCCAGCCGTCCCCAGAAGATTCGGCCGCAGACTGCCGCGGCACCGAGCACGGACAATGCGAGCCCGGCTTGCTGGTTGGTCCAACCATTACCGGTTTCAAGAAAGGTCACCAGAAAATAGATGTAGCTCTGCTGCGTGGCCGAGAAGAAGAACGTAGCAATCGCGAGTAGGCGTAACTCCGGGCGCGAGAAGATCAGGCGTAACGGCCCCAGAATATTGCCGCGTAATAGGGGTGCGCTGCGCTGCAGGCCACTGTCAAAGCGCGCGCGAATGGGCTGCAATAAGATGCTCGCGCTGGCGACGATAACTGCCACCAGGATAAGTGTCATTTGCCAGCTGACCACGCTCAGAAACCACGGCACCAGCAGGCCGGCGAGCAGCCCACCGAGCGGCACGCCCGTTTGCTTGATCGAAAAACTGAGCGACAGAAAGCGCGCCGGCGTGTGGCGCGCGAGAAGATGACTACTGGCAGGTGTAGTCGGCCCGTAGGCGAGGCCACAGAGCACCGCTGACAATAGAAACAACGACCAATGTGCACCCAGACAAATGAGTAAAGCCAGTGCGCAGGACACCATCAACAATTGGCTGAAGCGGATAGCTCCCAAACGCGCCACAAAACCGCCGGCAGTCAGTGTCCCGATCATAGCGCCGACATAACACAGCGAGGCGTAGACCCCGATCAACGATCGATCCAGGTCGAGCTCAACGGCGAGTTGCGGAGCCATCACGGATACGGTGAGCGTCACCATTGTGACGAGCGCCTGCACGGAAGTCGTCGCGAGCAGCGCGACGACTACGGTGCCACGACCCTGATCGTGGCCTGCATGCGTTGCGTTCATGATTATCGCGCCACAGTGCGTCGCCGCTTGATGTAGGCCCGTACGCCAAGCGCGTACGGCCAGGCAACGTGTAAACTGGCGCGGTCGCAGGTGAGTAGACGCCAATGGGGCACAACGATAAACATACGATTTCGCGTTTTGGCAGGCTGACAACGACAGGACTTGAATACGCGATTGTAATGGAACTATGAATTCACAAAGTACCCCGGCCTGGCCCGACGAACTGTTTCGCGCGCTGCGTGCGCTGGACGTTCGCCAGATTGCCTACGTCCCCGATGCAGGGCACAAGCAACTGCTGAATCAAGCACTCGCCGAACCGTCAATTGAGGCGATCGCGCTGACGACCGAACAAGAGGGCGTAGCACTTGCCGCTGGCGCGTGGCTGGGCGGGCAGCGTGCGGCGGTGTTAATGCAATCGAGTGGACTTGGGAACTGCGTGAATGCAATCGCCTCCATCACGCGCGCCTGCCAGTTTCCCTTACTGATGCTGATCACCATGCGCGGCGAGTGGGGCGAGGGAAATCCCTGGCAAGTGCCAATGGGGACGGCGCTCGCGCCTGTGCTGGATACGATGGGCGTGCATTTGAATCGTCTCGAAGATCCAGGCGCGGCCTACGCGACCCTGCACGCGGCCGGCACGCAATGTTTCGCTGGCGGCGGGCCGGCAGCTTTGCTCATAAGCCAGCGCTTGATTGGCGCCAAGGCCTTCGTCGAATGAGCGGCCCACTTGAACGTCGCGCCGTAGTCGCTGAGTTACTCCGTGAACGCGGCGATTTGCTACTGGTGACCGGCCTCGGCGGCACTACCTGGGATGCGGCGGCCGTAGCCGACCACGACAATAACTTTTATCTGTGGGGCGGCATGGGGCTTGCGGTAGCGACCGGCCTCGGCCTCGCTCTCGCGCAACCGCAGCGCCAGGTGCTGGTGATCACCGGTGACGGTGAGATGCTGATGGGGATGGGCTCACTTGCGACAGTGGCGAATCGGGGACCGACCAATCTCGCCATCGCTGTGATCGACAACGAACGCTACGGAGAGACGGGCGAGCAGTTAACCCACACCGCTGGCACAACGGACCTCGCCGCGATTGCGCTTGCCAACGGTATTTCAGACAGCCGTGAGATCACCGATTTCGATGGCGTCACGACCTACCGAGAGCGTTTGCACGCCGGCGGTGATAGCTGCTTCGCAGCGATCAAGGTGCAGGCGGGTAATCCGACGATGGTATTGCCGCCGCGCGACGGCATTATGGTGAAGTATCGTTTCCGGGCGGCGCTCGGCCTCGGTGGCGTCTGAACGGGGTTCTTGTCTCCGCATGGCTGCCTGCTAGGCCGGAGGCGGCACGCTGGTCTCAGGGAGCCGACCTGGCCAGAGCACTTTTGAACACGTTGAACTGGATCAGGTTGCCCTCGGTGTCGCTCGAGAGCCGCCGCGTCGCCATAGCGGCAGGTGATGCCCGCTGCCTCTAGTCGTTTACACCGCGCTTCAAGACTAAGCCTGTTGATTGCGAAATCCGCCCAGGTGCCAAGGTCGCTGACGCCCAGCCCTAAATAACCCTATTGCGTCGGCAGGATGTCCACATCCATCGTTCTATCGCATTAAGCGTTCTAACTGATTAGTACGGACATTCAAGCGATGCAAGCGGTCGCGCCGTAATCGATTCCTCGGCGACGCAAGCCAAATCCGGTCACACGCTGACGGGGCGCTGTCAGGCGAATGCGGCAAAAATTTCTTCAAAGGCCTGCATCTGCCCACCGTTGGCCGAACTGGGTACGAGAATTGGTGTGGAAATACCCGCCTTATACCAGCGCTCCACTTCGTCGCGTACACGCGACGCGGGGCCGGCGATAGTGGTGTCGTCGAGCCACTTATCCGACAAACAGGCGCCGATTTTCTCGCGCGCGTTGTCAGCAATGCAGCGCTCGACCGCGTCCATCTCTGCCGCATACCCGGCCGCGCGCCAGTAATTGCGATAGTTCGGCAACATGGCGTAGCCGGACAAGGTTTTTCGATTCACTGCGCGCGCCACTTCGAGGTCGTCATGGACACACGTGGGAATCATGTTGGCCATAAAAAATTCTTTTCCTTTGCGGTTCAGAGGCACGTCGGCGAGTGCCGAAGGCATGTGACTGCGAGCTGCATTCGCGAATATCAGGCCATCGCCGATCTCAGCCGCGAGGCGAATCATTTTCGCGCGAAGCGTCGCGAGAATAATTGGCGGCAGCTCCCCGGCGCGCGGTACGGCGCGCAGGCGTTCGACGAAATCGCGCGTGTCTGCCAGTGGCTTTCCGGCTTTCAACCCGCGGCTGTCCAGCGACGGCGCATGCGCCACCCCGATTCCGAAACGAAATCGGTCAGGTGCGACTTCGTTAATAAAACTCACCGTATGCGCATAGTCTTCAACCTGGCGAAAATAAATTGGCGATATTGCGGTGCCGAACGGAATGCTGTCCGTTGCCAACGCCACTGCTTCACATAGCGCCAGGCCATCGCCGATGCTAGGGCAATAAATACCGCTGTAGCCCGCCGCTTCGATTTCGCGAGCGAGTTCCAACGTGCGCTGACGGCGGCCAGGCACAGCGACCAGACCGAGGGCGGGTAGATTTGAAGCCATTGTTTTCTCCGGGTAGATGTCGGGGCGGGCGTGGCGCCGACTTGAACAAGCACATGATTCTGCCACACGCCAAGGCAATATCGCGGGCTCGATTGCGGTCTACGCAACCCACTCGCCTGGCGTGGCTGCGTGCGTCCTGGCACCGCTATACTGAATCACACAGCAGGGTTTGGCAGAAAGAGCTACCAGTGCAGGGCCATGCGCCTTAAACGTTACGATTTTCAGCAAGCGCCGAGAGGGCACCAAAAATGGATATAGGACTCGTCATTTTCCCGACCGATAAATCAATTCAGCCAGTCGAACTTGCCCGCGAATGCGAGGCGCGCGGTTTCGAGTCGCTGTGGTTTCCGGAACACAGCCATATCCCGGTTAGTCGCGAAACGCCCTGGGGCGGGCGCAAAGGCTCGCCGCCGCTCCCGGAAATTTATTGGCGCGCTCACGATCAATTTGTTGCGCTTGCCGCCTGCGCCGGCGCGACTTCAAAAATTCGACTCGGCACCGGCATCACCCTCGTTGCCCAACGCGATCCCCTGTGGCTCGCCAAAGAGGTGGCGAGTCTCGACATGATTTCCGGTGGCCGATTCGAACTCGGTATCGGCTACGGCTGGTGTGTCGAAGAGATGCGAAATCATGGTCTCGACTACAGCAAACGGCGCGGTATCCTGCGCGAGAAAATTCTCGCTATGAAGGAATTGTGGACGCAAGACGAAGCAAGCTTTTCTGGTAAGCATGTCAACTTCGAAAAGAGCTGGGCGTGGCCCAAACCGATTCAGAAGCCGCATCCCCCGATCGTCATGGGTGGGGCGGCGGGACCGAAGACTGCGGCGCATATCGCCGAGTTTTGCGACGGCTGGCTACCGCTCGGCGGCACGCATGATTTCTCCGCCGGCTGGAAAGCAATCAGCGAGGCATGCGCGAATATCGAACGGGATCCAGCATCGCTGCAGATCAGCATGTTTTACGCGGGCGGATTCAAACCCGAGATGCTCGCCCAGGACGCGGACAAGGGTGCGATTCGCGCCATTTTGCCGTTGCCGTCCGAAGGTGCGGATAAAGTTTTACCGATGTTGGATAAGTACGCGAAGCACCTCGGCTAGGAAGTCGGTGCAGGTCCACGGTGTTTGGTGTCGTGCTCGGCTTCTAGCCCTGCGATAGACTCTTGAAAAAAGACGAGCAACTACGACCATGAACGCTTCGATACCGCAACCCGAACCCAATCTAACGCCGGATGAGATCGTCGATCGCGCCCGCGCGATGGTCCCGGTGCTGCGCGAGCGTTCTGCGGAAACCGAACAGTTACGCACGCTCCCGCAGCAAACCGTTCAGGATTGTGTCGATGCCGGTTTTTATCGCATTCTCCAGCCGCGGCGCTTTGGCGGGTACGAGTTCGGGCTGCGCACATTTTGCGATGTGATGAAGCATCTTTCGCGCGGTTGCACGTCGACAGGCTGGGTCCTCACGCTGACCTCTGCACACACTTTTCACCTCGGCGCCTTTCCCGAGGCGGGTCAGGAGGAAATATATGGCGAGGACGGTGATTTTCGTTCGCCGTTGATCTTCGCGCCGCAGGGTACGGCGACGCCCGCTGACGGCGGCTATCGACTGACCGGACGCTGGAACTACAACTCCGGTGGCGAACACGCCAACTGGCTGGCGGTTAACGCAGCAGTGCCGGGAGATTCGCCTGAAGGCCCACCTGAAGATTTCCTCATGACCTGGATTCGCCGCGAAGACTACGAAATTTTCGACAATTGGAACGTGGTCGGTATGCGCGGTACAGGGCCGAAGCAGGCCATCGTGAACGACGTGTTCGTGCCGCAGCATCGAACGATTTCCCAACCGGGGTGGTTTGCCGGCGATGCGCCGGGTTACGGTGTGCACGAGGATCCGTTTTACCGCACCCCGCCATTGGAAGTGTTCTGCGCAGAAGTGGGTTGTGTCTGCATCGGTCTGGGTGAAGCGGCCATCGATGCGTATTACGATCGCGTCATGACCAAACAGAATCCGTTCCCACCATTCGACTTGCTACGCGAGGAGCGCAGTGCCCAACGGCGTCTGGGGTACGCGCGGGCCCGGGTTGACGCGGCGTCGGCGATCCACGACTACATCGTTAACCACCAGGCTGAGTACGCCGTTCAAGCGGCCGAAGGGACGCTCGAGTTTTCTGCTGAGCGGCGCCGGAGGATCCTCATGCTGACCCAGCAAATCGCCCGCAATATCGGCGAAGCAGTCGACCTGCTGTTTGACGCCAGCGGTACCAGCGCAGTCCAGAGCGGCCAGCTGATGGAACGCCTCTACCGCGACTTGGCGACGATCCGAACGCATTATTTTTTCGATGTTGATCGCTGCGCGGAGAATTGGGGTGCTACTTTTCTCGGACTCGAGGCGTACTCGACTTATTGATTGTGTTCCGAAATCGCCCTGTTCGATTGAGTAGGTGCACCATCCCTGAACAGGTTTCGATATTTCGAACCTTTGAGCGGCTGGGGGGCGTCGCGTTGAAGGGAGCAGTCGCGATTTCAGCGCGGGAGCCCAATCAGGATCACTTCAATAGTTGGATACTGACTTCGTTATCGACGTTGGTGCAGTGATACTGGTGCGACGAATGGGCTTTCGTACGGCCGAGCAAGCTACAGATGGCCACTAAGTTCAGTCAGATTCGGATTGCCGCTTCACCGCAGCTCACAATTAGGGGCGCGGGCGGGGACTCTCAATTGAGTTGTCCCAGTGCCGCGTTGCCAAACGCGGTGGCCAAACGTTGTACCGGGACAACCAAGTAATGTTTACGTACGCCGTGCGGCAGCCGTTAACGTTAGCCTGACATCGAGTCAAAGGAGGAACGCGATTGTGACTATCGGCTACAACCCGGACTTTAATCCGACTGGCATAGAGGGCGGCATCGACACGAATCTTGTGCCCTGGATCGAACTTTCCCAAGCACCGGGAATGTCGATCAAGCCGCTGCGCGCAAGCAGCGAGTCGGGCATGTTTACGGTCGTCGCGCGGGTGAAAAAGGGCACGCGGCTCGGCGAACTCGTTCATCTCGGCGCTATGGATATGCTGGTGCTTTCAGGTTCTATGACCTATGCGCAAGGGCCGATGGCCGGGACTCTGCATCCAGGCACTTGGGGGTACGTTCCGGCCAATGCGAGGATCGCGGGCCTGAGTGCAAATGCGGACGTTGAGATCCTGATTAACTTCTACGGTCCGTTAGCCTTTTTGGGCACCGACGGGCGATCGGTTGTTAGCATCTTAACGAGCCTCGATATTCTTTCCGCTGCTCGCGAACGAGGGCTAACACTGGTTCCTAACACGTTGGCTGAGTGCATGCGCGAGCGCCCGCCGGCTTATCAGGGTACTGCCGAGCCGCTCGCCATCGCGACCTCCGACACGCGCAAGCTGGTCGGGTCTGCTGAGGATGTTGCCGGCCACGCCAGCCGTGCGGTGCATCCGCATTTCGTCGATACCCGCAGCGTGCCGTGGTGCGTAAATCCGAAGACGCCGGACATGGGTATCAAAGTTCTGCGCGTCAGCGAAGAAACTGGCATCTGCTCGCTCATCGTTAAGCATAACGGTGTTGCCGGTCCGCATTACCACCTGGGCGCGTCAGATTTTCTGATCCTGTCCGGGCGCATCGGCTACCGCGCCGGGCCTGCCGAAGGTTACGGGCCCGGTGTATGGTTTTTCGAACCCGCCGGCGCACGCCACGACGCCACTCAGCGGATCGGCCAGGATGATTTGATCTACACGGCCAACGTCTACGGACCGCTGCAATTTGATCAAGGCGCGGGCACACCGATTGCGGCGGTGCTGTCGTGGATGCAATACAAAAAAATGGCCGATTCCAGCGGTGCAACACTGGTCCGCAATACGTTTACGGACGACGCGTCGCTGCTGGCCTGGGCACCGATCGGGAGCGAGGCTGTTGTGCTTTGAGTGCTAGCCCCTAAGCTGGGTCGGCGTGTCCCCTTGGACTTCTCAAAAGCACCGAAAGAAGCTAAAGAGACCGAGCGAGCGCGAGCGGCGAAACCCCGTATCTATGTCCGCCCGGGGTACTTTATCGATGCGCGAACATGGGTTGTCCTGCAACCGGCAGCTCGGCGCGTAAAATCGTGCCCGACGCAGACTCGGTGATGTACAGGGCTTTATTGTCAGCATCGCCAAAGGCCATATTCGTTGTCATCAGGCCCTCACAAGACCGAATGCGATGTACCGGCTGCCCGAGGTGATCGAAGTGCCACACAGAGCCGAGTCCGGCATGGCAGATCAGCAATCCACCGTCGACGTCCATGGCTAAACCGTCCGGCCCACCATGGCCGCCAGAAAGCTGAATGTAGATGCTGACCTTGGTGGTACCGCCATCCGGCAACAGCGGGATTCGCCACGCCGCATTGCCGCGCGTCATCGCGACATAGAGCACGCGCTCATCGGGACTGAGAACCAGGCCATTAGGACTGGGACCGTTATCGATAAGCCGCTGAAGATCACCAGAGCAGGTGAGGCGATACACGTGGCCGCTCGGGTCGTGCATGCCGGTTTGACCTTGATCAGTGAAATACAAGTCGCCGTTACGCGCGAAATGCAAATCGTTGCAACCGCGAAAGCTCTCTGACCAACGATGATCAACGAGTGTCTCAACTGCACCTGAGGATGGGTCGATTTTGAGAATGCCGCGTTTGTAGTCCGCTATATAGAGCGTACCGTCCTGATGGATCTTCAATCCGTTTGGCCAGCCATCAGTTCCCGCGACAACTTCGAATTCGCCGCCTGGCGAAATTCTCAGGATTTCCCCAAATGGAATATTGACGACATAAAGATTGCCATGGCGATCGAATGCCGGACCTTCTAGAAAGCAATCGACATCGCGGCCTGGCATATTCGCGCCGGCCCAGGCCGGGCGTTGACCGGTGCGGCGCAACTTATCCGGCAGGCGGGCAAAAACTTCAGTCGGGATGTCTTTGGGTACGGGATACAGGGACATGGCAATTGAGCGCGTTGGTTAATCAAACGTCAGCATGTGCCCGAATTAGAACAGTCGTCAAACTCAGCCGCTATCTCGCTTGGCCTTGACTGAAAATAGCAGGAACTTAGGATTCTTTGACTATATGATTATCAGCACCCGAAGTAGCCCGTGCCGAAATTGGTTCGACGCCTGCCGGGTGCGCTAAACAAGGTCCAGTCGGGCAGGTCCGTGAACCGTTTCGGATGCGGTGGCCCGGCGTTGAAAGCGGGGGATTTTGGCTAACGCAGCATTTTCCATCGTCGAACATTGTGGTTGCTTCGTTAAGGAGTCTGATTAGTGCCAAATTTACCTGCCCCTGTATGCCTGCAGGACGCCAGCATTACAGATGGCTTGTGCACATCTGACTCAATAGCTCTTCAGATTCGCGAGAGTTTTCTTTCCTGCGTTATAGATGTCGGTTCGGGTGTCGGGTCACTAGCGGAGTGCGTGCAGAATTTTACGCACACGATTGTCAGTCATACCGTCCTCGCACTCGCAGTTGCTGCATTCTTTCTATTGTTCATCCGGTTCTTCACGGGCAACCTTCGACACCCGCCGGTCGATGAAGAAATGCGAGTCGCAAGTGCCAAACTTCGGCGAATGGTCCGCTTCTCCTATTGCATCGCACTCGGCGCCTTAGTCATCACTGTGATTCCCTTTTTCTCCAGTTTCTCGAATTCCGCGAGCTACCATGAAGGCTCCTTCATTCTGGTTCGCGGATGCGTAGAGCCTGCGACACGCACGGACGTGCCGGTAATTATTGCTTGTGAGGATGACCGCTATCAGTGGCTCGTGAGTATCGGGGCCGGCCTTAAACCGGCGACTTTCACCGCAGTACCAACCGACGGGAGCGCTAGTAACCCGTCTGTGGCGAGTAACCGCCCGGCGAGCCGTGGTCAAATATTTAAATTATCCGCAGGCCTTACGGTGCCGTTATATCTGATCGTGATTTCACTTCTTGGCGGAGCGGTCAGCATGACGAGGCGCGTGCCCGAGATTCAACGACTGGCAACAGCTTATATTTTTATCGAAGACCACCGACGTAACTTGTTGGTCAGCGAAAACAGTCCGGAACAACCCACTGCTGACAACGATGACGTCATCCTTCACTCACCAGGCGCCGCGATCCTGCACGCAGGAGAAAGCGCAATTTCTCCGGAAATCGCTCGCGAACGATTCGTCTTTCAAATTCTCCAGGTGGCATCCGCTCCGGTTATCGCAGTTGTCGCATTCGAACTGTTTGCGCCGGCCTCTGTTGCGCTGTGTGTCGGCATAGCTTTCGTGTCCGGATTCACATCCGAACAGGTACTCGCGAGCGTCAGAGTTTTTGCGGATAAAGCGATCCCCAAAACTGGCGTTAGCAAAGCAGGGTCCGCATAACGCGCCGTAATTTCCGGGCAACTTGAACGGGAACTGGACGCGGGGTGCTGCGTCAAACGCTGGGATTCGAAACGGGCATCGCGCCAGTAGCGTGTTCCGGCACGCTATGCGCGGCCGCAACGCAATGCGGAGAATTGCGTTGCGGCCGAAATATCTGTCATTGCTCTCGGCACAACACCATCTGTTGCATGTCGTAATACATAAAAGTCTCATCGCGTTGATTGACCAGTTCGAAGCGAGAGTTAAGCACACCTTTGTCGCCCTTAGAGGTGACACGTGCTTCATTTACCGTGACTTCGACATGCATGGTGTCACCCACCAGACACGGCGCGGTGATGCGCATGTTGTCGACGCCGAGAATCGCGACGAAGGTTTTCTCGTAGAGCCCGGTGCGAACAGTGAGGCCCTGTGCGAAGGCCCACAGCAACGCAATCGGTGCGTACCGCCCACCCTTGATAGGACTCTCGTTCTGAATCCATTCGATGTTGCAAAACAAGTCCTCATAGAGGCCTGAGATGGCGACGAAATTAACGATGTCCGCCTCGAACACCGAACGCGCCGGAGTCTTGTATTGGAGGCCTGGTGGGAAATCCTCGAAGTAATGAAGTGACATATATCCTCCCTGCGGATTGCACTGCCAGCGCTGGGCGCGGCGTGATGGAAACGGCTGATGTCGCCGTAATGGCGTCGGCGCGAAGCGTAGCGCTGTGTTAAATCATAGCGCGGAAGGCGTTGGCTGGGCCTGCACGGCCTGTGCCGAGAAAAGCGCGTGCGGAGTTTGAGGTCTCAACGTGGCGGGTTTTCTTAGAACACGTAGGGCACGCTCCAGCAACAACTGCGCCGAACCGGCCAGGTATTCGCCCTATACTTGAGGTTCACAATTATCGTACACAGCAGGTCGGGCCAGACCGGGAGACGCAGATGAACTATCGACAATTGGGCAGAACCGGCCTGCGTGTCTCGGAACTATGCTTCGGGACGATGACCTTCGGTGGCGAAGGGATGTACAAGGTGATTGGCGAGACCGCGCAGGCCGAAGCCGATCGCCTGGTTGGGGTGTGCCTCGATGAGGGCATCAATTTCTTCGATTCGGCCGATACGTATTCTGGAGGATTATCGGAGCAGATCCTGGGCAAGGCACTCGGCGCGCGTCGTAAATACGCAATTGTGGCGACAAAAGTACGCGGGCGCGTCGGGGCGGGGCCGAATGCAGTTGGTCTGTCGCGCGGCCACATCATGGACTCGGTCGATAGTAGTTTGCAGCGCCTTGGCACCGACTACATCGATTCGTATCAGATCCACGGCTACGACGCATTGTCGCCATGGGACGAAACCTTGCGCGCGCTCGATGATTTAGTGCGCTCCGGTAAGGTTCGCTACATCGGCGCATCGAACCTGGCAGCTTGGCAGTTGATGAAAGCGCTTGGTATCAGTGCACAAGAGGGACTGGCCCGATTCGAGACTATCCAGTCGTACTATTCGATTGCGGGGCGTGACGTAGAGCGCGAGCTATGCCCGTTGATGGAATCCGAACAGGTCGGCTTGCTGATCTGGAGCCCACTGGCTGGCGGGTTCTTAAGTGGTAAGTTCTCACGCGACCAGAAGGGCCCAGAGGGTGCCCGTCGCGCGAGCTTCAATTTTCCGCCTGTGGACGAGGCGCGTGGCTACGCGGTTGTCGACGCCTTGGCAGACGTCGCCAAGGAGCATCAGGTATCGGTAGCGCGGGTCGCACTTGCCTGGCTACTGCACCAGCGCGTTACTACAAGTGTCATCATCGGCGCGCGTGACGAGGCCCAGTTGCGCGACAACCTGGCTGCACCCGAACTACAGTTGAGCGCGCTGCAGTTAGAACGTCTTGACCAAGCCAGTGCGCTGCCGGCCGAGTACCCTGGCTGGATGATCGAACTACAGGCGCGTGACCGACTGGAAGCAATCTCGACCGCGGCACGTTTTTCCAAAGTGAGTTAGGCCGCAATGTGTCCGCACGGCGTACGCTGCGATTGGACGTTGGGGGCAAGAATCGCACGAGCTCGGGTCGCCCATGACGCCGAATAAATTGGTGATTTCTGGCAGCCCTTTGGAAAAAAGGGACATGCAGGATCAAAAGTCCAGAAGCGGTTTTTTTCACGTCCTCCGAGCACAGACTCAGAATTCAGCACTGTAGCTCTTAAACGAATGAGTTGATGCTGTCATTGGTGTGTTCTGGCTGCTCCGTATGATGCTAACGCAAAGGCCAAGGTGTTCGAAGCATTTCGAGGCAGGTTAACGCGAAGTGAGCTGAGCGCTGAAAAGCGCCGGACAGGCACATCGAGATTGCCCCCCCCCTGAACCCAGCTCATACCTTGGTGGGCCAGCAGCTCGAGTAGCCCGCTCGGCGAGCCAAGCGCTACTTTCTAATTCTTCGCAATTGCGTTGGGGGTGCGTGTCGGATTCAAGATTCAGTTGTTGAATCACTTTTGGTTGTGCCCCGACGATGGCGCCGCCCTTTGTAAGTTCCTGTCACCTCATTGCCCGCTAGGTTGCCCGTCGAGGAACAGCATTCGGCTAGCGTGCGATGGACCTCTGGTTGCCTGGCACACTGGCGCCACCCGTGCCGCTGCGGAGCCCGCTAAGATTGACAGGAGGCCGGTTAAAGTGGCATTCCTGATACTTCCAAACCCCGGTGAGGTGGTAGCACTGGCTTCGTGATCGGTTGGTAAACGGTCGCCGGCACAACGGCGGGCGTCAGAGACGAAGCAGCGGCGTTCAAACTGGTGTGATGAGCGAGTCTTGGCGGGCTGCAGGCCGATCCGTGGGGCGGAATGACATCGAGACTGAGGTCGCAACGCAGCCGGATCTCGCTGCCGACCGACGGCGCAGGGCGTGGTCCGCGGAGTTTGCTGTAGAGTCAGCTTGTGAACGATACTGGCGCGCTTTGGTGAAATAGACAAGGTAGATTCGCACTGTGAAGCTCTCTCTCGACACGAAATACAGCGTACTGCTTGGCCTGATTGTCGGGACGGTTCTTGTTGTGCTGGTTAGCAGCATGCCAGGTTGGGTATTCGGCAGTCCTGACGAAGGGTTCAGGATGGTCATGCTAGGGAATGTCTGAATAAGGCAT
>DBBP01000016.1 GCA_002292285.1 Proteobacteria bacterium UBA981
TGGTCGTCATACGCCATTTTTCAATAACTACCGGCCGCAGTTTTATTTCCGTACGACGGACGTGACAGGCGCGGTAGAGCTTCCTGACGGCGTTGAGATGGTGATGCCGGGGGACAACGTGAAGGTGACGGTGAAGTTGATCAACCCGATTGCAATGGAAGACGGACTGCGTTTCGCCATCCGTGAGGG
Organism: Proteobacteria bacterium UBA981; assembly: GCA_002292285.1. Classification (GTDB taxonomy): domain Bacteria; phylum Pseudomonadota; class Gammaproteobacteria; genus UBA981. The sequence continues at coordinate 190 of DBBP01000016.1, forward strand.
TGGTCGGACTGTTGGTGCCGGCGTTGTCGCGAAAATAATCGAATAGTCCGGGCCCATAAATTAACTCAATTTGCGCGAATCAAGATGAACCAGCAAGTAATCAGAATCCGACTCAAAGCATTCGACCATCGCCTGATCGATCAGTCGACTAAGGAGATCGTCGAAACTGCGAAGCGCACTGGAGCCCAAATTAAGGGGCCCATTCCGCTACCGACGAAAAAGGAACGATACACGGTTTTGATTTCGCCGCACGTCAACAAAGACGCGCGCGATCAGTACGAGATTCGCACACATAAACGCTTGCTGGATATCGTCAATCCGACAGATAAAACTGTCGACGCATTGATGAAGCTCGATCTGGCGGCCGGCGTTGACGTGCAGATCAAGTTGAACTAGGCCGCTTGGAGAATTACAGATGAGCCTTGGTTTAGTTGGAATCAAACGCGGAATGACTCGCGTGTTCACCGAAGAAGGTGAGTCGATCCCGGTGACGGTGGTCGAAGTCAGTCCGAATCGTGTCACACGTGTGAAGACCGCGGAGACGGATGGCTATCGTGCAATTCAGGTAACCCTGGGTGAAAAGCACCAGAATCGGATTAGTCGCCCTCTTGCCGGAGAGTATAAAAAGGCGGGCGTGATTGCCGGAAAGGGTATGTGGGAATTTCGGCTGGCCGAAACCGAAGGCGAAGAAATCGTCGCCGGGACGGAATTGAAAGTCGACGTGTTCGAGCCTGGACAATCTGTTGATGTGACCGGCACGACAATCGGTAAGGGGTTCGCAGGCACTATCAAGCGCCACCACTTCAAAGGGCAAGATGCTACCCACGGCAATTCGTTATCACACCGTGTACCCGGTTCAATTGGGCAATGCCAAACGCCCGGCCGGGTATTCAAAGGCAAGAAAATGGCCGGACATCTCGGTGACAAGCGCCGCACGATACAAGGGTTGAAGATTGTCAGAGTCGATTTAGATCGGAACTTGCTTCTGGTAAAGGGAGCAGTACCGGGCGCCAAGGGCGGCGATCTTCTTATTCGACCGGCAGTGAAAGCTCGAGCGAAATAGTGAGTACGATGGAACTGCAACTGCATACAATTAATCAAGATAGTCCGACCGGGCAAATTGCTCTGTCTGATGAGATCTTCGGTCGCGACTTTAACGAGCCGCTGATCCATCAGGTCGTGACGGCCTATATGGCAGGCGCGCGCAGCGGGACAAAAGCTCAGAAAACCCGTGCCCAGGTGCGCGGCGGGGGCGCGAAGCCATGGCGTCAAAAAGGCACTGGTCGAGCGCGCGCGGGAACGAGTCGCAGTCCGATATGGCGGGGCGGCGGTCGCGCATTTGCAGCTTCCCCAAGGAATTACGAGCAGAAGATAAACCGCAAGATGTATCGTGGTGCGGTCCGTTCGATTCTCTCGCAGCTAGTGCGAGAGGAACGGTTGGTTGCGATCGATGATTTCGTGGTGGAACAACCAAAAACAAAACTCGTGCTGCAAGCGTTATCTCGTTTGAACTTGGATCATGTTTTGATTGTCTGCAGCGAGCTAAGTGAAAATCTGTTTCTCGCCGCTCGGAATATCCCGTGTGTCGGGATGGTTGAGGTCGGAGCAATAGACCCGGCGATTCTGGTCGCATACGACAAGGTAATCGTTACGCGGCAGGCTCTATCAGATCTCGAGGAGCTGCTGAAATGAACGAGGAAAGATTGCTACAGGTACTTGTAGAACCAAGGCTATCAGAGAAAGGGGCGCGCGTTGCTGAGATGCATCGGCAATACATGTTCCGAGTTCTGGACGACGCCACGAAACCGGAAATCAAGGCAGCGGTCGAGCAACTATTCAAGGTTGAAGTCGAAGCAGTGAACACATCATTTGTGCGAGCTCGCACGCGCAATTTTCGTAATCGCGTTGGAACCAAAAGCGGTTGGAAGAAAGCGTTCGTGAAATTGAAAGACGGTTTCGAAATTGACTTTCTTGGCGGCGAATAGCCAGGGGTAATTCGCAATGGCTTTAAAGAAATCTAAACCAACATCTCCAGGGCGGCGTAACGTCGTCACGGTTTCGACTCCTGAATTGCATAAAGGCGAACCGTTTCGCCCCTTGCTAGAACAGCAGTCGCGCAAATCGGGGCGTAATAACAACGGACGTATTACGGTCCGGCATCGCGGTGGTGGTCACAAACAGCGGTATCGAATCGTTGATTTCAAACGGGGTAAGGACGGAATCAACGCAAAAGTGGAGCGAATTGAGTACGACCCGAACCGAACGTCGCATATTGCATTGTTGCTGTATGCAGACGGAGAGCGTCGCTATATCGTCGCACCGAAAGGAATAACCGTTGGCGCTACATTGCGCTCTGGGGCGGATTCGCCGATTCAAGCCGGAAACTGCTTGCAACTCCGAAATATTCCGGTCGGCACGTTGGTGCATTGCGTGGAGCTCAAGCCCGGGAAAGGCGCACAAATGGCGCGCAGCGCCGGTGCTAGCGTGCAGTTCGTTGCGCGCGAAGGGGGCCACGCCACGTTGCGACTGCGCTCCGGGGAAATGCGAAAGGTCCCGATCGAATGCCGAGCAACCATTGGTGAAGTTGGGAACCACGAACACGCGTTACGTTCTCTGGGCAAAGCTGGTGCCAAACGCTGGCGCGGCGTCCGACCGACTGTTCGAGGCGTTGCGATGAACCCAGTTGACCATCCACATGGTGGTGGTGAAGGACGCACTTCAGGGGGACGTCACCCGGTAAGTCCATGGGGACAACCGACTAAAGGGCATAAAACCCGCCGTAACAAGCGTACCAACGATTTGATCGTTCGACGCCGCAACAAACGATAGGAGCGGAGCTTAGCTATGCCACGTTCAATCAGAAAAGGCCCTTATATTGACCATCATTTGGTTAAGAAGGTTGATGAAGCCCGCGCAAAAAACGATAAGCGCCCGATTAAGACTTGGTCTCGTCGCTCAATGGTGTTGCCCGATATGGTCGGTTTGACGATTGCTGTTCATAACGGTCGTCAGCATATGCCGGTTTATGTCAACGAGAACATGGTGGGGCACAAGCTCGGTGAATTTGCACCGACACGTTCTTTCCGTGGTCATATCGCTGATAAAAAGTCTAAGTAATAAGGCGCTCGACAGGATATCTAAGATGGCCACGGTAGCTAAACTTCGAAATGCACGCATAGCCGCGCAAAAAATGCGCCTGGTCGCTGACCAGGTCCGGGGACTCCCGGTGGAGCAGGCGATTAACGTTTTAGCATTTAGCGACAAGAAGGCCGCGCACCTCATAAAGAAGGTGCTCGAATCGGCCATCGCGAACGCCGAGCACAACGACGGTGCCGATGTAGATGACTTAAGAGTCGATAGCATCTTTGTTGATGAGGGTGCGACTCTGAAACGCTGGCGTGCTCGTGCTCGGGGACGAGCGTCAAAAATATTGAAGCGGACTAGCCACGTGACAATTTCCGTAGAAGAAGTGGGGCAATAGAGCTATGGGTCAAAAAGTACACCCCTACGGTATCCGTTTGGGCATCGTTAAAGATTGGACGTCGACGTGGTATGCCGACACCAAAGCTTACGCTGACTATTTAAACGTTGACCTCAAGGTTCGTGAGTTTCTTCGCAAGAAACTTTCACATGCATCTGTGAGCAGAATCCAGATCGAGCGCCCCGCCAACAACGCTCGATTGATTATTCACACAGCACGACCGGGCATCGTTATTGGCAAGAAGGGCGAAGATATTGAATCACTGCGCAAAGAAGTGTCGCAGTTAATGGGGGTGCCCGCGCACATCAGTGTTGAGGAAATCCGCAAGCCCGAACTCGACGCATTGCTGGTTGCGGAGTCCGTCGCTCAACAGCTCGAGCGTCGCATTATGTTTCGGCGCGCGATGAAACGCGCGGTGTCGAATTCGATGCGTCTAGGTGCCGAAGGTATCAAGATTAATGTCGCTGGCCGACTAAATGGCGCTGAGATCGCGCGTTCTGAATGGTATCGGGAAGGCCGCGTGCCGCTACATACCTTGCGTGCGGATATTGACTACGCCCTCGCGGAGGCCAATACCACCTACGGAGTCATCGGCGTAAAGGTCTGGATCTTCAAAGGTGAAATTGTTCCGAAGGCAGAACAACCAGAACTGGAGGAAGCGGAAGCCCCCAGTGCGGCGTGAGCCAAGCACGAATGGGGTCTCCGGAGCGTAACTGATGCTGCAACCTAAAAATACGAAATTTCGCAAACAGCAAAAAGGCCGCAATCGCGGACTTGCGCAGCGCGGCGCCAAAGTTAGCTTTGGTGAATACGCGCTGAAGGCTACTACTGCCGGTCGCGTAACCGCCCGGCAAATAGAAGCCGCGCGCCGTGCGATAACCCGCCATGTGAAGCGCGGCGGAAAAATCTGGATTCGAGTATTTCCGGACAAACCGGTGTCGAAGAAGCCGCTGGAAGTTCGCCAAGGTAAAGGTAAGGGCAACGTGGAGTACTGGGTGGCTCAAGTTAAACCCGGTACTGTCCTCTACGAAATGGAGGGTGTCTCGGAAGAGATTGCACGTGAAGCAATGCGACTGGCCAGCGCGAAATTGCCTGTGCGTACGACATTCGCAACACGGACGGTATTGTGATGAAAGCGATCGAATTGCGTAACAAGCAGGACGACGAACTGACGCAGCTCCTCCTGGAGACTCGCCGGAAGCAATTTAATATGCGTATGCAAGTCGGATCCGGACAGCCGGCGCGAGCCAGTGATATCCGCGAGAGTCGCAAGGATATCGCCCGGATTAAAACCATCATTCAGGAACGCCAGCAGGGCAACGCGGTATGAGCGAAGTACAGAAAACGGCTAGAACACTAGTCGGCCAAGTTGTAAGTAACCGCATGGATAAAACGATCGCGGTCATGGTCGAACGACGTGTAGAACATCCTTTGTATCGAAAGTATGTCCGCAAATCGACGCGTCTTCTTGCTCATGACGAGAACAACGAATGTGCCGAGGGCGATACCGTAGCCATCGAAGAATGCCGCCCGCTATCGAAGAACAAAAGCTGGCGTCTTCAACGCGTTCTAGAACGCGCCACACAAATTTAAACGACGGTCCATCGAGTAGGAATCGGAGTTAACCATGATTCAAATGCAGAGCATGTTAGACGCGGCCGACAATAGCGGTGCGAGACGCATGATGTGTATCAAGGTACTGGGCGGTTCGCGTCGCCGATACGCCGGAATAGGTGATGTCATAAAAGTCACCATTAAAGAAGCTATCCCGAGAGGGAAGGTCAAGAAAGGCGAAGTCTTTGATGCCGTGGTAGTGCGTACTAAGAAAGGTGTTCGGCGCCCGGACGGTTCGCTTATTCGCTTCGACGGCAATGCTGCAGTACTGCTAGACAAACAGCTCAATCCTGTTGGTACGCGGATATTTGGCCCGGTTACGAGAGAACTACGCGGAGAGAAATTCATGCGTATCGTTTCACTCGCGCCGGAAGTTCTGTAGTCGGCAGATTGGTAGAGAAATTCCGATGAAGAAAATCAAAAAAGGCGATGACGTTCATATCGTCGCGGGTCGAGATCGAGGGAAGCGCGGGGTCGTCGTGCGCGTGGTGTCCGACCGTCACGTCATAGTTGAAGGCATCAATCTCGTCAAACGGCACACCAAAGCGAACCCGCAACTCGGGACGCCAGGCGGGATCATCGAAAAGGAAGCGCCATTGCAGATTGCGAATGTTGCTCTGTTCAATCCCGTTACGCAGAAGCCCGACCGCATCGGATTTCGTATCTTGGAGGATGGGCGAAAAGTTCGATTCTTCAAGTCCAACGGCGAAGTAGTCGACGCGTAGATCGAGGATATTGAGAATATGGCAAGGCTGGAAGATTTTTACCGTGACACTGTAGTGGCGCAGCTGCAGGAAAAGTTCGGTTTCAAAAGCGTCATGCAGGTACCCAAGGTTACCAAGATAACGCTCAATATGGGGCTAGGTGAAGCGGTCGGGGACAAGAAGATAGTTGAGCACGCGGTCAAAGATCTACGGCTCATTTCTTCACAGCAACCGGTAGTTACACTTGCGCGCAAATCGATCGCTGGCTTCAAGATTCGTGACGGATGGCCGATCGGTGCGAAGGTGACCCTGCGACGAGATCGGATGTACGAGTTCCTTGACCGGTTGATCAATATCGCGATCCCAAGAATTCGGGACTTTCGAGGCTTGAACTCGAGGGCGTTCGACGGCCAGGGTAACTACAACATGGGCGTGCGGGAGCAGATTATTTTCCCGGAGATCGATTACGACAAGATCGATACTTTACGCGGACTTGATATTTGCATCACGACAAGTGCGCGCACCGACGATGAAGGTCGCGCATTGCTCGAAGCGTTTAAGTTTCCACTGCGAGCTTGAGGAACCAGGTATGGCTAAGAAATCAATGATCAATCGCGAGAAGAAGCGCGCGGTCCTGGCTGCTAAATTTGGCGCTAAACGTGAAGAGCTAAAGGCGATCATCAAGGACGAAGAGCGTTCCTATGAAGATCGAGATGAAGCACGGGTGCGGCTCCAAAAGTTGCCGCGTGATTCAAGCACTGTTAGAAAACGGAATCGCTGCCGCCTGACTGGCCGCCCGCATGGCTTCTACAGGAAATTCGGCCTAGCGCGCAACGAATTACGACGGCTCGCGATGGAAGGCCATATTCCTGGATTAGTGAAAGCTAGCTGGTAATCGGATTAGAACCTTATGAGTATGCAAGACCCCATAGCCGATATGCTTACACGGCTTCGAAACGGACAGGCCCGGGCTAAGCGGGAAGTTTCCATGCCGGCGTCTGGAAAGAAAGCCGCCGTCGCAGCCGTATTGAAGAACGAAGGCTACATCAGTGACTTTCGCACCGAAGGTGACGGTGCAAAGCGTGAGCTAAAGGTGGAATTGAAGTATTTCGAAGGCAAGCCCGTTATCGAAAAGATCGAACGCGTTAGTCGTCCCGGATTACGCATTTACCGAGGCAACGATGAGCTACCGACAGTCGTTGGTGGACTTGGTGTTGCCATCATTTCCACGTCAAAAGGATTGATGAGCGATCGGCAAGCGCGGGCCGAGGGCATTGGCGGCGAAGTCATCTGTTCGGTTTATTGAGGTTGCGAAGAAAATGTCGCGAGTAGCTAAAGTTCCGATTGAAATTGCCAAAGGCGTTGAGATAACGCTTAACGGGCAGAATGTGAACGTAAAAGGCCCTAAGGGTAGTTTGTCCCACACCGTACACGACTTGGTTTCCGTTAAGCTCGAGGACGGGTCGATGACAGTTCGCGCGCTCAATGAATCCAAGGCGTCAAATGCGCTCTCGGGTACAACCCGTGCTGTTCTGCAGAATTTAGTAATCGGCGTCGCGGAAGGGTTCGAGCGCAAACTCCAAATCGTCGGGGTAGGTTACAGAGCGCAAGCGCAGGGACAGAAGCTTAATCTTTCCTTAGGATTTTCCCACCCGGTCGAATACGCAATTCCGGACGGGATATCCGTGGAAACACCAACGCAAACGGAAATCGTGGTGCGAGGAATAGACAAGCAAGCCGTTGGGCAGGTTGCCGCGAACATTCGCGCCTACCGCAAGCCCGAACCGTATAAAGGCAAAGGTGTTCGTTATAGCGGCGAACAAATCGTTAAGAAAGAAGCGAAAAAGGCCTGATTCAGGTGATGAACAAAAAATCTTCACGTCAGCGGCGTGCACGAAAAACCCGCTCGATTATCAAGAAGCTGGGAGCAGTACGATTGTGTATCAATCGGACACCCCGTCACATATACGCACAGGTTATTTCAGAAGATGGCAATGCCGTGCTGGCGTCAGCTTCGACCGTCGAAAAGGAATTCCGGGGAACCGGGAATCACGGCGGCAATATGGGTGCAGCATCAGAGATTGGAAAGCTGGTCGCGGAGCGCGCGATAGCAGCTGGCATTCAGAGTGTTGCGTTTGACCGCTCTGGTTATAAGTATCACGGACGCGTCAAGGCGCTCGCCGATGCTGCCCGCGAAGGCGGCTTGAAGTTTTAGGAGTTCGACGGAGTATGGCTGGTAATTCAAATATGCCGGAGAACAATGAAGGGTTCTTCGAGAAGCTGATCACTGTGAATCGCGTAGCGAAAGTTGTGAAGGGTGGGCGAATATTCGCTTTCTCCGCACTTACTGTCGTGGGGGACGGTGAGGGCCGTGTCGGTTTTGGCCGCGGAAAGGCTCGCGAGGTTCCGGTAGCGATACAGAAGGCAATGGAAAATGCACGCAAGAACATGAGCTCTGTGGCGCTAAATGGTTCGACCCTGCAATACGCAGTGATAGGCGAACATGGCGCAGCAAAGGTTTACATGCAACCCGCCTCAGACGGTACAGGGATCATTGCAGGGGGCGCGATGCGGGCTGTATTCGAAGTCCTGGGCGTGCAAAACGTATTGGCGAAATGTATCGGAACAACCAACCCGGTGAACGTCGTTCGCGCAACCATAAATGGGCTCATGGCAATGTCATCGCCGGAACAGATCGCTGAGAAACGCGGCAAGACCGTCGAAGAAATTCGGGGATAGTCATTATGTCGACAAAAACACTTAGCGTTACGCTGTGTAAGAGCCTGAATGGGCGCTTGCCACGGCATAAGGCCTGCGCTCGCGGTCTGGGGCTGCGCCGGATTCGGCACACCGTTAACGTCAGCGATACGCTCGAGAACCGAGGCATGATCAACAAAATCAGCTATATGCTGAAAGTTGAGGAGCTCTGAATATGCGCTTCAATACTTTAAAGCCAGCAGCAGGTTCGAAGAAGCCGGCCAAACGCCTCGGCCGCGGCGGCGGCTCTGGACTCGGTAAAACGGGTGGGCGTGGTCACAAGGGTCAGAAATCCCGTTCCGGTGGATATCATAAAGTCGGCTTTGAAGGCGGCCAGATGCCGCTGCAACGTCGACTCCCGAAATTCGGTTTTCGCTCCCGCGGCGCACGTCTGGTCGACGAGATACGTCTGAACGAGTTGAACAACATTGAGGCCGACGTCATTGATCTGCTTGCCTTGCGCACTGCCGGATTAGTCCGTGGCGACGTCATGCGCGCGAAAGTTATTGCTTCGGGAACGATTGAGAAAGCGGTACACCTCAAGGGCCTGGGAGTAACCAAGGGCGCCCGTGCGCTAATCGAATCGGCCGGGGGGCAGATCGAAGAATAATCGTGGCGACTGCAGCAAACAAAGGGGCAGGCGGGATAGCGAATCTCGGCAAGCTGACAGAGCTCAGACAGCGAATATTTTTCTTGCTGGGGGCCCTGCTTGTCTTCCGGATTTGTACGCATATTCCGGTTCCTGGCATTAATCCGGTCGCGCTCAATGCGCTGTTTGATCAACAACGCGGGTCCATTCTCGACATGTTCAACATGTTCTCCGGCGGAGCGCTGGAACGTTTCTCAGTCGTTGCTCTCGGGATCATGCCGTACATTTCTGCGTCGATCATCATGCAACTACTCACCGTCGTACATCCGAAGCTGGAGCAGATGAAGAAAGAGGGTGAGGCCGGCAGACGGAAGATAAATCAGTACACGCGATATTTTACAGTCGTGCTATGTCTGTTCCAGGCAACGGGGGTCGCAATAATGCTGGAGCAGCAAACCGCCGCCGGCATGCAACTGGTGATCGACCCTGGTATGTCCTTCAAGGTGACTTGCGTAGCGACATTGGTGAGCGGAACGCTTTTCCTCATGTGGTTAGGAGAGCAGGTCACGGAGCGTGGAATCGGTAACGGAATTTCCATGATCATCTTCGCGGGGATCGTCGCAGGACTTCCTGCCGCCATTGCGGGGACATTGGAACTCGCGCGTACTGGCGAGCTGTCAATTATTCTCGTGTTGCTTTTGCTCGTGCTGGCAGTTGGCGTTACTGGATTCGTTGTATTCGTGGAACGTGCCCAGCGGCGGATTACTGTGAACTACGCGAAGCAGCAGCGCGGCGGCCAGATGTACGGTGGCCAATCAACGAACTTACCACTGAAATTGAACATGGCAGGTGTGATACCTCCAATTTTCGCATCCAGTATCATTCTGTTTCCAGCGACGATCGCCGGCTGGTTTGGAAACGCAGAAGGGATGGGTTGGCTGCGCGACATCAGTACAACGCTGTCTCCCGGACAACCTTTGTATGTCATGTTTTACGCGGGTGCGATTATATTTTTCTGCTTTTTCTATACGGCCCTCGTTTTCAACCCGAAGGAAATGGCCGATAACCTGAAGAAATCAGGTGCATTCATCCCGGGTATCCGCCCAGGCGACCAGACTGCACGTTATATCGACGGGGTCATGACTCGATTAACAGCCGCGGGCGCGATTTATATAACGGGCGTGTGTTTATTACCGGAATTTCTAATCCTTCAGTTGAACGTACCGTTCTATTTTGGAGGGACTTCCCTTCTGATAATCGTCGTCGTCGTGATGGATTTCATGTCTCAGGTTCAAGCCCATCTGATGTCGCATCAGTATGAGGGTTTGATGAAGAAGGCCAATCTAAAGGGATACGGTCGTCGCTAATCGACGAGCGTTGGAGTCGGAACAATGAAAGTTCAAGCATCTGTTAAAAAGATTTGTCGTAACTGCAGAGTGATCCGCCGCAAAGGGATCGTTCGAATAATCTGCAAAGACCCGCGCCATAAACAGCGTCAGGGTTGAACGGCGTTTAAGAAGAGAATAGAGGAACGACTATGGCACGTGTTGCTGGCGTAAATATTCCTGACCGGAAACATACGGTTATAGCTTTGACTGCAATTTACGGTATCGGGCGGACTCGTGCGAACGCGATATGCGATTCCACCGGCATCGCGCATGACGCCATGGTCAAGGATCTGACTGAGGGCCAACTAGACGAATTGCGTACCGAAGTCGGGAAATATCAGGTCGAGGGCGATTTACGCCGAGACGTGAGTATGAACATCAAACGATTGATGGATCTGGGTTGCTATCGCGGAATTCGCCATCGTCGTGGCCTCCCGGTTCGCGGCCAGCGCACACAAACAAACGCCCGGACGCGAAAAGGTCCACGGCGAATGGTTAAACGATAGGCTCGGATATTCACTATGGCAACCTCTTCTACGAGAACTAAAAAGCGCGCTAAGAGCACTATCATCGACGGTGTCGCGCATATTCACGCGTCGTTCAATAACACCATAATCACGATCACCGACCGACAGGGAAACACTCTGGCGTGGGCGACAGCTGGCGGAAGTGGGTTTCGCGGATCTAGAAAAAGCACGCCATTCGCTGCCCAGGTTGCGGCCGAAAGATTGGCTACCGTTCGGGACGATTACGGAATGCAGAATCTGGACGTCTTCGTTAAGGGGCCTGGTCCAGGACGAGAATCTGCGGTGCGATCATTGAATGCCGCCGGATTCAAGATTACGAATATCACAGACGTAACGCCGATCCCCCATAACGGGTGCCGGCCCCCCAAGAAGCGAAGGGTATAAAACATGGCTCGTTACATTGGCCCAAAATGCAAACTCAGCCGGCGACAAGGCATGGACCTCGGCCTCAAGAGCCGCGCGCGCGCAATTGAAACGAAATGCCAGATGGAAAAACCACCTGGCCAGCACGGTGATGCACGTGGTCGTCGACAATCCGACTACGCATTACAGCTGCGCGAGAAGCAGAAACTCCGCATCATCTACGGAGTGCTTGAAAAGCAGTTCCGTAATTACTACAAAACCGCCGCACGAGTGAAGGGTGCGACTGGCGAAAACTTACTGCAACTGTTGGAGCGCCGCCTGGACAACGTCGTTTACCGTATGGGTTTCGGAGCGACGCGTGCTGAGGCACGCCAGCTCGTGAGCCACAAGGCAATCACGGTAAATGGTAAGGGAGTAAACGTCCCCTCGTTCCAGGTAGCGGCAGACGATGTCGTCTCCATCCGTGAGAAATCCCGGAAGCAGGTGCGAATTCAGGATTCATTGGCAATAGCTGAGCAATTGGGGTTTCCGGATTGGATTGAAGTAGACCCCAAGAAGATGGAAGGGCGCTTTAAGGCCGTTCCCGGTCGTGCCGATCTACCGGCAGACATCAATGAGTCACTTGTCGTCGAGTTGTACTCGAAGTAATCCCACTTAAAGGAGACTCCACCATGGCGTCAGCCTTGAACGAGTTATTGAAGCCAAAGATTGTTGAAGTTAGCGCAGTAAATCAGCGTACTGCGAAGATCGCTATCGAACCGCTAAATCGGGGGTTTGGCCATACGCTGGGAAACGCTTTGCGACGAGTTTTGCTGTCGTCCATGACAGGTAGCGCGATTACTGAGGTTGAAATCGAAAATGTATTGCACGAATACACGACGATTGAAGGCGTGCAGGAGGATGTGACCGATATTCTTTTGAATCTCAAAGGTCTGGCCATCACGATGCATTCGCGCGATGACGCGACAATCACTCTTAATAAGCGCGGGCCCGGTGAGGTCACCGCAAGCGACATACTGCTGGATCACGACATAGAAGTTGTCGAGCCTGACTATCACATAGCGCACCTCAGCGATAACGGCGAGTTGAATATGACCCTCCGAGTGACAAGAGGACGTGGGTATCAACCGTCAACTGCCCGCGAGCTGGACGATGAGGCAGAGCATTCGATCGGACGGTTGAAGCTTGATGCGTCATTCAGCCCTATTCGTCGCTGCGCCTATGAAGTTCAGAGCGCGCGCGTTGAGCAGCAAACGGACTTGGATAAGCTCATCTTAACAATTGAGACCAACGGTACCATCGATCCCGAACTGGCTGTAAAAGAAGCGGCGAGTATTTTACGTAGTCAACTGGCCGTGTTCGTGGATATAAGCGCTGATGACATCCAAGAGTCGGCTGCTAGCAACGCGGTCGAAATCGATCCGATCCTCCTCCGTTCAATCGATGACTTGGAGCTTACGGTGCGCTCTGCTAATTGCCTGAAAGCCGAAAGCATCTATTACATTGGTGATCTGATCCAAAGAACGGAAGTAGAGTTGTTGAAGACACCGAACCTCGGTAAAAAATCACTAACCGAGATTAAGGATGTTCTCGCCGCAAGAGGCTTATCGCTGGGTATGCGCCTTGAGAACTGGCCGCCTGTTGGTCTATACGAAAACGACCGGGCAGCCCTCTAAGAAACAATGAATCGAGGCGAACTGAAATGAGGCATCTCAAGAGCGGGCGTCAGCTGAACCGAAACAGTGCTCATCGCAAAGCCATGTTCCGCAATATGGCAGCGTCCCTGTTCCGGCACGAAGTGATTCGCACTACAGTTCCAAAGGCAAAAGAGCTTCGTCGAACTGCCGAACCACTGATCACGATGGCGAAAACCGATTCCGTGGCAAAACGCCGACTAGCATTCTCGCGATTAAGAGACCGCGACGTCGTAACGAAGTTGTTCAACGAAATTGCTCCTCGCTATACCAGCAGACCGGGTGGCTATCTGCGGATCCTGAAATGCGGTATCCGTCCCGGAGACAAAGCTCCGATGGCAATAGTCGAACTGATGGATCGACCGGAGAACGTTGGATCTGTCGACGCCGAGGAATTGTAGGAAGCAGCTACGTTGTGCTGCTAAGAACGGTTTCCGGTGAGATTCCTCTTGAACCAAAGCGCAATTCTATAGCTGACGATAGGCAAGAAATTGGAATACGGAGGCGTGCGAGCACTCCTTCTAGCGAATCGATGACTCTCGTGAATTGCTTCGCAGATGTCTATGGGGCAGCGAGACGACGTGTCGAAGTTCCGTCAGTGGATGACCTCGGCCGACAATGCCTTTCCGTATTGCAGTGAGTACATTGGCCCAGGAATCGGAGCCCGAGACCCACAGGCCTAACTAGCCCTTATGGCTCTCCAGATTGGTCCCAATGTGTAGGTAAATGGCACTGTTGATTACAGTCCTTTCGTGATGGCGTTTCACAGCGATGCGGCTGAGGTAAACGATCGCGTAAACCTCATGCAGAGGACGCGCTTGCCAGCCCCAGACCCGCTCGACATTTGCGCCGGTTCTTTTGGAGATCAGCCTTGGCAATATCTCCGCGCTATCCATATCTCGAATTGTTTTCACGATGTTCCGGGCCGTCTGACCCAGGTATGCAGCCGCGGAATTTTCCCGTCCATGTTGGTGAAGCCGCGCTAGTGTTTCCGGACCTGTCGCGGATTGAACTCGCCACTTAGCACGAGTGGTGCAGTGAACCGAGACCCGTTGTCTTCGGTCTGCGATTTTTTCTCCAATAGCTGTTGTTCGTAGTGAAAGGTTTTGCAAATCTACGTGGTCGTCCAATACTCCATTCAGAGTCGCCTCGGCTTTTACCTTAATTGATTCCGCAAAAGTCCGGCACGACTGGCATAGCTCGTTATGGACTAATCCTCTTTCCACGTCTGCGGTAACGAGTCGTAGTTCATCATCTGCCTTCTTTTCGTCACTTTCCCGTTGGTTTTGGCCATTACACAATATTCGACGCAGTCTCCGTTGCTCCGCCTCCCGCAGTCGGAAATCGGCAAAGTCAGCAGGAACAGAACGATTCTGATGTAGCAGCTGAATCTGGCGCTACCGCCACTATAAATTTTTGTGCGCGGTGAGACCTCCGCGGCATGTAAGCTCCGAACTTCTGGTTGATGTAAAACGACGTAACAACAACCCAGCGGTGGATCCTGTTGTTGAGAGCACTTCCACCGTTTTGCCGGATAATCTTAGTTAAAGACCATCCCGAATCATTCGGATTTCTCTAGTGAAATTTCAGCTTGACTCAGGCGCTCGCCGCCTGAGCCTTATTTTTGCAATACGTCGCCATACACTCAACGGCAGGATCTCATCGAACAATCGAAATTGCGGCGGTTATTGACCCTGGCGACCTACTCAGGCGTGGCTTATCCGACGTCACCCACGTTTCGCCACGGTTCCCGCTGGCGTATGTTCGCAATTTTGTAAAGTTTATTGACCGTTCCTGTCAGTTCTTTGTTGTAGCTATCGTCGACCTTCCCTATCGGTGCCGTGATACCGGCTTCGGCCACACAAAGACCAAAACCGATGGGTCGGTACTGCTCCCCTCGGTAGCTATGATGGCTCAACTCCTCGAACTGCCCCGCGCCTGGACTGCATGATCTAGGGCATCGCGCATCACCTCGGCTGTCAGCGACGCGGACGGTCGCCAACGGATGATGCGATGCAAGCACACATCAATCACCAAGGCACCAAACACGGGCCCACGCCACGTCCCGACTTACGTGGTGTTAGTGGTGCGTGCGGAGATGAAATGGCGTTCAGGCAGATCTGCTGAACGCGATGTGTGGGCATCCGAGATCGTGATCTTGAGCGCTTCGCCTCGGCGCCCTCAGCACAAGTCGATGTTCTTGATAAAACGATCCACGATTCATTGGCGGGCCGCCTGCGACGACAGCTTCAATTGCTTCCACACCCTGAGTGCGCTCTGGACTTAGATGTTCTGAGTCCACACTCGCCTGACCGCTTCATCATTGTGATCGCCCGGCGGCTGTCGGTTCCGATAACGATCGAGCATCTTTAAATCGTGGTATGCGGGCGGGCCAATGAGCTGCACCCGGTTCATGGGCTCGCCCCGGTATTCGTTTCGGTGGTCTCGATAAACGCGACCATTACTCCGCTTTGTCGTCGAGCTCCGCGCCGGAGCAAGAACGCTGAAACTTCACGCGGGAACTCGCTCGCCTCCTTAAGCTCCCGATACTCAGATTTCAACGGCTTGAATTAATCAAGCTCTGAGGGCGTCTTGCCGAAGCGACGACCGCCATCGGCTCGCTTACACTACTTTCGCAGTATTTCGCCCTTGGAACTGATCTTCTGAACAATCGGTTGTATCGCAGCCCTTTGCGGCAAAAGCGCAGCCACGAGTTAGTGCGTCACGCGTGCAACGTGTTATCGATCCTCTGGGGAACATCTGTTACTTCTTGTCATGGGAGTACCTTCTCCACACGAAAGATACCGGGAAAAACTGAGGTGTTTCATTCAGCGCTGCTGTTCAGTTTTGGCCGCCGAGTGATGCTTTCTTATCTCCCGCTCGATACTCAAGTGTATCGATTCGATCTGCTTCAGATGGCGAACGCTCAGCTGGCGCCCGGTTGTCAAACTTGCGTTGAGGCCGTCGACTTCCTGCATGATTTCGTGGACGCCAAGCATGTCCATCATCCCCTGAAGCTTATGTCGATATCTTTTCACTCCAGCTCTGTTACCCGTAAGGGTCATGGTGAGCAAGGAAGACACAGCATGTACGGTCTCCAGCTTAATTTTTGCCAGCACTGTCTCAAGATCACCGTCAGTCTTGTAATAAGAAGCGAACTCCCGCAATGTCGAATTGAATCCACCGAAACCTTCCGATGTTCCTATTCCCACCTGATCCGATTCCTCTCCCTCGGACAACTCCAATAAGGTGTCGACCAATTGTGCTCCCCTCACGGGTTTTAAGAGAATTCGATCTACCGCTGTTGCTTCAGCATGTTGACGGACCTCCATCGAGTCGTACCCCGTTAGTAGCACCAGTTTTGTGGGGCCCCTTAAATTAGCTCGAATCATTCCAAGCAGCTGGGCCCCATCCTGCTCGTCCACCGAATAGTCAGTGATCACGAAATCGTAACGGAATTGGCCCAAACTTGATTCGGCCTTTTCGCTCGTTAGTACCGCATCGACGACGGCACCCTGTAAGGTGAGGGACTGCCGAATAGACTCAGAAATGAGCAGGCTATCGTCAATGGTTAGAATCCTGAATCCATTAAGGGCTCCTTTCGCGAGTTGTGTAGGCAGCGCCTCCTGGGTGGCGAAATATTTAAGTTTTCGGAGGTCTTCGGAATTTGAAATATTAAGGATGAAATTGACGCCCGGTGGGCTAAGATCTTCACGAAGTTCACCCCCAACGTGATAGGCGATAACGGGTACCGATAGCCCGTAAAAAGTCTCCGCGATCAGTTCGGTAACATCTGAATACTCGGAATCGAAATTTTCGAGCAACAAAACATCAATTGAGGACAGCAAATGTCCGCAGCCACGGAGCTGCGCCAAAGTTAAAACCACTGGGAAAATGTCACAGCTTACGAGCCGGTAAAAACTCTCAATGTCAGGTTCAGTTTCGCGAAGCCAAAGTATTGGCAACCAACCCGCTATTTCGGGTCCGGCATCCACCGCTTTTCTCATCGGAAGCTTCACCACACAAGACGAACCGACGGGAGATGAATCGGTTACCGACAGGACTCCCCCAATATTGTTAATGCTCGCCTTGGTGATTGACATCCCCAATCCTCCTTTGGTTGGATTTCGAACGTTCGTACTACTACCGGCAAGTGGTAGCGGATTTCGTTGGGTGTGTTCGAACCCGAGTCCGGTGTCCTTAACCTCGATGTGTAAGACCGAAAGGTCATGTCCCTCGGCCTTGACATGTAACCAAACGCCGCCCTCATCCGTGTACTTGATGGCGTTACCGACAAGGTTAAAAAGTACCGCTTGCAATGTATTCGGTGCGATATCCACAAGCGGCACAACCGAGCTTTCTATTTGCCATTTAACGAACAATCTTTTGATCTTTGCCTCCACTGCGAATAAGTCTGTTACATTTCTTATCTCCCGATAAATATTGCTCGGAATCGATGGCGCTGGCACACGGTTACTCTCGACATCATGGCTAACGATTCGGTTTGCCATACTGAGCAAGCGGTTCGATGATATTGCGATTATTCTGAGTCGGTCCAATAGGACAGCCCGGTAGGTACTCGAAATGGTGGAACCGTTCGCTTCTGTTACCAGCGACTCAGTAATCGCTAAGATCGTTTGGAGGGGCGCCCTAAACTCATGGCTCATTGTCGCGATAAACCTATTCAGTTCGGCAGTCGCCAATTTCAGATGATTAACTACAGTTTGGTACTGGAAGAGCAAACTCAAGGAATAAAGTGGGACGAAGACGATTGAAAAATAATACAACGCTACCAGCATACCGTGGCCTCCAATCGATGGATTGAATTCCTTTGCAATCGAGAATCCGACAAGCGTAAATACCATCGCAGCGAAGAAGTACACTATTCCGAATCTGAAGCCGTTGCCGATGATGTACGTAATGTAAACGGGAAGCAGAATTACGCCGGCTTCCGAGGCGGTGGCGGTATATAGGCTAATTGCGGCCGTATCTGCTACCAGGCAAAAACATCGAGTTACGGTAGTTAGGGTTTCGAATTTCGGTGCGATTCGCTCCAGCAACCGCAAAGCTGCTAAGACACACAGCGCAAAGCAAAAGTAGCCGCTAGACAGGACGAGTGGCAAATGATCGACTAGAGTCTCCGACGGAGGATGATCTTCAGTACCCAAAGTCCATATAAAGACAAGTGCTGCTAGGACTACCCTAACCCATGCCTGGCCGAGGTCGGAGGGAGGAATCGGAGCCAAAAGGTTCTCGCTTCTATGATCCAACTTAGTCATCGCCAAAGATCTATCGAAATCATCAATTTTCAATATAGCGCTAGTATGTCGCAGGAGAAAGAGTATTCAAGAATGTCAGGGAGAGCTGGCTATGCGAGAGGTTTAGATAGCAAGCACCTACTAAGCGGAAACTATTCTGAATTTTGAACCAACGCGCAGGGGGCGAGAAGGAACGCAGACGATGAGCTACG
Source organism: Proteobacteria bacterium UBA981 (assembly GCA_002292285.1). Lineage (GTDB taxonomy): Bacteria > Pseudomonadota > Gammaproteobacteria > UBA981. The sequence continues at coordinate 18,777 of DBBP01000016.1, forward strand.
ATGGCCTGCCAGCGATGACTTTAAAGGCTGACAAGTCCTTCAGGAGCGAGACCGGTCCCGCCGATCCTTTGCGGAATTTTAATTAACGTAAAGGATGCCCTCGGACGCCTCGAATGTGCAGGGTCGTCGGCACTGAGAGCTGCGCTTCTTAGGATGCACGAGTTCGATCAACGCACGAATAATCGTCAAAAGGTTGGCGCCCTGGTTTACCGATAGATGCAGGCCCGGCGACTCGTTCTTGCCGCCTGTGACCAGCACCAAGGCTGAGCACATTGCTTCTGCGCGGTAGCGTCCCTTCACTGCGTAGCCGGTCTAGCCAAACTAACGGATGGTCTATTCAGAGAGCCCAGATCTATTACGCTTTAATCCCCCCGATGAAGGCTATCACGGAGATGCGGATGCCCAGAAGTTCCCGGAGGCTCTCATTCGAGGGAGCGTACCTCACGCCCTCGCCAGACATCGACAATTTTTGGACTCGATTTTTTTGAAAACTATGCATCGGAGATTAATGACGAGCTGGGCATCGAAGGGGGCGGCCCGATCCCGGCGCTGCGAGTTCGAATTCACCGCCGCTGCGCCGCCTTGAGAAAAATGAAATGATCGCTGGCCCCACTTACCTTTAACCTTTCGTCCTAGATCTCCAGCCGTTGTCTAACTCGATTGCGACCTTAAATAAAGGTGCTACCGATGGCATTGGCCCATTCATGGCTCATGATTCTATATAACGAATACTGGCCACTCCTAAAGCTCAAGCCAAATCACAAGAAATATCGCAAAAGACCCTACAAATTAGTTAGGAAACAGATTGAGGTCACCAATAGCCCGAATTATCGGGATGTGAAAAGCTGGGCTGGTACAAATTACGCCCCGATTCGCTGACAACAATGAGCCTTTAGAAAAATCTAAATCGTTTCCGCGAATATCGGTGGTGATTGCGCCAGCTTCTTCCGCCACGATTTTTCCTGCTGCATGATCCCAAATTTTTTCGACGTAACTGCGAGATGTCGGTAGGCGTAGATAAGCGTCAGCCTGCCCGCGAGCGACTACCGCATATTTGCATTGGCTATCGAGTCTGGCCGGGCGCCCCCGACCGCCCAGATGCTCGAATATGCGAGCTGACTCGTCCAAACGCGAATGTCCGGCTTCGACGGACTCGCATAACCGCATGCTCGTCAGGTCAGTTGTTGCGGACGCAGTCAAGCGGGCCGCGGTGCTGGTGTCAGCGTCCCCGATCACGGTCCAGCTTCCGTTACCCAGACTAGCGTAAAAGAGACAGCCAGCTGAGTCAGGAGAATCGAACGGTCGTTCAAAGTCCGAGGACATATTTGGACACCCGAGAACACCGAGCGTGACGGTACCGTTTTCTATGAGAGCCAGCGAAACTGCGTATTGACCGCCGCGTAGAAAGCCCTTCGTTCCGTCAATTGGGTCGAGCGTCCAATAGCGCTCGGCGCTTGCGTCATGGTTGCCAAGGTCTATCGCGTCCAGTACATCGTCGACGCGGGCATCGTCCCACACTTCTCGAGTCACCTCGGTGACGGCCTCGCGGAGGCTCGCATTGCCCGATATGCGTAGTGACGATGCATCTTCCTCGCCTACCAATTTCAGTTCACCCCAGGCGTCGTTCAGCCGTGCGGCGATTAGTGCTTGGGCCGCATAATCGGCCACCGTAACCGGACTCCTGTCGTCCTTTGTGTGTTGCCGGATGGTTTCCACCCGAGTCTGGACAGTCCGAGTAATTATCGATGCGTCCGACACGGCTCGCAACGCAACCTTGAGAATCTCATCTAGATCGGGATTAACGCTCGTCATATCGAAGCTCCGTTTTGGGTGTGGCGCCGGGTGCAAAAGGCGCTGTGGTAAAATTTTCCGCGGTATCTTTTTATCGTCGCCGGCACTGCGTCACGGTTATCACTGGGCACTCTTGAGCTCAACGTACCCGGGAGAAGTAAAGCTGAGGCGAACGTTTTGTGGAGCTTCAACTGATGTCCGAAATCAAGTCTTATCCCGTTTCAAATCAGACGGCGGTAGCGGCTCATATCGACGATGAGCAATATCAACGAATGTACACTCAGTCGCTGCAGGAACCGGACGTCTTTTGGGCTGACCAGGCAGACAAGTTTCTCAGCTGGGAACAGCGTTGGTCTGAGGTCACCTCGTCGGATTTTAACAGAGCCGAGATTCGATGGTTCGATGGGTCTCGTCTCAACGTAAGCTTTAATTGTCTCGATCGGCATCTCGAAACCAGAGCAGACCAGACTGCCATCATCTGGGAAGGGGACGATCCCAACGACTCTTTGCACCTGACCTTTCGCGATTTACACGAGCAGGTTTGTCGTTTCGCGAACGCGCTTAAATCTAAGGGCGTGGGGAAAGGCGACCGAGTTTCGATTTATATGCCAATGGTTCCCGAGGCAGCTGTAGCAATGCTTGCATGCGCACGAATTGGCGCGGTCCATTCCGTTGTCTTCGGCGGTTTTTCACCTGATGCTCTGAAGGACCGAATCCTTGATTCCGAATGCACTACGCTGATTACCGCGGACGAGGGTTTGCGTGGCGGGCGCGCTGTTCCTTTGAAGGAAAATGCTGACAAGGCGCTAGAGAGTTGCCCTCAGGTTACAACGGTATTCGTCATTAAGCGGACAGGGTCGGACGTCAAATGGGTCGTTGGCCGTGACCACTGGTATCACGAAAGCCTGGCTGACCAAAGCGCAGATTGCCCGCCTGAGTCCATGGCAGCGGAGGATCCGTTGTTCATTTTATATACTTCCGGTTCAACTGGAAAACCGAAAGGGGTATTACACACGACGGCCGGCTACCTGCTCCATGTGGCCATGACACATAAGTATGTCTTCGACTATCGAGATGGCGAAGTGTATTGGTGCACTGCTGATGTTGGTTGGGTGACTGGACATTCGTATATCGTCTATGGCCCGCTCGCAAACGGCGCGACTACGCTCATGTTCGAAGGTGTCCCAACTTATCCCGACGCAAGCCGTATGTGGCAGGTCATTGATAAACACGCTGTTAATATTTTTTACACCGCACCGACGGCGATCCGCGCATTGATGGGGCAGGGCGATGAGTTCGTAAAATCTTGCAAGCGAGAAAGCCTAAGAATTCTAGGTAGTGTGGGAGAGCCGATTAACCCGGAAGCTTGGGAATGGTATTACCACGTAGTTGGAGATGGTCGCTGCCCTATTGTAGATACTTGGTGGCAAACCGAAACCGGCGGGATATTGATATCACCTCTACCGGGGGCAACAAGCTTAAAGCCTGGTTCTGCGACCCTGCCGTTTTTTGGAATTGAGCCCGCATTGGTCGATGATCAGGGGAATGAACTCGAAGGCGCTACATCCGGGTCATTGGTAATCAAGCGCTCATGGCCCGGTCAGATGCGGACTGTTTACGGGGATCACGAACGGTTTAAAGAGACCTACTTCAAAATGTTCCCAGGTAAGTACTTTACCGGGGATGGTGCTCGCCGAGACGAGGACGGGTACTACTGGATTACCGGTCGTGTCGACGACGTCATTAATGTCGCCGGCCATCGAATGGGAACAGCCGAAGTTGAAAGCGCGCTCGTCCTGCATGAATCAGTTTCCGAAGCCGCCGTCGTCGGTTATCCGCACGATATAAAGGGGCAAGGAATTTATGCCTACGTCACATTGATGAATAGCGTTGAACCAACTGAGGCCTTGCGAAGCGATCTGATTCAACACGTTCGTCGCGAAATCGGTCCGATCGCGACGCCTGATGTGATTCAGTGGGCCCCTGGTTTACCCAAAACCCGGTCGGGGAAAATCATGAGAAGAATTCTGCGGAAAATCGCCGCAAACGAAATAGATAACCTCGGCGACACATCGACACTGGCCGACCCGGGCGTGGTCTCCGACCTCACTGAAAATCGCGCAAACAAGTAGCAGGCGGGATACGGTTATTAACTGCGGATTTCACCTAAATGCCTGACGATTGGGCTGCAGTATGGAGACAGTGGACCCAATTCTTCGAGGCATCTCCACTGTCGGGCGGTCGTGTGGAAGGGTGGTCGCCAATGGACCCGTTAACAGGCTACCGCGAGTTTCTCGAGAGTCTGCAGAAATTGGCCGCCCCGGCCTCGTCGCTTGATGCGGTAGATCGGATTAACGAATTTGTTCGTAGTTTGAAAGGTGCCGCGGCGAGTGATTGGTCGAACGAAATTGTTTCGGTTTGGTCGTCCAATACGGCAAAGAGCGCGTCGCAAGCGCGAGGAAAGATAAACGACTCTGCAGCAAAACTCGAGAGCGTATTCGGAACCTGGAGTAGTGAACTTACCAACCTGCCTGCGATTGGACCGCTGCGCGAGTGGCAGCAAGCTTCTCAGAATTTGCATCACGCACTATTGAACGAACGTCAGGCGCATCTCCGACTTACAGACCACGTCGAACAATCGCTTTCGCTTGCGCAGGAGCGATTTGGCGCTTACTTGCGGGATGATCGCGGACCACCAATTACGTCAATAAGGATTCTTTACGATGACTGGATCGACATCGCGGAGGATAGCTACCAGAAGATCGTAATGTCAGAGACGTTCTCAAAAGATTTTGGCGCGTTTATTAACGCCAATACGCGTACACGACTTGCCCTAAAGGCGATTCAGCAACGGGGCGCGGAGAACACAGGCTTGCCAAGTGCGCGCGATTTCGAATTGCTGCTCAACCAACTAAACGATCTGACGCGTGAGGTTGCAGACTTACGAAAGGACAGCAGCGTCTCAGCAATGGACGTTGTTTCGGGTCCGCCGGTCACAAGAACGACCGGCCCAGCTACAGCGAAGCAAAGTCTGGCGAAAATGGCGGCTCGGCAGCGCAAGCCCCGAAAAGTTGCTGTCGCGGAAAGGCGGAAAAACGGTAAGAAATCCGTATCTGATCACGAATTTACCATCGACAAAATTCTGCCGCCCGACCAAGCTTAGACATGCCAAAGATACACCTTGGTCCGGATCTCATTGCCCAGGAACTCGCCGCACTCGCCAAGGCATCTGCGAGGAATTTGCAGATCCTGCGGCAGCTCGAAAACGTTCAACTTGGCGTCACCCCAAGGGAAGTCATTCTAAGTTTCGAAGGAGTCACGCTCTACCGCTACAAAGCTCATCGAACAAAGACAAAAACAAGTCCGATTTTGCTGGTGTATGCGCTGGTCAACCGGCCGGAAATGACCGATCTGCAGCATGGCCGTTCGCTGATCGCGGCACTCCTCGACAAGGGCTTTGACGTCTATTTAATCGATTGGGGTTATCCAGGATTCACACATAGACTGGTGGGCTTATCCGACTACATTTGCCGCTATCTCGATAAGTGTGTCGACCATGTCCGTGAGCGCTTGAACCGAGAGCGTATCACGCTACTCGGTATATGCCAGGGCGGCACCTTCAGCGTCTGTTATGCGGCTTTGAACCCGGGGAAAGTCGAGCGACTTGTGACGACGGTGACCCCGATAGATTTCCATACGCAAGATGACATGTTGAGTCATCTTATTCGACATGTGGATATCGATGCGCTTGTCGACGCACACGGAAATATTAGCGGCGACCTCCTAAATGGTTTGTTTTTGTTGCTTAAACCCTACCGACTTTTGCAGCAAAAGTATGTGAGATTTTTCGAGCAAGCGGGCGATATCGAAGCTGCGGCGCTGTTTATGCGCATGGAGAAATGGATATTTGACAGTCCCATGTTGACCGCGCAGGTCTGCCGCGAATTCGGATGCTGGTTCTATCAGGAGAATCGATTGATGCGGGGCGAGCTTCGTCTTAATGACGAGAAAGTCGATCCGGTCAAGTTAACGATGCCGATTCTGAACGTCTATGCCAGCAACGATCACCTCGTCCCGCCCGCTTCTTCGCGCGGCTTGGCGAAATTGGTGAGCAGTTCGCGCTACAACGAAGAGGAAGTTGCGGGCGGCCACATCGGCGTCTACATCGGGTCCCGTGCAAGCAATTCACTACCCGTATTGATTGACGAGTGGGTACGTGCGAATTAGTTGCACGGGTTGCGTTCCAAATTGTTGATATTTGGGAGGGCCTATCCCTCGGGCTCCGGGAAAACCGCTAACTTACTTCAAGGGAGAAGGTCAGGCGGCTTTCTTACTGGGTTTTTTAGCTGCAGACCTCACACCCGGAACGACGAGATCCACGCCGTTGGTGAAAGCGCTAAGGCTTTTATCAAACCAGGCTTGGTATTCGGCTTGCGCGCCACTGAGAATATTCGCCGAGCTACGTGCGCTCTCCATGAGTGATTCGCCGAATTCAGATGTCGCCTGGGTTTGCACTGCAGCGAAACTCTGAAAATCTTTCGATTCGACCAGCATGCTTGTGTAGCGGCTACCGGCTTCAAAAGCCGCGTTAGCGAATTCCATCTGCTTGCTGGTCAGTTTCTCAACGAGCTGAGTGTTGAGAGTTTCCAGCTGCTTTGCAGCCGCCATCGTTGTCTGGCTGTAAGTGTTCCAATCTTCGAAGAGTTTTGCGTCCATAGAGTCTGTCCCTAGTGTGCTCGTTTATACGGAGTGGGTGTCACTTCAGCCGCAATATATTGCAACGCAGCAAATATTGCAACGCACAATAACGTGAGGAATCCAATGCGAGCGGGACTGGCTCCAGATCCAGATCGTTGATCGGCGAAAAGAATACAATCGCGAGCCCAACGCACATTGATCAGGCTTCGAACGGAGCAGAAGCTGCGCGATTTATCAAAACGTAACGTCTTCCCTTCAATATCTGCTCTCGGGTCTGATACTCTTGGCGGCCGCAAAATCAGCAGGCCCGGCGTGCGATAGAAACGCTCGTTTGGTGTCTCGTTCGGTTGCGGCAATCTAAGCGGAAACAAAACATAGCCGCCGAAAACGCATGGAAATCCGGAGCAATTTCAAGCATGACGAAAAACGTTGAACTGGCCGAATGGGTCGACCAGGTTTCCGCGCTAACCAATCCCGACCAGGTCCACTGGTGCAACGGTTCAGTAGCAGAGCATGACCACCTAACTGAGTTGATGCTTGCCAGCGGGGAACTCATCAACCTTAACGCTCAGACGCATCCGAATTGCTATTTGCATAGGTCTAACCCGGATGATGTCGCCCGCGTAGAACACCTTACTTTCGTCTGTTCAACGGATTCTCAAGACGCCGGGCCGAACAACAATTGGATGGCGCCCGCGGATGCCCACGCGAAAGTAGATCCACTCTTTGCAAACTGCATGCAAGGCAGGACGCTTTATGTGATCCCTTATCTGATGGGACCGTATGGTTCTCCATTTGCACGCGCTGGCGTGGAAATTACAGACAGCCCCTACGTTGTCCTGAACATGCGAATCATGGCAAGGATTGGGGAACGCGCCTTGCACCACATTGAGGCTGGCAATAGCTTCGTTAAGGGTTTGCATTCAATCGGGGATCTCGACCCAGAGCGCCGCTATATCATGCATTTTCCCGAAGAATTAATGATTAAAAGTATTGGTTCCGGCTACGGCGGCAACGCGTTGCTTGGTAAAAAATGTCACGCATTGCGCATTGCCAGTTCGCAGGCCAGAACAGAGGGCTGGCTGGCCGAGCACATGCTTATCGTCGGCATCGAATCTCCGGCCGGCGAGACCCACTACGTTGCGGCGGCTTTCCCTTCCGCGTGCGGAAAGACCAACTTGGCGATGCTGGTTCCGCCAGCCGAGTTTGAAGGCTGGAAGGTTTGGACAGTTGGTGATGACATCGCCTGGATGCATCTTGGGGAAGACGGTCAGTTGTGGGCAATCAATCCGGAGGCTGGTTTTTTCGGCGTGGCGCCGGGGACGAGTCTCAAAACGAACCCGAATTGCATGAATGCACTGGGAAGAAACGCGATTTATACCAACGTCGCGGTCAACGAAGAGATGCAACCCTGGTGGGAAGGCATCGATGGCGAGAAGCCTGCGGTCCTGACCGACTGGCAGGGGCGAAAGCACGAGCCGCAGGTAACTGGGGCCGCAGCCCATCCGAATGCCCGATTTACTGTTTCGGCAAGTCAGTGTCCGAGCTACTCCGCTGAAGCGAATTCTCCCAAAGGCGTACCGATATCCGCGATCATTTTTGGTGGCCGCCGTTCAACCGCTGCACCATTGGTCTTCGAAGCGTTCGATTGGGAACACGGTGTTTTTGCGGGCGCGTCAATGGCCTCCGAAACCACAGCGGCAGCGACCGGGGCCGTCGGACAAGTTCGCCGAGACCCAATGGCTATGAAGCCGTTTTGCGGATACAACTTCGGCGATTACTGGGCTCACTGGTTAAGCTTCGGGAAGAAATCCGAAAAGCTGCCAAAGATCTTTCACGTGAACTGGTTTCGCAAAGACGACGATGGCAAGTTTATGTGGCCAGGATTCGGCGACAACATGCGTGCACTTGAATGGATAATCAATCGATGCCAGGGCAAAGGGGAATCGGTAAAAACGCCGATTGGTCTGGTTCCAGAGAGTAATTCTCTCAACATCGCCGGACTCGATATTGATAGCGGCGATATGCAAGCACTGCTATCTATCGATGCGAAAGTTTGGCGTCAGGAAATTGATGAAATCGAAGCTTATTTCGATTCCATTGGGGAAAGGGTTCCCGCAGAATTGCGTGAACAGGCAAGGAAAATTAAATTGGCACTGGAGCAGCAACTAGCTGCCTGACGATTGCTTGGGTGCTGCTCTGCGGCACCGGGCTGTTGTCCACGCAGCCCCCCGAATCCGGGTTGCATGGCCGGGACTGATTAACTCTCGTCGTTCGGCTTCTCGCCGGTTGGGCGCATGGCGTTCTGGAAGAAGCTCGATTGCATTTTCTTCCACATTTCCATGTTTTGTTTAGTCATTTCCCCTAAAACAGAAGACATCGGATTGGCCTCCATCGCTTCTCTAACCTGGTTCCCGAATTGCTCTTGTTGCTTTCGGAACAGGTCCAGACTTTGGCTGATGAAGTCTCCGGCGACATCTTGTACCGAGCCCCCATAGAAACCGATAATCTGTTCCAATACGTCGGTCGTGAACAAGGGTTCGCCTTCATCTTCCTGCTCGATAATTATCTGGAGCAGGATATTTCGAGTGATATCGTCTCCGCTTTTCTTGTCGATGACACAGAATCCAACACCGTCAAGCACCAGCTTACGGACATCGTTAAGGGTGACGTATTTACTTTCGGCGGTATCGTACAGGCGACGGTTGGGGTATTTTTTTATAACCCGTTTATCTTGTTCGTTCATATCCAATCACCATAGATACCTTCACTGGCCAACGCGCGGCTGGCCGGAATCTTGTTTGTGGTAGCAAGTTACCCAGTGCAACAAGCGAGAAAACAGCTACACGTTTTTACGCATCGACGCGCTTTAAGTGTTGCGCAACGGGCGTCAGGTTCGCGCGCGAACGGCGATTGAAATCCGTTCACATATCCTGATACCGCTTGGTCTAATCTAAGTTGCACTGCACAACTATGCAAGTTAGTGGTGAGCGCGCAGATTCATAGGGCAGATTCGCCGGTCCGCAGTCAATTCGCGACGGTGTGGTGGTCACCCGGAGGGTGGGGCGAGATAGACCAGCCCAAAAAAACTGTCGAGGCCGATCTGCCGGGGACAAGCTACCCCGGCGGGTTGCTTAGCAGGACGGGCCGCGGACGAGGAAATGATCCCGCTGGAGCGCCAACGTACATGCGCGCTCCCCGGTCCCGTGCACTGTCCTTAAATGGCCAGCAGCATACGTGCCGGATCTTCGAGGGTCCGTCTGATGTAGTCGAGGAACTGGACCGCTTCTCGTCCGTCGATGATTCTATGGTCATAAGATAACGCGAGGTACATCATCGGCCGGATCACGACGGATCCGTTTTCCGCCACCGGACGTTCCTGGATCTTATGCATGCCAAGAATCGCACTTTGCGGGGGATTCACTATGGGAGTTGATACAAGCGATCCGTACACGCCACCGTTACTAATGGTAAACGTTCCGCCGACCAACTCGTCGATCGTGAGTTTTCCGTCTCGAGCACGCTCGCCAAAGTCTCTTATGCGCCGTTCGACATCGGAAAAAGGCAGACGGTCGACGTCGCGCAAGATAGGCACGACGAGCCCTCTATCCGACCCGACCGCGACACCAACATCGAAGTACCCATGGTAGATGATGTCATTATCATCTACCGATGCGTTGATAATCGGGAACTGTTTAAGTGACTCGACTGCCGCTTTTACAAAAAATGACATGAAGCCTAATCGCACGCCATAACGCTCTTCAAACTCACCCTTGAAGCGAGTCCGCAAGTCCATCACTGGTTGCATATTGACTTCATTAAATGTGGTTAACAGCGCGCTTTCTCGTTGCGCTGTAAGCAGTCGGTCGGCGGTACGGCGACGAAGTCTCGTCATCGGGACCCGCTCTTCCACGCGCGTGCCGTCGGCACCAAGACGACTGCCCTCGACGGGTACTACCTCAGCAATGGATTCGTTCTGAGGTGGTTTATTTCCTTGCTCGAGATGGGCTTGAACGTCAGCTTTTGTGACACGGCCACCTTTGCCGGTCCCTGTGATGGAGGCTGCATTGAGAGCATGTTCCTCAATCAGCTTACGTGCCGCCGGGCCGATCTGTTCCACTCCTGAATTCTCAGGTGCCGCAGCACCTGCGGCGAGCGCAGCCGGCGCCGAGTCGCGATTTGCCGTTGCGCTATCTCCTACGGATGTTGCCACGGCTTCCGTATCGATGATGGCAAGCACGTCGTCGGTTAGCACGACGTCGCCTGGCTGTTTGCACAGCTCTTTAACAACGCCTGACTCTGGCACTGCTATCTCCAGCGTCACCTTGTCGGTTTCCAAATCGATCAGGTTTTCTCCCCGTTCAACCCGCTCGCCGACTTGCTTGGCCCAATCCAGTAATGTTGCGTCCGGGACTGATTCGGCCAGTGCAGGAACTTTGATTTCAATTAACACGGGGTGATCTCCTTGGCAGGTAGACGGTGCCTGGGTTCAGGCAGAAATTTGTTCGACATTGCCCTGGCTCGGTTGCAGCGCATCGTCGATGACGCGTTGTTGTTGCTCTCGATGCAAGGACGCATAACCGACCGCGGGCGACGCCGAGTAGGGGCGGGCCACGCATGTGAGGGGCTTGTCCGACGGAAAGCATCCGCCTAAATGTCTGGTCGACAGCAACATCGACCATGCGCCCTGATTGCGTGGCTCCTCCTGGACCCATACGAGCTCTTCAGCTTTTTCGTATTTGCCCAAAGTCGCCATCATTTCATCCTTGGGAAAGGGATACAGCTGTTCCAGGCGCACGATCGCATGGTCTGTAATGCCGCGTTCGCGGCGTGCTTCAAGCAGGTCGAAGTAGACTTTGCCGCTGCACACCAGCACGCGTTTGACCTGTCCTGGATCGAGGTCGTCCAAATCGTCAATAACAGGTGCAAATGCGCCATCCGTAAACGCTTCAATCGGCGACACCGAAAGTTTATGGCGCAGCAGACTTTTCGGGCTCATCACAATCAGCGGTTTTCTATACGCTCGCAACACTTGGCGTTGCAGCAGATGGAACATTTGTGCCGGTGTAGTCGGATAGCACACCTGCATATTGTCCTCGGCGCAAAGCTGTAAATATCTTTCAAGACGAGCCGATGAATGTTCGGGACCTTGCCCGTCGTAACCGTGTGGGAGCAGCATTACCAGACCACAGTAGCGCCCCCATTTTTCCTCGCAGGAGGCGATAAACTGGTCGATGACAACCTGCGCACCATTGGCGAAATCGCCGAACTGAGCCTCCCAGATAACCAATGCATTTGGTTCTGCGCTCGCGTAACCGAATTCGTAGGCGAGCACGGCCTCTTCAGACAATGTTGAATTTATAACCAGGAACGGCGCCTGGTTCTCGGCCATATTTTGCAATGGCAAATAGGTTTCGCCGGTTTTCTGGTCATGAAATACAGCATGGCGATGAAAGAACGTACCGCGCCCGCTATCCTGTCCGGAGATACGGACCGGGCACTTCCGCGTGACCAAGGCAGCGTAGGCAAGGGTTTCTGCGAAGCCCCAGTCGCAGGGTTTATCGCCCGCAGACATGGCGGCGCGATCGCCGATTATCCGTTTCACCGCACGGTGCAGATTGAAGTCTTCAGGCACAGACGTAAATCGGTCGGCGAGCGAGCGGATCTCCTCGGCGTTGAGTGAGGTCACCGCAGCATCACGCCAATGCGTGTTGTGGAATGGTTCGAAATTGATTTGAAAGCGACTGTCTTGCACTTCAGCAAAAGGACGGGAAACGATGGTGTTGTTTTCCAGCGCCTGCACGTAGTTCGCGGCCATGGTTTCCGCGTCGCCTGTCGTAATCACACCTTCTGAAACAAGTTTCTCTGTGTAGATATGGCGAACACCAGGGTGATTGCGGATATGTTGATACATGATGGGTTGGGTCGCCGCCGGCTCGTCTGCTTCGCTGTGTCCGTGTTTGCGGTAGCACAGCATGTCCAGCACGACGTCCTTGTTGAACTCCGACCGGAAATCGACCGCCATCTGGGCGACCATTGCGACCGCTTCAGGATCATCACCGTTGACATGAAAAATGGGTGCCTGGACCATTTTCGCAACGTCAGTGCAATACAGTGTCGAGCGTGAGTCGAGCGGGTCGCTAGTCGTGAAACCAATCTGGTTATTGATGATGACGTGGACTGTTCCGCCAGTGGAGTACCCCCTGGTCTGGGACAAATTGAAGGTTTCCATGATCACCCCTTGACCTGCGAATGCTGCGTCGCCGTGAATCAGCAAGGGAAGGACTTCATTACGCTCGACATCATTGCGCCGGTCCTGGCGAGCGCGTACGGAGCCCTCCACGACCGGATCGATGATCTCTAGATGCGACGGGTTGAACGCCAGCGTCAGATGCACAGAGCCACCCGCTGTTTCGATGTCCGATGAGAATCCAAGATGGTATTTCACGTCACCAGAGCGGTGCTCAGTCTGGTCGCGTCCTTCAAATTCTTCGAAGAGTCTGGAGGGATGTTTGCCGATGATATTGACCAACACGTTCAGGCGGCCGCGATGCGCCATGCCAACGACGCATTCTTTGATCCCGTGGCGCCCCGCATCTTCCACAATTTGGTCAAGCATGGCGATGACACTTTCTCCTCCCTCAAGGGAGAAGCGTTTTTGTCCGACATACCGGGTATGTAGAAATTCTTCCAATGCGCCGGCCGCGATGACCCGCCCGAGCAGATGCTTACGCTTCTCATCGTCAAACGCCGGTTTGGAACGGGTTAGTTCCAAACGTTGCTGAATCCAGCGTTTCTGCCCGGTCTCGACGATATGCATGTATTCGGCGCCGATGGTGCCGCAATAAGTGGTGCGCACAATATCGAGAATCTCTCTTAGCGTGGCTTGCGCAGGGCCCTGCAATGAGCCGGTGTTGAAGACCTGATCCAAATCGGCATCTGTGAGGTCGTGAAACGCCGGATCGAGTTCTGCGACAACCGGACGATCGTACTGATTTAGCGGATCAAGATTGGCCTGGCGGTGGCCGCGGAAGCGGTACGCGTTGATGAGCTGCAGGACGGCGACCTGTTTCTGCGCCTGTGCAGGATCGCTTACCGCTGCCGCTCGCGTTGTGCCGACTGCGCTGGCATTGCCAATTGCGAGCATACGGTCACGTACTTTCGCGTGGCTGGTGCCGCTCGCAACACCAGTCTGTTCTGCTTCCATGGCGTCGAAATAGTGTCGCCATTCGTCGGATATCGAATCCGGATCTTCAAGATAGGTCTCGTATAGGCTTTCGATAAATGGCGCGTTGCCACTGAACAGACAGGACGGAGGTTGCATCTTCATTTTCCCGTGTGACGACCCAGAAGAGCGGAACTTGGCGGTAGTTTCCGAAGTGCCCGCAATATGTGCGGCGCCGGACCTTAGGATCTTTGATCAAAGCTGCGCCAAAGTCATTAATATAGTGAACAAAGTCGCTCGGCATCGTGGCCGTTTCCGCCCACCGCACGCGGCTCTCCGCGTGGCCGAAATCGGTCCCATCTGGACGCTGGTTTTTAAACGAACCTTGCCGCGCAATTGGCACGCCGGGTATCCTTGCGCGTCCGGCGCCTGGACTATCGCTGTCGGTCGGTCAAAATCTGACTGTATGTCGGAAATTTTCACCAATTCGCGGCGCGAAACGCCAATTTCCTCCCGTGAAAGCCAACGAATCGTTTCAAAGGATCCTACAAGTATGAAAGCTCCCGTTAGAGTGACAATCACCGGTGCTGCCGGGCAAATTTCCTATTCGCTGCTATTTCGAATCGCCGCGGGTCAGATGCTTGGTGACGACCAGCCCGTAATTCTTCAGCTTCTTGAAATCACCCCGGCCATGAAAGCGCTCGAAGGCGTGGTTATGGAAATCGACGATTGCGCATTTCCGCTTGTGGCAGGTATTGAAACATCTGACGACGCTGCGAAGGCGTTCGAAAACGCAAACTATGGGCTGCTGGTCGGCGCCCGACCGCGCGGTCCAGGCATGGAGCGCAGCGATTTGTTAGCTGCGAACGGCGGTATCTTCAAAGTCCAGGGCAAAGCGATCAACGACCGTGCTGCTCGCGATATCCGCGTCGTCGTCGTCGGGAATCCCGCCAACACTAACGCGTGGACCTGCATGACCAACGCGCCAGACATCAATCCTGGCCAATTCACCGCCATGACGCGCCTCGATCATAATCGCGCCAAAGCCCAACTGGCAGCCAAAACGGGCACATCCGTATCGCAAATTCAGCGCGTGACCATTTGGGGGAATCATTCCACGACCCAGTATCCGGATTTGAGCCAGGCGACGGTTGCCGGCAAAGGGGCTCTCGAATTAGTCGATAACGGCTGGTACGAGAACGACTACATTCCACGAGTCGCTAAGCGCGGTGCAGAGATTATTGAAGCTCGGGGTGCATCAAGTGCAGCATCCGCAGCGAACGCGGCGCTCGAGCATATGCGCGATTGGGTGTTGGGAACGCCATCCGGCGATTGGACCAGCATGGGTTTGCCGAGCGACGGCAGCTACGGTATCGAGAAAGGCCTGATGTATTCATTCCCGGTCACTTGTCAGAATGGTAGTTATCAGATTGTTCAGGATCTTCCGGTCAGCGATTTCAGTCGCGCCCGGATGGACGCTTCGGCCGTCGAACTCAAGGAAGAACAAGCGGCAATAGTTGAGGCACTCGGATAAGTTTTCACGGGTCGAAGAGGGTGGTGGTGCAAGCGCCACCCGTCCTCCAGTTGAACTGATGGGGACCAACTGCGAGAATCCCGGGCAACCTCATAGCGCCCGCCCGCGGCGGCCTTTTGAACATGATCGATAAGCACGGATTCAGGGCTAACGTCGGGATAATTCTGCTAAACGACTCAGGCCAGGTGTTCTGTGCCAGGCGTGTCGGCATGTCTGCATGGCAATTCCCGCAAGGCGGCATCAAGCGCGAGGAAAGTCCTGAAGCAGCTATGTATCGTGAGTTAAACGAAGAAATCGGGCTGCAACCAGAGCACGTCGAACTCGTTGCCTCGACCAAACGCTGGCTCCGTTACCGGCTACCGAAGCGGTACATCCGTTACCATCAGCAACCCTTGTGTATCGGGCAGAAGCAAATCTGGTTTTTGCTACGACTTACCTCAAGTGAGTCCAATTTGCGTCTGGATGGTGCGACAGAGCAGGAATTTGATGCCTGGAAGTGGGTCGAGTACTGGGAGCCGCTCGGATTTGTGGTGTCGTTTAAGCGCAGCGTTTATGAGCGTGCCTTGCAAGAATTCGCCGACAACGTTGGCAAACTCTGCGGATTGCCGGGGTTGGGTAGCATGCAATCGCCCCAAGAGACTGGGTTATAGAGAAGAATTAGTCAGTAGCTTTTACTGACAGAGAGTTCTGCTAATAACTTTCGCGCGACGCGGTTCTTGGTACTTTGCACGAAGTGGGCCGCAAAATTTTCCGCAAAACCCCACGCTTTGATCGTGCTGTGAAGCGCTTCCAGTTGCTGCTCGCAATGAGTCAACGCTGCGTCCGCCAAGCGTCGAATATCTTCGTCGCTATCTGCTATGGCCATCGCTTTCGTGTAAACGCATCGGTTGTATCCGGCCGCCCCTTGCATTAACTCACCACGCTGATCTGCGCCCATATCTTGGGGAGAAAGCGCAGCATCTTCGTCCATGTCGTCGCCGTACGCTGCGGGCGCCAACAACGCCAAAATGACGATTATCACGACGTAATGCATTCAGGGTGTTCCCTGCACAAAGCGCACTCGCTCCAACACCCAGTCCTGTTCGCGTCCGTCAACGCGAGTGCAGCCAAGCTTTACCGGCGGTGCGTTGGGTTCCGCTATGCCCGTCGACAATCCCTGTGGTTTGCCTGCGAAGATTCTCGTCAGGCGAAAATCGATAGTCAGCTTAGGGTGGCGATTGTGAAGGACGCGCAATTTGCCGCCCTTGCTCAAAATCTGGCAACGCCCGTCGCCGACCGATTCGAACTCAAGATAGGTATTTGGAATATCTGTCCGCGCTGCGACGGCCGGGCAAACGACCAGGAGACTTGCGACAGTGGCTGTCCAGAGGATGTTGGCCGTGATGCGCATGCAGGCAGTGTACGGTCCCGAAGTTGGGCTGCACAAGTGCGGGGAAGCGCGAAAGTGGGGTGCTTTGTTATTGATTTTCGGGACAATTCCGGTTACCCACAGATCCTGTGGATATCTCTGTTGATAGAGTGCTCCGAGGTTGGAATTTTTGCTCCCCAGAAGGTTTTTTCGTTAGTTTGCTTAAAAATTGACCATTCTGATTAAGTGCCTATAAATCAATTAGTTGGCGCATGAGCAGCGATGTCTAAAAGGAAAACGTCGGATATCCCGTGGCACGTTTAACAATTCCGTAACAATGTGCATAAAGCTCACCGTGAGGGCTTGAAATCGAATCAATATCGTGGATCAAACCGACCAATTCCGGCACCTGGTGGGGGTCTAGATGCTGAAACCGCCTAGTTTCGTATCTAGGTACTCATCAATACCTTCGCGTCCACCTTCGCGGCCCATTCCGCTGTCTTTAATCCCGCCGAAGGGTGCAGCGGCCGCGGTCGGATTGATGTCATTAATGCCAACAATTCCGAACCGCAAGGCTTCAAAGTAGCGCATCGCGGTAGAAAGGCTGTTGGTATAGACGTAGGCGGCCAATCCATAGGCGGTGTCGTTCGCCATGGCGATTACATCATCATCGTCATCGTAGGCAATCACAGCTGCGACCGGGCCGAACGTTTCCTCGGTGTAAATCAACATGTCAGGGTTTACGTTAGCCAGAATCGTCGGCTCGTAGAATGAACCGTTCACAAGTTCCGCGTTCGAACTACGTTCGCCCCCGCATAACAACTCCGCCCCATGGTCTACGGCATCCCGAACCTGATTAGCGACTTTATCGACCGCGGCGTTGTTGATTAGCGGACCGACACCCGTTTTCTCGTCCAAACCGTTCCCGACCGTCAAGCGAGAGACTCGGTTTGTTAATTCAGTGAGAAAGGGTTGTAACGCGCTGCGATGAACGTACATGCGATTCGGGCTGATGCAAGCTTGACCGGTATTCAGGAACTTGACCGCTGCCGCCCCTTTGGCAGCGTAGATGGGGTCGGCATCCTTGCACACGATAAACGGCGCATGGCCGCCGAGTTCAAGGGATATGCGCTTCATGTGTTCGCCGGCCCCGCGTGCCAACATTTTTCCAACTGCCGTGGAGCCCGTGAAGGTTATTTTGCGCACCCGCTTGTCTTCGAGATACATTTTGCCGACAGGCGCCGGATCGCTCGCGGTGACGAGATTGATGACACCATCGGGCACGCCCGCTTCCTGCAAGATCCTGAACGTTGCGATCGCGATCAATGGCGTTGCCTCGGCCGGTTTGAGAACGATCGTGCAGCCTGCGGCGAGCGCCGGGCCCAGCTTGCGAGTGAGCATCGAAATAGGATAGTTCCACGGCGTGATAGCGCCAACCACGCCAACGGGCTGACGCAGCACCATAAATCGCTGATCGACACGCGGAGACGGCAAGATGTCGCCATACACGCGCTTGGCCTGCTCTGCGAACCAGAGCAAAAAGTCTGCCGCATACTGCGTTTCGACTCGCGCAGCACGCAATGGTTTGCCTTGTTCCTGGGTGAGTAATTGTGCAAGTTCTTCCTTGCGTTCAACCATGAGGCGATACGCTTGATGAAGTATCTCTGCTCGTTTGAAGGCCGTCTGTCCTGACCAGCTCGGGAAAGCGGAACTCGCGGCACTGATCGCTGCTGCTGTCTCAGCCGCACCGCCATCAAAGGCGTCGCCTACGCGGTCGCCGGTGGCCGGATTGAAAACCGCGAATTTGGGACCGTCGTCATGCCAGTGGCCGCCGATCAACATCGGTATTGCTCCTCGAGTGGATGAATTGAGTGTCTGTTCCAACGCATTATCTGAACATTCTGCCGGGCTTCACAATCTGGTTAATCGCGGCGCTAGTGATTTACGACGCCGAGCCAGTGACTGACGCACAACGACTGTCCTGCCACACGGGACCAGCGCCGTCCTTAAGCCGGTTTGATATTGACTGTCTCGTCGCGCATTCTGTGTCCATGTTCGAATAAAGCGCTGTTGATGGGAGATACGCCGTGAGTAAACTTCGCCACATACGACCGGAAGGCATGGCAAATGCCCCGAGCTACACCCATGTGGTCGGAGCGAGCGGGGCTGAGACGCTGTACATCTCGGGTCAGGTCGCTATTGATGCGGATGGCAACACGGTTGGGAGCGGCGATTTGGCTGCGCAGACCCGCCAGGTCATGGAAAATTTACAAACGGCATTACGCGCTGCCGGGGCGACGTTCGCGGACGTCGTGAAGATCACGACCTTTGTTGTCGACTATGAGCCCGCGCAAAGGGCAGCTATCGCGGCAGTCCGGGCAAACTACCTGCCACAAGAAAATCCTCCTGCAAGTACTCTGGTCGGTGTTCAATCGCTTGCTGCAGACGATTGGCTAATTGAAATCGAGGCCATTGCAGTTCTCGGCTAAGTTCGTTTAGGCAAGTTACGATGGTTATCGGCCCTACCCAGAGCGCAATCCCTCGCAGGCGCTTTGACTCAAAAGCCGGGCAGACTCTTATCACCGACGTGACTATAAACCGGGCACGTGCTTTTCCGATCCGCCGCCTCCACAAAAAAAAAGCCACCCGAAGGGTGGCCATTTATTTGGTGGAGGCGGCGACAATCACATTGTTTTATAAATCAATTAGTTAGATTTAATTTAGGCAGAAATACCCCCATAAATACCCCCAATAAAACGCGTTAGGGATTGATAGGGTTTCTACGATTGTATCTGCGGGGAGAATCGAAATTTGGCCTGGCTTGTCGGCTTAATAAATGATACATATCCTAGGTATTTAGGATCTATGTATTGAGTATTTGTATCAATGAAGAAACGGCGCTCGCAGCGTGACCTCGCTCAGGCCCTTCTAAGGGAACAGGGGATTATGCGCCTGGCCGAGTTGCGCGAGGCTGGCGTGACCGCGGCCACGATGAGTCGCATGGAGCGGGCCAGCGAAGTCACCCGCCTGTCGCGCGGCGTCTATCAGCTGCCAGACGCTGACCTGGACCCGAACCACAGTCTGGCGGAGGCCTCGAAGCGGGTACCCAAGGGCATCGTGTGCCTCGTCTCCGCCCTGGCGTTCCACGGAATGACGGATCAATTGCCCCCGAGAGTCTGGATGGCGATCGGGTCGAAGGAGTGGGCACCGCAGCTCGAAGGCACGCCCATTCGCGTCGTCCGCTTCACCGACCGTCTGCGGAGCGAGGACGTAGAGACGCACATCATAGAAGGAGTTGTCGTCAAAGTTTTTGGAGCCGCCAGGACCGTGGCCGACTGCTTCCGGCATCGTCGTACGGTGGGGCTATCCATCGCAATCGAAGGGCTTCAGGAATCACTGAGGCAACGCAAAGCGACTCCCGCGGAAATTGCTCGTCAAGCCGAGAAGGGTAGGGTGTCGACAGTCGTGCGGCCGTATCTCGAGGCACTGACCGCCAATGCCTAAGGAGATCAGGAACGTCGGCGCCTCCGTCCGGGCCCGACTGCAGAATCTCTCCCGAGAAACAGGGCAGAGCTTCGAACTGATACTTACCCGCTACGCGCTCGAACGCCTGCTTTACCGCCTCAGCACGTCTATCCATGCTGACCGATTCGTGCTCAAAGGCGCAATGCTGTTAACGAGCTGGTTCACGGATCCGCACCGGGCCACTCGAGATCTAGACCTGTTGGGATTCGGCGATCAAAACCCGGACGCGATAGCCGCAGCGTTCCAGGAAATCCTCGCAACAAACGCAGAGGATGGCGTCGACTTCGATTTGGACGCTGTTCGTGTCGATCAGATCCGAGAGGAACTCGAGTATGGCGGACTACGGCTGCGAACGACAGCATCGATCAGTGGTGCCCGTATCGCCGTGACGGTCGACGTCGCATTCGGAGATGCGTTGGAACCGGGGGCCCAGGTAATCGACTATCCTAGCATGCTGGACTTTCCTGCGCCTCGCCTACGCGCCTATGCACGGGAAACGGTGATCGCCGAGAAATTCCAGGCAATGGTGGCGCTGGGACGCGCGAACAGCCGAATGAAAGATTTCTATGACATTTGGCTCCTTAGCCGATCGTTTACTTTCGACGACGACCGGATGGCTCGTGCAATCGCCGCGACCTTTGCACGGCGCGAAACCGAGATCCCTACCTTACTGCCGGATGCTCTGACGCTAGCCTTCGCCGAAGATGAGCAGAAGCAGCGTCAGTGGAATGTCTTTGTGGAAAACGTCACACTCCGTCCGGGTAGTCTGGCTGATGTCAGCTCGAGTGTTGCTGGATTCATCATGCCTCATGCAATCGCCGCAGCGAAGATCGGCAAAGACCACTGATCGAGCGCAAAGCGTTTCGCTTACAAGGGATCTTGAGAAGCGCAGAAAACCAAAAGGTATGCGGAGGAGGGGCAAGTTCGAGCTTCACGCTACTTCTGCAACCTGTTAAAAGCTGGCGCCTGCCTGTGGTCCGTGAAAACGGGTTCAAGCTGGTTGCAGAAAGTATTCGTGATGCAATCCGCCGAGCAAAGGAAAAGCAACGACGTTGCCGCGTTCGGGCTTTTCGATCGTTCGAGGCGTCGGTGGGTCTTTGCTAAGGGAAAGATGTGTACGGCACTCGTGGTAGTAGCTCAGATATTCTTTGAGTAACCGACGCAAATGTGGGGTTTTCGCAAAGCGACAGTCTCGCGCATCGCGTTGTCATGCTTCAATTCGAGATAAGCCGTATCGAAATCGATTTGCGGTTCAGTGATCCCTTTCTTTTATTGGAGCGTATTGTCTTCAGCGCAATCAGAAAGCCCGAGCCGTACATACCGCGAAACAATCGACGGAGTTGAACTACAACAACATGAGAATCCAGGTCTCGAAATTAGTTCGCGTAATCATGGCTACACCTGCTTTAATCGTTAGTGCCGCTTCAAAGATTCTTCCTGCACGCGAGTATGGCGAACTTCACACATGAAGCCCCGTTCGTTAGATTTCTCGACCCAGGATTCGCTCAACTCAACCGTGGAGATCCGGTTAGCAAGCAGTGACGACCTGTCCGAGACAAACCTGATAATCGACCGGGCAACGGCACGATGGGGTTTGTCGGAACGGGTGCAACGGTTGAGCCGATCCGCGCTGCATTACACGACAACTGATCTACAAAGCATGCAAGTAATTGTCGCCAGTGGCGTGGAATCAGAGTCAATTGCTGTCGCCGCCTGGGAACCCGCCGATGCGAAGGACACGCCGAACGGCATGCACGCGACGATACTACACGGCATTTACGTCGATGCATCCGTTCAGAGGACAGGAATTGGTCGTCAACTTGTAGAAGTTGTGTGCTCTTGCGCCACGCGACAGGGTTACGCTGCCATTGCAGTACGCGCCTGGCGGGAATCTGAGGCGTTTTTTCTGCGTCTGGGGTTCAAACGATTCGGTCAAAATGAACCTATTGACGTCTTCCCGAACCGTTTGTGGCGACGGCTGTGAATACACATCGGCAACGCGAACCGTTAACCGATAATTGTTCGTGATCAACAGTAAGCAATCGCGCAGCGCGAATTGGTTGGCTCTCTCGGGAGCGATCCCTTTTGTTGCTGGGGCCGCCGGTTTGTGGATGTTGCCGCGAACGTATGCCGCGGAGTTAATCTATCCTTTAGTAGCCTACGGCGCTGTCATTCTCGCGTTCATCGGCGCGGTGCATTGGGGACTGGCCATGACATTGGAAAACGCCGGAGACAGCGATCGCGCCGCGCGCCAATTCAGGCTTAGCGTGTCATCACCGCTCATCGCGTGGGTTGCCCTGATGCTTGAGCCGGAAATCGCGATGACCGTGCTGGCCTTTGCGATCGCTGGAGTCTATGCGATCGATTGCGACGCCGTTAAGCGTGGCATCGCGCCACTGTGGTACCAGCGATTGCGTCTGCCCATCAGCGTTTTGGTTATAGCGCTGTTGTTAGCGAGTGCCGTGGCCACTACGGTGCGTCTTGCGTGACTCCGCAGGCGCAGACGTCGAAAGTTTATTTCCAGGTGCGTGACTTTCCAGATGATTTCAGAGTAACCGGTCAGGTCACATGACACAAAATAAAACAGCGCGGCGCTCCGCCAAGGTAATCGTTTGCGACCTGATGCAAACCGGATATTCCTACAAACTGGCAGAAAAAGTCGGCGCAAATTTCGACCCCCATTTCGAACCGCAACTCACACCTTCCGAAATGTTGAAGATGGGTGTGTTCGCCGGCAAATACATGACCGATTGCCGGGCTGAATTTCCGGATGCATGGTTCAAGAACGCGAAATTTAGTGCGGGCGCTCGTGATCCCGGCATCAATTTTTTCGGGGTTGAAGCGTCAAAGCCCCTGTCGTACTGGCGCGAGAAAGGATGGATCCACGAGGACGACCCGCGCGGCTGGTTCCAGTGGTATTGCCGATATTATATGGGGCGCCGGCACGAAGACGACGCGAGGCAGATTCAGCGCTGGCGAAATATGCGTCGTCATGTCGCTCAACTCAAAAAAAACTGCATGCGAGGCGACCTGCTTTGCCGTCCCCGACAGCGCCAGGCGCTGCTCCACTGGGCTTATGATTCGCGCGCAATGTGAAAAATGAGAATTAAGTTTCATCTCGGCCGGCTGCATCGTCGGAACGCTTGCGCACTTGCTTTAACGCTCGTCTGCGCCGGTCTTTGCGGCTGCGTGGGGATCCCGGATAACGCGACAGCGGTGCGCAACTTCGAGTTAGAACGCTACCTGGGAACCTGGTACGAAATCGCCCGGCTCGATCATCGTTTCGAGCGTGGACTGTCCCGCGTGCATGCCGAGTATGTCATGCGCGACGATGGTGGCGTTCGCGTTCTGAATAGTGGGTACAACGAACAAGACGGCAAGTGGGAACACGCAGTGGGTAAGGCATACTTTGTCGACAAACCCGATATCGGCCGTCTGAAAGTTTCCTTTTTTGGCCCTTTTTATGGCGCCTATAACGTCGTGGTATTGGACAAAAAACGCTACAGTTACTCAATGGTGATCAGTTCCAATACCTCCTATTTGTGGATCCTCGCGCGAGGGCCGACGCTGGACAGCGCGATTCTGGACGAGCTGCTCGCGACGGCCCGCGAACTGGGCTTTAACACCGACGAGCTGATATATCCCGAACACGAGTCCGTGACAAATTGACATTCGTATGGAGCCCGACGTTCGTCGCTGTTGCTCGGTACTCAAGATCTGGGTCCTATCGATTCTGGCTTTGGCTGCCCACAGCATGAGTGCGGCAGCGGAACTCGATCTCGACGCCAAATCATGGCGCACGATCAACGACGGCGTTATGGGTGGGGTCTCTCACGGTGAAATGGTCGCTATAAATAACGGGCTGCGTTTCCGGGGACGGCTCTCTTTGGAGAACAACGGCGGGTTCGCGTCCGCGCGCACGGCCTATGTCGGCAAGCCCGTGAGCGCGGGTCGTGTTCGCTTACGAGTAAGAGGGGACGGTCGCCGCTATCAGTTCCGCGTGCGGCTCGACCCACACGATGACGGCGTCTCCTGGCGCGCCAACTTTGACACAAGCGAATCCTGGCAGACGATAGACCTGCCATTCGGTAATTTCGAACCCGTTTATCGCGGCAGACCGGTTGCGAATGCCGGGTCATTTGAGCCAAAGAAAATACGTCAGCTCGGATTTATGCTTGCGGATCGAAAAGAAGGCGCCTTCCAGCTCGATATCACGAGCATCGAATTTCCAACCGGCGAATAAGTTCAGCAAAGTTTTTCGGCGCCCGGAGACAAATTGCGTTGCGGACACGGGTACGCCTCTTCAGGCGAGTGATCCGATTTCCTTTGCAAGACGTAAAAAGCCATATGAACGTGATGCAAAGTCTCCGGTCCGCAGGCCGTCGCTACCGTCCGCTGGTGTTCCTCTCCCCTCTATTGGCGGTTGGCTGTGGCGGCCTGCAGCTGGAGGACCACGCCGGGGATGCCCCGCGCTTCGACCCATTCAGCTACTTCGTCGGTCAGACCCGAGCCTGGGGCATCGTGCAGGACTGGCGTGGACGTGTTGTCCGCCGCTTCGATGTCGACATCGAAGGTTCGGTCGAAAACGGTGAACTACGCCTAGACGAAGCGTTTCGCTAAGCCGACGGCGAGCGCTCCACCCGCCAATGGCTGATCCGGGCGGACGACAGCGGCCACCTGAGCGGGACTGCGGACGACATTGTCGGCACTGCGACAGGTGGCGTAACGGGTAACGCAATGCGTTGGCGTTACCCGATGGACCTCGAGGTTGACGGTCGAAGTTATCGAGTACATTTCGATGATTGGATGTGGCAACTCGATAGCAACGTATTGGTCAACCGGTCGTACATTCGTAAGTTCGGAATCAAGGTCGCGGAAGTCACGATTTTCATGCATAAATCAGACGGCTGAGCTGATGCGCTGGGCGAGACTCGGATTCGTGAGCGCGCTACTTCTAGTGCTTTCTATGTCGTCGTTCGCAACAACGTGTCCGTCACCCTCGGATCTCGGTGACTTCGTCGTTGCTACCTACGGAGATCGCATAGAATTCGACGTGTTGCGCAACGGTAAAACCATTGGCGAGCACATCACAACGTTCGACGTCGGGGCCGATGGCATTAGAGTCGAATCCAGAATGCAGCTTGGCATTACGGTGTTTTATATTCCCGTCTACCGCTTCTCCTACGAATCGCGCTCGCGCTGGTGTGGCGATCGATTGCGTGAGCTCGAGGCAGAAGTCAGTGACAACGGGGAAATCTCGAAAACAGCGGTCGCAACGACAGGCGAGGCTTTGAAAATTGAGCGCAACGGAATAGTCGTCGAGGGGCCGGCGGACTTGATACCGACCGATCACTGGAATCCCGAGGTGCTCGCACGCAAAGCCGTGCTCAACACGATCACCGGCCGCCTCAACACTGTGACGATCGAACGCTGCATTACTGGTTCCGATCTGATCGAAGGCGCAGCCCCTCAAGGGCAATGCTACGAATATGCGGGCGATTTGCAGACCCGGGTCTGGTATGACCCGGCCGGCCGTTGGGTCGGCCTCGAATTCGTGGCTTCGGACGGGTCCTCGATTTCCTATGTCTGCCGCGTTTGCAGGTCAAAACCCATATGAACAGTTCACAGGCCCGGACTCACGCATGGATAACGGGCGCGAGCAGCGGCCTCGGGGCGGCATTGGCGAACAGTTATTCCGCGGATGGCGCGCAAGTAGCGTTGACCGCGCGCTCACGGGACCGACTCGACGCGTGTGCGGCCGCCTTGCCGACGCCCGGCAACGGCAGTGTCCACCCCGCCGATGTAACCAGGCGCGACGAACTGTCCGACGCGATTTCCGCAATTGAGAATACCGCTCCAATCGATCTGGCGATTTTGAACGCCGGCACGTATACGCCGACGAGCCTCGATGAATGGAATACCGCGTCAATACGTGATTTGTTCGAAACGAATTTTTTCAGCGTCACGACGTCTATTGAATTGCTGCTGCCGTACATGCGCGCACGTGGTCGCGGCCATATCGCTGTCGTCGCATCGGTTGCAGGTGATATCGGCCTCCCATACGCTGCCTCTTACAGCGCGAGCAAAGCCGCATTAAATCGAATCTGCCAATCGCTGCGTCCTGAACTCGAGCGTGAAGGGATCCGCATCTCGGTGATCAACCCAGGGTTCGTGCGTACCCCGCTGACATCGCTCAATACGTTTCCCATGCCATTCCTGATTGATGCGGATCGTGCCGCCAACATCATCCGGGACAAGCTCGCACGTGGCCACTTCGAGATCCGCTTTCCCTGGCGCATGAGCGTCGCCATGCGGCTGCTGGCCGCCCTGCCGCCGTCGCTGACATTGCTGCTGACTCGGCGTATGTTGCGTCAATGACCGACGCGCTCGACATTTACACTACAGCCCTTCAATCTCTCACTGCCGATCGGCTGGACGGGCTCATGTTGCTGGTTGGGGAGGACATGCATTTTCGCGATCCGTTTAACGACTGCCGTGGACGCGATCATTACCGTGCCATACTCGAAGACATGTTCGATAAGCTCGGCGCGATCAAGTTCAGCGTAGACGCGTCTGCCTGGGTCGCACCACGCGATGCGGGGGGCGCGCGGATGGCTCTGATCAAATGGATGTTAGCGGCCGAATTGCAAAAAAAGCCGTGGTGCGTCGAAGGTTGCTCAGACATTCGTTTCGGCCCAAGCGGGCTGGTACTCGCCCACTACGACTATTGGGATGCAGCGTCAGGACTATACGAGCGATTCCCCGTGATCGGAGGAGTACTCAAACTGATGCGTAGACGTATCCGCGTTGATTAAAGAATTCTCATCGCTGCGGCTAGTAGGGATTGGAAAAGATACGGCGCGTTGTTCCTCATCGCGTCCTGGTACTGACCGAATCGATCCAGGCGATGCGCTATAAAACCGCTAAGTGCAGCGCGCTTCCGCCGTCGTAACCACGGCTTTTGTCAGCGACGACAGTCGGAACCCATTCATCGTCGTCCCAACAAGGTCAATAGTCGCGGCGGAACGACGTTGCCAATTTATGCTTCGATCACCGCAATCGTCTAAAGATCGCCGGTGTGAGCGGGCGCCCGTTCGGTTATTACCTCGAACGACCAATACCGATTTGGACACGCTCCGCACAAGCCACGCCGCTAAGGTATGCCCCCTCCAGCGGCGGCGCGACGCACCAATCGCCGCATACGCCGAGTCTCGAGTCGTCATCCCATAAAGCGTTTATCCGCAGCGCGTTCGCAACGCGTGCGAATCCCCAAAGATGGCCCGCCATGTGTAAGGGACGGATCTCCCGGATCCCAATCGTCGTAAAAAACGATGCTGCTAACTTCTGTGCAACTTCCTCGGGCGCAGTGCGAATATGCTCCCGCGACCAGGCTTCACCAGCGTGAACGACCCAGCGCTCAAGCGCATCTCGGCCCGGCTTGCTCGAATCGCGAGCGGCCCAGGCGAAATCGAGGCAGTCGAAGAACGCGCCATCAAATGGAACCGGCAAGGGCTCTTCGAGCGTCATCATCAACGCCCAGCACGGAATCGAACGTGCTTGCGCGAGCTGATGCAGCAACGCACCGTGTCGCGGCACCAGGGCGCGTGCCTGCTCGGGCGGCATGGCCAGAACCATCGCGTCGTATTCGCCGAGATCCAGTCCGTCTCCGTCAATCAATTGCCAGCCCCGCGCGCGGATGCGCGCAGTGGCGATCCGTGTACGGTCTGCACGTCGAGTGGGCCGGCGAGGCTTTCAATCATCGAACGCATGGCAGGGACCCCAACGTAGCGCCGGGTGTCGCACTTCGGTATATATTGCCCTTCGCGAAACTCTACGATGCGACCGTTCCACGGCGCGACGCCTCCGCCCCGCTCAAGCGCTTTTACCACGCGCGCAAAGTTCGGATCGGTCACCGTGAAATATTGAGCACCGTGATCGAAAGTCTCAGGCTCGGGTTTAGATGCGCAACGCTCACCGATATGCCTACTGCGCTCGAACACGGTAACTCTAAAACCGGCGTCCCTGAGTTCCAGCGCAGCAGCGACGCCTGCCAGTCCGGCACCCACGATGGCCACACTCGCCATGTCAATATTCCTCGCCGTGTCATGATTCGAAAAACGACTACGGCACTGTTTTAAACCGAACTTGTCTGAACAGACTGTTCATATCGAGCAGCGGCAAGTCTCGCCTGTTCCCGAGACGATTCCTTACCGCATGGGGCCATAGAGTGAATTTAATCGCAGCGATAGGCCCACTCTAAATACGCGCCAGCCGCGGTCGAAGCCGACGCGAGCAGTAATCCCTTTCAACCGTTCCGCATGAGCGAAATGAATTTGTACTGCTTGCGTTGTGAATCACCGCGCCTCGGCGCGGCAATCTAGGCGATAAACTCTGCGCGGGCTGTGGGTTTCGATTTAAACACGCCGCCAAGCGCCATCGTTTGTGTGCGCGAGTTAGTGTCCATGACGCCACGGGCTTTCACACAATAATGCATCGCATCGACTGATACGGCGACGTCGTCGGTTTCCATCAAGGTCTGTAGCGCCACCAATACCTGCTGCGTCAACCTTTCCTGAACTTGCGGTCGCTGGGCAAAAAACCGCACGATGGGGTTTATTTTCGACAGCCCGATAATTTTATTCTTGGGGATATAGGCGACCTTCGCCGAACCGTCGATCGTGACGAAATGATGTTCACACGTGCTGGTCACGTCGATATCGCTGATCTTTACCATCTCATCGACCCCCATTTTGTTTTCGATCATGGTCACTTTTGGAAATCTTGCGTAGTCAAGGCCAGCGAATATCTCGTCAACGTACATTTTCGCTATTCGTTGTGGTGTATCGCACAGGCTATCGTCGGCTAAATCGAGCCCGAGCGTAACGACGATATCTGTAAACGCCTGTGCGATTCGGCGGCGTTTCTGGTCGTGATCGAGATGCTGCGCAATCATGGGCGTCTCCAACCCCTGTTCAATCAACGCGTTGCGCACGAGACTAGCCGCGGCCGAATATTGAGATCGAAGATCGATTGTTTGGTTCGCCAGTTCCACAGTCATACTTGCTTCCTCCTTACTTTGGTAAACGTGCAGTCCCACGGCTACGCGCGAATACCTGGTTCTGATTTGTTTTGCTTAGTCGACGGTAAACAACGGCCACGGCAGCCTCATCCACCATCACAGCGAGTGCTGCGGCCAAATAGGTTCGATACATGCCATCTCCGAAGGACCTCTTTAGCTCTATACAATCTAATACGCCGCACAGGCCCGATAAGGTCACGTGATGCGGACAAAAGTCCCTCTAAACTCGATCTCGCCAGCGTCGAATTTAAAACCGACGAATACGTTCGACAGCGGTTTTTAGCGCCCGAAGACCGATTGCGTCACAGCGCAGGTATTCCTTTTTAACCCGATGATCGATTTTTTTTACGCTGCGTAGGTGAGTTGATTCTCGCGCACCAGTGATATTCGGATACAGCAGAGCCACTATACGAGCGATTCCCATTGGTCGGGGGCGCGGTTAAGTTGTTGCGCGGATGCATCCGGGTCGGTTGAAGAACCGGTGTAGATACGACTCAACAGGCCTATTACGCAGCATTTCAACGCAACTGGCAGCACGACGTACAAAAATAGTAAGACCGTCGGATCCGACGGTTCCCCGTCCGCCGCGCCGTGCCCACTGACGCCCAGTCCGACAAAAGCGGCGACGGTGGCAACGGCGAGTGCGAGCTTTGTTGCCATCGACCACAATGCGAATGCCGTCGCCGTTCGACGGCGACCGGAACGTTCGCGATCATGCCCGAGAATGTCAGCTTGCAGGGAAGGCGGTAATGCAAGGTCGGCGCCCAGGGTCATACCGCTGGCAATGCAGATCCCGATGAACCACACGGCCGTCGATTGATCGAGCCACAGAACCTGGGCAAAAACCAGCACGTTGAACGCGATAGCAGCCTTCCAGGCGCGACTTTTACCGTAGCGTCGCGCCATTGTTAACCACAGCGGCATCGCGACGACCGCCGCGCCGAAATAACACACGAGCAGAACATAAAGGTCGCTATCGTCGAGCGCGAAGTAATCACGCACCACGATAGGAAACAAGACGGCCGGCAAACCGTTAGCAATGCCGTTCACAAACCAGCATGTCAGCGTCCGCCGAAACTCCTGGAGCTGCCAGAGATCGCCGATGTCGGACACGCTAATGCGTTCGTGATTAGCGCGTACCGCTGGCTCCGGCACGAGCAGCGCGAATCCAATCATTGCCGGCACGCCGAATGCAATCGCCGCAACGCTGAGTGCTAACAGCGGCGCAACATCTTCTGCTGCACCTGGCAAAGTCGTGACCAGCAGCGGCAGCGTGAGCGCAAGCAGCATGCCGCACAAACCCGCCGCCTCACGACTCGCGGTTAAGCGCGAACGTTCGTGATGATCGTGTGACAGTTCTGCGCCCCATGCCGTGTACGGCACCATCAATAAAGTCCACCCTGTGAACAGTACGATCGAACCAAGCCCCAACCACAATGGTGTTACCGGCGCCGGGGGTAGTGCCAACATAAACAGGCCGGCAGCGGCAATGAGCGCGCCGGCCAGCACCAGGGGTTTGTAGCGGCGGCCGCGCCAGTAGAAGCGATCGGCGACCGTACCCACGAGCAAATCACTGGCTAAATCGATAATGCGTGCCGCCCCGAGTACCAGCCCCGTGAGCAAAAATCCGAGCCCGAGATCGATTGCGTACCAGCTTGGCAGCAGGACTGCCACGGGAATCACCGGCAGCGCAGCGATCATCCCCGGTAATCCGTACCCGAAAACGACGCGCAGCGG
Organism: Proteobacteria bacterium UBA981; assembly: GCA_002292285.1. Lineage (GTDB taxonomy): Bacteria > Pseudomonadota > Gammaproteobacteria > UBA981. The sequence goes on from DBBP01000016.1 coordinate 49,654, forward strand.
CAATCCTGTCATCCGGCCGGCCGGCGGTGAAAGTGTGCTTGCCAGATCACCCGGCATGTTCCAGACGAACCTGAACGACGTCGGTCGCACCGGTACGAAAGCCAGCTTCACAATAGGCGAGATAGAAATGCCACAGACGCCGGAATCGCTCGTCGAAACCCAATTGGCGGATCTCACTCCAGGCACTATCGAAACCGTCCCGCCAGTGTCTGATCGTCTGGGCGTAATCGGGACCGAATTCAAATCGATCCGTCACGCTTAGTCCGGCGCGACCAAACGTCTCCTCGAGAGCCGTTTTGCTCGGCAGCATTCCGCCTGGAAAAATGTATTTCTGGATAAAATCGGGCGTTTTGCGGTAACCGTCGAATCGCGACTCGTCGATCGTAATGACCTGGAGCGCGGCAACGCCGCCTGGCCGCAACAGCCGCCGCAGCTGCGACGCGTAGGTATCCCAGTACGCTTCGCCGACAGCTTCGAACATTTCAATCGACACGATGCGATCGAAACGGCCATCGAGATCGCGGTAGTCGCAGAAATTTACCTGCGCCCGATCACTAAGACCCGCATGCGCGATCCGATCTTGCGCGTAACGGCACTGTTCCCGTGAAATCGAAACGCCGGTGACGTCCGCGCCGCGTCTCGCGACGTGTTCCATGAACCCTCCCCACCCGCAGCCGATTTCGAGCACGTGATCGCCAGGCGTGATCCCCGCCAAGTCCGCGAGACGAGCGTATTTTCGCTCTTGCGCGTCGGCGAGCGATTCATCGGGGTGGCTGAAAATCCCGGCCGAGTACGTCATCGACGGATCAAGCCAGTGTGCATAGAACGCGTTACCGAGATCGTAGTGGTAAGCAATGTTCCGGCGTGCCTGTCGAGGCGAATTAGCACGCAGGTGATGCTGCAGTTTCGCGTTGAGGCGAGCGAAAACGCCGAGACCGGGTATTGCCCCGCGATCCGCATCGTCGTTGCGGGCGGCAAAGTGCAGGAAGCTCGTCAGTGAGTCCGTATCCCAGTCTCCGGCGAGATACGACTCGGCGAATCCGATCGATCCACCCGTCGCCAGCGCCCACAACGGCTTGAGATTATGTAGACGTAAGTGCGCGTCCGGACCCGGTGCGTCCGATCCGGTGTAACGCAACACTTCGCCGTCCGGCATGTCGATCGCTAGTGTTCCCGCGCGAACCAGACGTCCGATCCGTTCAAGCGCGATGCGGGTGAAAGACGGTATAAAGCGCGGCGCGGCGGCCGCAGAAGGCGTTTGTTTCATAATTCTGTTCCGATGGATGTCTGTCGTCGCGTCGTCGTGTGGCGGACCAACGGGAAGCCACGCAGCCAAAGTCTCAAGGCTTCGTAATGGATGCCGGCCACGACCTTGCCGGTCGCCACGGGATGCGTGAGCGCGAGTTTGCGTATTGCTGCCGCCCCGAATGGCTGATGGCTGCCAGTAAAGCCAGCGTGCAGCTGCCGCTCTCCGCCCGCGAAATAATCGATGCCGATGCGCATGCGGTCGTCGGACGAGTCGACGAGAAATTCATAGTGCCCTTGCAGATCGAAAAACGGCGAAACGAACATGGCCTTGTCACAGCGCTGACGGATCGCGCCCCGGGTGGACTCGACCGGCGCCACGTACGCAATGCGTTCGCCGAACGTACTATTGACTTCATAGATCATCGCGCCAGTGGAACCATCGCTACGGCAACAAAACACGACGCTGATAGGGTTGAAAACGTAACCGAACATGCGCGGCATCGTGAGCATGCGGAAGCGCCAGTCGTCGCCGCCGCAACCCGCTTCATGCAGAGCATCAATAAGCCAACCGCACAGCGTCCTAGGATCGCCCGTCCCGTGATCGGTGTCGCGAAAACTGAACCAAGCCCGCCTGTTGACGCCAAAAAGACGCGATACCTGATCGAGTTCGCTCAGTTCATCGAGGTCGAGCAGCAAATAGAACGTCTTATAACGAAACGCGTGCCCACGCCCGGTGAAGCGGCGATGATAGACCTCGCCCGTGTAAATCGCGGAATTCATGCACTCAGCGCCGCGCGCGGCTGGATCTGGGGCTTGTCATAACTATGCGGCAGGCGCGTATAAGGGCCGACGTTCGCCCACGGACGCGTGCAGCCGAGCTGTTCAGCGACCCACAATCCCGATTGCAGCGCGTCCTCGTGAAAACCGTGACCGAAATAGCTGCCGCAGAACCAGGTCCGTTGTCGACCCTGGAGCGCGATCGATTGCTCCTGCTGATGCGAAGTTGCGGCAGTAAAGATCGGATGCTCATAAGCGTACCGCCCGTGCGTCAGTATGCCGGCCGGGTCGCGTGTCGGATTCAAGGTGACGAACAACTGGCGATCGGTTTTTAAGGGCTGCAATCTGTTCATCCAGTAGCTCACGCAGAGCGGCGTGGTGTCTTGCGTTTGCTCACCTTGCAGGTAGTTCCAGCTCGACCACGCTGCCCGCCGGCGCGGCATCAAGCGCTGATCTTCGTGCAGATAAGCCGTATTTCGGCTGTATTCGAACGCACCGAGTATTGACCGCTCCGCCGCCGTTGCATCGCCGAGCAGCGCCAAAGCCTGGTCCGCGTGCGTCGCGATCACGACGTCGTCGTAGCGTTCTGCATGACCAGTGCCATCGACGAGCGTCACCCCGCCGGCGTCACGTGTGATCGTATTGATCGGCGTGCCTGCGCGAACGGTCATCACCGCATCATCAACGAGTCGGGACACGTATTCGCGACTACCGTCGCATACGGTTCTCCATTGCGGCCGGCGGCCGAGGTCGAGCAGACCGTGATTATCAAAAAAACGAATGAATGCATCGGCCGGGTACTGTGCAATATCCCGCCGCGATGCGGACCAGATCGCAGACGCCATCGGGATAAGATGATCGTCAATAAATGCATCGGAATACGCTTCGCGGTGCAGCAGATCCTGCACTGTAAGCTGCGCTGCATCGGACTCCAGGTAGCCTGGCGCGGCAGCGTAGAAGCGTCTGATATCACGCAGCATGCGCCAGAATCGGAGACTGATGGCGTTGCGCGGCTGCGCAAAGACGCCGGCGAGATCCGAGCCCGAATACTCCACCCGTCCGTCGTCGAGCGACACGCCAAACGACATATCACTCTCGGCGGTGGCGACACCCAGGGTGTCGAACAGCGCAATGAGATTGGGATAGTTACGAACGTTATAGACAATAAAGCCGGTATCGACCGCGACGGCCCGCCCGTTATCATCAATCTCGACGGTGTTCGCGTGCCCACCAAGTCGCCCGTTGCTATCGTATAGGGTAACGTCGTGAAGTCGCGACAACGACCAGGCCGCACCGAGTCCGGCGATTCCGCCGCCGACAACGGCTATTTTCTTTACGGGGATGGGGTCGTTTGACATGCGCAAGTGCTCCCGAGAAAGATTCGTCAAGAAGGGGTACGCTCCGCCGGGCCGGATGGATCACGGCGGTGGGTGATCCGATTCGGGGCCAGCGGCGTATCGGGAGGTATGCTTGCTCTAATGTCCGATGAACGCATGAAAATGCCTGATAACGTGATACCCCTGACGGTCGGTGACGACACCGGCGTTGACGCCATGCGCCGCGCCGAGACGCTCCTGCTCGTTAAAGTGCGGGACACCGGGGATCGGCAGGCCTATAAGGAATTGTTCGACGCATTCACGCCGCGACTACGTGCCTATGCCCGGAACCACGGTTGCGAGGCTGGGGCGGCTGAGAACGTAGTCCAGGACGTGATGGTCACGGCGTGGACACGGGCGCGTCTATTCGATCCGGACAAAGCCTCTGCGCGCACCTGGATATATACCCTCGTGCGAAACCGCCTCATAGACCAGCATCGCGCCGGTGAGCGTCGACAGCGAGCCTACGACGGCTACGCAACAACATATTCCGAGTCGATCAGCGACGTCGACAGTTCCGAGAAGGACCTGCGTAATTCGCGCTTAACCGCGTTACTTGTCGAGCTGCCCCAAGAGCAGAGACAAGCCGTTTTGATGGCTCATATCGAAGGTAAGTCGCACCGCGAAATTGCCGAAGAACTGAATGTGCCAGTGGGTACGATCAAATCGCGCACCCGCCTCGCGCTGCAGCGACTTCGCAAAGTAATGGAGGATCCGGCATGAGCGCGATCCATCACCCAAGCACGGCCTGGTTGCTCGATTACGCAACGGGGAATGCACCGCCGCTGTTCGAGACCGTAATTCGCGCGCACGTTGGCGCCTGCGCAGATTGTCGCCACGAGATCGCCTTCGCGGAAAACCTCGGCGGCGAACTCATCGCATCCGGAAGCGCCAATTCGACGGGCACGCTGAGCGCGCAGGACATCTGTGACCGGTATGAACAACAGGACGATGCAGGTACACCGTTTTCACGCGCCGACGAAGTCGCGTTGAATGGCGGCATCGAACAATTCGTCGCGACATACCTCAACAGAAGCGTGGACGCACTACCGTGGAAAAGCCTTGGCGGTGGCCTCAAAATCTGCCGGCTCGCTGAAGAGCACGGCGCCCACATGTGGATGTTGCGAGGGCAAGCCGGCACCGTACTGCCCGAACATACGCACGGCGGCAGTGAGCTGACCCTGGTACTCAAAGGTTCTTATTTCTGTGGCTCGGATATTTTCCACGCCGGTGATATCGAAGATGCCGACGAGGATACCGAACACCAACCTGTGATCACGCGGGACGGCGAATGTATATGCCTCGCAGTGACGGAGGGGAATCTCCGCTTCAAAAAACTTCTGCCACGACTGGCGCAGCCATTTATCGGTATTTGACACCCACAGCGATCTCGGCTTTTGGCCCTGCGTACGTGTTAAGAATGGCTTTGGAGTGTTGCTCCGAAACCAGGCCGTGTGGTTACCGGTCAAGTACTCGGTCGCAGGCAAGTGTTCGCCGAATGCATGCACCAGTAGCATACGGGTGGCGTCAACGCGGCGGCCGCAGTTATGAGCACATTGCCCACGGCGAAATAAATCGAATAAAGACGCATGCGTATTTTCGGCATGCATCGAATATTAACTAGCCACTGGCGGGTTTACGCGAGCACTACGACACTGCACGTTTTATGAATTAGTCTATGTCCGTCGGGGGCCGAGCTTTTTCTGCCGGACAGTCGCTGCTCGCCCCGCGCTTAGCCCGAATTATAAAGTTTGAAGTCCTGGGAAGAACCGGCGCGATTCAAGGCGGTGCGATGTCGGAACGAGAAATCTATCTCAACCACGCGGGTACAAGTTGGCCGAAACCGCAGGTCTGCGTATTCCGGCCGAAGCCGATCACCCATTCCGGCGCAAGCCGATCACCCATTCCAGCCGAAGCCGATCACCATTTCCAGCGCAAGCCGATCACTGATTCCAGCTGAAGCCGATCACTTTTCGGTCTTTGCCGGAATGTGGTTTGGCCGTTGAGGGAGCGCTAGCAAACGCAGGATAACAACCCGCCATGGGATGCTGGACGTTTTTTCGTCCAGAGGAAGCCCGATGGCTTATACGAGGTTATCCATGCGCAAACTACGCGATATTCTACGGCTGCATTTTGCCGCCGCCTTAAGCAACCGAGCGATTGCCCGTGCCATCGGGGTATCGGCCTCGACGGTCAGTGATTGTCTGGTCCGGGCACGTGCCGCGGGGATCGGCTGGCCGCTGCCGGAGAGCCTGAGCGACACGGCGCTCGATGAGGCGCTGTACGGTCCACGCGTCAGCCGGCAAGCCTGCGCCCCGGCAACGCTAGCGGATTATGCCGAGGTCCACCGTGAACTGCGGCGCAAAGGCGTGACCCTGATGCTGCTGTGGACTGAGTACTGAGTACAAGGCGCTCAATCCCGACGGCCTGATGTACGCCGCGTTCTGCGCGCGCTACCGCGCCTGGCGAGGACATCTCGATGTCGTCATGCGCCAGACACATCTCGCCGGCGATAAGTTATTTGTCGACTATGCCGGCCACACCATGCCGGTGATTGACCGTACGACCGGTGAAGTGCGCCAAGTGCAAATCTTTGTCGCTGTCCTCGGTGCGTCCAACTACACCTATGCGGAAGCGACATGGACGCAATCTCTGCCCGATTGGATTGGTGCTCATACGCGCGCCTTCGCTTTCTTGGGTGGCGTACCCAATATCGTCATCCCCGACAACCTCAAAAGCGGCGTCACCCGGGCGCATCGTTATGATCCCGATCTAAATCCCACCTACCAGGACATGGCTGCCCATTACGGCGTCGCCGTGGTGCCCACCCGAGTGCGTAAGCCGCAGGACAAAGCCAAAGTCGAAGTGGGCGTCCAAATCGTCGAGCGCACCCTCCTCGCGGTCCTGCGCAATCGGCAGTTCTTCTCACTCGCCGAGCTTAACGACGCCATCGCCGAGTTGCTCTCCCGACTCAATCAACGCCCCTTCAAGAAACTACCCGGCTCACGCCACAGCCAGTTCGACGCACTTGACCGCCCGACTCTGAAACCGTTGCCCACCAGCCGTGCGTTGCGACAGCTGTCATGCCGAGCACCTGGTCGCCTTCAGCTGTAAACGTCGGGGTTTTTGCCCAAGCTGCGGCGCCCGGCGCATGGCCGAGAGTGCCGCGCTGCTAGTCGACGAGGTGTTTCCCGAGCAGCTGGTGCGCCAATGGGTGCTGAGCGTCCCGTACCCGTTACGCTTCCTGTTTGCCAGCCGCCCTGAAGTGATGGGCCGAGTGCTGGGCATCGTCTACCGCTGCATCGCCACGCACCTGATCAAAAAGGCCGGCTTTTCCCGCAAGATGGCCCAGACCGGAGCGGTCACCCTGATCCAGCGCTTCGGCAGCGTGCTGAACCTGAACGTCCATTTCCACATGCTGTTTCTGGATGGGGTGTAGGTCGAGCGTCGGGATGGTTCGCTGCGTTTCCGCTGGGTGAAAGAACCGACCAGTGCCGAGTTGGCCCGGCTGACCCAAACATTGGCATTGCGCATCGGCCGCTACCTCGAACGCCAGGGATTGTTGGAACGCGATGCGGACAATAGCTATCTGGCTCGCGATGACCTTGAGGCCGGGCCGATGGAACAACTCCTGGGTTCGTCGATCACCTATCGGATTGCCGTCGGGCCGCAGCAGGGTCGCAAAGTGTTCACGCTGCGAGAGGCTGGCGGCGTGGGACGAGCCCTTCGATGACGGGGTCGGTAAGGTCGCTGGATTCTCCTTGCACGCCGGCGTGGCGGCGCGGGCGGTTCAACGCCAGAAGCTCGAGCGGCTGTGCCGCTACATCAGTCGGCCGACCATTGCGGAGCAGCGTCTATCGTGTGACCGGGCGGTAGCGGCGATTCAGTGCTCATGCTTCATCTCGATTGGTGGGGTGATGGGCTGATGGTTATCAATAGACACACAAAAATAGTGTTTGTCCCAGCGCTGGCGGTTGGCGCCTTCACCAACCACAACAACCCCAAATAGAAAAGTATGAGTATAAGACGAATAAACGCCGCTTCTGCCAATTCCGTCGGGTGACTCTAGCTAACGCAGCAGCGGTCAAGCGCTGGTTCGAGTGGGTGTTGGCTGCAACCGAGTTCATCGGGCGCGAGAATTTGCACCTTTCGGCACAGAACATCTGCTTGTTTCAAGTCGGCGGCCGCCGTCTGCGTCTGTCGAACCAACACCATCGGCTACCACGAAGCGGACGAAGGGATCTGCCAATGTCCGCGCGTCGTATCCAACAACAAAAACACAATGCCCGCTCGTTGCAGCGAGAGCGAACTTGTCGGTCTAGTGAAAAGAAATCTAACGAATGCCTTATGATGCGGCGATGATTTCGCTGCGTCGCGCCAACTCGACCGACTTGGATTTTCTTACCGAATTCACGTTGGCGCCGAGTGGGCCCAAGCTCGAAGCACTGCTTGAGCGTAGTGAGGTGCAGATTGTTACAGCTGATCACACGCCCGTCGGATTCTTATCGTTTTCTATCTTGTGGGGAACACTGCCGTTCCTTGAGTTCATTGAGATCCTGGTGTCCCAGCGCGGCCGCAAGATCGGTGCAACTTCGGTTAGGGCCTGGGAGCAGGAAATGAGGGGCAGGGGCTTCGACCTTGTGCTGGTTTCAACCAGTGCGGACAGCAACGCACAACATTTCTGGCGCAAGATGGGCTACGTTGATTGCGGCGCGCTGACTGTGCGCGGCAAAGCTGCAGAGGTCTTTTTAAAGCGGCCAATTTAATCGAGTGCTACAGCCACGATGTTCTCGAGGTCAGACAAAATTCCAAGCTAAGCGGACACTAGATTCGCCGACTTGTCGGGCTCTCACCGGCCAAGTTCGGACATGCGCGAGCTTAAACGAGAAGACTTAATACCGAACTTTATACATGCGGCGGTCAATGACGACCAGGCGCTCTACGCTCCACTGTGTTGTTACACATCGTACTCGATCCGAAAATTACCTTATTACAAATAAGAACTGTCGCTATTCGGTATTTTTTTCCAATGCATCAGTCGGGTGAGTTGGTCCGATCCCTGAAATCCTGCCAAACTCAATTAGCCAGGTTGATCAGGGTCTCGAGGTCGCGCCGCATCCCCTTGAGTTTCTTATCGAGTCGAATCGATTGCTTCGCATCGCGTAGATTGACCGTATCGGCAATGAGGCCGTTGATGACATGCAGATTATGCGCAAAGCGCTTGGCGTATTCGCCAGAACGCTGCCCATCTCGCGCGGCCAACGCTTCGACAACTGACGTTTGCCATCCGGGCTCGCGCTTGAGCAATTCCTGTAGGCGTATGAGCCAAGCACGCCGGTCCTCGAGCCAGGCATGATCGAAGCGCTGCAGAGATCCAGCACTGACGAATAGAATGTCTTTTTGCTGCGGCGAAAGCCTGCCCAAAAATTCGCTCAGATTATCCTGCAGGCTTTCGAAAAGATCATCCGCATACTCGGCCTCACTACGAGAGAGATATTCCTTTTCGTGGTCGGCTTGTTTGTCCCACAGCGCCTCGATGAAGTCTGCCATCTGTGCTTCAGACAACTCATCGCCGAGACCCAAGGCTATCGGCAGGATTCGGTTCTCGATGCGTTGCCAGGCAATAAGCAAAAAATTCGCCCAAATTTGCACGGTGCCTGTGTCTACTGGTTGCTCAAGATCACGCTCGATTCGATCGAGGATACGGATGTAGGATTCGAGTTCGTCGTTGCGGTGCCAATCGAGTAGAACGCGAAGCTGCACTTTGAATTCGCTATTCTGTGCGCGGTTGAGGTCGACATAGTCGCCGACATGCCACGGGATCAGCCAGTCGAGCCTGTTATACATGAACGTATTGCTGCACCCGACGAGGATCGCGAGATACAGAAGAGCCAGCCAGCGGTGGGTTCTTCTACTAAACATAGTCCGGACCTATCCTACATGCCAGGCCGGATAAACGCTCAGTTCCAGTGCTGCGGAAACCTTGGTGCCGGTGCCGAGATCGAGGAATTGATGCGGGCGCTTAGTCTGCGTCCGTACTTCTGCGAGGCTCACTGCATGCGCCCAAGCGCGCTTCGCGCGTCCATTGCATCGTTTGGAAGCATAATCAGCGCGCCGAGCGCCAAACGGAAAAAGCGGCCCGCGCCGCGAGCCCTTTCAGATCGGCAAGAATTCAAGGCGTCGCATCTGACGAGTCTTTTGGGACTGGTTGTCGCTTCGGTCAGTTAGCGCTTTATAGCCGCGGCAATACGCGTCCATTCACTACGCCAAAAACTGACATTCGCGATCGCGATGCTGATCGACTTGAACGGCCACAAGCAGCCATGCGCCAACTAGAAAGGCGCTTACAAAAAAAACCGCCGAAGCGGGTCTACTGATGGCGACTCTTGCTAAGATGGTGTCTCGAAGCGACTTCTTAAAAGCCAATCCTCGCGTCCACCGCTTTCAACAGGCAGACTCATCACTGTTCTAGTGGTGAATTGATATGCACGCAAAGCCCAATCTGCCCATCAAGATCTGCAAAACCTGCGAGCGAGCCTTCACTTGGCGGAAAAAGTGGGCGCGCGACTGGAATTTGGTGAAATACTGCTCGAAGCGCTGTCGTGGTGACAGGAACACGCTATCAACACGGCACGCCGTGCGCCCAGACAAGGAACTCCGTGATGCCTGAGGGACCCGAGATTCGGCTGGCAGCCGACAAAATTGCACGCGTGCTGATCGGAGAGCCATTGCGCAAGGTGATACTGACGCCACCGCTAATTCAGGATTATGAAGAGGTCCTGCGAGGAGCAACGGTCACAGCCGTCGACACGCGCGGCAAAGCGATGCTGACACACTTCGATAATGGCCTGGTGATGTACAGCCACAATCAGCTGTATGGACGCTGGTATACGAGCAAACTGCCCAAATTACCGAAAACCACGCGCAGTCTCAGGGTTGCTTTCGACACCGACAGTCATACGGCAAGGCTCTACTCGGCAACCGATATCGACATTCTTGAACGTGACAAGCTGGCACAACATCCGTTTCTACGCGCTATCGGGCCTGATGTTCTGGATAAGAAGACCACAGCAGCCAAGATCCTCAAGCGTCTCAAGTCGGATCGATTTTCGGGCCGTGCCTTTGGCAATCTGTATCTTGACCAGCACTTCCTGGCAGGAATCGGCAATTATCTGCGCTCGGAGATTCTTTGGTGCGCCGGGGTTTTTCCTACCAGCCGGCCAAGAGATCTCGGCGACGAGCGTCTCAAGAAACTTGCTGGCGAAACACTGAAGATCAGCCGCCGCTCCTACAAAACTCGCGGGATCACTGTTACGCCCAGTCTTGCGAAGCGACTAAGGAACAGTGGCACACGTTATGCGGACTATCGACACTTCGTGTTTACCCCCGACGGCCAACCCTGCTACGTGTGCGGTTCCAGCGTTGAACGGACGGATGTCGGCAGTCGCAAGCTGTTCTATTGTCCGACATGTCAGCAGCGATGACGCCTCAAGCCGATCACTGATCCTTGAATATAAGACGAACAAACGCCCTTTATCGCGATCCCGTCGAACACCGCCGGTTCATCAAACCGTCGTCAACCGACACTTCGACACGGCGTTGGCCTGAATTGCGCGCCCGAGCCGAAAGAAAGTCCGCACGTCGGCGCAATTTTTCGGCGTTTTTCTTGGTTAACACGACAGCGTCCGTGCAGCCTCTTCGAGGTCGCCGCACGGCTGCTTGGTCGATACGTCTTAGCCGAATAAGCGGCCTCGGGGTGTATCTCGAGACGGAGGCGAATGCATAATCATTGTGGAGTCTCTGCGCTCTAGGTGAAGGAGGCTCTTCTCAATCACCACGGGAGCTTCGATGCAGGCGATGAGCTTGGCGTGGCCGCAGCAGCAGTTGCAGATGTCGACGTTGAGGTTGAACATCCGCTCCAGGTCCGGTGTCCACGCCGAGGTTGAATGCATATGGCTTGATTGTAAGAACGCAGTACGCTTCCGGGCACTAGCAAGTTCGAGGTCTATCAGGGGGCTTGTGCAATGGCCTTGAAGAAGAGGTTAGGATAGTCGTCCGGACCGCGCGGGGAGACGCGCTCTAACTGGGCTTGTGCGAAAAATTGTGTCGAGACGCGCTCGGAGCGAACCCAGGCGCCGCCAATGCCCTGCTGCCGTACGGCGTCGAATACAGCAGTCATAAGTGCGTTACCAACACCCTGATTCTGGATAATCGGTAACACATAGAGCCCGTGCAACAGCGCCGCGCCCTGATCGTGGCGTAGATCAAAGAGCGCCACGCCGATTGGGTGGCCAAGTCGCTCACAGACAAACACATCGAATTGAGTGAGATCGGTCGCGTCGTAACACAGCACAGGTACCGACAATCGCTTCACGCGTTCCGCCATCGGCCAGCTCATCACCGCAGAGCTGACTATGCGGTTGATGGCCGGTAGATCAGCAGCAGTGCCTTTGCTGAACAGCAGGTTGCTAGTCTTTGCCAGCCTCATCTTTCTGCATTTTCCTGAATTCGAGTATGGTAAGGACAACAGCGATGGACATCATGCTGAAGACAAACGCGGCCATGTATATCAGGTCTGGCATTATTGCTTTCTCCCCATCAGTGCTGACAGCTTGAAGTAGATGCCAAACGCGAGAATCGAGGGCACCCAGATTGCGGTGAAGATGGCCTGTTCGCGATCTCCCATGACGAACCACATGTAAGCGGAAATCACAAAAGACACGCCGACTGCCAGGAGCAGAAAGAAGTCAGAAGTTTTGAACACGGTTATTCCTTCTCATTTAGGTTTACTAGATTCCAGTCGGTTAGCCCGTAGAGCACGGCGCTGACGAGACAAGCGCTGATCGTGACTGTGGCCATGACGCGCAGACCCGTCACGTTACCGAATTGAAGAAAGTCGATTGAAATAATGCCGACGAGCATCGCCGTTAGTATGAGGACGCCACAAAACGCTATGCCGTTGCTGGCCCATCGCATGTAAAAAATGGTCTTCATAGACATAGTACGTCCAGGACCAGTAGTTAGATCACCGAGTGCGCCGGTACCCTGAAATGAAGGGTTTGATCGTCGCGCCAGGTCTTGGCAATTGTGCTTTAGTGGTTCTCATTGTCTAAAACCTGATCCAAAGGCGGCGCTCCTGCGTACAAGGTGCAGTAAGAAACTAAAGAAATGAGGAAAAAAAATGGCTTCTGCAATCGAGACAGCTCTTAGATCAACTGAAACTAGCGTGGCAATGCTGAAAGTGCTCGCTGAAAATAGTTTCGATTCCATCCTGGTAACTGATGCGACAGCCAGAGGGAAAATCATTTACGCAAATAAGGCTTTTAAAAAGCTTACCGGTCACGATCCTGCTGAAGTTGTTGGGAAAACACCTCGAATTTTACAAGGCGGGGGCACTGATAAAAAAGTAATCGAGCGTCTGTCTAAAGCACTTCAAAATGGACGGAAATTCGAAGGAAAAGCCATCAATTACAAGAAAGACGGCACGCCGTTCATCATGTACTGGCGAGTGCTGCCAATCAAAATAGGCAAAAAGATTGAAGCCTGGGTTGCTATTCAGAGAGAAGGGTCTGTTATTTGACCCCTACATCCTTGACCCGTCACCACTATGTCATCAAGTTATGGTTAGGACATTAATTCCCAGGGCTGCACAGTTTGCATCTAAATGCTGATGCCCGCCTAGGACTTTAAGGCAAGGTCATTTTATGGCGTTTGAATAGCCTCCTGCATCCGGAATAGATCTCTAAAAGGTTTACCACGAACTATTTCACACGTCTCAGAATTTATCTGTGAAGATTCGGGGTCGGGTCAGGCTTTTTCGCAACGACATCGGAAGATAGGACGAATGAAGGCCCTTTCTCGCGAACGCCGCGAGGATCGCCGGCTCATCAAGCCGTCGTCAACCGGCACTTCGACGCGGCGTTTTCCTTGCTCAAGACAACAGCACCCCTGCTGAGATTGAGCGCGCTTCCTAACCGCTGGATCAACGTCACAGCACCGTTGCGGGCTGTCGTGCCGGAAAATCCGGCCTTTATGTGCAGGGATGCGCGAGAGCGGCCTTGCTCCAATGAGCAGCAATGGTTCGGTATACGATCCCAAGTGCCTGGCCCGTGACCGCCGGGCGGCTGGCAAACAAAAAACGCAATGGATTTGGAAAGCTCAATACCCATTGGCGCATCGGCTGTTCGGCAAAGACCTCGTCCACCAGCAGCGCAGCACGCTCTGCTTTGACTTCCTGCGTCCTGCAGTCGTCGGCCATGCGTCCGGCGCCGCAACTGGCGCAAAAACCGCGCCGTTTACAGCTGAACGTCACGAGGTGCTCGGCATGGCATCTCTTGCACCGGCATTGCTTACGATCCGAATTGGGTCTGGGTACGTATCCTAGTCGTGGTTTAATTTTTTTGCTGAATAGCTGATGAACATTGCAGTCGTTTTTGCCGGCTTAAGCAGCAGAGCGGTCTCACTCGGAGCACTGTACGTTCTGATCGAGCTCAGTACGGCTTACTGGCAGCCGCAGCGCGCCGGAGAACGTTGGAAAGCGATCATCGCCCTGGAAAAACTCGAATATTTCGCGCCAGTATTCAAATGGCTGATGCCACTGTTTGCTCTGCTGGCATTGGTCCAGTTTTTTATCGCCGTGAGCCGGCCGCTCGTTGCCCTCGGGCTCAACTGAGGCCCGCGCAGGAACCGCGGGCGCCAGGCGCTGTTGGTGTTACCCGCCGGTAGCCGGGGTTCGGACCAATACATTTTACTGAACCACCTACGGATTATCGCCAAATACCGCGTAGAAAAAGTGCTTAGGTCGCGCTACGCCCGACGTTTTTCTGATTTTAGATAACTTGCCTACGAACCTGCCCTCTTAAAGCTTGACTTGATGGTTCTTAATTTAAACCTAAGCGCAGCGGCAAACACCAATTTTAAAATCTGGTCTAAAATTTCAAGCAGATAACTTGGTCCGACCCCAGAACACTTGGAACCCCAGAGCCCTTGACCCCAGCACCCTTGATTTTGTCCGGCGTCGCGTTACGCGAACTTGGCCCGAGCCTCGGCCGGCTCCTTCACCAATGGCGTATCGCGTCGCTACGTAACCAGGTTGCATGGGAAAAGGTATGACCCACGATCCGACAGTAGACGCGCGTGAGGTCGATTTCTATACGCGCATGGCAGAAACCTGGTGGGACGAGACGGGACCGTTCTGGCCGCTGCACAAGCTGAACGCACTGCGCAGCGCTTACATACGCGACAAGATTTGCGCTCATTTTGGGCGTGACCCTGGCGACCAGCAACCGTTGAGCGGACTGCGCGTTGTCGACGTCGGCTGTGGTGGCGGTATCCTGTCCGAGTCCATGGCGAAACTCGGCGCGGATGTTACGGGCATCGACGTGGTGGAGAAGAACATCGCAATCGCAAGCCTGCACGCCCGGCAGAGTAATCAGCCAATCGATTATCGCTTGTGCACAGCGCATGAACTAACCAGCGAGGGCAGAAGCTTTGACGTAGTTTTGAACATGGAGGTCGTCGAGCACGTCGCCGATGTATCTGCTTTCATGGCGGACTGTACGCGGCTGACAGCAAGCAACGGCGTCATGTTTGTAGCGACAATCAACCGTACTGCCAAAGCCTGGCTGTTCGCCATAGTAGGCGCGGAATACATCTTGCGCTGGCTGCCCCGCGGCACGCACCGCTGGCAGCTTTTCCAGACGCCGGCTGAATTAGCAAGGCTTCTCGCCCACGGCGGCTTGTTCGTGTTGGAGATCGTCGGCGTAGCGGCAAACCCTTTCAAACGCAGCCTGGGCATGAGCCGCTCAACGGCGGTTAATTACATGATGTTCTGCGCGCGATAAACAGTGAGAACTGCCCGCCATGCTCGTGATTCTCGGTAACCAGCTGTTCTCCCCTCGACATCTGCCGGTGGCGAAAGACACGCCCGTGTTCATGGCAGAAGACCGGGGTCTGTGCACCTATGTGAGGCATCATCAGCAAAAGATCGTGCTATTTCTTGCAGCGATGCGAGCCTATGCCGATGAGCTAGAGAGCGCGGGCTACCGGGTCACGTATCATCGGCTCGAATCGTCGGACACGGAAAGTTACGAGCAAAAGCTCGGTGCAGCCCTGAAAGCGCAGGGTGCAACACGCATTCGGCACTTCGAAATCGAAGACAAGCCAATGGAAGACAGGCTTGCCGAATTCGCGCAACAAAAAGGCATGGACAGGGATGAGCTGCCGTCACCAATGTTCACCTGTTCGAGAGACACGTTCAAAGCCTTCGCCGACAACAAGTCGCGCTTGCGGATGGGCGATTTTTACAAGCAGCAACGCCGCCGCCTCAACGTTCTGCTTGACGCGGAGGCAGAGCCGCTAGGCGGTCAATGGAGCTTCGACGCTGATAATCGCAAGAAGCTGCCGCGCAACGTCGAGCCTCCAACCATTGCATGGACGACACCGGGCACCCATGACAGAGACGTTATCGAACTGGTGCAACGCGAGTTCAACGATCACCCCGGCGACGCGACAGAGTTCGCCTGGCCGACGACGCGCGCCCAGGCGCGCGAGTGGCTCAAGGATTTCGTTGCCAACCGGCTGGACGATTTCGGACCCTATGAAGACGCCATCAGCTCGAGCTCGGAGACGGTCTTCCACAGCGCGCTGAGTCCTTGCCTGAACCTGGGCCTACTGACTCCGCAGGAAGTGATCGATGCCGCGCTCACCCGTATCGACGCCGTACCGCTGCAAAGCCTGGAAGGATTCGTTCGCCAGGTTATCGGCTGGCGCGAATTTGTACGCGGTATCTACCGGCATTACAGCGAACAGCAGGAAAGCAGCAATTTCTGGGCACACGAACGCGATATGTCTGCCGCCTGGCACAACGGCACCACCGGCATCCCGCCCCTTGATGATGCAATTCGCAGTGCACAGCGGCTGGGCTGGACACATCACATTCCGCGCCTGATGGTCATTGCAAACCTGATGACGCTTTGCGAAATTCACCCGACGGGCGCCCATCGCTGGTTCATGGAGATGTTCGTTGATTCCTCGGAATGGGTGATGGGCCCAAACGTCTACGGCATGGGGCTGTTCAGCGATGGCGGCATCTTTGCCACGAAGCCCTATATTTGTGGATCGAACTACCTGCTGAAGATGAGCGATTACAAGAAGGGGCCGTGGTGCGACGTTGTCGACGGTCTCTATTGGCGCTTCATCGACAAGCACCGCGAGTTTTTCAGCGGCAACCCGCGCCTTGCACTGATGCCGAGGGCACTCGACCGTCTGGACAGCAGCCGGCGAAAGCGTATCTTCGCCGCGGCCGAAGCCTTCCTTGAGCAACACACAGTTGCGTCGTCCCGGCTTTGCGCTTCCTGCGCACACGCAGCGATTGATTTACGCCGAGGTTTCTGATGCGCACGGGGAATTTCATCGGCCAGCGCGTCGTCGCCGAATTGCTCCAGCAACGCGTCAACGAATTGAGCGCTACCTAAGAACACGCCGTTGTTTAGTTCGTCCCAGGGTGACGGCGAACCGATCCCGGCCGTGACAAATTTCGCGTAGTTTTGAACTGCCTGATGACGCTTTTTGCCGAATAACTTCAGTGTCGAATCGATCGAAGACCATGTTGCCGCTGGCCGAATAGAAACCATTTCTTGATAGCTGCTCCATGGCCATGCATCTGCTGTACTCACCATGCCCGCCCGCACCGGGTTAAGCACCACATATCTCAACAATTCACGAAAGTAGGCTTCTTTGTCGACATGAATTGCGATGTAACGCCCCTGAAACACATGGCCAACTAATTGATGCTGGCGATTAAAATAAATCGCGTACTTACCGTTTAGCTGATACATTGCTTCGGGCAAATTTGGCAGCGGCGTCTCGACTAATAAGTGGTAGTGATCGCTCATTTGGCACCAGGCGTAGATCCGCCAGGAAAATCGCGCGACGACCTCGCCCAGTATTTGGTTGAATCGGATCCGATCGTCATCCGTACGGTAAATGTCGCCGCGCCGATTGCCTCGTGCAGTAATGTGATAGAGCGCACCGGGGTACGCTAAGCGAAGAGGTCGAGACATGCGGAATCCTTTCCTTGTGTCTGAGGGTAACATTTTTAGCCAACGCGAAAGTTTACTACGTCCTGTTGGATTTTCTCGCGGGACGGCAAAAGGCAAGACCTGACACGTAACACGATCATCCTCAGCGTTGGTCTACGACCGCGCGGGGTCCGCGCTGCCGTGAACTCAGCTCATGCGATCGCGATAATCCCAGGATGTGATCCATTCGGGCATGAGCTTGATCGTAAGTTCAGTTGCGCGGCGCGAGAGGAGCCAGCTGGCGAGGCTGGAGTCGCGGTCAATGCCATAACGGTCGAGCAGCCTCGGCAGTACGTCGACTTCGGCGGCCGCCAGCAGGTTGGCCGTGCCGCGGCCGCGCACGCCGAAGTAGGGCGGGCTGTCGCCGGCGATTTCGAATCCGACGCGCGAATTGTTGGACAACCAGTGGTGAACGCTGGCCCGTCGCTGCACGCTGAACCATAGCGCATCGTTGTCGTAGAGGTACCACAGCGAGCTGACGTGGGGAAATCCATCACCGGTCACACACGCGAGTCGGCAGGGGATGTTTGTTACGCTGAGAAACTCGTCGATAGCTGCCGCTTTCCAGGCGCTGCCGCGTGCGATTTCTGCTTGCTTCATCGTTGTTGTATCCACATTAAAATCTTTACCAGCGTGCTCGGTTCGACCAACTCACCACGGAATAGCGCTGCCATCCCAGGCTATGAAGCGGCCATTGTCCGCACTTTCCAGACGCTCGATGACGGCGAGCAATTGGCTCGCACAACGC
Source organism: Proteobacteria bacterium UBA981 (assembly GCA_002292285.1). Taxonomy (GTDB): domain Bacteria; phylum Pseudomonadota; class Gammaproteobacteria; genus UBA981. The sequence goes on from DBBP01000016.1 coordinate 67,884, forward strand.
TCGGTTGAAAATAGCTGCGCCTCGGGTACGCGCGCCTGAAACGGTTGCGACAAGGCTGTGTCGACGGTGCCGGGATGCAGCGCGATACAGATCACCCCGGCACAAGTGCGCCGCAGTTCGATGGCGAGATTGCGCGTAAACATGTTTAACGCGGCTTTTGATCCGCGGTATGCGTACCAGCCGCCCAGGCGATTGTCACCGATGCTGCCGACGCGTGCCGACAGGCTGGCCACCACGCTACGTGCATTGCGATCAAGAAATTGCGCAAAGTGTTTGGTGACAAGCAGCGGTCCGAGGGCGTTGACGGCAAAGGCATGCTGCATCTGGGCGGGATCGATCTCGGCGAGGCGGCGCTCGGGCTGCATGGATCCTTCGTGCAGGACGCCGGCGCAGTTGATTAACAGCGATAGCGTGCCGACCTTGCCGACCAGCTGATCGGCCGCGCGTGCGATCGAGAGCTCATCGCTGACATCCATCGTCAACAGCGAGACACGGCGTGGATGTGCCTGCGCGATTGCCTGCAGCGCACGCGAGCGCTGCGGGGCCCGGCACGTCGCAACGAGGTGGGGGTAAGACTCATCGGCGAGCAGGCGCTGCAGCAGCGCCAGCCCGATACCGCGACCAGCGCCCTGTACAAGGGCGGCGGAACAGGTTGCCGCGTTTGGACTTTTAACTGGCTGGTCTGTTGTCATAAGGGATATACGTGAGGATCGGACGATGGGATCTCGCGACAATGAACCTGACTATCTCGCGCGCTGCGCGCGGTGTCATGGGCCGCCTGGCAATGCCGCCGCGCTCAGCCAGGCCGATCCGCGTTGTTTGAATTCAGCGCGGCGTTTGTGCACTGCCCCGGTGTGACATTGCGGCGCCGCTTTTGCAACGTCCCGCCGTAGTTTACGTGTGTATTCTGCGCAGCTGTGCGGCGCTCGGCTTGCTAGCGTTGGCGTAGCGGGCTAAGTCAGACGCTGTATTAATCAACTCCCGCCGCGAGGTGTGGCGGCAGGCTGATACCCTCATGTGCCGCAACGTCGATCAGGGCATGCTCGAACAAACTCCGCGCGGCAGCGGTAGTTTGCCTGAGCTCGGCATGGAGGGTCGCATCATCCGCGTCACGATGCTCGCACTCGGTACTGTATTCCTCGAACTGGGTCAGCGTGCGGATAAGTTCGGCAAGGTGGTGTGGACACTCACACTGCACCGCTGAGGGCTGCATAGCGAGATCACGCAGTGTTGCATCGTCAAACAGGCGTGGCGCGGCGACGATAGCATCGTTTTGCGCTGCCGTGGGCGGCGGCAGCGCACGGCCCAGTTCGCGCACGAGCTGCTCGTGGCTGGCCGGCGCCCGCACCAGGATCACGCCTTCGGCCGCTAGGCGCTGCAGAAATGAGGCGGCGGCAAAAGCGTAAACCAGCACACAGCGTTTTGGGTTAGCACGGCGCATGACGCGCAACAGATTATCGACGCGGTCGTCGAGCAGCGCATCCATCTCCACAATCAAGGCTTCGGGACGCCGTTCGAACACGGCGGACTCAAAGGCTGACCAACTGCGTAGCTGCGCGAGGATTACAAGGTCCTGAACATCGTCACGTGCCGGGTCGAGGCTGGGCAGTGAATCGCTGTAGCCAAGCACCGATGCCACTGCCGGGCTCGGCTGTGTAGCTTCGTGAGTCTCCGTCAGTGCTTCAAGTTCGTCGCTGGCAAGAGTGGCCACAGAGCCGATGGCGTGGCCGTTTGAGACCAGGCTCTTGATCATCCTCAGACGGTCGACGTCGGCAGCACTGTATAGCCGCGCGTCGGAGGCGGTGCGTTGCGGTTCCACCACGCGGTAGCGCCGCTCCCACACGCGTAGCGTATCGACCGGGATCGCTGTCATGCGCGAGACGGCGCCAATGCGAAATCGCGAGGGTGTGCTGTGGCGTGTCGATTTTTTATCTTTCATGGCCTTGTTCTCTTTTGGTGTCCAGAGGCTCGCTCGGTGCCTGGCGCGCAACGACGCAAAGTTTATCGCGGTGAACGGCTAACGAACAGGACAAGTGCTTGACAAAGTTCTGTCGAGTGTCTACCTTTCGAACTGTTCAAAAAATAGACATCGAGAAAATCATGACACACACCAACCCGCAGTACATCGTTTCACTCGTCGCGATTGCGCCGATCACGCTCATTCTCATCTTAGCCGCCGTCACTGCGCTGTAAACGCGGGTCGATCGAGATAGTCAAAATTTGTACAGGAAATCACTATGGACAAAAAACACAGACACCCCGGTGCCAAGCTTGTTGCCCCGCTCGACCCGTCGCGACGTCGTGCGCTGATGCGGCTGGGCGCTGCAGGCATAGCGACCGCGGCACTCGCCGCCGGTCGCGTCCGCGACGCAGAAGCGGACACGGTACGGCTGACCGAGGATGACGCCCAGGCAAAGGCCCTGGCTTATGTACACGACGCCACGACCGTGGACGGCGCCCGTTATCCACAACGCAGCAGTGCCGACATGGTCTGCAGCAGCTGTCAGTTATTTAAAGGCGAGGCGGGTAGCGCGTGGGGCAAGTGCACGCTCTTCCCCGGCAAGCAGGTTAACGCTGACGGCTGGTGCATTGCCTACGCCGCGCGTCAGGGGTGAGCTGAAGTGATGATTGATTCAGCCCTGGCTTGTCCTCCGCGCCTGATTGGTCTCATCGCGCGCGCCGCCGATACGCTCGCGCGGCGCGCGCTGAAGGACCTGTGCCTGCATCGGCAATGGTCGAAGTTCGGGCTCTATGACGAAGCGACGTTTTGTCGCCTGACCGACGATCTGTGCTGACTGGCGATGGACCGCCGACGCCAAAACGGGCTCGATACAAGCGTCAATGGTGGCGACGGAAAGCTGCGTGTTTTTTTTGACGGCGCCTGTCCCGTGTGTTCACGAGAGATCGCTTTTTATCGTGGGCTGCGTGATGACGATGCGATCGCCTGGGTCGACGTCACGGCAGCGGACTTCACTTGTGAAGGGCTGACGCGCGCCAGCGCTCTATCGCGCCTGCACGTGCGTACCGCAGACGGTCGATTGGTTAACGGCGTACCGGCGTTCAGAGAACTATGGTTGCACCTGCCTGCGCTGAAATGGCTCTACCTGCTGAGCCGGCCGCGTGCGATGCAATGGTTGTTGGAGCGAGCTTACGAGTTTTTCCTCCGCCGGCGCGCCCGCGCGCGGGCCGCATAGACTGGAGCATTATTTTATGAGGCACATTGCCATTGTCGGTGCCGGTATTGCCGGCCTCGCTGCCGCCCGAGCGCTGAAAACTGCCGGCCTCGGGGTCACGATTTTTGACCGTGGCGAACGACCGGGTGGGCGTTGTAGTTCACGCTACGCTGGTGGCGGCACGTTCGATCACGGCGCCCAGTATTTCAGCGCCAGGGATGAGCGCTTCGAGCGCGTTGTCGCAGAGCTGGTCGAGCAGGGTTGCGTGAAGAAGTGGCAGGGCGCATTGGTCGATATCGACACCGCCGGACGCCGGCCCCGTGCGGCAGCGAGGCGTTATGTCGGTGTACCGACGATGCAGCATCTTGCGCTCAAACTTGCCGACGGACTTGAGCTGGTCAGCGGCACACGGGTCGCGTGTGCCCGCTTGAGTGGACGCGGCTGGCGGTTGTTTGATGACCATCGTAGTGAACTTGGCGAATACGATGCGCTCGTACTAGCGTTGCCACCGGAACAAGCGCAGGCATTGATGCCGCCCGGCACATCGTTGCGCCTGGAACTGCTAAAAGCGCGCTCGCTCGCGTGCTGGGCGCTCATGCTCGGGTTTGAGCAACGTCTGCCGCTTGACTTCGACGCTGCGTACGTCGGGAACCCTGAGCTGAGCTGGGTGGCGCGGGATTCGAGCAAGCCGGGCCGCCCGCCGGGCGAACGCTGGATTGTGCATGCCGCCGCCGAATGGTCGGCCGCTCGGTTGCAGCACAACCGCGCCGATGTGGCCGCAGAAATGCTGGACGCTTTTGCTGCGACCGTCGGCCTCGATGATCTTCGGCCTGGGACGATCGAGGCGCACCGCTGGAGTTTCGCGCGCGCACCCCGTTCAGTTGCCTCCGGCTCGCTGTGGGATGACGAACTAAGGCTTGCGCTGTGCGGTGACTGGTGCCTCAGCCCGCGCATAGAGGACGCCTACTTGAGTGGGCTGAACGCAGCCGCAACGCTTACCAGCCAACCCGCTACCGTGCTGGGAGATACCTGAGGGACAGTATATTTAATTGGTCCGCTCAAGTGTGACGAGCCTAACCGTCGAAATATAGTCTTTTAATTCCGTTCCGATGGCGTCAACGCTGAACCAACTAAACGAAAGGGTGCTGCGCAGTTTTAGGCTTGAAAAGTCAACCGACCCTATTGATATTCTAAAAACGACATCGTCTCTTGGCTCCTTGGCCTGCCGCCTCCACCAACTAAAAAGCGATTCGAGTCGTTGGAGAAGTGGTGTAGGCGGTGATTGCGGGAGTGCTCGTGATTCGCTTAGGCGAATCCCTCGGCCTGCGCAATGCTAGGTCGCATCGCTTGTCGAACCCGGAACACTGCTCCTCGACCCGCCGCCTCCACCAAATAAAAAGCCACCTGATTTATTGCGGCGTCGGAGGAGGCTGGTACAGCGGGAGTGCTCGCGATTCGCTTATGCGAATCACTCCGCCTGCGCTTCACTTTATGAAGCTTCGGCCCGTTTCCGCTTGTGCGGAAACGTCGTCGCGATGCTGTGTCGCATCGCTCCTCGAACCCGGAACTTGGCCTCTCGACCCGCCGCCTCCACACAGTCTTATAAATCAATGGTTTAAAATTAGAAATGCCGATCATGCCCCCACAGATACCCCCAAATTGATTCGGCTGATTAAGTGCCTGAAATCAGATGAATGTTATCGTTCCTCCGGCGCTCGCCATGCTTCAAATCGCTCCTGCGCACCGGTGCTGCCGACCGGGTCCGGAGGCGTGAGCTGATTAAGCGAGCAAGTAATCCATGTTGTTGACGACAAGTGTCAAGCGGATTAATTTGCCTTACTAATGGTAAGGAGAACGCTTATGTCTACGTCAACAGTAACGTCAAAAGGCCAGATCACCCTTCCGCGGGATGTCCGAAAGGCGTTGGGCTTGGGTGCAGGAGACAAGGTCGATTTCGTGCAATTTGAAGGTGGTTTCAAACTCGTCCCGCTGAGGAAAGATGTTCGCGGGCTTAAAGGAAAATTCGCCGGCCGCGTCAAACGGCCAGTCACCATCGATGAAATGGACGACGCGATTGCGCAATCGGCTGTAGAGAGCGAAGAGGGATGATTGGACTGGATACAAACGTTCTTGTCCGTTACCTCACGCAAGACGATCCAGATCAGGCTGCACGCGCGGCCCGGGTAGTGGAGCAGGAACTGACGGAGGATGCGCCGGGCTTTATCGGCTTGGTCGTGCTGGTCGAGACAGCTTGGGTTTTGCAGCGGCTTTATCGGGCAAGTGCCGAGGAAATTCGAGAGACGGTGACTGACCTCCTGGGTAGTCGTGCCATCGTGGTTGAGAACCGTGATGTTGTCGCGCGCGCCCTCGCACTTTCGAAGCAGAACTCCTGCGGTTTCGCTGACGCGGTTATCGCTGCTTCGGCCTTCAACGCTGGTTGCGACCAGGTAATCAGTTTTGATCGTGGAGCAGTGCACGCTGGAATGACCCTGGTCGAGTAACAAGCGGTCGCTCCTGGTAGTCCGCAAAAATGCGATCAAGCTGGTAGCAGAAAGTACTCGCGATGCAATCCGCCGAGCACTGCCCGAGCTACCACCGTCTATGGCGCGCCAATCTTGTGTCGATAATGTTTTGTATCGGCCGTGACCGGCTGGGTACGAGGGTCTGGGATACCCGGACCCAACGACCTATGAGGCCTTGCACGGTTGGAATGATCAGACCAGGTTCTCAGTACCTTGCGCAGATGAGCCTCTGAGAGGGGGATCAACCAATCGAGGCATTCGCGACGGATCGTGCCGATCAAGCGTTCGCAGTGAGCATTTGCTTTGGACGTGCGCGGTGGTGATTTGAGAACTTGCAAACCGAGCCGCCGGATCGATGCATCGAGTTTGGGCCGTTCGCATTCCGCTCGCGCTCGAATAGCGACGGGAACTAACCAGCCGTCGTATCCTTGCGGGCCAGCCGTTGCGCGGCCACCCGCAGGCGGCTTTGCGCATCGTCGCTAAACCAGATCTCCACCTGCCGCGCGACCCTGGACGACATCTGATCCCGCAGATCGGCGATAAAGGATCCGAGCCGCATATGCTTGGATTCCGCGAACGCTTCCGGAGCGAGCTCGCACAGTGACCGCAGCCGTTCCCCTGCCACCCCTTCGATCGCGGATTTCTCGCCGACCGCATGCAGCAGCTTGAGAGCTATTCCTTCCTCGGCCGTCACGAGTTTCCCGGTGTAGATGAGGTCCGAGGCGATGAAATCTCCAGCCACGAATCTCAGTAGTTGATCCCCGTAGTACGGATTCGGAACCCCGAGCAGAATTTCCGGTTTTCCGATAAGCACGCGACCCTTCGCCGCGTATCGGTAATCGCAGGCCATGAACATGGCCATCGCGGCGCCAACGGCGTGCCCTCTGATCACCCCGACTACTGGCACAGGGGTCTCCAGCAGCTTCACGATGCACTCGCCGAGCGTGAGGAACAGGTGGCGTATCTCGGCCCGGTTGCGTGTCAGGGCCCACTCCAGGTCGACCCCGTTCGAGAAAAATTTATCGCCGCCGCACAACATGATGCCGCGCGCACCGCGCCTGGCATCGTCGAGAGCAGCCGAGAACGCCAATAGTACCTCGGTGGTCAATGTATTGGCGTGGTTGCGCGCAAAGCGAATGTGTACGCAGTCTTCCGTCCAATCGCAGGTTACCGTGCTCACCATTGCTTCCCTCAACTGTCCTCAATGCGGGTTCGGCGACAGAACCTGCAGGGTTTTCGATGTGGTCATGCCGCGGGCGCCTACGTCCAGCGGCATGACCAGGATGCGACTTGCCCCCGCATCAAGATGCCCGGCGATATGGGTCTGCAGTGCATCCGCGTCGCCCCAACCAACCAGCGTGTCTACCAGTTCATCACTCCCGCCGTTTTCGAAGTCAGCTTCGCTGAATCCGAGTTCCAGCCATTCTCGGTGGTAGTAATCAAGCGTTAGATAGTAGGCCAGTGCGTTCCTCGCGAGCGACCTGGCGCGCGTCGGATCCGTCTCCGCCAGCATCATGCAAACGACATTGAGGCCGGCTTCAGTACCGATTCGTTGTCGCGAGAGGTGGGTATGCTCAGGGGACATGAGGTAGGTCACCACGCCGTCACTGCGCGCACTGGCAAGGGCCTGCAGTTTGGGACCATGCGCCGCGATATACATGGGCGCCACGCTGCTGCGGGAAGCACCTTCGGGTTTGACCGCCTCCATGTCATCGAGGTACTTCGATAATTTGCGTAATGGCGGCTGCCAGGTGTGCCCGCGGGTCGTATTCAAACCCACGTTCGATACGCCCAGGCCAAGTATGAAGCGCCCGCCTGACAGCTCACTCAATGTGTGTCGGGCCTGGACCATGGCATGCGGATCGCGCACGTAGATGTTCGCGATACCGGTCGCCACGCTGATCTCGCGGGTATTGGCGAGCAGGTAAGCGGCGGTCGCTATCGGCTCGCGGCCAAATAATTCCGGGATCCAATAGCTGCCGTAGCCCAGCGCCTCGATGCCTTGAACGAACTCCACGAGTTCCGAGGCTCGCAGATTGTCCAAAATTGCAATAACGCCGTGACGATTCCTCGCTGATGTCATGTTGCTCTCCCGATGACTCGACGGATGCTGAGGATCTACCCGTATCGGGCAGATTAGGGAAGTTCTGCAAAAGTGGCTGCGCCGCCCGCCGGCGGCGTTACGCGAACTTCTATGGTGCTCATTTATCCCATATAAACGGCGCTTCTCGAAGTACGCGCGCCTTGCCCGCGGGTATGCTCACTCACTTTTGCCGAGCTTCCTTAGTGATTCCACCATGGCCGATCGGAGTGGGCGCGCAGGTCTACCTCATGTGTCCAGGCCGAACGATGCTGGGTGGCCAGGTGGTAATAAGTATTTGCCACTTCAGCAGGCAAAATCAGGCCGTCGTGTTGCATGCCCTGGCGCTTCCTGAGCGCCTCGAATTTTTGACGACCCAGCATCTTTCCGAGCGTGTCCGGGGAGTCAACCGCGCCGTCGATGATTACGTGCGCAACATGAATGCCCTGTGACGAAAACTCGGCGTTGAGGGATTGGCACAGCATCCGTCTGCCGCCCATCGCCGCGGTGTGCGAATGCTGCCCGGCATTACCGCGCATGGCCGCCGTGGCCGATGTGACCAGTAATGTTCCTTTGCCGCGGGAAACCATCGCTGGAAACACCGCTGAGGCGAGTCGGAACAAGCCAAAGGTACCGAGCTTCCAACCCACCTCGAACGCCTTGTAACTTGTATCTGCGAGCGCCTTAGTACCGATTTGCGCCCCCAGGTTGTACACGGCGACCTCGATTGGCCCGACCTCGGCCTCTACGTTTGCGACCAGGCCTTCGAGACTGTCCGGTTCGACGATATTGAGGACGTGACCGGATGCCGATCCGCCCGTGTCATCAATTTCCTTAACGATCCTGTCGAGCCCGCCTGTATCACTGCGGCGACATAACACGGCGTGATAGCCCTCGCGCGCAAAGCGGTTGGCGACATTGCCGCCGATTCCGGCGCCCGCCCCGATGACCAGACAGACTGGTTTCATGCCTGAATCCTCGTTCAATCCAAATCGAGCTGCATTGACGCCAACCGCTGGTCGTTCCTGGAACGCTTATAGTTCCAGCGGAAGTCTGTAATATTCGCGCATGATGCGGTCGCGATGTTCGAGCAGAATCGGGTCAATCGCCGCGGTAATCTCTGCGGGAGTGTGCTCGAACATCGGCCGGGCATCGGGATTGATCGGGCATAGTTCCTGCGGCTGGATAGCGACGAAGTTACTGAATGCAGCCCAATAGAAATCAGCCGCGGTGACGGCTTGCCCCACCAGGTAGTCGCTGCCGCGTTCCTTCTGGCGCTTCAAGCGCTCGGCGAGTTGGGCCATCAAAGCGATGACGCGAGTGTTAGCCAGGGCCGCCTCGTCCTCGCGGTAATTGTACTTTTGCGCGAATGGTCCCGGTTGTTCGCCCGTGGCGGGACGCATGAGATCAAGGCGGCGATTCCAGCCGAAGCCGAGTTCACCACAGATTTCATGACCGATACCGAATACCTCAATGCGCTCAGCAGGGTTTTCGGGCACCAGGCGCGATTGTGGTGCCAGTCGTTCCAGCAACAGCAATATGTCGTCCCAACGGTTAAGCGGTGATTCGTTGTTCCACGCCACGACCGGCGCGCTGTTGGTGCCGGACCAGTCGAGTAGTTCCGGGTTGTCGCTCATCGGGATCTGGTAGGCGCACAGGTAGTCGAGCGATTGGAACTCGATCATTGCCTTGGCGGCGACGCCCCAGGCACTTGGCATGGCCTTGACAATGACGATGCGCAGGCCATCGGCCTTGATGGCCTCATTGATATCGACGTATCTCATACAGTTAATCCTCGGGTTGTTGCAATTTCGGAATCTGGTAAGGAACCGGGCGGTTGATCAGAAATTGGCTGAAGATAATTGTCAGCGCGGGTCGTGCCTGGTCGCATTGTGCGGCGCCGGGTCAGCCTGACTCCACGTTCTTCGCATAGCCATGTCTTGCGCCGATAGTGTTCGAGTGATGCTTTGCCGCTTGCCTGTACCGCCACCCTCAGTCGTCCGGGAGAGTACGAGGCATACCCTGCACACAGGTGGCGCGAGGTGGCGTTAGCGCGTTGTCGCCGTCTTGGCACGTCACTGACCATTTTCGGTTGCACACTCCACGGCTTCGAGTTTTCAGGGGCTTGAAAACTCTCTAATGGTGGAGGCGGCGGGAGTCGAACCCGGGGCTTTTTACGCCACTATCTCTTTGATTTCTCGCGAGCGATTCGTTCGGTGAGTGGTTGAATGTACCTAGGTGATGTACCTGAACTAGCTTCTAATTATAGCCCAAGGCGATTCGAGTAATCGCGCGCGGAGAGCTTCAGCGCGTTTTCGCATTAGCGCCGGGTGGTATCTAAAAAGCCATCCAAATATCCAGTCGTTATGGGCGGCCCCTGAATCACAGCGTTTTTAATGAATTCCCTGAAACTCCCTGCTAAAGTCGGGGTAGGGGGATATATGAGGGGATGGAAAATGAATGTGATCCTAGGTCTGGTTCTTTTCGTTTTAGCGTCAGCTTCCAACGCGAATGAAAATCTAGAAGAGCAAGTAAAACGTCTTATTGCTGCTAATAAGGCGTTAGTCGAGCGAGTTGCAGCTCTGGAGAAAATTGCCTTGGAAAGCGCGTCTGAGGCTAAAGGAGAGAGGAGCATTGCCAGTAAAACTGAAGAAGAAATTGCTCCTGAGGTATTTAGTTCAACCAACGCAGTAAACAAAGATTCAAGTTTAAAGCGCTCTAGGAGCCGTAGGTTTGTTGGAGTAAACCATGAATATTCGTATGCCATGCTTGATCCGACCACAAATATAAATAGAAAGCAGGAGCTTCTTTTGAAGCGGAAGCAGGCAGGAGAGATCTCTTCTAACTCGGTTATTCTTGGTGGGGCAGTTACGGCCATAGCAAATGCTCAACGAAGTGATACCGACTCGAAGTTTGGTTACCTTATGAGGCATCCTACTTCGGCTAATCAGATTGGTAAAAATGCGCAAGAAGCTGTATTACATTCGGTTCAGTTAAATCTGACTGCTCTGATGGGTGATTGGGTCTCGGCTTATGCTGAAATTCTTTACGATCCGGAGCAGAGTTTCGGCGCTGGTACAATTACCGCTTTAGGTAGAAATCAACTACAGCTTAGGAGGGGCTATGTACTAATCGGGGATTTAGAACGTGCTCCGGTTTATGCTGCTGTCGGAAAAATGGCTACCCCGTTTGGTTTAACCGACACAGTTAATCCATTCACAGGTTCGACAGTCTGGCACGCTTTCGGTGGCCTAAGCTACGGGGCTAGAGTTGGTTATATTGGGGACAATCTGTCGATTTCTCTTATGGCTGCTCAAGGCGGGTCGCAATTTAGGGCAACTCAAACCTCGGTGAGAGGAACAAGTGTTCCCAGCAAGCTAAACAATGTGGTGGCTGATCTTAAATACTCTTTTGATTTGCCATCGGGAAATGACGACTCGTTGGTTTTGGGTGGCTCTTACGTGCGCGGTACTAACTATTGCCAGGATTTTCCCATTTTTCATTTCACGCCTTGTGATAATGATAATGGAGCGTATGCCCTTTATGGCCAGGTTAATTGGGGTGATTGGCTTGTTCAGGGGGAGTTTGCTAAAACTTTGCGGGAGTGGCCGGGCACCATGAACCCTAATCCTCCTCTAGATATTTATTCGGCTAGCAAAGTCACTTCCTTTGGTTTTGGGGCTCGAAGAAATTTTTATTTAATGAATATTCCTTCGTTTGTTTCAGCAGAATTTAGCCGTTTTGATGCAGGTCCTGACGGCGCGCCATGGGAAAACCAAGATCAATGGGTTTTGGGTTTTGGTTCCTTTCTAACACCCAGCGTGAAATTGTTTGGTGAATATGTTCACGTTAAAGGCTTTGCTCCACTTAATTTTCTTAGTGGGGGAACGCCAGGTTTGCCTGTCGGCACCACGATTAGTGAACATGGCGCCGATTCAGACATTATCATTCTGGGTGTTAACGCTGCCTTCTGAAATTCGGTCAGAGCACTTGAAGTTCCACTTCAAGCTTGAAGGGACTCTATATAAGTATTTGATTTTTGGTGGGAGTTGGTGGGCCCGCCAGGACTCGAACCTGNNAAGGGATTATGAGTCCCCTGACCTGAAGACAGTAAATCTAGGCAGCGCAACTGTTTGCGAAAACTCCAATCAACCCGACCTGTTCAAAGTAGACGCTGAGTAGACACAAATCAAGGTTTCGTCGTGCTATTCGTTCAGTTCTATTTAGCTAAATTGCCCGAGTCGGTACTACTTTAAAAAGGTTGGCCGATAGCTAAGTAGTGATCAGATCTTCTG
>DBBP01000008.1:0-742003 GCA_002292285.1 Proteobacteria bacterium UBA981
CCGCTCGAAGTGTGGCAGGGCGCGGAAACTTCAGGCGAGGATCTGGAGACCTACCTTGCGCGCCTGAAGGCGGCTGGCCTTGGGACGTTGCCTGGTACTGCCGGCGAGGTGCTTGATGACGAAGTGCGGGCGATCATTTGTCCGGACAAGATTAATACGGCGCAATGGTTCGAAGTCATGCGGGCGGCCCACAAAGTCGGATTCCAAACGACATCGACCATCATGTACGGCCACGTTGACCGCCCAATCCACTGGGCTCGTCATCTGCGTCGCTTGCGCGATGCCCAGATCGAGACCGGCGGTTTCACAGAGTTTGTGCCGCTGCCCTTTGTGCATATGGAAGCGCCGTTGTATCTCAAGGGACGTGCCCGGCGCGGACCGACATTTCGCGAAGCGGTGCTGATGCATGCGGTGGCTCGGCTTGTTCTCCATCCGCACATCACCAACATCCAGACGTCGTGGGTGAAGATGGGGCATGCCGGCGTGGTTGCGTGTCTGAACGCAGGCAGCAATGATCTCGGCGGGACCCTCATGAATGAAAGCATTACCCGCGCCGCAGGCGCTGAGCATGGGCAGGAAACCTCGCCGGAACAAATGCTTGCTATGATCGAATCTGCCGAGCGCACGCCACGTCAGCGCACCACGGCATACGGCGATGTTCCCGAAGAGCGCTTGCTAGCCGGCTTGGACGCACCGGATTTGACCGACATCATCAATACTCCCGCCCGCAAATACGAACGCAGCCAACGCCGCAAACTGGTCAGGTCGCAAGTCGAAGTCAACTAGAACGGATTGTCAAAAATGAGCCAGAAGCCGGTCCATATTCTTAACGGGTACCGCGTGCTCGATATGACCCACGTTCTCGCCGGTCCTACTGCGACTCGCCTGATGGCGGAGATGGGCGCAGAAGTCATTAAAGTGGAATTCCCGCCACTCGGCGACGTCGGGCGCGGATTGCCGGCCCTCTCGAATGGCCGCAGCGGATATTTCGTTCAGCAAAACCGCGGCAAATATAGTGTTTGCCTCGGTCTTAAAGACCCCGCCGGTAAAGCGATTCTGACCGAGCTAATAGAGAAATCTGACGTATTTATTGAGAACTTCGCGCCCGGCGTTATTGGTCGGCTGGGGTTTTCCTGGGAGCAAGTCCGCGCCATCAACCCCAAGATCGTGATGTGTTCAGTGTCTGCACTGGGTCAGCAAGGTGAATTGTCTGCGCTGCCTGGTTTCGACAATATCGCGCAGGCCTACAGCGGCATCATGGGCATGATTGGCGATCCCGACGGGCCGCCCGCATTTCCCATGGCCGGCATTGGTGACGTGATGACTGGTGTGCACGCGGCCTGCGCAATCGGCTACGCGCTGTTGCACTGCGCACGCGGTGGCGAGGGTCAGTTTGTCGATATATCGTTACTCGATGCTTACACCCATTGCCACGAACTCAACGTCCAGCTGTATTCGCTGTCTGGTGGTGAGATCGAGCCGACTCGCGCCGGGAGTCAACACTACGCGGTATGTCCGGTAGGGCTATTCAAATCGCCCGAGGGCTATCTATGCATCATTGCTTTGCAGCCGCAGTGGGCGAATGTGTGTCGCGCCATCGGACGGCCGGAGTTAATTGATGATCCGCGCTACGACACTAACGAAAAACGCGTCGCGGCCGGCCCGGAAGTGGTGGCGATCATTGAACAATGGCTGGCAGCGCAAGAATCTGATGCGGCTTGCCTTGAAGCCCTGGAGCGCGAACGTGTGCCCTGTGCACCCGTGCTGAAAATTTCCGAGGTCGCCAATCATCCGCATATGCGTGGGCGTGGCACCGTCCGGGTCGTCAAGGACGAGAAGCTCGGCGAGGTTTTAATGCCCGGTATGCCGCTACGATTCTCTGGTTTTGAGCACAATCAGGAACTGGTAGCTGCCTCACTCGGCGAACATAATGAAAAAATACTGGGTGAGGTTCTCGGTTACGACGCCGAGCGAATTGCGGCACTCAACGCTGCTGGCGTACTGCAAGCCAACCCCGATACCTGACGGAGCAACGAGATGTCTGAGCGTATTCACGTTGTCGCAAGCTTTGCGGTAAGCCCTGAGTCACCTGCGGAGTTTTCCGCGCTGGTTAATCGGCTGCTGGTCGGGCCCACTCAGGCCGAACCCGGATGCATCCGCTACGAGTTATGCCAAGACTGCGCCGAACCAACGTCCTTTGTTATGCTCGAAACGTGGGCCAGTGAATCGGATCTCGATGCCCATTTGGCGCAACCAGGGCTCGCAGCAGCGCTGGATGAATTACGACCGTTCGTAACGGCCGCGCCTGTCGTGAGTCGTTATCGCAACAGCGGCTGATAGTCCGGCGCCGCTTCCCCGCTCACCTGAACCGGAACACGTCATCAAGGCGAGCGTGGCGCGCTCAGGAACCTCCGCAAGGGACGGACGAGCAGCGCCATGATGACTGTCGATACAATCGCGATCAACGTCAGGGTGCTGAATATTTTAACGAGACTGAACGTATCGTAGAGTCCAGCGACTCGACCACCGAGATAAGAACCGATCGAGCTCGCCAGGAACCACACGCCCATCGTCAGGCCAGCGACGCGGACCGGCGCCAGTTTGCTCATGGCACTTAGCCCGACCGGGCTCAAGCACATTTCTCCGATTGCGTGCAGCAAGTACATCACTGCCAGCCACAATGGACTCACTAGCATGCCTTGTTCAGCACGCGCGGCCGCCCCGATCATAACGCCCCATCCGAGCGCCATGAACAGCATGCCGATAGCGAATTTAGCGGGGCTGGAAGGCTCCCTTGAACCCAGTTTGATCCACAGCCAAGCGAATCCAGGGGCCAGACCGCAGATGATGTAAATCGGATTTAACGACTGCAACCAACTGGCCGGAAATTCGTAGCCAAGTAGGTGTTTGTCAGTACTGCGCTCGGCAAACAAATTCAGCGTTGACCCGCCTTGTTCATAAAGTGACCAGAAGATCGTCGCCCCGACAAACAACACGAGAATGAGAAGCAGACGCCGCCGTTCGTCATCAGTCCATTCGGCCATGGTGAACAGCCAGGTAAAAAAAGCCACCGTGATCACTAGTAAAATGACCCCGAAAGCATCGCCAAGACCGGTAGCGCTAAGTTCAATAAAGCCGAGTGCGACGAGTCCCGCGATGAGGCCGGCCAGTGCTGCGAGGGAGGCGAGTCCTTTTAGCAATTGGTTGCGCGCCACGCCGTCCGACTGGGGCGGAGGTGGCTGGCCGGCATCACCTAAATGGTGAGCGCCACGCACGTAGTGGATCAGACCGGCTGCCATGCCGACAGCAGCTGCGCCGAAGCCGAAATGCCAGGCCATGCCGGGGTCCAGCCCATAGCGATGTAAAGTCTCACGAAAGCCAGCACTCTGGCCCAACCAACCGCACACGAGCGGCGCCAGAAACGCGCCGATATTAATGCCCATGTAATACAGCGAGTAACCTGAATCGCGGCGATGGTCGTCGCTGGAATAGAGTTGACCAACCATGGTGCTGATGTTCGGTTTCAGGAAACCAGTTCCGATTACCAGCAGGGCCAGACCAACATAGAACGTCCCCAGGGTCGGGACGGCGAGGGCGATATGCCCGCACATGATGACGATCCCGCCAATCAAGGTTGCGCGACGCTGACCAATGAAGCGATCGGCAATCCAACCACCGGGAAGACAGGCCAGATAAACCAACGCGGTATACAGGCCATACACGGCGCCTGCGGCCGCGACGTCGAAGCCAAGGCCGCCATTGATAGCCGGTGTGGTCATGAACAGGATGAGTATCGCCCGCATGCCGTAGTAGCTGAATCGTTCCCACATTTCGGTAAAGAACAAAGTCGACAACCCACGTGGGTGTCCGAAAAAGCCTGTGGCGTTCGTATTCAAACTCATTGACTACCGTTGTTTTGGGGAAGGATGGGTCACCGACAGCGCCTTACTTGGGGCGCTTTGACCGGCTTCGCCAACGCCTAAGTTGAACCATCGAGCGCCGGGTGCTGATTAGTCGCCGGTAAATCGCGGTGGTTGTTTCGCCAGATACGCTTCGGCCGCAGCACTTTGATCGGACATGCCGAGAGTGAGCAAATTCTGATCGGCATCCATATGCATAAGCGCCCGATCGAGCGCGCCGCTGATCTGATTAATGCTCCGTTTGATCATTTGGGCGGCAGCTGGTGATTTGTTGACATAGGTTTGAGCAAATTCGGTTGCGCTTTCCACTAATTTATCGCCATCCACGATAGCCTCAAGCAAGCCCCAATCCAGCAGGGTTGGCGCCTGCACCTGTTCGCCGCCAATGACCAGGCGCTTGGCGCGCGTCGGGCCGAGCAGACGAATCGTCAACGGCAAGCTTTGCCACATCAGATTCAGACCCAGATCGATTTCCGGGTACTGGATGAAGGTATCCGGCGTGCCAAGGCGAAAATCCATAGTCGTGACCAAACAAGCTCCACCGCCGAGCGCGCCGCCGTTCCATGCGCCGATGGTAATTTGGTCGATGCCAAGCAGGGCATGTACGGCACGCTCACCAATGCGCCAGCGGCGCCGTTTTAGCACCATCGGATCGGTGTTCTTGCCAATCATGTCGTCCAGATCGGCACCCGATGAAAAATGTTTGCCAGCGCCGGTAAAAATCACCACGCGCGTCTCGGCATCGTCGCGAAAACTTAGCGCGCATGCTTCGATCTCTGCGAGATGCTCATAGCTGAGTGCATTCGCGCAATGCGGTCGGTTGAACGTGACATAGGCAATATGCTCGTCGCGCTGCAAGGTAATGTGCTGATAAGTCATAACGGGCTGTCCAGATATTGTTCGTGCTTGCTGTCGTGCGAGAGTGCTGGACACGTCAGTTAAGCGTCCCCGGTGAATGGCCGGTCTGCGGCTCAGGCCGGCGTTGACCGGCTACTAAAACAGGCTGCCAGCCAGATCCTCCAATTCGCTACAGATTTCCTCGCCATCGCCGCCTTGCAACCAGATCACTACTGAGGTTGCCCCGGCTTTAGCGGCTTCAGCGATTTCTGCTGTGGAACGCATACCGCCGCCCGGGGTCGAGAACAGGATGATCTGGAAATCATCCGGATTTCGGCCCGCTTCTTTAGCGTATTTGGCGATCTCTGTATTGCCTTCGGCGATATGCGCGGGATCGCCGGTAAACGGCATCCAGCCATCGCCCCATTTTGCTACCCGTTTAAACACTAAGGGTGAAGCGATGCTGCCAAGAAGGATCGGCGGATGTGGCTTGTGGGCCGGCGCGGGGCGACACATGATAGGCGGGAAATCGTAGTACTTGCCGTGGTGCTCGACGTTTTCGCCCGTCCACAGTTTTTTCATTACGTCGATGGCTTCCGTTGTTTGCGTCCAGCGGTGATCAAAGTCACCGCCCATCACGGTACATTCTGGCTCGTTCCAGCCCGCGCCGATACCGTATAGAAAGCGCCCGCCTGAATAATGATCAAGCGACGCGATTTCCTTGGCTGCATTGATTGGATTGCGTTCGGGGACCAGTGCGACGCCGGTCCCGAGTTTGAGGGTGGTGGTGACCGCGGAAGCGCGGGCCAGACCGATCAGCGGATCGGGCATTTTGAATAAGTAATCGGGCGCCGGTTCATCGGCCTGCTTGCCCGGATAGACTTCGGCCGATCCCTCAGGTATCACGACATGCTCCGGTAACCAATAAGAGTCGAAACCAAGCGCTTCGGCGCGTTTGGCCACAATCGCCGGATCACCGGCTGGGACATCGCATAAGTTCTGAAAAACACCGACCGAAATGCCGCCACATCGTTTACTGCTCATTGCCGTCAACTCCAGTTTTCGGGACCTGTAATAGAGCGATGCATTGCACGATTTTCGCCGGCCAATTGCAATCTGCAGCCGACTCGGCTGGGTGACCTTGACAGCTTCGCCCATCGCCAAGTAGCTTGGCCGGTCCTACATAACCCTTAAGGGAGCTACGATGGAACTAGGTTACTTTACGATGCCCTTGCATCACGCTGATCGTGATTATCACGAGACTCTGCAAGAAGATATCGAAGCCATCGTGCTGGCTGATGAGCTGGGATACAGCGAGGCCTGGGTCGGCGAGCACTATTCCGCCGCTGTCGAGCAAATCACTTCGCCGCTCATGTTTCACGCCAATCTGATTAACCGGACAAAGCAAATTAAGTTCGCTACCGGCGTGATGTGCCTGCCGCAGTATCACCCAGCGGTACAAGCCGGCCAGGCGGCCATGTTCGACCATTTGAGCGAGGGGCGCTTCATTATGGGCGTGGGCCCGGGTGGGCTGTCGTCAGATTTCGAATTGTTCGGTGTGCTCGATAAAGATCGCATGGAAATGATGGAAGAGTCGCTGGCGATGATTCTCGAGTTGTGGACCACCGAGCCGCCCTACAAAATCCAGGGTAAGCACTGGACCATCGACATGAAAGAATGGACTCACCACGACATCAAACTCGGCTATGTGCCACAACCATTCCAGAAGCCCCATCCGCCGATTGCTATTTCAGCGATGAGTCCGTTTTCAGGCTCACTGAAATACGCTGGTTCACACGGTTACATGCCGGTCTCCGCGAACTTCGTGGCGAGTTGGTCGGTCGCGACCCACTGGCCGGCCTATTGTGCAGGTGCCGAGCAGACTGGTCTGACACCCGATCCCAAGCAATGGCATGTTGCGCGCAGCATTTACGTTGGAGAGAGCGACGCCGAAGCAGAAGCGTTCGTGAAGCAGCCGGGTGGCTCATACGATTACTACTACGAATATTTGTTCAAG
The DNA here is from genome assembly GCA_002292285.1 of Proteobacteria bacterium UBA981. GTDB lineage: Bacteria > Pseudomonadota > Gammaproteobacteria > UBA981. The sequence continues at coordinate 6,775 of DBBP01000008.1, forward strand.
ATTTTCGATCGGTCGAACTACAAGGCACCTTTTGTGCCGACGAAGGATTTCGATCCCGATAAATTGACCTCCCAGGACGCCCGCGATGGCTGCGTTATGCACGGCAGTCCGGAAACTGTGGCGCGCAAGATCCTTGAGTTGCGCGAGGAGGTTGGTGATTTCGGCACACTGCTATATGCGGCCCATGACTGGGTCGATAAAGGGGCTATGCAGAACTCGATTCGCCTCATGGCAAACGAGGTCATGCCAATTGTGAATGCAGAGCTGGGTACCAAAGCAGCATCCGCTGGGTAGGCCAGCTACTCAAACCAAGTTCAGGAGCAACGAGTGAGTAACAAGAAACTTCGTTTCGGATTGTGGTACGACTTTCGTAACCCACCGCAATGGCAGCGTGACAATACAGAGTTGTATCACGCCTGCTTCGATCAGATCGTGCGCGCTGAGGATCTCGGCTTCGACGACATCTGGTTGTCGGAACATCATTTTCTTGACGACTGCTATTCACCGTCGATGCTAGCCATCGGTTGTGCGATCGCAGCCCGAACTAAGAAAGTCCACATCGGAACCAGCGTGCTGTTGCTACCGCTACATGATCCAGTGCGGGTTGCGGAGGACGCAGCGACGCTGGATGTGATCTCTGGCGGTCGTCTCGAACTGGGTCTGGGTGTTGGCTACAAAGTTGGAGAATTGAAAGCCTGGGGCATCGATCCCAAATCGCGTGGCAAACGCATGGATGAGGGCATTGAGATCATCCAACGGTTGTTCGCCGGAGAAAGGTTCAGTTTCCATGGCCAGTATCACAACTACGAAGACATTCAGTTGCGGCCGATGCCGGTGCAGAAAAATCCGCGTTTGTGGATTGCCGGGTTCAGTAATATCGCCGTGCGCCGGGCAGCAAGAGTTGGTGCCGGGTATATCGCCATTGGCCCGATTGGCCCGTTTACGCAAGTGTATCGTGAGGAACTGCGCAAGCAGGGCCGCAACCCTGAAGACCATGAAGTGGCTGGCGGTTTTGCGTGGCTGCACGTTGCCAAGGATCCCGAAAAACGTTGGGCGGAAGCAGTTGAACACCTCGCCTATCAACAGAATGCATATGGTGAATGGTTCGCGGCAGCGGGTATGGATTTTATCAAGCCAGTCAAACCGACGCAGGCGTCCATCGAGGAGAACGAGTGTTACATCGTGAGCCCGGAACGCGCGATTGAAATGATTAAGGGCTATGTCGAGGCGACGGGTTGTGAGCGTTTTTATACCTGGGCCGTACCACCGGGGCTACATCCGAGTTGGTCCGATGAGCACATTGAGCTCATGGCGAACGAGGTGATGCCAGCTTTTCGCTAGGCAGCTAAGCAGAACGCGCCGGCGCTCAATGCCGGCGCGGGTAAGCGCAAGCGCGCCCGGGGTGCCGTTGGGTCGGGTTTTCGTCGCACACCGCGCCGTTGTCACAGCACCTTAACTGTGCGCTGCCCGTCGCGCAGTCGAATATCTTTGAATTCGGCCCGGGCGGTCCCATGCTGAAAGCTCGCCACAACGATCAGCCACACAGCAACGATGCGAGACGACGGCGGCCCCATTGTGCGTGCAACATCGTCATGCACGTTCCGTTCCTCGGGTATGAAATCAGTTGCTGGCATCTTTCCGCTGCGCACCACGTAGTGCGTCTCACGCGCGCGCCAGGCTTTGATCGGACAATCAAACCAGCTATCGACGGGAAGTGAACTACTCCATATCCAGGTCAAATCACGACCATTGTCGAACTCGGCCGCCACTGAAATGTAGTCATGCGTATGGGGTGTGTTTTCCGGTCGCTCGCTCGGGTGCTGCTCGAGCTGCCAGCGCCAGCTCAAACGGGTCGCCGGAGTGAGTGGAAAATCGATTGGTTTACGAACGATAGCCTGCTCATCGAGCGCGTGAAGGCAAATCCGTTGGTCATCGCCAACACTGTGAGTGCAATCCTGAAAAACATCTGTGGTGCCGATTTCGAGGAGATAGTCCCAATCGCTCGGCAGCCGGCGTTGATTGGCTAAACGCATTCTTTCAGTATGGAGTAGCGTGTGGCCCGCTATACCCCCGAGTTGATCGAGTCCGTCCGTAGCCGTGCCATGCCATTTCACCAGACACACTTCGAGGGACCCGCGCAGTTTCGCGTACGCGCTATCGGGTGTATCAAGCGCGCCATACGCGTCCTGCCACATGCCGAGGTAGATGCCGAGCTGAATTTCTCCGTCCTGATCGGCAACGAACGACCCACTATCTCGGGTCACGTTGACGACTCGACCCTGCGGCCACACGCGCGCCCACAAGTGAAAGCCGGGGCCGGCATAAAGTTCCGGATGATGTGCCGACCAGTGAATGATGCCGCTCGCAAATAAACTATAGGACTCGCCGCGTTTGATGGGTACACCGGTACCTTGCCACGGACGTTGCTTGCCATCTAAGCGCTGAGCGTGGACGTCGGCTGGCACTGCGGTGCTGGCCAACGCGTGCGCCAGGGCTATGGCCGAGGAGTGGTTTGCTGCTGACATGTTTTCGGCAACTCGATTCACGATGCGCTTCGTCGTAGCATACCAAGCACGTACCTGATTTCTATTAATCGCATCGAACTTGCATCGAGACTGCAGTTCAATTTGCCCATGGCGCTTCGAAGCACCGCAAGAAGACCATGACTGCTGGAGTAAAGTGACGTGAAGATTCGCCTCGGTTTCGGCCTGATCAACTATCCATTCGACGACGCGAAGGGGTTCTTTCGGTGGGTCGAAATGCTGGAGGGCGCAGGGGTTGATTCTGTGTGGCAATCCGACCGCCTGATCTCAACGGATAATTACCTCGAATCCCTGAGCGCACTGGCGTCATTGGCTGGCTGTACGGAACGTATTAAGTTTGGCATGAACGCGATTGTCGCGCCGTTGCGCGATCCGTTGGTACTCGCGAAGCAATGCGCCACTATCGATTTTCTGAGTGGTGGACGCTTGTTACCGATGTTTGGTGTGGGCTATCCGAAAGCAGCCGAGTGGGGTGCGACCGGTCGCAGTTCCGATCATCGCGGTTCCAAAGCCAACGAAATGTTTGAGCTGATGGGGCGTTTGTGGAGCGAGGAGTCTGTGACGTTTGACGGCAAGTTCTATCAGTACAAGGATGCAACGATTGCACCACGGCCAGTACAACAGCCGTTGCCATTATGGATTGGTGGCTCAAGCGAAGCGGCTATCAAGCGAACCGCAAAATTAGGCACGGGCTGGATTGGCGGCATTGCCAGTCCAGATGACGTTCAGCGTGTCATTGCTGGTATCAAGTCGCACGCGCAAACATTCGGGCGCCACATTGACGACGACCACTACGGCACCTCATTGGCGTTCCGTATCGGCAGCCGGGACGATGACGAAGTCGTTAATTCGCCGTTCGTAAAACGAACTGGAATAGGTGAGGTGATCGACGTCAATCCACTGTTCGCGATCGGTACAACTGACGACATCATCGCGCGAGTGCGTGAATACGTCGCGGCCGGTGCGTCGAAGTTCGTGATGTTCCCGATCGCGGCTGGTGATAAAGACACCTTTGACCAGACACGTAGAATAATCGAAGAGGTGATGCCGGCTGTCGAAAACTAGTATCCGGTCGGCAGAAGTGTCTTGCCGTTGACCGGATAGCCAGAGTGCGTTTCGACGGGGCCGTAACCGGATCCCGATCGACGGCTAACCGCTACGTCAGGTCGTGTTGTTCCTAATTGCGCGGACGCGCTTCGTTCACGCGGGCGGTTCGGCCTTTTAACATCGCCCCATTCAATTCGGTGATCGCAGCTTTAGCTTCCTCTTCGTCAAGCATTTCGATAAAGCCAAAGCCTTTTGAGCGCCCGGTCTCACGGTCAGAAATAATTTTCGCATTGGCAACGTCGCCATGCTGTTCGAAGGCGTCGCGTAGTTCTTCAACTGAAATGTCGTATGAGAGGTTGCCTACGTAAATGTCCATGGAATTGCCCCTTGGGAAACGGCCGTTCTTGTCGACGTTCGTGTATCTGCTGCGGCGGCCGCGCAACTGAAACACGGGTGTTCACTTTCTGTCATCCGGTCCGGTGCAAGGCCACCTGACCCACGACTTAAAAATTAGCTTACGCTGTACAAATTTTGTCACGCATTGCGAGCAGCGTGGTTCCGTAGTCGGCCTGCCGCCGACCGAAATCTGCACCGTGATTAATCATAGACGCGCAGATTCGACGGGGCAATCCCATTTCGACCGTGAGTCGAACTAGTCGCTTTCGGATGGAGCATCGGCATCGAGCGCTGCGAACACTTCCCGGGCGGCATTGGTCCCATTGAGGGCTGCAGGGAATCCTGCGTAAACCGACAGTTGAACCATGATCTCGGCAATTTCTTCGCGGCTCGCACCCACTTTCAGGGCATTACGGATATGCGAGCGAAGCTGCGGAGCTGCATTTCCGAGTGTAGCGAGAATTGCGACGGTCAGCATTTGTCTTGTTTTTCGGTCGATGCCGGGACGATTAAACACATCTCCATAGCCATACTCGATGGTGTAGCGAGCCAGGTCCGGGGCGACTTCAGCAGTCAGCCGGGCGAGCCGCTCCGGCGCACTAGCATCGAGTTGGGATAAATTTTCCAATCCACGTTGGTAGCGGTCATCTGAGTCACTCATGCCATCCTCCGGCAACCTTAAAAAATCGCGAGCCTGCGCAAGACGTTTTGGAATCTCAAGGGTAGCGACACGCACTGCGGGTTTGCCGCATCGGGCTTGAGAGTAACGTGCGGTCAGGCCAGCTCGCTTCAACAGCCCGTTGTTATCTCACCGCTCGACAATGATCTTGCCGTACATACCGCGTTCCTCAAGCATACGCATGCCATCAAAAACCTTATCGAACGGCAGGGTGTTAAATATCACCGGCTTAATCGCGCCCGCCCTCAGCAGATCATACAAATGCGCCTGGCACTTCTCCGCCAGTGCCGGATTGCGTCCCAGGTACTGCCCCCATGCCAGTCCCACGACCGACATATTTTTCAGCAACATGCGATTACATTCGATTTTGGGAATGCTGCCGCCAGCGAAGCCGATGATAATGATGCGCCCTTCCCAGGCAATGCAGCGTTTTGTTTGCTCGAAGATCTCGCCACCGACCGGGTCATAAATGACATCGGCAAAGCGCCCGTCGGTGATGTCTTTGACCCGCTCGACGAGATCTTCGTCGCGGTAGTTAATAACGTGATCGGCGCCCTGTTGGCGGCAGATCTCGAGCTTCTCCGGGCTACCTGCCGCGGCGATGACTGTGGCCCCGAATACTTTTCCCAGCTGAATTGCTGCCAGTCCGACGCCACCGGCGCCGCCGAGTACTAACAAGGTTTCGCCTGGCTGAATCTGTGCGCGATGCATCAGTGCGAAGTAGGAGGTGCCGTACGTGACTGTTAGTGCCGCCGCTGTCGCGTCATCGACATGGTCCGGCAGGGCCCAGGCATTGTTGTTGGCCACTTTGAATTTGTCTGCGAGCGTGCCACCGCCGTGACAGAATCCAACCACGCGTTGCCCGACCTGGAACTTACTGCCGGCACCAATGGACTCGACGATACCAACCCCTTCGGCACCGGAGACTGCCGGCAACGGTTGCTTCACCTGGTATTTACCCTGACACATCAGCAAGTCGGGAAAGTTCAGCGAAGCAGCGGTAGTACGGATTACTGCCTCACCCTCACCTGCTATCGGATCGTCTCTTTCGACCCATTCCAAGACATCTTCAAAACGTCCGTACTCACTAAATTGCCATGCCTGCATCGACGCAGTCTCCTTATGCTTGTTGCAACAGATCCGGCGTTCGGATCAGATTAAGGTGGTGCTATCCGGCTCGGCGACAACTTCGTTGTCAATGTGCCCGACGCCACTGATTTCGATTTTTACCCGATCGCCTGCTTTTAGAAATTTTTTCGGATTGAAGCCGATACCGACGCCGCTCGGCGTCCCGGTCACGATCAAGTCGCCAGGCTCGAGTGTGAATGCCGCGGTCAGGGTTTCAATTTGGTCATAGCAATCGAACACCAGATGACGCGTATTGGAATCCTGACGCAATTCGCCATTCACCCAGGTTTTCAAATCGAGATTATGCGGATCGGGTATCTCATCAGGCGTCACGATCCACGGCCCATACGGGCTATGAGTATCAAACGATTTGCCAAGCGTGAACGTCTGCGCTCGCATTTGCCAGTCCCGCACACTGACGTCGTTGCAGACGACAAAACCGGCGATGACTTCATGGGCACGCTCGCGAGGTACGTGCCGGCAGCGCCGTCCGATGACAAACCCGAGTTCGCCTTCGTAATCCAGTTTGTCTGAAACACGTGGCAGGTGAATGGGCGCATAGGGCCCGTTACTCGCGGTAGCTTGCTTGTTGAAGAACATGGGGTACTTGGGCGTGTCGAGGCCGGTTTCCTCAATGTGATCTTTGTAGTTGAGGCCAATCGCGAGAATCTTGCCAGGCCGCAGGACTGGCGCGCACAGCGAGACATCGGCGAGTGCGAGTCGCCGGCCGGCGGCGCTTGCGGCTTTGCTTAACGCTTCGCTGCCGGCGCCCAGCAAAGCTGCCATTTCGTTTGGCAGGCCGACGTTTGCGAGATCAACAATCTCCTCGTCTTCGACGCGTCCGATACGAGTGGCACCGTTTTCGCTGAATGTTGCTAATTTCATAAATCGCTCTTTCGAAACTCAGGTGAGCCGTCAACGATAATGTGGAATTTTGTGCACGTCGATCGATATCATACGCCGCGCCAGGATCGCGTTTGCGGCCACTGGATAGCGAATGATGGTCACACAGTGGCATCGCGCGCGCTGGAACGTGGCCGTTGAAATGGGCGGTGTCAGCGACCAAGCGTCCAACACAGGACCATGACGCGCCATCCATGCACCACGCGATGCCCGGGCCCGCATGTCGTGAGCTGCGGCGGTTATCCGAAAACGCGCTCGAAGTTAGTGGAATAGAAAGCGTCCTTTGCGAGTTCGTCGACACCGGCACTATCGAGGAAGGTCTCAAAGCGCTCAATCGGATTTTTGCTGCCTTCAAAATGCGGATAATCGCTGGAAAACAGGTACAACCGCGAGTCCGATTCACGAATAAGCTGACCAACGTCCTCATAGACATAAGGCGTAAATCCGAGGTGCTCCAGCGCTGTTTCACTTGGTAAGCAGCTTAGTGCCCCCAATTCCGGCTCCTTGCGCCAGATTTTCGCTGCCCAGTCGAGTCGCCGTAGCCAGCTCGGCACCCAGCCCGCGCCGAGTTCTATCGCACCGCCACGCAGTGTCGGGTGTCGTTCAAACACACCGTCGAAAATCATCGCGCCGAGAAAAAGTTCCGCATGATGGTGCAGCGCAATCATGTCTTTGCCGCGAATGTTCTCACCGCCACCAAGCCAATCGGTGGGAACGGCCCGCCCGGTATTCATCCACGCTGGCGGAAGCTGCAAGGGGTAACCACCGACATGCAGAACAAACGGCACATCGGCTTCGGCGAGCCGCGCCCAAATTGGGTCGAGATCGTTATGTCCGGGTGAGCGGCCGCCACAATGGTTATGCGCGATCCAGGCCGCTTTGAGGCCTAGCTGCAGCAAGTTCTCCAACTCTCCAACGGCGCGAGCCGGGTCGTCGAGTGGCAACATGCCGACCCCGAGCAGGCGCGGATCGCCAACGCAAAAGTCAGCCATGGCGCGATTGTGCGCTGCTGCGGCACCGTATTTGATGGACAAATCGCCCTCGTGCAAGGTTTGCACCGGACTGTAGCTTGAGAACACCAGTTGTCGTTGAAAGCCGAGTTGATTGAGCGCCTGACCACGTTCATCCGGATTAAAGGCGCCTAAGGCCATGTAGCCTTTGGGCCCGGCAATCAAGGTATCGCCCATCGCGACCATCGCGTCGACGTGCGCGCTTGCATGGCCGGTGCCCTCGACCGCGCTTTGCCAGCCGCTCCAATCGAGCGAATCGGGATGTTGATCGGTGTTGATTTTAGGTAACTTCTCGCGCACCGCCGCATCGGCGAAGTCGCGGAGAAAATCCGGTCGTTCCATCAAATGGCTATCAGCATCGAGATAGGTTCGGCCGTTGGCATAGGGCATGGGGCAACTCCTGCAGCGTGGCACTCAATTCTGTTGAATAATCGGATGTCACGCAACCGGGTTGGCCACGCGGACAAGATAAGGCGGCCGAACCCTAACGCGCTCATCCAGGAGGACACAGGAAGCAATGAAAATCGCATTCATGCCGGACACGCATTTCGGATCCTACGGCCAGGCCGCCGACCCAAGCCCTGACGATGTCGCCGACGCCATGGAACACTGCATCGCTGAGGCTGAGTTGGCCGAGCAAGTTGGTTTCGATGGCGTCTGGGTACCGGAACGCCATCAGCGCCCCGAAACCTGGTGGCCAAATACGACCTCGATGTTGATGGCGTTGGCCGCGCGCACCAAGACCGTGCAACTGGCCTGTACGGTGATACAGCCCACTTTCCATCACCCAATCCATCTCGCCGAAACGCTCGCTGCTATCGATAATCTGAGCCGGGGACGTCTGGTCTTCGGAGCCGGAGTCGGCTATCACCAGGACTATTTTCGATGCTTTGGCGTGCCATTTGAAAAGCGCGGAAAACGCTTTGAAGAGGTCATGGATTGCATCGTTGGCGCATGGACTCAGGATGAGTTTAATTACAACGGTGAATTCTTCCAGTACGAGGGTGTGCAACTGACCCCGAAGCCTTATCAGCGACCCCGCCCGCCGATCTGGATCGGCGCTTTCGCGCCTAAGGCCATGGAACGGGCGTTGAACTACGAAGGCTGGTGTACCTGGTTTCCGCCGCATGTCGATGTCCTCGGGCCGGCGGTGAAGGACATGCGCGAGCGCGCTGCCGAACGTGGCAAGGATGATTTCCAGGTCACGCTGGGGTTCGAGGGCTGGCTCAGCAACGATCGCGACGTGCGAGAAAAGCACGGACATCGTTGGGTTCGTGAATGGAGTTTTTATGCCGAGCAGGGGCTGTCTCCGGATGTTGAGGGAGACACCATGCTCGATCTCATTGAGAACATGTTCCTGTGTCTCGGCAACAAGCAGAAATGGGTCGACCGGATGGGGGCGATGAAGGAGCAAGTGAATCCCGATTGGATTTGCATCCGCACGCGAAACCCGGTCAACGAAGGTCATTACTACCCATCGCGGACCGAAAGCCTCGAGGTTATCGAGGCCTTTGGCGAGATACTCGCCGACCTGCGCTAGGTGCTGGCCGAACTGCGCGCCCGGTCGCTTCAGCCAGCCAGCTGCCCAGCGCCTGACGCAATACACAATTGCGCGCACAGTGGCGCACGCTTTATTCTCGGTCGTTCAGATTTAAACTTCGCAGGACAGTGATATGAAACTCGGCATGTTGTTTGGCTACTCCGGCCCCCAGGTTCGCCTACCCATGGAGCTCATTCTCGAGGCTGAGGGTCTCGGCTACGATTCCGCCTGGAGTGCCGAGGCATGGGGTTCCGACGCCGTTACACCGGTGGCCTGGGTGCTGGCCCAAACAACCAAAATCAAAGCCGGTACGGCCATCATGCAGATGGCGGCCCGTACGCCGTCAATGACGGCAATGACCGCGATGACGCTCGACCATTTGTCCGGTGGACGCTTTATACCCGGCATTGGTCCATCGGGACCTCAGGTGATCGAGGGCTGGTATGGTCAGCCCTACGGAAAACCGCTAATGCGCACGCGTGAATATATTTCCATCATGCGCAAAATATTTCGCCGCGAAGAACCGCTCACTCACCAAGGCGAGCATTACCAAATTCCCTTCACTGGCGCCGGCAGCATGGGCCTCGGCAAGCCGTTAAAAAGTATTCTGCACGGCAATCCCGACATGCCGATTTATACCGGCGTCGTGACAGAGAAAGGCGTAACCGCGGCTGCAGAGGTTGCCGATGGTGCTTTCATGGTGTGGATGAATCCCGATCGTCACGACTTGTTTGCGCCGGCATTGCAGAAAGGTTTCGATAAAGCAGCCAGCAACAAGTCCCTGCAGAGCTTCGATTTCGCGCCATTTGTGCGGATGTGTATGGGACCTGATATTGATCAATGTCGCATGCTGCTCAAGCAAGGCATGGCACTCTACATAGGTGGTATGGGCGCGCGCGACAAAAATTTCTACAACGATTACACCAAGCGATTGGGTTACGAAGAGGAGGCAGTGAAGATCCAGGACTTGTTCCTGTCCGGCAAAAAGGCCGAGGCCGCTGCCGCGGTACCCGACCAGTACATCGACGAAACTTGCCTGGTGGGGCCGGCGGAGCACATCAAAGAACAATTGACGCGTTGGAAAGCGGCCGGCGATCGCGGCGAAATCGGTACGATGGTGGTATCGGCAAACAACGCCGAAGAATTGCGCCTGGTAGCAGAAAACATTCTTTAAGCGGCGCTTTGACTCACCGCATAACCCGATAGGGAATACATCTATGAAATGGAAAGTTGGCAATACAACAATTACGAAAATTGAAGAGATCGTTTATCCGGAATTTTCGGATGTCATTCCAGCCGCGACGCCGGAATTGGTTAAACAGATTAAGTGGTTGTTTCCGCATTTCGTGACCGAAGACGGCCAGCTGTCGCTCAGCATTCATTCGCTGATTGTCGATACCGGCGAAGCGCGCCTGGTCGTTGACACTTGTATTGGCAATGAACGCCAGCGGGCGCCTTTCGACGTCATGCATATGTTGCAGACAAACTATATGCAGGACATGAAATCTGCCGGCTACGAGCCGGACAGTATCGATTTCGTCTTGTGTACCCATTTGCATCTCGATCACGTCGGCTGGAATACCCACGAAGTGAATGGCAAGTTTGTGCCGACTTTCCCAAACGCCTCCTACCTTTGGGGTAAGAAGGATATGGAATTTTGGGGCGAGCAGAAATCAGACGAGGATTTCATGAAACTCCAACGCACGGTGTGGGACGATTCTGTCCAACCGATCCTGGACGCCGGCCTCGCCAAACCTATCGATGGTCCCGCGCCCGTGTGCGACGGCGTGCGTTTGATCTCAACGCCCGGACACACACCTGGACACTGCTCTGTGTTGATTGAATCAGCGGGCGAGAGCGCGATGATTACCGGTGACTTCGTTCATCATCCGATTCAATTCCACGATCCAGCACTGGTTAGCCCCTTCGACGTCGACAACGACGCGGCCGTTGCCACGCGTCGGCGCGTGTTCGGTGAGTATGCGGATACGCCAACCTTGATTATCGGTACCCATTTCGCGGGTCCGACCGCAGGTAAATTAGTCACTGACGGTGATACTTATCGCCTCGACGTCTGATTCCAGCTGTCTGTCTGCATGATTTCAGCTGCGCGGCGCCCGTCTACGGCGCCGCGGTCGCGTTTCGCAGTCTGGCCGACGCGGGTTCTGTAGGGCAGGCAAACAGGCCAGCCGGCCGGCGACTAAGTCTCGAAAGCCGCTGCACGGCGTTTGCGGTCGCGGCTGCTTCTCGACAGACATCGGCACCTCGATGGCGGCGGGATTCACAAGGCACAGTAATGGCCAAGCGGACGCGGCGGCCGTAGACTTCCGCTTCGCATAATATCCACCAGCCATCCCAAATTTCGGTAGTTTTAGATGAAACCATATCGCTCGCCCTGGACCAACGAAGATCACGACATGTTTCGTGACAGCACGCGCAAGTTTATTGAAGCGGAGTTTGTGCCCCAGCGCGACCACTGGATTGAGCGCGGCTACCCGGAACCCGAGTACTGGGCAAAAGCCGGTGAAATGGGGCTGTTGTGCCCCGATGTGCCAGCCGAGTATGGCGGTGGCGGTGGTGATTTCGGTTTCGATGCGATCACATACGAAGAGCTGGCGCGCGCCTGCATTTCGAGTTTTGGCAATGGCATCCAGAGCATTGTCGCTCACTATTTGATGGTGTTCGGGACTGAGGAACAAAAGCAACGATGGTTGCCTGGCATGGCAAGCGGCAAAACCATCACCGCCATAGCCATGACAGAACCCGGCACGGGCTCCGATTTGCAAGCCGTGAAAACACGCGCCATTCGCGATGATGACGAGTACGTGTTGAACGGATCAAAGACCTTTATCACGAATGGTTATAACGCCAACCTGATTTGCGTGGTTTGTAAAACCAATCCCGAAGAACGCGCTAAAGGCATCTCGTTGCTTATGGTGGAGACCGATGGGCTGGAAGGGTTTCGGCGTAACAAGCCATTGAAGAAAATTGGCATGAAAGGACAGGACACCAGCGAATTGTTCTTCGATGATTGCAAAATTCCGGCTGGCAATATTCTGGGCGGCGAGGCCGGGCAGGGTTTTTTTCAATTGATGAAGCAATTGCCACGTGAGCGACTGATTATCGCAGTCACCGCAGTGGCGATGATGGAAAGTGCCGTCAGCATGACCTGTGAATACGTCAAGGAGCGTAAAGCCTTTGGCCAGGCTCTGGCGGACTTTCAGAACACCAAATTCAAACTGGCTGAGCTTGCTACGCAGGCCAAAATCGGCCGGGTGTTTCTTGACCACTGCATCGAGCAGCTCAACGAGGGCGAATTGGACACCGAAACGGCGTCGATGGCGAAGTGGTGGTGCACCGAGAAGCAGTTCGAGACGATGCACGAATGTTTGCAACTACACGGTGGCTACGGCTACATGATGGAGTACCCGATTGCTCAATATTTCACCGACGCTCGCGTGCAAATGATCTACGGCGGCTCTAACGAAATTATGAAGGAGTTGATTTCGCGCTCGTTGTGATACCGACGAACACGGCGTCCAGCGCACAACACACTCATATGACCGACAACGCCAATCTCTACCATCGACTCGCCGCCGGGTTTAAACCCACGGCACATGCGCTCGAGCTACCGGACGGCACCGGCTATACGTTCGCGGACGTGGAACGCCACAGTGCGCGCGCTGCAAACGTGCTCTCGAACCTCGGACTGAGCACTGGCGACAGGGTTTCGGTAATCGCCGAAAAATCGCTGCCTTATCTGTGGCTGTATTTGGGCTGCCTGCGTGCGGGCTTTGTGTTTCATCCCTTGAATCCCGGTTACACGCAGACTGAGCTTGCCTTCTTCCTCGCTAACGCCGGTACGCGTGCCTTGCTCTACGACGCGAGTGGTGCCACACAGGCGCTTCCAGCGGCTGATGATTGCCCTGGCATTGTGCATCGACTGTCTTTGGACAGTCACGGGGGCGACGACTTCTGTACACGAATGCTTAGTGCACCGGAAGAGTTCGCCACAGTCGAGATGGCCGGCCAGGACAGCGCGGCCTTGTTGTATTCGTCCGGCACGACTGGCACGCCGAAGGGCATCCGTATTACGCATGAAAATCTCTACAGCAATGCGCAGGCCCTGCGCGAAGCGTGGGAGTTCAGTGCCGATGATATTCTGGTGCACGCCTTGCCCGTCTTCCACGTCCATGGATTGTTCATAACACTTGGACCGGCCCTGCTAGCCGGTACGACCTTACGCTGGTTGCCGCGTTTTAATGCCGCAGAGGTCATCGCAGCCATGCCTGGTGCGACGATGATGGCTGGCGTGCCGACGTATTACTCTCGCTTGCTTGCGAGCGACGCTTTCGACGCTGATGTTTGTGCTTCGATACGTGTTTTTATTTCCGGCTCGGCGCCGCTGTCTGAAGCTGTCTTTCATGCTTTCGAACAGCGCACAGGACACCGTATTCTCGAACGTTACGGGATGACGGAAACTGGTATTTTGACGTCCAATCCGCTGCACGGCGAGCGCAAGCCGTCATCGGTTGGGCCGGTATTACCGGGTGTCGGTATACGTGTCGTCGATGATGCGGGAATTGCACTGTCCGGCGATGTGATCGGTGCCGTGCAGGTCCGGGGCGATAACGTTTTTCCTGGCTATTGGGAATTACCGGCGGCGACCGATAAAGCGTTCTCGGATGGCGGCTGGTTCGATACCGGCGATCAAGGTTATCTGGACGACGATCAATACCTGTTCATCGCCGGACGCAGTAAAGACATGGTCATCAGCGGCGGTCTGAACGTTTACCCGAAAGAAATCGAACGGGACATCGAACGCATGGAGGGGGTCGCCGAGGCCGCCGTGTTCGGCGTGCCACATGCAGATTTCGGTGAAGCGGTCGTTGCCGCCGTGGTTGCCACTGCGGGTAAAAGCGTTGATGAAGGTGCGACCATCGCTGCACTAAAAACGACACTCGCCGCCTTTAAAGTTCCCAAACGCATTCTGTTGCTCGACGATTTGCCGCGTAACACCATGGGCAAGGTGCAAAAAAACAAATTGCGCGAGCGCTACGACGACTTGTTCTCAGCTGCTGTTTAAGAGAACGTCAGCACAGTCGCAAGGGCCGCTCAACCACGCGCGATCTGCGTGCCGTTTTATTATCAGTCAATAACCACACAAATATGCCGGAGGGAAAATCATGGCAGGACTATATTTTGAAGAATTCGAAGTCGGAATGACATTCAACCACGCGATCCGACGCACCCTGACCGAGACTGACAATGTCTTGTTCACAACGATGACCCACAATCCCGCACGCCTGCATCTGGATGAAGAGTACTGCAAGAACGAGACCGAATTCGGGCAGCGCATTGTCAACAGTTCGTTCACGCTGGCGCTGATGGTTGGTATTAGCGTTCACGATACGACCCTTGGCACTACGGTTGCTAATCTGGGTTGGGACGACGTGCGCTTTCCATTGCCGGTATTCCACGGCGACACGATTAGGGTCGAAACTGAGGTCGCGGAAATTCGCGAAAGCAAATCGCGCCCGAACAACGGCATCATTATTTTCGAGCACCGCGCGTACAACCAGCACGAAAAACTGGTCGCGATTTGCAAGCGTTCCGGATTGATGTTGAGGAAGCCTAAATAATGATGCGTTCGCTGTTATTCGCCCCTGGCGATAGTGACAAGAAAATGCAGAAAGCGTCGGCGATCGGTGCGGACTGCGTGATTCTTGATCTTGAGGATTCGGTAGCGGCAGCGCGGAAGCCTGTCGCGCGAGGTATGGTGCGCGAGTTCCTGCAAAGCGCACCCAATCCCGCCGTTGAGTTTTATGTACGGGTCAATCCTCTGGATTCGGGACTGATTCTCGATGACATTGCCGCAATCGTGCCAGCCGCGCCAACTGGTATCGTGTTACCGAAAGCCAATAGCCCGCAAGATTTACTCGCCGTCGCACATTTCATCGACGTACTGGAAGCTGAGCACGGTTTACCGGCGGGACAGATAAAGATTTTGCCAGTAGCAACAGAAACGGCTGCCGCTGTTTTCAGCCTCGGGGAGTATCGTCATAACGTTCCGCGTTTGTCGGGTCTGACCTGGGGTGCAGAGGATCTCGGCGCCGCAGTGGGTGCAAGTGCGAATGTCGATGCGAACAAAGAATGGACCCAACCCTATCTATTGGTGCGCTCTTTGTGTTTGTTTGCAGCTCATGCTGCGTCGGTACAGGCGATCGACACCGTGATGGCAGATTTTCGCGATCTTGAGTATCTCGAAGTGGTGTGCAACGAAGCACGGCGCGATGGATTTACTGGCAAGATTTGCATTCATCCCGCGCAGGTCGAAGTGACCAATAAAGCGTTTTCCCCATCGCCGGCCGAGCTCGAGCATGCCCATGCAGTGATTGATCTGTTTGCGCGTAATCCCGATGCTGGCACATTGCAACTGGACGGAAAAATGGTCGACCGCCCGCATCTCACCCAGGCCGAGCGCATTATTGCGCTGGCAAAATCTATCGAGGCACGTCATGGGGCCGCTTGAAGGATTGCGAATTCTTGAGTTCCAGGGCATCGGTCCGGGGCCGCTTTGTGGCACATTTCTGGGCGACATGGGCGCCGATGTCATACGCATCGATCGCGCTAGCGCACCTGCAAGTAGTGACGCGGGAGCCCTTGGCCGCAACCGACGTTCAATCGGTCTGGATTTGAAATCACCTGCCGGGGTGGCGACGGCCCTGCGGTTGATTGAAAGCGCGGACGCACTCATTGACCCGTTTCGACCCGGGGTCATGGAACGCCTGGGCCTCGGGCCGGACGTTTGTCTGCAACGCAATCCGCGCATCGTATTCGGACGCATCACCGGCTGGGGACAGGATGGGCCTCTGGCCCAGGCTGCAGGCCACGACATTAACTACATTGCGATTACGGGTGCGCTTGACGCTGTTGGGGAACGCGGTCGCGGTCCGATTCCGCCGCTGAATCTCGTCGGTGATTTCGGCGGCGGTGGGCTGTATCTGGCGTTCGGAATCGCTTGCGGTCTTATCGAGGCGCAACGTTCCGGGCAGGGACAAATCGTCGATGCCGCGATGGTGGACGGATCAAGTCTGCTTATGAGTATGCTTTATGGCTGGCGCCAGGAAGGTAAGTGGACCGGGGGGCGAGGTGAAAACATGGCCGACGGCGGCACGCATTTCTATTGCTGCTACCAATGCGCCGATGATTTGTGGATCTCAATAGGCTCAATAGAACCACAGTTTTACGCCCTGTTACGCGAAAAACTCGGTCTCGATGATACGGCCTTCGACGCGCAGCACGATCGCACCCAATGGGTCGCCTTGAAGGAAAAACTCGCGACCCTGTTCCGGACCAGAACGCGCGCTGAGTGGTGCGAACTTCTCGAAGGTACGGATGTCTGTTTCGGTCCGGTTCTGAATATGGATGAGGTGACCGAGCATCCGCACAACAAGGCGCGCGGGAGCTACATTAAAGTTGATGGTGAGACCCAACCTGCACCAGGCCCACGCTTCAGCCGGACCCCTGGCGAAGTGACTCGCGGGCGTCCACGGGTGTGCGAGCACACGGCCGAGGTGTTGCTGGAATTTGGTTTCGATGAAAACGAAATTGATGGCCTGCAGAACAGCGGCGCTATTGCCTAAAACACAGGAGCAAAGAATGAACGCCTGGGTAGAAAAAAAATCTTACATTGAGGTGGAAGGCCGGCAGATGGCCTACGTCGAAATGGGTGAAGGTCGGCCGATCGTTTTTCAGCATGGCAATCCGACCTCGTCCTATCTATGGCGGAACATCATGCCGCAACTCAAGGATCTCGGGCGCTGTATTGCCATCGATCTAATCGGCATGGGTAATTCCGACAAGGTGCCGGATTCGGGGCCTGGGCGATACACCTTTGTGGAGCAGCGGCGCTATTGGCAGGGGGCGCTGGAGGCACTCGGTGTCGACAACGATATTGTTTTAGTGATTCATGATTGGGGTAGCGCCCTCGGCTTTGATTACGCGGCCACTTTCCCAGACCGAGTGGCGGGGATCTGCTACATGGAGGCAATCGTGAAGCCGATGAGCTGGGAAGAATGGCCTGCTTCTGCCGTAGACATGTTCAAGACATTTCGTTCTCCAGCGGGCGAGGAAGTCGTGCTGCAGAAAAACGTGTTTGTCGAACGGGTGTTGCCAGCATCAATCATGCGCAAACTGGACAGTGAAGAGATGGACGCGTACGTCGCGCCCTTTCGCAATCCTGGCGAAGATCGTCGCCCAACACTGACCTGGCCGCGTCAGATTCCGCTTGAAAACGAGCCACCAGAAGTCTGCGATATCGTCGCCAACTACGGCCGCTTCCTGCAATCGTCAGAGATCCCAAAGCTTATGATCGATGCGGAACCGGGCATGATCATGAAAGGTGCAGCAGGCGCCTTCGCGCGCAGCTGGCGGAACCAAAGCGAAGCCAGCGTTAAGGGCTTGCACTTTATCCAGGAAGACTCGCCTGATGAAATAGCCTCGGCTATTCGCGGTTGGCTGGGAGATTTGAAATAGCCGTGGATAGTCTCTGTGCAGCTATCGAGGTCGGTGCGTCAGCGAGTCGCGAAATCATTGTGACGCCCGAGCTGACCGTTGAACATGCCTACCCGTCGCTGCCGGCCGTCTACGCCACACCGCAAATGATCTATCTTATGGAGATGGCGGCCGCAGATGCTGTCGCCAATTTCCTGCCGCCGGGCTGGGGATCAGTCGGCACGCTGGTTGACGTACGTCATCTCGCCGCGACTCCGGTTGGCATGCGAGTTAGTGCAACGGCAACCGTGATTGAGGTCGGCCCGCGACTGGTGCGATTCGCTTGCGAGGCACATGATGAGGAAGAGATGATTGGTGACGGATTTCACGAGCGCGCGGCCGTTGAGCTCGAGCGATTCGTGGCCGGGGTCAAACGTAAGTCCGCCGAGCGAGACTAATCGGCGCACGGTCTGGCGAGTTATCGCTTGGGAAAGGGACAACTCGATGCCGATGTGGACGTTGTCATCCGTTAGCGTAGGGCACTTGAAGCCGAACGCCGGAACAAATCGAAAAAGGTCACAACGATGAGTGCACAAAACGAGAACCCGGAGAAGATTACCAATCGCACCCTTCGCTTGATGAAGGAGCGTGGCGAGAAAATCGCCAGCATGACGGCTTACGATGCAGCATTCGCGGCGGTGCTTGATAGTGCTGGTATCGATTTCATCCTGGTGGGAGATTCGCTTGGCATGGTCGTGCAAGGGCACACGACGACCATCCCGGTCACTATCGACGACATCATCTACCACACGAAAATGGTCGCACGCGGCGTCAACCGCGCGATGCTAATGGCCGATATGCCATTTATGAGCTATGCCTCACCCCAGGACTGCCTCAAAAATGCGGCGCGCCTGATGAAGGAGGGCGGCGCAGAGATCGTGAAACTGGAGTGGGGCGAACTCGAGATCGAAATGGTGCGCCGCTTGACTGAATGTGGGGTGCCAGTGTGTGCACACCTTGGTCTGACGCCACAGGCAATCCATAAATATGGCGGTTATCGAGTGCAGGGCCGCGAAAAGAAAGCAGCTGAAAAGATGAAACAGGACGCGCTTGCGCTAGAGGAGGCGGGCGCAGATATCCTGCTATTGGAATGTGTGCCGATGGGCCTCGCGGCAGAGATCACCGCACAATCGACCGTACCAGTGATTGGTATCGGCGCCGGGCCGGACGCGGACGGGCAAATTCTGGTGCTGTATGACGTGCTCGACATTGCCCCTGGGAAGAGAACTCGCTTCTCCAAAAATTACCTGGAGCAGGCAGGGTCTATCCACGACGCACTGAAGGCTTACGTCGATGAGGTCAAAAGCGGTACGTTTCCGAGGGAAGAACACGCATTTCGTTAGGCGCGGCCGTCGTTGGCGTTGCGCTCGTTCAAAGTTGGGTAGACGACAATTGGCCGAGGGCTCGCGATGGCCCCATATTGGTCTGCGAAATCTGGCGCGGCTATTTCCCGACCAAATAAATATCCCTGCCCGGCAGTACAGCCCATATTCAAAAGCAGATTAGCCTGCATATGGGTTTCGACACCTTCAGCGACGACTTCGATGTATAACGCGTTAGCCATCGCGACAATTGATTCGACCAGGCGTACTGCAGTAGCCCCGGATTTCATATCGTTAATGAAGCTACGGTCTATTTTGATCATCGAAACCGGAAAGCGCCGCAGATAACCGAGTGCGGAATAGCCGGTGCCGAAGTCGTCGAGCGCAATTGAGACGCCCAGATCGCGAATGGCATTGAGAATTGCAGCTACGCGTTGGTCGTCGTCAATGAGAATCGATTCTGTGATTTCCAGGATCAGCTGCTCAGGTGGGAAATCGAATTCTCGCAGTACGCTGCTGATATAGGCGGCGTCAAAACCATTGAAGAATTGTCCACTTGAGACGTTAATGGACACGCGGGTCGACAAGGCATCCGCACTCTGCCGCCAGTTACGTGAATCTGCGCAAGCGGCCCGCAGGACCCAAGCTCCAATAGCATTTATAAGCTTAGTTTCTTCAGCGACCTGCACGAAATCGGCCGGTAGCACCAGGCCACGTTGCGGATGCTGCCACCGCAACAACGCTTCAGCCCCAAGGAGCTTCCCGTTGGCCATATTGAACACAGGCTGGTAGTGCATCAGAAACTGCTGGTTCGCGAGTGAATCGCGTAAATCATTCTCCAGTTCGACGAAGCGTTTCGCTTGCTCTGTCAGCTTGTTGGTGAAAAATTGATAGGTGCCACGGCCGCGTGCTTTCGCCTGATACATGGCCATATCCGCATTGCGTAGCAAGGTCTCCGAATCTTCCGCATCGGCGGGACACAGTGTGATGCCGATGCTCGCGCTAACGTAGACGGCTTGTCCGTCGAAATGATGCGCGGCGGATAGTTTCGTGATGATTTCTTCTGAGATGCGTGCCGCATTCATCTCGTCGTCGATGTCGCGCAGAATGACAGTGAATTCGTCACCACCGAATCTCGCCATCGTATCGGTCGAGCGGATGCTGGCGAGAATGCGCGAGCCGGCCTCTCGAAGTAGCTTGTCGCCTACTTCATGACCCAGGGTGTCATTAATATTCTTGAAGCGGTCGAGATCGATAAACAGCAATGCGCTCAGAGTTTGCGAACGTTGCGCCAAGCGGACCAGCGCGTTCAGTTGCAGCATAAAATTCGCCCGATTGGGCAATGTGGTGACGGCGTCAAAGTCCGCCCGATAGCGAATGTGCTGTTCAGCTTGCTTGATGCTCGTGATGTCCTGATAAACACCGACCGTGTAACCGTCGGGCGTATGGTTTTCGTTGAGTCGAATCCAACGTCCTTCGCGTGTTTTAAACTCGATGTCGCGACCACCTTCGGCGCGCATCCGGTCCCGCTCGGCGAGCCAGTTATCGACGCCAGTGTCCTCGTTGACCAGATTGTTCTCAACAATTTTTCGCTGCATCGCGTCGAATCGAAGCCCGACCTTGAGAATGCCGTCCAGACTTGGCATCAACTCGACCACTCGCTTGTTGAATATCTGCAGGCGGTCATTTCGATCCCACAGGACGAAACCCTCGCTGATCGATTCAATCGAGTTAATCAAATCCTGTTCGCTGCGCCGCAGTGCCGCATCGCTCTGCCGCCGGTCGGTAATATCGCGCACGACGGAAATCAACAAAGGCTTATGCGGGTCTGGGATGAGACGCGTGCTGACTTCGACCGGTACCAGGCTGCCATCGCGGCGCCGATGTTCAGCAACGAAGATAGTCGAGTGAGATTCTGAAATACGTGCGACAACGGCTGCAGGAGTCGTTGCATGATCGTCGGCGTAGAGATCGCTGACCTTAAGCTGCAACAATTCTTCGCGGCTGTAACCCAGGTAGCGTTCAGCCTGTAAGTTGGCGTCAAGAATGTCGAATGTCGTCGCGTCATTCATGAATACCGCGTCGTTCGCATTGTCGAATAACAGCCGAAAACGCGTTTCCGCTCCTTCGGTCGCCGCGCGCGCAAGCCGCGTCGCTCTGCTCTGGTTGCGGTGAGTCAGCGCGGCAGCAATAGTCAGCAAACCGAGAATCACCGCCAGTGCTGTCGGTGCTCCGCGCGCCCGGTTGGTAAATGATCGTTTGCCAGGCTGCGGTGGGTGTACGGCCACTTGCAGAAGGCCGAAAGGCGACGGAATTTCGAACCGCAAAGCCGCACTGCGATAGACCTCGGAGCCCCCTAACAAGAAAACGCCGGTGTGACTGACCTGACTCCCATCGGGTAATGCAACGGCGATGGCCGGCATTACCGCACCGATCTCGGTGGACGGCAGCAGGCGTCGGCGGTCCAAGACCGCTGCGACGAATCCCCAGTCGCGTTGTACGCCGCCCGAATCACCGGTTTGTACCGGCAGGGTAGCGATGACGGTGTGGTCGTCTGGCACGGCCAGACGTGCGGTGCGAGCTGCGGTGCCTTTTCCAAGTGGCAGCCGAGCATCTGGCATGAATCGGTGTTCAGGGTCCTGATCTGTCGGGTAGGCGTAAGCGACCGCGCCGGCAGGCGCAGCGACAAGCGCTGTGATGACGTCGCTGGATTCAACGAACAGACCCGCCGTCAGGGCGAATTCGTCTGTCGTAAGATCTGAGTCCTTGCCGATGACAAGACTAAGCGCACGTAACGAACCGAACGCATTGTTTAGCGATCTGGAAATATCGGCCTGAAGTTCCGCAGCATAGCGTTCGCTGGCGGCCTCTATTTCGCGCTGCACTTGCGCGCGCAATGTCGCTTCGCCGACCCACGCTCCGCAGGCGAGCACGACCAGCAGCAGTCCAGTGGAAATCGCCGCCGAAATATTGCCGAGTGCGAGCATGGATTGTCATCGTGGCGATAAGCTAAGGAGGCGATTGTGCCGTAGCTGATTCGCCATAGCGAACACAGGCGCGGTCCACGCCATTGGTGTTGCCCGGGGTGCGTGCAAGGCTATGGCCATAACACTTGCTTGTTGCAAACAAGTAATAGGTGAGAAATAATACCGTTATGGAAGCCAGTGTCTCAATCGATTCATCGCGCCGTACCCAGGCGCAAAGAACGGCATTGTCAGATGCTCGCATGCTCGATGCCGCAGTTGCGTTGATTTGCGAGTGCGGTGCTGCCGGCACAACGCTGAAAGACGTCGGAGAAAGAGCCGGTTACAGCCGTGGCCTGGCGAGCTATCGATTCGGCAACAAGGGCGGCCTGTTCGCTTTCATTATCCGCTCGATTGGTGAGTCCTGGCTGCGTGAGCTGAGTGCGGCAGTACGGGACAAGGTCGGCCTTGATGCCATCGAAGCCGCGACCGACGCCCATTATTCGTTCATCGCCGAGGGCAGTGATGCCATACGCGCCTTCTACATCCTGTGGTTCGATTCGATCGGGCCAGATCCGGAGTTGAAACGGCTGGTCGCGAATATCCATGAGAGACGCCGTCATGACGTCACCGAGTGGATCAATCGCGGCATTGCTTGCGGACGCCTGGACAGCACTGTCGACGCCGAAGGCACCGCAGAGCAATTTTGCGCAGCCGTTATTGGCATCGTTTATCAGTGGCTGGTCAAACCTCAGGACGAGCAGCACATCAATTTGCTACATCAGACCTTAAAGACACAAACCGCGGCCGCACTGAGGCGGTCGGAGCTAATGGAGATCCCAGCATGAGTACGCGTACCCAGGATATCGAGCAAACCCCGCACGCTGGCGCCGCCAGCACGCCCATGCGTTTTGTCACTGCTGCGTCATTGTTCGACGGGCACGATGCCGCAATTAACGTCATGCGACGCCTGATACAAGGTGAAGGCGCCGAAGTGATTCATCTGGGGCACAATCGCTCGGTTGCCGATGTGGTGCGCGCTGCGGTCCAGGAAGATGCCGATGCGATCGCGATCAGTTCATACCAAGGCGGCCACAACGAATACTTCCGCTACATGGTCGACATGTTGCGCGAGGCCGGTGCCGGGCACGTACGTATTTTCGGCGGCGGTGGAGGCACCATCACCCCTGAAGAAATCGCCGAACTTGAAGCCTACGGCGTTGAGCGAATTTATCATCCGCACGACGGTATGAAACTGGGGCTGCTTGGGATGATTTCAGACTTGGTCGAGCGTGCGACAGCCGCGCGCCAACCGACGCCAGTACCCGAGCAGGCGAGTTTCGAAGATAGCCTGAGCATCGCGCAGATGTTGTCAGCGCTGGAAGATGGCGTAATCGGTGAGCAGAAACTCGAAAAGCTGCGCAAGCAGTGGAAGATTGCTTCCGGGAAGGTGCCCGTGATCGGCATTACCGGCACTGGCGGTGCCGGCAAGAGTAGTGTCACCGACGAGATCCTCTCGCGCTTTTGCCAATATTTCCCGCAACGCAAGATTGCCGTGCTCGCCGTCGATCCGACTCGCCGTCGCACAGGCGGCGCACTGCTCGGTGACCGCATCCGCATGAACAGCCTGCGTCACGAAAATCTTTACATGCGCTCGATGGCGACCCGTCGCCAGCATTTATCGACCAGTGCGATGCTGAGCGATGCGATTGCCTTTCTGAAAGCCGCTGGCTTCGACATGGTCATCGTTGAAACCGCAGGTATCGGGCAGAGCGACAGTGAGATTGTCGACCTCGTGGATGTGCCGATGTATGTCATGACCAGCGAATACGGTGCGGCGAGCCAGCTTGAAAAAATCGACATGATTGATTTCGCCGAGATCATTGTGCTCAACAAATATGACAAACGCGGTGCCGAAGACGCGCTGCGCGATGTGCGCAAACAATGGAAGCGTAACCACGCTAATTTCGAAATAGCCGACAATGACATTCCGGTCTATCCGACCATTGCGAGTCAGTTCAACGATCCTGGATTGTCGTGGATGTTCGTCAACCTATGCGAGCGCACCGCGAAAGCGCTGGATCTGGATAGCGCAGAATGGACGCCCGCTATCGACGCATCCAATAAAGAACCCCGCGGCACGGTTCTCATTCCGGGCAGTCGGGTCCGCTACCTGGCCGAGATCGCGGAGCAGGGTCGCAACGTAAACAGCCGCATCGATACGTTGAGTGATGCGGCGAATCGTGCGCAGCACACCTACGAGACGCTGCGCGAACTGCCGGATAATGCGCTGCCCGGAATGCTGGAACCTTTTGCGCAAAGTTTATTGACAGAAGGCGGCGACAAAACGCTGCTGACACTACGCCAGCGTTACAACGCGGCCCTCGATGATATGGGCGCCGAAGCCCGTCAGTTGTTGCTCGATTGGCCGGCGCGGTTAAAAGGCATCACCGACGAGCAATTTAGCTACGAAGTCCGGGGCAAGGAAATCACTGGCGATAATTACGTCACGAGCCTGAGCCATCAGTTGATTCCGAAAATCGCGCCGCCGCGGTTCGACGGTTGGGGCGACTTGCTCCGTTTTCTCATGCGCGAGAATTTACCGGGTGGTTATCCCTACACTGGTGGTGTGTTCCCGTACCGTCGAGCAGGCGAGGATCCGACCCGTATGTTTGCCGGCGAAGGGACGCCTGAGCGCACCAATCGACGTTTCCACTATTTGTCTGCCGGCCAACCCGCGGCACGGCTGTCTACGGCGTTCGATTCGGTGACCTTATACGGCGAAGACCCGCACGTGCGGCCGGATATCTACGGCAAAGTGGGCAATTCCGGTGTCTCCATCGCGTCAGTCGATGATGCGAAGAAACTCTACTCCGGCTTTGATTTGTGCGCACCAACGACATCGGTGTCGATGACTATCAATGGCCCCGCGCCAATCATTCTGGCGTTTTTTATGAATGCGGCCATTGATCAGCAGATCGAAAAACACCTGCGCGAAAACGGACAGTGGTCCGAGGCCGAGAAGAAAATAGCGAAATATTTTGATGGCCGGCAGCGCCCGCAATATAACGGCGAGCTTCCCCCGGGTAACGACGGCCTGGGATTAGGACTGCTGGGCATTTCAGGGGACCAGGTGGTAGACGCTGAAACTTATGCACGCATCAAAACAGCAACCCTCAAAAGCGTTCGTGGCACCGTTCAGGCAGATATTCTGAAAGAAGATCAGGCGCAAAACACCTGCATTTTTTCGACCGAATTTGCAATGCGCATGATGGGTGATGTGCAGTCCTACTTCGTCGAAAACCAGGTGCGTAATTTCTATAGCATCTCGATTAGCGGATATCACATCGCCGAAGCGGGTGCGAACCCGATATCGCAACTGGCCTTCACCTTGTCAAACGGCTTTACGATTGTTGAGTATTACCTCGCGCGCGGCATGAAAATCGATGATTTTGCGGCCAACTTGAGCTTCTTTTTCTCCAATGGAATGGATGCCGAATACAGCGTTATCGGTCGGGTCGCGCGGCGCATTTGGGCGCGTGCGATGCGCGAGCGGTATGGTGCCAGCCCGCGTAGCCAGATGCTGAAGTACCACATTCAGACCTCCGGACGGAGTCTGCACGCCCAGGAGATCAGCTTTAACGATATTCGCACCACCTTGCAAGCGCTCTACGCGCTGTTCGATAACTGCAACAGTTTGCATACCAATGCCTACGACGAAGCTGTAACCACACCGACCGAGGATTCCGTGCGCCGCGCGGTGGCGATTCAGCTGGTTATCAATCGCGAGTTGGGCCTCAATTTCTGTGAAAACCCATGGCAGGGTTCGTTCGTCATTAACGAACTTACCGACCTTGTCGAAGAAGCAGTCTATAAAGAATTTGAGAGCATCTCGGAGCGAGGCGGTGTGTTGGGCGCGATGGATACGATGTATCAGCGGTCGAAAATTCAGGAAGAAAGCCTGTACTACGAACATAAGAAACACGACGGAAGTCTGCCGTTGATTGGCGTCAATACGTTCTTACCTAAAGAAGGCAATGAAGACGCAGTCACCACCCTTGAGCTGATGCGTTCGACCGACGGCGAAAAAGATGATCAGATTGGCACGCTGGCGAACTTTCAGAATATTCACAGCGAGCAGGCTGCTGCAGAGCTTGCCGAGCTGCAGGACGTTGCGCGTCAGCGCGGCAATTGTTTCGGCAAACTGATGGACACGGTGAAACATGCTTCCCTTGGTCAGGTATCGGGTGCGCTGTATGACGTGGGCGGCGAATATCGTCGCAATATGTAGGCTCGACTGGCGCTGTTGCTGATGTTCGAAGACGCCTTTGGTCAGCAACATGCGCCTGTGGACGGGCAAGCGCGGATCGTCTCTTTGGTGCCGAGCGTCACTGAGCTGTTATTCGCGCTCGGGCTCGCGGAACAGGTGGTCGGGCGAACCGGCTTTTGCGTGCATCCGCGTGAGGAAGTCCGTAACGTGGCGAAGCTCGGTGGTACCAAAGACGTCGACATGCCGGGCCTGCTGGCGCTGCATCCAACCCACGTCATCGTCAATATCGATGAAAATACCCGCCCCTTATTCGATGCGCTCCGCGCAGCGATGCCGCATGTCATTGTTACCCACCCGAACTCTCCGCACGACAATCTCGCGCTTTACGAACTACTCGGGGGCATATTCAGATGCGCCGAGGCAGCAGAGCGTCTTGCGGGCGAACTGAGAAACGGACTCGCGCAACTTGAATCGATTCGCAAGGATTTGCCGGCGCGTAGCGTGGCTTACCTAATCTGGCGTGATCCATGGATGAGTGTTGCCAACGATACCTACATCGCGCGCATGCTGGAGCTCATTAACTGGCAAGTCGTCGCGGCTAATTCACCTGCGCGTTATCCCGAACTGGACGACGCCGAGCTTGCCGGCCTGGACCTCGATATGGTGTTGTTGAGTAGCGAACCGTACCCTTTTCGCGATAAGCACATCAAACAGGTAGAGGCTTTATGTGACGCGTCCGGGGCCGTCCATCTTGTTGATGGCGAAATGCTGTCCTGGTACGGGAGTCGTGCGATTGCCGGGCTCGCTTATCTGCGGGGATTGGCGAACTCGCTGTGTGTGAAAGCCGCTTGAGAACCCAAACATGATCGAATCGCCGTGTATTTCCGTGTGCATGATTAACGCTGACGATGAACGCTGCTACGGGTGTTTTCGAACGCTGGACGAAATCGCTTCGTGGACAAATTTCAGCGATGCCGAGCGCGCCGCTATCAACGCCCAACTAGAAGAACGCCGCGCGGCGTTCGACCCACTTGCTGACGACTAGACAACTCTGGAGATAATAAACTCATGGAATTTGAAACCCTCACTTTTGAACGAGACGGCGGTGTCGCCATCGTGTCCCTCAATCGACCTGATGCGGCCAATAGCCTGAACGTGCAAATGGCTGAGGACCTGCTCAAAGTCGCGACGCATTGCGATTCGAATTCCGACATTCGCTGCGTGGTCTTTACTGCCAAAGGCAAGATGTTTTCTGCCGGCGGTGATTTACACACCTTCGCCGCTCAGGGTGAAGGCATGGCGGAGTACATGCGCTATGCCACGACCGGTATGCATGCTGCCATTTCGCGCTTCTCGCGTATGAACGCACCCTACATCGTGGCAGTGAATGGCGTCGCTGCGGGCGCAGGTTTTTCGATGGCAATCTCCGGTGACATGGTCTTTGCCGCGCAGTCAGCCAAGCTCACCATGGCCTATACCCGCGCCGGTGTATCTCCCGATGGCAGCAGCACTTATTTTTTGCCACGCCTGGTCGGGCACGTCAAAGCGATGCAGTTGATTTACATGAACGATCTGCTGAGCGCTGATCAAGCGCTGGAATGGGGTTTGATCAACGAGGTGGTGCCGGATGACAAACTCATGGAGCGCGTGATGGAAGTTGCCCAGCAACTGGCGGCAGGTCCGACGCTGGCATATGGCGAATCGAAACGTCTTATCGCAGATTCGCTCGGTAATTCTATGGAAACGCAAATGGAAATGGAGACCCGCGCCATTGCCGGCCTCGCGCGTGCATCCGAGGACACGGTGAATGCCATCGACGCGTTTGTGAATAAGCGTAAGCCAGAGTTCAAAGGAAAGTAACGGCGATGAAAGCCTTGCGACTGCACGAATTGGGCGGCCCGGAGAAACTCGTCATCGACGATATCGCGACGCCGCAGCCGGGCGCCGGCGAAGTACGCGTGAAAATCAAGTGCGCGGCGCTCAATCGCCGCGACTACTGGATCACCGTTGGCGCCTATCCACGCATCGAGTTTCCGGCCATCGCTGGTTCAGATGGTGCCGGCATCGTTGAGAGTCTGGGTGAGGGTGTTGATGCATCCTTGCTGAACCAGGAAGTCGTAATCTATCCGGCCATGGAGTGGGGTGACGATCCGCGCTGTGGTGGTGACAATTTTCGCGTCCTCGGTATGCCGGATCAAGGTACCTTCGCCGAGTACATCTGTGTGCCGGCCGATTCGGTTTATGCAAAGCCTGTGCATCTAAGCTGGGCTGAGGCGGCGGCTTTACCGCTGGCGGGCATGACGGCATGGCGAGCGACGGTGACACATGGCGAAGTCCAGCCCGGCCAGAATGTCCTCGTGACCGGTATCGGCGGCGGCTGCGCTACCTTCGCCCTGGCGTGGGCGCGTGGCCACGGGGCCAACGTCTATGTCACGTCGGGTTCCCAAGCCAAGCTGGATGCAGCTGTCGAACTCGGTGCGACAGCCGGCTTTAATTACCGCGACGATGGGTGGCACAAAGCACTGGTGAAGGCGAGCGGTGGCATCGACCTGGTCATCGACAGCGGCGGCGGTGATGGTCTTCATAACGTTCTGGATACTCTCGGCAAAGGTGGGCGCTATGTCTTTTTTGGCGCGACCCTCGGCAACGCTGAAAAAGGCCTCAACATGGCGAAGTTGTTTTTCAAACAAGTGCGTATCCAGGGCACGACTATGGGGCGGCCGCAGGAATTCAGGGACATGATCGATTTCGTTAATGCCCAGCAGATTCGTCCGATCGTCGATCACATTTACCCATTCGCCGAAGGTGCGGCCGCACACAAACGGATGCAGGAATCTGAACAGATGGGCAAATTAGTGCTTGAGATCAGCTAACAGTTACAAGGGTTCAAGAACATGCGCACAGACTACGAAACAATCACGCTCGAACGACCGCTCGACAATGTTTTACTTGTCACCCTCGACCGTCCGCACCGGGCTAACGCCATGAATACGCAAATGGGGCTGGATCTGCGTCAAGTGTTCACCGACCTTTACGTTGATCTCGAAGGATTGCGCTGCGTAGTAGTTACTGGGCGCGGCGAGAAAGTGTTTTGCGCCGGCGGCGACCTGAAAGATCGCAACGGCATGACGAACGAGCAGTGGCAGCATCAGCATGCGATCTATGAACAGATGACCCGCCATCTACGCGACTGCCCGGTGCCGGTGATTGGCGCAATCAACGGTGCTGCATTTGGCGGTGGTTGTGAGTTCGCATTGTCCTGTGATTTTCTCTACGCCGCCGAGCATGCACGGTTTGCACTGACTGAAATCACCCTCGGCATTATGCCCGGCGCCGGCGGCACGATGAATTTGCCACATGCGGTGGGCGAGCGTCGTGCGCGCGAGATCATTTATACCGGCGCGCCGTTCAGTGCTGCGGATGCAGAGCGCTGGGGGTTGGTGAACCGCGTTTGTAGCGCCGAGACTCTCATGGACGAAGTGTTTGCGACGGCTACACGGATTGCGACCAACGCGCCCATATCTGTCCGGCAGGCGAAGAAGTCGATGGCCGTTTCAACGCAGGTAGATCGCCACGTGGGTTACATGTTCGAGTTGGAAGCGTATAACCGCATGGTGCCGACCGAAGATCGCCTTGAAGGCGTGCAAGCGTACAACGAGAAACGTAAACCGGAATTCAAAGGCCGTTAGAGAGCGCGCCAGGGAGCAGGAAAATGGAAGGTAACCGCGATGTCTGGGTGCGCGAAGTCGGTACCCGCGATGGTTTGCAAAGTATCACGACACAATTCAGCACCGAGGCAAAGCTCGAGTGGATCCGGCGCGAAGCCGCTGCCGGGGTGCCGGAAATAGAAGTCGGTTCATTCGTGCCGCCGAAGATGCTGCCGCAAATGGCAGATACAGCCGAGGTCGTTGCAGGCGCGCTTGATGTCGATGGCCTTAACGTTTCAGTTTTGGTCCCGAACATGCTTGGCGCACAGGCGGCTTTCGCGAGTGGCGCGCACCAGATGAATTTTCCGCTGTCGGTCTCAGAGGCACACAGCCAGTCTAATCTGCGCAAATCCGTGGCAGAGGCTATTGACGATTTCGCCGCGATCATGACCTATCGCAACGATCATCCTGAGTACGCGGGAGTGCGGATCGCAGCCGGCCTGGCGACCTCGTTCGGGTGCACGATCGCCGGTCAGGTGGCATTGAAAGACGTGGTCAGCGTCGCCGAACGCATGGCCGAGCTCAAACCCGACGAACTCAGCGTTGCCGACACGGTTGGTTACGGAAACCCAGCCCAGTGCCGAGAAATATTTCGTGAAGTACTCGCCATCGCTGGAGATATCCCGGTGGCTGCGCATTTTCATGACACGCGTGGGCTCGGGCTGGCCAATGTCGACGCGGCCCTCGAAGTCGGGGTACGACGATTCGATGCGTCTTTGGGCGGCCTGGGCGGGTGCCCGTTTGCGCCCGGCGCGAGTGGCAACATAGTGACCGACGATTTGGTTTTTATGCTCGAAGCGATGGGGCTTAAAACCGGTGTTGATCTCGACCTGCTGATCGAAGCTCGCAGCTACATGGAACAGCATTTGAACGGCGAACCGACCCACGGCGCGTTCGTCAACGCGGGCGTGCCAAAGGGATTTGTTCGCGCAAGCTGAATCTTATCGCTCTGATCGGGGGCGTTACGACTGGAAGCGCTCGCAGCAAATCGGTGTGTACGCTCGGAGCGTCGCTTTTCGTCCTCCGGCGGATGGCTGCGCGCCAACCGCAATCGAACGTCGCGATGGAGTTCGCCGATGCCACTAAGAATGAGTAAAGCCGAACGTGAGCAGTTCCTGTGTGAACCACGGCTCGGCGTGGTCGGCATCGAACAAGCGGGACGCTCGCCACGCGTTGTTCCGATTTGGTACACCTTCGACCCTGCAATCGGGGTGTCTATTCTCTCGAATCAAACATCACGTAAAACCACGCTGCTGCGTGAGGCTGGACGCTTTTCCTTGTGTGTCCAGGATGATACGTCGCTGGCGTACCGGCACGTCAGCGTGCAGGGCCCGATTATTGAAGAGCGGGCGTGCGATCTGGAGATCGACTTTCGCCCAATCGCACATCGTTATCTGGGCGTGGAACGTGGAAACGTATTTGTCGAAGGCACCGAATTGGGTGAACGCTTGATATTTACCATGCTCCCGGAGCATTGGGTCACCGCTGATTATCGTGGCGCGCTGGCGACGGCGGACTAGTCTGCCGTCGCCACGCGGCCCTACATGATGGTGCGTGTGTTCAAACCACTGGGGTCGTAACCGGCTCCCGCCAGTGCGAATCGCTTCGCGAGCGGGGGCATTTGTCGGATACCATTACGGGGCTGAGTGGGGCACTTTCGGTGCAGCGCCGCAATTTTCGAGTACGAAACTAAGGAAGAACGTCGATGAAGAAGTTCGAGGCTGCGTTTGCCACATGGATAGTCAACAACCGGCTTAAAGTTATTGCGCTTAGTTTCCTATTGGTCCTGGTGCCGGGCACCGGTATGTCGAAACTGTATTTTGATTCCAGCTATCGTATTTTCTTCAGTGACGACAACCCGCAACTGGCAGAACTCGAATCGATTGAGGCAACGTATACGGAAAGCCACAACGTCATCATCGTGGTCGCGCCGGACGACGGAGACGTGTTCACAGCCCGAACTTTGCAGGCTATCGAAGAATTGACGGAAGCGGCCTGGCAAGTGCCATTTTCCCGGCGCGTCGATTCGATTACTAACTTTCAGTACACCACTGCTGCAGATGATGATCTCATCGTGCGGGACATGGTTAAGAACGCCGCCGATCTGAGTGCCGAGGAGCTCCTTGCCGCGCGTCAGGCAGTGTTGGCAGAGCCTGCGTTGCTGCGCCGGCTGATTTCTGAATCTGGCCATGTCACCGGGGTCAATATCACCCTTTCGATGCCAGTTGAAACGCGCACCACAGCGACACCAGCCATTGCGGAACATGCCAGAAAAATCGCTGCCGAGTTGGAGGAGAAGCATCCGCACCTGGATACCTACCTTTCAGGCGTGGTGATGCTCGACAACTCTTTCTCTGAGAGTGCACTGAAAGACTTCGCCTATCTCGTGCCGATTAGCTTCGCACTCATGATGGTTCTAATTGCAATACTGGTGGGCGGCATCGCCGGCACCGTGGTTACTATGATCATTATCATCGGATCGGTGATTGCAGCGATGGGGGCGACCGGCTACATAGGATTTCCGTTGACCGGCATGTCCACCTCCGCACCGATCATCATTCTGACTGTGGCAGTCGCTAACTGCGTGCATGTGTTAGTGAGTTTTGTGCATGGGCTGCGCAAAGGCGAGACTCGCTCGGAGGCTATGGAAGAGAGCCTGCGCGTTAATCTGCAGCCGGTTTTTCTGGCCAGTACGACCACCGCCATCGGTTTCACGAGTATGAACTTCAGTGTCGTGCCGCCATTCGCTCATCTTGGCAATATCGTATGCATTGGCGTGCTGGTGTCATTTATTCTGACGGTCACGTTCATGCCGGCTGTAATGAGCCTGCTGCCAACGCGTCACAAAAAATCGCTCGATGTTGCCAGCGACGGCCGTCGCATGACCGCACTGGCGAATTTCATTATCGGGAAAAAGCGCGGCATGTTGTGGTCGATGCTGATCGTATTCGGCGTACTGATCGCGAATGTCCCGCGTAACGAAATCAACGACGTGTTCGTGCACTACTTCGGCAAGTCCATCGATTTTCGCGTGTCGACGGATTTCATGGTCGAGAATCTGACCGGTGTCTATCTGAACGACTACTCGCTGGAGACCGGCGAGGCCGGCGGAATCAGCGATCCGGCATTTCTGCGCGATGTCGAGAAGCTATCGGTGTGGCTCGAATCGCAGCCTGGCACAGTCCATGTCGATCGTTTCACGACCATTATGAAACGACTCAATCAGAATATGCACGGTGGTCGTGAAGACCATTACACCTTGCCCGAGAACCGCGAACTTGCCGCGCAGTATTTGCTGCTCTACGAGATGTCGCTACCCTACGGACTGGATATCAACAATCAGATCAACGTCGATAAATCATCGACGAAGGTCGCTCACACTATTGGTCTGATATCGAGCAAGGAGACCCTCGCGCTCGATCAGAAAATTCGCGCCTGGATCGCCGAAAACGCGCCGACCATCAAGGGCGTGCGCAGTGGCAGCCCGACCTTGATGTTCTCAAATATCGGGCAGATGAACAGTCGCACCATGCTGCTCGGCACGTCTGCCGCTCTGGCGGCGATTTCAGTCATCCTGATCCTCGCGCTACGCTCGTTCAAAATCGGCCTCATCAGCCTGATCCCGAATCTTGTTCCGGCCGCAGTCGGGTTTGGTTTGTGGGGGATCTTCGTGGGTGAAGTCGGCATGACACTGTCGGTTGTAACGGGTATGTCGTTTGGCATCGTGGTCGATAACACGGTCCATTTTCTGTCGAAATATTTGCGCGCCAGACGCGAAAACGGTATGAGCGCCGAAGATGCTATTCGCTATTCGTTTCGCACTGTCGGCAATGCCTTAATCATCACCACGAGCACCCTGGTGATTGGTTTTCTAGCTCTGGCGACTTCGAGCTTCAGCTTGAACGCCGATATGGGGCTGCTAACGGCTGTGGTCATTGCGATAGCGCTGCTCGCAGTGTTTCTGCTATTGCCACCGTTGCTGCTCAAGATTGAAGATGACCACGCTACAACGACGCCCGTCGCTGCTGGTCCGTAGGATCAGATTGCTGGCTGATGATTCGATTTGCGGAACGTGCTGTCGGGTCGTGGTGGGTGGCGTAATTTCTTAAGATGACATTGCCGCCTGGCCATATCGCCTTTGCCAGAGCGGATAACGACGGTCGCCGTGCAATTGTGGCTAGCGCAGCTCGCTGGCTGCATTGCGCGACATTCCGCGGCGTTCAGAGGTCACGTAAAAACCGCGCGCCTGAAACACCGTACTCGGTTGTGCTCCGGCATGCTCGTCCACTTTAGTCTGGAGGGCTTGTCGCCGAAGGGCCAGTTTTATTTGAACTTCTTATTGAACTCAGGATCTTCAAACAGGATTTCCTGAGTGTCGACAAGCCAGCGCATTTTTACCTTCGGGACTGCAACATTCGTCTGATATTGATGAATAACCTGGAGCTGTTCACGTTGTGACCATGGAAACCAAACTGAGCGAGATTAATCGTGGCCGTCCGCGGACGATTGACGACTTCGATCTACACCTGGCATTGCACAATCTACAAGATCATTCCGATTCGCCCCGGCAACGCGAATGGACGACACCGATGTGGCAGAACTACGTTTTCCTGGCATTCCTGATTCTCACGTTGTGGGCAGTTTTTGTGGTGTTTCGATACACCGAATTCGACGGGAACCCTGGCCCACCCTGGAATTATCTTCTGTCGGGTGGTCTGCTCGTGTTCGTAGGGTCTGGCATTCGCGTTCTGCTTAGCGGCGTGCTGCATAGAGGTCGACTGGTGCTGGACTGTGAACAAGCCGAGCTACGGTACTACCGTTCTGTGCTCTGGCCTCGACTTCATGCCCGTCTTCCTTTGTCAGACATTGCCGCGCTGGTTGCCTGTAAGGTCGACGTCGCTGACGTCGATCCGGATAGCAGCGGTTGGACTTACAAAATTATCGCCGCTGAATTACGCGACGGCCGGCTCGCGTCGATTGCCGTCGATTCCGTTGCGTCGATCGCGCCTGCGATTCGTGCGATCGACTGACCTGCAAGAATGGTGCAATAGCACGCACGCGGCATTTCGTTCGGGGCCAATGCGATTTCGAAGCAGGCTATAGCCACAATGCTCTAGGGCTAATCGCGCTTAGCAGGTGCGAAACGAACCGGTCGCGACGTGAGGTACGGCAATGTGCGTCGACCGGGTCGGATGGCAGTCGACGCGTTGGCGTTCTCAGCACCTGGTGAATTGCGGGCGACCAAATGCGGCTGAGTCAATGACGCGAGGAATTCTGCGTCGCGCTGCGGTAGGTCGCCGCAAAATGCCCGTTTTACTCCCGGTAATGGCAAAATCAGCAGCATGACTTATGACTACATTATTGTCGGCGGTGGCACTGCGGGCTGTGTGCTGGCTAACCGCCTCAGCGCCGATCCCACGACGACCGTGCTGCTCGTCGAAGCCGGCAGCAAAGATAACTACTTCTGGATCGATATCCCGGTGGGCTATTTGTTCACTATCGGCAACTCGCGTACCGACTGGTGCTACAGCACCGAGCCGGACGCTGGTCTCAATGGACGGTCCATTGGCTATGCGCGCGGCAAAGTGCTCGGTGGGTGTTCCTCGATCAACGCGATGATTTATATGCGTGGTCAGGCGGCAGATTATGACCATTGGGCAGCGCTCGGTAATCGTGGCTGGTCGTGGCGAGATGTGTTGCCGGTTTTCAAGCGCTCGGAGAACTATCAGCACGGTACAGACGCGTTCCATGGTGCCGACGGGGAGTTGAATGTGGAGGAACGGCGCGTGAACTGGGAGGTGCTCGACGCCTGGCGCGATGCGGCAGCCGCAGCCGGCGTGCCGAAAATAGAAGAATTCAATCGCGGTGATAATTTCGGCAACGCCTATTTCCAGATGAATCAGCGTCGCGGCAAGCGCTGGAGTGCGGTCCGAGCGTTTCTCGATCCCGCGCGCTCGCGCCCGAACCTGACTGTCATGACGGACACGCAGGTCGAGCGAATTGTACTGGCGCAAGTTGATGGGCGGCCGCAGGCCGTCGGGGTAGAAGTGTACAGCGACGCGCAAGCGTCGCGTGTCATCAAGGCAACGCGTGAAGTGATACTTGCTGCAGGTGCCATCGGCTCTCCACAGCTGCTACAGGTATCCGGAGTAGGGGAGGCCGGACGCCTGCGCGAGCTCGGCATTGAGGTTCACCACGACTTGCCGGGGGTGGGTGAGAACCTCCACGATCATTTGCAGATTCGGACGATCTACAAGGTCACCAATACCGTCACGCTTAATCGCCGCGCCAATTCACTGCTGGGCAAAGTGAGTATGGCGCTCGAGTATGCGTTGCTGAAAACGGGACCGTTAACCATGCCGCCGTCGCAATTGGGCGCTTTCGCGCGTAGCGACCCGAGTCAGAAAGCGGCCAATATCGAATGGCATGTGCAGCCGCTTTCGCTGGATAAATTCGGCGACCCGCTGCATCCCTACGATGCGATAACCCCGTCAGTGTGCAACCTCCAGCCGGATAGTCGCGGACACGTTCGGGTAAGAACGGCCAAAGCGACCGATGCCCCGGCCATTACGCTGAATTATTTGTCCAGCGAAAGTGATTTGGATGTGGCCGTTGCGGGCCTGCGCTTTACCCGCCGAATTATGGCCGGTGCAGCGCTTGCGCCGTTTGAGCCGGCAGAGCTCAAGCCCGGGCCTGCAGTTGAAAGTGATGAAGACCTTAGCGCCGCGGCACGCGATCTGGGAACGACTATTTTTCACCCGGTCGGAACCTGCAAGATGGGTGATGACGCGGCCGCTGTTGTCGATGATCGGTTGCGCGTGCATGGGATTGAGCGATTGCGGGTTATCGACGCGTCGATCATGCCGAGGATCACCTCCGGTAATACCAATGCGCCGACAGTGATGATTGCGGAGAAAGGGGCGGAATTCATTCTTGCAAGTGCCGCCGGCCACGACGATTAAGCGGCGAAGTACTGCCGGGTTATTTCGCAGTGCAGCGGTATCTGTTGAGCATCGGAGCCAGAAAACTGGACCGCAATCTCAGCGCCAACTTGCCGTAGCTCGCACACGGTAGTCGCCTCACTGCGGGTTCGGTGTACGAATCTACTGTGGAGGTATCGCAACGGGATTGGCACGGGCCGGCGGCGACGGGTTCTTTTACTGCCTGTCCCATCCAGTCCCCAACCGCGCAGAGGCGTCGATAGCGGCCCTCGCCGGCGACTACCGGCGAGGGCCTGATGACGAACTGCTGCTTACCGTTCCCGCAAGCGACCACCCACCGCTTCGGAGCCGTTAGTTCACGCTGCTTTGAGATTGCCGCAATCAGCAGCAAAAGTGAGCGGCGCTCCCGTTTGCGCTTGCAACTCGTCACGCCCAAGACCCTCGACCATCGCAACCACCACGAGTCCCTCGGGGGTGATGTCGATGACGGCGAGATCAGAATAGACGCGCTTCACGCAGCCAACTCCGGTGAGTGGCAATGTGCAGCGGTCAACCACTTTTGGGGCGCCGTTTTTGCTCACGTGGCTTGAGAGTACAACCCATACCTGCTTGGCACCGGCGACCAAATCCATCGCCCCGCCCACTGCCGGCGGGCGCGGACCGGGAATGTGCCAGTTGGCGATGTCACCGTTGGCGGCGACTTCGTACGCACCGAGTATGGAAATATCGATGTGGCCACCGCGAATCATGCCGAATGAATCAGCATGATGGAAAAAAGCGCCACCGGGCAGGATGCTCACGCCCTGCTTGCCGGCGTTTATGAGATCCCAGTCCTCACTGCCTTCAGGCACTGCCGGTCCCATACCCAGCATGCCGTTCTCGGTGTGCAGGGTGAATTCGCGGTCGACGGGAATGTAATCGCCAACCAGCATGGGCATACCGATGCCAAGATTCACGTAGCTGCCGCCCGCAATATCATTGGCGACCCGCTGAGCTATGTCTGCTGCGGATAATTTCATGTCAGTTCTCCCACTTCGACCATGCGGTCAACAAATATCCCCGGGGTGATGACTTCCTCCGGGGGAATCATGTCGACGA
This sequence comes from Proteobacteria bacterium UBA981, assembly GCA_002292285.1. Lineage (GTDB taxonomy): Bacteria > Pseudomonadota > Gammaproteobacteria > UBA981. The sequence continues at coordinate 44,878 of DBBP01000008.1, forward strand.
ACTGGCGCACCTCGACCAGCGTTGTGGATGCCGCTGTCGCCATCACCGGATTAAAGTTACGTGCCGTCTTGCTGTAAGTCAGGTTACCCCAGCGATCGCCGGCCGCCGCGTGGACGAGTGCGACATCAGCTTTAATGCCGCGTTCCATAACGTATTGGCGGCCTTCAAATTCGCGTGTCTCCTTGCCTTCTGCGAGAAGCGTGCCGTAAGCCGTTGCGGTATAGAACGCAGGGATACCCGCGCCGCCGGCGCGGATACGTTCGGCCATCGTGCCTTGGGGCACAGTCTCGAGCTCAATTTCGCCAGCCGCATACAGGTCTTCGAATATTTTTGAGTCTGAAGAGCGCGGAAAGGTGCTGACCAATTTGCTGACGCAGCCTTCCTTGATCAATCTGCCAAGCCCGTAGTCGCCACCACCCGCGCCGTTACTCACGACCGTTAGATTACGCAGGCCCAGCGGACAGATGGCTTCGACCAGCCGTTCGGCAACACCGGCGTCGCCGAAGCCGCCGAGAAGAATGATGGCTCCGTCTTTTAAATCAGGACAATCTGCAATCAGCGCTGCCATGTCCTTGACACGTTTATCGATCATGAAATCTCTCGTCGTTTCGTTGTGGTTGAGGTTGTGCTCAGCATCCGGAACGGGCCCGTTTAGAGGTCCCAAAGTCCGCACCGATTATGACAAACTCGGTGCGAGTTCGACACCGTACTCCGGCGCTAATTCTCACTCGCGCGGCGAGCGTCGGCTAGCGCGTGAGTTTTACCGGTATTGCTCCACTCGCTTCAAGCAGTTTCATGCGCACTGTCGTCGATCATGGCTATCAATGTGCCATTGTTGGAGCCGTCGAACAGGGCCGAGAAAATGTCAGGTAGTTGTTCGAAACCGCCGCGTACATCCTCGCGATAATGGAGTTCGCCGGCGTCCATCCAGATTCTGAGATCGGCGATCGCCTGGCCGAACTGGGCAGCGTAATTGCTACACAGGAACCCCTGCATGGTGATGCTGCCGTAAATCAGTCGCATCATATTGCGCGGCCCTTCGGCCTGTTCTTCGGTTTCATAGCTCGATATTTGCCCGCACAGCACAATCCGTCCGCCATTTGCCATGTTGTTGACGGCTGCTTGCAAGATATCGCCCCCGACATTGTCGTAGTAAACATCGATACCCTTCGGGCACAGCGCGGCCAGGCGTTCTTCGACATTTTCTGTTTTGTAGTCGATGGCGGCATCTATACCGCATTGTTCGGTTAACCAGGCGCACTTTGCCGCGCCGCCTGCGATGCCGATCACGCGCATGCCCTTGATACGTCCGATCTGAGCTGCCGTCGACCCGGTTGACCCGGCGGCCCCCGAGACGACCAGGGTTTGCCCGCTTTGCGCCTGGCCGACCTCGAGCAAGCCAAAATAGCCGGTCAGCGGATTGAGGCCGTAACGACCCAAACTATCAATGAAACTAACGCCCTCCGCGAGCGGGCTGACGGGCAGGAAGCCGGTGGTGTTGATGAGCGCGTAATCCTGCCAGCTGCCAAGCGTGAAAACGCGTGAACCAACCGGGAACTTCGGGTCGCCGGAGGCCACCACGCGCCCCACTGCCGGCGCCAGCACGGGCTCGCCAAGCGGCACCGATGGGTACAGACTGTTACCTGGAGCGTCCATCCAGTTGCGCATGGTGGGTGCGCACAGAAAGGCGACGTATCGAACCAGAATCTCGCCAGCGGCGGGCTCGGTTTCTGGCATTTCGATTTCACGCAACTCGAAATCCCCTTCAGCCAGCGCACCTTGCGGGCGTCGTTTGAGTAACCATTGGCGGTTCGTCAATGTCATCGTCGTGCTCCAGTCAGCTAAAAACTGCCGCACAGATTCGCTGCAATGGCAGTGCTAACGCAAGGGCTGCTACCATCAGCGCATAGTTAGTATTTTCGAGGGGAAAACCATGTCGGCCAATTCATCTGCACATCACCGCGTCGTTATTGTGGGCGCGGGTTCCGGCGGTCTGTGTATGGGCATGCAGCTCAGGAAAGCCGAAATGGACGATTTCGTCATCCTCGAAAAAGGTAATGGCGTCGGCGGTACCTGGTATCACAACAGCTATCCGGGCGCCGAGTGCGACGTGCAATCGCATCTGTATTCCTTCTCGTTTGAGCCCAAGCTGGATTGGAGTCAGCCTTTTGCCGGCCAGGCCGAGATTCTTGAATATCTGAATCACTGTGCTGATAAATACAATTTACGTCCCAACATCCGTTTCGATACTAAAGTAGAAGCGACCACCTGGAGTGACGACGACGGTCATTGGACGGTCACCACTGCAGACGGCTCAATCCTGACCGCAGATGTCGTCGTCTCAGCCATCGGTATGTTCAATAACATCGTGTGGCCGAAGATTGACGGGATGGATGAGTTCAAGGGTGACTCATTTCATTCAGCGCGCTGGAACCACGACATTGATTTAACTGGCAAACGGGTCGGGGTTATCGGGATTGCAGCGAGTGCGATTCAATTCGTGCCGCAAATCGCCAAAACCGCGGGCCAGCTGCATCTGTATCAACGTACGGCCAACTGGGTTGTGCCGAAAGCCAATACGCCGTATCCGGCCGAGCAGTTACAGCATTTCCGCGATAACCCAGCAGCTGTGAAGCAGAGTCGCGACGATATTTACGACACCTGGAACACGCTGTGTACCTTTCAGCAAACCGACGTGTTGGCCGCTATCGAAAAGCAGGGTATGGACCGCATCGCCGAGGTATTTGATCCTGAAACCCGCGAAAAGCTCACGCCACATCATCCGTTCGGCTGTAAAAGACCATTGTTTTCAGATGTTTACTACCCGATATTCAATCAGGGCAACGTCAATTTAATTACGACCGATATTGAGCGAGTTTCGGACCGCGGCGTGGTCACCAGCGATGGTGAATGCCATGACATTGACGTGTTGATTTATTCCACTGGCTTTGAAACGACCACCTACCTGAACGCTATCGATGTCACCGGTCGTGAAGGCCGCACCTTACGCGAGGCGTGGGATGACGGTGCGCAGGCGTACCTGGGTATTACGACCAGCGGATTTCCTAATTTGTTCATGCTTTACGGCCCGAACACGAATCAGGGCTGCATCCTGTTCATGCTCGAACGTCAGGTCGACTACATTTTGCGCCAGCTCGAGCGTCTCGATAAGGAGCAATTGGCCTGGATTGACGTTCGTGAGGACGTGATGGGTAAGTTCAACGATCAGTTGCAGAAGGACATCAAAGCCGTCTCGGTCTGGCAAGCAGCCTGTGGTAATGATTTCTATTACCGGGCGGGGGCCTCTGGGCGTCTGGTAACGCAATGGCCGCTTTCGATGGATGACTTTACCGATCGGATTACGGCCTCGGATGAGCACGTTTTCGAGGCCCAATCCCGCCCACAGGCAAGTGCTGGCTAAATCGGATTCGCGAGTGCACTCGGCTCGGTCCTTTGACGAGCGCTTGCCGCGCACGTGTCGGAAGCAGGCAGAAAGCGATCGGCCTGGGGCCGGGCGGATTCAAACGACGGCGCGCCGATGACTCGCGCTGTCGTTCTGCTGCACTCGAAGTCAGGCGCATCGGACCGCCGAGTAAAGAACGAGATAGCACCTGAAAGAATCAATTTCGGCCGCGCTCAATGGCCAATTTTTCTTAAGAAAATGTCTATTTAAGTTTATATTTATCAGTAAATTAAAGAATAAATCGGAGAAAATACGTGAGCAACAGCTTCAACGCAATAGTGGCCGACAAGGGCGCGGACGGGGGATTTTCAGCGGGACTTAAGTCGATCACTGTCAGCGATTTGCCGGATGAGGCTGTGTTGGTCGATGTCGAGTATTCCACGGTGAACTACAAAGATGGTCTGGCGGTTACGAACGCGGCACCGATCGTCACCAAGTTCCCGCTGGTTTGCGGGATCGATTTGGCAGGCACGGTTGCTGAGTCAAGCAGTCCTGCGTGGCAGGTGGGCGACAAGGTGCTCGCAAACGGCTATGGCCTGTCTGAGCGCCACTCGGGAGCTTATAGCCAGAAGCAACGCGTTAACCCGGACTTTTTGGTGCGCGTCCCGGCCGCTTTCACGACCGAACACACCATGGCTCTGGGTACGGCGGGCTATACGGCCATGTTGGCAGTCAACGCGATCCGCGATTACGGCGTTAAGCCTGGCGATGGCCCGGTACTCGTCACTGGCAGTGCCGGTGGTGTCGGTTCGGTTGCGATTTTGCTGCTCGCCAAACTGGGCTACGAGGTCACCGCGAGTACGGGGCGTCCGCAGACTGCAGACTATTTGCGTTCTCTTGGCGCCACCAATGTCGTCGCCCGCGACGATTTGGCGCGCAAGAGTAAACCGTTGGAAAAAGAGATATTCGCAGCAGCAGTCGATAGCGTTGGGTCGAGCACTCTGGCAACGACGCTGGCCCAGTTGCGCTACAACGGCGTCGTGGCAGCCTGTGGATTGGCTGGCGGTGCTGATTTGCCAGCGACGGTGATGCCGTTTCTGCTGCGCAACGCCTGCTTGCAGGGGATAGATTCAGTGATGGCACCAATGGCAGCACGGCAGCGAGCCTGGAACGATCTTGCTGAGCTACTTGATCCCGCTCTGCTTAAGGACGTCTACGTCGTCGAGCCGCTCGCGCGGGTCCCCGAGTTATGCGCTTCTATCCTGCGCGGAGAGATTAAGGGACGGGTCGTAATCGACGTTAATGCCTGATTCGGAACGCTTTGCGCGACGTCTATTATTTACATTAAATAGACCACATAACTATATATAAACAAAGTAATAATTAATATAGATATAACATTAACCTGAGCTTTTTTCAGCCGCACAGGAGACGTTTGCCAAGCGTCTGGACAGGCGTGATTTGTGTCCCGGGGACCAACCTGGGTCACGCAACTTACCTGCGTCAGCACAAGCTACGCAGTTGAGCATCACGCGTTTAAAGCGATCGCGATGCGCAAACGTTTAGTCGAATCAAACAGTGTGCTGCAGGCCTCGGCAGGCCCAAGTCGCTATGAGCTGAATCCAGACGCCGGCAAACGCTTGTGCGGACGCAGTGGAAGAGCTCTGCGCCGGCGACGCGACATCGGCGCCCAGCTCACGGGTGCCCGCGCTGCAGGGTGCGATTAGCAACGCCCCATTGGGCTATAATCCGCCGCCTGAATCTGACCGTGCGATCGTTGCCAACGCGACCGACGGTAGCCACTAAACAGTAACTATAAGGACAGTTTCATGGGAGACGTAGTCAGCTATAGCCGCGAGGGCGAGATCGCCTACATCACGGTTAATAATCCGCCGGTCAACGCCTTGTCACTACCTGTACGTCAGGGATTACAGCAGTCATTTCAAAAATTCGCCGCCGACGCTGAGGCTAAAGCCGCGATCCTGATTTGCGATGGACGCACCTTCATTGCCGGGGCTGACATTACTGAATTTGGTAAACCACCCGAAGACCCGTGGCTACCGAAAGTCATCGCAGAGATGGAAGCATGCGAGAAAATCACCATTGCCGCGATTCACGGCACCGCGCTTGGCGGTGGCCTTGAGACGGCGATGGGTTGCCATTACCGCTGTGCGGTTCCTGCCGCCAAAGTGGGTCTCCCTGAGGTTACGCTGGGCCTGTTGCCGGGCGCCACGGGAACGCAGCGTCTGCCTCGCCTGATCGGGCCAAAAGCCGCCCTCGATGCGATGATTAGCGGTAAGCCCTTGCCTGCCGGTAAGGCGCATCAGGCCGGCGCAGTCGATGAAATTGTCGAGGGTGACCTAAAGGCTGGCGCAACAGCTTACGCCAAGCGCTTGCTGAGCGAGGGGGCTAAACCTCGACGTATCAGCGAGATGGACGTCGATAAGAGCGAAATCGACCAGCATTTCTTCGCGGAATACCGCAATGGCATGGCGCGCGCCACACGGGGCTTTTTCGCACCCGAGCAAATTCTGAAGTGCGTCGAAGCCTCTGTAACGGTGCCTTACGCTGACGCGGTAAAACGTGAAAACGAGCTGTTTATGGAATGCATGATGTCCACACATTCCGCCGCGCAGCGCCATCTGTTTTTCGCCGAACGTGCGTGCACCAAAGTCCCGGACGTGCCGTCCAATACGCCGATGCGCGATATCAAGAAAGTTGCCGTTCTGGGTGGTGGCACCATGGGTGGCGGCATCGCGATGAACTTCGCCAATGCCGGCTTGCAGGTGGTGCTGAAGGAAATTAACACCGAAGCGCTCGAGCGCGGCCTTGGGATTATCCGCAAAAACTACGAGAACACCGTCGCGAAGGGCCGCATGACGCCTGAGCAACTGGACGAGTGCATGGCTTTAATCACCGGCGCGATTGAGTACGACGGCATCAGCGATTGCGATCTGATAGTCGAGGCGGTGTTCGAAAACATGGCTCTGAAGAAAGAGATCTTCGCCGAACTCGACAAAGTGGCGAAAAAAGGCGCGATTCTGGCCAGCAACACTTCAACATTGGATATCGACGAAATCGCAGCCGTGACCTCGCGCCCGCAGGACGTGATCGGTTGGCATTTCTTCGCGCCGGCCAACGTCATGACCCTGCTCGAGCTGGTGCGCGGCAAAGAAACTGCCAAAGACGTGATTGCCACGTCGATGGCAATGGCCAAAACCATCCGCAAAACCGCAGTTCTGGTTGGGGTGTGTTTCGGCTTCGTTGGTAATCGTATGTTCTTCCCCTACATCAGCGAAGCGCAACAGATGATTCTCGAAGGCGTGCCAGCCGAGCGCATCGATCAAGTCGCTTTCGATTGGGGTATGGCGATGGGGCCGAATGGCGTCTCGGATTTATCCGGCCTCGATGTACTCGACAAGGTTAATTCCGAATGGAAAGACCGTCCCGAGGACCCGGCGTTATGGATTGTGGTGCGTAAACTTGTCGAAATCGGCCGTTTCGGTCAGAAAACGGGCAAGGGCATCTATAACTATGCCGGGCGCAGCCCGGTGCCGGACCCGGAAGTGACAGCGATCGCAAAAGCCGAAGCCGAGCGTCTCGGCGTAGCGCAACTTGAGAACGTTAGCGATGAAGAGATTATCGAACGTCTGATGTTCTCGATGATTAACGAAGGCGCGTTGATTCTGGAGGAGGGCATCGCTTCTCGCCCCAGTGACATCGATGTCGTTTTTGTGCACGGCTACGGCATGCCGCGTTACCGGGGTGGCCCCATGCACTACGGCGACGCAGTCGGCCTCGACAAAGTGGTCGCTGCAATGGAGAAATACCGCAAGCGTTACGGTGATACCTACTGGAAACCAGCACCGCTGTTGGCCGAACTGGCGAAGTCCGGCAAAACGTTTGATCAATGGGCAGCCAGCAACGGTTAGCTCGGAAAAATAGTGCGACGGCCGGGTATCTGGCCGCGGTACGATCGGCGTCTTTGCGGCTGCCGCTGCAAACAGCCGCAATCGAACCAATAAAGGGGTCTGTGACCCCTTTATTTTTGCGCCTCGACCTCGTACTTTGAACGTCCCGGGCTGACTTGGCTGGCACCCGCTCCGACAGCGAAAATAGGAAACCTCAATGGATAAGACAGAATTCTATGCCGATGCACGCACAGACATGACCGGCCCGCTGGCCGGCGTGCGGGTGGTCGAGGCGACCACGACCTGGGCCGGACCGATGGCCGGCTGCATGCTCGCCGACCTGGGCGCGAGCGTGATCAAGGTTGAACATCCGGCTGGCGAAGTCATTCGGCGTTTGCCGCCAATGTTGCCGGATAGCCATTTGTTTCTTGGCAACGAGATGGTCAACCGTAACAAGCGCAACGTGACCGTGGATTTGCACAAACCGGAGGGCGTGGAAGTCTTCCTGCGCCTGGCTGCCAGTGCGGACATCGTGATCGAGAACTTTCGTCCCGGCACCATGGATGCCTGGGGCGTCGGCTACGCGGCTGTAAAAGAGAAAAATCCGCGCACCGTGTATGTCTCGATCAGTGGCTATGGTCAGTTCGGCCCGCTGTCAGAGCGCGTTGGTTACGACCCCATCGCGCAGTTCTATTCCGGCTGGGCCGCGCAAAATGGAGAAATTGATGGCTTGCCTGTGAAGGCCGGCACCTTCTTATGCGACGACCTGGCGGGTGTCCACGGCGCGGTATCTGCGCTGGCAGCATTTCACCACGCCAAAGAAACCGGCGAAGGCCAGCACGTCGATGTGGCCCTGGTCGATACAATCCAGTTCCAGAGCGATGGCTATCTGACTGCCGGCGCAACGGACATGAAACTTGACCGCTGGGGTAGCCAATTCGCAATTGCTGCGCCCGTTAATCGCTACGCCTGCACGGATGGCCATGTTTATGCCGGGGTGCTGCTTGACACTCATTGGATGCGCCTGGCCGACATTATGGAGCGTCCGGATCTGAAGACCGACGAGCGCTATGCAACCAATATGGCGCGCGTGCAGCCGGGTAACCGCGAGGACGTCGACGGTTTTCTCGCTGATTGGTGTGCTGTACGGACCAGCGGTGAGGTGGAATCGATTTTCGAGGAAGCAGGACTACCCGCAACGCGGGTCAATACGTTCGCGGAAGTTGCGAAAAAGCCACACACCCTGGCGCGCGATATGCTCCAGCAGACCGAACTTTCCGATGGTTCGGTCGTGCCGCTCACTGGGCCGGCCGCGAAATTTTCGCGCACACCGACCCGTATTCGTTCGGCAGCCGCACCGCTTGGAAAACATACCAGCGAGGTGTTGAAGGAGCTGGGTTACGCCGAGAGCGAGATTTACGCGTTGTCCGAGAAGCATATTGTTTAGATGACTGCCGCAGCCCAGTGATTCGGCTGCGCAGGAGCCGCATTCGGCCAGCGGGCAATGGGGCATTCTCGTCTCAATGCTCAGTCGGCCGGGTGGCATTGTCCAGGCGTGGCATTCCGCCCACCGTCACGTGTCGGCTTGGCGGGATATCGAGAACAATGCCGCCCGCCCGCCGCGTCTGGACAAGCCTTACCTTGAAACTGCCCCGTGGCTGGCGATTATCAGCCGAAGGCTTGTCGCTGTTTGCCAACAACGGTTTGCCGGCGGTCACACCGCGTTCGCGATGTTGACCGAACGTCCGCCGTCGCGACCAGAATGGCAGGCAGTATTCCCTGCACGATGGGGCGGCCTATCCGGATTACCTGCCTGCCCAAAAGCGCGACATGAGGATAGCGACGAGCTGTGACGCCTGAATCATCGCACGAAGCCCAGGGAGCGCCGTCCGCACATGCGCTGGACGAAAGTTCTCCGCGCGCTCCGAATCTCAACTTTAATAATCTGCTGGTTAGCTTCCGCAACCGTATGGCTTGTACGGTTAGCGATGTTCTCGTCCTGTTATTTGTACTCGGCTTGGCCGGAGATTTTTTACGCGCCACCGTCTTTCCTGCGGAAACTAATTTAAGGCCGCTACTGGTCGGCCTGGTCGTGCTTTACTTCGCCTTGAGCTGGTCTAGTCGTCTGGCCGCAACGCCGATTCAGTGGGTATGGGGCCTGCGGGTCGTGGGCTACGACGGTCACCCGCTGTCGTTCGGGAAGGCGCTGGTGCGCAGCGCGCTGGTCACCGGATTGGTGGCGGCTGCATTTACCAGTTTTCGCGTGTTGGAGGAGCCACTGATGGCCACGGTCGCCGCGGTCGCTTTTCTGATGTTATTTTTGGCCGCAATTACCCCCTACAAGCAGGCCGCGCCCGATCTTTTAGCGCGCTCACTGGTGGTGTATCGGCGTGAACTGAAAAAGCCTGACGTTCAAGCGGTTATCGGCGACTTGTCGAACGCGGGCCGATTGGTGCGGCGGGCTGGATTCTGGCTGCGCGTTGATGATTTGATTCTGGACGTGCTGACGCTCGGTTTCCCGATCGTGATGCTGACCGTGGCCTTGCCCGTGCATCACACTAAAAATCTGAGCGGGCGGGTAGCGTACGCGATGACGCAGACCCAGCCACTAAAAATCGCGGTCGAAGAATATTACGCCGAATACGAGCGTCTGCCCGCCGATGCCGCAACACTTGGCACGGGAGAACGCCGGAACTACCCGGATGGCGGCTTTTACGCCTTAGAGACTCATGGTGCGATACGCATTCGTTTTGAGGTGAAACCCAAACTCCGCGACGGCTCGCTGCGCCTGACTCCGGAAATCGTCGATGAACGAGTTGTCTGGACCTGCCGTTATGAAGGGGATATCGAGCCCCGGATTCTGCCATCGAGCTGCCGGGACTGAGTTGCTGTCGATTCTGACTCAGGAGGCGAAAGCCGTAGGACGTGCTCGGTGGTGCGGGACCGGGACTTGGCCCGCTCGGGTACCGCGCCCGAAGTTTCTCGTCGCGGTGGCTGCAAACTCGAACAGCTCTACCCCCGGGGACGATAGCCGTTGTGCCTGTCGTTCCGATTCATTTGAGCACAAAGCCCTCGTAATTCGAGGTCGCAACGTGCTCGCACTTGTCTCTGAACATCGGCGCACCACCAGCGTAGAGTGAAAACGTTCGTGCCTTACCCGGGATATTTGTGCCCATAAACCATGACTTCACGTCGGCCTTATCGAACAGAAAATCGCGGGTCAGTGCGTCAGAATCTTCCGTCCAGCGCTGCGCCGCCTCGGCGGTCGTCTCAATCCGGTGAAGTTCGTTGCGTTGCATGTGGTCGAGGCAATCGCGTATCCACTCGACGACGACTTCCGCGCACCGTGGGACGTTGCAAAACACGGCGCCGTTGGCAATGAACAAATTCGGAAAGCCCGGCGTCATGACCGTTAGATAGGTCGTCGGTCCGTCTGACCAGGCTTGCTCGAGAGTTCTGCCTGATTCACCGCGCACGTTCATACGCGTCAGCTCACCGGTTATAGCGTCAAATCCGGTGGCGTAAATAATTACATCAAGCTCATGGTGACCCGCAGCAGTCATGATCCCTTGCGGGGTAATCTGTTTAATCGGGTGCTCCCTCACATCGACGAGTGAAACGTCGGCGCGGTTGTAGGTCTCGTAGTAGTTTGTTTCGAGCGGGACGCGCTTGGCCCCAAATGCGTGATCGGTGGGGATGAGCTTGTTCGCAATCTCAGGGTCATCGACTCGTGCACGAATCTTTTCGCGGATGAACTCGCAGTAGGTTTCATTAGCGCGTTCATCGACCATGATGTCGGAAAAATTCGCATGCCATTTGGCGAAACCAGGCTGGGCCCAAATTTCTTCATAGAAGGCGCGTCGCTCGGTGTCGTTTACATCGAACGCTGAGCGCGGGTCGGCATCGTGAATGAAGCCGGCATAGGTCTCGCGGCAACGTTTAAATATATCTGCGTAGCTCCCTTTAATGCGCGCCTGCTCCTCGTCCGTGATAGGTCCGTTTCGCAACGGCAGGCACCAGTTAGGCGAGCGCTGAAAAACGCTCAAGTGCCCCGCCATCTTTGCCATCTCCGGGATGAGTTGCACCGCTGTCGCGCCGCTGCCGATGATGCCGACTCGTTTTGTACTGAAGTCGACAGGTTCTTTCGGCCACCGCGACGTGTGGAATGACGTTCCCTGAAAAGATTCGATGCCGGCGATGTCCGGCATATGGTGGGCGGACAGAATGCCGACTGCGGCGATTAAGAACTGTGCGTTCGCTGCGCGACCGTCGTCTGTTTCAACTTCCCAGCGGTTAGTCGCGGCGTTATAGCTTGCAGCAGTGATCTTCGAATGAAACTGGATATGCGGGCGCAGTTCGAACTTGTCGGCAACGTAATTCAGATAGCGTTCCGTTTCCGGCTGGCCGGAAAAATGCTCTTTCCAATCCCACTCCTGCAGCAGCTCTTCGGAGAATTCGTAACCATAGGTATAGGACTCTGAGTCGAAGCGGGCGCCAGGATAGCGATTCCAGTACCACGTGCCACCGACACCGCTACCAGCTTCGTAGATTTTCGCGTTCAGACCCAACTTGCGTAGTGCGTGTAGTTGATAGAGACCGGTTACCCCGGCGCCTATGATTAAGGCGTCGAGTGATTCAACTGAATTGTCCAAAATTTCACGCTCCTTGGGCCGCTAGATGACCCATTTTAAAGCGGTATCGCGGCTGCTGCGACTGCCGGTGGTGAGAGCGGCAATCGCGTCGCGCCATTCGGCGGTGCTCAGCTAAGACAAATCCGGGACTAAGCGAGTGGCTATGAAGTGGGTGGCGCGGTGTCACCATAAGCAAGACGCGATTCAACCGAGGCCTAAAACCGAGAATGCGTGATGCGAGACGTTATCGATAGAACTATAGAAAACATCGAATCGTTGATCGGGCAAGGCCACTGGCGATTGAGCACCGGCGCGCAGTGTCGGTTTGGTGTGTTGGTCAAAGCGGGTAGCCCCGCGGACGACGGGCTGGGCCCTGTCATTCTTCCGATACGGTGACGCAGTTTCTGCCTGCCGCCTTGCTTGCATAGAGCGCTCGGTCCGCAGCGCCAATCAGGGCGGCGGCGCTAACGTCCGCGCTTGGAATTATCGAGGCCACGCCAACGCTGATGGTCACCACGCCAATTTTGTCATTGAGCTTGTGTTCAATTCGCAGAGCCTCGACCGCGGCGCGCAAGGCGTCAGCAAACAATCTAGCTCCGTGGACGTCGGTATCAGGCAGCAGGACGGCAAACTCCTCGCCGCCATAACGCGCCACGTCATCGGCCTCGCGTTGCACGCTTCCAGCCAGACACTGTCCCACCGCGCGCAAACAGTCGTCACCACGTTGATGGCCGTAGTTGTCGTTAAATTGTTTGAAGTGATCGATGTCACAAAGGATGAAAGCCAACGGCTGCCCGTCACGTTGGAGGCGGTTCCACTCAGACCGCAGACGGTCGTCGAGATGGCGGCGATTGTGTATGCCGGTTAGCGCATCCTCTCCCGAGAGACGTTGTAGCGCCTCGTTTGCGGCCACCAATTCATGAGTGCGCGCTTGCACCTCATGTTCCAGGTCCCGGTTGATTGCCTGCTGCGCTTTTAGCAGATCGTTCTGTGTATCTTCTTTCTCTTTGCGCAGACGATTGAGTCTGTCCGCCAACGAAAATGAGAACAGGACGACTTCGAACAATAAGCCTGCGAACGCGAGTCGCAATGTCAGATCGTTCGCCGGAATCACTTGGAGGTACGCAAGACGATTAAGCGCTCCACCAATGAAAAAGACCGACCAGCCCAGCACGAAGTAACGTGCGGCCCGAGAACCGCGGGCCAGCGCGGCAATGCCCGTGCCGAGCCCGACGAACATGAAGGCGAGATTGATCAATCTGCTGTAGTCGGCTGCTCGCTCCACTTCCAAGGTCACGGACACGGCAGCGTATACCAGTGCGAGCTTGGCGATAACCGCGAGGATCCGGTCCCATCTGGGCAGGAGTTGGGGGGTACCAAGCACCGTACGGCAGAACTGAAGGCCGAAGAACCCTGCTACGTTGCTGGCGACGTAGAGCATCTGTCGGTATGTGCTTCCGTCAATGGATGCAGGAAGGTAGGTGTGAGCGAAGCCCAGCACGATGAACGTGCTCATCGTCATGGTGGCGACGTAGGCCACGTAGTACAGAAACGACACGTCTCGTGTACCGATGTACAAGAAAAAGTTGTAGGCAAACATGACGAACAACGCCCCGAGCAGCCCGCCAAAGACCAGCTGATCTCGCTCGGTGGCATGGCCGAATGCTGCTGGGCGCCAAAGCGAGAGGCGAGGCGCATTCAGGGCCGAATCCGGTTTTATTCGCAAGTAATAGCTTGCGGGAGCAGATGCCTTTGCTAGCGTGAACTCGAGGGCCAGTTGCCAGCGCGGTTGGGAGACGTCCTCCGGTGCCATCGCATACCCGCCGGTGATTCGCTCATATCCGCTACCGGATGGCGATGGCACGTAAAGTGTCGCTTCTCGAGTTTGCCAGGGTTCAACATGTAACAGCAAAGCTTGAGCACGGCCGCTGATGTTGCGCAGCTTGAAACGAAACCAGTGGCTGGCCTCGGTCGCGCCTAAACGAAACTCTGCGGGCATCAGCGCAAAGTGGGCCTCTGTGACCGCCTCCAGACTCGCGCGACCTGTCGAGTCCTCGAAGTGTTCGAGGTGCCGGTGTAGCTGGTAGATGTCGCGGTCCCCGGAAATCTGCAGGGCTGGTGCCGCGTAGGCGAGCGATGTCACCACGCAACAAGCGAACACGACTAACCAAACGGTGCGATTTCGCAAATGATGGCGTTGATGAGGAGCGTTGATTGGCACTGAGCGGACGGTCAAACGAACTCTGCTGAAAACGCTCAGCAAGCATACGCAACTGTGCAGCGCTTACCTACCGCTTTGGATGGATCGCTTTCCGCATTCAAGCTCCGTCCCAGCTAGTCGAAGCAGATTCACTCTTCCGTGAGCAGGTGCTGCGGCTACCGCCCGACGGGCGCTCAGCGTATTCGCGCACCCTCATCGCAAGATCGGCCGGTAACAGTACGTGCTTGTTGAGATATCTCCAAAGGTTCCCCTATCTCTAGGAACATGGTTTCAAGTCAATTGTTGGGTGTCCCATTCTTGCTTTCTGCTAGTCGCGTCCTTGCTGTCCTTGCTCTTGTTTGGGTGGGTTAAGAGTTACGGGACACCCATGTTTTGAGAGCGGCGCCCCCCTTTTAAAGCACGGGGCAAAGCTTGTGAGCGTGCCCGCGGGTGGGAAATTGGCGTAATGGGCAATCCAAGGGCGGACGCTTCTGGGAGTCCGGCTTTCTTCACTAATTTCCGTAACGATTGCTCGATAATTACGGCGGCCGACACAAAGTGGACATCAAACCGGACATATAGGCGGACTAAATCTGTTTATACGGGGGTACAAATATATGATAAATATATATTTATGGATGAATTCAAAGCGGACATAAAAGGGGACATTGTCGATCCTGAAGATCGCGGAGAATCAATATCCTCGATGGAACCGGTGCTGCTCCAAGGTACTAGCCGGTTTCGCGACGAACTAGCGGATTTGGCCCTTGAACTAGCCACTAAAGCGATCGGGTTTCGAAGAAGCCTGCCAGCAGGCGTTGTGAATTCGCTTTCCGATCTCATACGGTCGATGAACTGCTATTACAGCAATCTCATAGAAGGGCACGATACGCATCCTGTCGATATAGAACGGGCGCTGAATGAAGATTACAGCCAGGATCCTGAAAAACGTGATCTACAGCTTGAGGCCCGTGCTCACATTACGGTGCAGCAATGGATCGATAATGGCGGCCTTGATGGTCGAATCACCTCGCTCGATGGTTTGACCGAAACCCATCGGCGATTCTGCGAATTGCTTCCTGACAGTCTCCTGTGGGTGGAGAATGCTGATACAAGCGAGCGGATAAAAATCATACCGGGCGCATTACGACATCGCGATGTCAAAGTGGGGCAGCACGTCGCTGTTAGCGCCGGGGCCTTACCTCGCTTTCTGAGGCGCTTTGAAGAAGCCTATAGCGATCTCGGGAACGTGGACGCCATTGTCGCAGCCGCAGCAGCTCACCATCGCTTTCTGTGGCTCCACCCGTTCCTCGATGGGAACGGGCGGGTGGCCCGGCTGATGTCTTATGCCTTATTGCGAGAGTCCCTGGATACGGGTGGCATATGGTCAGTTGCAAGAGGTCTTGCTCGCAATGACAGTACCTACAAGAGACACCTCAGGGCCTGTGATGCGCTGAGTAGAAATGACCTGGACGGCAGAGGAAATCTCAGTGAAGAATCGCTAGCCGAATTTGTACGCTTTTTTCTCGCCACCTGCCTTGATCAAATTGATTTCATGGAAAAGCTTGTTCAGCCTAACAAGCTCAAGAACCGCATCCTGATGTGGGCAGAAGGGGAGGTTCGAGATGGCGCGCTACCGGAAAAATCCAAGATCGTATTAGAGGCAATTCTCTACCGCGGTGAACTTTCCCGCGGTGAGATTCCCAACTTGCTCGGAACGACTGAACGGCAAGCCAGACGGATCACGTCGGTGCTGATTGATCTGGGCGTGCTCGCAACCGAAAGTACCAGAGCGCCCCTGAAGCTAATTTTCCCAGCATCTCTGGCATCGTTCTGGATGCCGGGCCTATTTCCTGAATCACCGACGAGCTAGTTCAGTGCGGACGCTCGTCGTTGGCAGTTCGAAGCTAACCGCGGAAGCGCGCTAAAACGCTTGCCAAGTAGGGGAGCGACTAAGGCGCCAACGGCGCGAGCGAGAACGAGGTGCCGGAATTATTGAACCACTGGTACGCAACGCTACTGGAGGGTGGCCACGAATTGCCTTGCTTACACCGCGGCCGACAGGATTTTCTAAGCGCCGTCAGTCAACCAATCGATGTCTTGCGCAGAACATTCGGTCGGCGCGGCAAATCCCTCCCGTGTCGTGCACTCAAGCTGGGCGGGATTGTGTACGCCGGGCAACTCGCCACCGCTGGCGAGCGCGTTGGATTCGAGGGTGTAGGGCGAGTCACAGACCTGCGCGTGGTCTTTGACCTGACCTACCAGCAACCCTTCCGCAGCGAGTTTTTCTTCCCAGTGCGCTGCGCTTTGTGCCGCAAGCAGGCTTTCCAACTCGGCAATCAATTCCGTTCGATTGTCTATGCGTGATGGACCGGAAGCGAAACGCGGATCGGTAGCAAGCTGCGCACCGCCGATTGCTTCCACGAAGCGCAACCAGTGCGCATCGAGATAGGCGGATATGACAATCGCACCGTCGCCACAACGGAGCAAATCGGCAGGGGCAGCGAGCGGGGCGCTGTTGCCGCTACGCGGTGCCTGATGACCTGTCATCTGGAACTCGGCCAGCGGCCCGGTCTGCAGGTGTAGTGCGACATCGTACAGACTGACCTGCACGTGTTCACCGCTGCCTTTGCGCTCGCGGCGTAACAAGGCGGCGAGAATGCCATGGCAAAGCGCATGCCCACTTGCCGCGTCGACCATCGTGAAACCGACTTTCATTGGCTGCTCGGCCGGCCCGGTCAGCGACATGATGCCGCTCTCGGCTTGCACAATCAGATCAACGCCGCGTTTATCGATGGTGGAGGCCGTCCAGCCGAATCCTGAGATCGAGGCGTAGACCAGTCGCGGGTTAAGCGCGCGCATGGCGTCAGGACCGAGCCCGAGCCGGGTCATTGCGCCGGGTCGGGACGACTCAATCATCACATCGGCGCCTTCGATTAGCCGCTTCGCCTCGTTGAGCTGGTCCGGGTCGCGCAGATCGAGTCGTATCAGGCGCTTGCCACGGTTGTAACCCAGGAACACTGGCGACACGGGCAAATCCGTCGCAACTTGTGAGCGCAATAAGCGCACGTTGTCGCCGCCGGGTGGTTCGATTTTGATGACTTCGGCGCCATAGTCGGCGAGCAGTAAGGCCGCCGATGGTGCGGCCACCATCTGAGAAAATTCGACGACGCGAAACCCACTCAGGGGTAGGTCATCCCGGGGTGTTGATGCCGTTGGTTCAGTCATCGACTATGCCGCATCACAGCGCAGCCAGCGGACCAGCCAGTTCGGTCCTCGCGTTCGACTTACCCATAATCGTGATACTCGGTGACGAGATTGCCCTCAAAGACATAGATTGAGCAGAGCTGTATTTCGATTAACTCTCCGTCCGCGCCGATGCCTGGAATATCAGTCGTCGCGAGACCACCCCAGGTATGCGTGCGCACGACCGTGTTGCCCGACTCAATAACAGATTCAGGTTCGCTGAGCTTGCGGTCCGGCACCAGATTGCTGGCAAAGGTCTTGAGCGTTTCGATGAAGTCGTCGGCGTCGTTGTGTTCGAAGTTACGGTTGTGGTGGCAAAAGTAAAATTGCGGGGCCAGAAATCCGCGCAGGCGCTCGAAATCCTTCTCGTTATAAGCGTTGACCATGTCGTCAATAATTGCGCTTAATCCGTCGCTGGAAGAATCAGTACTCATAAGAATTAACCTTTTGTCGCTAATGACCGCGCAGCCGAATTATAGGCTGCCGCAGGTGCCCGTTGTCGCGCATATTAGCGACTGAAATAGGCGGGAGATGCCAGTGGTTCGACGTCGTAAGCGTGCGTATCCGGGGCTGTCGTATCAAGGCGGTATTGGCCCATGTTGCGCGGATACTGGGTGACCACGCGACCGGAGGCGTGACGAAAGTAATTATTACAATCTTCAGCCCAGACGCCGATGCCGTTGGCGTCGTGTTGAATGCCGAGGTTGTACTCGTCCATCACCTCGGCGCGCACGTCCATGAACGCCAGTTGCTCACTGTCCAGGCGCTCCAGCTGACGCACGATATAAGCGGCCTGACACTCGATCATGAACAAAATGGAGCCTTTGTTGGTGTTCGGTCCGTAGAGCTGGAACAGATTGGGAAATCCAGCGGTGCTGATACCGAGATAGGCCTGCGCACCATTGGCCCAAGCATCGTTCAGGTGTTGTCCGCCGCGGCCCACTACATCAATGCTGGACAAATAGCGCGTGACGTTAAATCCGGTCGCAATCACAAGGGTGTCGAACTGATGCTCGGTACCGTCGGCAGTCACAACGCCGTTCGCCGTGACGCGCTCGATGCCGTCCGTCACCAGCTGCACGTTGTCGCGATTAAAAGCCTGATAGTACTTGCTCGACAGCAGTACGCGTTTGCAACCAAAGGCGTAGCGGGGAGTCAGTTTATCGCGCAGCTGGGGGTTTTCGACCAGCGCAATGTTATCCAGCACCATGTTGACCGAGGCCTCATAACGGTCTGCATCATCAAGCAATACGAAGCCTTCAAACTGCTGCCAGAGTCGAAACCGATTTTGCTCGACGGCATCCGGTGCGGTAGCGAAATACTCGAGTTTCTTCGCGGAGTAGGGGCGATCTTTTTTCGGCATAACCCAATTCGGGGTGCGCTGAAACAGGGTCAGATGTGCTGCTTGTCTGGCCACTTCGGGTACACACTGGACAGCGCTCGCGGCACTGCCGATCACCCCGATCCGTTCACCGCGGAGGTCGTGATTGTGGTCCCAGCGAGCAGTGTGGAATTGGGTGCCAGCGAATTGATCGAGACCTTCGATTGCGGGCCACACCGGTTCATTGAACATGCCCTGGGCGGCGACGAGCACAGCGGCCGTGTAATGGTCGCCGGCATTGGTATGGACGTGCCAATGTCCGGCATCGTCATCCCAGGCTGCGGCAGTGACTTCGGTATTCAGGCGTACATGTGGCGTGACGGCGTACTTGTCGGCGCACGCCTGCACGTATTCAAGAATCTCCGGCGCATCCGCATAGGGCGTGCTCCAGTCCCGCTTAACTTCAAAACTGAACGAATACAGATGCGACGGCACGTCGCAGGCAGCGCCCGGGTAGCGGTTGTGCCACCAAGTGCCACCGAGTCCTGGTGCTTTCTCAAGGATGACGAAGTTCTCGTAACCCGCCTGGAGCAATTTGATGCCCATGCAGATACCGCCGGGGCCGGCGCCAATGATCACAATGCGCCTGGCGTTGTGTTCTACCTCACGTTCAATGCTAACCACCTGACGCTCGCTCACTCGTGCTGAATCCACACCCGAATAGTAATGGAATCGCGCACTGCAGGGGTAAGATGGATTTGAGTGCTAATCACTGGGGTCGGCACTGTCAGTTGAACAGTCGGAGACTATCGATGCCGGACTACGAATTTATCGACTATCAGGTCGAGCGCGGACGTGCGCGAATCACCCTCAATCGACCCGCTAAGCGCAATGCCCTATCGCTCGCTTTGCTGGAGGAACTGAATCACGCGCTGTGGGAGGCCGATGATCACAAGGCGGTGCACGCGGTGGTTCTAAAAGGGGCCGGCAGTTGCTTTAGCTCCGGCTACGATCTCGACCCGGGCGCACGTGCGAAAGAGGCGCAGGCCAGAGACCGGCGTGGCGGGAATATCTACGCCGAGCCGACCATCGACGACGACATTTGGCGCTTGGAGCGTACCCAACGACTGCGTATGGCGCTGTTTGATATGCACAAACCGGTTATCGCCCAGGTGCACGGATACTGCCTCGCCGGCGGCACGGATTTGGCGTTGCTGTGTGACATGGTGATTGTCGCCGACGACGCCGTGATTGGTTTCCCGCCGGCGCGCGACCTGGGGTCGCTACCGAATCAGATGTGGATCTATCACGTCGGTCCGCAATGGGCGAAGCGCTTGTGTCTGACCGGCGACACGATTACCGGCGCAGAAGCGCAGCAAATTGGTTTCGCCTTGAAATCCGTGCCGCTTGAGTACCTTGAGAGTGAGTGCGAGAGCTTGCTCGATCGCCTGGCCCAAATCGATCCGGATTTACTCAGCGCCAACAAGCGCATTGTTAACGTCGGGATGGAGCTGATGGGCGCACGCACCCTGCAACGCATGGCGGCCGAGAACGACGCCCGCGGTCATCTGGCCCCGGGCACTAAAGTGTTCAAAGACAACGTTAAGGAAGTCGGGCTGAAGGCGGCACTTAAAGCCCGCGACAGTGGCTTTGGTGATGGTCGCGCACGCGTTAATGGTCCTGAGTTGCGCGATGCAGATGGCCGTCTGATGGATTGATCTGAATCAGGTCCAAATGCCAACGCCGGTGGTGTAGAGGCAAAAAAAAAAGGCGCAGAAGCTGCGCCTTTTTTAGTGGGCCTGGGAGGCTAGATCATGCGCCTTCCTTACCCACAATCGTCACAGACGACACGTTCTGGTGCGGAAAGCCGCCCAGATTATGCGTCAGGCCGAACACCGGTTCTTGCTGCCGTTGGCGTTCGCCCGCACGGCC
Source organism: Proteobacteria bacterium UBA981 (assembly GCA_002292285.1). Classification (GTDB taxonomy): domain Bacteria; phylum Pseudomonadota; class Gammaproteobacteria; genus UBA981. The sequence continues at coordinate 65,522 of DBBP01000008.1, forward strand.
GTGCATCTGCAGGTACATCTCGTAAATCATGCGTAAGCCCGACGCGCCAATCGGGTGCCCGAAGCATTTGAGTCCACCATCAATCTGACATGGCACCTTGCCGTCAGCGTCATAAAAGCCATCCATGACGTCATTCACCGCGCGGCCCTCAGGTGAAATGTACAAATCCTCCATCGTCACCAATTCAGTAATTGAGAAGCAATCGTGGACTTCAAACAAACTGATCTGGTCGCGAGGTTTGCTGATATCAGCCTCTTTATACGCCCGTTCTGCGGCTTTGCGCGTGGTCATGAAATAGCTGCCGTCCCAAGAGTTATGTTGGGCTTCGGTACCATTGGAGACCGCCAGTTGTAGCGCCTTGACCGTAACCAGATCTTTCTTGCCAAGTGCGCGGGCGATTTCTGGTGTGGTGACGATGGCACATGCCGAGCCGTCGCTCACGCCACAGCAGTCATATAAGCCCAACGGATCGGCAATCATTGGCGCGTTGAGAACTTTTTCCTCGTTAATCTTGTTGCGCAGATGGGCCTTCGGGTTGCGCGAGCCGTTGTCATGGCTCTTGATTGAAATATGCGCCATCGCGCGCTTCAAATCGCCAGCATCAACGCCATGTTTGGCCGAGTAGGCTGCCGCCAATTGCGCAAATGATCCGGGCGCAGAAGCATTCGCCCAGTACAGATCATTGACCGAACCGCGGCTGCGTTGCGGCAGGCCGCCGTAACCGGTGTCTTTCAGCTTCTCGACGCCGACAGCGAGGGCGATGTCGGCCGCGCCTGAGGCAACTGCATAGACCGCGCCCCGAAACGCTTCCGTACCACTGGCGCAGTAGTTCTCCACGCGAGTTACCGGAATGTAGGGCAGCCGTAGCGCCGTTGCCAACGGCACCCCCGATTTACCGACATGCTGCTCTTCGATCGCCGTGCCGAACCACGCTGCGTCGATTTGATTGGTTTCAATACCTGCATCCGCGAGTGCCTCGGTATACGCTTCGACGATGAGATCGTCGGCGTTTTTGTCCCAGCGCTCGCCGAACTTGGCGCAGCCCATGCCAAGGATTGCTACTTTGTCTTTGATTCCTGATGCCATATCAAATCTCCCTATGCGGCCCCATCGGCCGGTGTCGCTTTCCAGAAGTATCGCCGAAAACCGCGACGCTTATCGTAATCTTTTACTCGGAATACCATCCTCATCGGCATGCCCACAACCAATTCGGTGTCCGGGTCAATGTCGGTGAAGTCGCTCATCAGGCGTCCGCCTTCGTCGAATTGCACCATGCCAAAGTAGTTCGGCGGGTCCGGGGTATAAGTCAGACCATCGGCCGTGTAGGAGTTGAGCTTGGCTGTTTTGCTCGAAAACGGCTCATCCTCCTGGCTGCCAATGGCCGCGCAATCCGCATCGACGCAGATATTCGTCTTTGGAAACTGCAAGGTGCCGCACTTATTGCATTTGCCCCCGATAAACCCCTGCGTCATCGCCCGATTGCGGTACAGGGTGGTGAGCCCGGTGACCTTGTCGGTCTCAGCACGAATGCCGCGCTCCATGATGAGTAACTCGTTAAAAGCAACAAAGCGCTGATAATTGTGCTCTTCGCGACGGCGCGCGAGATGACCGTCGATGCCAAGTCGACCACGCATGGTCGAGATCGCGGGCGTGACTTCAAAAACAAGCGCGTCGCAACCCTGTCCAAATCCAATCATGAGAATCTTGTCGCCTGCTTCAGCCTGTTCCAGCGCGTTGACCAGCATCACTAATGAATGGGCAGTGCCAGTTTCGCCGCAGTTGGCCTGCAGGTCGTCGGCGACTGACTTGGGTGGCAAGCCAATGGTCTTGACCAGCATGGGCGCGACTGCAGGCATCGTGGAGGGGACACAGAACTTGGAAATCGAATCGGCCGGGACGCCCGCTCTGTCTAAAGCCGCGGCAACAACCCCCGGGACAATCTTGAGGTAGCTTTCGTCGCGCACCCAGCGCTCTTCCCAGGTGTAATCGAAACTTTCGCCTTCGCCACGGAAATGATCGACGAAATCAACGGTCTCTGTCGCACCGCCCAGATAGCGCGCTATCACCGCGCCTTCGCCAACCAACAGCGCGGCAGCGCCGTCACCGCAGCTGAATTCGAGCGGGCTGGCCGCTTTGGTCCGGCGTTTCTCACTGGCGCAAACGAGGGTTTTGCGCTCGCCACTGGTTTGCAACGCGAGCATCAGCGCCGAACTGCCGGCGCGCTGCGAAGAGGATAAATCGACTGCTTGCACGCCACGGCTCAGGTTTAGGGCCTCAGCCAGGATGCCGGAGTTTTGTCTGTCCAGAAACGGATAGGTGGTCGACGCCATGTACAGCCCACCGACGTCGCCGCGCGGCATATCGGCGAGGCAATCACGCCCGGCCTCGACTGCCATCGTCACCGTGTCCTCGTCCCAGTTCGCCATCGCGCGCTCACCGCGCCCTAAACTCCGCAAGCCAGGATTGAACCAGCTGTGCGCCTTGGCAATTTCTGCGCGTTGTAGCCGTGCTTTGGGCACGTAGCCACCGTAGGCGAGGATGCCTGCTGCCATCGTGTGAACTCCTGTGAAGTTGGGCGAAAGACCTGCGGCCTATTCTCGGCAAAAAGGACGCGGCTGACAATTGCCGGCCCTCCGCCAGGTTAGTTGCCCGTGCGCAGCGAGAATCTCAGGTCGACGGATTTACTGTGCATGGGGCCGGACTGCCACTTCTAGTTATGTTGCCGGCTTCTTTAAGCGCCGCACTTTGAAAAGCATTCCGTGCGCGGGCTATGGCGGGCCTTGGGACCTGCTCAGCAACCCGCTGCTCAGGCAGTTTTCGCCGTGTCCAGACCCAGTTCTTCAGCCATGTGGTCACGCATGACGAATTTTTGAATCTTGCCGGTCACGGTCATCGGAAATTCATTGACGAAGCGAATGTGCGCAGGAACCTTGTAGTGGGCAATCTGGCCTCTGCAGAATTCTCGAATCTCATCTTCGTCAGCGCTCTCGCCATCGCGCAGCTGAATCCACGCGGCGACTGCTTCACCGTAACGCTCATCGGGCACGCCGAATACGGCGACGTCCTGAATCTTGTCATGGCGATACAGGTATTCCTCGATTTCGCGCGGATAGACGTTCTCTCCGCCACGAATAATCATGTCTTTTACGCGACCGACGATATTGCAATAGCCTTCATCATCGATCACCGCAAGATCGCCGGTATGCATCCAGCCGCCGCTATCAATTGAATCAGCGGTTTTTTCCGGTTCGTTCCAGTAGCCGTGCATGACGCTATAGCCGCGCGTGCACAATTCGCCGCGCTCACCGCGCGCGACGACCTTGCCGTCCTCGTCGATGATCTTGACCTGCACATGCGGCATCACGCGGCCAACCGTGGACACGCGTTTGTCCAGTGGATCGTCGGTGCCGGATTGAAAACTTACCGGGCTGGTCTCGGTCATGCCGTAAGCGATCGTGACTTCACCCATGTTCATCTCTTTCTGTACGCGCTTCATCACTTCAATCGGGCACGGCGCGCCCGCCATGATGCCGGTGCGCAGCGAAGACAAATCAGTGTTGGCGAACTCTGGATGATCGAGTTCGCCGATGAACATCGTCGGCACGCCGTGCAAAGCGGTGCAGCGCTCGGCCGCAATGGCCTGTAGTACATCGCCGGGATCGAATCCTTCGCCGGGGAAGACCATTGCTGCCCCGTGCGTGGTGCAGGTGAGTACGCCCATGACCATGCCGAAGCAGTGATAGAGAGGAACCGGGATGCACAACCGATCGTCAGCCGAGAATTTCATCGCCAGTCCAACGAAGTAACCGTTGTTGACGATATTAAAATGGCTCAAGGTTGCGCCTTTCGGCATGCCGGTGGTGCCGCTGGTGAACTGGATGTTGATGGCATCATCCGGGTCCAGGGTTGTTTTGATGTCGGCGACCTGGCCGCGGGTTTCTGCAGTGGCGGCGGCGTTGATGTCGGCAAAACGATACATGCCCGGGAGCGATTCATCTGCGGTACAGATGATGCTCTGCAGGTGCGGCAGACGCGCGCTGCGCAGCGCTCCCGGTGCGCAATCGGCACATTCCGGTGCAATCTCCCGCAGCATGGCGACGTAGTCGCTGGTCTTGAATCGGTCGGCAATGACGATGGCTTTGCACTCAACCTGATTGAGCGCGTATTCCAGTTCCGAAATACGGTATGCCGGGTTGATGTTAACCAGCACCAGGCCAATTTTTGCGGTCGCAAACTGCGTCAATACCCATTCGATGCGGTTTGGCGACCAGATGCCAATCCGTTCTCCGGGTTGCAAGCCGAGTGACAACAAACCGGCAGCAAGTTCGTCCACTGCGGTGTTCAGTTCGGCATAACTCATGCGCACATTCTGGTGCCGCACGATCACTGCATCGCGATCACCAAATTGTTCAGCGGCTTGCTCAAGCGCATCGCCGATGGTCTGGAACATGAGGGGTGTGGCGCTGATGCCGCTGACGTAGCTCGGGGTTGTTGTACTCATTAACGCATTACCTTAACTGTCCTGATCGCGCGCGAGGAGGGTGCGCACGCTGTTCAATTTATCGTCCATGGTTTGTTGTTTATCCGTGCGTGTGCCGACTCGCATCGAGGTCGAAATGCGTCGTGCGCCCATCGCATGGACACGCTCGTGGCAGCGTTTAACGACTGCGAACACGGCGTCCCATTCTCCTTCAATGACGGTGCCATAGGGATGCAAATGGGCGTTCAGCCCGGCATCGCGAATAATGCGTTCACATTCGGCGACGTGTGGCGATACCGAGACGCCCACCCCGATGGGGACGACACAAAAATCGACCATCACCTGCATGTCAGAAATCCAGGTTGCGCGGTGTGCGCGGAAACGGAATGACATCGCGAATGTTGGCGACACCGGTAACGAACATCAGGAAGCGCTCGAAGCCGAGCCCGAAGCCGGCGTGCGGCACGCTGCCGAAGCGTCGTGTATCGAGGTACCACCAGTAGTCCTTCTCATCGAAACCAAGCTCGTTAATGCGTTGCGTGAGTACATCCAGGCGCTCCTCGCGGGCGCTGCCACCGACCAGTTCACCACAATGGGGGACGAGTAAATCCATTGCGGCGACGGTACGTCCGTCATCGTTCATCCGCATATAGAACGCTTTAATCTCTTTTGGCCAGTCGTACACAAAGACCGGGCCGTTGAAATGCGACTCAGTCAGATAGCGCTCGTGTTCGGCCTGTAAATCGGCGCCCCATTCGGGTTTGAATTCAAAGGTCTGATCCGCTTTTTGCAGCAGCTCGATGGCCTCGCCATAAGTTAGCCGGGTGAAACTGCGCTCGCGCAACGCCTGCAGGCGGGTCATGAGATCCTTATCCACGAAACGTGCGAATAGATCTAAATCTTCGGCGCAATCTTCAATGACGAATTCAACCAACGCGCGGACCAGATCTTCGGCAAGTTGCATGTCGTCGTGAATGTCGGCAAAGGCGATCTCCGGTTCGACCATCCAGAATTCCGCCATGTGCCGGCTGGTGTTGGAATTCTCCGAGCGGAAGGTCGGTCCGAAGGCGTAGACCTTGCTCAACGCCAGACAGTAGGTCTCTACCGAAAGTTGGCCGGACACAGTGAGGTGTGCTTCCTTACCAAAAAAATCCTCGTCACGGGTGCTGGTCTTGCTGGCGTAGGGATCGTGGGTCGTGACGCGAAACATTTCACCGGCACCTTCGCAATCAGAACCGGTAATGATCGGTGTGTGGATGTAGTTAAAGCCGCGCTTTTGAAAAAAATCGTGAATGGCCCACGATAATCGCGAGCGAATACGCGCCATCGCGCCGTACTTGTTGGTTCTGGCGCGCAGATGGGCGATGGTGCGCAGGAACTCGTCGCTATGACGTTTTTTCTGCAACGGAAAATCGTCTGCGCATGCACCAATAACGATTAGCTCCGTAGCAGAGAGTTCCCAGCGCTGGCCTTTGCCAGGCGATTCGATCAGCGCACCGCGCACGCTGACGGCAGAGCCGGTCGCGATAGCAGGCAAGCAATCGTAGCCTTGCGCTGCGGCGTCGATAATCACCTGCAGATTCGCCAGGCCACTGCCGTCATTGATCTCGAGAAACGCGAAGCCTTTTGATTCGCGCTTGGTGCGCACCCACCCGGTCGCAAGGACTTGCTCGAGCGGCGTGTCGGCGGCGAGTAACGTCGCACATTCAATGCGATCGCGAAAAGACAGTTGGGAACTCATTCGTCCGGGTCGTAGCTCAAGTTCGCGGCCAGCCAGCGTTCGGCGTCGGCGATACTCATGCCTTTACGTTCGGCGTAATCGGCAACCTGGTCACGGCCAATTTTGCCGACCCCGAAATAGCGCGACTGCGGGTGGGAAAAATACCACCCACTGACTGCAGCGGCCGGGCTCATGGCAAAACTTTCAGTCAGCGTGATGCCGGCGTTTTTCTCAACATCCAGCATGTTCCATAGCAGTTGTTTTTCGGTGTGATCCGGACACGCAGGATAGCCAGGGGCAGGGCGGATACCGTCGTATTTCTCGGCGATTAAATCATCTCGCGCCAGCGTTTCGTCGTTGGCATAGCCCCAGTATTTCGTGCGCACCAGTTCGTGGAGACGCTCAGCGAAGGCCTCGGCAAGACGATCGGCAAGCGCTTTGGCCATGATCGAGTTGTAGTCATCGTGCTCGGCTTCATAGGCCGTCACCAGCGCATCCAGGCCAATGCCGGTGGTCACCGCAAAGGCTCCCATGTAATCCTGAATTGCGGCATCTGCCGGCGCGACAAAATCAGCCAGAGCGTAATTCGGTTGACCGCTTGGTTTGGGCTGCTGCTGGCGCAGGCTGTGAATCACAGTGAGTGGTTCGGCGCGAGACTCATCGCTGAAAATAGCAATGTCTTCGGCTGCGACCCGGTTGGCGGGGAACAACCCAAACACTGCACGGGCACGCAAGAGCTTACCGCTGACAATTTCCGCCAGCATCTGTTTGGCATCGTGGTGCAGGTGACGAGCCTGTTCACCGACCACGTCGTCGTTCAGGATGCGCGGGTAGCGACCTGCCAACTCCCAGGTCATGAAAAATGGCGTCCAGTCGATATAGTCGACCAAATCGGCCAGCGGATAGTCATCGAGTACGTGAATGCCGGGTTGTGCGGGCGGCTGAGTGGCATAGCTGGCCCAATCCGTCGTGAGGCGATTGGCCCGGGCCTCGTTCAGGGCGACCAGTTTAGTCGCCGAGCGTCGATCGGCATGCCGTTGCCGCACAGTCGCGTATTCATCGCTGATGGTTGAGACAAACCCGGCTTTCAGTTCGTCGCTGAGCAAATTGCTCACCACGCCGACCGCACGCGATGCGTCTTTAACGTGGACTGTCGGCCCGGAATAACTTTGCGCAATCTTGACTGCGGTGTGCGTGCGCGAGGTGGTCGCACCACCAATGAGTAACGGCAGTTCGACGCCGCGTTTCTCCATCTCCTTGGCCACGTACACCATCTCTTCGAGCGACGGCGTAATCAGCCCGCTTAAGCCAATCACATCGACCTTCTCGCGTTCTGCGGTGTCGAGAATATCTTTCATCGCGACCATCACGCCGAGATCAAGCACAGCGAAGTTATTGCATTGCAGGACGACGCCGACGATGTTCTTCCCGATGTCGTGTACATCGCCTTTAACGGTGGCAAGCAAAATTTTCGGCTGTGCGCGCTGGTCGCCCGAAGCCGCCTTTTGTTCCTCAATAAACGGGATCAGATGCGCGACTGCTTTTTTCATCACGCGAGCGCTTTTCACCACCTGCGGCAAAAACATTTTGCCGGCCCCGAACAGATCGCCGACCACCCCCATGCCGTCCATCAGCGGGCCTTCGATCACCTGCAGCGGGAAGTCGTACTCCTGGCGTGCGAGTTCGGTGTCGTCAACGATATAGTCGGCAATACCGCGCACGAGTGCATAGGAGATGCGCTCCTGCACAGTGCCTTCGCGCCATGCCAGATCGCGTTTGTCCTCTTTTTCGACCCCTTGAACACCGCGCGCGAAATCGATCAGCGCGTCGGTTGCCTCATCATTGCGATTGAACAACACATCCTCGATACGGGTCAGCAGCTGCGGCTCGATCCCTTCATAGATGCCGAGCTGACCGGCATTCACAATCGCCATATCCAGGCCGTCGCGAATACCGTGGTACAGGAACGAAGCGTGCATCGCTTCGCGGACCGGGTTATTACCACGAAACGAGAAGGACACGTTGCTCAACCCGCCACTCACCAGGGCGTGCGGCAGGTGTTTTTTGATCTCTGCAGTTGCGGCGAAGAAGGCGCGCGCATAATCGTTGTGCTCAGCCATGCCGGTTGCCACCGTGAGCACATTCGGGTCGAAAATAATGTCTTCGGGCGGGAAGCCGACAGCTTCAGTCAGTAACTTATATGAGCGCTCGCAGATCTCGAACTTTCGTTCCGCCGTATCAGCCTGACCCTGCTCGTCAAACGCCATCACGACCACTGCCGCGCCGTAGCGGCGGACCAAACGCGCTTGCGCAAGGAATTTTTCTTCGCCTTCTTTCAGGCTGATTGAATTAACAACGCCCTTACCCTGCAGACAACGCAGGCCTGCCTCGATGACGTCCCAGTTCGAAGAATCGAGCATCACCGGTACGCGGCTGATATCGGGATCAGAGGCAATTAAGTTTTGGAAGCGCTGCATGAGCTCAACCGAGTCGAGCATGCCTTCGTCCATATTGACGTCAATCAACTGGGCGCCGTTCTCGACTTGCTGGCGAGCCACTTCCACCGCCCCGTCGAGGTCGCCATCTTTGACGAGTCGGGAGAACTTCGGCGAACCAGTGACATTGGTGCGCTCGCCAACATTAATAAAGCCTTTGTCGGGCGTGATGTTTAACGGCTCAAGTCCGCTCAGGCGGCAATAGCGCTCAATCTGCGGGCGCCGTCGCGGTGGCATGTCGCGGACTGCCCCGCTAATCGCGCGCAAATGTTCCGGCGTCGTTCCGCAACAACCACCAACAATATTGACCAGTCCTGTAGCCGCGAAATCAGCAATGATTTCAGCCATGTACTCTGGGCTTTCGTCGTACTCGCCAAACGCGTTAGGCAGTCCAGCATTGGGGTGGACGCTGACGAACGTGTCGGCAACGCGTGACAGTTCTTCGATGTACGGCCGTAGATCCTTCGCCCCAAGCGCGCAGTTTAAACCAATCGCAAGCGGCTGCGCGTGGCGTACAGAATTCCAGAACGCCTCGGTAGTCTGACCAGTCAGGGTGCGACCACTGCGGTCGGTGATAGTGCCCGAGATCATCAACGGCACATCGAGTCCGCGCGCTTCGAGACATTCGCTCACTGCAAAAATCGCAGCTTTCGCGTTCAGCGTATCGAATATCGTTTCAATCAAAATGAGATCAACGCCACCGTCCAGCAGACCTTCGCAGGCGTCGTAGTAAGTTGCTCGTAAGGTCTCGAAATCGACATTGCGAAATCCCGGATCGTTGACATCCGGCGATACCGACGCGGTGCGGTTGGTCGGTCCGATGACGCCGGCGACGAACTTCGGCGTCGCATCGTCGTTGCTGTCCTGGTACTCCTCAATGGCTGCACGCGCCAGCCGCGCGCCTGTTTCGTTGAGCTCTCGCGCAATCGCTTCAAGAGCATAGTCGGATTGGGATATGCGCGTGGCGTTGAAGGTATTGGTTTCAATGATGTCCGAGCCGACATTCAGGAACGAACGATGAATGCCTTTAATGAGCTTTGGCTGGGTCAGATTAAGAAGGTCGTTATTACCCTTTAAATCCTGTCCATGATCGACGAAGCGGTCGCCGCGAAAATGGCTCTCTTGCAGCTCGTGCATCTGAATGACGGTGCCCATGGCACCGTCCAGCACGGCTATTTTGTTTTCGAGCAGGTCAACAAGTGGATGTGTAGCAGTAGTCATAGGTGCTGTTCAGGAAGGTGGCCGCGCATTTTACTCGGGATGACCGGCGAACTTAAGCTCGTAGTAATTCCTGCGTCGGGCGGCGGCGCAGGCGCAGCAGGCGGCGTTGCCAGAGGAATACCGTGACCACGGCCGCCAGGAAGACGAAATGGATAGGCCACAGACCGAGCAATGGGGACAATACTTCCTTGCGCATCAGTGCGCGCCCGACGCCAAGCACGTTAGTGTAGGCGAAATAGGCCGATATGGCCGTAATCAACCCAAGATGCCAGGCGCCGCGCCGATTCGCCAGGCCAATGAGGAGGGCCAGCGCCGGGGCCAGGATCGTACAAATCGGCAGCGCGAGTCGCCAATGAAACTCGATGGCGTAGGGCGCTTCCTCATGGCGAAATAATTCCGGGGTAAAGAGAAATCCGATATGTGCGCCCAACTGCCGGGGCTGGCGATTCTCGATTCGTACCGCGTAGCGGCTGAACTGGGTCACCACATAGTCGAGCGTGCCGGCGTCGCCTTCGTAATTCGTGCCTTGTTCGAAAACTGCAAAGCGGTCCAGGGATTCAGTGTCGGTCTCAATGCGCGCGCGGTTCGACCGCAACACGCCGTCGCCATCGCGCACGAAGGCCTGCTCAAGATAGCGTTCATCGTCTGAGATTGATTCGGCGTAGAACACTTGCTCGCCGCCGCCGAAATCCCGAAAGCGCCCCGCCTTTACGCCTGCTATGGTGGCTTCGTTCTCCGATACCTCACTCAATTCCTGCAAATTGAGCTCGATGCGAGGCCCGGCTACCAGAGTAATAATGCCGACCAGCACAGCCGCACTACCCGAGAGAAAAAAAAGCGGCTTCAGGAGCTGCTGGTGGGACAAGCCTGCGGCGCGCATCGCGGTCCATTCGGAATTCTGTTGGATGCGGGTAATTGCCCCAAAAGTGCCAAGGAACAGCGCCATCGGCAGTAAGTCCTTCATCGAGATCAACATTTTCAGGGACACAATACGCGCGATGTGTTGGGGCGCGATCTTGCCTTCGGCAGCCTCGCCGAGATAGCTGGCGAACCGGGTACTCAGATAAATAACAAACAAACCACCGATGATTGCGGCGGTTAGCTTCACGGTCTCGCGGATAAAATAGCGCGGCAAAATCACGCCCTTATTATCTCATGTCGTGACCACGAATTGACCGCTGCAGGCAGGCGCCCATTCAGGTCGCCGTTGCGACGCTTTCGTGAGGTCGATTACAGTGGCGGACTCATCAACGCGCCGGGAACTCAGCATGGGAAATCGACTGTCAAAGATCTATACGCGTACCGGCGACGGCGGTACAACGGGATTAGGAGACGGTAGCCGCACGGAGAAGCACAGTGCGCGCATGCAGGCAATTGGCGACATTGACGAGCTGAATTGCGTCATCGGACTGTTGCTCGCGGAAACCCTGCGTCCACAGATGCACGCTCTGCTGATTGATATTCAGCACGATTTATTCGATTTAGGGGGCGAGCTATCGATTCCCGGCAGCGAGTTCATCGGGGCACCGGCAGTCACTAAACTGGAAGCAGCGATCGACCTTTACAACGAAGAATTGCCGGCCCTGAAGGAATTTATTTTGCCTGGCGGTAGCCGTGCGGCAGCCCTCGCGCACCAGTGTCGGGCGGTGTGTCGGCGCGCGGAGCGGCGCACGTGGGAACTGTCCTCGAGCGAACCAGTCGGGGAGCACGCGATCAAATTCGTCAACCGCCTGTCTGATCTGTTGTTCGTTGCGGCCAGAATTATTGCGCGTGAATCGGGCGCCGGAGAAGTTCTGTGGCAGCGTGGGCGCGACTAGCGATAAGCCGTTCGTCCGAACGCTTGGGGAGTGCGCGTGGTGTTATGCCTGGGCACCGTTGACTGCGGCGCAGGTGTTAGCGAGCGCGCAGTTCCAGTACAGCGCCCTGGCGGTGAATGTCGAGGCGATTGAGAAATGATTGGCCGAGCAAGGCCTCACTTGGCGAGTCACCGTCCAGGACCACGCCCGGCACCCGCTTCAGCGTCAGAGCCTGAATTTTTACTTCATCGAATATCACGCGATAGGCCGCGACGGTTCCATTCGCTGTATCGACGAGTCCACGCTGCCCATCAACCTGATATTGCAAACCTATTTGGCGTGCCATGTTTTTGTTGATTGCGACCGAGGTTGCCCCGGTGTCGACAAGAAAACGAATCGGATTGCCGTTGATCTGTCCATCCGAGAAGTAGTGCCCATGTCTGCCGGGCACCAGGCGTACGATAGTGTTCTCCGGCACCTTGCCAAGGGCTCCACCAATGCGGGTGTCTAGTTTGAGATCGCGGATGGAACCTGCGATGGAAATGCGCACTCGGGTCGGATCGGCAGCAATCAGGGTCACGCCCTCGCTGCTGGTTTCGCCCACCTTCAACATATGCTGATGGCCGTCGATGTTCAGCATAGCCTTGCCTTTGAATAGCGCGACTGCGCTCACACGCACTTCTGCCGACAGCGGCGTGCTGAGGCAGCACAGTGCGATTAAAAGCGTTCTGAGGGCGCGCGTAGCAACCATGGGTCAGCCTTGATAGCCCCGTAGGACAGCGAAATCAGGTCTGCTAGACTGCGCCGCTTTCGCGTGCGCGGGGCGCGCGCCAATAAGGTATTTGTACATGAAAGTGGCCTGTCTCGATTTTGAGGGTGTGTTGGTTCCTGAGATTTGGATCAGCCTTGCTGAACGAACGGGAATCGACGATCTGAGACTGACTACCCGCGATATTCCAGACTACGACGAACTGATGACCTACCGCCTGAACATCATGGCGAAGCACGGCCTCGGTTTCAATGAACTCAATGAAGCAGCGTCGGGGCTCGATCCACTCCCCGGTGCCGCCGACTTTCTGCAATGGCTATCGAGCGAATTCCAGGTCGCCATACTGTCGGATACATTCTACGAACTCGCGCAGCCGCTGCTTGCGAAACTGGGATTCCCGATGATGCTTTGTCACCGTCTGGAAGTTGCCGACGACGGGCGCATCAGCGGTTACCAGTTGCGTCAGAAAGATCCCAAGCGACAGGCCGTCAAGGCGTTTCAATCATTGAGTTACCAAGTCGTCGCAACCGGCGATTCTTATAACGATATCAGCATGTTGGAGCAGGCTGACCAGGCGATGCTGTTCTGCCCTTCAGAAAAAGTTGTGCGCGATTATCCACACTTTCCGATCGCAAAAAACTACACCGAGCTGCGCGCCATGTTTGCATCCGCAAACATCACCGGGTAGCTACGCGACAACGGTGTGACTGCGTCCAATCGCCATACTCTCAAACCCCAGTCCAGCAGCTCACATGGCGCCGCGCCGTGCAACTCGGCCGGCGGGGTAAAGCCCAAAAACACCAGAGCGTGAAACACGGCGAGCGGAGCGTGCTCGGGTTTGATTGCCTGTGCGTGAGATTGTTTGCTCAGTTTTACGCCGTTACCACCCAGTACCACGGGCAAATGTGCGTAGCGGGGATGCTTGAACCCAAGTAATTTTTGTAAATGGATTTGGCGTGGAGTTGAATCCAGTAAGTCACCACCACGCACGACTTCAGTCACACCGGCGGCCGCGTCATCCACAACGACAGCGAGATGGTAGGCGGTTAAGCCGTCGGCCCGTTGCACAATGAAATCGCCACATTCATCTGTGAGTCTGAAGTCGCAGTCGCCATGCAGCAGATCGGTGAATGAAGTCGCCTCGTCGCCCACCAGAACGCGAACCGAGCCTGTTGAAGGACTCGTGCTGCACTTCCCGCGACATGTTCCCGGGTAAGCGCCCGGGCCAACCTGGCGGCGGCTACAAGTACATATGAACGTCTGCCCTGCGGCGGTGAGTTTTTCGAGTGCTGCGCGGTACTGCGCCAGACGTTGACTCTGGTAGACGATCGCACCGTCCCAGTGCAGCCCCAGCGCTTCGAGAGTCCTGATAATGGCGTCTGCGGCGCCAGCTTCTTCACGTGGTGGGTCGAGGTCGTCGATGCGCAGTAACCAGCGCCCCCTTTGTGCGCGCACGTTGAGATAGCTCGCCACAGCGCTCGTCACGGAACCGAAATGGAGCGGACCTGATGGCGAAGGTGCGAACCGTCCGACCGCGGCACCGTCCATTATTGTGGTCGGTAATGTCCGCAATACAGACTGGTCGCACCGGCAACGCCGACGGGCATTGCGATGAAGTTGAGCACCGGCACGATCGTGATAAAGGTCATGGTCATGCCGAATCCGAGCGCCAGACGCCGGCGCTCGCGCATGGCGTCGACAACACGCGGAAACAGTGCACCGTGATTACCATGCGGGCAGTCCAGATATTCCAGACATAACATCCACGCACCAAACAACAGCCATAAGCCTGGCGCCGCGACATTAATGACCGGAATCACACTGATCACAACGAGGGGCAGCGCGCGCAACGCAATGTAGAGCAATTTGCGCAGCTCAGCGACCACTGTGCGCCGCACTTCAGCAAGCAGTCGGCCCCAGGAAAATTCGGGTGCGACACCGCCATGGCCTAGATGTCGCTCAACCGCTTCGGCGAGCATGCCGTTAAATGGGCTCGCGACGATATTGGCGACCAGCGTAAAGGTGAAAAAAACCGCGATGGCAGCGAGCAGCGCGAACAGCAGCCAAACGATCCATTGGCTCCACTCCGGCCAACTGGCGAGATAGCGCGCTACCGCAGCGTCAAGTGCATGACTGGTGCCGATCAGAGCGAGTACGAACAAGCTGATATTGATGAGCAAGGGCACGACGACAAAGCCGCGTACGCCGGGTGCTGTGATGAGTCTGAAACCGCGCAGTGCGTGCCGGACGCCTGCGACAAATCCACCTGCCGAAGTGCCGCTCACAGCGGCGGAATCAGACTGCTTGACGATGCGTGCCAATCCGCTTGCCGATGCTCGCAGACGATCGTTGGATAGGTGCCACCACGCACGTTGAAATTCGCCGTCAGGCGCGCGAAGCGCGGCGCACAAATAGCCACGACGTCATCGAGGATGGCGTTCGTAACGGCTTCGTGGAAAGCACCATCGTCGCGGAATGACCAGATATATAACTTGAGCGCCTTCAGTTCGATGCAACGCTGGTCCGGAATGTAGGCGAGATCGAGGTGCGCGAAATCCGGTTGCCCGGTGAGTGGACACAGACAGGTGAATTCGGGCAACTGAATTGTAATCAGGTAATCCCGCTCAGGTTTCGGATTATCGAAAACTTGCAGTTCTCGGGTCGCTTGGGTCGGCATAGAAAGGACTCGTATCAGGCGCGCTGGGGGGACTAACCTTAGCATACCGGCTTGCACCAAAGCTGACCTATCATCGGCCCTCGGCGGGCACCAGAAAGCTCGCGAATTATCAAGCAAATACAAAGTTTTAGTGGTTTTTTTGCGGTGGCTAAATTGCATTGTGCGGTGCAATCGCGATCGGGTATGCTTTGCGCCCATGCGCATCAACCGAATCAAGATTTCCGGCTTCAAATCTTTCGTCGATCCGATCACGCTAACCTTGCCCGGTAACCTGACCGGCGTGGTTGGCCCGAACGGCTGCGGAAAATCCAACATTATCGACGCCCTAATCTGGGTGATGGGCGAAAGTTCGGCAAAACATTTGCGCGGCGACTCCATGGCCGACGTGATTTTCAACGGGTCAAATTCGCGCAAACCGGTCGGCCAAGCGACCGTGGAAATCGTCTTCGATAACAGCGACGGCACGATTGGCGGCCAGTACGCGGGCTTTGGTGAAATTTCCATCAAACGGACCATCAGCCGCGACGCTGTATCCACTTACTCCCTGAACGGATCGCGTTGTCGACGAAAAGATATTACGAACGTTTTTCTCGGCACTGGAATTGGTGCGCGCGGCTATTCGGTGATCGAGCAGGGCATGATCTCGCGCGTCATCGAAGCGCGACCGGAAGAGCTACGCGCCTTTTTAGAGGAAGCCGCCGGCATATCGAAATACAAAGAGCGGCGCCGCGAAACCGAGACTCGGATGCGCCACTCCAATGAGAACCTCGAACGACTGGACGATATTCGTGACGAGCTGGAAAAGCAGCTTAATCATCTCCAACGCCAGGCGCGCGCAGCCGAGCGCTACCAGGTATTGAAGGCCGAGGAACGCCGTCTCAATGCAAAACTACTGGCAGCGCGTTTTCGCCATCTGAATGGCGAAAACGATACTTGCCGGGCAAGCGCCGAACAGCGCGCGAATGAGGTTGAGGCCGCCGTTGCCCGTTTGCGCGAAGTCGAGGTACAGCAAACCAACTTTCGTGAGGCGCAGGTTGCGGCAACCGAAGAATTCAACCGAATTCAGGGCGAGTTCTACGGTAAAACAGCCGAAATATCCCGCCTCGAACAAGCGCTCAAACACGCCGACGAACGGGAGCGCGGACTGCATACCGACCTCGAGCAAATCAGCGAAAGCTTGGTCACTATTACGCGTGGTTTGGATAACGACGACGAAGAACTGGCGCAGACAAAAGAACAACTCGGGACCACCGAACCCGCGCTCACGGCGTCGCGCGAACATGAACAGCAGGCGTTTGAGGGGCTACGCGCAGTCGAATCACGTTTTGAGCAATGGCAGCATGATTGGGATAGCTTCAATCGAGAACATACTGAGCTGGCTCAACGCGAGCATGCGATTCAAATACGTCTTGAGCATTTGCTCGCCGATGTCGCCGGACACGACTCGCGCAAGTCGGTACTGAGCGAAGAAGCAGAGCGCAACCAGACAGGCGAATTGAATGCCACGGTCGCGGCCGCGCGCGCAGAGGTGGTTGTGCTGGAACAGCAGCGCAGCGAGACAGTGCTTAAGCGTAACGGCGTGCGGGCCAATCTCGCGACGATTCGTGGCGGCACGCAAACGCTCGAAGCGAGTTTGCACCAGCATCAGATTGAACTGGAAGAGCAGCGCGGTCGGGTTGCGTCATTGCGCGCCTTGCAGGACGCGGCTTATGGCGACGATCAACAATCCATCGAACGGTGGTTTCGCGAGCAGGGCATTGAAGAGCCGCAGCGTCTTGCTGAATTTGTCGAGATTGAAGCCGGTTGGGAAGCCGCATTAGAAGCAGCACTCCGGCTTCCGTTGGGCGCCTTTTGCGCAGCGGGGCTCACCGCCCGTATGCTTGGCAACACGCGCGAAACCTGGCCGGGTGGCAGTCTGACGGCGATCGACCTCGGGCAATCCATGGGGGCGGTCGAAGACAACGCCTTACTCGCTTCGCGGGTGCGCGGCAAAGTCGATTTGACGCCCTTGCTGGCCGGTATCTATACCGCTGAAACTGCCGCGGGCGCGCAGCGCCTGCTGGAGACGCTCGGTGAGGGCGACATCGTGGTGTTGTCCGATGGCACGTTGTTCGGTTCCAACTGGGTGCAAATGCCCGATCAGCGCGTGACCGGGGACAGCATCCTGGCCCGCGAACGTCAGCTTGCGGAATACACCACGAAGCTCGACGAACATGTCGCTGCTACCGCTGCGCTGCGGGACGAAGTTGACTCTGCGCGGGCGAATCTGAAAGCCGAAGAACTGGCCGAGCACGAAATCAGTGAGGCGCTCGACGCCTTGGGTCGCCAAATCAGCACGCAGCGTGAGCAGTTGAGCCAAATGGAAGCGGAACTCACTCGCCGCGAAGCGCGCGCCGCGGATGTACGGGCTGAACTTGAACGCATCGCCGCGCAGACCTCTGAGAACCGTCAGGCCATCGAGCAGCTGAGCGGCGAACGCGACGTTGCAAACCAAGCCCTGAACGCCCACGCCGGACGCCGCGACGCGCTGGCTGAATTGCGCAATGTGATTCAGCGAGAAATGGATGCCGCACGTGAAAAATGGAGTGCGCAAAGAGAAACAGCACACAGTGTCGAATTGTCTTTGCAGCAGCTGCGCGCGAGACAACAGGCGCTAGAGGAAAGTATTGCGCGCAATACCGCCACGCGTGCCGAGCTGCACAGTCGCAACAGTACCCTGGAAGCATCCATGCGCGAACTGACGCAGCCGCTGGCAGCGATGCGGGTCGAACTGGAACAGGTGTTGTCGGAGAAATTGCTCGCCGAGAACGCGTTGACCGAGGCGCGCCAAGCACTTGGCAAGCTTGACAACTCAATGCAAGAAACCGCGACTCAGCGCGCGGAAATTGAACAATCCATCAGCGAACGGCAGAAACGCCTCGAACAGGTTCGTCTGGATTTGCGGGCGCTTGAAGTTCGCATGCAGGAATTGCGCGGTCGTTTCGAGCAGACGGGCGAAGACTTCGATGCCACTATCGCAGCCCTTGAAGACGCTGATAACGAAGACGCGATTAGCGCAGAGATTGAAAAGCTCGATAATCGTATTGCACGTCTGGGACCGATTAACCTGGCTGCGATCGACGAATTTAACCAATTGTCGGAGCGCAAAACCTACCTCGATCAGCAACATGGCGATTTGACTGAAGCGCTGAACACACTGCAGGAAGCGATCCGCAAAATTGATCTTGAGACGCGCACGCGCTTTAAGGAAACTTACGACAAGGTTAACAATGGCTTGCAGGCCATGTTCCCGGTTTTATTCGGCGGCGGACACGCCTATCTCGAACTCACAGGCGACGATTTGCTCGAGACCGGGGTGACCGTGATGGCGCGCCCACCGGGCAAACGTAACAGCACCATTCATCTGCTCTCAGGTGGCGAGAAGGCGCTCACCGCGCTGGCTTTTGTGTTTTCGATTTTTGAATTAAATCCGGCGCCGTTTTGCCTTCTTGACGAGGTCGACGCACCGCTCGATGATGCTAACGTGGTGCGCTTAACGGAGATGCTGAAGTCGATGGCAACGACCGTACAATTCCTCTATATCTCTCACAACAAGATTACGATGGAAATCGCCGAGCATTTAGTTGGTGTCACTATGCAGGAGGCGGGGGTTTCCCGTCTGGTCTCGGTCAACATGGAAGAGGCTGTCGAATTGGCAGCCACGGCGTAGCACTTGAACGCCCGTCGGGTTGGCCCGCAGCGCATGTTCCCAAATCAACGCAATCTCTGATTCATGTCTCTGCGCGTCGTACTCATTCTGGTCGGCATTGTCATTATTGCCGGCGTATATTTCGTGACGGCAGTCAAACGCAGGCGCGAATCGCGTGCCAACTACGACCGCACATTTTCGCGGCTCGATGTTCCGGATGTGATTCTCCATCATGACGACGAGCTATACGCCGAGCAGGACCGTGATCTCGAGCTGCCGCCAGGCTTCGAGGCAGACGACGAACCGCTGGCGGAGTTGTCTGCCCCCGAGAAATTCGCCGACGAAGCCCCAGCCCCTGCGACAAGGCCGGAGGAGGCCGCGGAACACCCCCCCGCGTTCAGCTCATCGGCCCTTCCCAGCAACGTTATATTGCCCCCGGAAGAGATCGCTCTGGGAGATCTGCCGCGGGTTCGCAATGACATCGTCGAAACTACAGAGCCGAGCAATGACCGTCGTAGCAGCGACCAGATGGATATGTTCGGTGCGACCAGCGACAGCGTCACGGCGTCGCCCACCGCTGTCGCAGCAACGGCGCAGGACGTCGATGAAGAGCCCGATAACGGCTTGATAAATCTGTTCATTCGGGCCCGCGAAGGACATCAATTGGCAGGCCCGTCGCTTGTTCGATCGCTAAACGCGGTCGGTATGGTGCACGGTGAAATGGCCATTTTTCACCACTTTGGTAGCGGTGAACTACGTACTGAGCAGGCTTTGTTCAGCGCTGCGAACATGTTTGAACCAGGCACATTTGACTTGACCCGCATCGAGGCGTTCAACACCTCCGGGATCGCGTTGTTCATGCAGCTACCGACCGTGCTGGATGGCGCCGTCGCGTTCGAACTACTGCTCAACACCGCACAACGCCTGACAGAACTGTGCGGTGGAGAGTTGTACGAATCGCCGCAGTACCCACTCGATGCCAGCCATATTGCCGTTCTTCGCAAGCGCGCCGCCAAATTCAACCATGGCCGAAACTGACCTGCAGCACGCGCGCTGGGACGAGCTCTGTCGCCAGATTGAGCAATATAACCACCAATACTACGTGCTCGATGATCCGACCGTTCCAGATGCAGACTACGACGAGTGCATGCGCGAACTTGAGGCTCTGGAGTACGCCCGTCCGGAGTTTCGCTCATCTGATTCACCCACCCAGAGAGTCGCTGGAGAACCCTCGCCGCACTTTGCGACGGTCGAACATGCGCTGCCGATGTTGTCACTCGGCAATGTTCTCGATGCCGATGCTTTCGATGAGTTTTATCAGCGGACGAGCGAATCGTTGGAAACCGATGAGCTTGAGTTCGCTGTCGAGCCTAAATTAGATGGGCTGGCTATCAGCCTGTTGTACGAGAACGGTCAGTTGGTTCGCGCTGCAACACGGGGTGATGGTAGTCGTGGCGAAGATGTGAGTGCCAATGTGCGCACGATTCGGGCAATTCCATTGCGCCTCAGACATCCTGATACACCCCGGTTGCTCGAAGTCCGCGGTGAAATTTATATGGATAAGCGAGGTTTCGCAGAGCTGAACGCAGGGCAGCTTGAACGCGAGCAGAAAACTTTCGCAAACCCGCGTAATGCTGCTGCCGGCAGCCTTCGCCAGCTGGATTCGCGCATTACCGCGACCCGCCCGTTGACCATTTGCTGTTATGCAATCGGTAATCTGGAGGGCGCACCACGCCCGCCAACGCAAGTCGCGGCACTGGCGTTATTGCGCGAGCTTGGATTTCGAATATCCACTGACACTGAGGTCGTTAAAGGGCTCGCAGGGTGTCACGAATATTATCGACAACTCGCGGCCCGGCGCGCCGACCTCAGTTACGAAATCGACGGTATTGTTTACAAAATCAATGCGCTGGCGCAGCAGGAAATCCTCGGCCAGGTGTCGCGTGCTCCACGCTGGGCAGTGGCTTACAAGTTTCCGCCGGATGAGCGCATGACGCAGGTGCTTGCCATCGACGTGCAGGTTGGCCGCACCGGCGCACTAACACCCGTCGCCAGACTCGAACCGATCTTCGTAGGCGGCGTTACGGTTGCCAATACGACTCTGCACAACGCCGACGAGATTCAGCGCAAAGACATTCGTGTCGGCGATACGGTCGTCGTCCGGCGCGCCGGTGATGTCATTCCTGAAATCGTGCGGGTCGTGTTAGAACGCAGACCGGCGCACACGACGCCGTACGAATTACCCGCGACTGTGCCGGATCAGGAGCAGGCGCAGAGAGTTCGCGCATTGGCACATTTTACGTCGCGACTCGCTCTCGACATCGATGGTGTCGGCGAGAAGCTCATCCAGCAGCTCGTCGCAACGCAGCGGGTCAGTACCCCGGATGACCTGTATCGCCTCGAGGCCGAATCACTGTTGAGTCTCGACCGCATGGCGGAGAAGTCCGCCGCCAACGTTCTGGAGGCGATAGCGAATAGCCGTCAGACGACACTCGCGCGGGTGCTTTACGGACTCGGTATACGTGAAGTAGGCAGCGCGACGGCCGCCAATCTGGCGGATCATTTTGGTCAGGTGGCCCGCATCGCGGACGCGTCCGTTGAGGCGCTTGAAAGCGTCGCAGATATCGGGCCAGTGGTTGCGGCAAGTATCGCGGAGTGGTTTTCAGATCCAGCCAATCGTCAGTTAGTGAGCAATTTGCGTGACCTCGGAGTGGCATGGACGGAGCACGAAGGGGCGAAAGATCCGGGTGACGGGGCGCTGAACGGTATGGTCTGCGTGCTTACCGGTGCGCTGGAATCACTGTCCCGCGATGCCGCGAAGGCGGCACTGGTCGGACTGGGCGCTAAAGTCAGCGGCTCGGTATCCAAAAAAACGAATTTTCTGGTTGCCGGTAGTGCCGCGGGAAGCAAGTTAGCGAAAGCAGCTCAGCTTGGCGTACCAGTACTCGACGAATCTGCGTTGCAGAAGCTTCTGCAGAACCCCGCTTTGATTGAAGAACTCCTGTCGCCTAACAGCTGACGGGGCGGGAGCCGGCCTTAACCAGACTGCGAGTTCGCCGCGACTCGACGCGTCAGATTAGCGGCTCGCCGTTTTCGCCATCGAGGATGGCGCCATGCAGATGTTTCCCGCGCGGCCCGAGTAGGGTCAGGTAGGTAGCGACGACGCTTGCAGGAAGCGGCCAGCCAGCCGGATTCGAGGCCGGGAAGGCAGCTCGCCGCAGTGCGGTATTAACCGGTCCCGGTACAACCCCGTTGACGCGCGTGCCTGGCGTCCCGCTAAATTCGCCGGCAGCAAGTTCCATCAGGCCCCGAGTTGCGTATTTCGAGACGGCATAGGCGCCCCAATTGGGCTTTGCCGCGATACCTTCGGCTGCCAGTGTGAAGATCACCGAGGAATCGGGTGAATCGGTGAGCAGCTCATGACAGGCCTGCAGTAGCAGGAAGGTGCTGTGCACATTGACTTGGAATACACGCGCCCAGGTCACCGCGTCGTAGTGGGCGAGGGGCGCGAGGTCGCCGAGAACGCCTGCATTCAAAACCAGCCCATCGAGGTGCCCAAACTGTTCCCGGACCAGGCCCGCGACATTGTTGTAGTCATCAACTGTCGCACGCTCGAGATTGATGGGCAATAAAACCGGTTCCGGATGTCCCTTTTCGCAGACCTCGTCGGCGAGGTTCTCCAGCGCCGGGACATTGCGCCCGCATGCGATGACGGTAGCGCCAGAGCTGGCGCAAGCGAGCGCAATGGCGCGACCAACTCCCTGTGTGGCACCGGTAACCAGAATGGCATGGGATTCGAGTTCAGAGTCAGCATTGCCCGTCATAGAGTCGTTTATTTCCTGCTTCGCTAGCTGAAATCACCGGCGCGCAGAATGGTGTCGCGGCGATGATTGATGTCGTCTGGCCCCGGATAATCGAGAGTGTGGTGCAGACCGCGGGATTCGCGCCGCTTCAGTGCTGAACGAATGATCAAATCAGCGACTTGGACCAGATTTCGCAATTCGATTAAGTCACCGGAAACACGGAAGTTGCCATAGAACTCGCTGATTTCGGAGTTGAGTAAGTCGACTCTGCGGCGGGCGCGCTGGAGGCGTTTCGTTGTCCTGACAATGCCGACATAATCCCACATCAGGCGGCGCAACTCGTCCCAGTTGTGGGACACCACAACTTCCTCATCGGCATCCGTCACCTGACTCTCATCCCACTGAGGAATACTCGGTAACGGGGGCAATTCATCCAGGCTCGCGATAATCGAGTGGGCCGCTGACTCCGCGATAACCAGGCACTCGAGCAGGGAATTGCTCGCCATGCGATTGGCGCCGTGCAGACCCGTGAACGCGACTTCACCGACGGCATACAGGCCGGACAGTGATGTCTGACCGCGAATGTCGGTCACGACGCCGCCACACAGGTAATGTGCCGCGGGTACAACGGGAATCGGGTCGCGAGTGATGTCGACGCCGTACGACAGGCACTGCTCGTACGCGTTCGGGAAGTGTTCGAGAATGAAATCACTCGATTTGTGTGTCACGTCGAGATAGACACAATCGAGGCCAAGCCGCTTCATCTCGTGATCGATAGCGCGAGCAACAATATCCCGGGGCGCGAGCTCAAGACGATCATCGAATTTGGACATGAAGCGTTCGCCGTCCGGCAAACGCAGATAGCCGCCTTCACCACGGACAGCTTCGGTAATTAGCAGCGACTTGGCTTTCGGGTGGTACAGACAGGTTGGGTGGAACTGAACGAACTCCATGTTCGCGACCGTGCACCCGGCCCGCCACGCCATGCCAATACCGTCGCCGGTAGCAACGTCCGGATTGCTGGTATAGAGATAGACTTTGCCCGCGCCGCCAGTTGCCAGGACCACGCAACGGGCCGCGATCGTTTTTACCTTGCGGGTGACCAGATCGAAGACATATGCGCCGGCGCAACGATCAGGAATCGCGCCCAGCTTGCCGGTGCTGATCAAGTCGATGGCCATGTGCGACTCAAGCACGGTGACGTTGCGGTGCTCGCGAATCCGCTCGATCAGCGTTTGCTCTATTGCACGGCCTGTCGCGTCGGCCGCATGGACGACCCGGCGATGGCTATGACCGCCTTCTCGCGTGAGGTGGAACTCGACATCTCCCGATTTCGACCTGCGAGTCGTGAATGGGACGCCCTGGTCGATGAGCCATTCGATACGTTCACGTCCGTGTCGCACGATGTAGTCGACAGTCTGCTCGTGACACAATCCGCTGCCCACGCTGAGCGTGTCGGCGATATGGGATTCTGCCGAATCGGCGGAATCCATCACCGCCGAGATGCCGCCCTGAGCATAGTAGGTCGCACTTTCGCTCAGGGCCGCTTTGCTCAGGACCGCTACACGCAGTCTCTCCGCCAGCGTCAGGGCAAGGCTAAGTCCGGCAGCACCGCTGCCGACAATGAGCACATCAAAAGGGTGGGTTTCGGTCACTTCAGGACTACTTTGGATTGCGACGCCGGCAGCTAGCGCTGCACGATAGCTTGAGACGGACTATTCGTGGCAGCCGTCAGGCGCTGCTGTTGTTATACTCGTGCCCAACCACGCTGAGCCTCGCACGCGAACTAAACGACAACTCGATGGTCTACCACGTATCGCCCGAATTGCCCCTTGGCCATAGTACAGGGATAGGACGCTAAATGGGCGACAAGCTAACTGATATGGAGCTCGTCAAACGGGTGCAGCAGGGCGAGAAAGCCGCCTTCGACTTGCTGGTCCTTAAGTATCAACATCGTATCGTGAAGTTGGTTTCTCGCTACGTTCGTGAACCGACCGACGCGCTTGATATCACTCAGGAAACGTTTCTCAAGGCCTATCGGGCGCTGGGGAATTTTCGCGGCGACAGTGCTTTTTATACATGGATATACCGAATAGCGATCAACACTGCGAAAAACTATCTGGTGTCCTTATCGCGGCGTCCGCCAGAAGTCGATCTCGACGCCCGTGACGGCGACTCTATCGACCTTGAGGGACTGCAAAGGTCACTCGATACGCCCGAGCGGTTACTGCTCACCGAGGAGATCAGGGAAACGATTCTCGACGCGATCAACAAGCTCCCCGATGATCTACGCGAAGCGATTACCCTGCGTGAAGTTGACGGCATGAGTTACGACGAAATTGCGACGGTTATGGATTGTCCGATTGGTACAGTACGGTCAAGGATTTTCCGCGCTCGCGACGCCATCGATCAACGTATTAATCCGCTGATGGAAAACTGACCGGATAGTGACATATGAATAACGAAGAAATTTCGGCCTTGATGGACGGCGAAGTCGGCGCAGATGAATTCGCACCCCTGATCGATTCGGTTAGTGGTGATGTCAATGCCAGGCGCTCGTGGGCTCGCTACCATTTGATTGGCGATGCACTGCGTGCCGAAGAATCGTCGTCGAGCACCCACAGTGCGCAGGTTGTCGAGCTCATTCCCGAGCGTCCGCGATCACGCGTGTTCTCACCCTTGACGGGGTTGGCTATCGCCGCCTCAGTTGCTGTTCTGGCAGTAACCTTCGTTCTGCAAAGCGATCCATCACCCGGCACGACAGGTTTTGAGGTCGCCGAGCAACTCAGCCCGAGGCCGTTGGCCCCGGCGGCGGTAAGCTCGCTGGCTGTCGCGCCGGCACGCGATGTGATCCCGGCCGGCGCCTATGACCAACGATTGAACGGCTACTTGGTAAATTTCAACGAACAGCGCGCTCGAGTTGGCGTTCCCGGCGTCCACCCTTATGTGCGCATCATCGGATTTGAAGCCGAGTAAAGCTTTGTTCCGGGCAATCACGCTACAACTTGTGGCGTGTGCAGCGCTGTTGTTTGCCCACGTTGTGGCGGCAGAACCGGCGCACGATCTCGTGCGCGCCATGCACGATGCCACCCGCCATCTCAACTATGCGGGTGTGTTCGTTTACCAGCGCGGCGCGCAAATCGACAGCATGCGCCTGGTTCATCAATACGCCAATGACAACGAAAAAGAACGTTTGATCTCGTTATCCGGGCCAGCGCGTGAAGTTATTCGTGACGGGGAGCTGGTCACCTGCTTGTTCGCTGATGATCAGGCGGCGATGGTAGAGAAGAACACACCGCGTGAGATGCTCACGATCGGCCGGTCGGTGCCGGTCGAATCGCTCATAGAAAGCTATACGTTTTCGCTTGGCGCTGACGAGCGTGTCGCGGGGCGTAATAGTTCGATTGTGACACTTACCCCGATGACCGAAGACCGCTACGCCTATCGCCTATGGGTTGATAAGGCGTCTCGTCTGCTTTTGAAATCTGCCATTCTCGGGCGCGGCGGGCGGGTGCTTGAGCAGGTCCAATTTGTACAGATTGATATCTTTGACGAGATCCCGGCCGGCATGCTGGAGCCCGAAATCACCAGCGTCGGTTTCACCTGGCGTACCGACACAGCTGAAACGACCGGGCTGCAACGGCAGACAGCGTGGCACGTGAACTGGGTGCCGCACGGGTTCCAGATGAAAAATAACGCTGTCCAGAATATGGCGACCAGCCGCATGCCTGTGGAGCAGATGGTCTACTCAGATGGATTGGCGATGGTCTCGGTATTCGTGGAGAAATTGATGCCTGACGAAACGCCGTTGCAGGGCTATTCCGCGCGCGGGGCGATAAACGCTTTCAGCCGGGTTGCGGGCGAATACCAAATTACGGTGGTCGGCGAACTACCCTTACCTGTCGTAAGACAAATTGCCTCGTCTGTGGCGAGAACTGGGAATTAACTTAGCTCCATGAAATTATTGAGAACAATCGCGATTGCGTTAGCTTTGGGCTGCGCAATCAGCGGCGTGCAGGCCAAGGCAAAGGTCACAGGGCTTCCTGACTTTACCGAACTCGCCCGCAGCAACAGTCCAGCGGTGGTCAATATCAGTTCGACCTCGAAGCCGAATGTCACCAGCAACCGCGTGCCGCCGGGTTTCTCCGATCCCGGCATGCCAGATGACGGGCCATTGTCGGAGTTCTTTCGGCGCTTTTTCGGTGAAGAAGGGCGCGGCGGTCCTGGGGGGCCCGGCGGGCCGGGCGGACCAGGGCGAGATGCGCGCGCGTCGCTAGGATCTGGCTTCATCATTTCTGAAGACGGCTACGTGATCACAAACAACCATGTGGTCCGGGAGGCCGACGAAATCATCGTTCGAATGTCGGACCGCAGCGAATTCCCCGCCAAAGTCGTTGGTACTGACCCGCGCAGCGATATCGCGGTGCTCAAAATTGAGTCCAAAAACAAACTACCGACCGTCGAGTTCGGCGATTCGGATCAACTTGAAGTCGGCGAATGGGTATTGGCGATTGGTTCGCCGTTTGGATTCGATTACTCCGTGACGGCAGGCATTGTCAGTGCCAAAGGGCGCAGTTTGCCAAACGAGAACTACGTACCGTTCATCCAGACCGATGTGGCCATCAACCCCGGCAACTCCGGTGGGCCACTATTCAATATGGACGGCAAAGTGGTCGGTGTTAATTCACAAATTTACAGTCGCACCGGCGGGTTTATGGGCGTGTCGTTCGCGATCCCTATTCATGTGGTCCTCAATGTTTACAACCAGCTCCGTGACAAAGGCAGTGTGACGCGCGGCTGGCTAGGGGTTTTGATCCAGGATGTGACCCAGGAGCTTGCCGAATCGTTCGAAATGGAGAAGCCCCTTGGCGCACTGGTCTCGAAAGTACTGCCGGACAGTCCTGCCCAGAAAGGCGGTATTGAGACAGGCGACATCATCACGCGCTTCAGTGGGACGGTCGTGGAGCGCTCTTCAGACCTGCCGCCCATCGTCGGTACGACCCAAGTCGGCGATGTTATCGACGTCGACGTGATCCGGACCGGCAGCAACAAGAAATTAAAAATCACCATTGGTGCGTTGCCGGAAGAGGAGCCTGTTGCCGCTGCCGGCAAACCGGCGCAAAAATCCGAGCTAGACGAAAAGCTGAAAATCGCAGTCGTGGATTTGACCACGCAGCGGCGCAAGCAGCTCCAGGTAGAGAGTGGTGGGGCGCTGGTATCGAATATTGAGCCTGGTGCCGCTTACGAAGGCGGCCTGCGCGTCGGCGACGTGATTGTCCAGCTGAACAATGAAAAAATCACCGATCGCGGCCATTTCGAGCGCACGGTCAAATCTTTGAAAGCCGGGAAAACGGTACCTGTGCTGATACAACGCCAGGGTGGGCCGTTGTTTCTCGCTATCAAGGTGCCTGACGGAGCCGCTGATTAGCGTGAACGAAGCGGGCGTCGCGTTAACGCTGTATTCGCGCCTTGATTGCCCGTTGTGCGAGAAAATGCAGGAGCAGCTGGAACTCTGGTCAGCGCAGCGCGGCGGCGTTGAGCTGACCGTGGTCGATATCGCCAGCGACGCGGAACTTAACGCGCGTTATTGGTTACGGATACCGGTGCTCAATCTTGGCGACACGGAAGTTTGTTTCGGGACATTTCACGCCGGACGCCTCGAGGCGCTTTTGAATTCCGCCTGATTTGTGCGCTGCGGTGCCCGTAAGGGTGGGCGCTGTTCGGCGGACTGAGACTGGCGGCTCCGGTTGCGCTAGAATCGCGCTCCCTTCGATAATCGCGGCGCTCTCACGAGCACCAACCTATGCAGCCTACGCTCAGCAAAATTCGCAATTTCTCCATCATCGCGCATATCGATCACGGTAAATCAACGCTCGCCGATCGCTTCATCCAGATGTGCGGCGGACTGAGCGCGCGTGAGATGGAGGCCCAGGTACTCGATTCGATGGATATCGAGCGCGAACGCGGGATAACGATCAAAGCACAAAGTGTCAGTCTCGATTTCACTTCGGCTGATGGTGAGACCTACCATCTGAACTTTATCGATACGCCTGGGCACGTCGATTTTAGCTATGAGGTTTCTCGCTCTCTGGCTGCCTGTGAAGGCGCCCTGCTGGTGGTCGATGCAGCGCAAGGTGTCGAAGCCCAATCGGTCGCCAACTGTCATACCGCGATCGATCAGGACCTGGAAGTCATCCCGGTGTTGAACAAGATCGATTTGCCCTCTGCTGAGCCAGAGCGTGTTTGTGCCGAGATCGAAAATATTATTGGTATCGATGCGAGCGAGGCGATCGAGGTCAGTGCCAAAACCGGGCACGGGGTAGCTGCCTTGTTGGAGCAGCTGGTTGCGCGGGTGCCACCCCCGGTTGGTGAGCGCGAAGGACCGTTGAAGGCACTCATAATTGATTCATGGTTTGACAATTATCTGGGTGTTGTCTCGCTGGTGCGCGTGGTCGATGGAGAACTGCACGTTGGTCAGCGCATCCGCATGATGTCTCTGGGGCGCGATACTGGTGTAGACGAAGTAGGGATTTTCACACCCAAACGCGTGAAGAGGCCGTTTATCGGCACCGGAGAAGTCGGTTACCTGGTTGCCGGAATAAAGGAAATTGACGGCGCTCCTGTAGGAGACACGATTACTGACGCGAGCCGACCGGCGCAGGTGGCCCTGCCGGGCTTCAAGCAATCCAAACCGAACGTATTTGCTGGTTTATATCCGATTGATTCCGCCGATTTCGAATCGTTTCGCGAGGCATTGGGGAAACTACGCCTCAACGATGCGGCGCTGCACTTTGAGCAGGAGACCTCCGAGGCGCTGGGATTCGGTTTTCGATGCGGATTTCTCGGCATGCTGCACATGGAGATTATCCAGGAACGTTTGGAGCGAGAGTACGGTGTTGGGCTGATAACCACGGCTCCGACGGTGATTTACGAAGTGGTAATGCGTAATGATGAGGTGTTATTGGTCGATAATCCGGCCCACCTGCCCGAGCCCAATTTAACTCTCGAAATCCGCGAGCCGGTGATCACCGTTGATATCCTGGTGCCGCAAGATTATGTCGGCAACGTGATGAGTTTGTGCATTGAAAAGCGCGGCGTGCAGACTAAATTGAATTTCGTTGGTGGTCAGGTCTCGGCATCTTATGAATTACCCATGGCGGAGGTGGTGACGGACTTTTTCGATCGTCTTAAATCAGCCACGCGCGGCTATGCCTCGATGGATTACAATTTTTCGCATTATCAGGTGGCCGACATGGTCAAGATTGAAGTCTTGATCAACGGCGAGAAAGTCGATGCGCTGGCGGTCATCGTGCACCGTGATCAATCGGTGCGCAGAGGACGCGATCTCGCGCAGAAAATGCGCGAGATCATTCCCCGCCAGATGTTCGATATTGCGATACAGTCGTCGATTGGTGCAAAAGTCATTGCCAGAGAGACGGTCAAGGCACTGCGCAAGAACGTGACAGCGAAATGCTATGGCGGGGATATCACCCGTAAGCGCAAACTGCTTGAGAAGCAGAAGGCCGGTAAGAAACGCATGAAGCAATTTGGATCCGTCGAGATCCCGCAAGAGGCCTTTATGGCAGTCCTGCGGACCGGGAAATCTTCATGATTTGGGATTTTTCGGCAATTTTGTCGTTGCTGGTGTTGGTCAGCGGTTTGATCTGGGGTCTCGACGCGATCCTTTTTGCGCCCCGTCGACGCGAGATGCACGGCGCTCCGGATGGTGAAGCGCCTCCATTGCCGTTGTTGGTCGACTACGCGAAATCGTTTTTCCCGATTTTCGTCATCGTTCTCATACTGCGTTCATTTCTTGTTGAGCCATTTCGTATTCCATCAAGCTCGATGGTGCCGACGCTGTTGATTGGCGATTTTATCCTCGTCAACAAATTCACCTATGGCATTCGTATCCCGGTCATCAATCATAAGGTCATCGAACTCAACAGCCCGGAGCGCGGCGACGTCGTGGTATTCCGCTATCCGCTCGACCCCGCCACCCCATTCATCAAAAGGGTAGTCGGCTTACCGGGCGACCAGGTTGAATATACAGACAAACAAGTATTCATAAATGGCGAATTGGTGAGCCAATCAGCTGAGCCACCGTTCGTTGGAATTAGATCTGCAGCGCCATATACCGGTAATCTGGTCTATTCTGAAAGCTTAGGCGACATTGAGCACAAGATATTGGTCACACCGCAGGCGTTCTCTCCGAACCGTGAGTTCGAAGTGCCGGCCGGACACTACTTTGTTCTGGGAGATAATCGCGATAACAGTCGCGATTCGCGTTTTTGGGGCTATGTGCCTGAAGATCACCTGGTCGGAAAAGCATTCTACATATGGCTGAATTGGGACAGTGGTCCGAACTTTAAACGCATTGGTACTACCATACGTTAAATCGAAAGTTAGCTAGAGAGGGCATGCGATGAACTTTATCCGTAACCAAAAAGGCATAACGCTTAGCGGTATGTTGATGGGGTGTATTGTGCTGGGCGGTCTGGCACTGGGCTTCATGAAGCTGTGGCCGGTGTATAACGACAAATTTAAAATAGACGCCGCAATGGAGAAACTTTCGGGTACGCCTGATGTCGCTCGAATGAGCAAGAAATCAATGGCGAAAATGCTGCAGAAACAGTTCGACGTTAACGGAATCGAACCAGTCAACCCTCACGACCTGTATAAGTATTTCGTGGTCGCCAAGATAAAAGGCTCTTCGGACAAGCGGGTGACGCTCGCTTTTGAAATTCGCAAACCGATATCCGAAGAACTTGATGTCGTCATGAAGTACAACAAGACTATCGAAGTTTCCAAATCTGGCGAAGCCGGCTGAAACGCTTTATGTGTCCGGCAAGTTGACAGTCGGTCGGTTGCGGGGGCTGGATTACGCGTTTGACGATCCGGTCCTGCTGAAACGAGCCCTGACGCATCGTAGCGTAGGGCCGGACAACAACGAACGCCTCGAGTTTCTCGGCGATGCCTTGTTGGGTATGCTGGTCGCGGAATTCCTCTACGAGAATTTTCCTGCCGCCGATGAAGGCCAGCTCACTCGCACCCGTGCGACGTTGGTGAATGGCGACACGCTCGCCGACATCGCGCGCGCACTGGAGCTCGGCGAGGCCCTGGTGCTTGGCGAAGGGGAACAGAAGAGCGGCGGTTGGCGGCGTGACTCAATTCTCGCGAATGCGCTTGAGGCCTTGATCGGGGCCATTTATCTCGATGGCGGTATAGACGCCTGCAGAGCGGCTATTGCGGTACTTTTCTCGAAACAATTCGCCGCCGCCGATCCGCAGTTCGCCGTCAAGGATCCGAAAACCGCGCTGCAAGAGTACCTACAGGCACGCGCTCTCGAGTTACCTGTCTATGAAACTGCGGAAGTCGTGGGGCCATCCCACGATCAATTATTCACTGTTATCTGTCGTACGAACGCGATGTCGAGTACGGTGACTGCTACAGGTCGCTCACGGCGCAAAGCGGAACAAGCGGCGGCGAGCGCGGTGATGGAACAGCTCACGGAAAAAAATAAATGACCCAAAAGTGCGGACTCGTTGCGATCGTAGGCCGGGCGAATGTGGGCAAATCAACTTTGCTCAACAACATCCTGCGCCAGAAAATCAGTATTACGTCGCGCAAACCGCAAACGACGCGTTACCAGATCCTGGGTTTGCATACACTTGCGGACACGCAACTGGTATTTGTTGATACGCCAGGGTGGCAACGGCAGCCGAAAAACCACTTGAACCGCATGATGAACAGGCAGGTCAAGCAGGCATTATCGGATGTCGATTGTGCCGTGATGCTGAGTGACGCCAGAGGTTGGCATGCCGATGACGACCTGGTCGTGGGGCTGCTTGAACAGGAGCGTGTGCCGACGCTATTAGCCTTGAACAAACGCGACATGCTCAAGAACAAATCTCGGCTGCTGCCGCAGATTGCCGAATTGAGCGATAAGTTCTCTGTGTTCGATGAATACTTCCCGATTTGCGCACGCACTGGTGCGGGTGTCGATACGCTCTTGGACGAATTGGTGCGGCGGATGCCTGAGCGTGAGCATCTGTTTCCCTCGGATCAGGTCACAGACCGGTCGGAGCGGTTCCTTTGTGGCGAGATCATCCGCGAGAAGACCATGCGATATCTTGGCGATGAGCTCCCTTACCGCACCACTGTGGTGATTGATGAGGTCAAGGAACAAACGGACATCACCAAAATTTTCGCAACCGTATGGGTCGACCGGGATAGTCAGAAAGCGATCGTTATCGGCAAAGACGGTGCGTTGATGAAGAGAATGTCGACCGACGCACGCCTTGAGATTGAACGCCTCTTAGGTACCAAGGTTTACCTCAAAGTCTGGGTTAAAACCAAACGTGGTTGGGCAGATAGTCCGGAGGCGCTGCAAACCATCGGCCTGACGGATTGAGAGACGTTGGAATCGGCTTTCGTTCTGCATCGACGTCGCTACCGGGAAACCAGTTTAATTGTCGAGTTTCTAACCTATGAGCGAGGGCGCATCGCGGCGGTCGCGCGCGGTGCCCTGAGAGCTAAGTCAAATCTATCCGGCGTTCTCCAGCCGCTGCTGCCCTTGCGTCTTGAAGTCCGTGGGCGAGGCGAATTGTTTACTTTAACGCATGCTGAAGCCGCCGGCCCCGCACTCCAGGTAAGCGGCGTGCGCCTGTATTCGATTTTCTATTTGAACGAATTGCTTATTCGGCTCACGGTTGTCCATGACCCGGTACCAGAGCTTTATGATTTGTATGCCGCGAGTCTGCACAGGCTTGCTGCGGGTGCCGATCTAGAACCCGTGCTGCGCGCGTTCGAAAGTGGTTTGTTGAACATTATCGGGCTCGGCATGAACCTTGAGTGCGATGCCGAAACAGGCGAGACAATCGATCCAGATGGAATTTATGACTACGTGGCAAATCATGGGCCAACTCGAGTTGCCGGAGCTGGCACTGCGTCTAGTGTTCGGGGGGCGACGCTGCTCGCGCTGGCAGGCCAGGTGGCTTGGGGGATTGCAGAAGGGCGCGAGGCCAAGCGGTTGATGCGCTACGTTCTGGACCATCATCTTGATGGCCGACCATTGGCTGCGCGTGAACTTTTCTCAACATCGCGGGAACGAAAAACGTAGAATCCGCCGATTCTGGATTTTCCGCCCCAAGGCTGCAGACGACGACATGAATTCATCTTTGCTAAAGCTTGGCGTTAATATCGATCACGCTGCAACCGTTCGACAGGCACGCGGGACTGACTACCCGAATATCGTCGCTATCGCGCAGGCCGCCGAAGACGGTGGTGCCGACGCGATCACGGTTCATCTGCGTGAAGATCGGCGCCACATTCAGGATTGCGACGTCTTCGAGTTGCAGCGCTCAATCTCCACCCATCTCAATCTTGAACTCGCGGCGACCGACGAGATGGTCGATATTGCGTGTCGTCTGAAGCCAAGAGCATGTTGCATCGTGCCAGAGCGCCGCGCCGAACTGACGACCGAAGGGGGGCTTGATGCCGTGGGGCTTTTCGACCGTTTGCAGCTGCACTGCCGGAAGCTTAGCGAGGCCGGCATAGAAGTCGCGCTGTTTCTCGATCCCGAATTGAAACAGATCGAATGTGCGGCGAACCTTGGCGTGCCGACCATTGAGTTACACACCGGAACTTATGCCAGCGCGCCCGCAGGATCAGACCAGGCAAAGGAACTCGAGACATTGAATGCCGCGGTCACTCAGGCTTCGGCGCGGGGCTTGCGGGTCAACGCCGGACATGGACTGCACTATGACAATGTCGCAGCAATCGCGGCAATTGATGAAATCAACGAGCTCAATATTGGCCATTCCATCGTTGCTGCAGCATTGTTTTGCGGCGTAGAGGACGCCGTGCGGCGAATGCAGGGCGTGCTGCGCGGAGCACGTCAGTGATTTTCGGAATTGGTATCGACATTGCCGAAATATCCCGCTTCGAAGCGTCCTACGCGCGCTTTGGCGATCGTTTTCCGCGTAAAATTCTGACCCCGGCGGAACTGGTCGGCTTTGCCAAGGCGCGGCAACCGGGACGTTACCTGGCGATGCGATTTGCGGCTAAGGAGGCGACCTCGAAGGCACTTGGGACCGGATTCCGGCAAGGCATCTCGCCCCGTCAAATTGGTGTGGAGCATGCGCCGAGTGGCAAACCCTCGCTAGTGGTTAGCGATCATGCTGCAGAGTTGTTTGCAGAGCACGGCATCGTTTCGAGCCACGTCAGCATGTCGGACGACGCGGGTCTCGCAATCGCCTATGTGGTGCTCGAAATAGCCGACTGATTGCCGCTGGCCGGCTGAGCTTTGTACGCCATCTCGCACTGCGGTCGCATCTTAGAAGACCCAACTCATTGTTACGGAACCAGACATGTCGGACGCTGAATATGAGATCAACAGACGCCGCACTTTTGCGATCATCTCGCACCCTGATGCCGGGAAAACCACGGTAACGGAAAAACTACTTCTACTCGGCGGCGCTATCAATTTCGCAGGCACCGTAAAGGCTCGCAAGAGTTCGCGATATGCGACCTCTGACTGGATGGAGATCGAGAAGCAGCGCGGCATTTCGGTGACCTCCTCGGTGATGCAATTCGAACATCGCGATTGTGTGGTTAATTTACTGGACACGCCCGGGCACGCTGATTTTTCTGAAGACACTTACCGAACTTTGACCGCGGTAGATTCGGCGCTGATGGTCATCGACGCTGCCCGCGGTGTCGAAGATCGAACCATCAAGCTGCTCGAAGTGTGCAGACTGCGCAGTACCCCGGTGATGACCTTTATTAATAAACTAGACAGGAACGGTCGCAATCCGCTCGATTTAATCGATGAGATTGAGAACGTCCTGAAGATCCGCTGCGCTCCGATTACCTGGCCGCTCGGATCGGGGCAACTTTTTGAAGGTATTTACGATTTCCGGACTAAAAGAATCATTCCTTATCTGCGCACGCCGGACGCCGAGCAGGAGGCTCCGGCTGAATCAGTCAGCCTTGAAGCCGCCGCTGATGACCCGCGCTTCGCGCAGAGCATTGATACGCTGCTTGAAGAAATCGAACTGCTGGAAGGCGCCGGCACGGAATTCGATTTGGAAAGTTATCGGCGTGGCGAGATTTCCCCGGTATTTTTCGGGACAGCGCTTCGAAATTTCGGCTTACGCGAGCTTCTGGACTCATTTGTAGACGTTGCCCCACCGCCATTAAAGCGTGCGACTACAGAAAGTCCGGTCGAAGCAACGAGTAAAAAATTCTCCGGATTCGTATTCAAGATACAAGCGAATATGGATCCCAATCATCGCGACCGAATAGCATTTTTGCGTGTTTGCTCAGGGAAATATGAGGGTGGACGGCGATTTTTGAACGTTCGGCTCGACCGGCAAGTGCAGATCGCAAATGCGATTACTTTTATGGCGCAAGGGCGCGGCACTGCCGACAGTGCCTGGGCTGGTGACATCATCGGGTTCCATAATCACGGCACGATTCAGATCGGCGATACGTTTACTGAGGGTGAGCATTTTCAGTTTTCCGGGATTCCGAGTTTCGCGCCGGAACTTTTCAGGCGTGTCCGGACCGCCGATCCACTGCGCGGTAAAGCGTTACAAAAAGGGCTCACGCAATTGTGCGAAGAGGGCGCCGCACAGGTATTTAACTACGTGATGCACAACGACATCGTGTTGGGAGCTGTCGGTCTGCTGCAGTTCGACGTGGTGGCCTGGCGCTTGCAGCATGAGTACGCCGTGGAGTGCTTGTTTGAGCCGGTACAGGTTCAAACAGCCCGTTGGGTTAATAGTTCCAAGCCGGGCGAGATCGAGAAATTGAAGTCACATTCACCTAATCACATTGCCATCGATGGTGCGGGTCAGGTGGCATATCTCGCACCGACGCGAGTCAATCTGCAACTCGCTGAAGAGCGCTGGCCCGAGATTGAGTTTCGCGCAACGCGCGAGATGCTCGCCTGAACTCTTGAACGTAGCCAACCGCCGAAAGCAATTACTGCTTCGAAGGGGCTACAAAACCGTCGGCCTCAGTCACAATCGGGCACGGCCGTAACCCACTGCGATGCCTGTCCCCCGTGTGTCTTGTCGTCAGTCGGTCCGCTCGCCTGGTTGAGTAGGTGCTTGCTCGACAATTTCTGCCGCGACGGTAGGGGCAGGTGCTGTTGACGGCGTAGGCGAAACGGTCGTTTTTGCCGGCGGCTCGTCCACCATTTTTTCGAGCTCTTCGCGAAAATGTTCCGGACTCGGGGTTTTCACCACTTTCACATGCTCGGGTGGCGTCACTGGATTACGCTGCGTTGGGTCATCATCGCGGAAACCGGCCGGTTGTGGCGGCGCGGATTGTTCGGTAGGAGGCGTCGCTACTGACGGGGCAGCAGGGTCTGAAGATGATTCTTCAATGCGCGCGGCGGGCGGTTGCGTCACGTCAGCAGTAGGCTGGGACGGTGCCACCTCGCTTTGCGGCAGATCCGCCTGGGCTTGCGTTGTCGCTGGGCCGGTTGTATCCGTAACCTCAGAAGTATCTGCCCGATTGCCATTGCTGCGCTCATTCCCGCGTTCGCCGCGTTTGTTGTTGCGGGAGCCGCGTCGCGAGCGTCGCCCGTTGCCGCTGGTAGTGTTACCACCGCCGTTGGCCTCGTTTCCAGAGACTTCGGTTGCGGCGTTGCCGCTATTGCCGTTGGCGTCGTTGTTGTTGTTTCGATCCTGGCCACCGCGCCCGCGCCTGTTGCCTGAATTGCGCTTGCGCTCGCCGTTGTTATCTCGCCCCTGAGATCCGCGTCTGGCGTCGTCGCCACGCCCGCGCCTGCTGTCGTTATTCGCGTTACTTCTCGTATTGCCTGAGTGGCGTCGTTGCGAAGATCCACTGTTGCGCGCGGGTGCTGGTTTGGCGTCGGACGAAGGACCATCGCCAAACAGAAGCCGCATAATGCGTTTGATGAGCCCCGGATTGTCGTTCTCTGCTTGGGGTTTAGGTACGGCGCGCGAGATATCCTGCACTGCGGCGGGGGTTGCTTTCGGGATGTCGTCGGTTTTGAAATCGACGCTGGGGCTATCGACCTCTGACACCATTTTGTAGCTTTCGCCAACGCTGGTCTCTGGCATATCCTGCGTGCGGGTTCGCTGCACTTCGAAATGCGGCGTTTCTATGTTCTGGTTCGGGATCAGCAGAATGGCAACATTTTGCCGGGCTTCGATGCCGGTGACATCCTGGCGCTTCTCATTGAGCAGGAAAGTTGCAACATCGACCGGTACCTGGGCGGTCACTTGCGCGGTCGAATCCTTCATCGCCTCCTCTTCAATCATGCGGAGCACACCGAGGGCAGTCGATTTAACACCGCGAATGGTGCCAACGCCTTCACAGCGAGGGCACACCACCTGGCTCGACTCCGCCAGCGAAGGGCGCAGGCGCTGACGTGACATTTCAAGCAGACCGAAGCGTGAGATGCGTCCTATCTGGACGCGAGCCCGGTCAACTTTAACGGCATCGCGTAATGTGTTCTCTACATTGCGTTGATTCTTGCTCGACAACATGTCGATGAAATCAATCACCACCAGGCCGCCAAGGTCGCGCAACCGCAGCTGGCGGCCGACTTCTTCAGCCGCTTCCATATTGGTTTTGTAGGCGGTCTCCTCGATATCACTTCCCTGCGTAGCGCGAGCGGAATTAATATCGACCGTAGTCAGCGCCTCGGTTGGCTCGATAACGATCGAACCGCCGCTAGGCAGGCGTATGGTGCGACTGAATGCAGCTTCGATCTGCCCTTCAATCTGATAGCGGTTGAACAGAGGGACATCGTCTTCGTAGAATTTCAGCTTGGCCAGGTTATGCGGCATGACCTGCTGCATGAATTCCTCGGCCAAAGCGAACAGTTTCTTGTCGTCGACGAGGATTTCCGTGATATCGGTGCGCAAATAATCGCGGATCGCGCGGATGATGACATTGCTTTCTTGATAGATAAGCAGCGGCGCCGAGTGCTTTTCTGCTGCGTCGTCAATAGCGTTCCAAAGCTGCTGAAGATAATCGAGATCCCACTGCAGTTCTTCGGCCGATTTTCCGACGCCGGCAGTGCGCAAGATGAGGCCCATGTCTTCGGGGATCTGCAAAGCTGCCATCGCCTCTTTGGCAATGTCGCGGTCATCACCCTCGATTTGCCGCGAAACCCCACCGGCACCGGGGTTATTCGGCATGGCGACGAGGTAGCGTCCGGCGAGACTAATGAAAGTTGTCAGCGCTGCGCCTTTGTTGCCGCGCTCTTCCTTTTCGACCTGGACGATGATTTCCTGGCCTTCGTTCAAGACCTCTTTAATGTTGACGCGGCCGCTGCCGGCGCCATTTCGAAACAACGAACGAGAGACTTCTTTGAGAGGCAGGAAACCGTGGCGGGTCGAGCCGTAGTCGACGAATGCAGCTTCCAGCGAAGGCTCGATACGAATGATCTTGCCTTTGTAGATGTTCGACTTTTTCTGTTCTTTCCCGGTAGCTTCAATATCCAGATCGTATAGGCTTTGCCCATCGACCAAAGCGACCCGCAGCTCTTCCGGCTGGGTCGCGTTGACCAGCATTCTCTTCATCGATTTATATCCTGTTGCAGGGGGCTGCAGGACAATTAACCAGTTATACAGATCAGTCGGGCCGTTGTGCCCTGGATAGATCCTGGTTCGTCCGAGCCCTGGAGGCCCCTGTTGCTGAACGCCCGTAGTTCGGCGATCAGCGAATATTTGTAATTGCGAGCAGCCTAAATGGCCGCAGCATCCAGTAGCGGTGTTCCAGGGAGATACCGGTCAGAAGGGCCGGTCGAGCACGTCCGGAACGAGTCCGGAGGGAAAGACCGCCACCGCATTCACGCCATGTTCGGTGCTGGCGTCGGTGCGATGTCTGAGCGGTTTGCTAAACTGCTTGTTCGTTTAGCCGTAACGCCCCATAAATCTTGAACGTTTCCGCAGTTAAAATCCACGTTACGAAGCGCCCGTGGGTACGCGCGCCAGACTATAACAACCTTGGACGAACCGAGCAATCGTGAAGCAGGATGCGCACAAGGCTGAACTCACTGCCCGGACTGCTGTGCGGACCGAGGTCATTACGGCAGCCGATGCCGGTCGTCGACTCGACAACGTCTTGATGAATCTCATTAAGCACGCCCCAAAGGGGTTGATATACAAGCTGCTACGCAGCGGGCAGGTGCGCGTTAACAGCGGGCGCGCGAAACCGGATTATCGTGTGATCGAGGGCGATCGGGTGCGGGTTCCTCCTGTCATTCCAAACAGCGCAGAGCGGGATACGGTGCCGCCGTCGAGACTGGAGCAGCTGCGCGGCGCGATAGTGCATGAGGATGCGCATCTCATTGTAGTGAACAAGCCATCCGGGCTGGCATGCCACGGTGGCACGGGGCTCAGCTATGGCGTTATAGAGGTGATGCGAGCGCTCCGACCGGAATTGACGCGCCTGGATTTGGCACACCGGCTCGATCGGGAGACATCGGGTTGTCTGGTGTTGACCAAAGACCTTGGCACGCTGCAAGCGTTCCATGGTGCTTTGCGCGAGCGCGAAACCTGTAAACAGTACGTCGCGTTGTTGCGCGGGCACGTGCCTGACGATTTGATGCGCATTGATGCCCATCTGAATACACGCAGGAACGAGCATGGTGAACGCCGTGCAGAAGTCGAGGAGGGTGGCAAAGCGGCTGCAACGGTAGTGGAGCAAAGGCGTCGTTACGGTGCGAATACGCTCGTGCGCTTACGCTTAGAGACAGGTCGCATGCATCAAATTCGGGCTCATGCCCGCTACATTGGTCACCCCATCGCCGGTGATCGTGAATATGGCGACGCGAAATTCAATCGCGAAATGAAACGCCACGGCCTGCGGCGATTGTTTCTCCACGCTGAGCGGATCGCGGTCACCGCATCGACGTCTAGTGTCGACGTTGTCGTTCCACCCGGTCCCGATCTGGAAGCGGTGCTTGAATCAATTGAGCGAGCAGCGTCCTGAAACCGCGTACGACTCATGTGCCCTTTGCTCGTGCGTGACCGGCGCCGGCGTGGGCATTTGCTAGACTAGTCGGACGAAGACGCTGTATCGCCTGCAGCGCCGGCGTGCGCCTGGCAATGCCCGGCGACGCAAATCCAGAATTCCCGGGAGCTAAACTGATATGGGTTGGGACAATCCCGACGAACCCAGTGCGCAATCTGAGCCAGCGGCTAATGACAAAGCCGGGGCGTTTGAGAGTGAGCTGGCCGGTCGAATTTCGTTCGAATTTTTACGCGAGCAACGCCGCGCGCGCCGTTGGAGTGTGTTCTTTAAATTCCTCGCGTTTGCCTATGTGACGACATTCCTCGTCCTGTCCGTGCCTGGCGATTTCGGCAAGACATTGTTCAGTGATGAGAAAGTTACCGCGCTCGTTGATTTGCAAGGCGTGATCGCGCATGGCAGCGACGCTAGTGCGGACATCATTGTTACTGGGTTGCGTGCAGCATTCGAACACGAGGCGACGTCGGGCGTCATCTTGCGCATCAATAGTCCGGGCGGTAGTCCGGTTCAGTCCGGCTACATCAATGACGAGATTTATCGATTGCGCGAAAAGTACCCCGAAATCCCTTTGTACGCCGTGATTGTCGATATTTGTGCGTCTGGAGGCTATTACGTTGCGGCGGCCGCGGATGAAATTTATGCAGACAAGGCGAGCATTGTCGGATCTATCGGGGTGCGTATGGACAGTTTCGGATTTGTTGAGGGGATGCAAAAACTGGGCGTCGAAAGGCGCTTGCTGACAGCTGGCGAAAATAAAGGTTTCCTCGATCCTTTCTCACCTTTGAATCCGAGTCACGTCGAGCATGTACAAGAGTTACTGGGCGAAGTGCATGAACAATTCGTCAACACCGTGCGCAAAAGTCGTCGCGATAAACTGAGCGACGACCCGGACTTATTCTCGGGTCTGTTCTGGACTGGAGAAAGGAGTCTCGAACTCGGACTCATCGACGCATTCGGATCGAGCAGCTATGTTGCCAGGGAAGTTATCGGCGCTGAGGAAATTGTCAATTTCACGCCACGCGACTACTCGATCGAGGGGCTGATCAAACGTTCTGGCATGAATACGCTCAAGTCGTTATTGGGTTCGTTTTCATGGGGGTGGTAGCCGCTCAAGCGGATCATAGGCGAAGCGTTTCAGGAGCTCGACGAGACTGATCAGAGGAAGCCCCTGCAAAGCAGTGGGGTCATCACTAACGATCCGATCGAATAGAACAATTCCGAGGCCCTCCACCTTGAAACTGCCAGCACAGTCGTAGGGTTGTTCCCAATCGACGTAATGGTTGATCTGCCGCGTGGAAAGCTCGCGAAACCAGACATCCGTTGGGACGACTTCAAGTTCCCTCTGCCCGGTTGCCGAGTCGAGCACGCACAGTGAAGTGAGAAATCTGATTTTTCGACCAGAAGCTGCGGCAAGCTGTGCGACAGCCGCCTCACGTAGGCCGGGCTTGCCAAGTACCGTGTCGCCGTTGATCGCTACCTGGTCGCTGCCTATGACCAGCGCGCTCGGAAAACTGCTGGCGGTGGCTATTGCCTTTGCACTGGCCAGTCGGCGAACCAGTTCTCCAGCAGATTCGCCCGCTAAAGGGGCTTCGTCGATTGACGGTGCCTCCCAATTAAACGGCACGCCAAGCCGGCTCAACAGCTCGCGCCGGTAGGGGGACGAAGAGGCGAGCACCAGTCCAGTCGGGTGGGGCAAAGTCCCGGCAGTAATTTGATCAGACTTCGACATTGCACAAATGATTCTAACTATCTGACATTTGGCGCTATAATACCGCGCCCCTATGGCCACCGAGTTACCATCCGATATTGATTGCCGCCGCCTGCTACGCAACGGCGGTTTGCTGACTGGCGCCATATCGGGCGAGCGTTTCGAACGCATTGGTGGCATTTTTCGCCCGTGTGGCGCAGCTCAAGTGCACGTGCAGTTGAGTCGCGACGAGCAGGGGCAAATGGCGCTCAATGGCAGTTTCGTTGCGCCATTGCAGGCCCAGTGCCAGCGATGTCTGGAGTGGATGGAGTTGGAAGTCAGCGGCGACATCGAGCTCGATGTGGTGCCTGCCGCGCACAGCGCCGAAGATGAACAGGAAAATTTGCTGCGTACTGTTGACGGTCGACTGCAGATTGTGGAATTCGTTGAAGACGAGGTGTTATTGGCCTGTCCGATGATCCCGCTGCATGCCGCGAAGAACTGTCGTGGAGAGGAGGTCAAGGCGGCCTCTCCACCGACGCCGCCGACCCGTCAGCCATTTGCGGGATTAGGTGACTTGCTCGGCGAATCGAACGACGATTTTGAATAATGGTTTATTTACTTAGCATGGAGTTTTGCCAATATGGCTGTACAACAGAACAAATCGACCCCCGCCCGTCGCGGTAGCCGCCGGTCTCATGACAGTCTCAAGAAGGTTACCCTGTCAGAAGAACCAACAACGGGCGAAACGCACCGACGCCATCACATTAGTGCGGACGGGTATTATCGCGGCAAAAAAGTACTACCTGACACCGAATAAGTGACGTTTGAGACCCGCCGCAACCTTGCAACATCTATCGTGGCGGTCCACGTCTTAGGTCGCAACGCCTCGAGCTACAGACGGCATCTTAATCTTCAGTTCGCGCACATAAGCAGTATCCCCTAAGTTGGCTATTTCACTGTCATTCAACATAGTTTTCCGGCCGTTCCAGGTCGCTGCCGTTTTATAATTCGTGACCATCCGCATCAGTATCGACGCCATGGGGGGGGACCATGGGCCGGATGTTACCGTCGCGGCTGCGGCTCAGGCGCTGAAGCGCGTCAGCAGCCTCGAACTCGTTATTGTTGGTGACGAATCCCGGGTAACCCCGGTGCTGAAACAACATGGCCTGAGTAATAACGCGCGAGTCGAATTTGTTCATGCGCCGCAGGTCGTTGGAATGGAGGAACGTCCTTCGGCAGCTTTGCGCGGCAAGCGCGAGTCTTCGATGCGGCGCGCGATAGACTGCGTCAAATCGGGCGATGCTGCTGCGAGCGTTAGCGCAGGCAATACGGGCGCCCTAATGACGATAGCCCGTTTCGTACTGAAAACCCTTCCGGGTGTCGATCGCCCTGCAATTTGCTCGACAATGCCCGGTTTGGAACGCAGCACGCACATGCTCGATCTTGGCGCGAACGTCGACTCGACCTCGGCCGAACTGTTCCGCTTCGCGGTGATGGGATCAGTATTCGCAGAGTCCATCGACAACCGAAGCAATCCCTCCGTCGCCTTACTCAATATCGGCGAGGAAGAAATCAAGGGCAACGACCGGGTGAAGCAGACCGCGGCCTTACTGGAGAACAGCCCCCTTAATTACGTCGGTTTCGCAGAGGG
This sequence comes from Proteobacteria bacterium UBA981, assembly GCA_002292285.1. GTDB lineage: Bacteria > Pseudomonadota > Gammaproteobacteria > UBA981. The sequence goes on from DBBP01000008.1 coordinate 109,530, forward strand.
CAATGACATCTTTGCTGGCAAATTCGACGTCGTGGTATGTGACGGTTTCGTCGGCAATGTTGCGCTTAAATCCAGCGAAGGTGTTGCGCGTATGCTCTCGGATATGGCTAGCCAGGAATTTCGCCGCACCTGGCTGACGCGCTTTGGCGCTTTGTGTGCCATGCCAAGTCTAAAAGCACTGAAGAATCGCGCTGATCCTCGACATTACAACGGCGCCAGTTTGCTCGGACTGCGCGGGACAGTGGTCAAAAGCCACGGTAGTGCCGACATGGTGTCGTTTGGGACTGCTATCGACGTCGCCGTCGCGGAAGCCGAAAAATCCGTACCAACGCGAATCAGTCACTTGCTTGAAGAATTACTCCAGGAATCCGAATAACCGTCATGCCTGATTTCCACAACAATGTAGATCCTGGTCTGGGTTTTATTTTCCCCGGACAGGGTTCGCAGGCGCTTGGCATGATGGACGACCTGGCACGCGATTTCGATTGTGTGCGCAGCCGTTTCGAGAGCGCCTCGTCTGTCCTGGGTTTCGATCTGTGGCAGCTTGTCAGCGACGGTCCCGTGGAAGCGCTTAATCTGACCAAAAACACCCAACCCGCGCTGCTCGCGGCGAGTGTGGCTTGTTGGGACGTGTGGCAGCAATGCGGCGGGCCGCGCCCAGCGCTGATGGCGGGACATAGCTTTGGTGAATACAGTGCACTGGTGTGTGCGGGCGCAATTGACTATCTGGATGCGGTGGCCTTGGTTGCCGACCGCGGGCGGTACATGCAGGGAGCAGTTCCGGCCGGCGAGGGTGCAATGGCCGCTCTATTGGGGCTCGATGTCGATACGGCCACGGCAGTGTGCGCTGATGCTGCAGAAGGGGACGTATGCGCCTGCGCGAATTTAAACGCACCAGGGCAGATCGTTATCGCAGGCAGCGCGGCAGCCGTACAAAGGGGGTGTGCCCTGGCACGCGAGCGCGGCGCAAAAAAAGCGATGCAGCTGCAGGTTAGCGCGCCAGCGCACTGCGAGCTCATGCGGCCGGCCGCGGGCGAACTGAGTGCACGCTTGGCGGGCGTTAAGCTGGCGCCTGTACAAATAGATATCGTCCACAACGTCGATGTCAGCATTAGCGGTGCCGCGGACGACATTCGTGACGCGCTCGTACGGCAGATGTGCTCACCGGTGAGATGGAGCGAGACGATCGAGTATTTTGCTGCACACGCTGTGACGGAACTCGTCGAATGCGGCCCCGGGAGAGTTTTGTCCGCCTTGGTTAGACGAATCGACAAGACACTGGTGAGTAGTCCAATTGGCGATAAAGATGCCGTCGAGACGCGCATAGAAGCATTGAAAGGAGCTTCAGTTTGAGCAAAACACAACTTGCACTCATCACCGGTGCCAGCCGTGGTATCGGCATGGCGACGGCGGCGTACCTTGCACGCGCGGGTTTCGAGATTATCGGCACCGCGACCGGTCCGACTGGTATTCAAGCTATTGAAGATGCGCTTGCGGCAACGGGCCGTCTGCGTGCTGCGCTACAACTTGACGTCAGCAACGCAGATTCTATCGCGCGCTTTTTTGCGGATCTTGCGCAGGCCGAACTGAATCCGACTGTGTTGGTGAATAATGCTGGTGTCACTCGCGATAATCTGCTTTTGCGCATGAAAGATGATGAATGGGAGACGGTAATCAGCGCCAATCTGAACGCGATATTCAGGCTTACGCGCGGCTGCCTTAAAACGATGGTCAAAGCGCGATACGGACGCATCATTAATGTCACTTCAGTGGTTGGCGTTTCCGGCAATGCCGGGCAATCGAACTACGCAGCAGCTAAAGCGGGCGTCATTGGCTTCACCAAATCGTTGGCTCAGGAAGTGGCGAGTCGCGGAATTACAGTTAATGCAGTAGCGCCTGGATTTATAGATACCGATATGACTGGAAAGCTGACCGATCAGCAGAAAGAAGGTGCATTAGCGCAGATTCCCACAAAACGAATGGGGCATCCGGACGAGATCGCAGCAGCGATCGGTTTTCTCGCTTCATCCGAGGCGGCTTACATCACCGGGGAAACCATTCATGTCAATGGTGGGATGTACATGGTTTAAAAGACCACGTGTCCAGGACTGAATCTGCGTGGTTGCAGCGGTTTGGCGATTGCCAAAAATCAGTTCTAATTTTATGTTTTTAAAGTCGTTTTACGACCGAGACTGTTAGCTTGCTTGCAGTTTATTCGGTTTTCACTAAACTAACACCCGCCGTACACCTGCGGGCACCTAATTGGGAGGAATTTCATACGATGAGCAGCGTTGAGGAACGTGTCAAAAAGATCGTCGTCGAACAGCTGGGCGTAAAAGAAGAAGAAGTAACTAATGAGGCTTCTTTCGTCGACGATTTGGGCGCTGATTCGCTCGATACAGTTGAACTCGTGATGGCATTGGAAGAAGAATTCAAGACAGAAATTCCAGACGAAGATGCCGAAAAGATCACGACTGTCCAGCAAGCGATCAATTACATCAACGAACACCTGGATTCGTAAAAGTTAAGTAGTAGTTCAAAAGGCCGCGATTCGATCATGAAACGCGGCCTTTTCTATTTTTAGCGTCCGGTAAGTTAAAGGAATCCGCAAGTTGACGCATCGAGTTGTAGTAACAGGGATGGGCTTGGTTGCCCCCAACGGTAATACTGTCAGTGCTTCCTGGAAGAATACGGTCCAGGGTGTCAGTGGTATCGGGCCAATCGAGTCGTTCGACGCTTCAAAATTTTCGGTTCGGATAGCCGGTGAGATCAATGGTTTTGATATCACCCAGTTCGTGTCGACTAAAGATGCCCGGAAAATGGACCCGTTCATTCATTACGGGCTGGCCGCGGCCATCGAGGCCATCGAAGACTCCGGTATAGAAATAAACAGTTCGAACGCCAAGCGAATCGGTACCATCATTGGTTCCGGTATCGGTGGGCTGCCGGGTATAGAAAAGGGTTATCAATCCTTTTTGGACGGCGGGCCACGACGCATTTCGCCGTTCTTCGTGCCCAGCAATATCATCAACATGGTTGCTGGTAATTTATCAATTCGATATGGCATTAAGGGCCCGAATTACGCAATCGTGTCGGCCTGTTCGACTGCCGCACATTGCATCGGCCTGGCGGCGAAGACCATCCAGTCGGGCGAGCAGGATTTGATCATTGCCGGCGGCTCTGAGTTCGCAACCTGCCCGACCGGGATCGGTGGGTTCGCGTCGGCAAAAGCGCTTTCGACCCGCAATGATGACCCCAGTGCCGCGAGCCGCCCGTGGGACGCAGAGCGCGATGGGTTTGTGCTCAGCGATGGTGCCGGTGTGATTGTTCTTGAGTCGCTTGAGCATGCCGAGGCTCGCGGTGCTGACATCTATGCCGAAGTTGTCGGTTTTGCGATGAACAGTGACGCATACCATATGACCGCACCATCTCCGAACGGGGAAGGCGCAGCAGACTGTATGACGATGGCGTTGGCTAATGCTGGACTCGAGCCCGGTGCGATTGACTACATCAATGCCCACGGTACCTCTACCCCGGCGGGCGACAAGGCCGAAACGCAAGCCGTGAAGGCCGTATTTGGCGAGCACGCCTACAAGCTTGTTATGAGTTCGACTAAATCGATGGTCGGCCACATGCTTGGCGCAGCCGGCGGTGCCGAAGCCGTCTATTCGATACTCGCGATTCGCGATCAGATTGCGCCGCCAACCATTAACTTGCAGAACCCCGATCCGGAATGCGATCTGGATTACGTTCCCAACGAAGCACGCAAGATGCCGATCAAGGTCTCACTCTCCAATTCATTTGGATTCGGCGGCACCAACGGCACGCTCATATTCAAGCAATTCTAGCGTCCCGATTGATGCCTTAGCGCGACGCTGAGTATCGGCATGCCGCGATGATATGTCTGGTCGACGGTCAGGTTGCGAACAGTATCGACGTCCACGATCGTGGTCTGTCTTATGGTGATGGACTGTTTGAAACCATCGCACTTCGTGGGCATCGCTTGTTAGCCCTGGAGGCGCATCTTGCACGCCTTTACCGAGATTCTGCGGCGCTCGGAATTTCACTTCCGGAAAATTCCGTAATCGTCGACGAGTTGGCTCGCTTAACGCAGGACACAAGCGACGCTGTCGTAAAAATATTGGTGACGCGAGGGAGCGGTGGACGCGGCTATAAAGTCCCGCCGGAAGCATCTGGGCGTCGGGTACTGACTGTGCAGCCGTGGCCCGAATACCTGACTGAGATGCGTCCATCCGAGATTCATGCATTCGTCTGCCAGCATCGCCTCGGCGACAACCCGGCTATCGCGGGTATGAAACATTTGAACCGCCTCGATCAGGTGTTGGCGAGTCGCGCGTGGCCAGACAGCGACCCCTTCGAAGGATTGATGCTCGACCAACATGGCTCTCTCATCGAAGGTACGCGGACCAATGTTTTCGCGCGCTTTGGCGACTCTCTGGTGACCCCCGAACTGGCAAACTGCGGTGTGCGAGGTGTGATACGGCAGGCCGTGCTCGATTGGTGCCGGCGCCACGCAATTGCGGTTCAGATTCGCCAACTAATGCCAGCGGAACTTGCGGCGGCGGATGAAATATTTTTAACGAACTCAATCATCGGTGTGCGAGCCCTTGCCAGCGTCGAGGGAATGTCTCGCAGCGCAGCGTTACAGTGCGACATAGCGACGGTGATTGCCGCCGCACTGCGCGCTGACGGCGTTATTCCGTGAAAATTCTACTGCGATGTGTGGCTACGATTTGCCTGGTCGGCGCCCTGCTAGTCGCTGTTTTTGTTGGTCTGGTGCATCGCGAGTTGCCGCGTGTCATGCAACGCCCCATCGACACGACTCACGCTCAGTTATTCAGAATATCGCCAGGAGCGAGCACCGCCGCGGTGGCGCGACAGTTTGAACAGAACGGTTGGATCCCGGATTACCGATTTCTGATTCTGCAAGCACGACTGGACCAGGTCGCCAACCGCATCAAAGCAGGCGTTTATGAAGTTTCTCCCGGTGATTCGCCGGTCACGGTATTGGAGCGAATCGTCGCTGGTGCGACTAAGGCACTAGAAGTGACCTTCATCGAAGGTTCCACATTTAGCGATATTGTCGATCGGCTCGAAAATGCGCCGCATATCGTCACGACCCTGAAGCGGACTGACGAAGGAGCGGTAATGGCGCAATTAGGGCTCGAGGAAGCTCATCCCGAGGGTCTGTTTTTCCCCGCCACCTATCGCTATGAGATTGATACGACGGACAGGCAAGTGCTCCTGCGTGCTTACCAACGAATGCGTGATGTTGTCGCGGGCGCGTGGAAGAAGCGTGACGAAGCATTGCCCTACACGAGCGCGTACGAGGCGCTCATCATGGCCTCTATCATCGAGAAAGAAACAGGGCAGGCCGCGGAGCGGCAGGAAATAGCCGGAGTGTTTGTACGTCGCCTGCAAATCGGGATGCGATTGCAGACCGACCCAACCGTTATTTATGGACTTGGCCGTCAATTCGACGGCAACCTGCGACGCGCAGATCTGCGCCGCGACGGGCCATACAATACCTACACTCGCGGTGGCTTGCCGCCAACGCCGATCGCCATGCCCGGGCAAGCTGCCATAGAAGCCGCCTTGCATCCGGCCGCCGGGAAGGCGCTTTACTTCGTTGCAAAGGGTGATGGAACGCACTACTTTTCACGCTCTCTGCGCGAGCACAACAACGCCGTGAAACGCTTTCAGTTGAGACGATAGATGGACCACGACGGGCTATTCATAACGCTTGAAGGTATAGAAGGGGTCGGCAAATCGACTGCCGTCGAAACTGTGGCGCAAGCTATGCGGGAGCAGGGACGAGAGGTAGTGCTGACGCGCGAGCCCGGCGGTACCCCAATCGGGGAGAGCATTCGCGCTTTATTACTCACTCCGGAATCGTCCGCGATGGCGCCGGCCGCGGAATTGCTTCTGATGTTCGCCGCACGTGCGCAACATCTTGCGGAATTCATTGAACCTCACCTGGTTGCCGGTCGCTGTGTCGTGTGTGATCGATTTACCGACGCAACCTATGCCTACCAGGGGGGCGGCAGAGAATTGGACGAAAGTTTCATAGCGGGCGTTGAAGCGCTCGTGCATGCCCATCTACAGCCCGATCTCACCTTGCTGCTGGACGCCCCCGTGGAGGTTGGGCTTAAGCGGGCACGTGCACGGGGTGATACGGACAGATTCGAGCGCGAAGAAGTTGTCTTTTTCGAGCGTGTGCGCAGCCGATATCTCGCGCGCGCGGCACAGTTTCCACTGCGGTTCGAGGTTATTGATGCCACTCAAAGTCTGGCAAATGTGGCCAGGGAGTTAGGTCGCCAGCTACACGCGAGATTCACATGACCGCGCCGTATCCCTGGTTAGATAGTGCCTGGCAGAAACTTGGGCAGGCGATGAGGGAGGACACGCTTGCGCACGCCTATCTGATTAGCGGCGTGGCCGGACTCGGTAAGTTCGCACTGGCGAACGCGTTTGCGAACGTGGTGCTGTGTGAGTCGGGCGAAGGCCTTGAGGCGTGCGGCGTCTGTCGCAGCTGTATGCTCATTGCTGCCGGTAACCACCCGGATTTGAAAATTCTTCAGCTTGAAGAAGATAAGAAAAGCATTTTGATTGACCAGGTGCGCGACTTAATCGCTTTTTACTCATTGCGCCCTCATTACGGTTCTCGCAAGCTGGCGCTGATTTATCCGGCCGAGCTGATGAACGCGAATGCTGCTAACGCGCTGTTGAAACTCCTTGAAGAGCCACCTGCGGGTGCGCTTTTGCTACTGCTGTCACACCGCCCCGGCCAGCTGACCCAAACAATTGTCAGCCGCTGCCAGAAACTCAAACTGAGCCCCCCGGATTGGGGTACCTGCCTCGCGTGGTTGGATAGCGAGCGAGCAGGGGACGAGACGGTGCGCCCGTTTGGCGACCAGACGCTGGCAGGGGCTCCGTTGGAGATTCGCGCGCAACTTTCCACCGGTGAGGCGCCGCCTTTCGACGCGATAATCGCCTCATTGGGAGCGATTGCTCTTGACCAAGAAAGTCCATTCGTCAACGCGCGCGACTATGCCAAGAACGACGTGCGCGAGTTTCTCGACGCAATCGATGTCATCGTCAGGGCCCTCATCGCAACCAATTTCGGCCAGCAGTTACGCCATTTGCACGCTTCACAAACGACGCTTCGTCGTTTGCACGAGATCGCAAATAAACTAAACTCCCAACGGCTGTTTTCGTTCCTCGACCAAATTGCCTCGGCACGCAGCGTGGTGCTACGCTCAAGCGGCATCCGCAGCGCAGAAGTGATAGAAAACCTGTTTTACTGTTGGGCGAAAGTTACGCAATCGGAGACCTAAGCTATGAGCGCAGCCGGCAAGAATCCCAGACAGGGTATCCTCTCGCTGACGATACGCGACAAAAGTTCGCTATATGCCGCTTACATGCCATTTATCAAAAATGGTGGCTTGTTTATCCCGACCAACAAGGCATACAAAATAGGCGATGAGGTCTTCATGCTATTAACGCTGACAGACAGCAAAGAAAAATTGCCGGTTGCCGGACGGGTGGTCTGGATCACGCCCAAAGGCGCACAGGGCAATCGTACTGCCGGAATCGGGGTTCAGTTCAGTGAGCTGGATAACGGCGCTACGCGTAACAAGATTGAAACCCAACTCGCCGGGGCGCTAAAGTCAGACCGTCAGACCCACACCATGTGATTCGCAGCAGGCCGCGTAGCGGTCTTCTCACCCCCTGAAATTTTATGTCACTAGTCGATTCTCACTGCCATTTGCCGCTAATTGACGGCGGTTCGGATGGTATGACGGGCGTACTCGCGCGTGCCGCCGCAGTCGATATCGAACATATGTTGTGCGTAGCAGTCGATCTTGAAACTTTTGCGGGCGTTATCGAGACCGCGCGCGGCTATGACAATGTTTCGGCTTCGGTCGGTGTGCACCCGAATACCGAAGAGAGCGCCGAGGAACCCAGGGTAGAGCAATTGTTGCGACTGGCTGACGATGACCAGATCGTTGCGATTGGTGAAACTGGTCTCGATTATTTTCGCAGCGAAGGTGATCTCGATTGGCAGCGGCAGCGCCTGCGTACGCACATATCGGCAGCTCGCGAATCAGGCAAACCGCTGATAATTCACTGCCGCGAGGCGGCTGACGACTTGCTCAAAATACTCCGCGAAGAACGGGCGAGCGAAGTGGGCGGTGTTATGCACTGTTTCGTTGAGGATTGGGACGTCGCATCCGCAGCCCTCGATCTCGGCTTTTATATTTCCCTGTCCGGCATCGTGACTTTTAAAAACGCGCTCGCACTAAAAGAAGTCGCGGGAAAAGTCCCACTGGAGCGCTTGCTGGTTGAAACGGATTCTCCATGGCTAGCACCCGTACCGGTACGGGGAAAGCAAAACGAGCCAGCCTATGTCCGCCATACAGCAGAGTACCTTGCAATGCTGCGTGGCGAAGATTTCGAGGAACTTGCCGCAGCGACAACTGATAATTTCTACCGCTTGTTCTCACTAGCAAGCCGGGCGGCACTTGTAACTACCGTTTAGCCTGGGCGGTCCCTGGTCGCGTGGTTGTTGTTCTCGTATGGCAGGGCGACGGTGCTGTACGGCACCGTGGGCTTGAGTCGCTAGTGCAGTTGCGCTTAGCTTGTCCGGTGAATTGACCCACAATCGCCCCAGCCATATCAGCGAAATGATGGGGCGGGGGAACTCAGGAGTGTCGCGATGGGAATGCTAGTGGACGGGGCGTGGCACGATGAGTGGTACGACACCAAAACCACCGCCGGTAGATTCCAGCGTTCCGAAGCCAGGTTCAGGAATTGGATTACACCTGACGGCGCGCCCGGGCCATCCGGACAAGGCGGCTTTCCAGCGGCTTCCGGCCGCTACCACCTCTACATCGGCCACGCCTGCCCATGGGCGCATCGCACACTGATTTTCCGGCATCTGAAGGGGCTGGAATCTCACATTTCCCTGTCCGTTGTACATTGGTATATGGGGGAGCAGGGGTGGTCATTCGCTGAAGGTGAGGGCGTTGTCGCCGATCCGGTAAATAACGCTGATTTCATGCATCAGGTCTATACGGCCGCAGCGCCTGATTTTTCGGGTCGCGTCACGATTCCGGTGTTGTGGGATCGGGAAAGAGCGACCATTGTCAGCAACGAATCTTCAGAAATCATTCGTATGTTCAACAGCGCCTTCGACAGCATCGGTGCAACTCACGGCGACTATTATCCTGATCTTTTACGTGCGCGTATTGACGAAATCAACGCACGTGTCTACGAGACCGTCAACAATGGCGTTTATCGCTGTGGCTTCGCCACGACACAAGCGGCGTACGATGAGGCCGTCGCGGCTTTGTTTGATTCGTTGGACTGGCTGGAAGACCTGCTGGAGGGCCAGGACTATCTATGCGGTACCCAGCAGACGGAGGCTGATTGGCGCTTGTTTACGACGCTTGTTCGTTTCGACTCGGTCTATCACTATCACTTCAAATGCAATCTAAAACGCATCCGTGACTACCCCAATCTGCATCGGTTGCTCGAACGGCTGTATTACTCGCCAGGGATAGTTGAACTGACTGATCTACCACACATCAAAAATCACTATTTTGGCTCTCACCGTTCCATCAATCCGACCGGCATCATTCCTCGCGGGCCTGAGCAGCCCGTATAACGGGAGTTGTCGCCTGGCGCCAGGGCGGGCCTTCAGCGAGACGTTTGGCCCATTATTTGGTACGCCGGAAAAGCTTTAGGTATCAGATATAAAAAATTCTTTAACTTATTGATTCAAAAGACTTCAAATGGCGCTCAGACATCAACGCAGGCCATTGGCGGCCTGCCACCAGCGACTTCCAGTAGATGATGGGCAGGACATATTTTTTTAGCCAATACATACTGCGTCGCTCTTTTCCCTGGTCAAAGGGAAAGGTCTCCATGGGATTCAAGTCGTAATCGAATTCTGCCAGTACCAAGCGTCCGTAGCCGGTCACCAGTGGGCAGGAGGTGTACCCGTTGTAGCTCTCGGTCAAATCGCGGCCATTCATGGTCGCAGCCAGATTCATGATCAACACTGGCAACTGGGCGCGTACCGCTGCTGCCGTTTTTGACGTTGGCAGGCTGCTGGCGTCACCGAGGCTGAAAATATTCGGGTAACGAACATGCTGCGTGGTGTTCTTGTCCACTTCGACAAAGCCGCCTTCGTTGGCAAGCGAACTGTTTTTGATGAAGTCGGGCGCGCTCATTGGTGGCGTGATGTGCAACATGTCGAATTTCTCGGTGCGCTTCTCCGAAGATTTCGTATTCTCGAATTGTGCTTCTCGGGCGCCGGCATCGACAGCAACGAGTTTCCACGCAAAATTAGTCTCGATATTGCGATCAGTACAGATTTGATTCAGAACGGCGGCGTATTTTTTGATCGCAAAGATCCCGTCCGCGGCACAGAAATAACGGACCTCGATTGCATTCCGGACCCCGCTGCGTCGGAAATGATCTTCGGCCAGATACATGATCTTCTGCGGTGCACCGGCGCATTTGATTGGGGGTGGCGGGAAGGTAAACAAGGCCGCACCAGTTTTCAGGCCCCGAATATTCTGCCAGGTTGATTCGACCGAATCGTAACTATAGTTGCTGCAAATCCCTGATTTACCGAGATTACCTTCCAGGCCGTCAATTTTTTGCCAGTCGAGTTTCAGTCCGGCTGCGACGATAAGATAGTCGTAATCGATGCGTCGCGCGTTGATTGTGGTGATGTTGTTTTGAGCGGGGTCAAACTCAGCGACAGCCTCGTTAATCCAGTTAACCCCGAGCGGGATTAGTTCGGTCATTTTCCGTCGCGTCGTTTCACGCGGGTAAATCCCGCCACCCACCATGGTCCATTGCGGTTGGTAGTAGTGGTAGTCGTTCGGTTCGACCACGGTGATGTCGAGCTGTCCGCTGGCTTGGCAAGCCTGCAAAGCAGATGCGACTGCCATGCCGCCGGTACCACCCCCGATAATGACAATTCTCTTGCGTTTCTGTCCCGCCATGTGAGTTTCCTTAGTGCTTTAGGAGCCGTTGCCTCAGCCAATACCAGCGCTTGACGATCAGCATCGAGGGACCGGGCTACGCAGCTCGTGCCAAACGGGTACGCGCCACTGATAACTGATATTACGACTAATTATCCGTCTAGTCCGAGTAAGGTCGCTAACGATGCAGTGACTTCAATCGGGCTGATGATTCGTTGATTATTTCGTCATATATAAATGTTTATAAAAAAATAATAAAAACAATAGCATAAATAAGATAATTAAAGTAAATAATTACCCTATGCGGTATCGGTTCGATGGGCTAAATGCAGGACAGCCAAGGTCTGCGTAGATCGACCAGCGGCGGCACGTCACACCAACAATTGGCAGTAAGCCGGTGTTGCGATGAGCCCATATCAATTGTTGGTCGCTTGGGTTTGTGGCTGACGAGAGCTTTAATTACAACTTCGCATAATGTATATTATGTTAAATAAAACATTATCCTTGGACCTGGACTACGCACGTTAGGTGAATCTGGCCTTCGTAGATTAATTCGCACTCCAGGGCCTCACTGCTGACCAAGTTGGTGCTCGGTGTGCGATTTGGACGGACCCCATCGCGCCAATTGAACATGCACTCTCGGTAGCGCGTGTTCAGCTCATTCCACCGCCTGAGTCCAACGCTCGACCGCAAATTCGGCGCTGACCGGATTGAATAAGACCAGCGCCGGACCATTAATCGTGCGAGTTTGATGGCCTTGGCCGCTAGTGTCGTCGGCAAGGAAAAATTGCCCCTTGTGCCAACGGCGTTTGTTCCCATCGGTCGTTTCGACTTCCACACAACCCTGCAAAACGAACACCAATTGCCGTTCAGGCGCGCCATGCCAATCCTGGTCGAGACCAGCAGGTAACGTAACCAGCGACACGTTGGGAGACGAGAATGGGGTCGAGAACGAGATCGTATGGCCCATACCGTCTTCCCGTTCGTTGGCCAGAGTGATTTCCAGATCTTCAAAACGCGAGCCGCCATCATCAGTGGCGCAAAAACGAGTGATTTTCATACTTTCTCCATGGATTACTGTGGTGCTGGTCAATGCGCGCGCGCGTACGCGGATCTGCGCTCCGCTGCTACCGGATGCCGCCTATCATAGTCCTTGGATCGGGGAGCTAGTACAGTCCGGCGTGAATTTGGAGGTGACAGTTTAATGAGCAAGCGTGGCGAATTGTTTTCGATGGCAGGGAAAGTTGCGGTGCTAACCGGGGCAACGCGCGGAATAGGGTTGGCTTGTGCGCGAATGCTGGCCAGCCAGGGTGCGAAAGTTGCCCTTTCTTCGCGTAAGCCAGAGGCCTGCGCGGCTGTTGCGTCTGAGTTAGTCGCCGACGGCCTCGACGCAATTGGGGTGGCTGCTCATGCCGCTCGCGGTGAGGACTTACAGGGGCTGGTTGACGCTGTCCTGGCCCGCTACGGGCGGATCGACATCCTGGTCTGTAATGCCGGAATCAACCCCTCCTTCGACCCCCTGACAGACTTGCCAGAAGACAGTTGGGCAAGGATTCTCGACACCAACGTGTCCGGACCCTTACGGCTCGCGCGGTTGGCTTTGCCGGAGATGGCAAGGGTCGGCGGTGGCGCAATGGTCGTGGTTTCTTCCGTCAACGCTCGCTTCGGGCTCGTTGGTAGCGGTGCGTATGGCGTATCCAAAGCTGCCCTGGAACAGATGACTCGACAATTGGCTGTCGAATGGGGTGGTCGGGGCGTGCGGGTCAATGCAGTAGCGCCGGGCACCGTGCGCACCGACATGATTCGTGCCTTGTTGGAAAAGCCTGGATTCGTCGATGGCATTCGTCAGAGCACGCCGGTCGGGCGCATCGGAGAACCAGATGACGTTGCTGCAGCCGTGACGTTTCTCGCGAGCAGTGAGGCGCGCCATATCACCGGGCAGGTACTGACGGTTGATGGTGGACAAACCATTACACGTGGTGCGGTGCAAAGGCAGGACGAGAGCGCTTGACGCTTGTGGACTGCGGCAATCCCCCTGCGATATTGCCATCGGCCGTTCCAGGCCGAGGGCGGCTACACGTTGTTAATCCGTGCCCGGTTTGCCGCCACCGCTCCCAACGCTGTCGGCCAACGCTATCAGTTCTTTCGCCGTCGTTACCATCGCATAATCAACCATATCGCCGTCGTATATGACCGCCGCCCTGCCCGCTGCCTCGGCCGCTTCCATGGCTGCGAGCAGGCCGCGTGCGTGCTCGATTTCATCGGCTTGGGGGCTGAATATTTCATTCACGATAGGTACGTGCGAGGGATGCATCAGGCACATCCCGCGCATGCCGAGGCGGCGATTGCGTTCAGCGTCCAGACGCAGGCCGTCGAGGTCGCGTATATCCCACCACGAGCTGGTCATTGGATAGGGAATTCCCGCTGCTCGCGCATCAAGCACCGCTTTAGAACGTAAATAGACAGTTTCTTCACCGTGTTTGGTCCACTGATAGCCGACGGCTCGTGCAGCGTCGCCACCCGGTCCACACGCCAGCATCAGCTGATGGACGCGGCGCCCGGAACGCCCTATTTCGCAGGCATCGCGCATCGCGCCAGCCGTTTCAAGCGCGAGCGTAGTTGCCACGGTGCCCTCAGTAATGCCGTGGCGCCGTTCAAGCTGAGTGAGCATGCCATCAAGCACGGTAATGTCTGCGACGGACTCGATTTTCGGCAACATCACTGCGCGAAGTTCGGGGCAGATGATGCCTTCCAAATCATCCAGCGTGCGCCCGGTAGCGAGGCCATTGACTCTGACCGAGCAATATTGATTTTGTTGATGAAGGGTTTGCACGCTGGCACGCACGAGCGGGCGAGCGGCAGTTTTTTGATCATCGGGTACAGCGTCTTCAAGGTCGAGGATCAGCTCGTCTGCACCGGCTGCCTGTGCTTTAGGAACCCAATCCGGTTTATGGCCGGGGACGAACAACGACGAACGAACAAGATGCATGCGCGAAATCTCTCTGGGAAAATGACTGGAGAGCTATCAGACAATGCGGCCGCCCGGAGCGTCAAGCTATCGCGCGATGATCAATTCGCTGGCGTCATCCAGGCGTATCGGAAATAGTCGTTCCAGTTGCCCGGCCGCTAAGCTAATCTGCACCCTGGAGTGCTCGATGCAGATTAGCATCGAGGCGGGGTCGATTTTCGATACAGGTATCGAATCCCGGCGCGTCGATGCGCTCTGGTTTGAAGAATCAGATCTGAGGAATATCCATGACGACCGCACAAGCGCCGCGCAAGAAAATGCTGGCCAATGTCAAAGTACTCGACTTTACCCAATACCTCGCCGGTCCCGCGGCGACTCGCTTGCTGGCCGATTTTGGTGCCGATGTGATCAAGGTCGAGCGCACCCCGGACGGTGATCTGGGTCGCAAGATTCATTTCGTGGCGCCGGGCGTGAGTGGTTTTTTTCTCGCAGCGTGCGCAGGCAAAAAGAGCGTGGCGGTTGAATTCGCCTCGGAAGAAGGGCGTGCCATTATCCGCGACCTGGTGCGCGAAACGGACGTTGTGATTGAAAATTACAGTCCCGGTGTGATGGCCAAATACGGTTTCGATTACGAATCGCTGAAAGCGATTAATCCGAATCTGATTATGGCGTCAATTTCGGGGTTTGGTCAGGAAGGGCCATCTTCGAAATTGCCGAGCTTCGACATTATCGCGCAGGCCCAAAGCGGCATGATGTCGATGACCGGTGAGCCGGACGGTCCGCCGCAGTATGTCGGTAATTACATCGGCGATCCGAACGCCGGTGTGCATGCCTCGCTGGCGATTTGCGCGGCACTGTATCAGCGTACGGTTGATGGCGAGGGGCAGTACATCGATGTCTCACAGTTGGAATCCCTGGTTTATCTGGACTACGTCAACTTCCCGGTCTCGATGATGACCGAGGGGCGTATCGCACCCCATCGCTTCGGCGGTGATTTCTATTCCATTTGCCCTTACGGTACCTACCGCTCCAAGGAGGGATACATTGTTTTCGCAGTTGCAGAGCACCAGTGGGCGCCCCTGGTGAAGGCGATGGGTATGCCTGAGCTTGAGAGCGACGAACGTTACGCCACCCAGGAAGCGCGTTGCGCGCGACGGCCTGAAGTACGCGCCTACATCGAGGACTGGTTGCAGACTTTCAGTAATGATTCGGAGCCGCTACGCCTGCTTGCCGAAGCACGGGTCCCGTCGGCACCGATTCTGGCTATCGATCAGGTACCTCATCATCAGCAAATCAAGGCGCGCGAACTGTTTCAGGATCTGCCGCATCCGGAACTTGGTAGTACGCCGGTTGCGCGCTCGCCGTACAAGATTGACACGATGACGGTCGAAACGCCGTTTCGTGCCCCCTATCTTGGTGAGCATAATGAGGAAATTCTGGTCGAGTCGCTGGGTTACAGCGCAGAGCGGCTGGCTGAGCTATATGCCAAAGGTGTGATTGTGAAGGACGCGAAATTGGATGATTTGCGCGCGGCGGGCAAGGTTTAGGCGCTGCAGGATTTGGGCTGATTTTGGCCTGCAGACGCCGGCATGAAAGGCTTTAAATAGTTTCCAACTGGGGAGATTAGGTCGAAAGCCGCTTTCCACGGCGAGTTGGAAGGGTCGAAGAAACCAAGCCCCCTACTTCGCGCCGTCGTCCCAGAGCCGTGTGGCGGCGGCGTAGTACTCGGGTTTGCCGGTGGTCCATATTTCCCCCCAGTGCTGCCCTCCGCCATCAACCACGACCGTCTCGCCATTGATAAATCGCCCGCCTGGCCCGCCGATGAAAACGGCCGCCTCGGCTATTTCCCAGGGTGAGCCGGGACGCATCAATGGGTTGGTTGCCGGATATCGCGAACGCGCCTCTTCTGGGTATACCGCCCACCCTTCTGTTTCAATGGCTCCGGGCGCGATGCAATTGACGCGGATGTTGTGCGGTGCCCACTCGACTGCTGCTTTGTTCGAAAACGCCATGACGCCGGCGCGTGCCGCAGAGGTATGTGCAACGCCGAACAACCCCTGATTGACGACAACGATATTCACGATGCTGCCGCTATGTTGCTGCTCACGCCAGGCCTGGGCCGCGCAGTGCATCATGTGCCAGGTCCCGTGCAGGTTGGTGTTGATGACCGTTTGCCAGCCTTTTTCACTGTAATCCATGGACGGCTGTGGAAATTGGCCGCCGGCGCTGTTAACCAGCAAATCGATCGGGCCATTGTCTGCACCAATCGACGCAAACGCAGCTTCGACTGATTCGCGTTGACGAATGTCGAGAACCTGAAACGACGCCTTCAACCCCGCTGCTGTGATCGCATCGGCAACGCCTTCCAGTTTTTCCTGAGTGCGCCCACCCACGATAACGTGCGCACCCAGACGCGCCGCCAACCACGCTGTCGCGCGGCCAATGCCACTACCACCACCAGATGCAAACACGACCTGACCGTCGAGCAGGCCAGGCGCGAATACCGTCGGGTGAGCAGCGAGGTCTTCGTTGGTTTTCGGGATTGGTGATGAATCTGCCATCGCGCCTACTTCAGCAGCTCGCGAGCGATGATCATTTTGCGGACTTCGGTTGTGCCAGCGCCAATTTCAAGCAATTTATTGCCGCGATAAAGTCGATTAATCTCGCTTTCCCACATGTATCCCATGCCGCCATGGACCTGCACAGCTTCGTCCAGAACGCGGTTGAGCATGTTGGCGGTGTACATAATCGACGCTGCTGTATTGGCGTGGACCATACCGCGTCCGCCGGCCCCTACTTCGAGGTCATTGACCTCGGCGAGGACCTTGAAATTAAGGGCTTTCATGGCTTCGACCCAGACGTACATGTCGGCGATCTTCGATTGAATCATCTGAAATTCAGAAATCGGTTTGCCGAATTGCTCGCGGGTTTTTGCATACTCAATGGTGAGTTCCAGTGCGCGTTCAGCCATGCCGACACAGATTGGTGAAATGACCGCGCGCTCCAGATCGAGACCACTCATGACGACGGCGACGCCCTCGTTCTTCTTGCCGACGATATTCTCGGCCGGGACCACGCACTCATCGAACAACAGCTCGCCGGTCTGGCTACCGCGGAAGCCCATCTTGTTGAGCTTCTGCGCGACACTGAAACCAGGAAAATCCTTCTCCACAATGAAGGCTGTGATGCCGTGTGGTCCTTTCTCCGGTTCGGTTTTTGCGTAAACCAGCAGCACGTCCGCGACCGGGCCATTGGTGATGTACATTTTGCGTCCGTTGAGAACGTAATTGTCACCCTCCTGGCGTGCGGTCGTGGCCATTGAACCGAGTGCATCGGAACCTGCACCGGGTTCAGTCAGCCCGAGCGCGCCGATTTTCTTTCCGGAGCACAGGCCCGGCAGGTACTTGGCGCGCAAAAACTCGTTAGCGTTGCGATAAATGTTGTTCATGCACAAGTTTTCGTGTGCAATCCAGCTCAGCGACAACGCGTAATTCCAACGCCCGAAGGCCTGGCAGACCAAGCCGCTGGTGAATAAATCAAGCCCTTGTCCGCCATATTCTTCCGGCACTGTGATGCCGAAATAGCCGGCATCACCAATGTCAGCGAAGACATTCTCCGGCCACCACTCTTCATCATCCATACGCTGCGAAAGCGGATAGAGTTCGTTGCGGGCATATCGATCTGCTTCGTCAAACATAGCCTGCTGATCGGCATTCAGCTGAAACGCGTTGTTGAAGTCATCGCCCGGTGGCGATATCGAGTCGGCGGACATTACTTGCGCCATGTTGTTCTCCGAATTGCTAAATTACGCTGCCGCATTTGCGGCAAGATTATTCCCGCGACGATAAAGAATCGTCTGACACTTGTCCACGCGCGCCAACGCCTGCCCGCTTGGTCTGGGCGCAATATTTGCCGGAACCTCGTGACTGCCCTCCGGGGCCGAGGCATCCCGTGCTCCAGTCATAGCCCCCGGAGCAATTCGCCTGCGCAGCGTTGCGCCTGCGGGATTCCCGGCTCAGGATTTTCGCTTCGCGAAGAACGCTTCCAGTTTGGCCAGTGTTTCGGGCGCCGAGACGCTCTCAGATATGGCTCGCCCTTCGAGTTCGAGCTGTTGCTCGAGCGAATTAGAAAGACTCTGGCGCATCAGCTGTTTGCCAATCCCAACTGCATTTGATGGTGCGTTTGCCAGTGTCTGGAGTACCTCTTCCAGCGTGCTTTCATAGTCCGCGTCGTCGACTACGCGAGCAATGAGGCCTATTTCCTGGGCTTGTTCGGCACTCAGCGTCGGGTTGGTGGCCATGATGTCGAAAGCCCGTTGCGCGCCTACCAGGCGCGGCAAAAACCACGTCGAACCACCGTCTGGGGTAAGCCCGGAACGAGTGTAGGCAAGATTAAATCGCGCTGAGCGTTTGGCAATTGCCATGTCGCTCATACATACCAGGCTGACGCCACCACCAGCCGCAACCCCGTTGACCCCGCATACAACTGGCGTCGACAAACGGTTCAGAACCGTGATACCAAGATGAAAAAACGTTGCCATTTCCCGAACGTGTTCGCGTAAGGAATCGCGCTTGGCGAGGAATTCGTTGAGGTCACCGCCGACCGAAAATTCGTCGCCATTGGCCGTCAGTAACACCACGCGAATGTCCTTGTTGCCTTCGCACGCGATAGCCGCTTCGGAGAGTTCGCGCGCGAACTGCGAGCCAATGACATTGTGATTGGCAACATCGTCAATCACGATGCGGGCGATACGGTCCTTGATGGAAAAGTCTATTTTTTTGTCAGTCATGGTGAGTCCTTGAAAGTCGTCAACGCTCGTCGGGGTGCAGGTAATCGGGCCGAGACACACGCACTTTCGCGCTAACGTGCGCCTGCATCGCCTCGAACAGTTGGTCTAGTTGGTCGTCGTGCTGACCTGAACGAATGTTTGTACACAACATTTTGATGACGTCTTGCGGCGCCATGGCGTCACCGCCGGCGACCCATTGCGCGAGTCTGTCGTCGTCTTCGGTGCGCGTTGTCGACCATTCATTCAGTTCGCGCTGGGCGATGTCGAGCAGGTAAATCGAGCACAGCGCATGATAGCGGTCTTGTTTACCCAGCCGCGGCGACAACTCGTCGATGAATTCGCGCACTGTTTGCAGTAAATCCGGTAGTACGGGCCAATCGTGTGCCATGTCATTCTCCGGCGCTGTCAGCGCGTTGATGTCGTCCACGATGCGTGTCTTGCGCCGCAATTGCGTCGCTCAGGAACGCATCGCCGCGAATCGTCGCGGGTATCCACGCAAATGCCTTCGGTCATCGAATTTGCCGCGCATGGTGATCAGTCTCGCTAGTCGAACTTGCCTGCCATTGTCATCAGCATTTCATACTCTATCAATGCTGTGTTGCGGCCACATGCGGCGAATGCCGGCGAGCGACGCGTGCCATTCACATGGCCAACGATCTGCATGATGTTGTACAGCGCCCAGCGCATCAGACCGAATATTTCCCACCAGCGAGCTGCTTCGCGATCGATGGTTCTGCCGCCTGCCTCTTCGTAGGCTCTGTATAAGGTCTCGCGGGAGCCGAATCCGCCGGCTGGTCGATCAACTGCGCCAAAGCGCCAGGAGCGAGTACAAAACCAACCGAAATCTTCCAACGGGTCGCCGATGTGCGCGCACTCCCAGTCCAGCAAGGCGCGGATCCCCTCCTCGCCGACCAGCATGTTGCCATTGCGAAAGTCGCCGTGCAGCGGAACCCGAGCATTTGCGGGAGGCTGCGATTTCTCCAGCCACCGGAAGGCAAATTCCAGCGCCGGATGGGGTTCACCATATCCATCGTAATAACCGATTTGAGCACCCAGTGCGTCGAGGGTATCGGGGACCGTTTCCAGCACTGCGAATTCGGCGACATCGATGCCATGCAGTTTCGCCAGCATCGCGCCGGCCTGTTTCAGGTAGCGCGCACGTGCGGTTGCGAACTGGGTGCCGCTGAGCAAGCGTTTGGGTAGCGACTCGCCCGCCACTGCTGCGACGACGTACCCCTGGCCAAGCTCGTCCACCGGCTCCAGTTCAAAAATCGGCTCTGGTACCGGCATCCCGTGTCGATAGGCGGCACTGAGAACGGCGTACTGCGTCGCCGATGGCAGGAACGGCGAATAGGCCATCGAAATCGTTTCCTGGCGCAGCACCAGGCGCCGCCGTTGGCCAGCACCGCGAACGTCAAACAAGACCGTGCGATTCGAGCCGCCGAGGGTAGCAACATCGATATTGCTGATCTCGATTGCGTTACCCAGACGTCGCTGCAGCGCTTCGCCCAGGTGAGCCACAACGGCACTCAGCTCGGCGTCGAGCGAATCAGAGTCTGACACGGCGTTCAGAGGCGTCGTCATGCATCGTTTGGTGCTTGATTCATAACGGGAAACCGACCGGTTCGCCATTTTCGAGAAATTCAATATATTCGGTGACGCCCAGACCCTCGCGGTCATCCCAGCGCCAGCGCGTTAGTCCTTCGGCGATACGCGATTCGAGCGTTTCGTCACCCACTTTACGCCGGTTTCTGAGTGGTGCCAGGGTCACCACTTCGCCAACCATGGTCGCCGCCCGTTTGGCGGTACGCACGTTGAGGCGAATCGCCTCGGGATCTTTTGCAGCCGACCAATCCGTAATGATGTCGAGATCAGTGATGTCCTCGTAATCACCGTCGAACTGGAGAACACCGTGGCGACGGGTGCGCCCGTCTCGGCCGGTAATTTTTAGCAGCATCATGGCGCGGTCGGGGCCAAAGTTGGCGATCAGCAGGCGGTAATAGTAGATATTGGTCCAGTAGCGTGGCCCCCACGAATGATCGCGCCAGCCAAGGCCGTTCAGCTCCCAGCGCTCGTTACCAATTTCCATCCACCCGGTGGTGCGCATGTGCTGATAAAAGTGTCCAAAGGAAAAATCCCGGCCATAGAGCGTGTCCTGATCATCACTAACTGGCTCCCCGCCGTGGACCGGCGACGTGGCGTCGAGTTCGTAGTGAATGCGGCCGTTTGCGCGCGGTGCGGTCTTGAACAGTTCGCGTGGATTGCGCAGCAACTGCGGGTCTTCAAGCACTAAAAGCTCGCCGGTGTAGTCCATGGTGACTTTTTGTGCCGGTTTATCGACCTGATATTGAAGTCCGCCCGCAGCGAAACCGTCATTGCCAGTGATGTCGGGCCGTTGAAACTGGCATGCGACGCGTCCATCGGGCAAATACATACACACCTGAGCCTCGGCATGACCCTCGTTCGGGCGATTGCCAATGCGCATCCAGCCGCCCGAGTTATTGCTGATATCGAAGCCATTGACGTACACGCTTTCATTGAAATTCGTGTCCGCAGTCGGCGCGTGGTTGTATTCGTCGGATTCGCTCAGCCGGTATTCGCTCATGAAATATCTCAGTTTGTTGTGTGCGCTGGCCGAGCATCGTCCTCGCGTCCAAAGACGAAGAACAGCATTTCCTGCCTTCGTGAGACGCACAGGCGTTATCGGGCAAAACTGCCCGCGCTCGGGGGATGACTCCTGATATTATTGCGGCTGGCTCGCCGTTGCCAAGCACTGCGGCGATAACTCCACGGAAATCCATCCGCTACGTCCGCAGGTTCTTCTGATGAAATTCGAATTTTCCGACGACCAGCTCGCTATCCGCGACGCCATTAACAAACTGTGTGCCGATTTCGATGCTGATTACTGGCTCGATTGCGACACGACAGGCAACTTCCCTCAGGCATTTGTCGACGCCGTGTGCGCGGGCGGCTGGTTTGGTATCGCCATGCCAGAGCAATATGGCGGCAGCGGGCTAGGCATCACTGAAGCGTCAGTCATGATGCAAGCAGTTTCCCAGGCCGGTGGTGGGTACACCGCTGCGTCAGCAATTCACCTCAACTTATTTGGTCTCAACCCGGTCGTCGTGTTCGGTAGTGATGAGCAAAAACAGCGCATGCTGCCGCCGCTTATTCGCGGCGAAGACTCGGCCTGTTTTGGCGTCACGGAGCCGAATGCCGGTCTCGATACAACGAGCTTGCAGGTGCGGGCCGAGCGCAGCGGCGACGGTTATCTCATCCACGGGCAAAAGCATTGGACCTCGATGGCACAGCGCGCGAATAAGGTTCTACTGCTTGCGCGCACGACACCGCGGGACGAAGTGAAGCGTAAGACCGAAGGGTTATCACTGTTCTACACCGATCTGAATCGCGACTACGCGGAAATTCACGAAATTCCAAAAATGGGCCGTAAAGCAGTCGATTCCAACGCGGTTTTCTATGACGGCATGCCAGTGCCGCAAGAAGATTTGATCGGCGAAGAAGGTAAAGGCTTTCGCTACATTCTGCATGGCTTGAATCCGGAACGCATTCTTATCGCGGCTGAAGCGGTCGGCCTTGGCCGCCTTGCGCTCAAACGCGCGGTCGATTACGCCAACGAGCGTGTCGTGTTTGATCGGCCCATCGGTAAAAACCAGGCCATCCAGCATCCTCTTGCGCGCATCTGGATGGAACTGGAAGCGGCCAACCTGATGACCTTCAACGCGTCGAGCAAATACGACGCTGGCGAGGAATGTGGTGCCGAGGCGAATGCTGCGAAATACCTCGCCGCAGAGGCCGGATTTAACGCCTGCGAACAAGCGGTGCTCACCCATGGCGGCATGGGTTACGCCCGCGAATACCACGTCGAGCGTTATATGCGCGAAATCATGATTCCGCGCATTGCGCCGGTGAGCCGCGAAATGATTCTGAATTTCGTCGGCGAAAAAGTACTTGGATTACCGCGCTCGTTTTGAGCTGTCGCCGTGCTGATGCCGGTTGTTCAAGTTAACGAATGCACTAACGTCTAGGGGACACACCATGCGTTTCGGTTTTATGGAAGATTTTCGCAATCCGGTTAGCTGGCGCCGCCCATTCCCGGCGTTCTACCAGCAAATCCTGGCGCAAATCGCGCGCGGCGAAGAGCTGGGCTATGACAATATCTGGCTGACTGAGCATCACTTTACGGACGACGCCTACAATCCGTCCCTGATGACCACCGCGGCTGCGGTGGCCATGAAAACGACGACCATCCGCATCGGCACATTCATTATCATCCTGCCGTATCAGCATCCGGTATTGCTGGCCGAGGAAGTCGCGAATGTCGATATTTTTTCCAACGGCCGTTTTGATCTGGGCGTTGGGCAGGGTTATTCACACTACGAATTTGAAGCACTGTGTATGAATCGTAGCGAACGTGGGATGCGTACTCGCGAAGGTATCGCACTGATTCAGCGCCTGTTGAGTGAGGACTCGGTGACTTTCGATGGTCGGTTTACGCAAGTTAAAGACGCACGCGTTACGCCCAAATCTGTGCAACAACCGCATCCGCCGATATGGATCGGCGCGCGCGGACCCAAAGCCATTACGCGTGCGGCAGAAATGGGTTACCACCTGATGGCGACTTTGGGACCTGACCCGGCACCGCTATACCTGGAAACGCTAGCGAAAAGTGGGCGCAATCCGGACGAGTTCAACATCGCCCAACTGCGTATGGTCTATTGTGCGGAGAGTGAGGAGCAGGCCTGGGAGGAATGCCAGGATCATTTGTTTCACATGCTCGAGTTCTATCAGGACATTCTTAGCGAAGCCGCCGATGCCGAGGGCGACGACGCCCCGTTGCCAGTCACTAAACCGGCTGATATGCGCCACTCCGTGCTCGCCGAGCATTTCATGATTGGCACGCCAGCTCAGGTCGCTGAGAAACTCGATAAATTCACTAAAGAATTTCGCTGTACGGATTTCATCATGAATTCGCAATTCCCGGGGTTGGACCCGCTTAAAGGTACGCGGTCGATGGAATTGTTTGCGCAGCACGTGATGCCGCAATTCCGGGACGCCTGAGCGCCCCGGTTTAACGCGCTTTGGTCAGGCTGGTTTAACCAGCCAGCTTGACCATGCCATCGATCATCGCTCCGTACAGCCCTTCAAGACTCGCGGCGATCTCATCTTCTTCGCCGCCTTTGGGATTCCAGTTACTGCCCCAGCACACGTGCGTGCCACCGTCGGGTGTATCGGCCAAAGTCACCACGGCGCAGTAATTCTCAACCGGCAGAATGTCGTTTTCAAGAATTGAATACGCGAACACAGCATTGTCGTGGGCGATTTCCATGCGCTCAACGATCCGGCCTTCGGCATCTGCAAGCGTCAGGGTCCGTTGTGCGCCGACCCCGTCACCCACACAGTCACAGGTGCCGATAGCATCGGGGAGTATCTTTTTTACCCCACCGAAGTCAGTCAGCATGGCAAAGACTTTTGCGCGGGGGATGGATATGTTTCTTTCGACCAAAGCGTCGTAATTCATGATGAGAACCTCCTCGGAACCAGCGTTGTCATGGGCAGTTACTGCGCTGCGGAATTTGCCGCTCGCCGGCGCAGCTTAGCCCGGAGTTACGTGAGCGTCGAGTGCAATATCGGTGTTGCGCCCGTGTATCGAGCTGTAGGTCGCCTCAGCCTGATTGGCGCTCAATCGCAGACTGGAACCGGGTGGGATAAGGCGAAATCGAGGATTCTCGGCGCGATTTCGGTACGCCAGCGGCGACCGTTAAACACACCGTAGTGCCCAACGTCGGACTGCACATAGTCAAGGCGTTTGCGCGCTGGAATATTCACACATAAATCATGGGCAGCCTGCGTTTGACCGATGCCGGAAATGTCGTCGTTTTCGCCTTCGACGGTCATGAGCGCGGTGGCGCGAATATGTCCCAAATCGACTGGCGTATCGCGCCAGCGCATTGTGCCTTCGGCGATTTGATGCTCCTGAAACACGACGCGAATGGTGTCCAGGAAATATTCGGCGGGCAGGTCCATGACAGCGAGATATTCGTCGTAGAACTCACGATGTGCGGCCACCGACTCGCGGTTACCGCGCAGCAGATTCTCATACTGGCTCTGATGCGCGGATAAGTGCCGCTTGAGATTCATGTTCATAAAGCCACTGAGTTGTAGAAAGCCCGGATATACCGAGCGCATGGCGCCACGATTCGGAAACGGCACCCGCATGATGAGATTATCGCGAAACCATTCGAACGGTTTGCTCTTGGCCAGAAGGTTAGGCTCGGTAGGACTCTTACGCGTATCAATGGGACTGCCCATGAGGGTCACGGTCGCGGGTTGACACACATCTGACTGCGCAGCGAGAAGCGCGGTTGCTGCGAGAACCGCGGGACCAGGCTGGCAGACGGCCAGCACGTGGAGATTCGGCCCGACCTCACGCATAAAATCCATTACGTACTCGATGTAGTCATCGAGTCCGAAGGCACCAGCACTTTGCGCAACCGTGCGCGCGTCGGTCCAATCGGTAACGAAAACGTCGAAATCCTCCACCAGTCTCGCGACAGTGCCACGGAGCAACGTCGCATGATGTCCGGACAAAGGCGCCACCACCAGCATACGCGGGCGCTTGGGCTTCTCCGCCCGCGACCCGCCTCGCCCGAGGTCGAATCGCAGCAGCTGACAAAATGCCCGTCGCGCGACGCTGTGCTGTTCGACCGGATAGTCCTCGCCTGCGATTTGGACCGCGTCGATGTTCCAGGCGGGTTTGGGGTATTGGCGCGAAGCGGCCTCGAGCACGTCGAGTGTTGCGGTTGCCGCTTTGGCCGGATAAGAGTAGCTGAAGGGATTAGCGGGGTTGCTCAGCACCAGGCGGTTCATATGGGCTGCGGCCCGCCATGGTGATAATGCGGCCTGGGTAGCTTCAAAAAAGTGATAGAGCAAACGACATCTCCACTTATCGGCACGCGTAAACTGAACAGTCGAGGCGCAGCCGAAAAAAATTACTGCGCTGCAGCATACGTTAGGCCGGCAGAGCTGCCAAGCAGTCGCGCGAGCACTTGCGACGCTGAATCGAGAGCAGCCATCGTATGACTCGGTCGCTTACAATGCTTGCGACGTTTTTGCCTGGAGGATCGCGCAATGCCGCTGCAACGCCTGGACCACTACTTCGTTTTTGCTTCCGACCTGGAACAATCCCGCCAATTCTACTCAGAAGTTCTCGAACTCGAGATGGGACCGCGGCCTGATTTCGGCTTTCCCGGGCACTGGTTCTACCTCGAAGACCGTCCGGTAGTGCACATCGGTAATGCGGAATTTGAAGGTGGATACACCACTGACGACAGCCCCCGCGAAATCACAGGTAGTACCGGTCCGGTCGACCACATCGCGTTCCGCGGCGACGGGATTGATACGTTCATCGAGCGCTTCGAGCGCATGAACGTTGATTTTCAACGCCGCGAAGTACCGGACTTCAAGTTAAGCCAGTTGTTCGTTAAAGATCCCGAGGGCGTCACTATCGAACTGAATTTTTTTCATAGCGACGGATAGTTTTCGTCATCCCCGCGTCGCACGCTAGACCCGGATGGGTGTTGCCGTTCGGCGAACTGAGCACACTAGGCGTCGTTCGACGCGCTGGCTCGGGGCGAGACGTTCAAACCGTTAAACAATCGATTCGTGGCGCGACGCGAGCGTCACCCGGCAAGCTCATCTAAGGAGAGACCAATATGCATGTGGGCATGTGCAGTATTTTTCAAAGCACCGATAAAAACGTCAACGACCGTACGGTATACAACAACGATCTCGCTCTCGCGCGGATGGCCGAACCGTTAGGCTTCGAATCAGTGTGGACGGTCGAGCACCATTTCACGGATTACACGATGTGTCCTGACCCATTGCAGTTTCTAACCTACATGGCTGGCTGCACCAGCAAGGTCAAGCTCGGCACGATGGTGGTCGTTCTACCGTGGCACGACCCGATGCGAGTCGCCGAACAAATTTCGCTGCTCGATAATCTGTCTGACGGGCGCCTGATTCTCGGCCTCGGGCGTGGTGCCGGGCGTGTTGAATTCGATGCGTTTCGCCAGGACATGGCAGATTCACGGCCACGTTTTGTAGAGAGCGCTGAGTGTGTGTTAACCGGGCTCGAACAGGGTTTCTGCGAGTATCAGGGCGATTTCGTGCAGCAACCCAAAGCCTTGATCCGCCCTGCCCCATTCAAGACCTATAAGGGGCGGACTTACGCCGCAGCCGTGTCGCCCGAATCGGTCGAAATCATGGCCCGCCTAGGCATCGGATTGCTGGTAATTCCGCAGAAGCCGTGGGATCAGGTGGAAAAAGAAATCGCAGAGTACCGCGAAACTTTCGAGCGTTTGAATGGCGAACCGCCTCCAGCACCGATAATGGCAGGCTGGACAATGTGCGATCCGGATAAGGATCGAGCGTACGAGATGGCGCGCAAGTACATCGGTGGCTATTGGCAAACCGTCCTCGACCATTACAACTTTGATACCGGACATCTCAAAGATCAAAAAGGCTACGAGTACTACGGCAAGTTCGCTGAGAGTATCGAACGTAGCGGTGTCGACGGGGCCGTTGAGTATTTCATGAGTCTGCAAACCTGGGGCTCACCTGACATGTGTTACGACACCATCGTGACCAATGCAGAGCGAATCGGCGCCGAGGCCTATGTTGGTGTATTCAGTTATGCCGGAATGCCACCTTCTGAAGCAGAACGAAACATGAAATGCTTCGCAAATAAGGTGATGCCACGACTACAGGCACGCAAAGTTTCCGGCAACATCGCCTGGGCTGCTTAAAATGAGGCGAGCCCCACTCCAGAGCAAGACTCGTTACGTAGTTCGCGTGCACTGGGATATTGGTGTGGGTGACTGCGGGCGGCGGACCTCGACCAGACAGAGCTACGCGAGGTCAACCCCCGCCCCGGCACAATAATCGATGCGGCGAAATTTCCCCGCCACTGCCCATCGCAACTATGAAGTTCACAAACCGGAGGACCGACAATGAAGTTTAGTCTGCACGTTCAGACCCGCATAACCGATTGGCAGATGATCAAATTCCTGGAAGACCTGGGCTACGACGCGGCTTGGGTGCCAGATACGCAGATGATGTGGTCCGATTGCTACGCCACCATGGCGCTCGCCGCCCAGAATACGTCCAAAATTCATATCGGCACAGGCGTCGCCATCGCCGGCACGCGCATTGCCCCCACGACTGCCGCCGCAATTTCTTCGATCAACGCGATTGCGCCAGGCCGCACTTTTCTGGGCATCGGTACCGGTCATACGGCGATGCGTGTCATGGGGCAAGACCCATTACCTATTAAGGAGTTTCGCGAATATTTGCGGGTCGTGCGCGCGATGCTGAATGGCGAAGAAACGGAGTTCACCTATCGCGATAAAACGACGTCGATTGCGTGGCAAAACCACGGCACCGGATTTCGAAATATTGAAGACCCGGTGCCAATTTACGTTGCCGCAAATGGCCCGCGGGCGTTGCGTAGCGCAGGCATGTACGGCGATGGCTTAGTGTCGATCTTCAACGAGCAGAAACCGGTGCTTGATTTCAATCTCAAGCATGTCGCGGAAGGTGCCGAGAAAGCCGGCCGTGATACCAATGATTTCCATACGGTTAGCCTGACTAACGCGGTCGTGCTGAAGGCCGGCGAAAAGCTCACCGACGACACAGTTATCGAACGCGCCGGATCATGGGTCGTGACCGCCCTACATTTTGTCTACGAAGTGTGGCGCTATACCAAGGACGACAGTGTCGTGCCGGAGTATATGAAAGACATCTGGGAGGAATACAACGATCACGTCAGTCATTTCCCGCTACCTCCGGAAAAGTGGCATCAGCGGATTCACGAAGGACATTGCAGCTTCTACCCGACCAATGAACGCAAATTCATTACGCCTGCGATGATTGAAGGAACCTCGATGGTCGGTGGTGCGAGTGAACTCGCCGAGAAGATTCGCCAGGCCGAAAAGAATGGGTTGCGCGAAATCAGCCTGCTACCGCCGCTCGCCAATATCCGCGAAGCTGCGCAAGAATTCGCCCAGGAAGTAATCCCGCTCTGTTAGCCGGATGTGGTCCGGGGCTCGCGATCGCGTATGCCCCGGAGTCGCAGTCAGGCGATGATCACGTGCTCACGCGTGATAATGAAATCTAACGGAATGGTGACGAAGTTCTTTTCGTCTGCACGGGTGACTGCATACGCCTCGCTGGATGCAGAAGCGCGCATGGCGTTGGTGTTTTCAAACCAGGTAATTGCGACACCATCGAACTCGGGTTGGCGCCCATCACGATACGAACTATCACGTGCGTGGTTTTGCACGTAGCGCGAGACGGTTTCTATGGCAGCACCCAGTGGCCCATGCGTTTCGCGCCAATGGCGTTGAAACTCTGCGACCGAAAGGTCTGGTCGGCGTGTTACGAATTCGACGTTTTTGACGCCATCCGCCGGAATTGCGCCATCCTTGATAACGTGCTCAGTAATGTAAAGCTGTTGATGCCGCCTGGGGTCGATGAACTTAAGTTCGTCGTTGCGCACGGCAACCAGTTCGTCGCTGTTTTCCAGCGCGCGCAACGCGGCTGAATCATCGAACCACAGTTCCGCAATCCCATCCGCAGCAGGTTGGCCCTTGGCGTAGCCTGATACCAGGGTGTGAGATTGGATATAGCGCCGCAAGCCCGGTAAACGAGAGACAATTTCAGCATGTTGGCCGCGCCAGTGATGTTGAAAGCTGTCAACGTCCAGGTCCGATTTGCGTTGCAATATCGATAACAGTTTGATCATGTTCCAAACGCTCTTTTGTACCGCCGGGCGCTCAGTAATCGTCCGGCAATAATGTTTTCGACTTCGCGCTGTCCCGTCCGGGCTCGAGCGCATCGTAACGGGGTAGCTCATCGTGCTCGTGATACCAGCCGACTGCATCGCGCACAAAGATATGGCCGCCCCAATCCACTGAATCCAGATGTTCAAATAGTCCCGCTCTCACGCGGAAGCTGTTCGCGTTGTCCCGGAGGCTGTATATGGGCGATCCACAACGCCCACAGAACGTTCGGATCTTATCGCGAGAACTGCGAAATTCACGCAATAAATGTTCCTCGTCATGCAACTTGAAACCGTCCGCCTCGACTGGGAAAACGCAATGGAATGGCGCGCCAGCGGTTTTGCGACACTGACTACAGTGACACATCAGCATGTCCCCGGGGGGGCGCGTGATCTGCACCGCAATTGCGCCACATAAACAGCTACCGCGCATGTCGAACTGAGGAGATGTCGTCATCGGTGTGTTTGGTTATTGGGATACGCGAAAAAATCAGTGATGGTTGAGAGCGCTAACATGCCATGGCACCATGGTTATGTCATCAACGAACATAACCGTCCTGAGTTTCGGCATGCATTGCAGGCCGGACGAAAGTCAAATGGGAAAGGCTTTGAATCGAAGACTAGTTGGCGCGCTGATATTATCGCTCACCGCAATTTTGTCGTTGCCTTGTGTGGCTGAATCGGCTCTTGACGGCACTTGGATACACAACAAAAAGCTTTCTGACAATATCAAAGACGCGTTTGACGGTCAGCTAAAGCGCAGCAGTTACCCCACGCCCGGCATTAATATTCGACCGGGCGAAAGAAAGAATGACCGGGACATTGCGCAAGAGAACTACTGGGGGCAGGTGCGTGAAGTTCGCGAGCGTCGCTCCGCGAGAAATCTACGCAGGTTGGGTAGCTGCTACCCCTTGCTGACTGCAGAAAAGCTCGCCATCGACTTCAACGCGGCCGACAACAGCTTCAAATTCGAGTACGACGACCTATTACCGCGCGACGTCATCCCGAATCCGAACGGACGCATTTATTCAGCCAAGGGTGACGAATTGGTTGCGGACAGTATCGGACATACCCTCACCTATTGGGACAAGGATGTTCTGGTCCTTGAGACCGACGCCCCCGAAGGCGGTAAATATATTGAGCGTTTGGCTCTGGT
Source organism: Proteobacteria bacterium UBA981 (assembly GCA_002292285.1). Classification (GTDB taxonomy): domain Bacteria; phylum Pseudomonadota; class Gammaproteobacteria; genus UBA981. Next base: position 140,322 of record DBBP01000008.1, read on the forward strand.
CGGCCAGCCGGCAAAGCTCGAGTACAGCATCAAACTGGTTCTGCGTGTCCTGAAGGAAACGATTACAGTAAAACGTATCTACGAACGCTAGACGCGTGTCATATCGCGTCGCTCAGTTCGGCACGAAATTTCGGGTGAGCGATTTCAATCAATGCTTCCGCACGCTGCCACAAACTCTTACCACGCAAGCACGCGACGCCATATTCGGTGATGACATAGTCGACGCAGAACCGCGGCGTTGTAACAACGCTGCCGGATGCTAGCGCGGCGACAATCTTCGAAGCCTTATCGCCATTGGTCGTCGACGGCATGGCAATAATCGACAAGCCTCCTGGCGACAACGCCGCAGCTTCGATGTAATCAAGGCTACCCCCTACTCCGCTAATCTGCACATTACCGAGAGTTTCGCCGTTGCTTTGCCCGTGCAAATCAATCTCAACGGATGAATTGATCGAAATAAACTTGTCCAGCTGCGCAAGATCGCGTGGGTTATGGGTCATGCTCATGCGCTGCATTTTCACTAATTCGTTATGACTGCAATAGTCATAAAGTTGCTGAGTGCCGGCGAGTTCGCCATTGACGATGCGCGGTTGATGCGGAACTTTCTCAAGATAGTCGACCAGGCTCTGCGACAACATTCCTGAGAACAAATGCGTGTCTTTGATGTCCGAAAGGCGGGCCAGAACGCGATCTGGAACGGCACCAATCCCGAATTGAACAGTCGCCCCCTGTGGGATCAAGCTGAGAACGTGCTCGATGATCAGCTCGTCACGCGGACCGGGCGTGCCGGTGTCATAGGTAGCCAAAGGTTCGTCCGATTCGATCGCGATATCGATGCGATCGAGTGCGACTCGCGAATCCCCTGCAGTAACCGGCATGTTGCTGTTCATTTCTGCAATGACAAGACTGGATTGCTCGATGAAATGTTGATTGGGTCCGACCGAAATTCCGAGGCTCACGGTGCCATCAGGCTGAGGCAACGATGTTTGCACCACCACAGCGTCCGGGCTTATCGGCCCACCGTGGGTGACGACGCGGGTAAGGTCACTCAACCGTAGCGGTACAAAACTGATTTTCTTGCGATCGTTCTCCTTGAACAGGTGGCGAATCGCCGGCGCCGCTTGCCAGGTCAGGTAATGAAAGTTCTCGCCTAAACCGCGCTCCAGAAACTCGTAGCCACCGAGGGACAAGCCGGAACAAACGGTGAGTGAGTTGAAGCGCTCGACGTTAGCGCTGAAGGCGCGGTAAAACCGGGTCGGATTAGCGCACGCTGCCGGAAATATGATCTTGCTGCCGTCATTGATTGCAGCTACTGCCTGGTCATCTGATACAACTTTCATGTCAATAAAGAGCCTGTCCACTACCTCGGTTCCAGAGGCGAAGTTTAACCCCTGGCGCCCGCATAGGCCGTATAGCAAGTGCTCGACCTAGATGTTATAAAGCGCCGCGAGTAACCGGGTCTCGTGCGCGACGAGTACCTCAGCAACGCAGACACTATCGGGAGCGACAAGATGTTCGGATTTGAACCCCTGATTTTCTGGGGCTGGATCTTCCTGACCCTCTACATCGCTTTGATGATCTCTTTCGGGTTCATCGGCATGGGACGAATCCAGGGCAGTGATGACTTTGCCACTGCGCGCGGCAGCTATGGGCCGCTGTTTCTGGCCTTTGCGCTGACTGCTACGACTGCCAGCGGTGCCACGTTCCTCGGCCTGCCCGGGCTTGCTTATACAGCCGGGATGCCTGCCCTGCTCTATGCATTTGTCTACCCGTTAGGCGTGTACACCGGTGTTTTAGTCTGTTTGCACGGAATTCGACGCGCTGGCGCCAGTTTTGGCAGCCGTTCAATGCCGGAATATCTCGGCGACAGGTTTGATTCCGACGCCTTGCGCATTATGGCCGCCTTGTTCTCCATGCTCTTGCTGTTCTATCTGGCCGGGCAGTTACTGGCCGGGGCGGTGATGTTTACCGAGATGCTGGGTCTGGAAACGTTTCCGGCGCTGTGTGTGACGGCCGTTATTCTGATGTTCTACATCGCGCTTGGCGGTGCCCATGCCGACATCCTCACTGATGGCGTGCAGGGTGCGTTGATGCTGGCTCTGGCGACGCTGGTGCTGTGGATGTTCCTCACGGGATACGGCGTCGAGGGCGGTTTCGGTGGCATGATTCAGCGCCTCAACGAACTTGATCCGAATCTCACGACAGCCATTCATCCCACCCACCCATTGTTCGACTCGGAATGGGACTTGTTCGCGATTTTCGTGGCGCATCTGCCGCTTGGCCTGCTGCCCCATATTGGCAACAAGTTGTGGGCGCTGAAGAACGATAGCGACCAGAAGAAATTCATCACGTATTCCTTCGCGTTCGGAATCCTGCTACCAGCGATTACCTGTGGCGGGATTCTTGCACGCGCATTGTTGGGTGACGATTTACTTGCCGACGGGGCGAATCCGAATCAGGCCATCCCGGCCTTGTTCATTGCCACGCTGCCGGCCTGGGCAGCTGCTTTGATCGGCGCTGGCGTTTTATCTGCAGTAATGTCGACTGCCGATGGCATCGTCGTATCGACGGCGCAGATATTCGCGAACGACATTTTTCGCCGCACGCTGGCTCCGCGTTACATGAAAGATGTCGATGAACAAGAAATTGATCGCATCGGATTGCTGATTAGTCGTGTCGCTACGGTGGTCGTCCTTATTGGGGCGATAGCTATCGCGTGGTCGACCCGCGAGATGAATGTCGCTCTGCTGGTCTGGGTGGGCATCGGCGGCATGATGGCTGCGACTGCGTCGCCGATGTTTCTCGGTGTGTTGTGGCGGCGCGCGACTCGCGCCGGTGCCATTAGTGGCTTCATTGTGGGTGGTGTGGCCTTTATCGCATTGCATTCGGCTTCCATAAAAGCAGTCTGGTTTTCTGGCACTGGATTAGAGAGCGCCGCGATTTGGGTCCAGGCGCAGGCGCCAAATCCTTACGCCTGCGCGACGCTCGGTGCATTCATGTCGGTTGGTGCGATGGTCGCAGTCTCCCTCATGACCAAGCCGCCGTCTCAGGCTCATCTGAAACGGGTGTTCGGCGACTAACGCGAGTCGCTTCCGGTCGGCTTGTTGGCCGACCATCGAATGTGAGTGAAAGGAACGTTCATGTCTGAACTGCTGAAAGACAAATCCATCATCATTACCGGTGGTAGTACCGGAATCGGCCGCGCAACAGCGTTGCGCTGCGCAGCCGAAGGCGCAGCTTTGCTCATCGCAGACGTCAACGACGAGCAAGGAGCGGCTACAGTTGCCGAGATTTGTGCAGCCGGTGGTCGAGCTCAATACGTCCACACCGATGTCACCGTGACCGCCGAGGTCAGGCACATGATTGCAGTGGCTCGTGACGTCTACGGGCGCCTGGATGGGGCCTTCAACAATGCCGGTATCGAGGGTAATTTCACCAGCATCGTCAAAATGACCGAGGACGAGTACGACCGCACGGTAAACGTTGACTTGAAAGGCGTGTGGTTGTGCGTGAAATACCAGATTGAGGCGTTTCTTGAGCAAGGAGCGGGCGGCTCAATCGTGAGTACTGCCTCCGTCGCCGGCCTGGTCGGTACGCGTGGTGGCTCGGCCTATTGCGCGGCCAAGCACGGCGTCGTTGGACTAACAAAAAGTACTGCGCTCGAAGTCGCGCGCAAGAATATTCGTGTCAACGCCGTCTGCCCAGGAATTATCGAAACGCCGATGCTGGAGCGTATGCGAAGTGAAACCAACGTCACCCATGCGTCGCTTATTGCACAAGAGCCGATGGAGCGCCTGGGTCAAGCGCGGGAAATTGGTGAGGCGGTAGTGTGGCTGTTGTCTGACTTGGCTTCGTTTGTCACCGGCACGGCAATGCCAGTCGATGGGGGCTATACGGCCCTCTAAGGTAAGTTGGCGTGCTGAGCGGGCGGCGCAATCCTTGTGCACCGTCGGCGGGGATAGCCATGCGCGCCGGCGCCGCAATGGCGATAATTACATCGAAGTCGGCAATCCCAGCCAGTTGCGCAGGAAGTAAGCTGCGCAACACAGGCACGTCAACGCGCCCCAGAATTGCAGCCAACGCTGCTGACCACGCCACCCTACGACAACGAACAGTATGCCGACGACCAAGGTGAAACAAACGGTCGCCGTTACCACGTCGAGGGTGTTCTGGGCTGGCAGAGCCAGCCCATCGGCGCCGATTCGGTAACGCATTCGTTTGCTGGTCTAGCCCGCTGCCAGCCGCTGTTTTTCCATTTCGCGCAACTCCCGCCGCATAATTTTGCCGGTTGTCGTCATAGGCAGGCTTTCAACAAACTCGATGAGCTTGGGGACTTCGTGCTTCGCCAGACGGCTGCGCACAGAATCCCTCAACTCGTCGTTCAGTGCATCGTTGGCAGTAAATCCGGGTGCCAGGATGATGTATGCCTTGATAATTTCAGTGCGCACGGCATCCGGAATGCCGATTGCAGCGGCCATCTGGACGGCTTCGTGTTTCAGTAGCGCGTCTTCTATTTCGCTAGGACCGATGCGGTAGCCGGAGCTGGTGATGACATCGTCGCCGCGGCCATGAAACCAAAAGTAACCATCTTCATCCATATGCCCGACGTCGCCGGTGATTAACCAGTCGCCAATGAATTTCTCGCGCGTCGCTTCTGGCTTGTTGAGATACTCGAGCAGCATGACCGGATCGGGCCGTTTGCAGGCAATGTGCCCTTCTACGCCTGGTGCAACCTCATTGCCGTTGTCGTCGATGATGCGGACGTCCGAGCCAGGTGTCGGTTTGCCCAGCGAGCCGGGTTTGATCGTGAAGACGTTGCCGTTGTTGCCGAGAATTACATTGCATTCTGTTTGTCCGAAACCCTCATTGATGCCGATGTTGAGCTCGCTTTGCGCCCATTCGAGCAGACCCGCACCGACAGCTTCACCGCCGGACAGAACTGCACGCAGCTTGAGATTGTGCCGGCTCAGGGGATCAGGCACCTGGCGCATGAGTTTCAGCATGGTCGGAGTGAGTAGTGCCAGTGTGATCTCGTGTTGCGCCAAAATGCGATAAGCATCTTCGGCATCAAATCCCTTCATCGCCGTGGCGACAACCTTACAGCCGTGGAACCAGCCCGGCATGATCACGTCCATCAGACCTGCCATCCAGGCCCAATCTGCCGGCGACCACAAGGCATCTTTGTCTTGTGGGAAAAAATCGTAGATAAATTCGAGGCTGGGCATATGACCGAGCATCATGCGATGCGGTTGTACCGAACCCTTGGGCATACCGGTGGTGCCCGATGTGTAACTGATCCAGGCGATATCATCAGATGCTGTCCTGACGTTTTCGAATTCGTCGCTCGCGTTCTCAATCGCCGTCCAGAAATTTTCGCTACCTTCGGGCTGGCCATCGATCACAAGAATGCGTTCAAGAGATGGGCAGTCGCCGCGGATGGCGTGGACTTTTTCGAAATTGGCGCTGTCGGTCACGAGTACTCGCGCGCCGCAATCATTCAGGCGGTAACTGATGGCATCACTACCAAACAAGACCGAACAGGGACCTGAGACCATGCCCGCCTTCCAACAGGCCACGTGGCCGATGGCGCATTCGGGATCCTGAGCGAGCAGCAGCGTTACGCGGTCGCCGCGCTCCAGTCCGTAGGCGCGCAGCGTGTTGGCGAGTTGATTAGCAAATTTTCGAATGTCGGCGAAAGTGTAGCTGCGGATGTTTTTGTTAACGTCCTCATAAACCAGGGCGACACGGTCGGGATCGTCGGCCCAGCGGTCGCAGACGTCGTCAGCGATGTTGTACTGCGCCGGGATGTCCCATTTAAAGTTGGCGCAAATTTCTTCGTAGCTGCCCCCAGGCTTCAGTAGATTCGTCATCTTTCCCCTCTCTGTGCGAATTTAGTTTTGGTATCCCCGGCCAGGATGCAGAACGTTTGTGCGCAACTATGCGATCGTTTTGGCAACCCTTAAATACGCGGCGCAAGATACCACGACTGCATCCCCCAAGAGACGTTCCAGTGGGAAAAATTGATTGTTACTGACGATGCCTTGCGAGTGTGATGTCAGCGCGCCAAAAGGTGTGCTTGCAGGGACAGGCAGGTTTGACCCGAGTTGTTTCATTGGCGCGTCCAGTGGCTGTCTCCTGAACAACAACACGCCTGCCCTAGCGCGAGATATCGCGGGCTTGGTGCGTGATGTGGCGAGGCCTGTACGCCGTCGCTTTCACTTTGTCATCGCGACATAACGGTTGAATCGAGACTGACTGAAGATTACACTAAATATTCATTGTTCATAATTTACTGCCGTGGAATTGGATAAATTTTGGTATGAACGCTGCAAATCAGCACCAGTTAGCGGACGATGCCAGCAAAATCATCCTGGATGCCGCATTTAAGCGCTTTATCCATTTCGGTTATCACAAAACGACGATGGCAGAAATTGCCGATGACGCCGGCATGTCAGCCGCGAATCTCTATCGATATTTTGAAAACAAGCAGGAGCTAGTCGCGCAGTGCGCGGCCCGGTGCCTAGACGATCGCCTGGAACGCTTACGCAGGTTTGTCAGCGACCCGGACACCCTGCCCGAAGAAAAGCTCCGGCAATATGCCCTTGAACTGGTCAACGACAGTCATGCTCTGGCCGGGACGGAATCACGCATTGGCGAAATGGTCGATAACATTACTCGTGAGCGCCCGGCTTTGCTGCACAGTAAAAATGAAATTCACTATGGTTTTATCACCGAAATCCTCGACGCTGGCGTTGCGCGCGGTGATTTCGCGATTTCCAACGTCGATGCCTGCGCGCGTTTGATTCACAGCGCGTTCATGATGTTCGACGTACCCTTATTCGTAGGGCTATACGAGCGCGCTGAATTTGACCGCCGTGCGCTCGGTGTTGCCGATTTAATCATTGCCGGCCTGCGAGCCAAATAGGCTCGGGCAAGGTCACGGCGCCAAACGCTGTTTTTCGAATTACCCCCAACTACTGATGAAAACTGAGGAAGGAAGCAACCATGCGACAACTCATATTGATACCGTTACTGGCGCTCCTGCCGCTTAGCGGCTACGCGCAAACGCCTGAGGAGAAAGGCCTCGCGATAGTCCAGGAGGCGGACACACGAGACACCGGCTGGATTGATGCCCGCGCTGAATTAAAAATGATCTTACGCAACAAGCAGGGTGACGAAAGTGCACGAGCACTGCGCATCGATAGTCTGGAAGTGACCGGTGACGGCGATAAGAGCTTATCGGTGTTCGACGATCCGAAAGATATTAAGGGCACCGCGTTTCTGAGCTATACCCACTCGCTCAAGCCCGACGATCAATGGCTGTTTTTGCCGGCGCTGAAGCGTGTAAAACGCATCGCTTCGGCCAACAAATCGGGACCGTTTGTCGGTAGCGAATTTGCGTATGAGGATTTGACGTCGCAAGAGGTCGATAAATACACCTATAAATGGCTGCGCGATGAAGCCTATGAAGGACGCGATTGCTTTGTCGTAGAGGCCTATCCTGCTTACGAGAATTCTGGCTATACCCGCCAAATCGTGTGGGTGGATAAGGAAATGTATCGGCCGTTGAAGATTGATTACTACGATCGCAAGAACTCGTTACTCAAGTCCTTGGTTGCGACCGATTGGAACCAGTATCTCGACAAATACTGGCGCCCGGGAGCGATGAACATGTTGAATCACCAGACCAACAAGAGCACCGAACTGCAATGGTCTAATTATCAGTTCAACGTCGGCTTGGAAGATCGTCACTTCGATAAAAATGCACTCAAACGTACGCGCTAAACAGAACTAACGTTTGATCAAACACGTGGTGGTGCCGTGGGCGTAAACAGTCCCGGCATCATCACGGATAACGCCTTGAGATACGCCAATACTGCGCGACATGTGCACAAGATTGGCCTCCACCACCAAATCCGTGTGGAGCGGAATTCCCTTCACAATTTTTACCGATAGATCCACTGTTGTATGGCGCGCGTGCTCGTCGTCCAGACTCACGAATACACTGAGCCCGAGCGCAGTGTCGAGCACGGCGGCCGAAAATCCGCCATGGACACCGCCAAATGCGTTGATATGCCGGTCATCGGCACACGTCGACAGGCATACCCGGCCGACCTCCGCATCCACGAGCTTGATTGCAACCGTGTCCCACATCGGCGGAAACGGACTCTCACCAGAGGTGATTTTCTCAAGCGTACGAGCCGCTCTCGGGTTTATTTTTGACACTGAAGCTCCAGGTTCTGTTCCGGCGGAGCGCGATCATGCCACACGTGTCGACCGGCTCCGTCTGGCCCCGCGGCCAGCCGTACGAACCGCCCGTCCTGGACCTCGCTACAATGCCCCCTCCCCCCGACACGGACAGGCTTGCGTCAGGCCGATTATGATTGCGCCCGACGCTCCAGGGGTTGTAACCAACATGCAGGTATTCCCCGGATGAAACGGGTCATTACGTTTGGCACCTACGATGTTTTCCACGCAGGCCATTTGCGCCTGCTTGAACGCGCGCGTTCGGAAGGTGACGGGCTGGTCGTTGGCGTCTCTACGGACGCATTGAATTTCGCTAAGAAAGGCCGCAATCCCATCTATCCAGAACACGAGCGCAAGGCCATCGTCGCCGCGTTGCGCTGTGTGGATGATGTGTTCGATGAGCAATCGCTTGAGTTGAAGCGCGAATATATTTTGCACTACGACGCTCAGTTGCTCGTCATGGGTGACGACTGGTCGGGTCGATTCGATGAATTTTCAGATATCTGCGAGGTGCTCTACTTACCTCGCACGCCGTCGATTTCGACGACGGCGCTTATCGAAAAAATCCAGTCCGATGCGTAGTGTGCTGTTAAAAAAGCACTGCGACGCTCGCGGGCACCGTCGCGTGCTCGCATACCCCTAATCTATCCGTCTGAAATGTCTCGTCGTTCCAACCCCTTGCGGACCGGCATCATCAATACGTTTCCTTTACGTCCTGGCAAACAGCGTAATTAGTCGAGTATCGCGGTCAGGCGTTCGCGATAACGCCGCGCCGCCTGACCATCTGCATAGTCGTCGTAAACGGCGCGTTTTATCCGCTCTGCCTGCTGTCCGAACTCTTCAGTGTAGTTTTCCGGCTGAGCTAAATAATCTGCTAGTCGCGAGCAAAGTGTTTCTAACGATGGGACGACTGCGCCGAAACGATATTCGGGTCCAAGACTAAAGCCTTTCTCGAATGGTGCTGGTACATCAAGAAACACAGTTGGGCGATTAAGGACGAGGAAATCGAACGCTATAGAAGACCAATCACAAACCAGAATGTCGCTGACTGCGAGGATGGCTTCAGTATCTGGAAAGCGGTCCTGCGGCACGAAGTAAAACGGACCGTCAGCCTTGGGCGGCGCCGTGCGCACATTCAGGTGGGTGCGAAACAGGCAAGCCGCGTCATGTCTCTCGCATACCTCGCGCAAACTTTGATAGAAGGCGTCAGCGCGAACGCCGAAAGGGAAAATGTCGCGGGAATCGTCGCCATGCTGCCAGGTAGGAGCGAACAGGATTAGGCGCGTTGGCGCCGACGGTAACTGCAGGTCTGCGCGCGTTTGCGTGCAATCAACTGCTTGATTGACCAGCCGGTCGGTGCGCCCATACCCAGTAACTGCAATCTGCTCCGGTCGGAAGCCGAAGCGTTCGGTATAAAACTTCGCGATCAGTACCGAACTGACCCATATGGCGTCATAGTGATGTTGGACGAGAAAATCATCGGCGTCCCAGCCTTTAAATGGAATTCCGTGCCAGACATCTATAAACGCGATGGAGCGCAACCGCGGCAACCACGACATCGTGTGCAAACCATGATCGCTGACTACGCAGCGGCAGCGCGCCAAGGCGACAATTGCGGCCGGGGAAAAACCTAAGATCACGGATTTGTCGAGTTGCAACAGGTTGCGGTAATAGGCTGGTTCGAGGGTCATGAACGCGAAATCGAATGGCACCTCAGCGTGCGCGTCTATTTCGTCGTAAAGACTCTTGAGATTACCGTTCAGTTTGTGCCCGTAGAGAAGGACCAAGGGACGCTTGCCGCGACCAACAAACGGCCTCAAAAACAGTGCCGCAACAACACAGATCGCAGACAAGATCAGGTACAGCCAGTGCATTGGATTGCGTTTGTCGATTTTCATTGTTCAGTCCATCACCGGGCGCCGCGGGCAGCGACCGTAGATGATCGACGGCGATCGGACTATGCTGTCGCCGGCGGCCCCGGCAAACTGTGAAACAGATCCGGCTCCCGTTGCACAATCGTTCGCTGCCTTAAGCCATTTCATGCTCGACAATTTTCGTAAACTGTACGTCTTGTTGACCGGTGCTGAAAAGTTCAGCTTCGTCGTATTACTCGCCATGATGCTGACTGAGGCCCTGCTTGAGATGATTGGCGTCGCGATTATCCCGCTTTTTATCACGTCTCTTGCTTATCCTGAGCATCTCGCAAACAACCCGACAGTCATCAATCTGCTCGGCGACGGGCGAAGCAGCTGGCTGGAGCGTGACGTCGTCGTTGTCTGGGGGAGCCTGTTCCTCGGGACTTTTTTTGCCGGCAAAGCGTGCTATTCAATTGTCGTTACTTACTGGAAATCACGCTTTTCGCAGAATCGTGCGCTCAAACTGAGCGTGCGTTTGTTTCGCGCCTATCTGCGCGCACCCTATGACTATCATCTACGACATAACAGTTCCGATCTGTTTCGGAATATTCATACTGAGTGCGCCCACCTGGCGCTGCATACCTTGTTGCCAATGGTTGAACTGATTAGTCAGGCGGCCATTCTCACCGGCGTCATTGCGGTTGTGATCATACTCGTACCGCCTGTCGTCCTGGCCTGGCTCAGCTTGTTTCTTGGCTTGGGTTTTTTTGCCGCGACGATGCTGCAACGTCGCGCGAAGCAGCGTGGTGTTATGGCTCAACAGTATCGTGGGGCTGTCATTCGTGTGGTCCATGAAGGGCTCGGTGGGGTCAAGGAGGTTCGGGTTCTGCAACGCTGCGAACATTTTTGTAATCGCTTGGCGTCAGCGCTTGGTAAAGCATTGTATCTGCACCGAATGCACGAGGTGATCCAGCGCACCATCCCGTCTGTCATCGAATCGCTGGGCGTTATGGGTTTGCTAGGCGTGACAGTGATTCTGTTCATCGACGGGACTGAACCGCAGCATATGGTTTCCGTATTAAGCGTGTTCGCCGTGGCTATGGCGCGCATGAAAGGATCGTTGCGATCGCTGATGACGAACTACAGCGAAGTCCGCTATCACAGTTCATCTCTGAGTCTCGTTCATGACCACCTGCTGGAGTTGGAACCGCAATTATCGGGGTCAGAGTCGAGCGCGCGAGATCGCTCGCCGGCGCCATGCGAAATTACCTTGCGTGATGTGAGCTTTGCTTATCCGGATAGCGAACAGCTGGCTCTGAATGACGTGAATATCGTCATTAGCCATGGTGAGGCGATCGGGTTTGTGGGGCCGTCCGGTTCAGGCAAATCTACCCTGGTCGATATCATCATGGGCATCATCGAACCTCGAACGGGTTCCGTTGTCGTCGATGGCGCAGACATCCAGGGGCAACTTGGTGCCTGGCAATCGCGACTGGGTTATGTTCCGCAGAGTATCTTTTTAGTTGACGCCAGCGTGCGCGATAACATTGCGCTCGGTTTGGAAGCAGATGAGATTGACGAAGCGCGGCTGCAACGCGCGGTTCATGCGGCTGAGATTGACGCGTTCGTGGACAAATTGCCGCTTGGTTTAGACACCCTGATCGGAGAAGACGGAGTCCGTTTGTCCGGCGGCGAAAGACAGCGCATCGCGGTTGCCCGGGCGTTGTACAACGATCCAGACGTATTGCTCATGGACGAGGCAACTTCGGCGCTCGACAACACCACCGAGGCCGCAGTTGTTGAGGCGGTGGAAGCGCTCAAAGGACAGCGAACAGTCCTCATGATTGCGCACCGCTTATCCACTGTCAGGCGCTGCGATCGCATCGTATTTATGAAAAACGGCCGTGTCGATGCCGTCGGTACTTACGATGAATTAGAAGCAACTCACGCGGAATTCAAACGAATGACGCTTATTTGAGAGCAGACTAGCCTGGACTCCGCCCGGGTCTGGGATGCCGTTTTGCAGCCAGAAACTGGGCCAGCTTGATGCGCTAGCGTGAACTCGTATCGCGCAATTGCGAATCGACGACGATGGCGGAGGATGACATCTCGACATCCCGGGCCGCATGATCCAGAGCGGAATTACGCGTGAGGACAGGTTGGCTTATCGCCTTTAGGCAAACCTTTCGCCGTTGCCGACTTGGATTCCGAATTTAATGATGATTGGTGTGAAACAACACGGTTGAGGGGTATGTCCGCCTGCTCGCTGCGAGCTTGCGTATAATCGCCAGCATAATTCCGGCTGACGACATGACCGTTACTCATGCGCCCACCGGTAACCGGCAGCCCGGCAAACCGAGTACACGTAGGCCGGAAAGCCATTGGCAGGCGCTTGCCGATCCGAGCGGGACTTGCGCTGTTGACTACGCCTGAAAACGAATACTGAACCACACAATGAATCAATCAATCCGCATCGAACCCGTTGTAGAAACACAGCACATCGAGCTGCCTGAGGACCTGGGTTTCGGTCGCATTTTCAGCGACCGCATGTTCAGCCAGAAATACACGCCGGAACGTGGTTGGCACGAACCGACGATCGGCGCGTATCGGCCCATCACGCTCGATCCGGCGACGACCGTCTACCACAACGGCCAAATGATCTTCGACGGCACTAAAGCCTACCGTCGCCCGGATGGCAACATTAATTTGTTTCGCACCGAGCGCAACGTGGAGCGTTTCAATCTTTCCGCAGCGCGTATGGGGATGCCGGTTCTCGATGAGGCAGCACACCTGGCTGCTATTGAACGTCTGGTTGAGCTGGAACATCGCTGGGTCCCCGACCGTCCTGGCACTGCCTTGTACATTCGCCCGGTTATGATCTCCACTGAAAAGACTCTGGAGGTGCGAGCCAGCCGCGAGTACCTCCATTACATTATTCTGACTCCAGTAGCGCCCTACTTCGCTGCTGGATTTGCACCAGTGTCGGTTTACGTGTCGGATGATTTTGTGCGCTCGGTACGCGGTGGCACGGGCGAGGCGAAAACGCCTGGCAACTATGCTGGCTCGATTGCCGCGACAGAAATCGCCCTGCAAAAGGGTTACCAGCAGGTCTTGTGGCTGGACGGCGTGGAGCGCAAATATATCGATGAAGTTGGTGCGATGAATATCGCCTTTGTTCTGAACGACGAGCAAATCGTAACGCCCACCCTGACCGGTGCCATTTTGCAGGGCGTGACCCGGCAATCGCTGCTTACGCTGGCGCCGGACCTAGGCTACCGCGTTGTAGAGCGGCGGGTCAGCATCGACGAGGTCATCAACGGCCTTGCTGATGGCAGTGTCAGTGAGGTCTTCGGTATGGGGACAGGTGCGGTGATTGCGCCAGTTGGGCGCATGCACTTTGCAGGCCGCGACGTCATGGTTGGGGATGGCCAGCCCGGTCCCGTTGCCAGCCGTTTGTATGATGAACTCACCGGACTGCAGTACGGTCGGCGACCCGATCCCTATGGATGGACGAGCACAATCGAAACTACGACCGCTCTGAATAGCGCGATATAGAATAAATTGGTGTGCCCAGCGGAGTAAACGCGTGACGACTGTTCACCTTGTTGAATACAAAGAAGCGAACGATGCGGTCCGGGCGGTATTTGATGATATTCGCGAGACTCGCGGCTCAGACTTCATTAACAATTTTTGGAAAGCGCTGGCCAACAATCCCGAACAGCTGCAGCGGACCTGGGAACAGCTCAAGGTCGTGATGGCCCCCGGGACGCTCGACCCGCTGACCAAGGAACTTATTTACATCGCCGTATCAGCGGCAAATTCTTGCGAATACTGTGTCCATTCCCATACCGCGGCGGCCCGCGCCAAGGGACTGAGCGACGAACAGTATGGCGAATTGCTCGCCGTCGTCGGCATGGCACACCACACCAATGGGCTGGTTACGACCATGCAGGTTGAAGTCGATGACGCCTTTAAAGCCGGTTGATCTGCGTGACGAATGACGATTGGCCGGCCCTGCTGACTGCACAGCGCGCGCAGCTGATAGCCGATTTGGCCTCGGCGGCAGAAGCGTCCGCGCCAGTCGAACTTGACCAGTCGCGAGTCGGCCGCCTGAGCCGCATGGACGCCATGCAGTCGCAAGCCATGTCACAGGCTGCCGATTCCCGCAGGCACCGCGAGATTCGCCAAATTGACGCTGCGCTGGCGCGCGTTGAAGCCGGCACGTTTGGAGACTGCGCCAAGTGCGACGAACCTATTGCCGTTTCACGCCTGCGCTTTGCGCCTGCAAATCCACTGTGCCTCGACTGTGCCGAGGAATTGGAGCGTTGACGGTGAGCGCGAGTTCAGCGTGTTACGGCTTTGTGGAAGCGCCGTTTCCGTTGTCTGGAGCTCGAACTTTTGTTGTTGATTTTAAATAAGGGGTATCTGCCATGAGTGAACAATCGCCCACCGCCGGATTCGTAATGAATCAAACCATGCTGCGTATTCGGGATCCGGAAGTTGCAGTCAACTTTTATCGGGACGTATTGGGCATGACTTTGCTCGATCGTTTTGATTTCGAGGGCATGCAGTTCTCGCTCTACTTCATGGGCTACCTCGGCGACGACGAAACCATTCCCGAAGACCCCGCAGTGCGTGCTGAATGGGTGTTCGGGCGCCCGGCATTGGTCGAGCTAACCCACAACTGGGGCACCGAGTCTGATCCTGACTTTGGCGGATACCACGATGGCAACGCGCAACCACAAGGCTTCGGGCATATCGGCATTTCAGTGCCGGACGTCTACGCTGCCAGTAAGCGTTTTGAAAAGCTTGGCGTGGAGTTCGTCAAGCGTCCCGACGATGGCAAGATGAAAGGGCTGGCCTTTATCAAAGACCCGGATGGCTATTGGATTGAAATCTTGAGTCCGCACGGGCTCAAGGCCATCGTCACCAGCTAGTCAGGTTTTATCGAGCGAGTCTCTTTAGTTCCTGTATAAAACCGCGTGTCGCGGCCAAACGCCTGATCAGCGGCCAATGATCGCAACGAAACGCCCGCAAGGGTCCGAGTTTCCTCTCACCAGGAGTTCTCCGGCTGCGCCGAACATTTGGCGCAGCCGGGGGAGCCGGGCCTCATTCATGCATTTTTGATGGTCAGTCCACCGTCAACTGCCAGATGGGTTCCAGTGATGTATTGCGCGGCGGGCAGGACGAAATTCAAGGTACCGTGCGCAACCTCTTCCGGTTCTGCATAGCGTTTCAATGCGACTCTGCGACGTGCAAATTCAGCTTTGGCGTCGTCCGGGATGTTAGTTGTCATGCCGGTATTGATAGGGCCGGGGCAGATGCAGTTTACGGTGATGCCGCGGGTTCCGAACTCGACGGCGAGCGATCGGGTGAGTCCTATAACGCCCGTCTTGGCGGCGGTATACGGGCTGATGCCCTTGGTCGCGCCAAGGCCTTCCGTGGAAGCAATATTGACTATTCTGCCGGCGCCCGACGCCTCCAGATGTGGGAGGCAGTCGCGCACCAACATGACTTGCGCTGTCAGTAGAACGTCGAACGTGCGGGTCCAGCCTGCGGCGAAGTCCGCCGAATTGACCTCCCCTTCAACCACGATGCCGGCATTATTAATCAAAATGTCGAGCGCGTTCCAACGCGCCACGATGGCTGCAACTACGGACGCTCGTTGCGCGTCATTGCTAACATCAAGAACCCAGCCGCAAGCGCTACCGCCGGCGTCAGAAATCTCCTTGACGACGGCTTCGACCTTGGACTGATCGAGATCCGTTACTGCGACATGTGCGCCCTCGTCAGCGAACAGGTGTGCAGTCGCGCGACCCATGCCGCTCGCCGCGCCGGTAACCAGTGCGACTTTGCCAGCGATACTGCGGCTGAGTTTACTTAAGCGCGTCATATGAGAACTCCTGAAGTTGGTGTCTATAAAATTCGCAACGCCAAAAAGAAAACAGTGGACAGGCAACTGGCGGCGATTCTGGCGCGAGACAAGCTCGGCATGGCGCCGCACCTGCCGAATAAACACACTGCGAACTTGTCCGGGGTTAGCTTAGGTATCGTCCTCGGAGCGTGCTAAGCGTTCTAGCGCCATATCCCGTAAACGGGCTTTTTGAATTTTGGTTCCGTTCGCGCTCAAGGTGGTCGGAAACGCCTCGAGCGGGAAGATCCTCGCAGGCACTTTATAACCTGCCAGTCGATTCTTGCAGTGCTCGATGACGGCGTCCTCGTCAAACGTTACCCCGCTGCTCGCGATGGCGAAAGCGAACGCCCGGCTGCGGCCGCCAGACTCGACCGCAATAACCTGGCTGGCGCTTATCTCAGCATGAGCATCAATGACCGACTCGATTTCGAGTGGGCTGGTCAGAAACCCGCCGAGACGCAGCACGTCACCCATGCGCGCGAGGTAGCAAAAGCGCCCGTCAGCCTCCAGATAGCCCAAATCGCCAGTGCGCAGAAAGCCGTCATCGGTCAGCGCGGCGGCGGTCGCTTCGCGATCTGCAAAATACTCTTTGAGCAAACTTGGACCGCTGATTTCGATCTCGCCGCGCGCCCCGGGTGGGAGCAATTCGCCGCTATCCGGATCACGCACGCGTACGCGGGCGTGGGGCGAGACGGTGCGTCCGCCGCCCTTGCGACGTTCTTCGATGTCGAGGTCCGCAGGTTGGACGGCGTAAAGCGCGTGGCATTCGCTCATGCCATACAGGCCGCGCAAATGCAGGCCGCGCGCCTGGGCCACCTCAATGATGTTGTCGAGCGCCGGATTGAATGCGGCATAACCGAAGTGGCGTAAGGTCGGGAAAGCTGGCGTCTCTTGGACGGCCGCGAGCATGCTCGCAATCATATCGTCGACGCCGTGGGTATGCGTGATTTGCTGCTCACGAATCAAGCGTGCTGCTGCCGGGCCGTCGAAGACTGGCATGACCGTCATCGGCGCACCGCCGGCGAGCGCGGCCAGCGCTTGTGTAAAACCGAAAACGCCACACAACGGCAATGCTTGCAACACGCGCGCGTCGGTCGCGTCGAGCCCAAAACTTGTCGCGACATCGCGGGCATGCTGAACGACGGTATTCTGAATATGACAAACAAATTTCGGCGCGCGCGTCGTGCCAGAAGTTGTAAAGATGACGCAGCGGTCAGTACCTTTGCCGTGATCGTGCGGGAACGCCGCCAGGTTTTGCCAGGAACGATAACTGCACACCGGAATGCCGCGAATCGTGCTCGGGACGTCTCCGACCTGCTCGCCATAGACCACGATATGCTCAAGTCCTGCGAGCGCGCCGTCATCCACATCGGCCAGGATCGCAGCAAAATCAATGCCGTGAAAATCGGGCCACAGCACCAGTGCTCGTGCAGCCGAGCGTGTCACGATGTCGGCGACCTCATGGGCGCGAAAACGCGTGTTTACTGACACCGCAATTGCACCCAACTGTGCGCAAGCGAAAAAGACTTCCAACCACGCGGGTATATTGGGCAGCCATATTGCGACTCGATCGCCGTGACCAATGCCGAGTTCTTTCAGACCGGCGGCCACACGCGCGCTGCTGGTCTGCAGGTCGTCGCCGGATACAACCAGCTCGCCATAGCGCAAGACCTCACGGTGCGAGGTATTTGAAGCGAGAAATTCACGCAGATTGGTCATGTTTTGTGCGACCCCGAACGTCGCCAAATCAGCAACCGATTGTTTGCGGGCATCGGACAGTCTTCGCGTAATTCAAAACCGTGCTCTCCCGCGACTGCGATAATTTTCTCGATATCCCGAATCGCGTACTCAGGGTTCTGTTGGGCCAACCAGATATCGAGCTGACGATTGCCATCGCTTACGTACTCGCCGTCGTAGTTGAATGGTCCGTAAAGCAGGAATACTCCGTCGTTATCCAAAAGCTTGGCGACGCCCCGAAACAAAAACGCCACGCTTGCCCATGGCATGTAGTGGACGGTGTTGGCGGAAAAAACAGCCTGTACGGGTGGGCAACGCCAGTCATCGCTATTCACGTCGATGACGATCGGCGCTGGCAGATTGGCTAGTGCAGCCTCGCTGGTCCATGCGCGGACACCTTCGATTCGTTCTTCTAGCTCGCTGGATTGCCACTCGAGGTGGTCGAGCGATTGTGCGATATGCACGGCATGCTGGCCCGTGCCCGATCCGATCTCCAGAACGCGATGAACCTGACCCAGCGAATCGCGCAGAGCCTCGAGAATGGCCTGCTTGTTGCGCTCGGCCGACGGTGCGAAGGGCTTTTCCATAGTCCTCAGTTTATCGTGGATCAAGCGTGGGGGATCAGGCGTCGCTTATGCTATGGTCACGCCCGCGCAGCGCCCGCACACACCATGACCAGCGATACCAGTACATCTCAACCCCTGTCGTCGCCATCGCGGTTGCGCCCTTTGCGCGGCCTATTGCCGTTCTTGCGTCCATACCACGCAATTATCGCGGCGGCGCTGCTGGCGTTGCTGGCTGCTGCCGCTGCAACGTTGGCCATGCCGATTGCCGTGCGCCACATGATCGATGCCGGAATCACAGAATCGGGCTCCGTGGACCGCCATTTTCTCGCGCTGTTCGGCCTCGCAGCACTGACTGCGCTGTTTGCCTCTCTGCGTTTTTATCTGGTCTCCTGGTTAGGCGAACGGGTGGTTGCCGACCTGCGTTCAGCAGTGTTTCGCCACGTGCTGAAATTATCACCGAGTTTTTTCGAAGTAACCCGTAGTGGCGAAATTCTCTCGCGTCTGACCACCGACACCACGCTGATTCAAACCGTCGTCGGCAGCAGTCTGTCAATTGCGCTACGCAGCTCCTTAACGCTGGTCGGGGCCATGGTCATGCTGGTTGTCACCAGCCCTCGCCTGGCCGGGATGATCGTATTGCTGGTGCCGGCGGTCATTATTCCCATCATGCTCATCGGACGACGCGTTCGACGCTTGTCGCGTACCAGCCAGGATCGTATTGCCGATACTTCCGCGCTGGCAGGAGAAGTACTGAACGCAATTCCCTTAGTGCAGGCTTTTACTCTGGAAGGATTGCATGGCGAGCGCTATGAACGCGCCGTCGAACGTTCTTTCGAAGCTGCTCGTCGACGCGTCAAGCACCGCGCCATTTTGACCGCTTACGCCATCATTACTATTTTCGGCGGCCTGATTGCAGTCTTGTGGATGGGCGCCCAGGACGTTGCCAGCGGCGACATGAGCGGCGGACAATTGAGTCAGTTTTTGCTCTACGCCATCTTCGTGGGCGGGTCGACGGCGGGTTTGTCAGAAATATGGGGAGCAGTCCAGCAAGCAGCCGGTGCGACCGAGAGGCTGGCGGAGTTGCTCGCCACCGAGCCGGATGAAGCGCCACCGCTGATTCCGCGCCATCTACCCGATACCATCAGCGGCGAGCTACGCTTTGAACATGTGAACTTTAACTACCCGTCGCGCCCAGGAGCACGTGCGCTGCAGGACTTTACGCTGGCCGTTGGGAGCGGTGAAACAGTCGCCCTTGTCGGTCCTTCCGGGGCCGGCAAAACGACGGTATTTCAGCTCGCGCTCTCGTTTTATCGACCTCAGGGCGGACAGGTCCTGTTGGACGGCGTGGATATCGCGGACGTCGTGGCGAGCGAAGTGCGCCAATGTATTGCGATCGTGCCCCAGGAAACGGTTTTGTTTGCCGATACCATTCTCGAGAACATTCGTTACGGCAGACCCGATGCCAGCGACGCGGAAGTTCATGCGGCAGCTGTGGCGGCTGCTGCCGACAATTTTATTCGCCAGTTGCCGGAAGGCTATGAAACGTTTGTGGGTGAACGCGGTATCCGCCTCTCCGGCGGACAGCAGCAGCGCCTGGCCATTGCCCGTGCGGTACTCAAAGAGCCGGCCATTTTGTTACTCGATGAGGCCACCAGTGCGCTCGACGCTGAAAGCGAAACGTTGGTTCAAACTGCGCTTGCCGATTTGATGCGCAACCGCACCACGTTGATCATCGCCCACCGCCTGGCCACTGTGCGTGATGCCGATCGCATCATCGTGATGGACCAGGGACGCATTGTGGCCAGCGGCACGCACGATGAGTTGGTTGAAGAACACGGTTTGTATTCCCGCTTGTCAGAACTGCAGTTCCGGGATGCCGAGGCTGGCTCGCTCATTCAGGAGCCTGCCCACGACCCTGCGCTCGACGAGGTGTCCTAGCTGTCTACGCGTTGTTGTCGGGACGTTTCAAACTGCGGGTAACCGTGCAGAAATTCACAGCGCCCGGCGTCCGCCGCACCACGGGTAAAGTCCGCGAGAGGGCTAGTTTGTTATCGTCCTGCCAAGCGCGGAAGTTCTCAGGTGTAACGAGCGCGTTTAGCTGAAGGATAATTTCGGCGTTTCGCGCATGTGCGGATCTTCAATCTCGAGCAACGCAGCGCGGTTGAAGCCGAACAACGCACTGACGAGGTTGTTCGGAAATTGTTCACGAAAATTATTAAACGCCGTGCCGGCATCATTGAACTGTTGACGTGCAGCGGCGATTCTATTCTCCGTAACGCTAAGTTCCTCCATAAGTTCTTGCATGGACTGATCGGCCTTTAAATCGGGGTACGCTTCCGCGAGCGCGAAAAATCTGCCCATCACACCGGTCAGAGCCCCCTCTGCTACGCCGAGCGCGGCAATGGATGCACCGTTCTCCGGCCGCGCTGAGGCGTCGCCTGCAGCAGACTGAGCATTGTTGCGAGCCTGGATCACTGCTTCCAGAGTTTCTCGTTCGTGAGCCAAATAACCCTTCGCTGTCTCGACCAGATTGGGAATCAGGTCATAGCGTCTTCTGAGTTGCACGTCGATTTGGGCGAACGCGTTTTTGAACTCGTTGCGGGTCGCAATGAGTCGATTGTAGATGCCGATGCCGAACAACAGCACAGCGCCCAGAACTGCGAGGATGATTATTGCGCCGATTGCCATTGGTTCGCTCCGGATTTAGCAAAGCAGCCGTGATTATAGGGGGCAGGGACTGGGTCATCCTCACGATCAACTCGGCGACCAAACACAGACCCCTCTTTCCCCTTTGCCACACCTCGGTGACGGGCCGAGTTCATCCTGATTGGCCGAATACGGGTGCGGGTCAGGACGCGACTTCCGGTGCTGCGACTGCAAAGGGGTCGGGCAACTCTTCGTCGTGCGCTTGCTGACGCTGCCACATCGTTGCGTACAAACCTTCTGTTGACAATAAATCCGCATGTTTGCCGCGTTCGGCAATTTCGCCGGCATTCAGGACAATTATCTCGTCGGCATCAACGATAGTGGACAGGCGATGGGCGATCACAAGCGTCGTGTGGCCGCGCGAGACTTCTCGCAACGCGATCTGTATTTCGCGCTCAGTACGTGTGTCGAGCGCGGAAGTCGCCTCGTCAAAGATCAGTATGCGGGGGTTTTTAAGTATGGTCCTGGCAATCGCAACTCGTTGCTTTTCGCCCCCTGAAAGTTTTAGGCCACGCTCGCCGACCATGGTTTGATAGCCGTCGGGTGAGGCACTGATGAAATCATGAATCTGCGCCATGCGCGCCGCCTCCTCGACTTCGGCTGTCGAAGCCTGCGGCCGCCCGTAGGCGATGTTGTAGTAAATCGTGTCATTAAACAGCACTGTGTCCTGCGGAACGACGCCAATGGCCTGGCGCACGCTGCGCTGCGTGACTTCACGAATATCCTGTCCATCGATGCGTATTGCGCCCGCGCTGACGTCGTAAAAACGAAACATCAGCCGAGCGATGGTTGATTTGCCCGCTCCACTCGAACCAACAATCGCTACGCGATGGCCAGCGGGCGCGGAGATGTCGATGGTCTTCAATATTGGACGACGTTCATCGTAGGAAAATGAGACTTGATCAAACTCAACCATGCCGGGCCCAGGCGTCAATTCGGGCGCGCCGGGACGGTCTTGAATCTCTGTGTTCACGTCGAGCAAATGAAACATCGCCTCCATGTCGGTTAGCGATTGCTTGATCTCCCGATAGACGAAGCCAAGAAAATTCAGCGGCATATAAAGCTGGATAAGATAGGTATTGACCAGCACGAAATCCCCGACTGACATGCTGCCATCGATCATGCCCTGCCCGGCCATGCCCATCACAATGGTCAGGCCAACACCGATAATGGCAGCCTGGCCAATGTTTAATAAGGCCAGTGATTTTTTGCTGGTGACAGCGGCGCGTTCATAGCGCGACAAGGCGTCATCGAAGCGGTCGGCCTCGTAATCTTCATTGCTGAAATATTTCACCGTTTCATAATTCAACAGGCTATCGATGGCGCGCGTGTTGGCCTCCTGGTCGGTGTCGTTCATGCGTCGGCGATATTGCAAACGCCATTCTGTGATTGTGAGGGTGTAGCCGATGTAGCTGGCTATCGTGACGAACGTTACGAACGCGTACCAGAAATTAAACATCGCCCACAGGATGCCGCACACCAATGTGATTTCCAGCAATGTCGGAATGATGTTGAAGAGCATGAAGGTAAGCAGGAAATCGATGCCCTTCGTGCCTCGCTCGATAGCCCGAGACAGGCCGCCGGTTTGGCGCTCCAGATGAAATCGCAAGGCCAGTCGGTGGAGGTGGCGGAAAGTCTGCAAGCCGACGTCTCGAATCGCCCCCTGGGCGACTTGAGCGAACACATAGTCGCGCATCTCAGCGAACGCAATTTGCATGATGCGCAGTCCGCCGTAACCCACCAGCAATGCCAGCGGCACCTCCAACGGCAGCCGCGATGGGTCGGAAAACTGGTCGACCATCGCCTTGTAGAGCATTGGCACGTACACCGTCGCAAACTTGGCGAATGCAAGCAGCGTCAGCGCAACCAGCACGCGCACACGAATCGATGGTCTATCGGCTGGCCATAGATAAGGCGCCAACGAGCGCAGAGCACCCCATTCAAAGCTGCCATCGCGTTTGCGACCGGCGTGCGTGCGATTGGATTGCACTAATTGGGCTCCACAACCTGAACAGGCCGCGAGTATACCTGCTGCCTCTATCTGGCATCGCCGCTTGACGGTTACCAGCGGCGCAACCTGGCTCTGCACTATCGTGGCCTGCGCGCATGACAGGGGAGCGGACGTGCCCAGGGAAGGATGTTTCATCCTGTTCGGCGGAGCATAGCTCTAGGTCTTCCAGTTCAACCGATGCGCCGGACGTCCGCAGTAGAATCATCGATGAGGCGATAGCGGAAAATAGCCGCCTTTTGCAGGCCTTGATAGTGTCGCAGTGCAATTAGCGCAGGTAGACTTCAGTGACATTCTGCTACGACCGGAGCTTAGGCATGCCGCAAATCGACGACCAACAATTGCAGCGGGTTAATTCGCGCATGAATTACATCGCGAGCACAGGCGAACGCCCGGCTTACTACCTCTACGAACCCCGACCGGGCTACACCCCGCCACCGCCGGCAGTGCAACGCCATGACGTGGCGTTTATGGATGTGCGCTCCCAGATGGATAATTTGACTCTGGACGGCAATGGCTTTGCTTTTGTGCGCCAACCCCTGCCACAGGTCGACTTTTTCGACCCGGCTTGCGTCGAGCGAGATTACTACGCCGGCTGCGAGGCACTTGTAAAGGCTGCGACCGGGGCCACTCGCGTGCTTGCCTTCGACCACAATGTGCGCGACAAATCAGTTGCCGCCGAAACCGATTCCGGGGTTCGCGAACCGGTGCGCTTTGCGCACAATGACTACACGGAAGTATCCGGCCCACAGCGCGTACGCGATTTGATGGGCGACGCCGCGGAAAGTCTGCTGGAGCATCGTTACATGTTCGTCAACGTGTGGCGTCCGTTACGCGGGCCAGTCCTGGATGTGCCGCTCGCAATTTGCGACGCCGGAAGCCTGACTGCCGCTGATTTCATCGCTACCGACCTCGTTTATGCTGATCGCACCGGGGAAATCTACAGCGTTCGTTACGACCCGGCCCATCGCTGGTATTTTCTGGGTCGCATGCAAAGTGAAGAGATTATGCTGATCAAGTGTTTCGACTCAGCATCCGACGGGCGCGCGCGCTATACCGCCCACGCAGCATTTCGTGATCCCGGGGCACCGAAAGATGCTTTGCCACGGCGGAGTGTCGAGGTGCGCACGATCGCGCTTTTTGCCCCCGAATAAGCCTTGGCCTTTGGTTGACTTGCCCGGTTCGAGCGCTTTAACTGAACGGACTGCCGGCTGCGCCGGTGCAATTTTGAGCAGGAGTAAACACCGATGCATGTAGGAATGGCGTCAATATTTCAGAACCCGGATAACGATAAAGGGGTCAGTGACCACGAGGTCTATCAACAGGATATGGCCCTGGCTATGAGCGCCGAAGGTCTCGGCTTTGAGTCTGTGTGGGGCGTGGAGCACCATTTTACTGATTACACGATGACCCCCGATGTCACGCAATTCCTCGCCTGCGTTGGCGGGCAATGCAAAAGTGTCAAACTCGGGACGATGGTTATTGTCCTTCCCTGGAACGACCCCATGCGCATCGCCGAAAAGGTGTCCATGCTCGATTGCATGACAGACGGGCGCGTGCTGATCGGGGTTGGCAGAGGCCTCGGTCGAGTAGAATTCGAGGGCTTCCGTGTCCCGATGGGTGAATCGCGCGATCGCTTTGTGGAATGTGCTGAGACTGTACTGACAGGCCTCGAACAAGGTTATTGCGAGTACGACGGCGAATACATCAAGCAACCTCGGCGACGCATTCGACCTGAACCGTTTCGGTCGTTCAAAAACCGCACCTATGCAGCTGCAGTGTCGCCTGAATCCTCCATGATCATGGCGCGCCTCGGGCTTGGCATTCTTGTGATCCCGCAAAAACCCTGGGAAGAGCATGCAAAAGAGCTCAAAGCGTATAACGAGTTGTTCTTGCAGGAGCACGGCGTGCCCGCTCCGAACCCTTATGTCGCGGGCTGGGTCGCGTGCGACAAGGATGCCGGTCGGGCCGAAGAAATGGCGCGTCAATATATCGGCGGGTACTGGAATTCTGTTGTTAAGCATTACGAAATGACCAGCGACCACTTCGAACAGACCAAAGGCTACGAATACTACAAAGTGCTCAAGGAGGCGATTGAGAGCGAAGGTCTCGATGCGATGTCGGAATTTTTCATGAGTTTGCAGGTGTGGGGAACGCCCGAGCAGTGCTACGAAAAAATCAAAGACATCCATGGCCGTACTGATTGCTGTGGCTTTACTGGCATTTTCAGTTATGCAGGTATGAACGCGCAGACGGCTCAGGGCAACATGGAATTATTCGCCCGCGAAGTCCTACCGGAACTCAAGCAACTGGGTCAGAGTCCGCTGTTCGATCGTGAGGTCGATGGTCCGCCCGAATTTATGCGTAAGGATAGTAAAGCCGCCTGAATCGATAGTGCTGGACTGGCGCGCAGCGGCCAGCTGCGCGCCAATCTGTGCTGGCGGCACACTGGGTTGAGTGCCGACCCGCCATGCATGCAATGTTGTTGTTGTCGCGGGTAATCCTGCTGAGGCTCAACGGCTACTAAATTAACCGCTCTCGCGTTGAACTCTCGCCGCGAGGTCCTCTCTAAATTCATACCGCGGCGCACAAGGTTGCGCATGCAACCCCGACCCGAGGAGCGTTGAACGTGTCCATTCGCCGTCCTATTTTGTTTCTGCTTTTGGGGTTCTTGCTCAGTACATCCCATTTTTCCATAGCGACGGAAGTTTTTAAGGCGCAAACGCTGGACGGAGAGAGCGTGCGACTGTCGGAATACTTTGAGCCGCACAAATGGACGCTGGTCATGATTTGGACCACGTACTGCAAAGTCTGCGCCGGCCAATTTCCGGCCATCGAGGCGCTGCATCGCAAGTACATCGACAAAACGCTCAATGTGGTCGGTGTCGCTGTAGACGGCTTCGAGTATCGTGATCGGGTCACCGCGACATTGCAGCAACGTCATTCAACTTTCACTGTCCTGGTCGGCGAAATTGCAGATATAGCGGCCAGCGTCGAACGCGCTACGGCGGAGCCGTTCAGCGGAACGCCAACTTACCTTCTGTTCAATGTCGAGGGCGAACTTGCCGCGCGAATCTCTGGCCCTTTAGAGACGTCGGCTATCGAGCGCTATATCTCAAGCATTGAGTAAATTGCCTCGAGCGTGCCTGTGTTTCGGCAGTATCGGGCGCGGCATTTCGCTGCCCCACATCACGCCTCGCGAAATTGGGATTCGGCATGCCGAATTGGCGCCTTGAGCGCCAACAATTGACCTTTTTAGTCAAAGACCAACGACCGATTCCTAATATTTTTGTTTAATTAGATGGCCTTAATATTTGATATATATGATCATTATCACTAGTATTGTTCGTAGGTAATTTTCGTTGGTGAGCCAAGATGCGGTTTTTGAAGAGATTATTTGCCGTCGCAGTTTTTCTTTCGGCAGCGACGATGGGGGCTCACGCGGACAATGTGCTCGATGTGCCTGCGCCCGCCGGCCTCGACGACTGCCCGATTCCGCGTGCCGAAACGCCGCTCGCCACGGAGTATGGATCGGCCGGGTTTATCAAGAATATGGCAGAAAGTCCTGACTCAATCCGCGCGATCGCAGCGCGCCTTCTTGGCGTTGCGTTAACCGACGACGCACAGCCCGCGGCACCCGGTTGTGACCCGAGTTGCCCTGCTGGACAGCTATCGGAAGTGGTTTATCGGGTCGCTCCGGTCGCGTTCCTCCCGGACGAAAAACAGCATGAAGTGTGTTTGACGTTTGAAAAACAAACGAGCGAAACCCCGATGTTATTCGACCCTCGCTCTTTTGCCTCCGTCGACGACTTGAACGAGTGGATGACGGCCTTTTCGCAGGGCCGGGGTGAGGACGGACGCTTGTTGTATGAACGTTGCGGTTCAAACTGCAGCCCCCGGTACACATTCTTTATCGCATCCGAAGGCGCGGGCTATCAGGTCAAAGCAGAAGTCTTGTGTGGCCTTGCTCGCGACAAGAGTAACGATCAATATTTGATATCTACTGCACTTCGCCAACGCTGTGTAGTGAACTAAAGCCTGCCGTCGCGGCGTCTACGGAACCAGTAAATCGCTAGTGTCGGAACTCGAAGAACACTCGAACATTAAGTTGCGCAGCCTGCTTTGCCGCGGCGCCTGGCCGGCATTATTGCTGTCATCGATGACTATTTTGTGGCTAGGATTCGCGGCCGGCCATGAAACTTTGTTTTTCAATATCTCCTATGCCTGGATCGTGCTGTGCCTGCTCGTGGCCGAAAAGCGGATACCCTACCGCACAGCCTGGCGCAAATCTGACGGTCAACTTGGGGCAGATCTGAGTCACACGATTCTGAACAAAGGGCTGGTACAGCTGCTCATCGTCAGTTTGCTGGGGCTTGGCGTAGTTGGTACAGCTGAGGGTGGCATTATTGCCGCCTGGCCGCTCGCCGTGCAGGTCATCTTCGGTCTGGTGGCGTCAGAATTCGCACTTTATTGGGCGCACAGGATTGCCCACGAATGGCCCTGGCTATGGCACTTCCACGCGGTGCATCACAGCGTGAAAAAATTATGGTTGGTGAACACCGGTCGCTTCCACTTCGTGGATTCTTTTGCCAGTGTATTTGCCAGTGCACCTATTTTGTTGCTCAGCGGGATGAGCATGGATGCGGTCGTGTGGGTCAGTGCGATTACCGCCTACATCGGCATTCTCACGCACTGTAACGTTGATATGCGTTGCGGTCCGCTCAGCTATGTCTTTAACACGCCTCAACTACACCGTTGGCATCACGCTATAGACACGCAAATAGGAAACAATAATTACGGCGAGAACGTGATGTTGTGGGACCACATTTTTGGTAGTTTTTTTCTGCGACCAGAACAGCACGTCGAGCAAATTGGTATCGCCGACAGGATGCCCGTCCGTTTTCTGGACCAGCTCACCATGCCCTTCAATTGGCAGCGCTATCAGGAGGCTACCAGCGCCTCCTCGTCCGACGCATGACGGCCTGAGCGCCGCTTCAACACCCACACCACCAGCCCAACCAGCGATTGCTGTAGTCGGCGACCAACTCGTAAGCCTACCGCCTGCATAATCATGTGGACCAATGTGTGGACATGTTGGCGGGCATACATTCCGGTTGCGATGTCTTGATAGGCGCCCGTGCACTCGGTTCGGTCATAGGTCGGCTTGCCATCAGATTCGGAGTAGTTGGCGCTAAACCAGGCATAGCCCAATTCATCGTCGCCTGTCTCGGCAACCCGCCCGAGGGCAATGCGCAGCCGTGCGAACAGGCTTAAGCGGGGATAGCGTTCGTAGAAGCGTTTGAACAACAGGTAATGTCGAGACTCGTCCTGGGCAATTCGTTGGCAGATTTGCCGCAACACCGGTTCGCGGGTGAAATCACGAATCGCAGAATAGTACGAGCACGTGCCGGACTCGACGACGCAGCGGGCCAACAATTCGCCCGTCGGCGAGCCGCGCACTGAGACTGCGGCGTCAAGTGGCAGGCTGTAGCCGGCTCGAAAACGCGCAAGACTGGCTGCGAAGTCGAATTCTGGGTCGACTAATTCCGCCCAACGCCCCAATGCCGCGCCGTGTTGCACTTCTTCGATGCCCCAATGGCTCGCGGCCGCCTTGAAATCGTCGTCGTCGCGAAAAACATTGTGCAGGTAAACCACGTAATCCGCGCTGTTCGCTTCGACCAGCGCGGCGGTTTTCACAGCCGCAAGCAAATCTGCCGACACCATGGCGGGATCCAGTGAGGACCACTGAATATCGTCCAGGCTCCAGTGCGAGGCGAAGTCGTTCATTGAATCTATCTCTGTGTCGCCATAGCGCTCGTTGAGGGTCGCCTTTGGGTATGATGTCGCCAGTCGCCAAGAGCACTGTTCGGTCTGCGCCCGCGCGGAGCACGATTGTAACAACCCGCGACGAGGAACGACCAAGCCGGCATGAGGTGTACTGTTATTAGAGCGAACGCATATGGCTGACACTCAGCCGAGTCCGGAACGTCACCGCTTCTCAGTTGTGCCGCATATGCCCGCCTTTCTCGGCCCCCTGCGCGCGCCTTGCGGCAAGGTGGTCGACGCGCTGTTGGGTTTACACGGGCTGAATCATGTATATCAGCGTATTCCGCATCACCTCGACCCGCCGACTTTCTCGCGCTGCACACTTGATCTGGTCGACGTAGATTTCACCATCGATTCTGCTTCCCTGGCCAACATCCCCAAAACCGGCGCCTGTATCGTGGTTGCCAATCACCCACATGGCGCGCTCGATGGGGTGGGTGTTATCGATTTGCTCGGCCGACATCGGTCTGACATCAAAGTCATGGCCAATCATTTGCTCGAAAGCTTCGCGGAACTCCAGTCGGTGTTTATCGGCGTCGATCCGTTTGGCGGCAAGCAGGCAGCCCGCTTTAATATCCGGGCCGTGCGCGCTGCCCTGAAGTGGCTGCGCGGTGGCGGTATGTTGGTGATGTTTCCCGGTGGTGAGGTGTCGAGCTTCGACTGGCGCACACGTCGGGTGACCGATCCGGCCTGGGATTCGGGCATCGGCTGGTTAGTTGAAAAAAGTGGCGCGCCGGTTGTACCCGCGTACATCAACGGCCGCAACAGCCTGCCCTTCCTCGCTGCCGGTTTTATACATCCGATGTTGCGCACCTTTATGCTGGTACGCGAGATGCTTAATCACCGTGGCACGGTTGTCGAAGTCAGGTGCGGTCGTGCGATTGATGCTGAAACGCTCGGTTTGTTGGGCGGTAGAGCCGCAATCGCACCCTACTTACAGACCAGCACGTACCTCATCAAGGCACGCGGCACCTACAAGAAGCCTATGCATCTCGGTCAAGTCACCCCCGCTGGTGATAAATTCGAACCGATCATTCAACCCATTCCGACCGCGGAAATGGCCGCCGAAGTTGCACAACTACCCATCCAGCAACAGTTGGTTGGAGGCGCCGGGGACTTAGACGTCTGGTACGCGAAAGCGGCGCAAATACCCTCGCTAATAAAGGAAATCGGACGCCTGCGAGAACTCAGCTTTCGCCAGGTCGGTGAAGGGACTGGAAAAAGCCTCGACCTTGATTCATTCGACGATTACTACTTGCATTTGTTCGTCTGGGACCGTGTTAGCAATGCAGTTATTGGTGGATACCGACTGGGGGAAGTTGACAGCATCCTGAGCCGGCATGGCAGTAAAGGACTTTATATCCGATCGCTGTTCAAGCTATCCCCTCAATTGGAAGACGAGCTGCGTACCGCACTGGAAGTGGGACGCTCGTTTGTGCGCCCCGAGCATCAGCGCAACTATTCGTCGTTGATGCTGCTGTGGAAAGGCATTGCAACCTTTGTCGCGCGTTCGCCGCACTATCGCATCTTGTTCGGGCCGGTCAGTATTAGTAACGACTACCACCCCGTTTCACAGCAGCTCATCGTGCGCTTTCTGCAACGCCACAGTATGGAATTGGAGCGCGCCAGCCTGGTCAAACCACACCATCCTTTTCGCTCGGGCGACCGCTCGACAAGGCGCGTCGATTTGGACGTCGACGACATGCGCATCATCTCTAATCTGCTCAGCACAGTTGAGGATGACAACGTCGGCGTGCCGGTGTTATTGCGGCAGTATTTGAAATTAAACGGTCGCATTCTGGGCTTCAATGTCGACCCGGAATTCAATAACTCCATCGATTGTTTGCTCTGGGTCGATTTGTCCAGTACCGACTCGTCACTGTTGAAGAAGTACATGGGGCCTGATGGCGCCGAACGGTTTCTGCGTTATCACGGCCTATGGTCTGAGGATGAAGCACCCGGCGCTAAAAGCACGCCGTAAACGAATCGGCAAAATAAAAAAAGGGCCCCGTGGGGCCCTTAATTAATCGCCTGTCTAGCGCTAGTTCAAGCTGCTGCGCTTGCTGCGTCCTCGGCGGTCCAGCTTTTGAGCACCGGTAATACTTCTTCGGCGAAAAGCTTCTGGCTGCGTGCGGCGGCCTCATACGGGATACCTGCAAAGCGGAACGCGGCCAGACAATCGGTTGCGCCCAGCGTTTCACGACGGGTTTCAAACTTGCGCAGGATTTGATCAGGGGTGCCCCAAATTTGCTGATCAACGTAGGCCTGCATAAGTCCTTCTTTGCCTGTTTCGCGCATCGCGTCGACTGCGTCGCCGTAAGCTTCGTAGCCTTTGGCGTCTTTGTAGTGATCGCCCATCATCTCGTAGTGATGCAGAACACTGAGCAGGTAGTTGGCGATGAACTTTGAATTCTCGTCGGCGCGCGCGGAATCGGTGTCGCACACGACCATATCAGTGAGCAGCAAGGGACGCGGGTTGCTGTTGTGATGCTCGATGTACTGCTTTTTGTACTCTTCGAATTCCTGCTTCTGCACTTCCAGTGGCTTGTAGTTAAACGCCATCATCTGGGCGCCGAGGCGCGCTGCCTCTTCGCCTGATTCGGGGCTCATAGCGACCTGTGTGAGACGATCTTTGAAAGTGCGCGTGGGTTTGGGGCGGATAACCGCGCGAGGTTGTTTGAAAAATCCCCCGTCGTGGGCTTCCATGACACCGCTTTCGAGCGCATTGACGATCATCGGCGCAGCTTCATCGAAGCGGCCGCGCGATTCTTCCATGTCGATGCCGAATTGTTCGAACTCGCGACGGGACAAGCCACGCCCAAGACCGAGGATAACGCGACCACCGGAAAGCTGGTCGAGTAGCGCGGCTTTTTCAGCGACGCGCAAGGGCTGGGCATTCCACGGCACAATGCACGCGCCGGTTGCGAGTTTGATGCGTTCGGTCTTCGCGGCAAGGTGCGCAAGATAGACAAAGTTATCCGGGCAGAACGAGTAATCCTCGAAGTGATGCTCGACGACCCAGACGCTGTCGTAGCCCTGGGCATCGGCGTCAACGCCCATACGTAGTTCTTCGTCGTAAACCTGAGCGTCGCTCATGCCCTCAAAGCCCCAGCTTTGCATCACCTGAATCAATCCAACATGCATATTCTTAATCCTTTCGTTGAGTGGAAATGCGCTCAATAATGGCGAATACTTTGGCGTGGGTCCAGCTTTTCGCAATCCGACCTGCAGTCAACTTCGAGGAGGACAGAATGATGCGAATGGTTGGTCTGCGGTCAGTGCTTGTCCTGGCCGCGGTTATTTTCCACACGGGCGTTGCCTCGGGAGGCGAAATGTCGGAAAAAGAAGCTATAAAAGCGACTATTTTCAATTACTTTGATGGATTCAGGACGAAAGACAGAGCGCGCCTTGAAAAGGCATTCGCAGTCGATGCAGGGCACATGAAGGGCTATCTGAAAGGTAGCGACGGCACTTATCAGCTCAGTGTGCGGCCAATGGATGAGGTGATCGACGACTGGGTTTCACGCGACACTGACCCGGCCATGCGCGGAGAATTGCTCGACGTGCATATTTACAGCGAGCGCGCAGCCATGGCCACATTCGACTTTAATGGTATTTTTATCGATGCCTTTCAGCTCGCAAAAATCGACGGCGAATGGCGCATTATCAACAAGTTTTATATCGACAAATGATGGCCGCCCATCGGTCAGTTTCATGTTCACTAGGGACACCAACACATGCATGTAAACCGTAACGCAGAGACGACCGTCCACCGCCTGCCGGGTCTCGAACATCAAACCCTGGCTGGCGGTAAAGACGGTATGCAGCAAGTCGAAGTGTGGCGCCAGACCATCGCCGGCGGCGCCGCAACTCCGGTCCACAAACACGATTGCGAAGAAATTATCGTGATCTTCGCCGGTCAGGGTGTTTGTCACTGCGGCGACGAAGATTTTCATTTTGGTGCCGACGACACGTTGGTCATTCCACGCTACGTGACCCATCAGATAGTCAATACCGGGGACGAGGATTTACGTATTGTCGCGACTTTGTCGATGGCCCCCGTCAAGGTTGAAACTGCCGACGGCGATCCCATGGCGTTGCCCTGGGACCACCATCCAGAGTGACTGGACAGGCATTTCATAGCGCTCACGTTGAGGGCGAGCCGCGACTCGCCTACGACGGTGTCGGAGACGGCCCGCTGCTGGTGTTCTTACACGGCATCGGCGGCCATCGCGGGAATTGGCGGCGCCAGCTCGATCATCTGGGCGGGAAGTGTCTGGCAGTCGCCTGGGACGCGCGTGGCTACGGCGATAGTGATGATTACGCCGGTCCACTCGACTTTGCTGACTTCAGCTCGGACTTAGCCCGCCTTCTCGACCATCTGCAAGCCGATCGGGCACATTTGTGCGGACTGTCCATGGGCGGGCGCATCGCACTCGATTTTCACGATCGGATGCCCTCTCGAGTCGCCAGTCTGACCCTGGCCGACACATTTCCCGGCTTCGACGAATCATTTACGACCGAAGGGCGCGAGCGCTTTATCCGCGAGCGTCGAGAACCGTTGGTTAATGGCGGCAAGGAACCTGCCGACATCGCGCCGCTCGTCGCGCCGACTCTGGTTTCGGCCACCGCAGACAGTGCGGTCATCCAGGAACTTATTGACAGCATGGGCTTGCTGCACAAAGAGTCCTACATCAAAACGATTGAGTCGATGACGCGATACCAACGGGTAACTGACGTCAGCACCATTAAGGTTCCCGTGCAAATTATTGTTGGTGCCGAGGACAAGCTGACGCCGCCCTCGATTTCTAGAACGATGCATGCACGCATCTCTGATTCCCGCTTGTCTGTCATCGAACAGGCGGGCCATCTGAGTAATCTGGAACAGCCGAGAGTGTTCAACGACTGCCTGACAAGCTTTCTTGGCGAGATAGGTGCCATCAGCTAGCCTTTCGATAAGAGCTCGACCTTGACAGAATCATCCAACCGCGCCGCCAGACTGGCGAGCACCGTCGACGCGCTATGTGAGCAACGACGATATCGCGAGCCGGTATTTTAGCGACGCGTCGCCAGTCGGATTATTGTTGAGTACGGATTATTCAGGCTCGCTCTGAACAAACCTGGTTACCGCCATCCTCGGCTGGCGGATTCTGCACGACGCAATTCCGACCCGACTGTTTCGCCTGATAAAGAGCCACGTCGGCACTCTCAAGAATACGCTGCGCATCAGTGTCGACCAGGCGAGCCTGGTGCGACAGGCCGACCGAGATAGTCAACACACCATTTTCACCGTCTGCGTGCACGATGCCGGCCGCACGCACGCCTTCCACAATCGCATCGGCGAGCGTGAGGGCGTCTTTCTCTTCGATGGCCGAACACACCACACAAAACTCTTCGCCCCCATAGCGGAACACCAGATCACTGGCCCGCCGAGCCGAATTCCTAATCACGGTTGCAACAGCAGCGAGTGCGCTATCGCCCGCGACATGGCCATAGCGGTCATTGAATTTCTTGAAATGATCAATGTCGAGCATATAAATGGCCAAAGGCTCTTCGGCACGCAGCGAACGCTTGAACTCGCTATTGCTCAACTCCTCAAGCAACTGCCGGTTGTAAACACCCGTCAGTGGATCAGTGTGCGAAAGGCGCGCAATGGTGCGTATGTTCGTCTCGTTGTGACGATTAAAGGCGCACAATCCGGCAGTGATCGTGAGGTAGGCCAGGGTCATCGCCAGCACCGACAGCATTTCGTGCCTCGGCTAACGCAGTACGATGATCGCCAGTGCGACGCCCAGTGCGCAAAGACACCACAGCAGACCTTTTCGCCACCCGACGACAGTGAAAGCTGCAACTGGGATAACCAGTTGCCAGGATTTGTTGTCGACCAGTTCGTCGCCCAGGTACAGACCGCACATGCATGCGCTGACGGTTGCGAGAAGAAACATGTCGGTCGCTGCTTGCAGGCCGAGCGAGCCGCGCCTGAACAGTACCGCGACGAGGACCATGCACATGCCGTAGACGGCGCATGCTGCTGTGAGGAGATTGATGCCGACTTAAAAGTACAGCGGCGTAATCAACACGGACACCGCTGAACCGATGAGCAGGTACAGACCGAGCACATTGGCGCGAAACTCGAGGAGGTTTCGTTCGCCGATGTCGGTCGCTTCGTTCATTTAGAGTGCCTGACAGGCTGTGCGGTGGCGCCACCAGCGATTGGGCGAGGTCGCCAGGTAAATCGTTTGTGCATCATAATTCAGGTGTCCGGTAACTGTTCCGAACAGCATTACCGTCCTGACCCTCGCGATCTGGCAGTCCGCGTCTATTTCACAATGATTCTCAATCGAGTGGGTGAAAATTGCCAACCGGTCGTCATTCCTCACGACGTAGGCAGATTATCTGGCCAATGCGGCCGGGTCGAATATCAATCCGGGAGTTTGAGACGTTGATGCCAATCAGCAATGGATTCCTGTGGGTATTCGTCAAAATCCTGGTCAGACTCTGTGCGCTTGGCATCCACCCAAGCTGGTTTGTAGGCCTGCATAAGGTGCGTCCGCTCCGGCGCACGTGGCAATGGCGTGTCAATAGCCGACGCGAAAGGGTGAATCAGTTCCGGCCAGCGCGGGTCCCAGACCCACAGAGCACTGCCGCAAGCAGAGCAAAAACGGCGTTCGCAAGGGCTCAACTCAGGGTTGCCATCACTATCGTCGAGCGTCGCCCGATATACCGAGATGTCAGCCTCGCCACTAACCGACAGCGAGTTCGCAACGCCGCCGAGGTTAATAGCGTACCCTCCGCCGCCGGCTGTTTTGCGGCAGATGGAGCAATAGCACACGTTAAAAGGATATGGATGAGCGGATTCAAGTGTAAATGACACCTTGCCGCAGTGGCACGACCCTTCAAGTTTCATTGCGTACTCCGTGCTTTCAAATTGAATGCTCTATGGCTCGGCGCAGCATATCGCGATCGAGATTGCCGCCCGACAAAACCACGCCAACTCGTTTGCCAACATGTCGCTCGCGTTCCGCCAGCAGCGCTGCAAGTGGCGCCGCGCCGGCACCCTCGGCGAGATTATGCGTGTCGCTCAAATACACGTTGATGGCCGCAAGTATGGCGTCCTCTGACACCCGCACGAATCGGGATATCCCGGTTCTGAGGTAGGCCAGCGCCTCGGCAGATGGCACGCGAACCGCAAGACCGTCCGCGAGCGTATCTGCGCTGACGGTTGAGACCAGATCGTCGCCCTCGAACGAACTCGCATAGGCGTCAGCTTTCTCAGCGACAACACCGACCAGTTCTGTATTCAGCCCGAGTGCGTTTCGAGCCGCGAGAAGCCCGGCGAGGCCAGAGCCGAGGCCAACCGGAGCGTAGATGACATCAAGCTCGCTGACCTCGCGAAAAAACTCCCAGGCGTACGTGCCCACGCCTTGCACCAGACTGGCGTGAAAAGAAGGCAGTGGGTACAGACCGCGCTCCGCCGCGATTCGAGCGCTGTGCACGCGTGCACTGTCGAAATCGTCCCCCAGCTCAATTAACTCTGCACCGAGGGCGCGCATCGCGTCGTTTTTGTCCCGATTATTCCCTTTCGGCACGACGACCACTGCTCTGACGCCGTTACGCGCGGCGGCCAGTGCGATACTTTGCCCGTGGTTGCCTCGGGTCGTCGCGATTACACCTCGCTTCACATGCCCGCCGCTGCTCAGTTGGTGCACGAACCAAAGCCCGCCACGAACTTTGAACGCTCCGGTCGGCAGGTGATTCTCATGCTTGACCCAGACCTCGCAACCACACCGTGCTGATAGCAGCGGCCAGTTAATTTGCGGACTTGGTTTCAGGGCTTGATATATCGTGTCGGCAGCGGTTTCGAATTCTGCGACCCTCAGCGGCTGCGCAATCAAATCGCGTATCGGAAAATCCATGGTTCTCTCCCTAAACGGCGTAGTAAGACCACGTTCGTCAGCCGAGCTTCTGTGGTCTCGACCATGCTATACCGACTGCGGTAACCACCCTATCGTTCGGAACGAATATCACCCGATCGCGCTCAGTTCGGCCATTTTGGGACCATGACAATGCGGTCAGGATTGGTTGGCAGTGTATGTGCAAAAAATAACTACTTGTCGGCACGCGCACTGTTGTAGTCTTGAGTTACAAGCCGGGCGGCGCGTTCTCCGCGACGTTGACGGCAAATTTCAAGGGGAGATTGAAATGGCTGAAGTTCTGTCAGTCGAGGATTTGCTCGACGCTTACCGCACCATGAAGACCATTCGCGAATTTGAAGACCGCGTGCATGTGGAGTTCGCCAAAGGCGGAATTCCTGGATTCGTCCATCTATATGCCGGCGAAGAAGCCTCCGCGACGGGCGTAGGTTTGCAGCTGCGCAACGACGACCAACTCGCCAGCAACCACCGCGGCCACGGGCATTGCATCGCTAAAGGTGTGGAAGTGAAGGGCATGATGGCGGAAATTTACGGCAAGAAAACCGGCACCTGCCACGGCAAAGGAGGCTCAATGCATATCGCAGACCTCGATGCGGGCATGATGGGCGCAAACGGGATTGTCGGTGGCGGTCCACCGCTTGCATGCGGTGCGGCGTTGGCCGCAAAAATGAAAGGCACCGGCGGACTGGCGGTGGTTTTTTGTGGCGACGGTGCGTCGAATCAGGGCACCACATTTGAGGCGATGAACCTCGCGACTGTGTGGAAGCTACCAGTTGTGTTCGTGTTCGAAAATAACGGCTACGCAGAAGCGACCGACGCACGCTTTTCAGTGTCGTGTAAAGACATTGCGGATCGCGCAATTGGCTTTGGCATGCCGGGCCAGATAGTCGATGGGCACGATTTTTTCGCTGTGCACGACGCGTTTGAAACAGCTGCCGCGCGGGCACGGGCTGGCGACGGGCCGTCCTTGCTCGAGCACAAGCTCGATCGTTTTTTCGGCCATTTCGAGGGTGACAACCAAAACTATCGCCCCAAAGATGAAGTAAAACGACTGCGTGAGGACATCTGCTGTATCAAGCGCTTCGCGGCCGAGGTGACCAACTCGCACGGCGTGTCCGCCGAGCAGCTGAACGAAATCGATGAGGAAATCGCGGTACTTATAGATGACGCGGTTGCGTTCGCAGAAAACTCACCCGAACCCGGTCCTGAAGATCTCATGACCGACGTTTACATCAACTACTGAGGAACGCGATATGGCCCGCAGAATTACATATATGCAAGCGATCAATGAAGCGCTTGACCAGGAAATGGCCCGCGATGAATCAGTCATTATCATGGGTGAAGACGTGGTCGGCGGTTCCGGCTCTGATGGCGAAATGGATGCCTGGGGCGGTGTGCTGGGCGTCACCAAAGGTCTGTACGGCAAGTATGGCGATCGCATTATGGATACGCCCATTAGCGAGGCCGGTTTCGTCGGTGCGGCGGTCGGCGCCGCGACGGCTGGCATGCGGCCGGTGTGCGAGTTGATGTTCATCGACTTCGTCGGTGTGTGTTTCGATCAAATTTACAATCAGGCAGCGAAATTTCGCTATATGTTCGGCGGCAAAGCCGAGACGCCGGTGGTGATCCGGACCATGATCGGGGCCGGATTCCGCGCCGCAGCACAGCATTCGCAATGTCTTTATCCGATGTTCACCGCCGTGCCCGGTCTGAAAGTCGTCGTGCCCTCTTCTCCATATGACGTGAAGGGGCTGCTCATTCAGGCAATCCGCGACAACGATCCGGTGATTTTTTGCGAGCACAAAGTGCTCTACACCATGGAGGGCGATGTTCCTGAGGAGTCGTATACGATTCCCTTCGGCGAGGCCAATGTTGTTCGCGAAGGCGACGACATCACCATCATCGCGCTTGGACGGATGGTTCATCAGGCATTAGCCGCCGCAACGACACTGGCTAAGGACGGCATTAGCTGTGAAGTCATTGACCCGCGCACGACATCGCCATTTGACGAAGACACGATTCTCGAGTCGATCGAAAACACTGGCCGCGCCGTGATCGTTGATGAAGCCACGCCGCGCTGCAACATGGCCACTGACATCTCCGCGCTCATCGGGCGCAAGGCGTTCGGTGATCTGAAAGCGCCAATTGAAATGGTCACTGCACCCCATACGCCAGTGCCGTTTAACGGCACGCTGGAAGATTTGTACATCCCAAGCCCTGCCGCTATCGAAGCGGCAGTCCGGCAGACAGTGGAGTATGCGTAATGGCCAATGCTGACATTATCCCCATCACAATGCCGAAATGGGGGCTGTCGATGCTCGAAGGCAAGGTCGTTGAATGGCTCGTGGAGGAAGGAGCCGATCTCGCATTGGGCGACGATGTGCTCGATATCGAGACCGAGAAAATAGCGAATACCTTTGAAGCGCTTGATGCTGGCATTCTGCGTCGGCTGGTCGCGCAGCCAGACGAAATACTACCGATCGGAGCACTGCTCGGCGTCATCGCGCCAGTAACTGTCGACGACGCGGCGGTCGACGCATACATCGTCGAGTTTCAGGCGAATTACGTGCCGCCCGATCCAGAGGAAGAACAGGCTGGCGATAGTTATGCCTTCGTTGATGCTGGGGGTTATCGCCTGCGCTATTCGAAGATGGGTGAAGGCGAGGAGAACATTATTCTCGTCCACGGTTTTGGCGGCGACGCCGATCGCTGGTTGTTTACCCAGCAACCGTTGGCGGCGACGGCGACGGTGTACGCCTTCGATATGCCAGGCCATGGGCAATCCACCAAAGCGCTCAGCGATGGCGGCGTGCCGGCTTTAGCTGACGTCGTTATCGCCTTCATGGATGCTCTCGACATTGCCACTGCGCGCTTA
Organism: Proteobacteria bacterium UBA981; assembly: GCA_002292285.1. Taxonomy (GTDB): domain Bacteria; phylum Pseudomonadota; class Gammaproteobacteria; genus UBA981. The sequence goes on from DBBP01000008.1 coordinate 179,991, forward strand.
ATCGGACACTCGCTCGGCGGCGCGGTCGCTTTGCAAGCTGCGGTCGCGCATCCGGCCAGAGTGAGCGCGCTGAACCTGATCGCGCCGGCTGGCCTCGGTGCGGAAATCAACGCTGAATATATCAATGGCTTTATCGCTGCCGATTCGCGCAAACTGATGAAGCCGTTGTTGCAGCAGTTGGTCGCCGATCCGAGCCTGGTTAATCGCAGCCTGGTGGACGACATGCTGCAATTCAAACGCACAGACGGCGTACCAGAAGCGCTGCGTATCATCGCTGATGGGTTCGTGGCGGGCGACGGGCAATGTTTCAACTTGCGTGACAGCCTTAGCGGTCTCAGTCAGCCGGTAACAGTCATTTGGGGTAGCGAAGACAACATCATTCCGGCCAGCCACGCGAACGGCTTGCCGGATACCGTCAAAGTTGAGGTGCTGCCGGGCTATGGGCATCTGGTACAATTGGAAGCAGCGGCCGAAGTTAACGTGTTGCTGGGTGCCTGAAAACCACCTGTGGCCGCGCCGGCGTAGCGTCCTGACAAGCGTTCCAGTACGAGAATTGTCGTGCTGGAACGCGGTGCCTCAAGCAAGTGCTGATAGCGCAACTCGGCTCGCTGATTGGACAAATCCGCTGCTAAATTCCCCGCGTTCAGCTTAGTTTTGCGAATTCGCTCGGCTGCAAGGCATGTCTCGGCAACGTTCGCCGCGTCACTCGCTCGTCAATTGTTCGATCGCTACAGCCAGATTGTCGCGCAAGCCAGTGGTCACTTCTGCAGCGCCATTCCAGTCTGGCTTCAACACCGATATCGTGGCGTGCCCGGCGGCGAACAAGGCAGTATCGCTCTCGCCGTCATTTTCTGCGCGCGCATCAACTTCAATCCAGCTGCGTAGACTAGCGCCGCTGCTGCTGGGATAGATAAGGCGGAATCCGCCAAAGCGACTGACCGGAGCCCAGCGTGTTTTTACTACACTACCTGGCGCGCTGGCGGGGTAGTTGATGTTCAACATGTGTCCCGCTGGCAGCAAGGCGTCACCCGTTCGGGCAGCGAGCGCGTTGACTGCGGCAAGCGTCAGCCGTGCTGCGGCCGGGAACGCGGCAATTGTTGACGGAAAGTGATGCGGCTCCGCCTTGGCCTCGCTAAGATTCAAACCCACTGACACCGCGATTGCTGGGATCCCCTCCAACACCCCCATCATGGCCGCGCCGACAGTCCCGGAAATCATCACGTTGGCGCCAAGGTTCTGACCAAAATTGGCCCCCGAAACAATCAAGTCCGGGCGCTCTTCTTTCATAATGTGGTTAAGCGCAATCGACACGGCATCAGCAGGGCTGGCATCGACCGACCACACACCTGGGGCCTGCTCGACCACAGCAAGCTCGCCCAACGTGATTTTCATGCCGCTACCGCTGCGTTGCCCCAACGGCGCAACGATGGTGAGACGGTGCCCCGCTGCCTGCAGGACATCGGCGACGGCTTTGACGCCGAGCGAGTCGTAACCATCATCGTTGGTCAGCAAGATGTGCAGCGAGCGCGTTTGTGCAGCGCCGGCCGGTCCCATCAGAATCGTCAGTAAAGCAATCAACAGCCACTGTTTGGTCACAATAGTCTCCTTTTAAGTGCGCTTGTTATGGCCGAATCCAAGTGTTCGCGATGCGCCATCGAAGCATGCCACAAATCAGCGGTGTGCCAACAATTCCCAATGCCGGTGCAACTCCTGCAGACTCACACATGTTGCGCTTAGAATGCGTATTACGAAGTTTCGGGAGTCCTGCTGTGCGTCTCGCGCTCGCATCAAGCGCTGTCACCTGCGCATGCGCAATAGCGGTAAACGATGTCCGCGCAGCCTTGTGGTACCCAACCCGTTCAACGGACCGCGCAATCAAGCGTGCCTGAATTACCCGACATCACCGTCTATATCGAGGCGCTCTCTGAACGCGTTATTGCTCAGCGCCTGACGCGCGTAGAAGTGCTTAGTCCCTTCGTGTTACGAACCGCCCTACCCGCAATGACCCAACTCGAAGGTTCCAGCGTGACTGAGATACGTCGCCTGGGTAAACGGATTGCGCTTGGCTTCGATAACGATTTATGGCTGGTGATGCATTTAATGATCGCTGGCCGACTGGCCTGGGCCAGCCGCGCAAAGACCGGCCGTGGACGCAATATCCTGGCTCGCCTGCACTTCGATACAGGGGTTTTAACGTTTACTGAAGCCGGCACTAAGAAGCGCGCATCGCTCCACGTGCTGGCCGGCGCAGCGGGCCTGGAAAGTCTCAACACACACGGGCTGGAAACTCTGGCATGCGAGATCAAGGAATTTCGCGCGCGCCTGACCCAACGCAACCACACGCTGAAGCGAGCGTTAACCGATCCGCGTCTTTTTAGTGGTATTGGCAACGCGTATTCCGACGAGATACTGCATGCGGCGCAGCTCTCTCCGATTCAACACACGCAGAAACTGAGCGAGGTACAGATTGGAACGCTATTTGCCGCCACCCTCGGTACGTTAAACAAATGGACCGGCGTCCTACGGGAGGCCCGTGGCGGAAAATTTCCCGCCAAAGTGACCGCATTTCGCGACGGGATGGCTGTTCACGGACGCTACGGGCTGCCTTGCCCGCGCTGTGAAACCGCGATTCAACGTATCCGATACGTCAGCAATGAGCTGAATTACTGCCCGCGCTGCCAAACCGGCGGGCGGATTTTGGCCGACCGGGCCTTGTCGCGTCTCCTGCACAAGGATTGGCCCCGCACGATAGAGGAGCTTGAAGGCGGACTGTCGTCGTCGGAGGACTTAAGCGGTTAGACTGTCTGGACCGTATTTTCGTTTTCACAACAACTAGTAAAGGGGTTAGTAGTGGACTTTGTTTACAATGATCGAACTCGCCAGCTTCTCGACGAAGTGCGCGGTTTTATGCACGAATATGTCTACCCTATCGAGGAAGAAATCTACGAATTCACGCACGATCCGGCCAACCTCTGGGTTGTGCCGCCGCAGATCGAGGAATTGAAAAAGAAAGCGCACGCAAAAGGTCTGTGGAATCTGTTTTTGCCGCACGAGTATGAACCCTACAGCCCTGGCCTCAATAATCTTGAATACGCGCCACTGGCCGAGGAAATGGGGCGGGTCAACTGGGCCGCAGAGGTATTCAACTGCAGCGCGCCGGATACAGGCAACATGGAAGTACTGGCCCGCTATGGCACGCCGGAACACAAGAAACAGTGGCTGGAGCCGCTCCTCGCTGGCGAAATCCGCTCGTCATACCTGATGACCGAACCGCAGGTCGCGTCGAGCGATGCGACGAATATCGAAACATCGATCGTTCGGGATGGCGATGAGTACGTTATCAACGGGCGTAAATGGTGGAGTTCCTGCGTTTTTGACCCGCGTAACAAGATTTACATCCTGATGGGTAAAACCAATCCTGATGCCGACCGCCACAACCAGCAGTCGATGATCCTGATACCGGCTGGTAGTGAGGGTTTTGAAATCGTGCGTTCGCTACGCGTCATGAACGACCCGCACTCCCCGCAGGGGCATGGCGAAGTTCGTTTGACCAACGTACGGGTGCCGGTCGACAACTTGTTGCTCGGTGAAGGGCGCGGTTTCGAGATCGCCCAGGGCCGTCTTGGGCCAGGTCGTATCCATCACTGCATGCGCCTCATCGGCGCCGGCCAGCGTGCGCTCGACATCATGTGCAAGCGCGTTGAGGAACGAGTTGCCTTCGGTCGCAAATTATCGGTCAACTCAAGCATCCGCCAGGATATCGCGAAATCCCGTTGCGACATCGAACAAGGCCGTCTATTGACCTTGTGGGCCGCAGATAGGCTTGATCGTGAGGGCAATAAAGTGGCCAAAGACGCCATTGCGATGATCAAAATTGCCATTCCGCGCATGGTCCAGGAAGTCGCCGATCGCGCCATGCAGGCGCACGGTGGTATGGGCGTTTGTCAGGACACACCGTTACCTGAAATATTCTCCTATGCGCGCCTTGTGCGTCTTGCCGATGGTCCGGACGAAGTGCATATGTCACAGCTGGGCAAACTCACCATTCAGCAAACGCTGGAGGGTTGATCCTGATCCCCGATCCGCGGCCGTCGTCCTGACGAGCGCGGATCGGGACAGTCGGCGATTGCGCAGATCGCGCCGGGCGGACCGCGCCGTGAACATCTGTGCAGCAGTAGGTAAGGGGTTCGACAAGTCATGAGATTTAAAATTGCTAACTGGGTGATGCGCTATCGATTTGCGGTCAGCGTTTTGTTTCTTCTCGTCACGCTAGCTTTTTCGACGGGCGTCTCCAAGGTCGAAATCAAAACGATCTTCAACGACCTGCTGCCCATCAACGATCCCTTCGTGCAAATTTTTTTCGATCACAGAAATTTTGGCAATCCGCTCACGATGGCCATCATGATCAAAAACAAGAATGGCGATATTTATAACCCCGAGACGCTCGCAAAAGTTTGGGACATTACTCGCGATATCGATCTCGCCCCCTCCGTCGACCACGATCAAATTCTGTCTGTGGCTACCGAAAAGTTGCGCTACGCGGAAGCCACGTCCAACGGCATCGATACCAAGCCCTTGATGGATGATCATCCGCCGGCAACGCCCGAGGAAATCGAGGAGTTCCGCTACCGGGTGAGCGTCTCTCCGAACGCCCAGACGTTTTTTATCTCGCACGATGAAACTGCGACTTTAGTCAACGCCGCATTCCTTGATCGCATCGAATACGGCGAGTCATTTGCCTATGCGCAACAGTTGGTAGAAGCCGCTCGCGACGCCAACCATGACGTTCACCTCGCAGGTCTGCCGGTCCTGACCGGTTGGGTCTACAAGCTCCAGAAACAAACCTACACCATTTTCGCCGTCACGATTGGTGCGCTTGTTCTGGCGCTGGTCTTCTATATGCGCAACCTTGCTGGTGTGGTCACTCCAATCATCTGCGCGCTGGTGGCAGGTATTTGGGGTTTCGGTTTTATCGGCTGGCTTGATCGGCCTATCGAGCCTCTGCTGATGATTGTTCCCCTCCTCCTGGTGGCGCGATCGTTTTCTCATTGCGTGCAGTACACCGAACGCTACTACGAAGTATTGATGCATTTAAAAGACCGCAGGCACGCGGCCGAGGTCACGATGGGCATCATGATGGCGCCGTCGATTTTGGGCATTTTGACCGACGTCTGCGGCATTATCTTTATCGCTATAGCTCCCATTAAAACAATGGATAATCACGCGATTTTTTGCGGGATGTGGGCACTTTGGATCATTCCGACCGGCACGTTCCTGTGTTCCATCGTGCTGTCGTACCTACCCGTGCCAAAGAACATCGAGACTATCGTCGGCGGGAATGCCAAAGAATCAGGCATCCATCTGATGCAGGAAAAATTGTTGGGCCGCATCGCGCAGATGACTTACGGAAAGAATGCACCGCGTACCGCATTTGTGGTGGCCGTCCTCGCGGTGATTGCCATTTATCTGAATACGCAGATAAAAATCGGCAACCCGGTGGTAGGTTCTAACCTGCTTTGGGAGGACTCCGAATTTAATACAGCGGTACGCGCGATCAACGATCACTTCCCGGGGACTAACACGCTTGAGATCGTGATTGAATCGAAAATCGATAATATTGATTACCGCGTTGCAAACACCCCGGAAGCTGTCGGTGTGCGTTCGGAACTTCAACGCATCCTCGAAAGCGATCCGGTAATGCCTCCGCGTGCAACATTGTCGTTTACGGATTACATGGGGGAAATCAATCGCCTGTTCTCAGGCGGCAATCCCAAATGGACGCCGATAGATTTGACGACTGACGCGACGAACGCGGCAGCTTTTGCGGCGCTGCTTGGCAGTAACGCGATTAACTTCGGTCACGTTGCTGACTTTGAGTTTCAGAATTCGACCGTCTCGCTTTGGTACAAAGACAACAAACAAGAGACGGTTGACCATGCATTGGCTGCAGCGGCCGCAGCTGTCGAACAGGTCGGTATCGAACACGAGGACTTCAATGTACGTCTCGGGACCGGCGTTATCGCTCTGCAGCAAGCGCAGAACAACACCATCCAGAAGTACCATTGGATCATCATCGGCATGGTCAATGTGGCGGTCATGATTCTGGCGACGCTTGCGTATAAATCGTTATTCGCAGCGCTGATTTTGTTGATTCCGGTCAACCTTGCGAATCTGATGCTGGTTGCGACTATGCACCTCGTTGGAGTCGGCCTCGACATCAATGCAGGCATTGTTGCTGTGATGGGCGTTGGGGTAGGTATCGATTATGGTATTTATCTGCTCTCACGCATTTGCGAAGAGTACACCGCTCAAGATCACGATCTGCGCAAGGCTATCGTTGCTGCTTTGACCACGACCGGCAAAGCGATAATGTTCACCGCCACGATTATGCTGATTGGGATTGTGCCGTGGTATTTTCTGTCAGACCTCAAGTTCATGGCCGACATGGGGTTGCTGCTGGTGATCGTGATGCTGATCAATATGCTGCTGTCGCTGATCGTGCTGCCCTTGCTGGTTTGGTACACGAAGCCGAAGTTTATGGCACGTCAGGATTTGATCGTCGGCGAGAATGTGGATATTTCGCAATTTGCCCCGAAGGTCGACAAGGTCTGATCCCAAGACGATGAACGTCGCGATTGGCCGCCTGGCCGACCGCGACGTTTGCAAAAGTTATGCCGCAGCAGAGATGCGTGCGCCGCCAAAACGCAGCAGTTTCCCTGAATGCGTTTCCGTCTGCTTGTCGTCCTCAATAGTTACCTGGCCATTAACCAGGACGTAACGGTAACCACGTGCGCGCTGAATGCGGCGCCATTCGTTACCGGGTAAGTCGTGGGCAATCTCGGCCGGGAGGACTTCGAGATTTTCATAGTCATAAATCACGATGTCAGCCGGCGCACCGCGTTTGATAACGCCACGGTCATCAAAGCCTGCGACCATCGCGGGTAGTGCCGACAAACGCCAGTGCGCTTCTTCCAGACTCAGCATCCCCAGTTCGCGGACCATTTTACAAATGGCCTCAGTCGGGTAACGCCCGGCAGTCAGAAACTTGGTATGCGCACCGCCATCGGAAACACCAAACAGGACATAGGGGTCGCTGACAATTTCACGCAAATTGTCCGTGGAGACGTTCGGCGGTGCCGCGAAAAATTCAGTTTTGAGTCCGTCCTGCACTGCGATGTCGAGCATCGTGTCGACCGGGTCCTTGCCGAGTTGCTCGGCGATCGCACCAATCATCATGTCGCGGTACGGCTCTGTCTCGGCTGATGCGGGACCGGTGACAACAATATTCTCGATCGGACCTGTGACCGTCATCGGACGTGGTTGACGCAGACCGGGGCGGCGGCTCGGATCGGCAAGCTTTTCCAGACGTTCCTCGATCGAGCCCATGGTCGCTTCACGCCAGGACGGACGGTCGTCCCACAGATTCCAGTCTTCAAACGTAAACGCGAAACCGGCATCGGTGGTGAGTCCCTGGGCGTAGATGCGAATACCGCGTTCACGGCAGGAGGCCATCCAGGCGAGCCCGTCGCGATGCACTTGCGGTTTGTGGTCGAAGGCCTGCAGGACATTCCACAACAACGGGCGACCGCTGAGCGTGGAGAGCTTTTCCATGTGTGTCCGGTCAGCCTGATAATCGCCCGAAGAAATAGTCATTTGCATGAAGCCCTGGTTACGTTCACCGAGGATGCTCGCGAACAGTTCGCAGGTCTCGTCGTGCATTACGTCCGTCACCATCGGCGTCCCGTCGTAATCGAGTTGTACTGCCGAAGGACCAGTTGGCATCAGGCGTTGCGCCGACCAGCCGCACGCACCTGCATCGAGTGATTCCTCAAACAAGCGCCGCATCTCGGCGTGCTCTGCTGGCGTCGGTTTGCGGCCGGCTTTGGCATCATCGAGTCCCATGACCCAAATCATCATCGGCCCAACTGGCATGTAAGGGAGCAGATTAATGGCTTTCGGTGTGCGCTCGACGCTATCAAGAAACTCGGGAAACGTGACCCAGTCCCAGGGCATGCCCTCTTTCATCGACGCGTAAGGAATGGCCTCGACCCGGGTCATGCTGAGCATGGCTCGTTCACGCATTTCAGGTTTAACCGGGGCGAATCCAAAGCCGCAGTTACCGATCACCGCCGAAGTGATGCCATGCCAGCCGGATAGGGTGCAATAAGGGTCCCAAAACAGCTGTGCATCGTAATGAGTATGCAAGTCGATAAAACCAGGCGCCACGACAAGGCCCTTGGCGTCAATGACACGCTCGCCCTGATCGTCGGCAATCAGGCCGATTTCGCTAACGATGCCGTCCTTAATACCGATATCGGCGCGATAACGTGGCACCCGGGTGCCATCGATAATGGTCCCTTGTTTTATAACAATGTCGAATTTCGGCATGGCGATTGTCCTTTTCTTAATCCACAACTCCGGCCGCCTTGCGGGCGACCGTTCTATTTCTATAACAGCGCGGTATTGCGCGGGTATCGTGACCGCCGCTGCCTGCCCGTACGGCTCTACCCCGGGACGCGTGCAGTGACGCGAATCTCGACTATGCCTCCCGGAATGGCGAGTTCTGTTGTCCCAATCGCGGTCCAGGCCGGATACGGTTCCTTAATGTAGTTATCTTTAACCGCCATGAAGGCTGCCAGATTTTTCTGCAAATCGACATGGAAGGTCGTCATCTCAGTGATGTCGGCGAATGATGCACCACCTTCAGTGAGCACCTCAGCAAGGTTGTCAAAAGCCTGAGTGAATTGCGTCGCCGGGTCATCAGATACACTGCCGTCAGACGTGGTACCAATGACGCCCGAACAGCGTAAATGGTCTCCGTCGAGTACCGCTGGGGCGAAATGATAGCCGTCGTAGAATGCCTGCATCGAGGCCGGAATAATGCGTTTGCTCATGACTGTGCTGCCTTTAGATTAGGTGGGCCGGTGGAACTGGATGTCGAGTGTAGCCAAAAATACCTCGCGACAGGACGTGCGGCTACGATTCCCTAATCATTCGAGTATCGACCGCAGCGGTTTTGGCTTACGACCAATAGCCGCGCAAGGCTCATAGCGTCGACGAAGTTGTTATCATACGTCCGCGCCGCGTCAGTGCGTCGCGCAAATTTCAAACTCTATAACTTCGGCAGGGTGCAAGGTGTCTGATAGTCCGTCAAAAACGCCGTTTCTGGTGCGCCCGTTTGCTGCCTTGCGGCCCACGCCGGAGTCTGCGGCGGCAGTAGCCGCCCCGCCCTACGACGTGATGAACGTCGCGGAGGCGCGGGTTATGGCCGGCCGCAACGAGCAGTCTTTTCTGCACGTCTCGCGTGCCGAAATTGATCTGCCGGACGATACCGACCCCTACTCTGCGGCAGTCTACGCCCGCGCGCGGGATAATCTCGCCGCGTTGGAGGCCGATAAGGTGCTCATCCGGGATTCGGCCCCGACCTATTACGTCTATCGAATCAGCAATGCATCGCATACGCAGACCGGTATTGCGCTTTCTGCTTCGGTCAGTGCCTACCTCGACAACACCATACGCCGACACGAACAGACCCGTCCGGCCAAAGAGACCGACCGTGTCCGGCAGATTGAAGCCGTTAACGCCGGCACCGGGCCGGTGATGCTTGTCCATCAACGTGATTGCGAGCTAAGCAAGCTACTCCTGGCTGCCAGTGTTTCGGCGCCACTGCTGGAAGCCTGCGTCGACGGCTGGGAGCATCGAATCTGGGCGATTGAAGATGCCACGACGATCGCTTCGGTCAGTGCATTGATGAACCGCCATGAAGTGCTCTACATTGCCGATGGGCACCACCGTTCTGCAGCTGCCGCTCGGGTGGCAGCAACCAGACACGGGTCGGCGCACGAGGGGTTTCTGGCGGTCAGCTTCCCTGCGGACGCTGTCACTATCCTCGATTACAACCGCGTTGTGCGCGATCTGAACGGCCTCACGAACACCAGTTTTCTGGCTCATTTGGGGCGCGATTTCGATGTCACTGCTGCCGATGCGCCGGTCCGGCCAGCGGCGCCGCTGCGCTATGGGCTGTACCTCGACGGCCAGTGGTATCACCTTGCCGCGACCCGTGCGCCGGTTGACGATGATCCGGTTGCGCGCCTGGACGTGAGCGTCCTCGATGCGCTCGTGCTGGCTCCGCACCTCGATATCCGCGACCCGCGCCATGACGCCCGCATCGATTTCATTGGCGGCTCGCGCGGACCACAGGCGGTGGCTGAGCGCGTTGATAGCGGCGAGATGGCGGTCGGTTTTACCCTGTTCCCAACCGCTATGAGCGATCTGATGGCAGTTGCTGACGCCGGCCTCAATATGCCGCCGAAATCGACCTGGTTCGAGCCCAAACTCGCCGACGGTTTGTTGTCACTACCGCTCGACTAACCCGGCCCCGGCTGCAGTGCTCGCTGCAGTTTGTTAGGCTCCTTTGGTACGGCGTAATTATGGAGATTTGGAATGTCTGAGTGGCATCCGACGGCTTGCATGTTGTGCGAAAACAACTGCGGTATTGAAGTTCTATTGAGTGCAGACGGTCGCCACATCGAGAAAGTTCGCGGTGACGAATCTCATCCGGCCTCGAAGGGCTATTTGTGCCAGAAAGCTTCGCGAATCGACCATTACCAGAACAGTATCGACCGCATAACGCACCCATTGCGTAGAACTGAAGACGGCAGCTTCGAGCGGGTTGACTGGGACACTGCAATCAGCGAGGTCGCTGCGCGTTTCGCCGCCGTCCGTGACGAGTTTGGCGGCGACAAAATTTTCTACTATGGCGGTGGCGGACAAGGTAACCACCTGCCAGGCGCCTATGGGGTGAGCACCCAGTCGGCGCTTGGTGGTATGTATCGCTCAAACGCACTGGCCCAGGAAAAGACGGGTGAAGGGTGGGTCGCTGGGGCCATGTTCGGCGCGTACGCCCGCACCGGTGATTTCGAAAATTGTGAAGTCGCTGTATTTATTGGCAAGAATCCGTGGCATTCACACGGCGTGGCACGCGCGCGTGTGACCCTGCGTGAAATTGCTAAAGATCCGAAACGCGCGCTGGTTGTTTTCGATCCGCGACGTTCAGAAACCGCGGAACTGGCCGATTTCCACATTCAGCTTAAGCCAGGTACCGATGCGTGGGCTCTGGCCGCATTGCTGGCAATCTTCCTGGATGAAAATATCGCGAAAGAGGACTGGATTGCGGAACACGTTAGTGGCTTTGAGACGATTCGCCCGTTGTTCAGTGGCCTTGCCATAGCCCAGTACTGCGAATGGTGTGGCGTCGAAGAAGCCCAATTGCGTGCTCTGGCCCGACGTATGGCCGAAGCGGAAAGCGTCGCGTGGTATGAAGACCTCGGTGTACAGATGAACCGCCATTCGACCCTGGTCAGCTACTTGCATCGTTTGTGTTGGTTGGTCACGGGTAGTTTCGGCAAAGCGGGTGCGCAGTTTGTGGTCAACTCGATGCGCCCGCTGATGAACAGCAACCCGAGTCTGGCACGTAAGTCACCAGTGGCGGGCGATGCGCTTCTCGGTGGCATGGTGCCGTGCAATATCATCGCCGAAGAGATCTTGTCGAATCATCCTGACCGCTACCGTGCGATGCTGATCGAAACGGCTAATCCCGCTCATTCACTCGCCGATAGCGGGAAATTTGTAGCGGCGATGCGCAAGCTCGAATTCTCGGTCGTTATCGATATCGCCATGAGTGAAACGGCGCGTCACGCCGATTACATTTTGCCCGCCGCCACGCAATTGGAAAAACCCGAAGCAACTTTCTTCAACTTCGAGTTTCCGCATAATTATTTCCATTTGCGTCAACCCATCATGAACCCACCCGCCGATGCCGAAGTCCTTCCTGAAGCAGAGATTCACGCGCGCATCATCGAAGCGCTAGGTGAAATGCCGGAAGAAGTCATTGGCTTGCGTAAGACGCTAGAGCAGCAGGGTCGCGCGGCCTTTGCTAAAGCGTTTAGCGAAGCATCCAGAAAGAACCCGGCCGTCATGCGCCTCGCGCCAGTGGTGCTGTATCGGTCGTTGGGGGCAACCCTACCCAAGACGGTCGCGAGCGCATCAGCGTTGTGGAGCGTTGCTCACTATGTTGCTTCGCGTGAACCTGAATCATTGCGCCGCGCCGGCTTTGTTGGCGAAGGCGCGGATCTCGGTGATGCGCTGTTCGACCGGATCATCGAAAGTCCACGTGGACTGGTCTTCTCCGTCGACGAACACGAAGTATCCTGGGATCGTGTGCGCACGGCCGACAAACGTATCAAGGCTGATTTAGAGCAACTCCTCCCCGCTGTCCGGGATCTCGCCAACGGACCGGAAGCGGTAACGAGCGCGGAATTTCCTTTTGTGCTGTCGGCGGGCGAACGCCGTGCCTATACCGCCAATACGGTTTTTCGAAATCCCGATTGGCGACGTAAAGATCGCGATGGCGCGCTGCGCATGTGCGCCGCAGATGCTGTGCGGCTAGCGATTGAAGATGGTGGTCGCGCACGTCTGCGCACAGCCAGCGGCGAGACTGTCGTGCTGGTCGAAGTGTCTGATCGCATGCAACCCGGTCACGTGTCGCTGCCAAACGGTATGGGGCTTGATAATGGCGTCGCTGCGGGCGACGTTTCGCGGGTCGGTGCTGCGACTAACGAGCTGACCGCATCCGGCCACCGCGATTTTTTCGCCGGTACGCCATGGCACAAAATGGTCCCGGCGCAAATCGAAGCGGCTTAGCAGGCTAATGCCCTACCCTTATTGAGAGACGGAAGTGATGAACAAATACTGCTTGCTGATCGTGACGTTGTTGGCCGCACACGGGCCGGCGAATGCAGCCTCCAAACTGGCTTGCCCGGACGGCAGCGGTCCGCGCACGGCTGTGATGGGCTATTTGACCGCGATGCATGAAAACCGCTTTGCAGACGCTTATGATTTTGTCACGACCGGCATGACTGACGGGCGCGAACGGGCGGAATGGGCGACGCTGCAAGAACGTGCGTATGGCCCCGGCAAAGTGCAAATTTACGGCGTCGATCCGCGCCGGGCGATGGTCGCCGGCGATGATCTTGAATGTGCTGCTGCTGCGGTTGTGCCGAACATTTTGTCATCACGCGACAGACTCAACGAACATGGCAGCGTCGAGCTGGAAATCTATTTTGTCGTTAAGGAAGATGCTGGCTGGCGTATCAGTGCGCAGGAAACCCTGTTTGAGAATGACGCCATGCAAACCTGGTTCCCTGACGTTGAGCTGCTCGACCCGGCCGCTTCCGAATAGCCCCAACTGGGAGCCGATACCCCTACCCGGACGCAACAAACGCCTCGGTTGACTGCAGTTTCGCCAGGGAAATTCGCGGCTCGGTCATGCCGGGCTAGCGTGACCGGCCAGCATTTTTGGGAACATCACGAAATGGTCCACCATCCATGCGCGGCTCGCGTTCCATGCCGAGTACGCGTTCAGAAATAATATTACGCTGAATCTCGTCAGTGCCGCCTGCAATAGAAGTGGCCGGCACGGACACCAGAATTTCCGCGATCACCCCATCGAGAGGGCTGTCAGCGCCACTCAACATGCTGTCGGCTCCACTGATACCGGTATGCACCAGGGACGCAGCGCGGGCGACCCGACTAGAGGCGAGTTTGCCCAGAGAGCCTTCCGGACCTTGCGGCTTGCCCTGCTCCTGCGCTGCTCGGGCGCGTTGCGCGGTCCATTCAGCTGCCTGCGAGAGCATCAACAGACGCGCGAGGTCTTGACGCAACGCAGGATCCTGAATGCGGCCGGTGTCGCTGGCACGCGGCATTGCCAGGTCAACCCGACCAGCACGCTGGGGATACCATTTGTAAGGCTCAATTACGGTCGCTATCTCGGCGCGTTCCTCGTCATAGATGGGACCGGCAAGTCCGGAGTCGCGTCCCCAGCGGCGCAGTGCATCGGCACCTCGGCGTTCGTGAGCGAGAGTGGTCATGGCGATTTTCCAACCATCGCCTGGCTTGCCGAGGAGATTCTCGGGAGCGATCGTGGCATCAGTAAAAAACACCTGGTTGAACGATGCGTGCCCGTTCATCTGGCGCAAGGGTTGTACTTCAATGCCTGCCTGATGCATATCGATCACAAAAAAAGACAGCCCTTGATGTTTGGGCAAATCCCAATCCGTGCGCGCCAGCACCAAACCCCATTCGGCATGATGAGCGCTCGTGGTCCAGACTTTCTGTCCGTTGACGACCCACCGCTCGCCATCGAAGTCTGCGCGGGTCGTCGCACCGGCCAGATCTGAACCGCTGCCGGGTTCACTGAACAGCTGACACCAATTGTCTTCGCCAGTAAGAATCCGGCGCAGGAATCTTTTTTTGTGGTCGTCGCTGCCGTGCTCAAGCAAAGTTGCTGCGGCCAACATTCTGATCCCCACTTTGGCGACACCCACGGCGCCAACGGCGGCGAACTCCTCTTCAATTGCTGTGTTCAAGGCAACCGGCAGACCACGTCCGTACCATTGTTCCGGCCAATGGGGTACGCCCCAACCAGAATCTGCAAGTTGATTGCGCCAACCCACCAGGGTGGCATTCTTATCCCAGTTTGCCTCCAGCCAAGCGCGTACTTGCGCTCGAACTTGCTGCTCGTCACTCATGCTGTTGCCTCCAGACACTGGATGTAACGTTCGCGATGAAAATTCGCATCGCCGAGAAATACTTCGGAGGATTTGGCCCGTTTGAACCATAGATGGGTGTCCTGATCCCAGGTAAATCCGATGCCGCCATGGATTTGTATGCATTCTGCAGCAGTCGCCATATACACCTCGCTCGCCAGGGCTTTGCTCAGCGAGGCTAGTGCGGGCAGTTCAGGGTCGTCCTCTGCGGCAGCCTCCGCAGCGTAATAGGCGGCCGACTTCGCCAATTCAACGTCGAGGAGCATTTCCGCGCACTTATGTTTGATGGATTGAAACGAACCAATCAGACGACCAAACTGCATGCGCATTTGCGCGTAGTCGACCGCAGAATCCAGCAGCGCCTGAGCCCCGCCGACCATTTCGTTAGCAAGTGCGATAGTGCTCAAATCGCCGCCTCGAGCCAGCGCTGCAGACGCCTCAGTGGGCGGCCCCAGCAGCGTCGCTTGCACGCCAGAAAAGTTGAGCTCCGCGAGCTTGCGAGTGTCGTCGAGGGTGTTCAGAGATCGTCGCGTGAGGCCTTCTGCATCACCGTCGACGAGCAGTAACGCGATGCCGCCCGCGGCTAGCCGCGCCGCCACGATGACGGTGTTCGCGATGCAGCCATCAAGAACAAACTTCTTGGTGCCGTCGAGTGTGAAGCCATCGGCGGCTGGCCGGGCGGTCAGTGTGATACCGCCCTCGTCCCAGCGTCCGTCGGGCTCGGTCACGGCGAGTGTCGCGATGCGAGTGCCGGCGGCAATTCCAGGCAGCAACAGTTCGCGATGGCGTTCGTCAGCGCCGAGCAAAATCACGTTTGCGGCGAGTACCGCCGAGGCGAAATAAGGCGAGCAGTAAAGCGCCTGGCCCATCTCTTCCATGACGATCCCGAGCTCGACCATACCGAAGCCCAGCCCGCCGTAGGCCTCCGGGATGTGAATCCCGGCGAGCCCGAGATCCCCACACATTTGTTCCCACACTTGGCGGTCAAATCCTTCCTCAGTCTCCATCAAGCGGCGTACTTCGGTGGTTGGCGACTTGTCTCGCAGAAATCGCTGCACAGCATCGCGAAATTGAGTTTGCTCGTCGGTTAAAATGAATTGCATGATTGGCCTCCCCTGCGGCGTATTCTATCCTGCAGCGACGCCAGTGCACCTGCGTATGGAATAATGAAGTCCTGATTCCATTTGCATTCGAGAGAACACCTTATGAATAAGCGTTTGACGTTGACCGCCTGGGTCCCAGTCGTATTCAGCATGATTTTTTTCGCAGCTGCTGCACATTGTGCGCCGACCCTCAAGGCAGTGCTGGACGCGCAGCCGGCCGAGGTGCAAGCGCGCTACGATGCCCGCCACCCCCAGCAAACGTTGGATTTTTTTGGCGTAAAACCGGGTATGACAGTCGTCGAGGCGTTTCCTGGCCGGGGCTGGTATTCAAAGATTCTGATTGCCGCATTGGGCACGGAAGGGCGCATGATTGGGGCCGACTACGCGTATGCGATGTATCCGATGTTCAATTTCTATGACGACGCCTATCTCGAAGCGAAGAAATCCTGGCAGCAAAGCTGGGTCGCCGATGCTGCAACGTGGGTGCCCTCCGGCGGAGCGCCGGTCGAAGCCTTCATCCTGGGCTCGATGCCGGCCACGCTCGATGGCCAAGTCGACGCGATACTGTTTGTGCGGGCTTTACACAATCTTGCGCGTTTCGAAGGTAACGGTGGCTACCTCACCACCGCGCTTGCGGAAGCACATCGTGCGCTGAAATCTGGCGGCGTGGTCGGTGTTGTGCAGCATCAGGCACCAGCAGACGCGAGTGATGCATGGGCCGATGGCAGCAACGGTTATCTGAAGAAGGCATTTGTCATCGAGACCCTGACAGCGGCGGGTTTCGAACTGGTTGGTGAGAGCCCGGTGAATCTCAATGCGGCCGACCAGCCGACCGAAGACGACTTCGTGTGGCGTTTGCCGCCGAGTCTAGTGGGTGCCGGGGACGACGCCGAGAAACGCGCCCGCATGGAGACGGTCGGCGAATCCACTCGCATGACCCTGTTATTCCGCAAGCCCTGAACTGTCTGTCATAGAGTAAACACGTTCACGCGCTCCACATGTGAGTGCGTTAAAAGCTCGCCTACGAGGGTCGCAGACGTGTTGGCGACAACATGATCTGTGACCCCGCCAGCCGCCCCGCCGGTTGGCGCGATTACTTCGGTTGGTCACCTGGCCCACGCTCGCCGGCACCAGTCGGTAAGCGACTACACAATCACATGAAGAAAGATTACGTATTCGATTGCCTTTCGGAGTTTGATTCGTACGCCGCGATCTGTGCGAGATATGACCTCGATGACCCGAGTTCTTATCCACAGGCGAGCAGTCAGCCTTAGCGGGTGACGGGTTTGAACTTTATCCGGTGCGGCGCATCAACATCGCCGCCAACTCGTTTGCGACGATCGACCTCATAATCGGCATAGTTGCCGGGAAACCATTCAACGTGACTGTCGCCTTCGAACGCGAGCATATGCGTTGCGATTCGATCGAGGAACCAGCGATCGTGTGAAATCACGATGACGCAGCCGGGAAAGTTCAATAACGCTTCTTCAAGCGCGCGTAAGGTTTCGATGTCCAGATCGTTGGTGGGTTCATCCAGGAACAGCACATTGCCACCGCGCAGTAAAACCTTAGCCAGATGCACGCGATTGCGTTCGCCCCCAGATAACTGACCAATTCGTTTTTGCTGATCCTGTCCTTTGAAATTGAATCGTCCGCAATAGGCGCGTGATTGCAGTTCGTGTTCTCCGATAATGAGAATGTCGGAACCGCCGGAAATTTCTTCCCATACCGTTTTGCTGTCGTCTAGGGCATCGCGACTTTGATCGACATACGCGAAATCGACGGTATGTCCGATTTTGACGGACCCTTCGTCCGGTTCTTCCTGACCAGTCAGCATCTTGAACAACGTCGTTTTGCCGGCACCATTGGCCCCGACAACGCCGACGATACCACCGGGCGGTAATGTGAACGTCAGGTCCTCCATTAACATGCGATCGCCAAAAGCCTTCGTCAGCTCAGTGGCCTCGATGACAATATCTCCGAGGCGAGGACCAGGCGGGATATAAATTTCGTTGGTCTCATTACGCTGTTGGAATTCTTTGGACTGCAATTCTTCGAAGCGCTGCAAACGCGCGCGGCTTTTGGTCTGACGTCCTCGCGCACCCTGCCGTACCCACTCAAGTTCGGCCGAGACTGTTTTCTTATGGGCGGCTTCTTCGCGTTCTTCTTGCTGAAGGCGCGCATCTTTCTGCTGTAGCCACGAGGAATAATTGCCTTCCCAGGGAATGCCATGGCCGCGATCCAGTTCGAGGATCCAGCCCGCCACGTTATCGAGGAAATAGCGGTCATGCGTTACCGCCACAACAGTGCCGGGATAGTTCTCGAGATAGCGTTCCAGCCAGGCAACTGATTCGGCATCGAGATGGTTGGTCGGCTCATCGAGCAACAGCATCTCGGGCTCGGACAACAGCAAACGGCACAACGCGACCCGCCGACGTTCACCGCCGGATAGTGTGGTGACGTCTTCGTCCCAGCCGGGCAGCCGCAGCGCGTCAGCGGCAATCTCGAGCTTGCGTTCAACCTCCCAGCCGCTGCAAGCGTCGATGGCGTTTTGCAATTGCCCCTGCTCTTCCAGCAGGGCATTCATTTCGTCGTCGTCCATCGGTTCGGCGAACTTCATGCTGATTTCGTTAAACCGTTCGATCAACTTGATAGCCTCGCCCAAGCCTTCCTCAACATTGCCCCGTACGTCTTTATCCGGGTCGAGCTGCGGCTCCTGCGACAGGAAACCGATTCTCAGACCTTTTTGAGGCACGGCCTCGCCTTCAATATCGGTGTCGATGCCAGCCATGATGCGCAGCAGGGTCGATTTACCCGCACCGTTGAGTCCGAGCACGCCAATTTTCGCGCCGGGAAAGAAACTAAGGGAGACGTCGCGCAGGATCGCTTTTTTGGGTGGCACAATTTTGCTCACCCGTTGCATCTGGAATACGTATTGAGCCATTCAGGATCTCTTGGTCGGGGCCGTGTGCTCGTCCACCGCGTCAGCAGTGTTGGCGATGTGGGACATCGCGGCGGCCGGAATTCAGGGCGCCGGCAGGATTGCCGGCGCCGCGCGGATTATAGCGCTCAGGGTTGCGCCTGACTCACCTTTTTTAACGGATTGGCAGCCCCTTTACGGGCCATCTTGCGGATATAGTGGAGCAAGCCGTCTATCTCACGGTCGCCGAAATCCTTAAACCTCGGCATGCCGTTGGCGAATTTGGCACCATTGACCACCACTTCGCGAAACGCATCGCGCGATAGCGCGATAGGCGATTCGCGCAGATCAGGCGCGCCACCGCCCGAGACGACACCACCGCCGTGGCACAGGAAACACGATTCAGCGAACAGTGCTTGTCCGTAACTGGCCTGCTCGTCGTCAATCTTGAAGTCAGGCAGGTCAACGGGCTGCGCATAGGCCGGTGGTGGCGAGCTTGGGATCGGCTTGGCACTGTCGAGTGCGAAAGTGTACAGGCGTCGCGGATGGACTTTGTACTTCCAGCCGTGTTGAGCAGCCAGCGAGCCGGAGATCAGCCCGGCTCCGCCCCAACCGACCAGTAACGACACGTACTGTTTCCCGTCAATTGAATAGGTCACCGGCGGCGCGGAAATACCGAGTCCGAGCTGTGTCGACCAGAGTTTCTTGCCGGTTTCGGTGTGATAGGCGGCAAACTCGCCATCGGCACGGCCCTGAAAAACCAGGTTGCCGGCGGTGGTCATCGTGCCAGGATTCCACAATGGCGGCAGCTCGTGCTCCCACACTTTCTCGTGCTTGAGCGGATCCCATGCCATCAGGAAAGCGACGCCATAATCCGGCGCCGTGTCTTCGGTACCGAATTCCACGCCAACGCTGGCGCGAAAGTGCGGTGATTCCCAGGCTTTCAGATCGATGCCGGAATCCTTGAACACGGCTGGCATCTCGATGGTCGGGATATAAACCAAGCCGGTTTTAGGGTTGTACGACATCGCGTGCCATGAATGGGTTCCGTATGGGCTTGGCCAGACCGTTTCTTCGCCGTCTTCATAACGGGAGCCGGCGATTTCCACCGGCCGCCCGGTCTTCAAATCAACGTGTGATGCCCAGGTGACTTTGCCAATTTTCTCCGCCGACAACAGCTCGCCGTTCTCACGATTCAGTACGTAAAAAAAGCCGTTCTTCGGTGCATGCATCAACGCTTTGACCTGCTGCTCACCAAACTTCAGATCGGCCAGCACGATGTCCATGTTGGAGTTGTAGTCCCAGGTCTCGCCGGGCACCGTTTGGTAGTGCCATTTATACGCACCCGTATCTGCATCGAGCGCCACAATGGAACATAAAAACAGGTTGTCACCGCCGCCCGGCGAGCGAATTTTCCGGTTCCAGGGGGAGCCGTTACCGGTGCCGACCAGGACTTGATTGAATTCCGGGTCGTAGGTGATGCCATTCCAGGTATTGCCGCCGCCGCCGTGTTTCCACCACTCTCCGGTCCAGGTTTTCGCAGCCATCTCCATGGCCGCATTTTCGAACCCGTCTGCTGGATTACCCGGCACGACCCAGAAACGCCATTCCTGCTCACCCGTGTCCGCGTTATAGGCGGTGACATAGCCACGCGCGGCTTCCTGTTCAGTGCCGCCATTGCCGATGATGACCTTGCCTTTGAATACTTTAGGTGCACCGGTGATGTAATAGGCGCGCCGCGGATCGATGGTCATGGTTTCCCAGATACGCTCACCGGTTTTGGCGTCGAGGCCAATCAAGCGTCCATCAATGGTCGAGATGATGACCTTGCCGTTCCAGAATGCCGGACCTTTGTTCTGGTCCCACATGATGCGCAAACGGTCCCCGGCGTGCTTAACCGACTCGGGATCGTATTCCCACAACAGCTCGCCGGTTTTAGCGTTTACCGCCCGGGTTTTCGAGAAACTGCCGGTGAAATACATGACCCCGTCAACGACTAGTGGCGTGGCGAGCAGCATGCGATCCTCTGGTAATTCGAGGACCCAATCGAGGCCAAGTCTGGCAATCGATTGATCGTTAATCTGTTCAAGCGGACTGTAGCGCTGCTCGCTGTAATTGCGCCCGTAGGCCAACCAGTTGCTGCCGTCGCCGACCTCGGTGAGTGTTTTGTCGTTGACCACGGTTGCGGCGCCCGACGATTGCATCGCCACCGCTAACAAGCCTGCGCTGACCCAGCGAAATTTCAATTTCATCGATTAGTTCTCCCCAGAATCATCGTTGTCCAATCGCCAGCCAGTACGGCCGGTGCACGGACCATGAACTATGATTCTAATGCAATCGAGATGCTCTCAGGAAAAATCGAGATGAGTGGTCACATCTACACAATGATTGGAGTCACCAAGCTCTCAAAGAGGTCGCTAAAACCTGCCGTGGGCCGTGCGAGTGGTTGATTCATCCTCGGGCACGGCGGTTCCTCGCGACATCGATTTCGGCGCGAAACTGCTGGCGCGCTGCGCGGCAGCGCTCGAGGTCCTCGGACCACTTCGGATCAGCGAGGTCTGTTTGCCAGAACCGAACCCCGCGCCCGACCGTGACGCAGAATTTGGACTGTTGACGTTAGACCACAGGGCATCAGGTCTTTACTACGCATGGCTGGACGGCGAGCAAGCGAATCTAGCGCAGCGATTCAGGGCGCCGGAGCTCACGGGTCGTTTAGCGATCGAGATTGCGAATTTGATTGAGCGAGACTCAGACGCCGATCGTTCACTGGCCATGGCTGCTATCAACGCCATTACAAGTGCGTTGTACGCCAGGGCGGGCTACCGGCCAGAAGATGCCAATAATTCCTTCGCCGGGATGACCCTCCAGGCTGGCGATCGCCTGGGCATGATTGGTTACTTTCCGCCCCTGGTTCGGCGCGCACGCGCTTTGAATATTGATGTCTTTGTGGTCGAACGTAAGGCTCGCATGGCGGCCGAGGCGCCCGGGGTGGTCATCTCACTCGATCCGGCTGTGCTCGTGGGGTGCAACAAAGTCATCTGCACGGGTGCCACGCTGCTGAACAATAGTCTTGGACGAATGCTGACCCACTGCGACGGGGCGGCTGAGATCGGCCTCGTCGGTCCGACTGTCGGTTGTTTCCCGGACGATTTTTTCGCCGCCGGCGTCGCCGTTGCAGCCGGTAGCGCAGTTCACGACAGCGCCAGGGCCGCAAGGGCTGTTGCAGCAGGATTAGGGTTAGGCGACCAGCTGCGCCGTACGATGATAAGGCCCGAAAGCTACCCCGGGTTCGAAACGCTCATCAAACGGGCGGTCGCAGCGGCCCACTAGTCAGCGTGACTGCATTGGCGATCTGAGCTGAGCGGCGTCAGCTCTGCGGCACGAGACAAAAGCCCTGCCCAGCGACTTTCAACGGGGCATTGAACTTGCTGCGGAAATTTTCCATCGCGATTCCGGCAGTGAGTTCGACGATTTCTGCTTCATTGAACTCTTGCCGCAAACGCGCGAACAACGCGTCGCTGACAGTCTCGCCCGTGATGGTCATGCATTCGCCATACTCGAGCACGAGTCTCTCGGTCGCGGTGTATACGTCGCTATCCCGCCAGTTTGCCAATGCCGCCACCTTGGCCTGTCCATTATCTGCTTCGATCGCACGGAACGAATTGATATCGACTCAGAACGGGCAGCCGTTCAACGTTGCTACGCGCACGTAAACCAGCGCCAGTAGCGGCGCGGGCAGGAGCGCCGAGATCTCGAAAGACGCATACAGTTGCTTCGCGGCCTGCAAGATTTCCGGGCAATGGGCCAATACTCTGGTTGGATTGAGCAAGTCGCCGAAAAGTTCACGTTCCTGGCTGAACGCCCGCTCCAGAATTGGATTGCCGTTGTCGGCAGTGATCTCAGTTACTCTTGGCATGCAGCGTAAACCCCTGTTTAGTACAGTCTCATCATACTGCGCACTCACCGGCGCAGCTCACCGGCCAGCGGGCCAGTGAGCGAACACCGCATCCGCTAGAATGGCGGCTTCCTTCAGCCGCTGGCATCCGTATGAGTAGTCAACCTCAGCAACAACCGATTGGTTTGAGCGAACTTACATTCGATAACCGTTTCGTCGCCGAGCTGCCCGCCGACCCTCAGCCAACGAACGAGCGCCGCCAAATTACCGACGCGTGTTATTCGCACGTTCTGCCGGCGACTGTGGCAGCACCGACCCTCGTCGCTTACGCCCGGGAAGTTGCCGAGTTACTCGACCTCGACGAGGCGGATTGCGAAAGCTCTGAGTTCGCGCAAATTTTTACCGGTAATCAGCAACTTCCTGGCATGCACCCCTATGCGACCTGCTACGGCGGTCATCAATTCGGCAATTGGGCCGGGCAACTGGGCGACGGGCGCGCTATCAATCTTGGCGAAGTGGTTAACCGCAGCGGTCAGCGCTGGGCGTTGCAGCTCAAGGGCGCTGGGCCGACGCCTTACTCTCGCACTGCCGACGGCCTGGCTGTGCTGCGCTCCTCACTGCGCGAGTTCCTGTGCAGCGAGGCCATGTATCACCTTGGCGTCCCTACCACGCGCGCGCTCAGTCTTACCCTGACTGGCGAGCAGGTTCTGCGCGACATGTTTTACGACGGTAATGCACGCCACGAGCCAGGCGCAGTTGTGTGTCGTGTGGCTCCCTCTTTCACTCGATTCGGACACTTCCAGATGCTTGCAGCCCGAGGCGAAACGGACTTGTTGAGGCAATTCCTCGAATACACCATGCGTACCGATTTCAGTGGTTTTGAGCTGGCCGAAGACGCGTCCGATAGCGAGCGTAAAGCAGCCTACTGCGCGTGGTTTGCACATGTGTGTGAACTCACCGCAGATATGGTCATCGGGTGGATGCGCGTCGGTTTTGTACACGGCGTGATGAACACCGACAACATGTCGGTACTCGGACTGACTATCGACTACGGACCGTATGGGTGGTTGGAAAATTACGATCCGGACTGGACACCGAATACCACCGACGCGCAAGGTCGCCGCTATCGCTTTGGACAGCAGCCGCATATCGCAATGTGGAATCTCGTCCAGCTTGCGAACGCGATTTATCCGCTGGTGGAAGATACGGCGCCGTTTGAACAAGCGCTGGATGGCTATGGGCATCGCTACGAGTCCGGTTGGGCTGACATGGTCACCAGCAAGCTTGGCTTGCGCGCGTTTGAAGGTGACGCAGATAAAGCGCTGGCCGACGATTTGTTTACTTTGCTCGCCAGCGTGGAAACGGATATGACCATTTTCTTTCGCCAGCTGGGTGAATTTGATATCGCAAATTACCGCGCTGCCGCAGGCGAAGTTCCCAGCGCGTTGCGCCCGGCTTACTACGTCGAGACCCAACTCGATGACGACTTTTGTAGTCGCTTGCAGGGCTGGCTGTCACGCTATCAGGCACGCGTCCAACGGGACGGCCAGTCTCACACGCAACGCTGTATCCAGATGCATGCTGTTAACCCGCGCTACGTTTTACGCAACTACATCGCGCAACTTGCCATCGACGAAGCTGAAAACGGAGATTTCAGTCGGGTTGCTGAGCTACTGGACGTGCTGCGGCGCCCCTATGATGACCAGCCAGAGCACGATCAGTACTACGCCCTGCGACCGGATTGGGCCCGCCAACGCGCAGGCTGTTCGATGCTCTCGTGTAGCTCTTGAATAGACGCGCCCTGGGCAGCCCACTTTGGGTGTGCCATCTGCAGCAACTGAGCGGTTTCCACATGCGGCTATGGCAATCATGATTGACCACGACCTTAAACCGCTGAAACCCGATTATCAGGGCGGTTCCATCGTTAATTTGATGACATCGCTGGGTGATCGTCTGGGTGCTGCGTCCTCGGCTTATGCACCATTGACGATCATGCCGCAGGCACGATTGGCCCGGGCGCAGCGGGTGGCTCTGGTCGTAATCGACGGTTTGGGCGCGGAGTTGCTGCACCACGTCGGGGCCGCGAGCCGACTCGCAGGATTGCAGATTGGCACAATGACTTCGGTCTATCCGCCCACCACGGCGAGCGCGATCACCTCCTACATGAGCGGCCAGGCGCCGCAGCAACACGGGCTAACGGGTTGGTTTATGCACTTTCGCAAGCTCGGCGCGGTAGCGGCGGTGCTGCCGTTTATGCCCCGTTTCGGTCGTGTGCCGCTGGCGAGTAGCGGGATTTCGCCGGCAGCGCTCATCAGTGCGCCGAGCTTCGCTGCATCCCTCAATGTGCCCTCAGCCGCGCTACTGCCGAGCGATTTGGTCGATTCAGACTATAGCCAACTGCTGGGGGTCGGTTCTAAGCGTGCGGGCTATCGCGGCCTCAGCGATTTTGCGGGCCAACTCGACGGCTTTTGCCGTGGCGATACGGCTGGTGATTATCTCTACCCCTACTGGCCAAAACTCGATCACCTCTGCCATCTGCACGGCCCGTCCGGGGACGCGGTCCGAGTGCATTTCGAAGCGCTGGATGAGGCATTGGGGGACGTCGCGGAGACGGCCGCCAAATCTGGCACGCTGCTCATCATCACTGCCGATCACGGATTCATCGACAGCGGACCAGCGGAACGCATCGACCTCGAAACGCATCCGCGCCTGGCCGACATGCTCAGCCTGCCATTGTGTGGCGAACCGCGCACTGCTTTCGCCTACGTGCGCGCGAACCGTGCTGAAGCATTCGAGAATTACGTGACTGACGAGCTGGCGCACGCCATAGATCTCCACCCCGCAGATGATTTCATTCGGGCTGGCTGGTTCGGCCTCGGTGCGCCACATCCAGAGCTCGCTTCGCGAGTCGGTGATTACGTGCTGTGCATGCGCGATCGCTACACGCTTCGCGATCAAATCGTGGGTGAAAATGACGTCCAGCTGCTCGGTGTGCACGGTGGCTTGAGTACTGCTGAACAGCGCGTGCCACTCATGCTCGCTGGCCCCTGACCGATGCGGTCAAAGCGCGCTGGGGTTCGCCCACCGCTGTTCTATGGTTGGTATGTGGTCGGGGCAGCCTTCGCGCTCGTGTTCTCGGGCTTTGGTTGCACGTATGCCTTCGGCGCTTTTTTTCTGCCGCTCGCGTCGAGCTTTGAGGCGACCCGCGCCGAAGTCTCCGCGGTTTTTTCCTATGCCGTCGCGGTCATTTTTATCAGTGGCGCGCTAAGTGGCCAGCTCGCCGATCGTTTCGGGCCACGCCCGGTCGTGTTGCTCGGTGTCATCGCCATGATAGCCGGCCTGCTCGGCGCTGCCGGGGCGACGAGCCTGGCTCGTGTCAGCGTGAATTTCATGCTCGGTCTGGGAATCGGGGTGGGCTTCGTCTACGTGCCGGCGATTGGTGCGGTTCAGCGCTGGTTTGACCGTCGGCGCGGACTCGCTTCTGGGATCGCGCTGACAGGAATCGGCCTCGGTACGTTAGTCATGCCGCTGTTGGTCGCGAGCTTGCTCACCACCATGAACTGGCGTGGCGTGATGGTCGTGTTGGCGGTGGTTGTGGCGGCCTGCTGCATCCCGGCGCTGTTCTTCCTCGAGCGCGATCCAGCGGCGCGAGGTCTGGCGCCGGATGGCGACGGTACACATCAAGCGGTCGCCTACACGGCCCCAACGGAGACGCTCTGGGCACTGGTACGCTCGCGTCCGTTTCGGCAACTGTATGTGGCTCAACTCGTCATATCGTGCGCGATCATGGTGCCATTTGTACACATCGTGCCGTACGCCATCGACTTGTCCATCGCCCCGAAACAGGCGGCCGGACTTGTCAGTTTAATCGGCCTTGGGAGTATGCTCGGCAGAATGACCATGGGCGGCGTTGCAGACCGCTTTGGACGTAAGCCGACGCAAGTCGTTCTTTTTGTTGCGCTTGGGGCGTCCTACCTGGCCTGGTTCGCGGCAGAAAGCTATCCGAGTCTGATTCTTTTCGCGCTTGGCTACGGCATTTTTTACGGTGGGTTCATTGCGCTGATGCCGGCGCTAATTGCGGATTATTTCTCCGGTCCACGGCTGAGCTCGGTAATTGGCCTGCAGTACACATCAGCTGCGTTTGGAAGCCTCATCGGCCCAGTGGCTGCAGGAACAATTTATGACCGCACTGGCGCGTATGGGTTGGCGTTGCTGGTGGCAGCTGTCCTATGTGTGCTGTCTGCAACACTATTGGCAGCGACCACACCACCCGAACTGCACGCCGATAGGTAGAATCGACGCGTCTGACCGCAGACCAACGAAACGGACCCGTCTATGTTCCACCTCAGCGCCGGTCGCCTTGCGGCAGCTTTTTTCACCTGTATCAGCATGCTTAAGCACGCGCCTCATGGTCCGCCAACAACACATCATCGGAGAGTTGCTATGTCGTCGCGAGGTCGGTCTTGGTTGACGCTTCGACGCCGCCTGTTTGAGTTACACCTCAGCGAGCCCCAGAAGCGTCGCCGCCGGGCTCGCCGGCAACCCCCAGAGCCAGTTGGCCCGAGCGTGAATTGGCGTCGCTGGATGCTAGTTTCTGTCGCATTCGGGGGCGGTGTGGTCATTTTAATGGCTATCGCCCTGGCGACTTTTGACGCTAATCACTACAAGCAGGAGTTGCGCGACCTCGGTAGCGAGATGACCGGTCGCGAAGTCGATATTCGCGGCGATATCGAATTGCAACTCGGTTTACATCCGCGTTTAACGGTCGCTGGCGTGAGCCTCGGAAACCCGCAATGGGCGAGCGAGGCGACGATGTTCGACGTTGCCCATCTCGAAATTCGAGTCAACCTGTTGCCATTGCTTCGCCATCGCGTTGAGATGACTCATATCGTTGTCCACGACGCCACCCTCAGGCTCGAGAAGGACAGTCAGGGGCAGGCCAACTGGGCGTTTGGCCCGCCAGCCGAGATCGAAAATACTGCTGCTGAACGTCCCAATCTACGTTGGCTCGACGTCCGGGAAATCTCCCTCCGTAATAGCCGAGTCGAATATCGCGAACCGGACCGAGAACCCATCGTTGTACTCGCCGAACGCATAGAACTCACTCCGGACGGTTATAACGAGCCGCTCAGGTTACGAGCCAAGCTCGATTATCAAGCGCACACGTTGCAGCTTGCGGCGTTGCTCGCGCCCTTGCCCCGATTGTTCGCAAACGATCCGTACGAGGTTGATTTGCGTGCGAATATTGGCGATTTTCGCCTGGAAACGACCGGTACGCTGAAGCACCCGCTGGACATCAGCGGGGTCGATTTCGACTTCCAGGTGACGGTGCATCCGAAAATGTTCATGCCAGCACAGGATGAGGATGATTTTGTCGAGCTCACGCGCTGGCAGATTCACGGGCGCCTTCATGACGATGGCGATCAACTCCTGTTTGACGCCGTTGACGCGAGTTCAGGTGCTTCCCGGGTCACCGCCAAAGCGGTGCTCCGGCCGTGGCAAAATCCGCCCGAACTCAATCTCTCGCTGAATTCCGAGCTGCTCGATTTGACGCCATACGTCCGCTCGACCCGAACGCCGGGAGATCAGCCGAAGTTGTTTTCCGCAACGCCCATTCCGTTCGACTATCTTGTCGCGATTAACGTCGAATTAGAGGCTAACGTCGAGAAATTAAAGCTCCCGAGTTCAGAATTGCGTAAATTTCGAATGCGCACGACCATTCTCGACGGCACGCTTGATGTCAGCGATCTGAGCGCGCAAATCGGTCGAGGCGGCATCACGGCAAAAATGCGCGTCGTCGCGACCGATGAACTGCCTGCCCTGTCGTATGCCCTGACCGTGAGCGACGTTGCGAGTGGCGCCCTGATGAGTGAAGCGGCTGCAAAACTGGTGCGCGGTGGTCAGGTCGATGTCGACCTCAATATTGATAGCAAGGGGAAGTCCGCGGCGGAACTGGCCGCAAACGCAAACGGTAATGTTTTGATTTCCCTGCGGAATATGGATTTCCTCAGCGAAGCGATGAGCACTGTGCAGACAGATTTGGCGCTTAAGGCATTCCGTTTGCTTAATCCGCGCGCGGGAAATCAGTCTCGCGATACGATCGAATGTGCGGTGGTTAATTTCCCGCTCACGAACGGAATAGCGCGAAATAAAACTGCAATCGGCATCACGACCACCTCGATGAGCATTCTTGGCGGCGGTCATATCGATCTGAAATCCGAGCGTATCGATATCGGTGTCAATCCAAAGCCACGCGACGGCATTGGGCTGAACGTTGCGGGTCTTGTCGATTTCATTCGCATCGGTGGCACGCTGACTGAACCGCACCCGACCACTGATGCCGCTGGCGTCGCCATGGCAGGCCTGAAAGCTGGTGCGGCAGTTGCCACCGGCGGCCTCTCAATACTTGCGGAGGGGCTTGTCGACCGAGCCCAGGCGAAAACAAACGCCTGTGAAATTGCCGCCGGGACTGCGGCGCTTGTCGTCGATGCGGAAACTGACCAGCCATCGGCATTGGAAGCCGCCGGTCAGCGTTCGTCCGACGCTCTGAAGGAGGCAGGAAAATCGGTAAAAGGCGCTTTCAATCGTTTATTTGGAGATTGATATCGCTACGCAGATAGTAATTATTTACATTAAATTATTTTCGTAATTATTTGATAAATATAAATAATAAGTATCATATTAAAGTACTTTATTCACCGATGCAGCGAAGCGACTGCAGTAGCCGTACCTGACGTTTGCCCCCGCCTCGCGCCCACTGTGGTGATTAGCCCCCAGCTTTGTGGAATGGCGCAGCGCTAGGGAGTTGGCGCGAGTTCCCGGTCTGGCACTTTCCTGGGTCAGCAAAGTTGTTCTCTGTCCCTGGATGCGTGGCCTAGCTCAAAAGTTCATCCGCGATGGTATCGATGGCTTTTTCCATGGCGTCTTGCCCGGGTACAAAGGCGGCGAGGATGACCTGGTCGATACCAGTATCTTCGTAGCGCTTCAGGGTATCGCGGTCGCAAGGGTTGCCGTAGGGAGACAGTGCCACTTTGACGTCGCGGACGTCGCGGCCTTCACGATCGCAATGTTCGGCGAGTAACTTGAGTTTCTCCTCGACCTGGTCAGGCATAACGTCTACGCCGTACCAGTGGCCGAATCGAGCAACCCGGCGTAGCGCGGCTTTGCCCTCGCCACCAAAGTACAGCGGCGGGTGTGGGGTTTGGACCGGTAGCGGGTACTGCCAACATTCCGGCAGGTTGAAAAATTCCCCCGAGTAACTGGATATGCCGTCGTTCCAGAGTGCTTTCATCGCCCTGATGTAGTCATCGGAACGCGCGCCACGTCGCTCAAACGACTCCCCGAGTGCCGCGAACTCTTCGGCTAACCAGCCGACACCGATACCGAAATCGAGGCGCCCGCCGGACAAGACATCGACGTCCGCGGCCTGCTTCGCCGTCAGTGCAGGATTGCGTTGCGGTAACACCACGACACCCGTGCCGAGCCGAAGCTTTTTCGTGTGAGCGGCGATAAAACTCAGAAGATTGAACGGCTCCAATCCGAGCAAAGTCGGGTCAACCGGAAAGGAACCATCCTTTGCGTAAGGATAGTCAGACTGAATATGTTTCGGAATGAGGATGTGATCGACTGCCCATACGGAATGAAAACCGCGCTCGTCGAGGCCCCGCGCTATTCTCGCCACATACTCCGGATCGGAGGTCTGACCACCAAATAAGGGCATTAAACCGACTTTCATATTGCACTCCACGATCCCAACATTAAATTCAGTGAGCGAATATAGGGATTTCTGTGCTTCGATGACAGCACATGCTTGGCCAGCGATTGGAGCGCCGGTAGGTTAAAGGTGCATTTGCCATTACACTTAATCGCTGGATTGCCGGGCCCGTCGCCGCAGACCGACATTACGACACCCTTGCCGAGGTCATTGACCGAGACCAGCCTGCGTCGAGGCCTCGCCCATACGTTGTAACTAATTATTTTTTCCAACAAAAACATGTGATTGCAGATTTTTGGAGGATGTTCTCCAAATCGCAGATAAAAGTGGCCCACTTAATGCATGGCATAAAACATGATGAAAGCTGATTTTCTGACAATTGACGCGAATAAAATGAAAGCGAACGCGCGCTGGATAGCCATTTTATGTCTGTTCGGCGCTAGTCCTCTGGCTTCGGCGGCATTTCTGGTCGAGGTCTGGGATTTGGGCAGCAGCGACGTGACCTCTATCGCCGCGGCGGAGGCGCCCATGGGCGGTCCATCATCGGCTTCCGGCTATTACGATGACGTGAATTTTAACGACGAATTCCTACATTACGATGGTGAGTTCTCCGGGAGCAATTCATTGTTTCCGTTACTTTTAGACGACACGTTTTCGCTTCGCGCAACGGCCGAGATCATTATTGAAGACGCAGGCACTTACACGTTTGGGTTCAATAGTGACGATGGTGCGGTTCTGCGTTTGAATGGTGTCGACATTGTGACTGACGATTCAGTGCACGCCCCGCGAACTCGGCTATCGACGTTTTCACTTTCCGCCGGTAGTTACGGGATCGAATTGATTTATTTCGAAAATCACGGCGCCGGCACCATTGAATTATTCAGTGCCCTTGGCACATATGCGGCTTTCGACCCAGGCGCGTTCAGGCTGATCGGTGATGTAGCTGGTGGTGGCATCGCGACGACGGCGGTGCCAATTCCGCCGGCCCTGTTGCTTATGGGTAGTGCGCTAATCGGCGTGTTTTTTCGGCGGCGCCAGCGGTAGCTTCCGCCTGGCCGCGAAGTGCAGTTGCGTTATTTCGCCCGCGCTTTGTCGCGCCCCTTTTGAGCCACCAATTCGTGCAGTCAATTCGCTCGTAATCAGTCGCGAATGCTGCGTAATCACCCGTACCATAGAGGTGTACGCTAGTGCCGGGTTGACGGATTGCGTCTCGGACGAGCAATGCCGGATGATTAATCGAGTATCGACCGCGTCCGTAACATCAATCCGGTTATATCTGCTCGCGCCGTAAGCGCCTGTTGCATATCCGCCCGCACATACCGGGTCAGCAAAATGGGCGGCATCTGGCCGCTCAAATCCATATCCGCCGAATTGACTGCCCCGATCTGAAAGTATCCGCCCGCCCACACAGCATCCCTGGTGCAGCACGATTTGTTCAAGCGCGCCAGGATTCTGTATCGATCCATACGGATAGGTGCGGTCCGCCATATTTAACGGATCGACGCCGGCAATCCTCGTTATGCGTTTGTCAGGTAGTTGTTGATCGCCAGCGTGGACGGCTCGCTGTTGATGACCGCCCGGCACCCCGATCAGATAAGTCGAGCGGCTGGTGCTCTTCGGCACCATAACTAAAGCGCGCTTTTATCAGGTTCAACCGTGGAAGCCTCAAGGTTGAAATTGCCGCTCAATCCAGCCTTCCAGAAAGCGGGTATCGAATTCACGGCCAGTGATGGCTGGATCTTCGGTGAGCAATCGGTGCAAAGCGACGGTCGTCGGCAGACCATCGATTTGAAGCTCGCCTAGCGCGACTCGCAGGCGGGCAAGACAGACGTCGCGATCGGGGCCGTGAACAATTAACTTTCCGAGTAACGAGTCGTAGAAAGGTGGCACGGTGTATCCTTCATAGAGCATCGAATCAAAACGTATATTGGCCCCTTCCGGAACTCGTAAGGTCTCCACGGTACCAGGCCGCGGCATGAAATTTTTCTCGGGGTCCTCAGCGTTAATACGGCACTCAATGGCATGCCCACTAATCTTGATTTCATCCTGATGAATCGCCAGCGGCTCGCCGCCAGCGATGCGCAGCATCGCCTGGACCAGGTCGACGCCCGTGATCATTTCCGTAGTGGGATGTTCGACTTGAATCCGGGTGTTTACTTCGATGAAGTAGAACTCGTGAGTTATCGGGTCGTATAGGTACTCTACTGTTCCAGCCCCGCAGTAGTTGACCGCGCGCGCCAATGCGACAGCGCTGTCACACATCGCGGTGCGGACCTGGCCGGGAAGATCGAAAGCCGGCGCTTCCTCCCAGACTTTCTGGCGTCGCCGTTGCAACGAACACTCGCGTTCGAAGCAATGGACATAGTTTTGACCGTCGCCGAGGAATTGCACCTCGACATGGCGCGCGGCACCGATCACTTTCTCGATGTACAAGCCGTCGTCGCCAAAGGACGCGGCCGCTTCGCGGGCAGCCTGGGGGAAACAAGTCTCAAACTCGTCGATGTTGTGCGCGACGCGAATACCACGCCCGCCGCCGCCGGCGGCGGCCTTAATCATCAAAGGGAATCCGATTTCTGTGACGGTGGCGCGGGCCGCATCGATATCTGCGACGCGCCCGACGCTGCCTGGTACGGTTGGGACGCCCGCCTCGGCTGCGATCTTGCGAGCTGCAACTTTATCGCCAAGCAGGCGAATAGAGGCGCCGTCAGGCCCTACGAACGTCATGCCTGCGGCGACGACAGCATCTGCGAAATCACCGTTTTCGGCCAAAAAGCCATAGCCAGGATGGACCGCATCAGCGCCAGAGTTGTGGGCTGCTGTGACCACCGTTTCGATGTCTAAATATGATTTTGCCGCAGGACCTGGGCCGATATTCACGGCATCGTCGGCCAGTATCACGGCCAAAGAATCAGCATCTGCGTCGCTATAGGCCTGGACCGTTCGGATGCCGAGCTCGTTGCAGGCCCGAATGATGCGCACGGCGATTTCGCCGCGATTGGCGATGAAGACCGAGCGCAAAGTCATGCTTCGACCACTGCGATGGCCTCCGCGGCCATCATTGCGGCGCTATCTTCGATCACAATCCGAATCGGCAGACCGCAGACATCAGGGGTTAGGTCCTGATGATTCGTCACCATTTCGGCGAGCTCAGTCAGGCCACCCGCCGCGATCACATCACTCGCTTCTGTAAATGCCGCCTTGTCAGGCGAAGGTTGGCGATAGCCGGTTCCGGGCAACGGCGACAGTACCTCTGATGTGCTCATGTGGGTCTCCTGTAAGTTGCGCCGACACGGAGCAGGTACCACCCGCGGCAGGTCACAACTGGCGGTTGAATTGTCTTCGCTCTGACAACGGCGTTCAGCTAACGATAATGTTCACCGGCGTTAAATGCTGCATCGTCTGCAAGCACCCCCTTGCCAGGAACATGATTGACTTCAAGGCGGGTACCAATCGGGTCCTCAAACAATACCGAATAGTAGCCGGGGGCCCACTCTCCGATTTCCGGTGCGTGGACGATGGGTGTCCCGATGCTGATGAGAAATTCATGCACGGCGTCAACGTCGGCGTTGTTGCGCGCGCGAAAGCATAAATGATGTAAGCCGATGCTGTTCTGACGAAATCGTTCATGTTCGAACTCGGGTGCACATTTACTGACGCCAAGAGCGGTCCGGGCACCGACGTAATAAATCATCTCATCACCATCGAAGGTTTGTGTTAAACCTAAAAACGGCAATAGCTGAGTGTAAAATTCACGGCACGCTTGCCAGTTGCTGACGCTGATGATGACGTGCGCCATGCCATTGACTTCAATCATGCGGTATCTCTCCAGTAATCCTATGCGGCTACGAGCCACACCATAGTGACGACAATCCACGTTGCTTCGTTGGCACCCTCGCCGATTGCGAGCCCGAAGCGTTCTCGATCCCATCCTGAGATCCGAATCGAGAATCCGATTTGGGCTAGCCGCATCGTGATGATCAAATGTCCCGCAATTATCGCGAATAGTGCGATCCCGTCACCCCCGTCGCGCAGAATGTTCCACGCGAGTGTAATTTGCGGCACGCTCTTCAAAAATACGGCAAACGACGCCCGCACCATCGCGTCGCTGACTGCCATTTGACGTACTCTGGCAACAACGACCGAGGCAACTATCCCAACACCGGTGATCGCGAGCGTGACGGTGTCCACGACACTCCAGCTAGAGTCGGCGACGAGCAGCATGATCAGGTTTGCCGCTATCGCTATCGCCCAGGTGGTGTAAACGACCACGGTCTGACGCATAAAACGATCGGGGCGACGTCGCAGTGCGCTAGTTGCAAGTGCCAGATTGACCAGCAAAAAAGCGAACCAAAGAGCGAACCAGGTGATGCTGATGCCGGCCACGCTGGACAGCATGGTGACGCCCTGAGTAATGCCGAATCCGATGGCGCACCCAAGCTGAGCGACGAATAGCGCGTCGTTTACGACCCTGTCACGGCGGGCGCTAGCCGTGACAGCGGCCGCATTCACGCGAGCGCGATGACTGCTGTGCCGCTGGTTTTCGCTTCGCCGTTTTGATCTGCAGCCTGAACTTCAACTCGGATGCAGCGATTGTCCCCGTCACTAAATTTTTCCGTGACACGCCCGGTGGCCGTGATCGCGTCGCCAATACGGGTCATGGCGAGGAAGCGGGTGTCGAAACTCACAATCGCCTGCTGAGGCACCCAATTGGTCAGCAATCGCCCGGTGTAACCCATAACCAGCATGCCGTGAGCGATGACGTCACCAAGTCCCGCGTCGCGCGCAAAGTCGAGATCAACGTGCACCGGGTTATGGTCTCCCGAAGCGCCACAGTAAATCGCGAGCGTTTGGCGGCTGAGCGGCGGCATATCCAATGGCGGTAGTTCGAAACCAGTAGCGATGTCGTCATAGTTCGGTAACGGCGCAAGTCCGGCCGGTGTTGTGTGTTCAGTCATGGCGAATCACCAGAGTGCGGTCGAATTCTGCAACGGGGGTACCGTCGTGCGCGCTTACGAAATTACGATGCACGAGGAATTCGAGTGCACCACCTTTCTTTGCATACACATCCATAACCTCGCCGCGGAAGCTCAGGATGTCGCCGGCGCAGGCGGTGCGATGGTAGGTAAAATTTTGTTCCCCATGCAGCACTTTGGGTAGCGGAATGCCGAGGGTGTGGAACCAGTCGTAAGGTTCGTCACGTTCCATTTCGAGGCAGAAAAAAAAGGTCGGCGGGACTGGAATGGACGCATAGCCTGCGGCAATCGCGGCTGCCTCGTCAAAGTAAATCGGATTACGTTCGCCAATCGCCTTGGCGAATAACCGCAGACGCCCTTTTTCTACTTCAACATCTAATTTGGGGGTCTGATGACCAATCACTGCTGGTGTGAGAACTGCCACAGTGTTTTCTGTCATGGTGAGTCGTCCATTCTGAGTTTGCGAAAATCGCGAATCATTTGGCGACCAGCGCCTGTGCCGAAGCGCGAATTCAAGCGATAAAGCCACCAGAATATCTGCGCATAGCGCGGAAAAACGATAACGGCCACATTGCGTTCCACGCCACGCAGGATTTTGCTTGCGGCGACGTCTGCCGGGACCTTTTTGAACGGCAATTCGTCGCCAAGGGCGTCACTTTGCACGTTGACCGCCTGACTCGCTGTGTAGATGTTGGACTCGATAAATCCGGGACATACCGCGCTTACCTTCACACCCAGCGCCTCCCCTTCGGCGCGCAAACCTGTCGATAAGCCGACCACGGCGAACTTCGTCGTGCCGTACGGAATATTCGTCGGAAAAGGGATCAGGCCGGATAACGAGGCAATATTGACGATATGACCGAAACCCTGACGCGCCATGATTTTGTAGGCGCAGCTGGTGCCGTAGAGGACGCCCATCAAATTGACGTCAATGACACGACGCCAGTGTTCAATTTCCAAATCACGTGCGTCGCCGGCGATGGCAATGCCGGCATTGTTGAAGATGTAATCGAGGCGCCCGTGTGCCCCGGCGACAGCGCTGACGTGCCGCGTCACAGCATCCGCGTCAGTCACATCGAGAGGTTCATGCGTTGCGCGGCCTGGGCCTGCAGTGTTGATATCACGGGCTGTCTGTGCGGCGGCGCCAGCATCGATGTCGGATACGGTAACGACTGCACCATCAGCGCCGAGAGCCAGCGCCAACGCGCGTCCGATGCCCGAGCCGGCACCAGTAATCAAACAGACTTTATCGTTAAAACTCATGGTGTCCCTGTCACCACCACGACGCGGGGGGTGTTGCCGTATCATAGCAATCCCGGCAACGAATGAGGACTGCAACCATGAGTGAAGCTTTGCGTGAGGCCGTTAGTGCGACCCAGGAAAATTTCCGGCTAAACCCCTCCGATGCGCGCGCGAGCTTTCACACCAGCTCGACCCTGCGGGAAGGCTTGCGTTCGGATATCAAGGTCCGAGATCACCAACTCGTGGTCGACGAACCGCCGCAGTTGGGCGGCACCGACGCTGGCCCCAATCCTATCGAATTGGTGCTCGCCGCCTTGGGCGCCTGCCAGGAGATTACCTACAAAGCCTACGGTACGGCACTCGGCATTGAGGTACGCGGGGTTTCCGTTGAACTCGACGGCGAAATTGATTTGCGTGGTTTTTTTGGCGTGGACGACGACGTGCGAGCAGGTTTTGATGCCATTAAGGGCCGCGTCGTGATCGATTCAGATGCATCTGCCGCCGACCTTGAGCATCTCAAGCGCGTGGTCGACGCGCATTGCCCGGTACTCGATATGTTATCTACACCGGTGCCGGTGGTCCTCGAATTAGCAGGGAAATAAACGCGCATGAGTGAAGACGGGATTAAGCTGCTGGATTGCGTTGAAATCGAGCCTAAAAACACCGCTACGGCGAGCGTCATCTGGCTGCACGGCCTGGGTGCTAATGGACACGACTTTGAACCTGTGGTCCCACATCTGGGCATCGCCGAAGATCTGGCCGTACGTTTCGTCTTTCCGCACGCCCCAAGTATCCCGGTCACGATCAATAACGGCGTCGAGATGCCCGCGTGGTACGACATTCTGGAGATGAATCTTGAGCGGCAGATTGATGAAGCGCAGTTGCGCGCGTCCGCCGATGCGGTGGTCAGTCTGATCAAACGCGAAAACGAACGTGGGGTGGAGAGTTCGCGCATCATCATCGCCGGGTTTTCCCAAGGCGGCGCCGTCGCTTTCGAGTTGGCCCTGAGCTATCCCGAACGCCTGGCGGGCTTGATTGCCCTGTCGACGTATTTTGCGACGCGCAACACTGTGGCGCTAAGCTCAGCTAACGCAGATTTGCCGGCTTTTATAGGCCACGGCAAGGCCGATCCGATGGTCCCGGAAAGTTTCGGCGCGGCGAGCTTCAGCCATTTGACAGAAATGGGCTACCCGGTCGAGTACCACACCTATCCCCTCGAACATGGTGTCGATCTCGACGAGATCAAAGATATCGGTGTCTGGATCAACGCCCGCCTCGGCTAGCAGTCGGGTCGCATTAAGCGCCACAAGATCCTTATTTGGGGCGGTGTGCGGTGCTTGACCTGCAACGCCGTTGGCGTCGTTAGCTCAATGTCATTATTCTCGGCGCCCCATAAACTGACCGACAGAACAATCTAAATCTACACTTAAGGACGCGACTCAGGAGAACGAAATTATGGATTTCGGATTCGTATTCATGGGCGATTGCCACATCCATGGCGACGTCAAATTCGCGGAAGACCACGGGTTTTCCCATGCCTGGCTTTACGATACGCAGATGCTGGGTAGCGAGGTCTACGCGGCGCTGGCGCTGTGCGCTGATCGCACCAGCACCATCAAGCTTGGCCCCGGCGTGACGAATCCGGCCTCGCGCATCGCCCCACTGTCCGCGTGCGGTATGGCGACCATCAATTCGCTCGCCCCAGGGCGCGCGATTATGGGCATCGGCACGGGCAACACGACCCGCCGCACTATGGGCATGCCGGCAGCAAAAGTTGCCGAGCTTGAAGAGCACGTGCGCGTGTGCCGCGATTTGTTTGATCGCAAAGTCACTGACTACAGCGAAGGCGAGCGTCATCGCAAAATCAAGTTTCTGAATCCGGACCTCGGATTTATCGATCTCAACAACCGCATCCCGATCTACGTTTCCGCCAGCGGCCCACGCGTGGCACAGCTGGCTGGCCGCATCGCTGACGGCATTATTTTGTTCGGCGCGGTGCACCCTGATTTGGTCAAGTGGATGCTGCGTAATTTACGCGAAGGGGCGGAAGCGGCCGGGCGGAACCCGGACGATATCTACGTGCTGTCCATGACAGCCTTCTACCTGACCGACTCGGACGAAGAAATCGAAACACGTGCTGTGCGCGAAGCCGTCGGCCCGATGGTCGCTTCCTCGAGCAATATCTTTGCGCTGTCGTCCCACCAAGACCCCAGTGCGTTACCGGACGGCCTGCGAGACGAATTGCTCGCTTTCACAGACGTTTACCGCGAACCGGACGCACCGGTTGAGACCAGGCACCTGAAGCTCTATGAAGGTTATCTGCAACACCTGAAAGATGAGCACGAGGCGCTCATGACGAAGAAGATCATTCAGGCCACGACCCTAACCGGGACGAAGCAGGAAGTCGTCGGGATGATTGAAGCAATGCGCGATGCGGGCGTTGACCAGGTCGCCATCCAACCGATCCGCCCGACCCGCGAAGTCGTTCAGCAAGTCGCGACGGAGATCATGCCGCTGTTTAACTAGCGGCCCCAGCCATTGCGAGCGGTCACAGTGCAGTCTGCTATCAGGCGAAGATTCTGGCTCAGGCGTCAGCCAGCAAGCCATCGATTGCAAATGCCTGGGCCGGCTTACTGAATCCTTTGAGCTGCAGTGGCGGGAGCGCTGTGTGAGCGACGAACGTCTCCACTTTGGCCATAATTTTGCGGTCGACCAGGATCTGACCGCCCGCTGCTTCGCCACACAGGCGGGCAGCGAGATTCGTCACGTTACCTATCGCGGCGTAGTCGCGACGACCCTCAAAGCCGATCAGCCCGAGCGTCGCATAACCTTGGGCGATGCCACAGCCGAGCCCCAAGTCGAAGCCACGTTTGTGCCATAGGTCACTGAGCGGCAAAAACGCTCGCTGCATCGCCAGCGCCATCGTGACAGCCTGAACCGCAGGTTGTTCGACCGGCAACGGGTCATTAAAAAAGACCATCAACGAGTCACCGGCGAAGCGCTCCAGCGTGCCGGCATGATCGAGCACAATCGTGCCCATCTGGGCGTGGTACTCGTGCAGTAGCTCCATCACCTCTTCGGGCTCCGCAGTATCGGTAAAGCGCGTGAATCCGCGTAGATCGATAAACACCACACTGATTTCGCGTCGATGGGTTTTTAGCAACTCCTCGCCGCCGGCGACGATGGCCTCGGCCAGCGGCGGCGAAAAGAATCCTTTCAGGCGCTCGAGTCGTTCCAACTGGCCGACTTGGGCTTCGACACGTTCCTCCAGACGCTGATTCCAATCAGCGAGTTGCGCTGCCTGGACCTTCACTTCATCCTGCAAAAGCTTAATTCGCAGCAAGGATTTTACCCGTGCCATCAGCTCGGGTCGGTTGATGGGTTTGGTGATGAAGTCATCCGCACCGGCCTCGATGCCTTTAATGCGCTCTTGTTGGGGATCAAGTGATGTACACAGCACCACCGGCAGCAAAGCCGTGTCCGGATTGGCACGAATGCGCTTGCAAACGTCGTAACCGGACAAGCCAGGCATCATGATGTCGAGCAATACGATATCCGGTGGGTCGGTCTCAATGTGGCTCAGCGCCTCCTCGCCGTTGATTGCGGCGCCGACGTCGTAGCCGCTCATGGTCAACACATCGACCAGCAATTTGACATTCGCCGGGGTGTCGTCGACGACCAGGATTTTCGCCGCAGGCATCGTCGTCATGTTTTATCGCCCGCGCAAAACCGACTCACCGTTGCAACGAATTCCTTGAGGTCGATCGGTTTGCTGACGAAGCCATCGAATCCGGCATCACTGACGCGGCTGCGATCGCCAGCGGTGACCGAGGCGGTAAATGCCACCACTGGAATTTCCGCTGTGGCTGGCTCAGCGCGCAAACGCGCCAGCGCTTCTACCCCGTCTATGCCGGGCAGCTGGATATCCATCAAGACCAGCTTGGGCAGCTTTGCAACGGCAGTGAGCACGCCCTCCTCGCCAGTGCCGGCTGTCACAACAGCAAAACCCTTGGCCTCAAGAATGTCGCGAGCGAGTTTGAGATTAAGTGGGTTGTCTTCAACGATCAGGACCAGGTTCATATTTGCCTCGGGATGGTAAAACTGAACGTCGACCCTTGCTCTGGTGCGCTCGTGACGCTGATCGTCCCGCCATGCAACTCGACGAATCGCTTCGTTAATGCGAGTCCGAGGCCCGTGCCCTCTTGCTTGTTAGCGTAATTTCCGCCGACCTGACGAAACTCCTGAAACACAGTTTCCTGATCGCCTGCGGCAATGCCGATGCCCGTGTCCGCCACCGAGATTTCGAGTGCGTCCTCCCCCAAGGTCGCGTTGACGTCTATGCGACCGCCATCTGGCGTAAATTTCACCGCGTTAGAAAGCAGATTCAGCATAATTTGTTTCAACTTGCGCTGGTCGGCGCACATGTCGCCAAGCTTGGCCGGCGCGTTGAGATCAAGCGCAATGCCGTGTTGTTGAGCGCGTTCGCGAATAAGGGTGAGCGAATTGGCGAGCGCTTCTGCAACATCAAATGTCTCAAGATCAAGTTCCATGCGCCCGGCTTCGATCTTCGACAAATCGAGAATGTCATTAATTAAGGCCAGCAAATGCTTGCCCGAGCCGTAGATGTCCTTGAGGTAGTCATCCTGCTTCTCATTCAGCTCGCCGAACATGCGCTCCAGCAACACTTCCGAAAAACCGATGATCGCGTTCAGGGGGGTGCGTAGTTCGTGCGACATGTTGGCGAGGAATTCCGATTTATGCCGATCGGAAATTTCAAGCTGACGGCTCTTGTTTTCGATTTCGTGGAACAGGCGGGCGTTTTCAATCGCGATCACGGCCTGGTCCGCGAATGTAGTGAACAGTTCCATTTCCTTGTCAGTAAATGCTCGGACGGGTTGGCGCATGATGACCAGTGAGCCGACCCCGCGGCCTTCCCACAGCATCGGCGCGATCAAACTTGAGTAGTTGCCGATACGCTCGTAGGCGACGCGATAAACCGGCAGCATGTCCTCGAGTTTACTCACATCCGGAACATGTATCAGACGGCGTTCGTGCAACGCCACGGCGGTGAACGTCTGGTCAAGAGGCATGGGGAACATTTCGCTACTGTCTTCAACCAAAGGACCACGCAGTGCGCCGATATGGGCGAGGCCGTCGTCGCCGACGAGGATGATCGCGAGCTGTTCGGCCTCGAACAAACGCTCGCAACTGTCGAGGATTTTCTCGAACACCGGCGTCGTATCTGAGACCGAACTACTGATTACGCGCAATACTTCCGCAGTCGCGGTTTGTTGTTCTAGCGCCTCGCTGGTCTCGTTGAATAACCGCGCGTTCTGAATTGCGATGACGGCCTGGTCTGCGAATGTCGTCAGCAATGCGATTTCGTTAGTCGTGAACGCTTTCGGCGGTTGTCGTATGAGATTAATGGAACCGACGCCCTGGCTCTCCCACAACATAGGTGCCGTCAGATAGGAGAAGTTGCCGATACTCTCGTAAATGCGGCGAAACCCTGGCGGAAAATCAGTAACGAGACTGACATCCGGGATATGTACGACGCGGCGCTCGCGTAGCGCCACCGACGACATGGTGTGCTCGAGCGGCATCGGGTACAGCTCGCTTGCCGCCTCGACCTGGCTGCCGCGAAGGCCACCTGCGTGCATCAGTCCATCTTCGCCGACGAGCAAGATGGCGAGCTGCTCGGTTGCGAACAAACCGTCGCAACTGTCAAGAATTTTTTCGAACACGGGCGCCGTATCCGAGACCGAACTGCTGATCACACTCAACACTTCAGCGGTCGCGGTTTGCTGTTCCAGCGCTTCCCTGGTCTCGTTGAATAAGCGTGCATTCTGAATCGCGATCACAGCCTGATCAGCGAACGTACCGAGCAACCCGATCTCCTTATCTGAGAACGCTCGCGGCGGCTGGCGAATCAGGCTGATAACCCCAATGCCACCGCCTTCCCACAGCAGCGGGGCGGCGACGAAGGAAAAATTCCCGATGCGACTGCCAATGTCCCGCAGCACGCTTGGCGGGTCTTCGAGCACCGCGAGATCGGGATAGTGCACCGTGGTCCCAGCCGCGAACGCGATAGGCGCGGCAGTTTGCTCGCTAGGGCGCGGAAACTCCGCTCGTGCGTTGTGCTCCCCCGGGCCGCGAAACGCGGCGATGTCGGCCATGCCATCGCCATCGACGAGCAGCAGGGCAAGTTGATCAGAATCAAACAGCCGCTCACAGCTATCCAGGATTTTCTCAAACACCGGGGCGGTATCGGCGACCGAGCTGCTGATCACACGCAACACTTCAGCCGTTGCAGTTTGCTGCTCCAATGCCTCGCGAGTTTCATTGAACAGGCGCACATTCTCAATTGCGATGACAGCTTGTTCGGCGAACGTTTGTAACAGGCTCACGAGCTTGTCGGCGAATACGCCGGTTCGTTTACGTGCCACCATCAAGGTGCCGAGTACACGCCCGTCACGCATCAGCGGCACGGCAAGTGCGCTGCTCCACGATTGTGCTCCAGCTGGTAGAGAAAATTCCGCATCGGCACTACTGTCCGGTATCTGAACCGGTGCACACGCGAGCACGCAACGCCCGTTCAGGGTCGCCCGCGTC
Source organism: Proteobacteria bacterium UBA981 (assembly GCA_002292285.1). Lineage (GTDB taxonomy): Bacteria > Pseudomonadota > Gammaproteobacteria > UBA981. The sequence goes on from DBBP01000008.1 coordinate 223,056, forward strand.
GGACGCATAGGAAACGCGGCCTGCGCCTCGTCACGCGCCGCTGCAGTCATTTCGCGGATCGCGGCGATGTGTAATTGTTCGCCGTCAAAGCGCAAACCAGCGCCCATCTCGGCGTTGCACAAGGCCATCGCGCGTTCCGTGATCGCCTCGAACACCGGCTGCACGTCGGTCGGTGATTCCGAAATCACGCGCAGCACGTCGCTGATGGCGGTCTGCTGCTCCAGCGCCTCCTCGGTTTCTTTAAACAGCCGCACGTTCTCGATGGCGATGACCGCCTGATCAGCAAAGGTCTTAAGCAGATTGACCTGTTTATCTGGGAAAAGACCGGTTTGCTTGCGCGCGACCATGAGCGAACCGACAACTTGTCCATCGCGCAGCAACGGTACGGCAAGACCGCTGCGCGCCTCCTGGGCAGCCGCTTGCATGAGATATTCCGAATCAGCGAGCGTGTCGGGGATCTGTACGGGCACGCCCTCGAGAATCGTCCGCCCGCTTAAGGAGCTGCGGTTCGCTTTCATCGGAAAGGCTGCGAGCGTCGTCTCCGATGCTTCTGCTGACATGCCGGGCGTCGCTGCAACGTGTATGAGCTCGCCATCGAAGCGTGTGGCGATGCCGATTTCCGCACCGCATAAGGTCTTTGCACGCTCGGCGATCGTGTCGAAGACCGGTTGCACGTCAGTCGGTGATTCCGATATCACGCGCAGGATGTCGCTGATGGCGGTCTGCTGCTCCAGCGCTTCCTCGGTTTCTTTAAACAGACGCACGTTCTCGATAGCGATGACACCCTGGTCGGCAAAGGTTTCCAGCAGGCTGACCAGCTTGTCCGGGAACTCGCCAGGTGCCGCACGGGCGATCGAGAGCGCCCCGACCACTTGTCCTTCGCGCATCAGCGGTACGGTCAGTGAACTGCGAGTTTCTTGCGCCAAATCCTGCAGGGCAAATTCCGGGTCGTCGCGCAGTTCAGGGATCTGGATGGTCCTGCGTTCCTGAATTGCCCGCCCACTCAAGGTGCCACGCGCGGGCTTCATCGGAAATGCTGCGCGTATCGTATCGAGGGCTGTCGGCGTGAAGCCGAAAACGCTGGTCGCGTGCATTAGCTTGCCGTCAAAACGCACAGCGACGCCGAACTTTGCGTTACACAAGGCCATGGCGCGCTGAGCGATGGCGTCAAAAACCGGCTGCACGTCAGTGGGTGACTCTGAAATGACGCGCAGGATATCGCTGATCGCGATCTGGCGCTCGAGCGCCTCACGGGTTTCGTTAATCAGGCGCGCGTTCTCTATCGCGATGACCGCCTGGGAAGCGAAGGTTTCCAGCAGGCCGACAACGTGGTCCGAGAACACGCCGACTTCAGTGCGACCGATGCCAATCGAGCCAATCGCATTGCCGTCGCGCAGCAACGGCACGGCCAGGAAGGAGCGCGGGGCACCTCGACGTACGGCGTCCACAACGGCTTCATTAAGTTCTTCTTCTTGAAGCGAATCCTTCACTTGCACTGGCGCGCATTCCGATATCGCGCGCGCATTGCCCCCGCCGCGGCCAGCGGGCATCGGGAAGGCTGCGCGGATTGGCTCAACGGATTTTTCGGAGGCGCCTTTGAGCGCGGTCAAGTGCAGGAGTTCACCGTCGAAGCGCGTAACCATGCCGAAGCTGGATTCGCACAAAACCATGGCATGCTCGGCGATGGTGTCGAAAACCGGGGCCAGATCGGATGGAGAGGTACTGATGACCTTAAGGATTTCGGCGATGGCAGTCTGTGTTTCCAGCGCCTCGCGCGTTTCATTCGATTTGCGTACGTTCTCGATCGCGATGACGGCTTGCTCGGCGAAGGTTTGCAGTAGCCTGACGAGTTTGTCGGGTACGGCACCGGGCTCGGCGCGAGCCACCCCAATCGAACCGACAACCTCACCATCGCACAGCATGGGTACAGCCAACAGACTGTGGATGCCGTCATCCTTTAAGACGACTTTTATACCATCGTCGTATTCGGGATCCGAATGCGTGTCTGCGGACTGTGCCGGCGCACCTTCGAGAATAGCCCGCGCGACCATCATGCCGGGGCCGGGTTTCATCGGGAACGCGCTGCGTACCGCTGTCTTGACCTTGTCAGATGACGCCTGAATTGCACCGAGATGAATCAAGTCTCCGTCGAAACGGGTGGTCATGCCCCACTGCGCGTCGCACAACACCATCGAACGTTCCGCAATCGCCTCGAAGACCGGCTGCACATCAGTTGGTGACGCGCTGATTACACGCAGGATGTCGCTGATGGCGTCGCGGTACGCGCGCTCCTCGGCAAGTTCCGCCGAGCGGGTTGCCAGCTCGCGCTCAAGTGCCTGGAAAGATTCGCGGGTCGGCTCGGGCATAAGCATGTCACGCGGTGACGCCATCGTGATGGCCGGGTCGCCATTATCGAACGACCGGATGAGAAAAAGTAGCGCAAACACGCGCCGATAGATGTCGCTCCGGCGCGCGTTACCCCGTTGAACCGACCCATGTTCGGTTCAGAATTGGTAATACGATCATTCTTATCAACTCCCGAACGTGACCTTAGGCAAATGTGTCATCGCCTCCGCCACCGCTTCCTGGGGATACTCAAAGCGTTCAAGCTCCCCGGCCGCGTAGCGCCCGTACGCCGCCATGTCGAAATTGCCATGGCCGGACAAATTAAACAGGATGACCTTCGCCTCGCCACTGGCTTTGCAGGCCAGCGCCTCATTGATGGTGGCGCGCACGGCGTGATTTGATTCTGGTGCCGGCAGGATCCCTTCGGTGCGGCCAAACAGCACGCCAGACTCGAAACAATCCACCTGGTCGACCGATACGGCTTCGATTAAATCGCTCTCCAGCAGAGCCGATACCTGTGGTGCCATTCCGTGGTAGCGCAGGCCACCGGCGTGAATCCCGGGCGGTACGAAAGTATGGCCAAGCGTATGCATCTTGATCACGGGGGCCATGCCGGTGCCGTCTGCAAAATCCCACGTGTAGGTGCCACGCGTGAGCGTCGGGCAGGCGCTCGGCTCGGCAGCGATGATGCGAGTCCGTTTGCCGTGGCGCAGATTCTCGCGCACGAACGGAAACGCGATGCCGCCGAAATTAGACCCGCCGCCGGCACAGCCGATAACGATGTCCGGGTACTCGCCTGCCATGTCCATCTGTTTAATCGCTTCTTCACCGATCACGGTCTGATGGAGCAGCACATGGGGCAGGAATGAACCGGGTGAGTATTTCATCGCGCCGTTTGACGTGGCCGCAACTTCAACGGCTTCCGAAATGGCGATGCCGAGAGACCCGGGGTGGTTACTATCCTCGGTCAACAGTGAACGTCCGGCAGCGGTGCGATTGGACGGGCTGGCATGCACACTGCCGCCGTAAGACTCCATAACGAAACGTCTGAACGGTTTTTGATCGAAGGACACGCGCACCATGTAAACCTCGCAGCCGAGATCGAAAAAGTTGCACGCCATGGCAAGCGCCGAGCCCCACTGGCCGGCACCAGTTTCGGTGGCAAAGGCCTTGCCGCCTTCATCCTTGAGATAAAAAGCCTGGGCGACCGCTGTGTTCGGCTTGTGTGATCCGACCGGCGAGACGCCCTCATATTTGTAGTAGATGTGCGCCGGGGTTTCGAGCGCCCGCTCGAGGCGATGGGCACGCAGCAATGGTGTCGGACGCCACAACTTGTAGATGTCGCGAACCGGATCAGGAATCTCGATTTCCGCGTGTGCTGACATATCCTGCTCGAGAATCTTCAATGGGCTCAAGACAGAGAGAAACTCCGGCGTCACGGGCTCCAGGGTGGCCGGATGCAGTGGTGGCAACAGCGGTGTTGGCAGGTCTGCATTGATGTTGTACCAGGTGCGCGGCAGCTCACTTTCGGGCAGATCAAAGCGGGTCGGCATATTCACTTCAGGTATCTCCTGGGCACGGTTTACAGTTCGGGTGCACGGGTCTGTCACCAGAGCACTCGCAGATGGAGCTAATATAGCTGAGCGCGCCGCAGCGCGGTAACGAGGCCGCGAACGGCAGCGAACCTGATCAGCGTGGGGCGGCACCTACTGATACTCAATGCAGGGAAAAACACCATGCTGCACTGGATAGTCGCGTACTCGCTGGTTGGCGCGCCGCAATTGCTGCCCGAAGGCGCCGTGATTGCCCCAATGGATATTGTCCAGGGTCATCAAGTCATCGATCTGCGAGCGCCACTAATTGCACGTTCCTCGGGCACGCGCCTGGTATTGTTTGTCCGCGATGCCTGTGGCGTCACGGACGCAGATCGAGTGACGTGTGAGGCGGAGCGCCTGCAAGCGTTTCAGGCCGCCGTGCCCGCCGGCTCTGTTACGGCCCATTTGACCGCCGCGGACGGCACCAGTTTGACGCTGGAGCACACGGGATATCGCTATTACCGAGGTTTTTCCGGGCTCGTGTTAACGGAGAAAACACCTGGTACGCGCACGACGCGCTATGCGCATATGGAACTCGATGCGAGCGTAGCCCTGCCAAGAGTACGGTTTGTATGGCTCGATCAACTTACCCGAACAGTTCGGGATGTCCCGCCGCCCAACTGAAGTTTCAGCTGCTAACGTAAAAATTCCCCCAAGCGACGATATAACGAGGCGATGCCTTACGCGGGTTTAGATATAGCGGGTGCGCGGCGAATCGGCGTCTGGCAACCCAAACTTTAGAGTGTCATTCAATGCCCGGCTCAGATCACCCGGGATTCATCGGGAGTGCATTAGCGCGTGGATAAGATTGCTGTTTTTGCCGACGTGCAGAATATTTACTACACCACGCGCGAGATGTTTGCGCGGCAGTTCAATTATCGTGCTTTGTGGCAGCGTGTCAGTGCCAGTGGCGAGATTGTGTCGGCAACCGCATACGCTATCGATCGGGGTGATGGGCAGCAGCAGAAATTCCAGAGTGCGCTTCGGCACATCGGTTTTGAAGTAAAGCTGAAACCCTTTATTCAGCGCGCAGATGGTTCCGCCAAAGGGGACTGGGACGTCGGTATTGCCATCGATGTGTTGGACATCGCGCCGGCTGTCGATCGCGTGGTGTTGCTGTCCGGCGACGGCGATTTTGATTTGTTAATGCGCAAAGTGATCTCGGCCAGCGGCGTGGTAGCGGAAGTTTATGGTGTCCCGCAACTGACCGCCCAGGCGTTGATCTCCAGCGCCAGCGTTTTCAATCCGATTGATGAAACGTTATTGCTGTAACGCGCCGGCGGATACCGCGGGACACCATTGTCGGGAGATATCTGTTCGACGCCGCGGGTCATGGTATGCGTGCCAGATCACGTCGACGGCGAAAGCTCGGTGGTGACGACGTGCACTGTCCGACGCAGTAGTATCTGATTTCGCAATTTCAAATCCGGGATCCTTGCCCATGCCGACTACAGATGCCCCTACCGCCCGTCTGGAAATTATTTCTGATGTTGTTTGCCCATGGTGCTACATCGGCAAACATCGACTCGAGCAAGGGCTGGCGATGCTGGACGATGACGTGTCGATAGAAGTGAGCTGGCGTCCGTTTGAATTGAATCCGACACTACCCAAGGAAGGCATGGACCGGGGTGAGTATTGCGAAGCGAAGTTCGGCTCAATCGAGCAAGCGCGCCAGATCTACGCCAACATTGCTGCTAATGCCGAGGTCGACGGTCTGCCCATCGCGGTGGAACGTATCGCACGTACGCCCAATACGCGCACCGCACACCGGTTGATAGAACTGGCTGGTACGCGTGGCTGTCAGAATGAATTGGTCGACGCGCTATTCAAGGCCTATTTCGTCGATGGGCGGGACGTTGGTGACCCCGAGACGCTGCTTGCGTTGAGTCTCGCGGCCGGGCTCAGCGCACCAGAGGCTCAACAGACCCTTGCAGACGATTCAGGGGACGACGCCATTGAAACCCAGGAACGAGCGGCCAGCGCTATGGGCGTGCACGGCGTCCCCGCATTCATTTACAACGGGCGCATGCTTTTTAGTGGGGCACAATCGGCGCAAACAATCGCACTGACGTTAAAACGTGCGATTGCTAAAGGTCTGTGAGTGTTCCCAGTGTGCCCAATGAAAACAACGGCTGGGCCAGCGCACACGTTGACCTGTTGCTTGAGAGTTATACCCAACTGACCGGTAGCGTCCTTTACGAGGGCGCGTTGACTGGCGCCGGACGGGCACGCGCCATTTTTACGGCCGACTTCGCCCTCCTTTCGCACGGTCTTGGCGACGACCCGCTGTTTAACTACGCCAACCAGTGCGCGCTCGATTTGTTCGAGCTTGATTGGCCGCAGCTCCTGGCAACACCGTCGCGAGAATCTGCAGAATCAGCCAATCAGGCGGCGCGTGAACGCTTCATGCAGAGTGTTGCCGAGAAGGGTTTTGCGAGCAATTATTCGGGAGTGCGCATCTCCCACAGCGGGCGTCGATTTACCATTAACAACGCCACGGTGTGGAACGTCGGCGACGCAGTCGGGGTATTCCGCGGACAGGCAGCAACTTTTGCGAGCTGGGCCGGAATCGACTGACCGCTGTTTGGCGAGCCTAAATCCGGTCAGTTAAGCGGCAACTGAGGCAGCGCTTGCTGCATGACGACGCAACTGGGATAGTGCCCCGCCTTGCCCCCATCGATTGAGAAACGCCGTGTCTAAAAAACGCCTGCGCATCCTGCTGACCAACGACGACAGCCACGATTCACCTCTGTTTCACCTTGCGATAGAGGCCTTGCGTGAATTCGGCGATCTTGAGATCGCGGTCCCCGCTACAGAACAAAGCTGGAAAGGTAAATCAATGACGCGATACGGCGCTCTGTATGCAGAGCGCGTTGAGATTCACGGCTCGCCCGCGTGGTCGGTGACCGGCACACCGGCCGATTGCGCGAATCTCGCTATTTATAATTTGTTGGACGAGCGTCCGGATATTGTGGTGTCCGGCATCAATATTGGCAAAAACATCGGCCTTGGTTTCGTGTTCGCTTCGGGTACCGTTGGCGCCTGCATTGAGGCGAATATCGCCGGTATTCCCGGCCTGGCGCTGTCGCAGGAGTTAACTCGCGAAGACTTTATTTATTGGGACGAACACCGCGCCTTTCGGGACGAAACGAGTGCCATTCTCAAACAGCGTGTGGCTGAACTGGTACCGCTGGTGTGGCATGAATTCGTTGAGGGGCATCTTGATCAATCCAGCACCTGGAACGTCAATTTTCCCTTTTCTGCCGCTGCCACGCCGGATATCGTGCGCACGCGCCTGGGACACACGTTCTATGGCGAGTGTTTTCGTCAACGAGGCGACCAGTATCATTTCGGTTTGGCCACAGCCGCGCTCGACAGTAGCCCCGGCACCGATGACAAAACACTGAGCGACGGCCATGTCAGTGCCACCCTGCTCGACATCCGCAGTTTTGGACAGGACATTCCTGATTGAGGTCTGGCAGTGGCGTACGACTTTCGTGACAGGTCGGCGTCCGGTCAGAATTCCGTTGCCAATGTCTCTCTTGATTCGCGGCGGGTAGCGGTCTACGTTGTACGCTGACGTCGAACGCGATGGGGAGTAGCCGATGCCAAGCACTAAACTACAAATTGAGGCGCTCGATGCGACCTTTGGCGCACGAATTGCCGACCTCACGCTCACTTCGATAGACGACGATACGTTCGCCAAACTCTATGCCGCCTGGCTTGAGTACGGACTGCTGGTGTTTCCGGGGCAGTTCATGTCGCGAGCAGAGCAAATCGCTTTTGCGCGCCGTTTCGGTGCTCTCGAATTCGAACTCGCGGCGCTCAGCAATGTGCAGGAAGACGGCACGGTCCGCCCGGACGACAATGAAGACGAGATTATTAAAGTGCTCAAGGGCAACATGGGCTGGCACCACGACAGCACCTATATGGCTGTGCAGGCCAAAGGGGCCGTTTTTACGGCCGAGGTCGTACCGACTCGGGGTGGTGCGACCGGCTTTGCCGACATGGCGGCAGCTTATGAGGCCCTCGACGCTACGACGCGGACGCGTGTTGAGGGGCTACGCGCCCACCACTCCCTTTATCACAGCCAGGCGAAAGTAGGACACGTGGGCCAGCTCGGCTCTCACGGCGTAGGCTTTGATAACAAAGGCGGCTACAGCGGCTACGGGTTCCACGACGGCCCCGTCTCGGTGCGCCCATTGGTCAAAACACACCCTGAGACCGGGCGTAAGAATTTACTGATCGGGCGTCACGCCTATGACATCGTCGGGATGGACGCGGAGCAATCTGAAGCGCTACTCGCTGAACTGGTCGAATTTGCCTGCCAACCGCCACGCACGTACCACCATCAGTGGCAGTCGGGCGATGCGGTGGTGTGGGACAACCGCCGTCTCATGCACCAGGCGACGCCCTGGCCGATGGAGCAACCGCGCGTGATGTGGCACAGCCGTATTGCAGGCGACCCCGTCACCGAGGCGGCGCTGACCGCCTGAGCCAGCGCTTCCTTGCGAACGCGGCCCGCGTCGATTATTTAATAGTCGACTTCAATCGCCATACACAGATAGGAAATCAATGCGGCGCTGTGCTTGTAGTGCCGAATGACGAAGTCGGGGAACTTCGGATTATTGATTTCACTGTCGGCGAAATTCATACACGCAATGAAATCTTTGCGTTTTAAATCGACGATAAGCGGATGGTCGGGTTCGAAACCGCGTGGCGGACGCACCAGGGTTGTACCAACGAGTTCCCAATCCTTCTTGAACGCGCGCGCGCCGACGGCTTCACGCCAGCCGTTAGGATTGTCAGCGATGAACTCTCTGATCGCTGCCAGGACTTTCGATTCCGGACGCCAGATACCAGCGCCAAGAAAACAGTTGCCGGGTTCGATGTGCAAGTAAAACCCCGGTGCATGGACGTCTTTGCCCAATTCGTGCCGAAACTGGATACCTACATTTGTCTTGAATGGGGTTTTGTCATTGGCAAAGCGCGTATCCCGATAGACACGCATAAGTGATCCGCCGACCTTCTTCGGTTGGGCGAGAAAATGTGGCGACAAATGTTTCTTCAGCTGCGGCCCCATGACCTCGACGAAGGCCAGTGCCGGGCTGCGCACGTCATCTTCGTAACGTTGTTTGTGTTCGTTAAACCACGGCCGGTTGTTGTTCTTCGCCAGTTTCTTTAAATACGGGATGCACGACTTCGGAAAGCCTTCAAATAGCGCCATCGATCCGCTCCTGATCGCTCGTTTACGTTAAATAATTCTGCGCACCGTTGCGCCGTTACTGATCAAGGCCTGCTTCGGCGCGAATATCGACGGCAATGGCAGTCCAGTCCAGCTCGCCAAGCCCATGGGCGATGGCTTGCTCGAAGCGATTTTCCATCAATTTCGCGAGGCGCATCTCAGCGTTATATTCAGCAGCGTTGGCCAACGCCAGTCGAATGTCCTTCAGGCCGAGTTCGAGTCGGAATCCCGCAGTCTGCCAGTTCTGATTGACCACTTGTCGGCCATAATTTTTATACAGCGGACAAGCGAACGCGCTCTGCGCCATCATCTCGTAAAAGGCATGGGGGTCGAGACCGCTTTTCTCCACCACAGAGAACGCTTCCGCCATCGCCTCAACGGCCGAAGAAATCAAAAAGTTGAAGTTGATTTTTGCGACATTCGCGTTGCCCGGAACATTGCCAAAATCGAAAATCTTTTGGCCGAGCGCCTGCACGACGTCCTGAATTCGGGCTTTTGCTGCCGCGTCGCCCGCCATAATGAATGAGGCCAGGCGCCCCGCTACTGCATCCGGTCGCCCAAGTACAGGAACGCCCAGATAACTTGCGCCCACAGCATTATGTGACGCATCGAGCGTCGCTGCACATGACGCTGATATGGTGCTCATTGAGGCATGCACGGCGCCGCTACCGAGTGCAGCCAGCACGCTACCGTCACCAAATACCGCCTCGAGCGCTGCGTCATCTGCGAGGCAACTGAAAAGCACCCCGCCCGTTTCACACACACTGGCGGCGGTGGGGCAGTTGCGTGCACCGACTCGCTCGAGTGCCGAGGCTTTCTCCGGACTGCGGTTCCACACCGCTACCTCGTGGCCGTCTTCGATAAGATTCTCAATCATGGGTGAGGCCATCAGGCCTGCCCCGATGTAGCCGATTTTCATCGCATCTCCTTATTGTTCGGGACGTGGACACCCTCGCCCGATATAGGACTCGGTCGGTCGTATTCTGTCAATGCAGAACGCGCAGATGCGACGCAAATGGAACTGCGGCGCCTAGGGGTGCGGGAAACCGGTTTCTGCCAGGCCGCGAGCCTTCAATTCTTCGAAACGGCCGCCTTTATCGACCGCCGGATGCTCGGCACAGCTTGCCGCGACTTCTACGCGCAAGCCAGTCGTGGCGCTCTCGTTCTTCACGTCGTGTTCATCAACGACGCTGCTATAGCAGCGAGCGCGTGCCACGCTGACAGGTCGGTTGCGGACGTCGAGTGCCACTTCAAGGAGGACACTAGGCTGCATCGCACAGCTGCTTTGCTGCGGACATCCAAAATCGCAATCCCGACACCTGATCACGACGAGCTGGTACCCGTTATGTTATTTGCTTCGCGACGTCGCTCATTACAGGTCCGGGCCTCACGTCCCTCGCCGGCCTTATCCGAATCTCGCGTGCCTGGCGATGAACGGCCCGAGGCCCGATTATGCTCGCGCGCATCAACCCGCGTTATTATCCTCTGGCGCCCGGCGATCCGCCTCGCAAGCCGGCCACGACAGGAGTTCATGATGGACGATTCCGCGCTGATCCTCTTTCCACTATATCGTTGGGCCGGCACGACGCCTGAGCAATTCCGCGATCATTACATCAACGTGCACTCGGAGCTCGGTAAACGCCTCGGGGTCACTTGGTACGAGACGTTCATGAACGTCAATCCGAACCGCGAATGGCCGGTTTTCGGCGACCCACTGCCGGACGCCTTTACGATCATGATGTTTCCCTCTGCCGAGGTGCTTGCTGGCATGCGCGAGAGCGCGGTGTGGCAGAACGAGATACTTCCCGATACCGCCGGCTTCGTTAGCCACGCGCCGGTTGCGGAAGTCGATCGCTATAGCTGGATCCCGGAACCCGCGCGTGCCGGTCGTGCTGACGAACCGGTGGTGATGTTTCCAGTCTATCGCTGGCCAGGCACCACGTTCGATGAGTTTCGCGCGCACTACATTGATGTGCACTCCGGGATCGGTAAGCGCATACCTGGCGTCAATTGGTACGAATCGTTTCTTAATCGCAACGCGCACGCGGAATGGCCCGTATTTGGTGCGCCGGTGCCGGATGCCTACGCCCTGATGCGTTTCGACTCTGCCGAGGCGCTCGAAAACGTCAAGAACACACCGGAATGGGACGAAGGCGCGGAGGACGATATCGGTTTTTGCAGCCACGCATTGGTGGTGGCTACGCAACGCCACACCTGGGTGCCCTATCCCAGTCGGCGAGCAGCGTTCGCGCCCTGAATTTCGCGTTTGAAGCTAATCGAACCGCGCACCAGGAAGTCGATTGGACGCTCCCAACTGGTTTTTTACGCCACGGTGCGGCCTGGACAGGTCAACTGTTCTCAGCGGCCTAGGCCGCATCCGCTGCGGCGATTAGTATGCCTACTCTGAACCCCACTGAATCCGAGCCCCATGCCCCGTTATCGCCTTGGCTTTTTACTCTGCGACCATGCCATCGACGTTCTAGCCGAGCGGCACGGTGATTATCCGGAGATGTTCGCAACCGCGTTCGCCGAGGTGAGTGACACCATCGATTGGCTCGTCTATGACGTAACAGCAGGGGAACTGCCATCGGCGGTCGACGAATGCGATGGTTACCTGATTTCGGGCAGTCGCCACGGCGCCTACGATTGTTTGGCCTGGATAGCTCCACTGAGTGATTTCGTCCGTCTTGTAGCGACCAGCAAACGGCCGCTGGTCGGCCTTTGCTTCGGCCACCAGCTCATCGCGCAAGCCTTAGGCGGCACGGTGCGCAAGTCAGACAAGGGCTGGGGCATCGGCATCCGTTCCTACCTCATTGCAGCGCATGCGGATTGGATGGGCGTGCCGGTTGACAGTATCACCCTTCCCGTCTGCCATCAGGATCAGGTTTTAATGCTGCCGCCTGCGGCGACGCGACTCGCGTCAAGTGCGCATTGTGAGAATTTCATGGTCCACTTTGCGCCGCACGTGCTGGGCATCCAGGGCCACCCGGAGTTTGCACCAGCATTCGTCGGCGAGCTGGTCGAGTGGCGTCGCGAAAAATTACCCGAGACTACTTACCACGATGCGCGTGAATCAATCGCGAAAAGTCATGACAATCGCATGGTGAAACGGTGGATTATGCAATTCCTCGGCATCCCGGTTCTGGACCAGTAAATGACCAAACGATTTCTTGTTCTGCAACATGTGGCGGTCGAGCATCCGGGGATTTTTCGGCAATTCATGGCTGAGGAATCCATCACATGGGATGCCATTGAGCTCGATATGGGCGAGGCCCTACCGGATCCGCAGAGCTACCAGGCTTTGGTCGTGATGGGCGGTCCGATGGATGTCTGGGAGGAAGGGAAGTTTCCGTGGCTTGCTGCCGAAAAGGAATTCATCCGTAGGTGGGTGGAGGAGTTGCAGCGTCCGTTTCTAGGGATTTGTCTCGGCCACCAGTTACTTGCCGCAGCCCTCGGTGGCGAGGTCGGTAGCGCCGCGCAATCGGAAGTCGGCGTGCTACCTGTTGCTTTGACGAACTCGGGTCGTCGTCACGGATTTTTTCGTGACGCTCCGCCCGAGTTTGCCTGTCTGCAATGGCACGGCGCTGAGGTGACTCGAGCGCCACTCGATGCGCAAGTGCTGGCGGCATCAGAACATTGCGCCATTCAGGCGCTCGCTTGTGGCCCGCGTGCGTTCAGTTTTCAATTCCACGTCGAAGTCACCGCGACGACAATTACTGATTGGAGCGTCATCCCGGCCTACGAACAGTCATTGTTCGATGCACTCGGAGAAGGCGCCACCGCCCGCCTGCAGGCGGCGGCGACGGATAACATGACAGACTTTAATCAGTTGGCGCGATTGATTTACGACAACTGGCGCCGCGAAGCATTTCAGTAAACCGTGCGGCTGTTCTTGAAGCACCCAACTGCTGTGGCCGGCCGTCTGCGGTGCTCAAATCGCAAGCGGCAAACTCAATCTCACTTTCAGCCCCGGCGCATTGTCTGCAAAGTCGAGCGAGCCACCGTGCAGGCCCACCACTGCTTCTACCAGGCTCAAACCCAATCCGCTGCCCGGTAATGAGCGGCTGCTGTCCAGGCGCGCGAAGCGCTGCGTCACGCGCTTATGCTCACTACTCGGAATGCCCGGGCCGGCATCGCAGATCTCCAGCCGCAATTGGTCCCCCCGCACATGAGCATTGACCGCGATGGCGCTGCTGTGAGGTGCGAATTTAATCGCGTTGTCGAGCACGTTGGCGACCGCCTGAAAGAGCAAATTACGGTCGCCTGTGACACTCACCCCAGGATCGCAATCGCTCACTAAAACCAGATCCTTGTCCTGCGCAATGCCTTGATAAAGCTCAACCGCATCGTCAATCAGCACGGGCATGGCGATGCGCTCGAGACTGGCGGCGTAGCTCCCTGACTCGATGCGGGCGATGCGCAGCAAGGCGGAAAACGTTGCCAGCAATTCATCCGCTTCGGTGACCCCTGCTTCGAGTTCATGTTTAAGGCCTTCCGGGGCCTCGCGCGCCGCAAGTTCGATGCGATTCCGCAAACGCGTGAGGGGCGTGCGCAAATCGTGCGCAATGTTGTCGGAGACATGTCGCACCGCGCCGACCAGAGATTCGAGGCGTTCGAGCATCTCATTCAGATGCTGCGCCAGCACGTCGAATTCATCGCCGCTGCCACGCGTTTGCAGACGTCGATCAAGACGACCGTCAATAATCTCTGCCGTAGTCGTTGTAAACGCAGCGATGCGATTCAGTACGCGCGAGCTCATAAATACACCCCCCACGGCAGCCAACACCAGGGTCAGCCCGAGGGCAATTAACATGGCGCGATTGAAGATGTGCTTGAGTTGCAAAATCTGACTGGTATTGCGTGCAACCAGCAGGCGCAAACCGTCGCGCAGCCGATAAACACGCCCACGCGCCGGTAGCGCGATGCCCCCTGCCCGCTCGTGGACGAATTCCACCCAGCCGTCTGCATCCGCCTGGACGTCGGGCCAGGTACGCAGATTTCCTGCCAGGGGACGATTATCGCGCGAGGCGAACAGGTACAACATGTCGCCGCTGCCATCGCTGCGGATGCGATGAGCGATAACATTCACGAGGCGATCGAGGCCGTGTTCAATGTATTGTTCGGCGAGGCCGGTAATCTCGGATTTTAGCGTCGCATCGGTTTCGCGCTCGAGCACGCCTATTGTCGACCAGTAGAAGAACAGCGTGAGCAAACTGAGCGAGATTCCAAACAGCAAGCTGTACGACAAGGTGAGCTGAAAGGTATTGGTGCGCACTAACGCACTGAGTCGCTTGGACATCACTGCCATGACTCAGGCTACCGCCAGGCGGTAGCCTGCGCCGCGTACAGTGTGTAGCAATTGACGCTCGAAGCCCTTGTCAATTTTTGCGCGTAGGCGACTGACATGCACATCGATGACGTTGGTTTGCGGATCGAAGTGATAGTCCCAGACGTGTTCCAGCAACATGGTTCGGGTCACCACCTGGCCGGCGTGACGCATCAGATATTCGAGCAAGCGAAATTCGCGAGGCTGCAATTCGATGAGGCGCTCGCCGCGCTTGACGTGCCGCGCGATCAAATCCATCTGGAGGTCTGCAAGCGTTAATGTCGTGGTCGGTGCATCGGGTACGTGTCGTCGTATCAAGGCATCAACGCGCGCTTCAAGTTCGCTAAAGGCAAAAGGTTTGGCGAGATAGTCGTCACCTCCGGCGCGCAGTCCTTCAACCCGTTGATCGACCTCACCCAAAGCACTAAGGATGAGCACTGGCACATGATTGTCCGATGCCCGTAACGTGCGCACGACAGTTAATCCGTCGACCTCCGGCAACATGCGATCGAGGACGATGAGGTCAAACTCAACCGTGCTCGCGAGCAGCAAGCCGTCGCGACCGTTATCGGCCACATCGACGCTGTGGCCGGCTTGCTTTAGACCGTTAGCTACGAACTCGCGCGTGTCTCGGTCGTCTTCTACGATTAGCAGATGCAACAGCGTTCCTTATCCCTGACTCGCGGATAAACAGTGGCGCCATTATCGCCTGTGCTCCAGGCGCGAGCATTACCAAAATTTAATGCTTTAGAAAGGACGATGTAATCAGGCTCCCCGTAGCCTATGCAGTCATTAATCAGCCACTGAGGAGCGCAGCATGAAAGCAGTCACATCCAGGCAGAACTATTTGCGAAACGGCGCGATCGTGGCGCTCCCCGTGCTACTCGGGGTGCTTGCTATCAATGCGCGGCCATTTGCGGCGATGCCACCGCTCTCAACGCCAACGGCTGTGTTTGAGCGCGTCCAGTTTGCCGATGTTATCGAAGCAACGCAGCCGGCGGTGGTGCAAATTGCGGTGACTAAAGTTGGCGGGCAGTTTGCCCAAAGAGGCCGCCCTGATGCCCAGTCTGGCAACCGGGCTTTTGAGGAATTCATGCGCCGCTTCGGTGGCCGCCCATTTAAAGGCATGCCTCGCTCCGGCCGGGCGGAACCGGTACAGGGTGTCGGTTCAGGATTTTTGATCGACGCCGATGGCTATATCGTGACCAACAACCACGTTATCGATGGTGCTACCGATATCACCGTGACCTTGCAGGATGGCCGCGAAATGGCTGCTGTTCAGGTCGGTATCGATGCGCAGACTGATTTAGCCTTACTCAAGGTCGAGGGTGAAAACCTGCCTTATGTGGCATTCGGCGACTCGGACCGGACTCGGGTCGGGGATTGGGTCGTCGCTATCGGCAGCCCATTCGGATTTGGCGGCAGCGTCACGGCCGGCATTGTTTCAGCACGCGGGCGCGATATCCGCTCGGGCCCTTACGACGATTACCTGCAAATCGATGCGCCAATCAATAGCGGCAACTCAGGCGGGCCAATTATTGACGCCAATGGGCAGGTCGTTGGGGTAAACACAGCAATCTACTCCCCCAATGGCGGCAATATTGGTATCGGCTTCGCGATTCCTTCGGCAGAAGCTGAACGCGTCGTTAGTCAATTGAAAAACAATGGCGCGGTCACCCGCGGACGTCTGGGCGTACAGATTCAATCCATCACCGACGACGTCGCCGCTGCTCTGGGTTTGCCGGATAGTCAAGGTGCACTGGTTGCGGAAGTCGTGCCCGAGGGTGCTGCGGCACGCGCGGGAATTCGGGCCGGGGACGTGATCAGGCGCTACGCTGGGGCCGCAATCGAAGAGCCACGCGATCTGAGCAAGGCAGTCGCACGAACCGAGCCAGGTAGCCGAACCGCGCTCGAAGTGTTTCGCAATAGTCGCACAGAGCAGCTCGTAGCAACCATCGACAAACACACCGAAGTCGCAGCATTCGCCCCCGCGAAGCGCAGCGACAAGGCGACTGAAGATGCACTGGGACTTGGACTCGCGCTCGGTTCACTGTCACAGGAATCGCGTCGAAAAATGCGTCTGGATGAGGATGTCGAGGGGGCCTTGGTGCTTGGCATCAAGGCCGGTGGTGTGGCCGAGTCGGGCGGAATCCGCCCTGGCGATGTCATCGTGCAAATCGACCAGGTTGAGATTGCCGATGCAGCAGCGGCAGAACAGGCGCTCGCGAATGCGAAACAGGAAAAACGGCCTTCCATCGTTCTCATTCGTCGCGGTGATGAGCAGTTCTTCACCACCATGAAAGTGGTCTGAACCTCCCAACAGGCATCCGGACCGCGACTGGATGTCTGCGCCACTCCCAAGGCGTTGCCCCGGCTCGTGCCGGGGCTTTTCTAATTACGCTTCGATGTCTTCAAATAACACGCTGGAAAGGTAGCGTTCGCCGCCGTCTGGAAGGATGACCACAATCGTCTTGCCGGCAAACTCAGCTTGCTGGCTGATGCGGGCCGCCACAGCGGCCGCAGCACCACACGAAATGCCACTCAGGATGCCTTCTTCGGTCGCCAGACGACGCGCCATCGTGACGGCCTCTTCGTTGCTGATGGTCTCAATCCGGTCCACCAGCGACATATCGAGCGCGCCCGGAATAAACCCGGCGCCAATGCCCTGGATTTTGTGCGGTGCGGGTTTCAATTCCTGACCGGCGCGCGATTGGGTCATGATTGGGCTCGCTTCCGGCTCAATCGCCACGCTGGTAATCGCTTTGCCGCAGGTATTTTTGATGTAACGCGAGATACCCGTAATAGTGCCGCCGGTCCCCACGCCGGAAATTAAAACGTCAATCTGGCCGTCAGTTTGCTGCCAGATTTCCGGCCCGGTGGTTTTTTCATGGATGGCCGGATTGGCCGGATTCTCGAACTGCTGTGGCATGTAGCGTTTGGCAGGATCGGCCGCGACTAGTTCTTCGGCCTTCGCTATGGCGCCTTTCATACCCTTCGCCGCTTCGGTCAGAACCAGGTTGGCGCCGAAAGCCTTAAGTACTTTGCGTCGCTCGATACTCATCGATTCGGGCATGGTCAGAGTCAATTTATATCCGCGCGCGGCGCACACGTAAGCTAGCGCAATCCCGGTGTTGCCACTGGTGGGTTCGACGACCTCAATGCCTGGTTTAAGCAAGCCTTTTTCTTCAGCATCCCAAATCATCGCAGCGCCAATACGGCATTTGACGGAATAAGCCGGGTTGCGTCCCTCAATCTTGGCTAACACGGTGGCCTGATTCGTATCGACGACCCGATTCAGGCGAACCATCGGGGTATTGCCAATCGATAATGAGTTGTCGTTGAAATAGTCCATGGGCGTTTACCTTCTGTTTGCAATCGTTGTGTTGAGCTTGCCAGGCAACCTCGACGTTTTTAGGACGTTCCTGCCACCGGCCTGAGGCCAGCGCTGGCGAATATCGTCGACGTTCAGAGATTGGGAATGACATGTTCTCCAAACAGACGAATGTCGGCGAGCGCTTCAGCCTGCGGAGGACCGCCAGGTTGACGCATGCGCAACATCACATAGTCCGGCTGGACCTCTTCTTTCCACATCAACAGTTGCTCCAGACACTGTTGTGGTGAGCCCGCGATGAGGCGATCATTGGCAGCGATATCAAAAGTTAAATCATCAGACGTTTTAACGTCCTTGATGTAGTCGTCTTTCACGTAGGCCCCATAGTGGTGATACCACCGGTGGGTGGTCATGGTGGGCGCGCTTTTCGTCACGCAGGCGTCCCACGTATCGCCGATGACGCAATCGCGCATCAACACCACAAACGGTTTACGACCATTCTTCTTGGCCTCAGCACGATATTGAGTAGCGTAGTCTTTGATCACCGCTAGCGATTGAATCGGATCGGCTATCCAGCCGTCGCCCATGCGCCCGGCACGCTGCAGGCCAGCAGGAACCCAGCCTGCCAGCCAAATCGGCGGACCGCCTTTTTGGTAGGCAGCCGGCGTCACGCGGACATTCTCGATGGTGTGAAACTTACTCGGATAGCTGAACGTTTCGCCACGCCACGCCTGGCGCAGGATTTCAACGCATTCCTCAGTGCGTCGGGCACGCTGTTTTATGGGCACGCCAAAAGCGTCGAAATCGTCTGGCTGGTAACCGATGCCAACGGCGGCAACCATGCGGCCTTTAGTGGCCTGGTCGATCACAGCGATGTCTTCAGCGAGTCGCACGGGATGATAAAGCGGCGCCAAAAGCACGCAAGTGCCGACCTTGATGCGCTGGGTGCGCATCCCCACCATGCCGGCCATGAGTACCGGCGACGGTAAATATGCGTCGGCCTGTTGATGGTGCTCAGTGAAATAAAAGCCGTCGAAGCCAACCTCTTCGCAAAGCTCGGCCTGCTCGAACAATTCGTCCATCAAGCGGTCAACGCGCTTACCGTCCGGCGGATCCTGCGTACACGGGAAGTAACCCACAGGCAACATCAATATCTCTCCAAGTTAGTCCATCGAAGCACCGCATAATCTCAAATACGCAGCCTGCCGACCACTTCCGCAGGGTCTTTCGTATGCGGGCACGCGGAGCAGGTGAGTCACGGATGGCGCCAAAGACCGTTATGCGTATCGCCGGGCACGGGCGGTTGGCGATGTACTCAGTAGTTTCCACCCGCCGCAGTAAACGGTTCGCTTAAAGCGGCAAATTGCTCGCGCAGTTCGAGGATATGGCGCTCCCAATAAGCTTGGCTGTTAAACCACGGGAAAGCCTGCGGAAAGGCAGGGTCGTCCCAGCGTCGGCCGAGCCATGCGGCGTAGTGCAACATGCGCAGTGTGCGCAGAGGTTCAATGAGGGCTAATTCGGCGTAATCGAAATCGGCGAATTCTTCATAGCCGTCGAGGATCGCATCCAACTGGGAGCGTTGCTCTTCGGGATACCCGGATAACGACATCCACAGATCCTGCACTGCAGGGGCCATGCGCGCGTCGTCAAAATCGACGAAGTGTGGGGCGTCGTCGCGCCACAGCACGTTGCCGGCGTGGCAGTCACCATGTACCCGGATGGTGTTCACCGTTCCAATTTGCGCAAGGCGAGTGCGCATCAAAGCGATGATATCGGTCGTCAGACTCGCATACGCAGCGGCAAGATCGGCCGGTATGCAATGTTCCAGAACGAATTTGACACTGCCCTCGCCGTCCTCTTCCAGCGTCATCTGCGGGCGATGCTGAAAGTTTTGTCCTCCGCCCAACGTGTGCATGCGGGCCAGATAACGGCCCATGATTTGCAAGTTTTCACGTCGGTCGAGCTCCGGTGCGCGACCGCCGCGACGGGGAAATAGTGCGATGCGAAACTCATCATGGCGGAACAACGATGTGCCGGTACTGTCCCGCAAAGGCGCGACAACCGGCAAATCAGCTGCTGCCATTTCGTGGCATAACGCGTGCTCCTCAGCGAGCGCAGCGTCGCTCCAGCGCTCCGGGCGATAGAATTTCGCAATGATCGGTTCGGCGTCTTCTCGCCCAATTTGGTAGACGCGATTCTCGTAACTGTTCAGGGCGAGCATGCGCCCGTCACACAAATGCCCCTGCGCCTCAATAGCGTGGAGGACGAAGTCTGGCGTCAGGCGCTCGAACGGGTGACCGTCAGCCACCCTGGTTGCGCAACTTTTCGGCTATTGTCGCGACCTTGTCCAGCACTGGCAGAACTTCGTCACGACCGGCAGACGGCAGTCCGAAAATCAATTGTGTGTAACCCAGGCGCAGTTGTTCGTGGAGCTCGGTTTCGTCTGAAGGCGGATTAAACAGCGCCAGATCGATACTGTCGAACGAACGGCCGCTCGCCTCAACCGCTTCGCGCACCTGCTCGATAGTGCCCTCGCCGGCGCGTCCACCGACCGGGAACCATCCATCCGCATATTCTGCGATTCTCGCTCCGACAAATTTGGAGTTCGAGCCCAACCAGATGGGCGGCCCACCTTTCTGCACGGGCTTGGGAAACGACCACATTTTGTCGAAGTTGACGAATTCGCCATGAAACTCGGCTTCCTCCTCGCGCCATATCGTTTTCATCGCGAGAATGCGTTCCCTCACGACACGCCAACGCTGCTTGAATACGACCCCGTGGTTCTCGACCTCGGGCTTGTTCCACCCTGCTCCGACACCGAATACAAAGCGCCCGTTCGAGATTTGGTCGAGAGACGCAACCTCTTTGGAGAGAGTGATGGGATGGCGTTGCGAAACCAGACAAATCCCGGTGCCCAGACGAATACGCGATGTTACGGCCGCACAGGCCGCGAGGACTACAAACGGGTCGTAGGTGCGCCGGTACGGGGGCGGTACATCCCCGTTCGGGAAAAATGGTGAATGGGTGTCGTGAGGGATATGTGTGTGTTCCGGGACAAACATGGAATCGAGTCCACGAGCTTCAACCTCCTGCGCCAGCTCTACGGGCTGCATCGATTCATCAGTGGCAAATATCGTCACGCCGGTCGCTACCATCGAAAGTCTCCTGCCCGTGTGCGGGTGCTTGGTTGTTAGTCTAGGTTAATCGTTCGCTCGGCGACGTGCATCGTTTCTCTCGGTAGTCGCAGTACTTGTCGTTCATCATGTTGACCGATGGTTGGAAACATCGACGCCCAGGGCATTATTGACGATACTTTGCGCGCCGTTTCTATGCTCGGAACATCGCTATGCAACGTCACGTGAACGTTATCGGTGTCGCCGCGACGCGACTTAAGTCGGTGAGGCGTGCTGCCCCGTACACTGCAGCGGCGGCTAAGGCCGGCTGCACGGTCTATTCCTGGGTGGGCCGGGATCGCGCGGGATCTGCCGATGCCAGCAACGCCGACGCACTGCGCACGGCCTACCACAGTGGCATGGCGGGTATCCCGATTTCGAACGTCAATAATAATTGTGCGGCTGACTCGAGCGCACGCATTAGCGAACGATAGGACTGAAGTCATGACAAATCCGCACGTTGCGATGCTCGGTCTTGGGCGGATGGGTTCAGCGCTGGCCAATCGGTTCGTTGCGACTGGCGTGCCATTGACCGTTTGGAATCGAAGTCCAGCAAAATCTTTTCCTTTCCAGGGGCGCGCAACAGTTGCAACCAGCGCAGCTGCCGCCTGCGACATGGCTGACGTCGTCGTGCTCAGTCTAAGTGACTATAGCGCTGGACTCGAAGTACTCGATGAGGCGTCGGCTGCGTGCACGCTGGCGGGCAAAACACTGCTGCAACTCACCAGCGGCGCGGCCTCTGACGCCCGCACCATGCAGGTCTGGGCGAACATGCACGGTATGGAATACATAGACGCTGCCATCGTCGCCTACCCAAATGGCGTCGGTACGGAAGCCGCCATGTTGTTCTACGCCGGCGCAGAAGAAGTGTGGGAGCGACATCGAGAGACCTTTACCCATCTCGGTGGCATGAACCGTTATCTCGGTGACTCGATCGGCGCTGCGGCTACGCTTGAGTGCGCGGTGCTTGAGTACTATTACGGGGCAACGCTGGCCATGCTGCACGGCGCGGCGCTGTGTAATTCGGAGAATTTTCCGCTGACAGAGTATTTTTACCTCGTCAAAGCGCTCGGGCCGTTATTGACCGGCACGGCGGATGCTTCGCGCACGATGATTAGCAAGGGGCTTTATGATGGCGCGGATTGCTCGCTCGACGTGCACGTCAGTGCAATCCGTCGCATCCAGCGCATGAGTCATGACAACGGTATCGATACGCGGGTGCCGGACGCGATCATGGCGGCGTACAAGAAGGCCATTGCTGCAGGCCATAGTGATGCCGAAATCGCCGCGCTGTTCGAAACATTGGCGACCAATTCATGACGCAACGCTGCCGGCGATACGGACGTCGCGCGTGATGTTATCGCTGACCATGGCCGCACACATTTGAGGAACGATGTTTAACCGCGATTTTATTGTTCTGGAACTCGCCAGCATTTTGGCCGGGCCGATGACGACGATGTTTTTTGCCGAGCTCGGCGCGCGCGTGATCAAACTGGAAAATCCCCACACAGGTGGTGATCCGACGCGTGCCTGGAAGCTCGGTAGTGAGCGTCCGGACGATGATATTTCCGGATACTTTTCCTGTGCGAACTGGGGCAAGGAATCGCTGGCCTGCGACCTCACAACACCTGCCGGACTAGAGATTGCACACGCGCTGGCGGCTCGAGCCGATATTGTAGTGGCCAGCTTCAAACCCGGCGACGAAGAACGTTTGAAGCTTGACTACGCGACCCTTCGCGAACTCAATCCGAAGCTCATCTATGGGCAAATTTCGGCCTACGGCGCCGCCGACCCGCGCCCGGGATTCGATGCCATTCTGCAGGCCGAGGCAGGCTTTGCGTACCTCAACGGCGAGGCTGACGGACCGCCGACAAAAATGCCTGTGGCGCTGATCGACTTGCTGCTAGCCCATCAGCTCAAAGAAGGGCTGTTGCTTGCTTTACTCAAACGCGATCGCCAGGGTGAGGGTTCGTATTTATCGACGTCGCTTTTTCAGGCCGGCGTGAGTTCACTCGCCAATCAAGCGACCAATTACCTGGTCGCCGGCAATGTACCGAAGAGAATGGGTTCGGAACATCCTAATATCGTGCCCTACGGCAGCGTCCTGACCTGCGCGGATGGGCGCGAACTAGTCATCGCGGCTGCAACAGAGCGTCAGTATCGCGAACTGGTTGGCGCTATCGGGCTGGCACCGCTGGCCAAGGACGAACGCTTCTCAAGCGGTCAACGCAGGGTCGAGAACCGCGAGTTGCTATTGCAGCTAATCCGCGCACAGACCGCCGCAATGGACTCAGAGATGCTTGCGGCCAAGCTCACGAATGCTCGGGTGCCGTTCGGTTTCGTCAATGACATGGCGGCCGTATTCGAGCACGAATCAGCACGGGCGTTGTTGCTGGATGGGCGCGTAGATGGTCATCAGATCCAGGGCGTGCGGAGCTTCACGGTCGGTGGTGACGCGGTCGATTTAAAAACGCCTACACCGCCGCCACACTTCGATGAGCATCGACTCGACATTGTGTGCGGACTGCTCGGTTACGCAGACAGCGACGTTGCCCGGCTAGACAACGATGGGGCTTTCGGAGATCTTAAAACGAGCTGAGTCCGACACTTTGTGTCGGCGCTTACAGTTAGTGGCTCGGCGGGTCGCCATGAGGCCTGTCCGGGCAAGCCCACGACCGTGGTGGATCGCGACGCTCAGCGCGCGAATAATGCTTCACATCATCGAATAGAAGAAACCAGCGCGCTATCTGAGTTTCTTAGGCTTTCTTGGGAGCGCGCACAATAAATCATGGATGACACGGTCCGCGAAGCGGAATTCCTTTTCGGCGCAGCCTTCAATGCGTTGCCGCAGGCGATAGTCATTCTCGACGCCGAGCACAACGTGCGCTGCCTTAACCGCGCTGCACAGCAACTCCTCGACTGGGACACCGAGCAAGCCCAGCAACGCCCCTGGCGCGACGTGCTCAGGTTGTCATCACGTAAGCCTCAGAGCATCGACGCCGCTGATAACGCCGGCCCGACGCCGGGCGAGCATGTCGCCAATCTGCTGCAGCGCGATGCAGCGTCACAGCCCCAAGGCGCGAAGCTGCACGCCGAGGTTACCCCTATCGATGGGCCGCTTGGCGGCACAATAATCGCCCTCTCCAATCAACCATCGGTACGCGAACTCGAACGCGCACTGGAAGACGGTCGCCGCCAGTTGAGCATCACCTACGACAGTGGGCAGGTGAATTTCTGGGAATGGGATCTGCGTACCGACATCTTTACTGAAGCCGGCTATTGGGTCGATAAAACCCGGCACTCACTCGGCAGTCCACAGGTCCCTGGGATTGAGATCAGGACCAATACACATCCGGACGATGTGGGAAAGCTTGATGATGCGCTGGCCGCTCATCTACGCGGTGACACCCGCTTTTTTGAACTGGAGCAACGCGTCCGCGCGGTAGCTGGTGGGTATATCCACTTCCTGGTGCGGGGCCAGGCCGCTGAACGGAATGCCGACGGACGCGTCGTTCGCATCGTCGGCACGTCGGTCGACGTCAGTGAAATGAAAAAACAGGATGCGGTTTTGAGTTTCGCGCTCGAAAGCAGTCAGCAAGGATTGTGGGAACTCGACGTTGCCAATGATCGGATCACTGAACACGCGGCCTGGCGACCACAACTCGACCATTACATTCTGCCAAAAGATAGTCATAGCCAGATTCGACTCGAGTATGTTCATCCTGATGATCGCGCCATGTTCCGCGCCTCTTTTCGCGACCATATCCGCGGCAGAACCTCCAGTATCGAATGTGAAGTCAGACTGCACAGGCGCGATGGGTCATGGGGCGAATTTCTGGTCCGAGGACGGGCGTGTGGCGCGTGTCATCGGCACGTTCACCGAAATTTCCGGGCTCAAGACGCAGCGGCAGAACTTACAGCTGGCGCTCGAGAACGGGCACCAGGGCCTGTGGGAGTGGCAACCCGAGTTGAATTCTGTGCACTTCTCGCGAGAGTGGTACTTGATGCTTGGTTATCCCGAGGGCTCGCTCACTTCGATGGCAAACCATATGGCACCGCTGGTGCATCCCGAGGATCGAGCCCACGTCAGACAAAATGCTTTGGATCTACTCCAAAGCAACGCAGACAGCGTCGAAGTCGAGCATCGCTTGCGGCATCGCGACGGCCACTATCTGAATATTCTCTCGCGCGGTCGGGTTGTCTCCCGTGATGAGGCTGGCAGAGTAGCCCGGGTGATCGGGACGCATGTTGATATCAGTCAGTTAAAGCGTACTCAGGCTGAGCTATTTGAGTCCCGAAAGTTTCTTGAGACCCTCTTCGAGACGATGCCGCAGCGCGTGTTCTGGAAAGATCGCGACAGCCGCTATCTGGGCTGTAGCCGCCTGTTTGCAACAGATATCGGTCTTACCGATCAGGCAGATGTCGTCGGGCTGACTGATTTTGATATGAGTTGGCACGAAGTGGCCGAGGAAGTGCGCGAAGAAGATCGCCTGATCGTCAGCGGCGCAGTGAGCCATATCAACAATGTGAGTTACGTTCGTTCAAGCAAAGGAGCACCGATTTGGGCTGACACTACCAAAGTCCCCATCCGAGACCAGAGCGGCAACATTGTCGGGGTGTTAGGGACTTTCTCCGATGTCACTGCGCTGCTCGCTGAGCAGCAACACCTGCAAACTGTCGCCGATACGTTCACAACGGGTGACGATCCGCGCCTGTAAAGTGCGATCGTCAGATCCGCGGCAGAGCTTTCTGGTTGCGACCACGCTTTTGTCGCGCGCCTCGACGCCATCGAAGACAGTTTCGCGCAAGTGACGGCCTGTTACCCGGTAGATTCACCATTGCTTGATTTGCAGTATCCGCTCGAGGGCTCGCCATGCCGGCAGGCCTCTCTAAGCGGCCGCTGCTTTATTGCACGTGAAGTTGTCGGTGCCTTTCCGGACGATGACATGCTGCGTGACGGAAACCTCGAGGCCTATGCCGGACAACGGCTACTGGCAGCCGAAGGCGGAATGGTTGGGTTGCTTGTGTTGCTTTTCGAACAGCCTATTACAGACGAAGCTCGCGTTCAGAATGTGCTTGAAGTATTCGCACCCAGGGCGGCGCGAGAACTCGAACGTGAACGTACGCACGCGGTAATACGGGCGAGCGAGTTACGTCTGAATATGGCAATCGAAGGTAGCGGACAGGGCATTTGGGAATGGTCTCCCGACTCTGACTGCGTGGAAATCGCCGGCGCTCAGTTCGAGCATTTTCAATCACTTTCTGGCGCCCAGTTATTTTCCCGCATCCATGCTGAGGACCGCGCCTTGCAGCATCGCGCACTGCGCGATTACTACAGCGGCGCGGTACCTTACTACGAGTTTCAGGGGCGCGTGCAGCAAGCCGATGGCGATTATCAATGGATGCTCGTGCGCGGCAAAGGTGAGTTCCGTGATGAGCATGGGCGCTTCACCAAGTTGATTGGAACCATCACTGATATTTCTCCGCTGAAAACGATTCAGGCCGAACTCGAGCGCTCACAGCAGTTTCTGGAATTGGTCATTGAGACCGTGCCACAGTCAATTTTTTGGCAGGATCGGGACGGACGCTATCAGGGGGGCAACCAACACTTCGCTGATTTGGCTGATGTTGCCTGCCCCGCCGACCTGGTCGGATTGAAGGACCGTGATATGCCCTGGCGAGGCGACGCACAACGCCTGCTGCGCGAAGATAAACCACTGCTCGACGGTATTCGCGCGCACTTTCATCGCGAAGTGGAAGTTGCGCCTGGCGACGCACCTGCCCAGTGGTTCGACCTGGTGAAGGTGCCGATGCGCGATGCTGATGGCGATGTTATCGGAGTGCTCGGCACCGTCAATGACATCACGGTGCGCAAACAGGCAGAACAGGCAGCTAAACATTTGGCCTACTTCGATGCGCTGACGGAGTTGCCTAATCGTCGCTATTTTAATCAACGTCTGGAAGCTTCGTTCGCCGCCGCGCGACGTCGCGGTAATTTCGGTGCCCTGCTGTTCATTGATATGGACCAGTTCAAACAGGTTAACGACACGCTGGGACATTCGGTCGGAGATCAATTGCTGAAGGCGGTTGCCGATCGCTTGCGCAATGTGACTCGGCAAGAAGACACCGTCGCGCGGATAGGTGGCGATGAGTTTGTCGTATTGCTACCCGAAATTGCGCCGGACCTCGATGTTTGCGCGCATCAGTCGCAACTCGTCGCTGAGAAGATTCACCAATCATTAGGGCAACCATTCCAATTCGATCACCACCAGTTTCACGTCACGCCTACGATTGGTATTTCGTTGTTCCCCGAGAACGGTCGCAGCGCCGATGATGTGCTCAAGCAAGCAGACACCGCGATGTATAGCGGCAAGGCCGCCGGGCGTAACGTCACGCGATTTTTCCGTCGCGAGATGGAGGAATCGACTCGGCAGCGGCTGATGGTTGAAGGCGATTTGCGCCAGGCAATCGCGCGCCAGGCGTTTGAATTGTACTTCCAGCCGCAGGTTGACCATTGGGGTGCGGTGTCTGGCGCCGAAGTCTTGCTGCGCTGGAATCATCCCCAACGAGGACAGGTCCTGCCGTCAGAATTTATCCCGATCGCGGAGGAACGCGGGCTCATAATCGAAATCGGACATTGGGTTTTAAATGCGGCATTCGAACGCTACCGGGAATGGTTGGGCCGGGGCATTGTGTTGGACGAGCTCGCGATTAACGTGAGCTCGAAACAACTTCGCAGCGATACTTTTGTCGATGAAGTCGAGCAGTTGTTGGGCGATTATCGAATTCCAGCCGATCGAATCATGTTCGAAATTACCGAAGGGACTGTCATCGAAGACGTCGAGGCGACTATTGAAATCATGCTCCAGCTTGGTCAGCTCGGCATTCGCTTCTCGATCGACGATTTTGGCGTCGGCTATTCGTCACTCTCCTACCTGAAACGCCTGCCGATTGATCAGTTGAAAATAGACCGCTCATTTGTCGCTGATATCGGTACGGACCAGAGTGATGAAGTCATTTGCCAGACCATCGCTGCAATGAGTCGTCAATTGCAGTTGCACACTGTTGCCGAGGGCGTCGAATCGCAGGAGCAGTTCGACTTTCTTTCAGGTATCGGCATTAACGCGTATCAAGGCTACCTGTTCCTGCGCCCGTCCCGGGAGGACGTGTTTCTCGATTTTCTGAACTCCAAACATCGACGCGAGTAGTGCTCCACCGAGCTCAATCCGATGCGGTGAGCGGATAGCTTCACCGAAACGCTCTGCGCGGCCCATGCGTTACCGAGGAGACTTCTCTCAATATCGGACTGAGATGCGTATAATTTTGGACACCGCTGACCTTAACGATTTATTGGCTCCCGGGGTTTAGGAACGACGCATGCGAAATTTTCTCGACCATCTCGATCCGCGCTTCCCCATATTCAACGCGGGCATGGGCGGCGTCGCTGGTGCGGCCATGGCGAGTGCCGTGAACGCCGGGGGCGGCGTCGGCGTTTTAGCTTGCGGCGCAAAGCCGCCGCACTTGATAGCGCCGTTGGTGGCCGAAGCGCGTCGCCTGACTTCGCGGCCCTTGGGCGGCAATATCATCCTGCCAATGTCTGATGGGGCCGATGTCGAAGCGTGTTTCGACAGTGGCCTCGAAATTCTCGTGTTGTTCTGGGGTGATCCGCAACCGTTCGTAGCCGATGCGCACAAGCGCGGTATGTTCGTCTTGTCGCAATGCGGCGGGCCAGAAGACGCGGTATTGGCTGCAGACGCGGGCGTGGATGGCGTCATCGTTCAGGGCACGGAGGCAGGCGGGCACGTTAAAGCCCATGCGCCCCTCGCAAGCACACTTTCCGATACGGTCCGGGTACTTGGACCGCTTCCCGTGATCGCGGCTGGTGGCATCACCAACGGTACAGAAATCCAAGCGGCACTGAGCGCCGGTGCGAGCGCGGTGACACTCGGCACGCGATTCCTCGCAAGCCCGGAGTCGCTCGCAACAGAAGACTACAAGGCGCGCGTGCTTGCAGCGCATGCGAGTGACACGGTGCTAACGAAATTATTTGATCTGGGTTGGCCAGACGCGAATCATCGGGTCATTCGTAACAAGACCTACGACGACTGGGAGGCAGCCGGGAAACCAGCAACGGGTTCGCGCCCGGGTGAAGGTGACGAGGTTGGTGTGTTTGGCAGCGGTGACGATGCCATCTCCGTACCTCGTTACAGTGTTGTCCCTCCGTCATTGGGTTTTGAAGGTGACATCGAAGCGGTTGCACTGTACGCAGGCGAATCTGTTGAACAGGTGAATAAGGTCGAATCCGTAGCCGAGATCATGGCCACGCTGATTGAAGAACTCCGTCGCGCTGCGGCCTGAACACGCGGCACTCTGAATTCCCCGAAACACGGACTAACTGGACTCACTATGCGGGTTACCCAACCACTTCATCGAAATCTACAACAAATCCCTGACCAAGTTGCCACCGTCGATGGTGATCGCACTCATACGTGGGCGCAGTTCGTCGACCGTGTCGCACGACTCGCCGGTGGTCTGACGAGCGTCGGCGTGAAGTCCGGCGACCGGGTTGGCATCATCGCACTCAACTCTGACCGTTATATGGAGGTGGTCTTTGCCGCGCCCTGGGCCGGGGCGGTGATAGTGCCGGTGAATTATCGCTGGTCTGCTGCCGAGATTGCGTTTTCGCTGAACGATTCAGGTACGCGCGTACTGTTCGTCGATCGCGAACTGTGGCCGGTAGTGGCCGAATTGCGCGACCAGGTGGAACACCCCCTGACGATAATTTCCGTCGATGCTGTCCTGAATGGCGAAGACGCGAATTTGGACGCACTGGTGAGCTCATGCCCGGCAGCCGAGGAGGTAGTGCGGGCACCGGACGACATATCGGGGATCTTCTATACCGGTGGTACGACCGGGCGCTCCAAGGGCGTGATGCTGACACATACCAATCACGTTGCGAACACATTGCAGTTTGCCACCTTGTTGGACTTGTCCCCCGACGTGATTTATTTGCACGCCGCGCCGATGTTTCATATCGCCGATGCGTTGTACATGTATCTCATCACGCATCTCGGCGCGAAACACATATTTATCCCCCGTTTTGAACCGATAGCGTGCGCGAAAGCGCTGCAAGAGCATGCGGTGACCGACACCATCCTGGTACCGACAATGATTCAAATGCTGTTGGAACAAGATGGCTTTGCTGACTTTGATTTGTCGCAGTTGCAGCGACTTTATTACGGCGCCTCACCAATGCCAGAAGCGGTCGCACACGACTTGATAGCAAAGCTGTCCTGGGTTCGGGCTTATCAGCTTTACGGCCAGACTGAATCTGCACCACTGCTCACTGGACTCGATTCTCGCTATCACGTGACCAGCGGACCGGACGCCGGGCGGTTGCGCTCAGCTGGCCGAGCGATGCCAGCCGTCGAGCTGAAAATTGTCGACGAACAGGATAACGAAGTCCCTCGTGGTGAGGTCGGTGAAATCGTCGCGCGCGGCGCAAACATCATGAAAGGCTATTGGGGACGAGACGATCTAAGCGCGGAGACGCTGCGCGGTGGCTGGCTACACACCGGCGATGCAGCCTACATGGATGACGGTGGGTTCATTTTTATATCCGACCGACTCAAAGACATGATCATTTCGGGTGGCGAGAACGTCTATTCGACCGAAGTCGAAAACGCGATGTATGAACATGACGAGGTCGGCCAGTGTGCCGTTATCGGGGTGCCCGATGACAAATGGGGAGAGCGCGTGCACGCCGTCGTCGTGCCCCGAGAAGGTTGTACGCCAGATCCGGACGATTTGATGCGCCATTGCCGCAAACTTATCGCCGACTACAAATGTCCGCGCTCAATCAGTTTTCGGGCTGAGCCGTTGCCGTTGTCCGGAGCGGGCAAGGTGCTTAAGACAGAGCTGCGCAAACCGTTTTGGGGCGACAAAGATCGCCAAGTGAATTAGTCCATAGCCCCGACTGACGCCGCTTTTCCAATTAGGGACAGGCAGCAAATTGGGCAAATTAGGGACAGGCAGAAATATTGGAACGCTAGCGACCGAGAGCGCGTCCGATCGGGCTACGGGTACAAATGGTCGACGTTGACTGCGGAACAGAGAAGCAACCCCGCGTATGGCATCGTTCGAGGCGTTCTGGGCACAGCCACCCGTGAAATGCCCGAAGCCATATCAAATACGACGACTCAAAGTTTAATGTGAGATGCTGGGTGCCGGATAAAAACGCCGAGCTTGGCTCAACCCCCAAACCCAGCGCTTGCCCTGACGGATGGCGAGGGCCTGAAGCCGCCCTGGCGAGCCGATTGCCAGCTCATAGCGCCGGTGTAACTGCGTTACGGTTGTCAGCCATCCGTCGACCGAGACACCCATTTGTTGTAGTAGTCTCGGCTGCGTCCCGGCGATGGCGCCGCGCTTACCTGGCACGACACAGCGCCCGGTGGTATCCAGTAGCTCGAGATAATCCCGCACGTTGAACGGCAGGTCGTTTGGTGCGTCGTCCGAGGCAGCATTAGCTAACGAGATTAATTTAGGTTTCAACGCGGCGCTATCTGGCACTGTTTCCTGTAATCGATCCTGAGCTGACGTGTAGTCACTGTCCGCGATGCTTTTCGCGATTCCTGCGCGAACCGGATTCAAATCAACATAAGCCATCGCCGTCAACAATGCAGTTTCGTCCAACAAAGCCTGTGAACTGAAGCGGCCTTCCCAGAAATGACCCGTGCAGCTGTCTTCGATATTCGCCATGCGGGCGATATATTGATTCAGGCAACGCATAAACCACGACAGACTACACACACGCTCTCGCCACTGAGCGACACACGTGCCGAGTTGAGCGCTCTCCGCCGGCGATAGCGATTTTCCAGCAAGATACTGTTGAACAACGTTCGGCCCGCTGAACACTTTCGTCCAACGTCTGATGATTTCATCGTCAGACCACGACTCGACAACGCCCGGATTCAGCTTAATCACCAGATGGTAGTGGTTGCTCATCAATGCGTAAGCGCACAAATCGATAGCGAAGACCTCGCTCAACAGCGAAAGGCGCTTCTGCATCCAGGTTCGGCGATGTTCGTAAGAGCGGCCATCGATTTTGTCGTGACCGCACAGGAACGCTCGCCGGACGCAGCGGCCAGTGCAGTGGTAATACGGGGTCTCGTCTATTGAGACTAAAGTTGCTCGTGCTCGGGTCATCCTTGACCTCCTGACATTGGGTGGGTGGTTTCGCTGCAGACTAGCGGCTTAAGGGTGAAGCTTCAATGAGTGCCAAGCTTCAATGCGTGCCTGTCCTTTATTGAAAAGGGCACGAAGTGCTATGTTTCGCGCTCTTTTTTAACTGAAGAATTTTGAGCCTTGCAAATGGATGTTTTAGAAGCAATCAGAACTCGGAAATCGATTCGAGCATTTACCGATCAGCCGGTGCCCAGGGACACGGTGGCGAAAATTATCGAGATTTCTCAACGTGCACCGAGCGGGACTAACACACAGCCGTGGCATGT
This sequence comes from Proteobacteria bacterium UBA981, assembly GCA_002292285.1. Taxonomy (GTDB): domain Bacteria; phylum Pseudomonadota; class Gammaproteobacteria; genus UBA981. Next base: position 255,582 of record DBBP01000008.1, read on the forward strand.
TCATATTTGTGCTGGCGACGTTCGTCAGGCCATCACCGATGATGTCCTGGAGTTGGCCGCCAATGGCGGTGCGAAGACTTACGAGGAATACGGCTACTATCCGGAAAGCTGGCATGACATTCATCGCGATCGCCGCCGCGGGGTTGGTTGGGGCTTGTACGGCCTGCTTGGGATTAAAAAAGGCGACCGCGAAGCGGCAGCTCGGCAAGGGGCGCGAAATTTCATGTTCTTCGATGCGCCGATCGGGTTGTTTGTGACTACCGACGCCTATCTTGCGCGCGGAAGTTGGTCCGACACTGGCATGTATCTACAAACGATCATGTTGGCGGCACGCGGATTCGGCTTGGACACTTGTCCTCAAGCAGCGTGGATCCAGTTCCAGGAACCGATTTTTCGTCATCTGAAGATTCCTGATGACCAGGTCCTGGTATCCGGCATGAGCCTCGGATACGCCGATCCGGATGCGATCGAAAACACCCTGGTGAGCGAGCGCGAGGCGATTTCGAATGTCGCGACATTCCATGGGTTCGACGGCATTTAGCCGGCCATATGGCGCCGCAATATCTGTCGCAACCGCTTTGGCGCCGCCGAGTCCACACAAACTCCGGGGGTTGTTGCTCGCAACAGGCACCGCGTGGCCGCGCTTCAGCGTCCCCTGTGCGACGACGCTATTTCGCGCAGCAGAGCCGCCGTTGATCGCCAGTCTAGGCACGCATCGGTGAGTGATATGCCATAGGCGAGATCGTCCAGATTACTCCCCAAATCTTGTCGCCCGCCGAACAGATTGCTCTCCAGCATCAATCCGACCAGCGCCGTGTCGCCAGCCTGTCGTTGCGCGACTACAGCATGCGCGACCTCGGCTTGGCGGCTCGGGTCTTTGCCGGAATTGCCGTGATTGCAATCAACCATCACCGCCTCGCGCAATCCTGCCTGGCGTAGTTTGCTACGGCAAATTTGCACGTGCTCACTGGTATAGTTCGGCTGCCCTCCTCCGCGCAGAATGACATGCGTCTGCGCGTTGCCCCTGGTCCGTACAACAGATGTCCTGCCGGATTCGTCGATACCGAGAAAGTGATGCGGACTCTGCGCCGCCTGCATGGCTTGGACTGCAACATCGATATCGCCGTCCGTGCCATTTTTAAAACCACACGGTGCGGATAAGCCACTCGCCATTTCCCGGTGGGTCTGCGATTCCGTTGTTCGCGCCCCGATGGCATACCAACTGATCAGGTCCCCAAGATACTGTGGCGCGACGGGGTCGAGTGCCTCAGTCGCGGCTGGCATACCGGCTGCCGTCAACTCGAGCAGTAAAGCACGGGCCTGGCGCAGGCCGCTCTCGATATCGAAAGTGTCGTCCAGATGTGGATCGTTCAGCAATCCTTTCCAGCCCACCGTGGTGCGTGGCTTCTCGAAATAAACCCGCATCATGATCAATAACTGGTCGCTGAGCTCGTCAGCTAGCCCACGCAAATTTCCGAGGTACTCGCGTGCTGCCACAAGATCGTGAATTGAACATGGTCCCACGACGACCAATAAGCGCGGGTCGCGCCCATCTATAATGGCGCTGACGGCGTCGCGGGCGCCGGCGATAACCCTCGCGCCTGCGGCATCGAGCGGTAGCTCCGCACGTAACTCGCCGGGCGCGAGCAACGCTGAGACCTCGGCGACATTCAGGTTATCTACGCGCAGAAGGCGCTCTGGAGGCCTGTTCACAACGCTATTCCATCGGTGGATTGCGCGGTGCTTTCGGCCAATCGCCGTCCAGCTTGCACCACGGTTACGCCGTTTCACAGAAAAATTCTGACTGCGGCTGAAGCCAGCTCGTATCGTCAAGCGTGCCGGCCTTAAGGAAGATCAAGCCTGTTATAGCCTCTGGTAGTGAATAAATCGGTGAACCGCATGTTCCGCAAAAATGCCGATGAACGCTCTCCCCGCTTTCGCCGGTCGTGGTGTAAATGCTGATATCACCAGTGTGTTCAAATTGATCCACTGGCAAGCCGACGACAATGGAAAAGGAGGTGCCTGTTTGGCGCTGGCAATCGGGACAATGACAGACAGCGGTCATTAACGGCTCTGCCTGACTGTCGTAACGGATTTGGCCACACATGCAGCGACCTTTTAGTTTCGACATCATTCCTCCATTTCCGGCTTGTGGCACAATCTGAACTGCGCATGGTACCTGATTCGAATTGATGCGCTCACTGTCGAAAGCGGAGCATCCGGACGATGAAACTAGGTATGAATATTCGTAATTGGGGCATTCACGCGACCCCCGATTTTTTAACTGCCTGCGCCCAAAGTGCGGACAATTCGAGCCTTGATGCAATCTGGTTCAACGATCACGTCGGTCTGCCTCCGGTTCTTGACGACAACCCTTACGGCATCCCGGCAGATATGGGGCCCATCATCGATCCGCTAGCGTTCGGTAATTTTCTGGCCGCAGTCACGCGCCGCATCGCATTCGGCACGGCCGTGTTAATCATCCCGTATCGACCACCACTGATTACCAACAAATTGATTGCCAGCATTCAGGTGTTATCCGGCAATCGTTTCCTCCTCGGGGTCGGCCCCGGTTATCTTGAAGAAGAGTTCCGCGCGCTCGGGGTGCCGAAATCGCGCCGCGGCCAGATCACGGACGATACGCTTGCATTTTTACGTGCCAGTGCCGACTCGTTGGTCGTCGAAGTCAATGGGCAGCCCATCGAATTGAACCCGGCCCTGCCAATGCCACCTGTTTACGTCGGAGGCAGCGCGGAGATTGCGATCCCACGCGCGCTGGCCCTGGGCGACGGATGGATCCCGGCGGGCAAACCGCCCGAAGATCTGCAAGCGCCGATCACGGAATTGCAGAACCGCGCCCGCGATAACGGACGTGGCGACATGGAAGTTATCGCAATGAAGACACTGCCGCTTGAGGACACCAATGCCGCAATCGATCTTGCTTGCGCTTACCGTGACGTCGGTGTGACCCATCTGGTTCACACCCAAGGGTACGACAGCACCGCGCAATATGCTGAAGTAGTTGCCCAAATTGATGGCCCGATTCGCGCCGCATTAGGCGCATAGTGCGCAAATTATTTCTTGAACTCAACGGCACACCATGACCACCCAATACCAAAACATTCAGGTTCAACGCCTAACGCCAGCAATCGGTGCCGTGATTTCCGGCGTCAATATCGCCGACGAACTGTCTGAGCGCACACTGGCTGAGATTCGCGATGCTTTCCTGCAACATCTGGTCGTGTTCTTTCGCGGCCAATCGCTTACGCCGGAGCAACTTGTGGCCTTTACCCGCAAGTTCGGTGAAATTGGCTACTACCCGTTCGTCGAAGGTATGGCCGAGCATCCTGAAGTCGTCGAAGTGAGTAAGAAAGAAGACGAGACGATTAACTTCGGTGGCCTGTGGCACACCGACACCAGTTATCTGCAGACGCCACCTCTGGGTTCAGTGTTGTACGCCAGTGAAGTACCTGAATTCGGCGGCGACACCTTGTTCGCCAATATGTACCTGGCCTACGAATCCCTGTCGGAGGGCATGAAGGCCCTGCTTTCTGGCTTGCGTGGCGTTAACAGCGCCGAAAAACCGGACGCGGCAGTCACGCGCGTGAACCGCATTGCAGAGAAGCCCAAAGATGCGGCGGACGTGGTCACAACGGCTTCGCATCCGCTCGTGCGTACGCATCCTGAGACGGGACGCAAAGCACTTTACTGCAGCAATGCCCATACGCTCACGATTGAAGGGATGCGCGTGGAAGAGAGCCGCCCGATTCTTGAATATTTGTATAAAGTACAACAGCGTGAAGAATTTACCTGTCGCTTTCACTGGCAGGCGGGTTCAGTCGCACTGTGGGATAACCGCGCTGCACAGCACAACGCTCTGAACGATTATCACGGATTCAGACGTGTGATGTACCGCGTGACACTTAAAGGTGCTGTGCCGGAATAGTTCCGCACAGCTTAGTTCGAGGGGAAAACGATGGCTGACCGATTTTTTACAGAAGACGAACTGCGCGATATGGAACGCCGCACAGTTGACCGATTAACCGATGCAATCGATGCTGGCGACAGTGAGAAAGCCAAGAAAATCGCCAAACGGATGTACAACGAATTCCTTGGCATGCACGATTTGTATCGCAATTGGATCACCGCAACGCTAAGCGAGGTGGCGCGCCGTCACGGCGATGAAGAACTCGACGAGGTCATGCTCGAAGGTGTGCGAGCGTGGTGGAAACCAATCATGGACAGTCTGCCAAGCGCGCCGGAAGATTTGCCGCGCAAAATAAAAATGTTTGCGTCCGGCCTGCACGGCCATCTGCAGCCGCTCGACATCACTGAAGACGACGAGAAAATTGAAATCAAGATGTGTCCGTGCGGAAGCGGTGGACGGCTTATTTCCGAGGGCAAGTACGAAGGCGAAAACGCTTTTCATACGATCAAAGAAGGTCAGCCGCTCACTTACGGTCGCCCGGACTATCCCGTTTACTGCGCACATGAATACGCGATGGAGAAAATCGACATCCAGGAACGCGGGCGACCATTTGTCGTGGTGGAGCCAGCAGCGAAACTGGGGCGAGATTATTGCTCGCTGATTGTGTACAAGGACCCGGAGAACATTCCGCTTAAGTACTACGACCGAATTGGCATGAAAAAGCCCGACAAGGCGAGTTAAGCACTGCCATCAAACTGATTGGGTTCCATGCCGGTGCTCCGGGAGACGGCCGCGCGGTGAGCATGGGCGGCATTTACGGTGGGTTGTCCGTAGCCGGTAATCCGACCTGAGGTGCGCCGGTTTCTAAGCGCCACGTGACATGGCAACCCTGGTCCAGGTCAGCGCTGGTCGTCGACAGCGAGGGCAGGCAATTCAAGGCGCATGATGTCGGCAAAACTGTGCAGCACGCGCAGGGTTAAGCCCCAGATGACATGCTCGTCGAAAAGAATGCCAGGGAATTGGGAAAGTGAGCCGCCATGCGGATACTCCAGCTCAGTGACGGCATCATCGTCGAACAAATGCGTCAACGGGACCCAAAATACGCTGGCCACCTCGGCAGGTATACGCACCGTGGCTTGCGCGCGCTGCGCGTCACCCACGTAATAGACGAATGGCGATAGGGTTAGGTCGTTACGCACATTCGGGCGCACGGGCAAGGCGCCGACGCGGTGCACAGGGTCAAGCACAAGACCGATTTCCTCAAACGTTTCGCGTTCGGCAACAGCATGCGCATCAACGTCGCCATGACCAGCTCGACCACCCGGGAACGCGACCTGGCCGGACCATGGGTCGCCTTCGCGCTCCGCACGACGGATGAAGCAAACGTCCAAATCGGTTTCGCCGTGTGCAAGAATCATCGCAACAGACGCGTGATGGGGTGCCGGTTCGAAGCGAGCCGGCTCGTGGCTGCACTCGTGAAGCGCAGCGCGAATCTGGTCTATTGATAACACGGTGTAAGGTTCGCGATTCAGACGCTCGGCGTCAAGTTCGCAAGATGGTCACCAGGAATTCGAGTAAATCGACGGACCACGATCTGTCGTGTGGTTGTAGCCGAGTCACCCCAGCTACAACCGGCAACCTTCAGCGTCAGGCCGCTGCAGCCTGACTGCGCTGCTCAATATCACTTAGCACGGGCATCAGGTAATTCTTGAATTCGGCTGGATTCTCCGACATTGGAAAATGACCCATGCCTTCCATCAAGGTATAGCTAGAACCCTTAACCGCTGCGGCAAGTTCTTGGCAGGCAGCTGGGTAGGCCGACCAGTCATATTCGCCGCTCAGGATGTAAAACATACATTCATTGGTATCGATGAGGTGAGCATTTTCGCGCAGATCGTGTTCGACACCGTAGTAGTTCAAGTCCCCCGAGAAGACCGGCGGTGCCCCTTGGCTGTACGTCCAGACTGTCTCTCGCACGCTCACTTCCGGCGAGTTGGGTGAGCATAGGCTCAACATCATTGCTGGCTTGGCCTCATTCGACAGGCGCGGATGACGCCACCAATGCTGGAACAATTGATCGAAACCACCGCTCCACATCGAGGCTTCCAAGCCAATGCAGGCCCGAAACGATGCCGCATGGTGCAAGGCGAGGTCGGACGCCAGGTGCCCGCCCATGGAACAACCCATGAAGATTGGCTGATCGAGTTCGAGTTCTTCAACCAGACGGATCCAGAACGTCATGAACCAGTCTTTAGTCAGTTTGTATTCTTCTTCCCAATATCGCTTGGCCGCTGGCGGTAGGGACTTGCCGTGATAAGGCAAATCGACCGAGATAACGCGGAATCGCGACGTGATTTCTTTGTCTTCCAGCAAATGACGATACTGCCGACCGTCGGAACCGGCGGTGTGCTGGCAAACCAGCGGTATGCCCTGCCCCGCTTCCTCCAGGTAAACGCGATATTCCATCCCCTCGACATCGAGGTAAAGATAGCGCCCGATAATGTCTGAATAACGTGCCATGGCAAGCCCTCCCTTAGGCCGCGCGTTCGAGCGCACGCACACTGCGTCCGAAAATCGCGTGCATGCGGCGAATCGCAAAGTAATACGCATAGGCTGAGCCGAGATCGCCGCTGATCTCGAACTCGTGATGGAACGAAGCGGCAAACCAATCGTGATAAAACGGTTTCGGCACCTCGACCAACATCTGTTGCCACACCTCGGCTGTGCCACCAATATGAATAAGGTACGGATCGAAGCCTTGCGTGCCGAGTTTAAAACTCGCCACTCGGCCGTTCTCGATGCGCATAAAGTAGAGGTCTTCGCCGACACCAATACGCAGGTCGCAATACCAGAAGCGCGCGGCAAGCGTGAATTCGGGATCGGCGTTCAACCCGTCGCGTATGGCATCCACGGGTAATAACAGCGTCTCACTCATAAGCTGTCTCCTTCAACGCGTGGACCTGACGCAGACGCAGCCACGTCAGGTCGCGTTGTCCTAAGCTGCGGATTCCTGGAAAGCCTTCATCGCCGCGCCGTGCTCGGTAGCGACTTGAGCACCTGCTGCGCGTGCATTGGTGGCATCGAGGGCGGCTTGCAGGCCTGGCACTTCGGCGATGATGTCCCAACCGTAGACCGCCTGACAGACTGGCGCTGCGTAGACGAAGGAATGAGCAGCGACGATGTCGGCGGCACTGAATTCACCGCAAATATAGGGGCCAAACGAGCCCAGCTGCTTAAGCGCCTTGAGCCCGTTCTCGATAACGGGTTTTGCTTCCGCGACAGCGGCTTCGTTGCGCTTTTCACCGAAGAATATTTCCGAATAGTGGCGCCGGCCCTGCAGCTCAATATAAAGCTCGAGCCCATGCGCTACTTCACGTACTTTTGCTGCGGCGTAAGGGTCGGCGGGGAACAATGCGGGGCTTGGCTTGATGCTTTCGAGATATTCCAGAATGGCAATGGTCTCGGAAATGAAACCGTGCTCAGTTTCGATACAGGGCACTTTGCCCATCGGGCTTTTTGCTTTGAAGTCATCTTCCTGACTGGGCATAACTTGAACGTGCTCAAACTCTAGACCTTTTTCCAACAGGGCGAATTTGACCATGCTGTAGTAATTGCTGACTAAAAAACCGTGTAGCTTGATCATGGGTGTAGACCTCCTCAATGGGTAACAGATTTTGTTGTGCCTCGGCGCGGCATGGGCAAGCGCTAAGAGACATTATTGTTGTTTGAGACGCCCGCGGGCGGATACGCCGTCCGGCTCTGGCAAAGAGCACGATCTTGCGGTTATAACGTCACAATACGGCCAGATTAGCACAGTCTGTTTGTTTCTGGTCGGCCGGAATAAGGATGTAATCAGGATGCCGTACGGTCACTGACGCAGCCCAATCCCCGTGAGTTTTTCGTCTGCCCGAGCAAGAATTTGCAGCCGGCGTGAGACGACGACTGTGTCTGCAATCGATTACCCTCTCGCCATCATCTAACGTGCTGCGGCACACGGCGCAATCCGGGTTCCCTGCGGCGCCAGCTACTCGTCTGCTAAGGTCTGGGACTATTTGCTAGCGATGACGGTGTGGCCATGCGATTGGAAAAACTTGACCTCAATATGCTCACAATCGGGCAACAGCAGGTCATGGAAGACATCCTGCAAGGCCCGCGCCGCGCGCAGATGCAGGACATTGGACTGGTTGGGCCGTTCGATGTATTCGTCCGAGCACCAAGCCTCGGCGGACCCGCTCAGGCGCTTGGCGCTGCGGTCCGCTATGGCTCAAGCCTCCCGGACAACGTGAGGGAAGTTGCCATCTGCACTGTGGGGCATTTTCATCAGGCGCGTTTCGAATTTGCTGCCCATCACGCGCTCGCAATCGCGGCCGGCGTCAACGCCACGACGTTGGAACAGCTGCGCTGCGATCAGGTGCCCGACTTCGTCGGCAGTGAAGGACTCGCCTATCGGCTCACGCGGGCATTGTTGGGCATTGTTGGACACACACAGAATTCCAGCTGAGCTGTATACCCTGGCGCTGGATGCGTTCGGCGAGCAGGGACTCGTCGAGTTAGTCATGACAGTTGGCTACTACTGTTTGATTTCACATACGCTCAATGCATTTGAAGTACCGCTCGCGCCGACCATGACGGACCCTTTCCCGGATGCCGCGGCGTGAGCGTGGCACCCATGAGACATTTACGCGTCGTCCGAAGCGGGTATTACGGGCAGACCGAACTGTTCAAAAACTTCCGCAGTGTGAATCCCGAGTGCCGGACCTGCGCTGTGCACGCCGCCGGGTGTGGCTGAGAAACGCACGGGCACACCGGCAATGCGGGCGCGCTGATTGAGTCCGGGCAGTTCGACCTCAGGCAACATCTCGCGCGCCGCCACATGCGGATCGTTGAAAATATCGACGACGTCGTTGACTGGCCCACAGGGCACGCGCCCAGCCAGTTGATCGATGAGTTCCTGCTTGGTCATCCCGGCAGTCCAGGTCGTAATGACCTCTCGCATGGTGCTCGCATTTTCGACCCGCTCTGTATTCGTTCTGAAACCGGCCGTGTCGTTCAAATCCTCGCGCCCCATCACGCGCAACAACTCCTGCCATTGCGCGTCCAGCGGACAGCCAATAGCCATCCAGCCATCCGCGCAGGCGAAAATCGAAAACGGATTCACCATTGGGTGGTCGTTACCCTCTCCAGTCGACACCGCGTCCCCAAAGGAGTAGCGGTAGACCATGCGCTCGCAAATCGACAGCATGGCGTCATACATTGCGACATCAACAAACTGGCCAATACCGGTTCGCTCTGCGTGCCGAACGCCAGCGACAATGCCGAATGCGCACATCAAGCCAGGCACCAAATCGCCAATGCCCGGGCCCGCTTTAGTCGGTTCATTACGTGGTCCGGTCATGCTCATAAAGCCACTCATTGCCTGGGCCACAATGTCGAACGCCGGCCACTCAATCAGTGGACTCTCGCCGCCGCGCTGATCGCCAAAACCGCGAATCGTGGCGTAGACGAGCGCGGGGTTTTCCTTCGCCAGCACCTCATAGCTGAGCCCCAGGCGATCCATTACGCCGTGCCGAAAATTCTCAACCACGACGTCGGCCTTGCGCACGAGTGCGAGAAAAACTTCGATGTCGTGTGGATTTTTCAGATCCAGCACGATGCTGCGCTTGTTGCGGTTGATGGAGTGGAAATAACCGCCTTCAGTCTGATTCACGTCGGCGCTACAAAAGGGTCCGAGGCTGCGCGACATGTCGCCGTGCGGCGGCTCAATTTTAATCACGTCGGCGCCGTGATCGGCGAGCATCATCGTACAGTAGGGGCCCGCCAGCATTTGCGTTAAATCGAGGACAACGACACCCTCGAGTACACCGCTCATGGCCTGCCGGGTTGCCTGCGGCATTAATCGCCCCACCGTGCTCGGCGATTGCGATGTACGTTCATCGGCCACCCTTGCCCAGCAAGTTATCTGAAATGATGCGCAGCTGGATTTCGGACGTCCCCTCGAATATTTTCGTCAGACGTGCGTCGCGCCAGTGTCGCTCGACGGCATGCAACTGGGTATAGCCTGCGCCACCCAGAATCTGTAGTGCGTCACTGGTGACGCGCTCGGCCATCTCGCTGGCGAAATATTTCACCATCGAGGCTTCCTTGTCGCAGCGTTGACCGGAATCGATACGGTCGCAGACTGAGTACAGCAGCTGACGCGCGGCCTCTATATCTGTTGCCATTCGAGCGATCTTAAAACGCAGATCCTGAAATTCGGCGATTGGACGCCCGAACTGGGCGCGTTCTTGCGCATAGGCCATGGCATCCTCAAGTGCGCCCTGCGCGAGACCGATAGAGCGCGCGGCGGTATGTGCCCGTGCTTCATCGAGTCCTTTAGCGAGCGCATAGAAAGCACGCCCTTCGGCACCAATCAAAGCCGAGCCGGGCAGACGCAGCCCGTCAAACGCGAGTTCCCAGGTTTTCCACCCGAAGTAGCCTATTTTTGGAATCGGACTACCATGCACGCCGTCCGGCAACTGGCCGCGTGGTTTATCGATAATAAATGCGCTGATGCCGACATGACGGCGGGCCGGATCATCGGATGTGCTCGTGCGGGCGAACAGGACGATGTAGTCGGCTCCGTCGGCGAATGTGCACCAGTATTTGTTGCCCGTGATCACCCAGTCGTCACCGTCCCGTACGGCACGACACGACATCGAGGCCAAATCGGAACCCGTATCTGGCTCGGACAAGGACATCGCCCCCAAATACTCGCCGGTCACAACACGCGGCAGGACCCGGGATTTTTGCTCGTCGGAGAGCAAATCAATAGTGAGCGTGCCATTGCCGCGCGCAATGATGCTAGCGACACTCATCCACCCGCGCGCAAGTTGTTCGGCCACCAGACAGTATTCGAAACACCCCAGTCCGCTGCCGCCGTATTGTTCGGGAATGCGAATGCCGAAATAGCCCATGTCTGCGAGTTTGTCGCGCAACTCGAGCGGGATCTCTCCTTGGACCGGGTCCAGTTCGTTGGCGACGGGCAGGACTTCCTTCATGGTAAATTCGCGTGCCACGTCACGAATCATCAGGCGTTCTTCGGTGAGCAGGCCTTCGCCACTCATAAATAATCTCCGCGTTGCAATATGTATGTCAGATCAAATTTCAGGTCGGACCGCTGTGCAGTACGCCGTTTTCAGCAAGCGCCTCGACATCTTTATCGCTACGCCCCAACAGGTCGCGCAAAACCTCTGCGTTATGTTCGCCGAGAGTCGGCGCGGTGTACGGCGAGTCGGCCGGATAGTCTGATGTTTTCACAGGCATGCCAGGAATTTGCACCTCGCCTGCAATCGGATCGTGGATTGTTCGTACGGTGCCGCGTTCAATAAAGTGCGGGTGATTTACTGTTTCTGCGACTGTGAGTACCGGCGCGCAGGGCACGCCGTGCGCCTCCAGTTTATCGATCGCGCCGCCGACATCCCCAAAGGTCTGCAGCCAGGTCTCAACGAGTTCGATAACTTCATCCAGCCTCGTCAGGCGCTCAGCATCGGTTGCCCACCCTGCCGCCGTGATGAGGTCGGTCCGGTCCATAGCCGCGCATAAATCAGCCCAGTGATGCAGAAAGGCCATAACCATGACGTCGCCATCGGTACCACGATAAATCCCTGCCGGGCACACATAGCCGACGTGCCGACCATTACGGGTTGGTTCGATTTCGCCGTCGCTGGCCGAATACTGATGTACGTTCACTTCATGATAATGGTAGTAACAATCGAGCAATCCAATATCCAAGTGCTGCCCACGCCCGGTCCGGGCGCGGTGCAGTAAAGCGGCGGCGATACTGAATGCGGCGGTGACCCCGGTGCTGACGTCACCAATGCCGGCCATCGGGATGCACGGAGATTGGTCGCGCTCGCCGATCATCGAGGTAATTCCCGAATAAGCCTGGGCGATATAGTCATAGCCGGGTTTGGCCGAGAGCGGTCCTTTCTGTCCCAGCGCCGAAATCGAGCACAGAATAATATCCTCGCGCAGGCCTTTTAATGTCTCGAAGCCCAATCCCATCGCGTCGATCACACCCGGCTTGAAATTTTCCACTACAACGTCGCACAGCGGTACCAGTTCGCGAATGATCTGCATGCTGTCCGCACTCCGCAAATCCAGGCAGAGGCTTTTCTTATTCAGATTTTGCTGCACGTAGTAGAGGCTTCGATCGGCGCGCATTTTGGATACTGCCCGCGTCAAATCGCCGTTTGGAGCTGATTCAACCTTAATCACCTCAGCCCCCATCTCGGCGAACATGCGTGTGCATGTTGGACCTGCCAGCGCTCGGGTGAAATCCAGGATGCGAATGCCAGTGAGTAAATGTTCGTTCGGGTTTGTCATAGTGACCTCTAAATGGTGACGGGGGTGGCGTCGCGCAAAGTCGGGGAGTGATTATCAGCACGCCGCCTTTCAATGGACGATGGAATCGCAACAGCGCGATTTACCAGGATGCAGGTCACCCAGCCAAAAACGAAAACGCCGCGGTGAAAGTGCACCACGGCGTTAGGTTTATTCATCTGCGGCGAATATCAGATGCGTAGATTTTTGATGAAATCAGCGACCGTAAACTGATTGGACGGTTGACCGTTCTCGTCATAGAACTCGACCAGCTTGTCCTGGTAGCCGCGATAGCTGGCATACACGATGGTGTCCTCTACGAATTCCTCATCGTGTACATCGTCCAGTCCCTGGTAGCAATAGTCCCCGGGCCCGAAGGTGCAACCGATAGTGTGATTAGTCACTTTGCCCTGGAGAAGCATAGTGTGCGTTTCGCAGGTATGTTTGTGCGGACCGGAGCGATACCCACCTTTGACCTTGAATAGCACCTCAACGGAGTGGCGTTGTTCATCGACCGACAATACTTTCATTGAAAATATGTCGTCACATTTGAGCCAGTCCTGTTGACTGGCCATTCCTGCGGTGACCTTGATTTCCGGCATGTCCAGCACTGCAGCATTCATCTCGTTGCTCCCCGGTTACGTGTGCAAAACCAGGCAATGAACTTACCATACCGCTCGCCCCGCGAGAATACGCCACGCTTTACGAAGCGCGGTTCTAATGCGCGATAATCAGACCGCGGGCCACTTCGGCGGGCACGGTAGCAAGCTTACGCAAAGGACACTTGATGTTTACAGTAAGAATTCTGGTGGCAGCGGCTCTAGCGAGCGCGCTCAGTCATGCGGCCCTCGCCACTGGCCGCGACGGCGAAACTGTCTATAAGACCGAATGCGCCAACTGCCACGATTCGGGCGCGGCACGGATGCCTGCTTTTGCGATGTTGCAGGGCCTTGAACCAGGACGAATCGTCGACGCGCTGCAGACTGGTGCCATGCGTGTGATTGGGAATTTCAATCTCGACGGTCCCGAGCGTATTGGCGTCGCCGAATTCATCAGTGGCAAAAAGGTCGATCCGAATTGGCTGGGTAGTGGAGCCAACACCTGCGAACCCGCGAGTTGGCCCGCGTCTGATCCGTTCACCGCGCCGCGCTGGAACGGTTGGGGCGGCAACCTTGCCAATACGCGTTTTCAGAATGTCGAAGGTGCTGGCCTGGCAGCAGCAGACGTACCTCGCCTGGAATTGAAATGGGCGTTCGGTTTTCCTGGTGAGACGTTTGTCGAGTCGCAACCCACGATCGTGGGCGGGCGTGTGTTTGTCGGTAGTCCGAGCGGCCGCGTGTATGCGCTGGATGCCCGAACGGGGTGTACGCACTGGACGTTCCAGGCTGGGGCGCCGGTCAAGGCCCCACTCACCATCGCAACGGTCGAGGGTGGCTATGCAGCATTCTTTGGTGACCAGGCAGGCCGCGTGTACTCCCTGAATGCGGCGGACGGCAGCTTGCGCTGGAAGGATATCGGCGACGACCACCCAAGTGCACGCGTCACTGGCGGCACGCAGGTGTTTGAGGGGCGGGTTTACGTGCCGATGGCGTCGCTGGAAGAAGCACTGGCAATGGATCCCGGCTACAAATGCTGCGTCTTTCGCGGAAGTGTCATCGCTTATGACGCGAATTCTGGTGCGCGCATCTGGAAGCAGTACACGATCAGCAAGGTGCCAGCTAAAACGGGTCGGCAAACGGACGGTCGGCTGCAATGGGGGCCTTCTGGCGCGGCAGTGTGGTCGGCGGTCACGATTGATGTTGAACGGCGTCTTATTTACGCCGGCACCGGCGATAACTATTCCAATCCGCCGTCTGAGACGAGTGACAGCATTGTCGCCTTCGATCTGGACACAGGTGATTTAAAGTGGCAGTTCCAGGGCCTTGGTGGCGATGCCTGGAATATCGGCTGCATGTCCGAGCCCAAGGTCAATTGCCCAGAAGGCGAAGGTCCTGACCAGGACATGGGGGCGTCGCCGATTCTTGCCACCCGCGCAAATGGCACAACGGTATTAATCGGTGCGCAAAAAACCGGCGTTGCCCACGCGCTCAATCCAGGTCAGCGTGGCGAAGTGTTATGGCAGAAAAAACTCGCCAAGGGGGGCGTTCAGGGTGGTTTGCAGTGGGGGCAGGCGACTGACGGCCAGGTGCTGTACGCCTCGCGTTCCGATGTCGATTGGTTGTCGGAAGAAGTGGTCGTCGCCGACGTCGTGCTTGACCCCAATGCGGGTGGCGGACTGCTGGCTGTCGATCTGGATAGCGGAGAAATCTTATGGGAAGCGCCACCGGTTGATTGCAGCGGGCGGACTCGTTGTAGCCCCGCGCAGTCGGCCGCCGTAACCGCCATCCCCGGCGTTATATTTTCGGGTTCGCAAAGCGGCGAAATGCGCGCTTTTCATGCCGCCAGCGGTGAAGAAATATGGCGCTATGACAGCGTGCGAGACTACGAGACCGTTAACGGCGTGAGGGGACGCGGGGGCAGTATTGACCAGGGCGGCGCGGTCGTTGTTGATGGCATGGTGTACTTTAATTCCGGTTACGCGAAATGGGGTGCTTCGCCGGGCAACGTCTTGCTGGGCTTTGGCTTGCCGGATGAGTGAGCACAGCCGGTGAGTGGCTTCCCTCAGTATGACGAATACGATGCAGTCGGCCTGGCTGAATTGGTCGGCAACGGCGAAGTCAGCGCTACAGAATTACTTGATGAAGCGATCGAGCGCTGTGAGCGCGTCAACCCGGTCATCAATGCAGTGATTCATCCGCATTACGAAAAAGCTCGGCAACAACTCGATTCGGCTCGCCCGACGGGGCGCTTTGCCGGCATACCATTTCTGATGAAGGACCTCGGCCAGGCTGTCGCCGGTGTGCCGCTGAACAACGGGTCACGTTTTTTCAACGGTTATGTGCCGGACTACGACGCAGAAATGGTTGGCCGTCTGCACGCCGCCGGCCTGACCACGTTTGCCAAGACGAGTGCACCAGAGCTTGGGCTGCTCGGCACCACTGAGCCGGCCCTGTTTGGCCCGACCCGGAATCCGTGGGCACTTGACCGGACTGCCGGCGGTTCCAGCGGTGGGTCGGCTGCCGCGATCGCCGCGGGTATCGTGCCGATGGCCAGCGGTGGCGACGGTGGTGGCTCCCTGCGCATCCCGGCTTCGTGCTGCGGGCTGGTTGGTCTAAAACCGTCGCGAGGCCGCAACCCGAGCGGACCAGAACTCGGCGAAGGTTGGTACGGCCAAGTCCAATACGGGGTTATCTCCCGTTCAGTGCGAGACACGGCGGCCGCGCTTGATGCCACTGCTGGCGGAGATGCGGGCATGCCCTACGCCGCTCCGCAGCCACCGTTGAAGTTTGAAGATGAGGTCGGGCGCGAACCGGGACAGTTGCGCATCGCCGTGGTTCGCGACGCCATGTGCTGCAACACACCATTGCATGAAGACTGCCTGCGAGCTCTCGATGAAAGTGCTGCACTGTTGGAAGATCTTGGCCATCGTATCGAACAGGTGCAACCGGATCTCGACCGAATGGCCTTGGGCACTGCGTTTTTTATGCGCATGCTGGTGTGCACCGGGGCAGAGATTGCTGATGCCGAGCGTTTGATGGGCCGGCGCGCACGTTATGCAGAGTTCGAACCCATGACACGGGCGTTCGCCAATCTGGGCCGTTCTTTCAGTGCTGCAGACCTGACTTTGGCTAATCGCAGCATCGAGCGCGAGGTGCGCAAACTTGGCCGCTTTATGGGCGACTTCGACGTTCTACTGACCCCGACGCTGGCGACGCCTCCTGTCACGCTCGGCGCCTTTGAACCGCGCGGCGCGGATGCCTTGCTGACCCGCATCGCAAGCCGAATTCCTCTCGGGCCATTCGTAAAATGGAGCAATACGCTAGAGCAGCTGGTGGAAAATAATTTTACTTTTGTGGTCTCCAGCATGCTTGCAAATATGAGTGGTGAGCCGTCCATTTCATTGCCGTTGCATTGGAATGCTGCGGGACTCCCGATCGGTATGATGTTTACGGCGAAAATTTATCAGGAATCGACCTTGCTCAATCTTGCCGGTCAGCTCGAACTGGCAAGTCCGTGGAGCGCGCGGCGTCCGCCCCATCATGCCAACCGCTAACGGCACCAATCGGCGTGTGAAACATGATTGAATGCGGTGAGCTGTCCTCACCTACCGTGCCAGGATTAACCAACTGACGGAGACATTCGACTATGCCCGATATTACTCACGACACCGCCACGCCTGTCTCAGCGCGGGTGCGCCGCATTACCGCACCAAATCCGGGGCGCATGACCGGGCCAGGCACGAATACCTACATTGTCGGTGAGCATGAACTGGCAGTGATCGATCCGGGCCCGCCAATTGACTCGCATATCGATGCTTTGGTTGATATTTGCGCTGGGCGCCTGAAATGGATATTGGTAACTCACACCCATCGCGATCATTCGCCGGGCGCAGTGCCTCTGGCGGAGCGAACTGGTGCTGAGTTGATCGGCAACATCATTCCCAACGACGGTTTTCAGGACGTGAGTTTCAATACCGCACGACCACTCGCGCAGGACGATACCGTAGGTAACGACGAATTCACTATCCGCGCGTTGCTCACACCCGGACATGTGGCTAATCACGTTTGCTATCTGGTCGAAGAAGACCGTTTGTTGGTCACCGGCGATCACATGATGGGCGGTTCGACGGTGGTCATCGTGCCGCCGGCTGGCAGCATGAAGGACTACATCGAATCGCTGGAACGCATGTTGAACTACGATGTCGAGTTTGTCGCACCGGGACACGGCGACTTGATCGCCCAACCGGCCGACGAAGTACGTCGTCTGATTGCCCATCGCCTCAAGCGCGAGGACAAAGTTGCCGAAGCGCTCAAGCAACTGGCCCCAAGTTCAGTTAAAGGTCTCGTGCCGACCGTCTACGATGACGTCGATCCGGCCATGCATGAATGGGCGGCGTTGTCGTTACATGCACACTTGTTGAAACTTGAAGCTGAAGGACGCGCGGTGGTTGCCGACGAATTGTGGTCGCTGCAGGCTTAAACAGTGAGTCAATTTGATGCAGTAAGTGGCAACGCGCTAGTGGCGTGGTTGCACTAACCCAACAGGCGCAGCGCCGCCCGGGCTTCCGAGGTGCGAGTGTCATAACTCGGCGTCATGGTTTGTCCGAATAATCTGCCTTAGAACGAGAAGGCAAGGCTCAACGAGCCGAATTTGTGGCGACGGCCCTGCGCGTCGAATTCTTTGCTGCGAAAAACCTGCGCATAGGACACCTTGAATGAGCGATAGATGATACTGGCTCCTACGACCAGGTCCCCAACCAAAGGTTTCTTGTCGACATCGTGGCTGTTAGAGAACGTATTGCCGTCGAGAAAGATATCCCGCCCGACCAGCCGCCCGCTAAGTGCGGCGAACGCGTAGAGGCCCGGCCGCCGCGCCCGAATCGCATCGCGGGTCGCCACAGCCGGAGCATTAGCATCCCCACCGGGACGAATGAGCGATGTCCCGAAATCATCCGGAATATTCACACCCATACGTATCTCGGTACCACCGGCAACGTAATCGGCGACATTACCGAGCGCGAGTCCGGCATGCGTAATGACATCAAAGCCAAGTCCGAGCGAATTCACCCGTCGTAACAGCCGCCATTTACGTTCGTAGTAAAGCACTAACCCGGGTTCGTCATCGAGCTGATGTTCCCAACCGCGCGGGCTCGGCAGGTCGCGTATATCGTGAACGAATTTTTGCGCAGACTCTGCCAAAGAAGCGGGCCCTATCATGCCGAGTTGAATTTCGAAAGTGTCTGCCACACGGTCAGATTTCGACACCAGCGTTAGTGCGCCATAAAACCACCCGGCATAGGGGCGGTCAGATGCCACCAGATCGACAGCCTGAGTGTCGTTGGGTGTGTACATCATTTGGCCGAGCGAGAAACCGACATTAAATTGTCGCGCTTCATTAGCGACCAGGCGTTCCTCAAAAGCATTAAGGCGTCTAACCAGCTTCAGCAATGGAGTCGGCAAGCCTGCGACACCGTCGAGCCCCTTCAAGTCCGGAGATAGCCAGCTCATTTTCAGACCATTTGTATACTGCGCGTCGCTATCACCAAAAAGGTCATTCTCGAAACTCAGGCTGAAGGTTTGTGGCGTTGCTGCGCGGCTATCCTCGGCGTTTGCGCCCGTTAAGGGCGCAACGATAAGTGCGAACATACATCCAAGCACGAGCCGGCGCAGGAGCAACGTTCTGCAAAAAAACTGTGGCGGTCGTTTCCACCGCATGCCTCCGCAGCAATATACTAAGGCGCTATACATGAGGACTTGCACATGAGTTGGTTTAAAGCCGGCAATGTTGAAATTGGACGAATCGTGGAATCAAACGGACCGTTTATGTCGATCTACGATTTCTTTCCGGACGCCACGGCAGAAGCACTGGCCCCGCATCGTGAGTGGCTGGAACCTGGCGCGCTCGCTAACGATATGCTGATTATGCCGATCCAAAGCTATGTCGTCAGGACGCCGCGCATGATGGTGCTCGTCGATAGCTGCGTTGGCAACCACAAGAGTGTGAAGTGGTTTCCTGCCTGGCACCAGAAAACTGACGACGATTATTTACGTGGGTTCACCAAGCTTGGCATCCACCCGGACGAAATCGACGTCGTTTTGTGCACCCATCTGCACGTCGATCATAGTGGCTGGAATACCCGGTTGGTTGATGGGAAGTGGGTGCCGACCTTCAAAAACGCCCGCTACATGCTGTCACGCACCGAATGCGAACATGCCGAACGACTGTGGCGCGAGTACAAAGATCCGACGTATGCGGAAAACGTGCAACCCATTCTCGAAGCCGGATTAGGTGTGCTGGTTGCCGACGACCACGAAGTGGATGAGTCCGTATGGCTTGAACCTACCCCGGGTCATACGCCCGGCCATTGTGCCGTGCATGTCGCGAGTCAGGGCCAGGACGTTGTGATTACGGGTGATTTAATCCACAGCCCGATTCAGTGCCGGTTTCCAAACTGGAACTTCAAATTTGATGCTGACAAGGCGCAGGCAGGAAGAACCCGCAATGATTTTCTGACCCGATACGCCGATTGCGACACACGGGTGCTGACCGCGCACTTTCCACTCCCGTCAGGTGGACATGTACGCAGCGTCGACGACGCGTTCCATTTCCACTATATCGACGATTGAGCGCACCAGCGTTTACTCCTGATCCGCGTTGCCATGCAAATCGCGTAACCAGGTCACCAACTCGGCAGTTCGCAAGTGGGGTTGTTGCTCCAGCATCACCGCGGCGATGCCGCTGGCATGAGCGGTTGCAAATGATGAACCTGAAACGAAATCGTAGCGCGCATCAGGCACGGTACTAAGGAGTTGCAGGCCGGGCACCGCCAAGTACGGCCCTAACGCTGCTGACTCGTGACCAGGGCCCTGCTCGACCGCGATTACGTTCGGGTTTGAAGCCGGGAAACTTTGCGTCGAATCTTCGCCGACCGCGCCGAACACCACTGCGCCGAGTTCGACCGCGCGATTCACCAGACGCGTTAACAGGCGGTCTTCCGGGCCCGCAAGACTCAAATTAATAATATGTGCGCGCGCCTCAATGGCGTAATCAAGCGCCAGCGCAAGAGTGTTTGTTGAACACAAACCGTAGCCATAAGCCGGTTCCCAACAAGCGCGCAAAGCGAGTAATTCCGCGTCAGGTGCCAGTCCGTGAATACCGATGCCGTTACTCGGCGTAGCCGAGATGAGCCCGACGACACTGGTGCCATGAAACTCCGCTGGCACCGGGTCCTCGGTACTATTTGCGACAAAATTCATCGACACTGAGATTTGCCCCTCAAGGTCCGGGTGCTTCAAATCCACACCGGTATCGATCACCGCAACACGCACACCCCGGCCACTACCGCGATTCAGTACGGACGCGACTCCGCCGCTCCGTGTGCGAGCCTGTAAATCAAAGTAAGGATCTTTAAAGGGGCGTCCTGCCACACGGTGCGCGCGCGTCCATTGCACGGCTGCAACGCGCGGATCTTTTTCCAGACGCTGTTTTATCTGGGACAGACGCCCTGGCACGCCGGCACTGACCTCAAAACAGTACACGTCCAGTGACACCAGTGGCCAATCGGCAAGAATATTCAGATCGGGCGTGGCGAGAATTTCGCGACCATCGCGCTCGCCATCGGTCGCACTGCTGAACACCACGATCAGCGACGTGGTGCCAGCACCGACGGCTGCGTGGCAAAAGAATAGGAATATAGTTGCGAGTAGCGCGGCGCCCGAGCGGCGCGCGCTACGCGCTTTGGTCATCGCAGCCGATCCGGACGGGTTCCGATGCGCTGTAGTGGTTCGATAAATAACGTTTGTTCGTCAGCTCGCAACCGTTCCATAAGTGCATCGAATGTCTGCGCGCCCATTGGCACTCGCACCGTCACGACACCGATGTCCGAGGGACCCTCAATGAGTTCAGCTCGATGCCTGCTCAACCAGGCCGTCAAATTCTCGTCGCTAGTGTCGCCGCGCAACACCATGCGCATCAGAGGACGGCCTAGTTCGGAATTTAGTGAAGGGCTGTTACCCAACGTTCGGAAAGGCTGCTCGATCGGGCGACTCTCGGTCTGCCCACCGATGACGATGGCGCCAACAAGAACTGACGAGACGACCAATAACGCCGCGCCGGAGAACAGCGGTACTGGCTCAAAGACATCGCGCAATGCATCTAATGCGCGCTGCGGCCAGCTGCGCGAGTTTTCGCCCTCTTCAATCTGCATCGCCAACCGTGCGAAGCTCTGCGCACAGGCATGTTCTTCCACAGGTGCCGCGATTGCACACTCGAGTTGCTCCAGACGGCGCATTTCCGCATGGCAGACGAGGCACTCGCCGAGGTGGGCACGAACTTCAGCACGTTCGCTGTCGGCAAGACTATCGTTCAAATACCAAGGCAATAATTCGCAAGCGCGCGCGTGCGTCTCTGACATCGTGCTTTGTTCAGCGAGTCTCATCATTCATCTCCATTTCGCGAGCCTCATCGAGGATTGGGCGCAAGCGTTGTCGGGCATAAAACATTCGGGTCTTAACCGTGTTAACCGGGCAATCCACGATTTGGGCAATTTCGGAGTAACTATGTCCGTAAAAAAATGCCAGATGGACGATGCTTCGTTGCGCCATCGGCAATTTCCCGACTGCAGCGCGAATGCGGTCCAACATGGCCTTGTTGTCGACCGCATCAGCGGGGTCGCGCCCATCTTCACATTCCACATCGGCGTTAATTTCACGCGATGTTCGGCGCTTGTTGTTCTTCAAGCGCTTCAGTGACTTCTTGTAGGCGATGCCGAAAATCCATGTCGATACCTTGGAGCGCTCAGCGAAGGTGTCGGCTTTATTCCAGACCACCATCATGGTGTCGTTGATAATCTCTTCGACATCGGCGGACTGACCGACAATGCGCAAGACAAAATCAAACAATCGTGGGTAGTAGCGGCGGTAGAGCGTTTCAAACGCGCCGTTTTGCTGATGCAGATCGCGCAATAGCGGCAAGTCGGGGTCCGCAGGCCGCGCTGCTACTGATTCGCTGACGTTAAGCATAGGTTTGAATCAACTTAAGGTTTGCGCCATCCCGCGCGACACTCTGTCTGACTGTATGTGTCAGCAAAAGGTCCCACGGTTCATAGAGACAGGAAATCTTCACAATCGCCCGCGGTCAAGCTTCAGGCCGAGCGGAAAAAAAAAGCGCTCGAATTTACCGTATCTAATTGATTTATATATTTATTATATCAGCGGCGTCGGCCAGGACGATTTTGCACGAATGCGCGCGCCATTTCGACCAGATGATCTCTGAGAATACGCAAATCGGTCGGCGGACCGAGCCCGTTGTGTCCGCGATTCCACAACGGTGCGGTGTCCATGACCGCCGCCAGAGATTCGCGCAAACTGGCATCCTTAAAAACATTCAGGGAGCCCGCATAGGAATACAGCCCGTTGGCTGTATTCTCCGAAACACTCAACCTGTAGGCCAGCAACTTGACGTTCGTCCAGCGGTAATTGGCGTCATGCACCTCGCCCCGCGTCACGATCTCGAAACCGGCACCGCGCACGATCGGCGCAACTTCGGCAAACACGAGATCGCGAGTCAATCCCTCGCGAGCGTACTTTGGATGGAACCCCATAAAATCGATCACCACGCGCGGACGGGCGTTCTCGGCTTCTTCCACAGCGCGCGCCTGAGCCTCACGAGCTTCACGTTCGGCCGTTGCCTTTGCCTCGGCAATGGCTAGCAGCCTTTCCGCCTCCGCATTCTGTGCGCGCTTGCGGCGTTGCTCAGCTTCCAGTTGTGCCTTTTGTGCGGCAACGTTGGCCGCCGCGATCGCGAGCACACGTTGTTCTTCTTCAGCTACACGACGCTCTTCAAGTGCCGTCCTGCGCTGTTGTTCAGCCGCTGAAATTTGCGCTTGCAGCGCGCGCGCCGGTTCGGAATTTGCCTGGAGACTCACCGCCTTGGCGGCCAAATTCCGCCCCTCCTCCAACTCCCCACGGGTCAATGCCTGGGTTGCCAAAGCAATGTATCGGTCATGAATATTAATGATCCCCTGACGCGCCATTGCGTTATCGGGCTCCAGATCCTGAACTTCGCGATAGCGCTCGAGTGCGTTGTTGCCAGCAGGCGATGTCAGCCGATTAGCCGCCAAATCATTCCGTGCCGTTTCCAGGAGCGCCGCAATGGTGCGTTCGCCCTCGGCGCGGGAATTGGCGGCGTCCTGCGCCTGACGAACAGCAACGCCAAGGTCAGTAACAGTTTGCGTGCCACCAGCGAGCAAACTGGCCTGCGCATGCCATTCCAGCGCTCCGCGCATATCGCCTTCCGCCAGCGATGTATGGCCGCGGGCTGCGAGCGCTTCTGCGAGCGCACGTAGGCCGCCCAGCGCATCCTGGCTGTCGGGAGCGAGAATTTGTGCGGCGCGAAGCTTCGCCAATGCATTATCGGTCCCGTTACCAACGAGCTTCCCTGCATTGATATCCAGTCGTGCTTGCTCGAGATAGCCGTCAACGCGTTGTTGATTGGCACTGTTCGCTAGGTGTTGGACACGAGCGGTGGCGAGTTGCTGACGGACGTCGGTTGCGTCCAGCACCTCAGTCGGGATCTGATCCAAATGGCCGACGAGTTCTTCCGCACGCGTCATATCGGGCGATTCCACCGCCGCCTGCAACGCCTCCATCAGGCGACCACCGCTAAGGCGCAAGCCATGCGCGGCGTCCGGATTACCGGGGTCGGCGGCCCAGCCACGCTGGTAGTAAGCCAGCGCGCTCGTCGCATAGGGCTCAAACACGATGCCGGCTGCTAACGCCCGATCACCCTGGGCAACCAAACGGGCCGCTTTTGCGCCGGGGAATAAATCAACCGGCAGGTGGCCGGAGTAGCCGGCGTACCCTGTTCCGAGCGCAATGATGATGAGCATCCCGAGCAACCACGGCCACACCTGAGCTGCAGTCCTTGTTGTGCTGCGGTGGTTAGGGTCTCGAACTGATTGGCCAGGGACTTCGATCGAGCGTTCTTCAGCTTCCGGTCCCGACGCCGATCGCCGGGACGGAGTGACCTCCACGGCTGCCGGCTTGGAAGGCTGGCTACGCTCGCGAGCCTGTGGATTGACGACAGCAGAGTCCGCGATGTCGACGGTCTTGTCTATCAGTGCACTAAACCGCGTATGCGCGTCTTGCGGGTAAGTCGTGTGCAGCGGTTCAATGGCTCGTATTTCCGCGGACGTTGAAAACTCGAAAATCTGCCGCCATTCGGCCACCGTTTGCGGCCGTTTGGTCTCGTTAAAAAACAGTGCGCAATCAACAGCATCCAGAAAATTCGGCGAATACTGACCAGCACCGATTTCCTTTGCGGTAATAAAAATATCGCGTTCGGCACGCAAAATCGCCTCACTGCGGTCGATCGCGGCCATCGGTTGCAAGCCAGATAGACAGCGATAAAGCGTGGCGCCAAGGCCGTAGATATCTGTCCACGGCCCCTGCCGATCGCTTTTCGAGTAGTACTGCTCGAACGGTGCGTAGCCGGGCGACACGACGCTGGTCAGCGTACGCGTTTCTTGTCCAAGCGCCTGCCTGGCCGAACCGAAATCAAGCAATACGGGATGCCCGTCTTTGCGAATAAACAAATTCGAGGGTTTGATGTCGCGATGGATGAAACCCTGCGCATGAATAATTTCAAGCCCTTCAAGCAAGGGGACAAGCATCGCGGCGAGTTCGTGCTCCGGGAGGGTGCGGCGACTTTCGAGGATCTCCTGCAGGCTCAGGCCCTGCTGATATTCCATCACCATGTAAGCCGTGTTGTTTTCTTCGAACACGCTCAACACGCGCACAATCGCCGGATGTTTAAAGCGCGCGAGCGTCCGAGCTTCAGTCAGAAATCGATCGAGGCCCCATTTGTACCGTTTATCGTGAGCCTGGGAGGCCGGATAGACCGAGTGATCGCCGTCCCGAACCGCGAGTTCCATGGGGAGGTATTCTTTGATGGCAACCTGTTGATCAAGGTTGGTGTCATGGGCGAGATAAGTAATTCCAAAGCCACCCTGCCCCAGCACGCTTTCGATGCGGTACCAAAGTAATTGGTGGCCGGGCTGGAGAGAATTCCTGAGTTTTTCGCTGCTGCTCATAAATGGCTCGGCATGCGATTTGAAAGAATACTTATTTGCTTGCTTCGTACAGGGCTGACTTGGCTTTCACATAAGTCTGCTTGCATGTCACCTTCCGCCCCTTAAATTGCAGGAGGTCAAGACCGCGCAAGATCAGGGTGCCGTCCGTCTTCGCAATATGCAGGTCCCAGCTACTCATGACCTTGCCTGCTTCAGCGTCGATAAAGGTATCGTCCTCATTGAAAGTCATGGTGCCGAACTTTCCCTCGAACTGCGGGGCAAAGGCCGAGCGGATCGCGGTCAGCCCCTCGCTGCGCACACCATTAAGCTCGTCGTAAACAGCGTCTGGAGTAAAAAAAGCCATCACCGCATCCAAATCATTGCGGTTGAAAGCATCAAGAAAATCCAGCGTGAGGGCGTAGAGTTCGTCTTTTCGTTCAGACATGGTGCGGCGCTCGATTTAACGTTGCAGGGAATTCTACAAGGTTATGCGCCGGTTGAGCTGGCATCAAACGGCATCCTCCGCGCAATTAGCGTGCGCCGCAGCGGGGTATTCAAGGCAACCGAGCGAGGAGCTCGCGACCGCCTCGATGTCAAGCTAATTCCTTCCGAAATTCCAGATAACTGGCCGCCGTCTCCGCAGGCCGCTCAAGCATCGGCACATGACCCATGCGTGGCATCAAGATGCTTTTGGCGTCGCTGAGTAGTCCGCTAACGATAGCCAATCCAGAGCAGTCGAGAATGCGATCGTTGTCGCCCCACACCACCAGTGACGGTGTCAGCAGTCCGGCGATGGCATCTTCCAGCGGCTCGACATCGGCGAATAATTCTTCGAATATTTTCTGATTGAAAGCCGCCTCTCGTTTTGCGCGCGCCAACAAGGGCCTTTTGAATTGCCCCGGCATTGGTGGCGCGACGGTAAAACACAGCTCAGTCAGGCGGTCAAAATCTTCGGCCGTTTCCGTTACCAACGGATTGTGCCCCGCTTCAATTTCTTCGAGCACTTCACTTGGTGCGGCACTCATTGCGCCAGCCGGGGCTAGTAACCAGAGAGACTGAACCCGCGAGCTGTTGCGTGCAGCGAACATGGCGGCCAGATAGCCGCCCATGGAATTGCCGCCGAGATGAAACGTATCCACCCCAAGTGCGTCGGCGAAAGCGCCGATGCGCTCGAGCTGCGGCGCCGTGGCGTAGTTCGCGCTGTCGCGCCGAGAGCTATCGCCAAAGCCCGGTAGGTCAGGAACGATCAATCGGTAATGGCGAGTCAGAAACGGGGCGATGAGTGTCCAGTGGTCTTTATTCGCACCAAACCCATGCAACAGGATGAGCGGTGGGCCGCTGCCGCCTTCCAAATAGGCAACGTCGTGGCCCGCAACTGAAATCTGCTTGGACTTAAGACGTCCATGCCGCCGGGCGAGCCCCATGGCAGTGCGATACACAATCCCTGGCGCAACAAAATAAACGACTGTTGCAGTACCCAGCACGACGAAAATCACGGAGAACAGAGCTGCCATCATGTGCGCGTCCTAATTG
Organism: Proteobacteria bacterium UBA981; assembly: GCA_002292285.1. Taxonomy (GTDB): domain Bacteria; phylum Pseudomonadota; class Gammaproteobacteria; genus UBA981. The sequence continues at coordinate 282,074 of DBBP01000008.1, forward strand.
GTTTAGTACCTTTGACGTCAGTTCGAAATCTCATGCGGCAGCTGCACTAGTTTGCCGAATGAGCCTTGGCGTAGCAGGATAGCCGTGTTCCTGCAGCCCCTGCCGATGAATCAATTGCCTTACGCCTCGTTTTTTCGCTTCTTGCGAGTCGTGCCGGCAGCGAAAATCCCCTCCAGCATGCCGCGATGAACGTCGAGTAAAGCCAACCAGTTTTGCAAAAACAAGGTCCCGGCCAAGGTTAGCGAATACATCCGCTTGGCGGGTCCCGAGGCACTTGTATCCCATATTGAGGAAACCAACCCCATCGCCTCCATGTGGCGCAATGTCCGATAAATCGACCCCTTGTTGTACTCACCCAGCCCTGATTCGTTTAGCCGCTGCACCAGATCGTAACCATAGGCATTCCAGTCCTTGAGCATGCCCAGTAAATGCGCTGTCAGCATTTCGCCGCTTAGTTGTGCGGGCGGGTCCTGATTGTCTGGTGTTTTGGCCATCGGCCTTCTCCGTTCTTTTTATTTAGTAGCGTCGTCGTCGGTAGCATCTAAGTACATATTGCACCTAGGTGTCAAATCCATTATATTGCATCGCACCATCGATGAGCGGAAGCCAAATGTTGGCTGCCCCACACGAACAATCAGGAGTCTGAACATGACCGCAAAGAACACCAACGCCAGCACCGAATTGCCGAAACAGTTCGCCGAATCAACCAGTGCTTACCTCGAGCGTGTCGAACAAGCCCATGCCCGCTTCGCTGAGCGCTTCGAAGCCAGTCGTGCACGCACCAGTCGCATCGCCGACCAGCTCACCGAGAGCCTCGTTGCCAGCCAACGCAATGCGCTCGAATTGACCAAGGCAGTTGCCGCAGAACCGGCAGCTTACGGTAAAAACATGGAAGCGTTTATGGCGTCTCTGAATACCGCTCAGGAGCGTGCACTCGAGACTGCCAAGGTCCTGTATCGCGAGCAGGCAGACGCAGCGTCCGAACTGCGCAGCAGTGCTGAAACGCTGTTCGAATCAAGCAAAACTCTCGCCAAGCCGTTCGAAAAAATGACCAGCATGTGGATGCCGGCTGCCAAATAAGGCATCTGCCAAGGACTTTCGCGATTGCCATTATCAATCTGCAAAGAGCGAGATAATTGACGTGAGTAATTTTTCACAAAATGCCGCTGCGCCGGGTTTAGTGGGCAGCGACATGTTCGATTACGACGACGCAATCGAACATACACTCACGCCGATATGGCGGGAGGCGCAATGTGGTCTGGAATGGGCGCGATTGCGCTGGAGTCCGACTTACTACGGTGTCGGCGTCCCGCATGGCAACGGTCAACCGGTATTGTTGATTCCGGGATTCATGTCGAGCGACCTGCTGATGCTGGAAATGCATCGCTGGCTCAAACGCATCGGTTATCGCTCGTCGCTTTCACGCATCCCGTGGAACAACGACTGTCCTAACCGAACGGCCGGCAAGCTAATGCACCGCGTCCGCATGCTGGCAGATAAAACCGGCCACAAAGTTGCGCTCGTCGGGCATAGCCTTGGCGGCATGCTCGCGCGCAGCGTGGCGCAGGACACACCAGAGTATGTCGATCGGGTTATCACCCTGGGCTCGCCATTTCGGTCTTTGGTTAAGGCTCATCCAGCAGTAGTTGGCATCTGGGACGAACTCAAAATCGCTCAGGGCGGCCTGATCGGGCGCAACTTGCTGCCCTCGTGCGGCACCGGTCATTGCACGTGCGATTTCGTACGCAACATGAGCGTACCGAAAGCTATCGACGTAGCGCAGTTTGCGGTCTATTCGAAAAATGATGGCGTCGCCGATTGGAGTAGCTGCATGGAAGATGACGTGGAAGCTAACAACGAAGTCGTTAGTACCCACATTGGCATGGTTTTCAGCGTGCCGGTCTACCGCGCCGTTGCCGATCGATTAGCGCAAGAGCTGAACAGCGTTACGTGAATCCGACACCGAAGAAACTTCAAGGACAATACAACTGATGAGTAACGACGAAAGCATGGATCCAATGCGCCTGTGGCGAGAGTGGTTTGTGAAATCCGAGAAATCATGGAGTGACGCACTCACGGAGATGATGGGCGACGAGCGCTTTTCCGACGGTATGGGGCGTTACGTTCATGAAGCACTGCACAGCCATCGAATGTTTGGCGAGAGCATGGGCCAGTATTTGGCCAACCTGAACATTCCGTCGCGCGGTGACATATTGGATATGAGCGACCGGCTCGCCCAGATCGAGGACACCCTAGGCAGCATTCAGGTCGAGCTGCGCAGCCAACGTGCGCTGCTGACCACACTGGCTGCCGGCACCAAGAGCGAAAGCAAACCGAAGCGTCCGGCCCGCACGCGCAAACCTCAGGCGGATGCAAGCTGATCCTGCCGCAGCCATTGAAGAGACGAAACACATGAGTTCCAGCACCACAGCGGGCCGCGCGGATGATTCCGACAGCGAACTAGACGCACGTATCGAGAACGTCGTAGAACGCACGATCTTACGCAACATTCCGGGCTTGTCGCTGCACGTCTCCGAATCAGATCTCGACGTTGGCCCAACCCCCAAGGAACTGGTCTACAGCAATGAGACTGCGCGCTTGTATCATTACGAACCGTTGCTCGATGAGATTTATCGAGTCCCGATTCTGTTAGTGATGTCACCTGTTGCGAAGGGCTATATCCTTGATTTGGCCGAGGGCCAGAGCCTCGTCGAATATCTGCTATTGCAGGGCCACGACGTCTACATGCTTGAATGGGCCGCGCCACGACGCGAGCAAAGCGAGTTGGGTCTTGATGACTACGTCATCGATCTCGTCGGCGGCTGTATAGAAGCCGTTGTTGATGACTGCGGTGAAAACGAGGTCACGTTGGTCGGTTATTGTATGGGCGGCATGTTGAGCGCCATGTATACCGCCCTGAACCCTGAGGGTCCGGTCAAAAACCTGGTCTGCTTTACGACTCCGGTCAATGGCGACGGCATGGAACTCTATAAGAAATGGATGAGTTCGCCCGCTTTCGACATCGAACGTTTGGTGAAAGAGCTCGGAAACATCCCGGGTGATTTCGTCAATTCGTCAATTCAGGCCCTACGTCCCTTGCAGCGCAGCGCCAATCAGATGCGCCTGCTGAACCATGCGCAGGATGACGCGTTCGTCAAAGCTCACCTGCGTTTCGATCGGTGGGCGGTCGACCAACTTCCGGTGCCGGGTCGTCTCGCAATCGCGCTCGCCAGAGACTTCATTGTCGAAAACAAGATTGTGAACAATAAACTCGAATTACGCGGCGAGCTGGCTGACTTTAGTAAGATTACGGTGCCGTTCCTGCACGTTGCGGCGCTCCACGATCACATTGTCCCGGCCGCAGCTTCGAAAGACTTTATCGACCTTGTCGGCAGTGAGGACAAGCAGGAAATCGTAATGAAAGGTGGGCACGTCAGTCTGGTCGCAGGCGGTAACGCCGTGTTTCGTTTGTGGCCGCAACTCGACTCGTGGCTCGGCGCACGAGCCCTATAGCATTCGTCGCAAACAATCTGCCTGCCCAAGTCAAGGAATCTGTATGTCAGTTCAAGCAAAAGCGTCCGATAGCACTAACTATCCCCGTAAGGTCACACTTAAAGATAACGATTACACGCTTCGGATCATGTCCGTGGAAGACGGCGAAGCATTGCGCGCATTCGCTATAGATCTACCCGCTCACGACACGCTGTACATGCGTCGCGACCTCCGCTCCGAACGTGGCATCGAATCGTGGATTGAAGACATCGAAGACGGCACTATCCGTTCGCTGCTCGCCGTCGATGACGCTGGCGTTGCGGGTTTTTCCACCATTCATCTCAATTCGCTGGAATGGACCCGGCACGTGGCCGATATTCGCGTTGCAACTGCAGTACGCACGCGGCGAACCGGCCTCGGCCGGCTGCTCGCCCGCGAAGGTTTCAACATGGCACTCGAGCTGGGTGTTGAGAAACTCCTCGCGCGAATGACGCCGGACCAGGATGGCGCCCGCGTGCTGTTCGAAGAATTGGGTTTTAAGCCAGAAGCGTTACTGAAAGACTATGTAAAAGACCGTGACGGAAACTACCACGACATGCTTCTGAAAGGCTGTAGCGTGCAATCCTTCCTTGCACAGCGCGAGGCCTATGGCCGCTGATTTCTGGAGTACGCGCTCGCTCTTTTAATGGCGAGCGCAAACACCGATGGGTGGGGCACGTGTCGGGCGTTTTGTCGTATCTGCTACAAACGATTTTCGTTGATCTGAATGGATTCTCCAAAACCCAGTACTCGAAACTTTGCGGCGTCCAAACGTGCGCTATCGAGCGCTTTGTTGAGTTCCCGGTACGGCTCTTCTATCGGTTCGTACGTGAGCTGAAAAGTTCCGTGGTGAATAGCAATACTTTGCCGACTGTCCAAGTCAAGGTGTGCCTGCACCGCGCCAGCCGGGTCAAGGTGCACTGGGGCCATGAAGGAACGCGGCCGATAGGCACCGATCGGCAGCAGGCTTAGATCGAATGCGCCGTAGCGCTCGCGAGCCCGTCGAAAATGAGGGCCGTAGCCTGTGTCGCCGGCAAAATAAATCTGTCCGGACCGATTGCGCATAACAAAGCCGCCCCACAGGGTACTCATCTGATCGCGTAACCCTCGTCCGGAACGATGTCGTACCTCAACGAATGCAATTTCAGTATTGCCAATCGTCACGGTTTCATCCCAGTCGAGTTCACGGTAGTTGCTGATACCGTGCTTTGCGAGTAAAGCACCATTGCCGAGCCCAACCAGCACCAGCGGTGGTCCGGCGCGACCATGATTCCGCAAGGCGAGTAGTGCTTCGATGTCCAGATGGTCGTAGTGGTCATGGCTGATCACGATGGCGTCCAGCGGAGGCAAATCGACAATCCGCATGCCAGCGTGGCGGACCCGACGTGGGCCAATAAAGCTAAAGGGGCTCGCCCGCTCAGCCCAGATTGGGTCTGTCAGTATGGTGGCGTCGGCACTTTGCAACAGCACAGTGGAATGGTTGATGTAAGTCGCGACCCAACCTGCTCCAGGCGCTTGAGCCTCTGGATAGGCGGCATTCTCTACCCACTTCGGCCAGCTTTCGCGTCGAATCCAATAGGTCGATGCGAACACGGCGATATCGGCGATGGATTTATCCGCCGAGAGTTCGTTAAAAAAACGTTCCCCGTCAAAATGTGCGCTCGGCGGACCTTCATAGCTACTCTGGCTTGTGCAGCCGAACAGCAAGTTTGCCGCGAGTACAGCGGCGGCGTATCTACGCATCATTCGTTAATTTCCAGAACATGACTGTGACAGCGATTGCGTTGCGGTTGACGACCAACCGGTACACCACCCGCCCTGATCGGCGCGCCCAAGTGAACCCGTTTAGCTATACTAGCTGACCGTTCAATTCGTTGGGGAGTAATACGTGGCCAAAAAAAACAGCGCCAAACCGATCGCCGAGAGTTACAGCATGCCGGCACTATCAGGGCTGTATGGGATGCCACCTTTTGAATACAGGGATTCGCAAAACCTGCTGGTATGTTTCGAAACTGATGCCAAAGTACTTCGGCAATTGGTGCCAGCGCCGTTAACTCCAAACGCTGAAAATATGATGTTTGTCACCGTCACGGACTTTATGTGTTCGGGCTTTGGTCGTTACTACGAAGCGCATATGTTCACCCAGGCGTTGTTCAAAAAGCGCGTCGTCAACTACAGCATCTATCTGATTCTTGATAACGATGTTGCGATTTGCGGCGGGCGCGAGATTTGGGGGTTCCCAAAGAAGCTGGGTCGACTGAACATGAGCCTGAAGGACGACGTTGCGAGTGCGACGGTAGAGCGTGGCGGTATTAAGTTGATCGACATCGCAATGCGCATGTCGGAATTCGGCACGCCGGAAGACGTAGCCGGCCCGGCCGAATGGATTGCGCATAAAGTCATTCCGTCGGTGACCACAGGCGCACCGCACGAAGTTGACCAACTAACAAGCACCACACTGACCAATATCGCGATCCGCGAAGTTCACAAGGGGCGCGGCTCGCTGCAGTTCGGGACTTCGCCCTCCGATCCCTTCCATGAGATACCGATAAATAAAATCCTCGGTGGTTTCTACTTCCGGAATGACGTCACCTTGCCGGACGGCAAAGTAGCCCACAACTATCTGAGTTGAGATTGATGGCTGACGGTGTGAAAGTCGGCAACCATTACGGCAGCGCTGACATCAGCGCCCGAATCATCTCGGCATTGCGCGCTGCAGACAAAAACTTAGACCGGCTAACGCGCGCTGATCTCAGCCCTTTCGATGAGTTCCACGGTGGCGGGCTCGCCTCAACGCGGGCGTTGGCCAAACTTGCGGGCATGCGGGCTGGAATGCAGGTCGTGGACCTCGGCTGCGGTATCGGCGGTCCCGCCCGTACGCTAGCCGATGAATTTGGATGCTCTGTAACCGGCATCGATGTTACCGAAGAGTTCATCCGCGCCGCGACCCTGCTCACCGAGCACACGAACATGGGCGCGCAATGTAAATTTGTGCACGGCAGCGCGACCGCGACACCTCTCGCCGATGGCGTTTACGACTGCGTGTGGTCCCAAAACATGATGATGAACGTGGCGAACAAAGCGGAATTGTTCGCCGAAGTCTGGCGCCTGCTAAAGCCAGGTGGTTTGTTCGCTTTCGAAGCCGTTCTGGCTGGCTCTGTTGCAACACCTCACTTGCCGACGTTTTGGGCGGCGCATTCGGACATCAATCATCTTGTTACGTGGGCGAAGCTTGAGGATCTATTTGCGCAAGCCGGGCTCGAAGTCGTGACGCTCCGCGAGACGACTGCAGATGTCATTAAGCATGGCCGCAGACGTAAAGCTGCATTTGAGCAACAAGACCCGCACGCGCTCACTATCCACGTCATTGTCCCAGACAACGTCGAGGGCAAGATGAGCAACGCGCTGCTCAACAACGAACAGGGGCGCACCCGGACGATCACTGGTGTGTGTCGCAAGCCCGCATAGACTCACAACCGACTGAACAAGCAATAAGGGATAAATCGAATGGATCTTGGATTGGCAGGAAAAAACGCAATTATCACTGGGGGCAGCAAAGGCATCGGGCGCTGCACGGCGCTCGCTCTAGCGGCAGAGGGCGCGAACGTGGCCATTTGTGCCCGCGGTCAGGAAGCGCTGGACGCGACCGCCGAAGAAATTAGGGCGCTCGGGGTGCAGGCGCACGCCGCTGCCTGTGACGTGAGCGACGCGGGGGCACTGGAAAAATTCCTGAACGGAGCCAGAACGGCACTTGGCAGTGTCGACATTCTTGTCAACAACACCTCGGGTTTCGGCATGACCGATGATGAGGCTGGCTGGAAAGTCAGTGTCGACGTTGACTTGATGGCGACAGTTCGGGCCACCCAACAAGTCATCCCCTGGATGAGCGATGCCGGGGGCGGCTCGATTGTCCACATTTCGTCAATTTCCGGTCTGGAACCTGGTTCACCCCCTGCATACGCAGCCGTGAAGGCAGCGCTGTTCAACCACGCAAAGACCATGGCGCAGAATTTGGCACCGCAGAACATTCGCGTGAATTGCGTAGCGCCCGGATCCATATTCTTCGAAGGCGGCTTCTGGGACATGGTGAAACAAGGTAATCGTGAAATGTTCGATGGTGTGGTTGCGGGCATTCCTTATGGACGAATGGGGAAACCGGAAGAAGTCGCCGACACTATCGTGTTCGTCGCCTCGCCACGCGCTAATTGGGTGTCTGGAGCAACGCTGGTCGTCGATGGCGTCCAGCACAAGGGCATTTACTAAACGTCGACGGAGCGCAACTAATGATCGAGAACCCCTACTACTCACAAGAGCTGCACGGTCCATGGCAAACCTGGTCAGCAGGAAGTTTTGAACTCGAGGACGGCGGCAATATCCCCGATCTCCAGCTGGCTTATGTGCAACACGGCAAGCTGAATCGCCGTAAGGACAACGCGATTCTCATTCCGACCTGGTACTCCGGTACCAGCAAAGTGATGGAACAACTGTATATCGGCAAAGGTCGCGCGCTCGATCCGGCTAAATACTGCATCATCGTCGTCAATCAAATCGGCAGCGGGATCTCCAGTTCACCGCACAACACACCGCCACCGTGGAACATGGCCAAGTTTCCGCGCGTGCGCATTGCCGACGATGTACGTGCGCAACATAAATTGCTCACTGAACACTTCAAGATCAAATCCTTGGCCCTTGTGGTCGGGGGCTCAATGGGGGCTCAGCAAGTCTACGAGTGGGCGGTGCGTTACCCCGAGCTGGTGCGCCGCGCCGCGCCGATTGCCGGCTATGCGAAGAATACCGACCACGACTTCCTCTACGGGGAGATCCTTCGCGAGGCCATCACGTCCGATGCGGGCTGGAATGACGGTTGGTACAAAGACCATCGCGAGGTCCATGCGGGCTTGCGGCGGCACGCCAAAATCTGGTCGGTGATGGGCCTTTGTCCGGACTTTTTCGCATCAGAAAGCTGGCGCGCATTCGGCTGCACGTCTCTGCAGGATTTTCAGGTGGGGTTTATGGAGGGCCTGTTTACCCAGATGGACCCGAACGACCTCCTGTGCATGGTGTGGAAATGGCAACGGGGAGACGTTTCGAGGAACACCGGTGGTGATTTACGCGCAGCGTTAAAGCGAATCAGCGCCAAAACTTTCGTCATGCCCATCGACACCGATATGTTTTTCACAGTCGCCGACTGCAAACGGGAACAAAAACTGATTAAGGACTCGCAACTGCGGATCATAAAAAGCGGCGGCGGTCACTTCGGCCTGTTTGGCTTTGAAGCCGAGTATCACGAGCAAATCGATCGACACCTCGGGGAGTTACTGTCCAGCAAAGTGTCAGATTAATTTCAGATATAGTGCAACGTCTTTTTAAGCGGGCCGGCTGCGGTAAGCGGTCCATATCGCCCTAGTACAGGAGATTCAGGATGGAATTGAGAGAAGCTATTGGTCGTCGGCGTTCGATTCGCTATTTACGTCCGTACATGCCGGTTGAGCCAGAGAAAATTCAAATGATGCTTGAGGCTGCAAGAGTCGCCACGCATTGGGGTAACCTGCAGTCGCTGCGTGCCGTCGTTGTGCACCGCGAAAGTGCCCCACAAGAAGTTCTCGATTCACTTAAGGCGGTGGTCGTGGGCTGGCAGCTGCGCATCGCGCCAGTTGTCATCGTCTGGTACACCGATCCGGAGGTGGTTGAGAATCAAGCTGAAAGTTTGCGTGAACTGCTGTCCATTGGCGCGCTTGGTTTTGGCCCTGAAGAGCTCAAAAAGAAAACACTCGAAGAGAAGTTCCTGCCGGCATTTGAGGGCATTAAGGACTTTCTCAAGCAGCCCGGACTGAACGAGATTGATTGTGGTCAGGGGATCGCACAGGCAAATCTGATGGGTTATGAGCTTGGTCTCGGCTCTTGCTTTCTCGGCACGCCAGAGGGTGATGCCATTCTCAACACACTGGGCGTCCCGCACCACTGCCGCCTGCAATTATTGCAGTGTGTAGGCTACCCGATGGAGCATTGGGAAGCAGGCGGTCAGCGCCCGCGTCAGCCTTTCGAGGATTTGTTCGCACTCAATACGTTTGGTAACGCTTATCCGCGCAGCCAGGAGGTCGTGGACGAACTGACTGCTGACAAGATGTTTACCCGCCCTGCACCGCTGCCTGAGCGAGCCGCCGAGTTGGAATATTTGCAACGTGCATTGGAGCTTAAGGCCCCCGGTTTGTTCTGAGCTTAGCGTGGTCGCCGATCAAATGGTCGGCGACCATGTTGTGGTTATTGTTCAGTAGCAACGTTGTCAGCGTCAGGGGCGAAAGCCTCGAGTAGGAAGCGTTCCTGCGGCTTCTCTGACGCCGTCTTAGGTATTTCGTCCACGATCTGCAAATAGGTCGGCACGAAACTCGATTCGAGCTTACTCCGGCACCAACGAAATACATCCGCGCTTTCAAATCCGCTCGCATCGCGCAGCACAATCGCTGCGACTACATCTTTCTCGCCCGGCACGCCGTTTGCTGAGGCTACGCCATACACGAACACGTCATCAACCTGTGGATGCTCGGCTAGTTCTTTCTCAACGAAAGCCGGGTTGACGAAATCGCCGTTGTGCCGGATTCCGCCACCTTTGCGATAGAGGAAATAAAACCACCCGTCGGCATCTCGGTAGCCGATGTCGCCCATGCGCAACCAACCATCAGCCGTTTTGTCAGTGGAAGCCTTGGGATTTTTGAAGTAACTAATCACCGGGCAGCTACCATCTTGATTCTGGAAAACGATTTCGCCGGGCTCACCCGCGTCGACCTCATGGTCGTGTTCGTCGACAACGCGGCCGATCACGCCGGCCGGGGGTTTGCCGATGCTGCCGATAGGACCACTCGTCGGCGGGTTGAGGGTGAGCCCGCCCTCCGCAGCACCGTAAAATTCGTATATATCAATGTCGAAGCGCTTCCCGAAGTCTTGCCATATTGCAGCCGGCATGCCCGCACTGAGGACAAAACGAACTGGATTGTCGGCGTCGTTGTCCAGCAACGGTTCGCTGTAAATTGCCGTGGTCATGCCACCAAGCAGGTTAAATGTCGTACACCCATATTCGCGCGTTATGTCCCACAATCTGGATTTCGTGAATTTGCGGCTAAACACGCCTCGCAATCCCATCTGCAAAGTTGTGCCGAGCGTAATCAGCTGTGCGTTAGCGTGGGTGAGCGACAAGCCTGAGTAGGGTCGATCGCCTGCGATAAGCCCGAGCGTTTCGCCAAGACTCGCAACGAAGCCGAAGCGCGCATACGGTGACAGGATTGCTTTCGGGTCACCGGTAGTGCCGGACGTATACAACATTTGCATCGGGGTGTCGGGATCACTCACCCGCACTGCGATGTCCGGGCCGCCTGCGGCTGCAAGTACATCCGAAAAACTCCGCACCCGCAGCGCCGCGCCTTCCGTGCTGAGTTCCCCCCCGCTTTGCACGACCCAAATCCATTCCAGTTGCGGACACTCACTCACAATGTCGACCACATTCGCAAAAGCGTAGTCACCGACTACGACACCGCGGCAGTCTGCATGGTTGATCATGAAGGCAAGTTTCTGCCCTCTCGTTCGAGGGTCGATGGGTACAAATACCGTGCCCGCAATGGACGACCCGACCATGGTATCGACGAATTCGGGGTGGTTTTGCATGACCACCGCAAACGCATCTCCGAGCTGCATATCTTCGGCATCGAGCGCGTGAGCGACACATTGACCGTTGTGCCAAAGCTCGGCGTAGGTGCGCGACTCGTCCGAAAAGCTGCCATCGTTCAACACCTCAACGAACGTCAGCACATCCAGATCGGGGTGCTCAGCGGCATGCCGGGCGATCAGGTTGGCGATAATCAGCGGGTCAGCAGAAGTGTCATTCATGATCTGTGCTCGGGCGGAATATCAAAATTTCTATGCACACAAGTCAAGCCGGCACCGTTGACACCCCAGGCCTGGATGTTCGGGTTAGACTTGAGCCTTAGCGTGCTGGTGATTCTACCGTGCATGGCTATTGATGTATGAGATTGGGGGAATTCCATGAGTAAGTTCTTTTCGCGCATCACCACCGGAACTGTGATGCTAATTGCGGTCTGTACTGTCTCGGGCGCGGCGCACGCAACCGAAGATGGCGCGATTGGCAGACAGGCCTACGAAAAAGCTTGCGCCGGCTGCCACAGCGACAATCCAGCACCGCGTGCGCTGTCTCTTGCACAGCTTAAGAAACTTCCTCCCGAGAAAATTTTTAATGCGCAGATCAGCGGCTTAATGGCCCTGCAAGCCTCGGCTTTGAATGAGATCGAGCAACGCGCTGTGGCGATTTACTTGTCGGAAGTGCCATGGGGTTCGGTTAGCCAGGCGAAGGTCGAAGAAACACTGCAAATGTGCGCCACCTCGACGCCACTGACTGCCGAAGCGTTCGAGCAACCGAGCTGGGTTGGCTGGGGTCTTGATCTGGACAACACCCATGCCCAGCCCGCAGACCAGGCTGGGCTGACTGCAGCAGATTTGCAAAACCTTGAGCTTAAATGGTCGTTTGGCCACGCCGGAGCGACAACCGTGACCACGCAACCTGCGGTCGTCGGTGATCGTATTTTTATCGGCTCACCGAATGGAGCAATTTACTCGCTGGATAGCAAAACCGGCTGCGTGCACTGGAAATTCGAGACGGCGGGCGAAGTTCGAGCAGCAATTATCGTCGCAGTTCGCGCCGATGGGTCACTGGGCTTGTATGCCGGGGACCGTAAAGCCTGGTTCTATGCGCTCGATGCTAACACCGGGAAATTGCTCTGGAAGGACAAGACTGATCCGCATGCATGGGCGCTCGTCACATCATCTCCCATCCTCCATGACGGGAAGCTGTATGTCGGCACCGCCTCGTTTGAGGAGTTAGCCGGCGGGTCATCCAGCTACGAATGCTGCACTTTCCGGGGCGCGGTAGTTGCCTACGACGCACAGAGCGGTGAGCGTGTTTGGAAAAGCTACGTCATCACAGAAGAGCCGAAAAAGACCAAAGTCATGACATCCGGCGTTCAGTTGTGGGGGCCATCCGGCGCCGCGGTATGGACGCAGCCCACGATTGACCCGAAAGCAGGCGTGCTTTACGTCACCACCGGTGATTCTTACTCCTCGCCGGCCGCAGATACCAGCGATGCGATCGTTGCCATGGATTTAGCAACAGGCGCGATACGTTGGAGCGTACAAATGACTGCAGACGACGCCTTTACCACCGCCTGCGTTGCACATAACGCTGATCCGGTTGCACGCGAAGGTTGTGGTCCGGACGTCGATTTCGGTTCGTCGCCCATTTTGCGTTCGCTGCCAAACGGCAAGCGAATACTGCTTGCGGGGCAGAAATCCGGTGTGATGCACGCCATCGACCCGGACGATAAGGGTGCGATTTTGTGGCAAAAACGACTGTCGCCAGGCGGCGTGCTGGGTGGCATCGAATGGGGTTTTGCGGCGGACGCGGAGTTCATCTACGTACCCATTTCCGATGTATGGGAGACGCGTGCCATGCCGGGACACGCTGGCGGTATTTACAAGCTTCGGTTCTCCGATGGAGAAGAGATCTGGAATACGCCCGCTGCAGAACCCGACTGCGTCGACATTCCCGGGTGCAATGCAGGCCAGCCGGCCGCTGCGACATTGATCCCCGGGGTAGTGTTTTCCGGCGCCATGGATGGCCACATGCGTGCCTACGATACGGCCAGCGGCGCAATAATCTGGGATTACGACACGAAGGGTGATTACGACACCGTCAACGACGTCGCAGCGCGGGGTGGTTCGATCAAGGGCGCCGGCGTGACGGTCGTTAACGGTTGGGTCTACTTTAGCTCAGGCTACGGCTTGTTTGGCATGCCAGGTAACGCATTTCTGGCGTTCGGGCCTAAGTAGGCAACGTCTCGGGCACGCCCCGCGGGAAGCTGGCGCAAGACTGCGGGCCTTGTTGGACGTTTCGCGCAGGAGCTACTGCAACACGATTAGAGCCGCACAAGTGCGCCGTATCGGTTGATCGTGATGGGGAAAACGTTACCACCAGCGGTGCCTGGCTTTCAGCTGACAGGTCCGTCAGCGCCGGCCTGTGCGAACGTGCTGATGCCGTAGCTCTCCTCGCCACGCCTGTTTGCCCCTACTATCCAGCGCTGGAGGTTTTCGAGCGACAGGTAACCGAAAGCGCCCGGGCGATTCGACCTGATGCGGTTCACTCCTCTTAGTAGCATCCACGCGGCTGTAACAAGCATGGCGATTCCGCCGCCGAACAACGGCGCAGGATTACTCGTGCATAAAGATCCGATGAGGACAAGCAGGCCGGTTGACCACAGTACGGTAATTGGAAAATTCATCTACACGCCTCCGTAATTTAAGTTTCGAATCCGAAGACCAACATTGCGCGTATTGCGGCTGGCATCGAACCTCGATTCTGGTGCGAGACGATGACGTCTCGAGCGCGTCTGTCGATGCGCTTTGTGTAGCGAATTTCTGCCCAAGTCAGTTTGCCTAAATCGACGAAGACTTTGATTCCAGTACTCTGCTCGCAGCGGCAGCTATTCACCTCGCCATAGATTTAAGGGAACAGTGATCGTCGCGAGACTAACCAGGGTCGTCGTAGAGTCCTGCACGATTATTGGTGCGAGTGTGGTGAATTCGTTGTTCGCCCGAATTTTCGTCACCGACACAAAAAACGACTTGCAATGAATTATGCGAAACAGGCCCGCACTTCGTGATGCACAGTCGACAAAAATCGTTTTACTGCAGTGGGCTTTTGAGAAGCAGGTCACAAATTCTTGTGCACCCGCTGGATGGGTCAGGCGAGGTGTTTGGGAAAGAGTCATCAACTTGCCCCAGCGGTCGCCGAACAACATGGCACCCACCGCGCCTCACTCCGAGCTCCTGAGATGCCGGTTTTTCGCCGCGCAAGGCGAGCTGACTGTTCGCACCATTCGCTACTACAGGCGTATTGATTGCCGCCGGAACCCGCGACCGGTGGGCCCTGACAAGCTGCTTATGACGAACGTCGACTGGATTGAGCCAGGTGTCGCTCTACACGACAAACTCAGCCACAGAGCTGTGCTCTGGTAATTTTGGTCCGGCAAGGGAGCCTGGCGTGATCATGTTTGAAGTGCGTTGGCAGTGCTACCGGCGTGGCAGGCCTCGCTCCGGCGCACATTCGCGCAGACGCACCAACGCCGCAACGCTGTCGATCAATGGAGTCGGCACGCCAGCCAGGCGTCCGAGCTCACTAACCGCCCCGGCCATAGCTTCAATCTCGCTTGGCCGTCCGCGCTCAATATCCTGGAGCATCGACGTTTTGTGTGCACCAACAGCTTCTGCACCGGCGATTCTCTGCTCAACATCAATAGGGAAGCGCACCCCGAAATGTTCTGCGACGGCCTGCGCCTCGAGCATCATGCTACGTACAATCCTGCGCGTGGCCAGGTCCCTGCAGATTCTATCGAGCGTGGCACCGGTCAAGGCGCTGACCGGATTGAAACTGACGTTACCCCAAAGTTTAATCCACAGTTCATCTCGAATATTCGATTTTACCGGTGCTTTTAATCCGGCTGAGCGCAGCAATGCAGCGAGCGCCTGTGCGCGGGCAGATTTTTCGCCCGAGGGTTCGCCGAGCGTCAATCGTTCGCCTTCCAGGTGTTTGATTACACCCGGTTCAACAACCTCGCACGCCGGATAAATCACGCAGCCGAGTACCCGATCAGGACCAATCTGTTGCCATTGCTTGCCATCCGGATCGACACTTGTGACCTGGCTCCCCTCATACACACCGCCATGCCGATGGAAATACCACCACGGCACGCCATTGACTGCCGGGACAACCGTCGTGTCAGCATGAAAAAGTGGGGGTAATTGCGCACAAATAGCGCCAACGGAATGGGCTTTGAGCGTGATAATGACGAAATCCTGCGGGCCAAGTTCGGCACAATCCTCCACACAGCGCAGGCGATGGTTTGTCGATTCGCCGTTTTCGATCAGCGTGAGACCATTTCGTTTGATGGCGTCACAGTGCGGTCCACGCGCAACGAGGGAGATATCAGCGTCTGTGCGAGCCAGGCGCGCGCCGAT
Organism: Proteobacteria bacterium UBA981; assembly: GCA_002292285.1. Taxonomy (GTDB): domain Bacteria; phylum Pseudomonadota; class Gammaproteobacteria; genus UBA981. Next base: position 297,680 of record DBBP01000008.1, read on the forward strand.
AAATCCGCCAATGGCACCGGCTCCATAAATGCAAATTCTCATGCGAACACCAGCGCGCGCGCTACGGCGCGAGTCGCATTGTTAACGTGGCTTCGCACGTCTCACTCGAGGCCAAGAAGTTTGGCCAGACCAATCCGCTGTAACTTGCCGGTCGGACCTTTGGGGATTTCATCGAGCACATGAATTGAACGAGGGACTTTAAAGTCAGCCAGCTGCTCGGCGACAAAAGCCCGGAGTTCGCGTTCGGTGACCGTTGCACCGGCCTTAAGCACGACCGCTGCGGCGACTTCTTCGCCCAGCTTTGGGTGGGCGCGCGCGAAAGTGACCGCCTGGACAACCTGGCTGTGCGCCATCAGCACGTCATCGACTTCGCGCGGTGCAATTTTCTCGCCGCCGCGATTAATAATTTCCTTGATACGACCGCTGATTCGCAAATACCCATCGACGTCGAACACACCAAGGTCGCCAGTGCGAAACCACTGATCTCCCTCCCCGTCAGTGTGAAAGGCGCTGTCGTTTGCCGTGGGATTATTCTCATAAGCTCGCATGACGTTCGCCCCGCGGATGACAACCTCGCCCTCCTCTTCGCTGCCTGCGAAATGCCCGTTCCCGCTCAACAGGCGAACTTCTGGTCCGGCCGCCATTCCGACCGTCCCCGCTTTGCGCTCGGCTGGTGGCAGCGGGTTGGACGTCATCTGGTGCGCAGCTTCTGTCATCCCGTACGACTCGATGACCGGACACGAGAAAGTTTGTTCAAGGGCGGCCATGACCGGGGCCGGTAACGAAGCGCTGGATGAGCGAATCAACCTGAGCTTGGCACGGTTGACGATGTCGGTGTTGCGCGGCGCGCGATCCACAATGACCTGATGCATGGTCGGCACCGCGGTGTACCAGGTCGGCCGAACGCTATCGAGCCATGCGAAAAAGCTCGTCGCGCTGAAGCCGTGTGTGCAGGTTACCTGTCCGCCACTCAATAGCGGGGCGAGAACGCCGGCGAGCAGGCCGTGAATATGGAACAACGGCATGATATTCAGGCAGTGTTCGTTGGCGTCGAGAGCCAGTGTTTTGGCGATATGCCGGGCCGACGCTATCAAGTTGGTATGACTAAGCGGCACAATCTTGGGGCGCGAAGTGGTGCCGGAGGTATGCAGTACCAAGGCCGTATCGCCGGCGGACGGACTGGCGACTGCCGTTGTAGCGCTAGACGCGAACTCGAGGCTGAATTCTCCGGCCGGCCCCTGCAGGTCCTCACGTAGCTCGATGAGCTGGATGTCGAGGCGCTGCGCGACCGCACGAGCGGGCGTATCGAAACCATCCTGAACAAGCAGCGCTGACGGCCTCAAGTCGCTCAGGTAGAACTCGAGTTCGGAGCTCCGATAGGCGGGATTGAGCGGCGCCGCCGTACAGCTACTCGCCACAGCAACGAATGCGCTGGCCATAGCCGGACCGTTCGGTAGCAACATTGCCACGCGGTCGCTCGGTTGCACCCCGCAATTGCGCAAATTATCGTGCGTTTGCCCGATAAGGCGGCAGAGTGCGGCGTAGTTCAGTGACTCACGCTCGGGTGCGCCAATGGCCGGCGCCGCAGAAGTGGCGTCGAATGTCGATATCAGAGTTGCTTGGTTTTCGGTCATGCGTTCCTCGCTTGAGCGCGACAAGACGTAGCCAGCGAAGGTAAGGCATTACCACGATCGGCCAGGCTGGAAATTATACGGGTTGTCATAACACCTGAGCCATTCATGTGGCGCTGCGGCTCGCGGCGTCGTCAACCCCGTGATCAGCAGCGCCAAACGCTCCTACGACTGGAAGGTTTTCGTCAGGTCGGGTTGTGACTGTGCGCATCGCCGCCGCGCCATCGAGTTCTGCCTCTGAGCGTCTATAGGTCAAAACTATGGGGGCGGCCGCCAACCTGGTGCGCATCTTGCCCGGCAAGCTGCCAACTAATAGTCTGTCATGACAGACTCAGGAACCACAGGAGGTCCGCCATGGTTAACGTCGCTCCACTATCCGACCTGGACTACAGCGTCAAAGAAATGGAAGCGCACGTCGCGCGCTTTCGCGATCAAAAGAGTTCTGACACTGCGTTCCTCGACACCCGCATCCCAGGTCACGAACGAGAAATTTTCGGCATCATCGGTGGCGGCGTTCAGGAAGACCCGGAGATGCACCCGCCCCTTGCCGCGCAGGATTTTCATCTTGCAATGGTACGTGCCGAGCCTGGCAAGGGAGCCGCATTGCATTCCCACCTCACCCAGGAGGTGTTCATGCCCCTGTCCGGACGTTGGTCAATCTTTTGGGGCCCGAACGGTGACAAGGAAATCACTCTCGAGCCTCACGATGTGATTTCGGTCCCGGTACATATCATGCGCGGGTTTCGTAATGTCAGCGATACAACTGCGATGTTGCTTGCGGTTGTGGGTGGCAATGACCCGGGCCGGGTTGGTTGGCCGGAATCTCTGAAAAACAGCGCTCGCAACGCCGGCTTGGAAATCGATGAGCATGGCGATTTGCGAGCTGTCAAAGACGGTCAATAATCATGCTGCTAAGGCGAAAATTATGGTCATCAGGCGTGCCCGATTGTTTGTGCCAGTGCAGCTAAGCCGCTCTCGCCTGGGCGGCTGCGTTTGTTCGTTGAATCTCCGAGAATTTCCGCATGCCGCGTAGCCGCTGTATAGAATTGCCTGGTTCGACGCTCGGGGCATTGTTTGATGAAAAGGATGCCGTCGTACTGCGGCTTGATCCCGCGGTCGTTCATCAATACGAGGAACAAGCGGGTTTCGATAGCGGGACACGCTATTTGCAAGGGGTCGATCTACGCATCTCAGCCCCGGCACCACGCCTGGTGATCGAGCGATTTCCCTGCACGATTGTCACTGGCAAGCTCGTTATCGGCGACATGCACCACCCCAGTTTAATCCCGTTACCGATGATTTATGGCGGGACGACAGAATTATGCTGCTCAACTGAGTATGGTGAGAATCTGGTGATTCGCGGCAAGGGCGTCGTGTTGGTCTTTCGCGGTGCGCGTGAAGTGCCCGAATAAGCCGTGACACGCAGGCGCACTACGAAATTCCGCACGGCGCTGCTACTGCAACCGAGTGTTGGACGCGGGTGCGAGAACACATCAGCGGATAATTGCCGGCAGAACTCACGTGGCGGCGCATTTGAGTCGACCGATGGTGAGCGCTTCGACGATGCGCTACATTCACTATCGCCCAGGCGACTGGGTCGCCTTGAGTTGTTTCACTTTCAACAGTTTGTTTCGCTACCCGACGATTACACGCGGGCCAAAGCGCCAATAAAAAATCAGTTAGCGGCGCGCAAAAGCAATCATCGAATGCAGTTTCGCGACCACCGTTGACAATAGCAGGCAGGTTATGAAGAAGCTTAAAAACGAGAATGAGCTGGTTAAGAAAGCCATTGCCGACGGCGTGAAATATGGTGAAAAACGCGGCGTCGTTGAGTTTGAAGCAACTGATTCTGCGAGCGAAAAAATCGAGTACATCTATCGTCTGCTCGTCCACGACAAGATTATTCAGCCGCTCCCCGAGGTTGATGTGTCGCAGAAAGCTATGCGGCACCGCCTCGCGATCTGGGCCTCTAAGAACGCTTGAACCTATACCGGGGGTAAGCGTCTACCCCGACCGTGTCAGGACGATGCTAGAGTGTCGTGGAGCCACACAGACACGTAGCCGCGCGCGACAGCGGGTAGATACATCCTTGCCTAACTTGCGGGCCTGACGGCAGTTGGTGCGAGCCTGCATGCGGTGGGTCGCGATTTCAAATCCCAAAATGAGGTGACAGCGTGCCACCAACTCCTGAAAAACTGCCCCGCCCTAGCGTTGCCGAACGACTCGCGAACGGCCTGCGAGGACACATTAACCGTTTCGCTCATGTAGTTATTAATGTGTCTGATCTAGACCGCGCGCTGGCATTCTATGAAAACACCTTCCCCGTGCAGCGGCTGGCCCATATCAATGGCCCGGCCCAAAGCTACCCTGGTTTCGGCATTGAGCAGGGGCAATTCGAGGGATGGGTGCTGGAGAATAAAAAAGATGTCTCGCCTCCGGGCGATTTAATCGCAGAATTTCCAGCTCGCCTGTTGCACCTGATCGAATGGAAATCACCGCGCCCGACGGGCAAACCGTACCGCGAAGCGAATCATGTGGGCATTTACCGACAGAATTCACTGGTTAGCAATCTCGATGCTGCCTATGCCAACGTCGTAGCGAATGGCGGGAAACCGTATGGAGAGCCGAGCTGGATTGTGCTCACGCCCGAAGGCGACGGCGTAACAGTCTTCGCCTACCGTGATCCAGACGGCAACACCCTGGAGATGATTGCCGCCGAAACAGCCGACGGTAGTCCGCCGTTTGCAGGAATGATGCATCACTGCAATTTGAACGTGCGCGATCTACCGACGTCGTACCGATTTTACCGCGACCTGATGGGGCTCGATTTGACCGTGTATCTGGCGCCTTCCGATCTGCAACCGGCCACCAATGGTTCGCTGGGCGATCTACTGCGCAACCCTGACGGATCGGAATTCACCGACAATCAAATGCGTTTTGCCGCCACTCTCATGGGTGTGCGCTCCGATTCGCGCAGCCCCATCGATGTGCTCCAGTGGGATACACCCCAGCCCTTCGGTGAGCCCTACCCGCATGCCAACCACCTGGGCATTATTCGTGTCGCTTTCGAGGTCGATGATATCCAGGCGGCGCGGACGCAGTTGTTACTGGCAGGACACGGTCCCGTCGGGCCGGTCGAAACGTGGGATATGGGCGATTATGGTGAGCGCAAGGTCATCATTTTCAAAGACCCGGACGGCATCATGCTCGAGCTGATCGAGGCCGTGCCAATTCCCACTGAGCGTCCGCCTTTCGATTAACCAGTCCCGTAGACACGTCCGCTGCTACGCGACGAACAGCGGCGCACAATGCGATGGTTACTCTGAATTTGGAGCTCTCGGCCAAGTTTTAATCGGGCAGCTGAAAAGCATCACTGGCAAACGCTTCGGCGCCAGCAGTGAATAATGCCGGGGTGCCGCCCTGGGGACTCACGACAACCGTGTCGATACCTGTCTGGTAATCATTGCGCAGCAGCCCGCGGCAGTGCTCCGCAGAACCGAAATTGAATATTCTGGCGACCATTTCATCGCTCACTGCTGCACTGATTCGGGCCCGGTCGCGGGTCGCGTAGCCTGCTCTGATTTCGTCAATTGCGCTGGCATATCCCAAACGAATAATTATTTGCTGGTAGGCCGGCGCCGACGCATAGAAGGCGAGATGCTCACGGAAGTAGTCAAGCCCCGCCTCACTGTCCTCATGGACATACAACGCGCGCCGTTTGACGATCTCCAAATCGTCCACGCGCCGACCTACACGACGGGCGCCGTCATCGATTTGCTGCAACGCCCAGTCGAGTCTGTCCGGCGGGGTGAAATCATTAAGAATCACGCCATCGGCGAGCTCGCCAGCCATTTGCAGCATCTTCGGACCAATAGCGCCGAGATAAATCGGTACCGGCGTCTGCGGGCATTCCTTCAGTTGAAAGCCACGACTTCGCAGTGTAAGGCCCGAGAAATCGGTTTTCTTACCTGCCAGAATCGCACGAATCAACACAACGGTTTCGCGGACGCGGGTTAACGGTTTCGCATATTCAAGACCGTACCAGCGCTCCACCATATTATCGGTCGAAGCCCCGAGGCCGAGTACAAAGCGTGCGGGCGCCCGCTGCTCGACTGCCACAACACTGGTCGCGAGCACCGCAGGCGGCCGTGTAAACACTGGCACAATGCCAGTGCACAGGCGTACCTTGTCGGTGGTCATGGCGAGCGCTGCGCCGAGCGTCAGAGGATCCTGCAGACCCTCAGCATCAGGCAACCATAAATCGTCATAGCCGGCCTGCTCAGCCCACTCACCGCGCTCGAATCCGGCGCCCAGCCCGGGCGCCGTCCACAGCATTAAGCCAATGCGTTTGTGTCGCTTCATCAAAGTTTCCTGCTCGTACGTCCGGCCACTCCGGCTGACGATGCCCAGACACCGTTCGGACGCCGAGACGCAGTATACGAAAACCGCGCCGCCGCGCAGCGATGAAGCTAAATTACCCGACCACAGGTATGATTGGGACGCTGGTGGGAAGATTTGCGTCGGCACTTCGCAGGCGACTGATAAGCGCCGTAGATTGGAATTTGATTGAGCGAGGGCTCATGCCGATGGGTGTGACCTTGTCAGGTATGGGGAGTTATACCAATGGCGAAATTCGATACTTTAATTAGTGGTGGTTCGGTGGTCGATGGCACCGGTAGCGCGCCGCGCACGGCAGACGTGGCCATTAGCGACGGCAAAATCGCGGCGATTGGCAGCAATCTTGGTGCCGCCAAACAGACGGTCGATGCCGCTGGACTCGTTGTGACGCCGGGCTGGGTCGACATTCACACTCACTACGACGCGCAGGCGACGTGGGACCCGGAGCTTGCGCAATCGAGCTGGCACGGCGTGACTTCGGCTGTGGCAGGAAACTGCGGCGTTGGATTCGCCCCGGCCAAGCCGGAACGTCACCAGTGGCTGATCAATCTCATGGAAGGTGTCGAAGATATTCCCGGCGTGTCGTTGCAGGCAGGCATGGAATGGAAGTGGGAAAGCTTCCCGGAATACATGGACGCGCTCGATACACTGCCGCGCACACTTGATATCGGCACGCAGATGACCCATGGCGCGTTGCGAGCCTATGTCATGGGCCAGCGCGGCGCAGACAACGAAGCCGCAACCGATGACGATCTAGGTCAAATGGCGGCACTCATTGAAGAAGGCATGGCGGCCGGCGCACTCGGCTTCACGAGCTCGCGCACGTCGATTCATATCGACGTCGACGGCGTACCAGTCCCCGGCACCTTCGCCAACGAGAAGGAATTGGTCGCACTTGCCAAAGCGGTCAAACGCAGCGGCCACGGCTTGATGGAGATGGTCCTCGCAGGTGTCGGCGGCGAGGATTGTGACGGACTTGAGCGTGAGATGCAGTTGATGCGTAACGTTGCTGAGCAATCGGCATGCCGATTGATGTACCTGCAAGTACAACATAATTCGGACGCGGAGCAATGGCGCCGCCAGATGCGGGTGTGCGAAGAAGCGGCGGCCGCTGGCCACGAAATCGTGCCACAGGTTGCGGGCCGCCCCATCTCGCTGTTGTTCAGCATGGCGGGTGAGCATCCCTGGCGTTTCATGCCGAGCTTCGCCGAAATCGCCGATCTGCCGCCCGCTGAGCGCGTGCGCAAGATGGCTGATCCAGCCGTGCGGGCGAAACTATTGTCCGAAGAAGATCCAAACGACACGGGCTTCTCGATGTTCTACAAGAGTCCTGAATTGTGGGAAATGACTTATCCCGGTGGCAATCCGATTAACTACACGCCGGATCCGTCCACTAGCATTGCTCTGACCGCCAAACGCGAAGGCCGTAGTCCGGCAGAAGTGGCCTACGACCTGCTGTTGGAAAACAACGGCGACAGCATCCTGCTGTACATCGCGACCGGTTATGCCAATCACAATAGCGACGCAGTGCATGAAATGCTGACCCACCCGCTGTCAGTATTTGGTTTGAGCGACGCCGGTGCTCATTGCCGATTTATCTGCGACGGCGGCGTGCATACCTATATGCTCACGCAATGGGTGCGTGACCTGCCTGCCGATGACCCGCATCACCTGCCGCTGGAATTGATGGTACGCAAAATGACCGGAGACAATGCGAAGCTGTATGGTCTGAATGACCGCGGCATTCTCACTCCCGGACTACGTGCTGATATCAATCTCATTGATATGGCCAATCTCGGCGCACTGATGCCGAAAATGACCTATGACCTGCCAGCCGCGCAACCGCGCTTACTCGGTGGCGCAACCGGTTACGTCGGAACCTATGTCAAAGGCGAACTTGTACAGTCCAATGGCGAACTCACCGGTGCGAGACCGGGCCGAGTCATTCGCGGCCGTTAAGCGCTCATCGTAGCTCCCGACTGGTTACGCGGGCCAGTCGGGCGTGCGAGTGACGCAATTCATAGCCATCCGCGACATAATACCTAACGGCTGTTCAGCCGAGCGGCTTATCGCACCCCGACAGTGCGCCTCACAGCCAATCAACGACCGTGCGAAGATAGCGGTCTGCAGTTCCCGCAAATCGAATAAAGGAGAGACCCATGGCTCGATCGAAGGGCAATGGCGGTCCGGACAATCCGTGGCAAGAGGGTGGCAGTCTGCCGCCTGACATAGAGGACCTGTTTAAATCCGGTAGCACGCAACTACGCGAGCTCGTTCCGCAAGGTGGGGGGCGTGGCCTCTCGGTAGTGGCGGTTATCGCACTGCTCTTGTTCGGTGCATGGACGGCCTATTACACGGTCCCCAGTGATTCGGTCGCAGTTGTGCAGCGTTTTGGCAAATACCTGAAAGACGTGCCACCCGGATTGCACTTTAAGCTACCCCTTGGTGTTGATAGCGCAACGATTGTGCCGGTCAAGCGCCAGCTCAAACAGGAGTTTGGCTTCACTACACCGGGTGCTACCGATCCGTTCCAAAGCCCTCGCGACGGGAAACGCGAAACCGAAATGGTGACCGGCGATCTGAATGCAGCGTTGGTCGAATGGGTTGTCCAATACCGCATCTTTGATCCGGCCAAATTTCTTTTCGAAGTGCGCGAGCCCGCTGAGACACTGCGTTATGTCTCAGAATCGGTCATGCGCGAAGTAGTCGGTGACCGCACCGTCGACGAAGTCATCACAATCGGCCGCCAGGAAATCGAAAGCGAGGCCCTGACCAAAATGCAGTCACTATCGACGAAGTACGAGATGGGCATCAGCATCGATCAGGTCCAACTCAAGAACATCAACCCCCCCGGCCCGGTGCAGGAATCGTTTAACGAGGTAAACCAGGCGCAGCAAGAGAAAGAGAAGCTCATCAATGAGGCGCGTCGCGACTACAACAAAGTTATCCCGCTCGCCGAGGGAGAGAAAGATCAGCGCATTCGCGAAGCTGATGGCTATCGGCTCAAGCGCATCAATGAGGCCGAGGGTGACGTAGCCCGTTTCAATTCCTTGCTTGCGGAATACCGCAAAGCACCTGAAGTGACCCGGCGGCGAATCTATCTTGAGACCTTGCAGGAAGTGATGCCCGGCATCCGCTCCAAAATCATTGTCGACCAGAGTTCGCAGGGCATTCTTCCGCTATTGAATCTGAATCGCAGCAAGGAGCTCCTACCATGAACGGCGTATTACGCATTGGTTCAATTATTGTTGTTGCTGCCGTTGTCATCGTCGGACTTAACTCGCTCTACACTGTCAATGAAGTGGAGCAGGTGATCATCACCCAGTTCGGCAAACCGGTTGGTGATCCGGTGGTGACCGCCGGCCTTAAAATGAAAGTGCCGTTCATCCAGGACGTCAATCCGATTGATAAACGCGTGCTCGAATGGGACGGCAATCCTTCCGATATGCCAACCAAAGACAAACTGTATATTTCGGTGGATCTGTTCGCCCGCTGGCGTATTACCGACCCATTGCAGTATTTCCTGCGCTTGCGCGACGAGCGCAGCGCACAGTCACGGCTCGATGACATTCTCGGCAGTGAAACGCGCAATGCGGTCGCCAAGCACGAGCTAATTGAAATCATTCGCACCACCAAAGACCGCACGCCGTTGCGTGATTCTTTGTTGACGGATGCCGAACGCGAACTCGACATGGGAGCGCTGGTGCCAATCCAGAAAGGTCGCCATGCGGTTGAACGGGAGATTTTCGCTGCAGCGGCGCAGAAAGTTGAGGTGTTCGGCATCGAACTACTCGACATCCGCTTCAAACGGATTAACTACAACAATAGTGTGCGACCGAAAATTTACGACCGTATGATCAGCGAACGACGCCAGATAGCAGAGCGCTTTCTCTCTGAAGGTAATGGCGAGGCAGCGAGAATTCGCGGCAATCGAGTGCGCGAACTAAACAAAATTCAGTCTGAAGCGTATCGGGAAGTAGAGGAAATTCGGGGCGTTGCCGACGCAAAAGCGACTGAAATTTATGCCAGCGCCTACAATCAGAACCCGCAATCGGTGGCCTTCTACGAGTTCACGCGGACCATGCAAGCCTACAAAGACATCATTTCCGAAGATTCCACGCTGGTTCTGTCTACGGATAGTGAATTGTTCAGATTCTTGAAAGGGATGACCCCGGAAGGGAACGAATAGCGCCCGACAGGCGCACTTGAGAGCTGCCCGCTTAGGCAGGCAGCTCTATCAAGAACGACATAGTCCTGCCGATATAGTTAGATTCCGAGCTTCGGCCGCACCCATTCTGCCATGCGGTTGACTGCATCATCGGCCTCCGGCGCGCGACCGGCCATAAACTGAAACACATGCTGCATTTCGGGGAACACATCGCACTTCACATCCACCCCGGCCGCCTGCATGCGCTCCGCACCGCGACGGGCGTCATCGAGTAGCACTTCATAACCCCCAACCTGAATGTAAGTCGGTGGGAAACCTGCATAATCGCCATAGAGCGGGTTCACATAAGGATCGCGGGCCGACGTGTCGCCGATATACATCTGGCTCATTCCCAGTGACATTTCGGCTTTTATCAGACGTTCAACTTTGGCATTGGTTTTAAAACTTTCCGCCGTCGCTTCCATGTCATACCACGGTGACATCGGCATGACCGCAGCAGGTAAATCGATACCCTTCTCGCGCATAGCAAGCACGACTGCGGTGCACAGATTGCCGCCCGCAGAATCACCAACACTGGCAATTTTGTTTGCCGGGATGCCCTGACCCAGCAACCACTGGTAGACCTTAATGCCTTCGTTGATCTGCGACGGGTGTTGCGCCTCGGGTGCGCGTGCGTAGTCAACAATCAAACTGCGGCAACCGACCGCCTTAGCGAGATGGGCGAACAGTTTGCGATGTGAAAAACGTGAGCCAGTCACGCAGCCACCGCCGTGGAACGCTAACAGCACTGCATCATTGTTACATCCGTTCGGCACTGCCCACAGACATGGTGTGCCGTCGGCATCGGTTTCCAGATAATCGACGCCGCCGGGATCTGCGGCGAGATCGCCACACTTTTCCAGCAGGTCTCGCATTTCGTCGAGTCCCATTTCCGGATTCGCTTCCAGCGAAGCGACGAAACCGTCAAATAATTGATCAATGGCAGCGGCTTGTGGACTGGCCATAGAGTTTTCCCCTTATAAAGTGATTGATGCGATGGGCATCACCATGTTGCTAGAAACCGAGTTCAGTAGCAGCGCGCTCAAGTACGACCGGAACCGACCACGCTGTGCGCGCGAGACGGATGTCATCGCTACGCCCGTTTGCGTAAAGCCCGGCCGCACTCATCCAGAATGCCACCGAGCGCATGGCGTACAGCGCGTTGTAGTACCGGCACGTTTCGAAATCAATTGTGAAACCCGTCGCTGCTTCGTAGTCGCGAATAAATTCGTCACGCTCCACCAGATTCGACAGTAGTGATGTGCCCTCGCGGTTTAGATCACTCAGCACGTAGGCAACGTCATACATCGGATCACCGATCACTTGCAGCTCCCAATCGAGCACTGCATTCACCCGATCATCTTCTATCAATAAATTGCCTGTGCGATAAGCACCATGTACCAGGGTCAGTCGGTCAGTCGGCGGGATGTTTGTTTCCAACCAACAGATCAAATCTGTGAGGATGGGTTGCGGCGCGTAATCGGCACTTTCGATCAAGTTCCGCCACTTGTCGATTTCACGCTGCGCGAAACCTGTTCCCGGTGCCGGGACATCGAGAAAGTCGAGCCCCGCCGCGCGCCAATCAAGGGTGTGCAAGGTCGCCAATGTGGTGGTGAAGCTGTTAGGTAGAGTCCCGCGTTCTGCGGCTGCCTGGTAAAAAGCCCGCCCTTCCCTTCCCCATGGGTTGGGGCAGCTGCCGGTCACTTTTTCCATCACCAGAAACGGCGCGCCAAGAATGTTCTCGTCGCGCTCAAACCAATAGGCCTTCGGTGTCGCCAATTCGGTACGGTCAAGACATTCCAGGACCCGGAACTGTTCCTCGAGATCGGACAGATGTCGCAACAAGGCATTGCCCGGATCGCGCCGCAAACACAAACCCAGCTCCTGTGACTTGTCGTCCTCTGAATAACGGACATCGAACAGCCACGTTTCATGTGACCAGCCGACGGCAATGCGCTGAATATTGTGCAACTCGAAATTGCTGCCGTTCGTAAGTCGCGTGGCGAGATAGTCGATAATCGCCTGGCGAAGTTCCGGACTAGCCGTTTGCGCTTGCGTCATCCCGCGTACTCAACTTGGCGATCGATATTCGCGCGCATCGTTGTCCGTGTGCGCCCCAGCAGGGCGTCGAAATGTACCGCCCCTAGCGCGGCGCGGTTAGCGTAAAGTGCCTCCAGCCACCCACACAGGGCGTTGTCATCACGGGCCTCGGCGAGTTGGCGTGCAGCACTGGCCACCTCTTCCGGTACAGGTTTGGTAATTACTGATTCCGCAATATCGTCGATTAGCAGGTTAAGGTCGTCGCCATTAGCTTGACGATGCCCGCTGGCAAGCGCGAGCTGCCGACTCAGTTTTTGTAATACCACCGCAGCCATGAAGGCCTGTGTCTTCGGATATTCGGAGTCAACCGCAGGGCCAATCTCCTGTTTGAGCGTCTTAGCGATGCGGTCGAGTAACTCGGCCTCGGTCATGCGTTTACTCCGTGGGTCGTTGTGACGCTCATGGGTTGCAACTGGCTGGCCCATTCACGCAACATGAATTTTTGAATTTTTCCGCTTGGTGTGCGCGGGAAGTCGTCGATGAGTTCGAGCCGCTCAGGCAGGTACTGCTTAATCAAACCATTCTCCGACAGGTAATCAATCATTGCGTCGAAATCGAGTTCACCGTGCGGCTTGAGCGAAATATAGGCACAGCCTCGTTCGCCAAGTCGAGGGTCCGGCATCGCGACAATCGCCGCGTCCTGTACCGCCGGATGGCGATACAGTAATTCCTCAACTTCGACAATCGGAATATTTTCCCCACCCCGAATAATAATGTCTTTCGACCGCCCGGTGATACGGATATACCCATCCTCATCCATGCGCGCGTTGTCTCCGGTGTCGAGCCAGAAATCAGCATCAACCGGGTACGCCTGCGGGCGTTTCAAATAGCCAACGAAGGTCGTCGCGCAGCGTGACTGCAGCCGCCCTTCTGTACCGGCAGCAACCAGCGCATCATGGTCGTCGACCACCCGCACTTCCTGATGCGGTAACGCCCGGCCGTCCGTCTCGACGACTTTGTCAGTCGGATCTCCGGGGTAAGTGGCCGTAGTAATGCCCATCTCGGTCATGCCCCAGGCACTCATTACGTACATATTTGGATGCCGTTGTTGAGACTCCTGAATCAAAACGCGCGGAATCGGCGCGCCGGAACACAGGAACAAACGCAGGCAGGTCATGTCATGGTCTGCGACGCCGGGATTCTGCACTAGATCGATTAGAAACGGTGTGGAACCAAGTGTAATCGTACAGCGCTGTTCAGCGATCAACTGTGCGGCAAGAAGCGGCTCCCAAACGTCCTGCAAGACGCATTTGCAATGCTTGAACAGGGACAAAACGGTGGCGTACATGAAGCCAGTTTGGTGGGCCAATGGCGACCCCATAAAAATGCTATCGCCATCGGCGAACCCGAACAATTCACTCGCCAATTGTGCTTTACAGAGCAAGGTATTGGCGGTGTGCATCACGCCTTTGGGCTCACCCGTCGTACCCGAGGTGTAAATGACTTCGGTAACATCGTCCGCGCTCGGACGCCGTTCCCGAAACAATGCTGCGGAATCGGTGCGTTCTTCCCAGGCTTGCTCGAGCAAACATTTTTCGAACGATGTCTCGGCCTGTTCACCACCCACCACAAGCACGTATTCCAGATGGGTGAGCTTGTCTTGCAGGGTCGCCGCCATTGCCGGGTAGTCGTGTGAGCGAAATTCCTTCGGCACTATTAATAACCGAGCTTCTGCAAGACCGAGCATGAATTCAAGTTCGCGTTCGCGAAAAATTGGCATCAACGGATTGATCACCGCGCCGATCCGGACCAGCGCCGCATAGACCGCCGCATAATGCCACCAGTTGGGTAACTGCACGGCCACCACATCGCCGGGCTTGATGCCCATTGCTGCGAGCCCGCAAGCGATGCGAACCGACGCCTGCTGTAACTCGGCATAAGTCATATGCGTGCTGCGGCCCGTCATCGAGTTGTTATCGACGATAGCGAGCGCGTCGGGCCGAGCTGCCGCTGCTTCGTCCAGGTAGTCGCTGACCAAACGCCCTGCCCACAAACCCTCTCGGCTCATGGCATCACGGCGCTCGGCACTTAGCAGCGGGGAAAAATCAGTCATCTGTCAGCGCGCTCCTCGGTATCGGTTGGTTGTTAACGTTGTGCCTCGCGGCGCCTGCGGGCCCAGCGGTGCACCGGCCACATGTCCTGGTCTTCACCCCAGGCGTCGCGGCCATCGAGGTCCCAATGGATCAGGCTATTGATGTCGATAAACGTATGGCGGTTGATGATGAGGCGGCTGGCAACTGTGCCAACAGCTTTCATTTCCCGGCCTTTGGCGTCGTGTGCAGTCAATGTGATTCGAGTCACCCAACCGTGTTCCGGATCGCGCTCAAGCCGACGCTCTCCACCGGATAGGCTGGCAATCTCACCGTCGCGCATGAGAAATCCGTACGCGACTAAATCGCCCTCGTCGCGGGTGTTCGTCACTGCCAGAAAACTATTGCCCGCATCAGCGGCCCCCGTTACATAGGCGGCCTGGCGCGGGCGGTCTTCAGGGCGCCGCCCCCAGGTGCGGTCACGCATGCCAATGCAATCGATGGCGATGTCCTCGCCGTGCAGCTGCAATGTCCCGGTAACGCGGCCAAATTGATCGAAATGATGCGCACTGCCAAAAGTCGACCCGACGGCGGTGAGCGGTTCAGGCGGCATCACGCCCGCAAACTGCAGGTCGGCCGAAAATCGCCCTTCATCGTGGTAGCCAAGCGCATAACGCTGGCAAGGCTCAAGAACCCGAATAGAGACGCCGTTTGGCAAAGTGCAGTCGGTCAGATCTAAATCGTCGGGTAGTTCCTGCGCAGAGTAGTTGGCTGAATAGAGGGCCTCCCACGGCAGGTGCGCACTGGCGTCCCACACCCAGGCGCCGCCAGCGACGGTACCAATATTGGGACGCACCATCGTGTAAAACCAGCCTCCCAGCGCCCGCTCAGGATTGTGGAAAGAAAACCAGGCCGTTTCGGTTGCCCACCAATCGTCGTCCATTTGCGCGCTGTGTAGATGATCATCAGCTGCCGTGAAGCTGCGTTCACTCATAGTTATCTCCTTGTCGCGGTGCTCTCAAGAATGGCACCGGACCGCGCAGCCGGCAAAGCTGCAGGGTCGTTGATTGTTGTTCGCCAGCCGCGCGTGAAAGCTCACACCATGCCCAGAATATTGGCTTGCTCGCGCCATCCGCTAGCTGGCTACCCAATCGGTTTCTTTTTGACTCGATTTATGCGCGGCAGGCCTTCCGCATTTCGGGGCAACGCACCCGGCTAACGCTGATGTATCAGTGGCATCCCCGGAATCGGGCTCTTAACGTGAACCACGTAGTCTGTTGCGACGCTCCCGATATATAAATCGTCCATGTCCTTGCCGCCCCAACTCACGTTCGTCGGGTTACGCATCAGTTCACCGGTCGGATCGGACAGCATGGTAACGACTTCTCCATTCGGACGAATCGCAATAATTTTGTTCGCCAGCACCAGGGTCACCCACAAGTTACCTTCGCAATCGAATCCACAACCGTCGGTAAGGCCAATCTGCGAGCGCATTTCCAACGACAGTGGACGTTGGTCCTGGACTTCTCCGCTGGTGAATCCCAATTTTGGACCGTAACGCTCAGACGCACCGAGCGAGCCGTCCGCGGCGATGGGATAGCGCAGCACATCACACGCCGTGGTTTCGCATACGTATAAGTATTGCTCGTCGAAATCGAGGGCCAACCCATTCGCGAGTTTTAAATCTTCGGCGACCACATGGACGCTGCCGTCCGGGTCGTAACGAAACACGAGACCATCGTCGAGCCCCTCAAAAGCGGCTTCGACAGGTCCCCAGGTCGAGTGTGAACACCAGATGCGACCGGCGCGGTCGACGATCGGGTAGTTGGACCCGTACAAATGCCGACCATCAATTTCGGCACATAGAATTTCGACTTCGCCGGAGTCGGGGTCAAGGCGCTGCAGAGGTCCCGAACCGTCTTCCGGCCCTCCAAAATTTGCAATCAGAATGCGCCCGTGAGCATCCATATTAATGCCATTCGGCGCACCACCGGCACGACCGGTCCGGGCTAGGCTGCCGTCCGCTTTTATCCGCGCGCACGCGCTCGCCTGGTCGGACAACCAAACGTCGCCGTTACGGCTCACAACGACATCTTCAGGTCGTGATACGCCCACGCCGACAGCTCGACAAGCGTTGATTTCGATTTGCTTTAATGCGCTCAAGGTCTCTCCCCAAAGGCGTGCGCCTGCACTAATGTTACCGCAGTGCACGCGCATTCGGGGCCGTGCCGGACGGCCCCGGCAGAACGCCGATTAAGTTGCCACAGCGTTGTCTAGAGCGTAGTTCTCCACAGGGTCGACGAAGCCTTTCAAAACGCGCGGTGCCTGGGTTCGGCATGCATCGCCAAGCGCAGTCGCTTGCAGCGGGTGAAACGTCTCCGCAGCAAGAAGGATTTCGCCACTGCGCGCGTTTTCGCATAACCGGGAAGCGAGGTTCACAGCCTGCCCGACCGCCGCATATTCGAGCCGTCCGGCGCTGCCGATAATGCCAACGGTCACAACGCCGCTGGCCACACCGATGCCGACACCAACACCCTCGCCGCTACCGGCATGCTGCTGAACGACGGGGCCAGCGAGCGTCATGATGCGTTGCGCGAGTTCCAGGGCACGTCCCTGATGGTTGCTCACCGGGAGCGGCGCGCCGAGCAGAATCAGCACGCCGTCCCCGGCGTAGTCTTTTATGGTGCCGCCAAACTCCGTTACAGCCACACCGACTGCGTCATAATATTCACGTAGCAGCGCAATCACTTCAGCCGAGTCGTGTGCGCCTGCGAAGGCGGTAAAACCACGTACGTCGACACTGATTATCGACAGTTCACAACGTTGTTCACGCATCGCTGCGCGCAAGCCGTCACGGTGCACCATGCTCGCCACTTGCGGAGATAAAAAGCGCTGCATGAACTGGCCCTGTTGCCCCTTCATCTGCGCATGGCGCATGGCCCCACCAAGCAACAGCACAATGCCGAGCACTGTGGTAACTGGCGCCAGGCTTGGTGGTAGCACCAAGCCTGAGGCAATCGTTGGAATCGCAACTAAAAAGCCGCTGAGGCGGACCCGTTCTGCGGGTTCGGGATCGCGATTCAGACATAACACAATCGACAACATCCACAACAGCATGGCGAGCGACAGCGGCGCCCAGAACAAGTGCACGACCTGTTGCGACCATATAGCAGCCGTATCCAGCCCGTTGTAAAAATCGCGCAAGCGCAATTCGGGAAAGCGGAAACTGTTGATTCCGTATATCACCGCCAGAATTTGAGCGACACGCAGTGCCCGATCGCCGAAACGAGTCTTCAGGGTGCCGGCAGGAATTGTGCGACGCACCCGCTGCACCCATTCGAATATGGCGCAAAAGCCGACCACCTCGGGCAACACCAAAAATCCTGCCCACCATGGCAGCGGTCCCGAAGACCATAACGACAACGCATACTGATTCAAAAACACCGCGAATCCGCCCATCGCCAGTGCCAGAGCCAGTGCCCGGCTGGTGCCAGACTCCGCGTCAGCGCGCATGAACACCCAAGCCACACCGAACAACATCAGGCCGGTCAGATACTGGCTATCAGGAATATTCATCTGCTTAGTCGGTTCTCCATTAAAGGGGACGGCGCAAAATCTTCGACTGGCCGGTGCGGTATCCCAAAGGTACGGACTATTCGCCGCTTATCCCGCAAAGGTCCATGCTTGATACATCGGGTCGCGGGCTTCGGAATGCCCCACAACAGCTATTGACCCGAATTGATTGCAGCGGGAGGTATCGGAATGTCGATTGAAGTTTTACGCGCATTACTCGGCTGGTGCACACTGATCAATTTCGCGGTACTGCTGGTTTGGTTTCTCGCGTTCTTGACCTGCAGCAAGCAAATCCTCGCCCTGCACCGCCATTGGGTCGATATCGATGAGAGCACCATGAAGATGGTGAATTACGGCCTCATGGGCTTGTTCAAATTGCTCATCCTGATGTTTAACCTGGGACCTTACCTTGCGCTGCGGCTAGCCGGCTAAGACACGATTCGCGCCGCTTGCATTCGGCACCACACTTCACCCAGCCGAGCTACGCCACTCAGGGGGTATCCTGCGGTGGTTTGATACCCCGTTCGGCGAACACTTCGCGCGCCGCCGTAATGCCATTCAGACTCGCCGGGAAGCCCGCATAGACCGCCATTTGCATAATCACCTCGATGATTTCCCCAGGCTCGCAGCCGGCGTTCAATGCGCCTTTGATATGTGCTTTCAACTGCGGCTGCGCATGGCCCATCGCCGTCAGGGCCGCGACAGTCGCCAACTCACGAGAGCGTAGATCGAGCTGCGGTCGCGACACCACGTCGCCGTAGGCAAAGTTGGTGATCCAATCCCCAAGCTCCGGTGCAAATTCGTTCAACTTTGCCAGCACCAGTGCGCTATCTCCTCCAACAATGATATCCAGGGTCGCCTTACCACGGGCGTGGTTATCGGCGGCCTGGACCGCGCTAAAGGTCACCAGGGCTGTCACTACCAGCACTGGTCGTAAGCATTTCAACATCTTTCTCTCCCCATGAATGTCTGCGCCAGCTAGTGTCAACATCTTTGCCTGACCACCGGCATCAGCGTTTGTTAACGTGAGAGTAAATGATTCACGAGCGCCCGGCACTCTGTTTGGGCGACATAACGCTGGCCACCCGCAACACCAAAGGGTGCTTGCGGTAACTGACGCGACGCTTGCGTAGTCGTGTACTACAACAACGCAAACAGGGCTTCCGGAAAACGTTAAGCCTGCACCGCGGCGATGTGGCGCGTGCTGTCTGCCACGCCGGCAGGGCGACTACAGGCGGGCATTCCAAATCTGAGCGTTATCAACGCTGTGTTCGATGAACACCCCACAGGCTCGCAATCTCCTTCCGGTGAAAAGAGTTCGCTAGACTGCGTTATAGCGGCTGCGAAGTGTGGTCGCGTCCTGCGGAGAGCGCAAATGTACAACTTTCCATTATTTAGTCTGCTGCCGAGTCCGCGCTGGGTGCGTGCGTTTGTGTCTGGGCAGGTGATCGCGAACAGCCGCAGCATGGTGTTGTTTTTTCAGCGTCCTTATCCCAATTACCTGTTCCCGAAGAAAGATGTCGACATGCGGGTTCTGCGCAAAAGCACGCACACGGAATATCTTGATGGCCGTGGCACGACCGAATTCTGGAATCTGGAAACCGCAGCGGCAACTATCGACAACGCTGCTTTCTCATACCCGGATTGCGGCGCAGGCGATTACATCGGTTTTAAGTGGGATGCCATCGATCGCTGGCTTGAAGAAGAGGAGGAAATTTTCGTGCACGCGCGCAACCCTTATCACCGCGTTGATGCAGTTCCGAGTTCGCGCGAGATTGCGGTCGCCCTAGATGGTATTGAATTGGCCCATAGTTGCGCACCCGTGTTGTTGTTCGAAAGCGGACTTCCGACCCGCCACTACCTGCCGCAGGCAGACGTCAATATGACGATGCTGGAGAAAACCGCAACGATTACACAGTGTCCCTACAAAGGCATCGCGCACACGTACGGTGTACGCGTTAACGGTGTTTTCTACCCGGACTACGCGTGGGCCTATGCGCATCCGATCGCCGAGTGCGCCGCAGTCAAGGACATGATTTGCTTTTATGACGAGGTCGTTGACACCTGCGAAGATGGCGTAGCGCAGCCACGACCGGTGACGCACTTCAAGTAGCTGCCGCGACGCCAATAGGTGTCCTTGTCAGTCGGGTTGATCATCACCGGGCGCGCCTTCAAACGGGCGCGGATCGAGAAAACGTCTCACGACGTTCGCCGTGATTTGCGCGACGTCGTTCGTATAGTCGTTACGCGCGAGCGCGCCAAACCAGCTTATCGAACCGACCGAGAAGACTGCTCCGCCGGCTGGAGTCTCATAGAAGACGACATCGGCGCGCACCAAGTCATCTTCGACGCTCGGCACCATGGCAGCTTCAAATTCCTCTTTGGTTCGTACCATGTCCGCGCCAAAGTCTGTCGCAGAAGCCACGACGAGCGCATGTGAGGGCGAACCGAGCGCTTCATCATAGCGATCGATCTCCTGCCCTGCCGCGCCACCTCCAATGCCTGAGCTACCAATCGGTCCGTCCGCCACACCGTCGAAAATCCAGCTCGCGCGCGGGTCGAAGCTATCCGCATTGCGTTGATAGGCCACCGCCCGCTCAAAACCCTGCGCGGCGAAACCGATCCCAACCAGCTCATTGGGTGCCCGCCCAAGGCGTCGCCACAATCCACCGTACTCCCCATTAAATGCGTGGTAATACTCGCCGGGGTTCGGTTGCCATGGGCGCACGCCGTCTTCCGCCCGACGTAACTCAATCGCGCCTGGCCATGCGTCGCTAAATGCCACCCGCCA
This sequence comes from Proteobacteria bacterium UBA981, assembly GCA_002292285.1. Taxonomy (GTDB): domain Bacteria; phylum Pseudomonadota; class Gammaproteobacteria; genus UBA981. Next base: position 318,410 of record DBBP01000008.1, read on the forward strand.
ATAAAAACCGTTGCCGCCGAGATACATCAGGCGTCCACCCTGGCGTTGCCATTGTTCAAGAGCGTCGAGCATCGCTGTCGACCAGTACTCGGGATGCGTCCCCGTTACAACAACACGATAAGGCGACAGCGCGGCGACACCCTCGTGGTGCAGGTCTTCATCTGCAATGATGTCGTGCCCAACGTCGAGATGCTCAAGAAAAGCGTTCACACAGGTGTCGGGAGTGAAATTCCAACGATCCGAGCCCGGTCGCATTTGCAGTACCGGACGGCGCCGTGAGCTGAACATCACGCCACTTCCGTCGCTGTGTTTTTCGTAGCATGAGGGCCCTAGCTCGCGATGAGTACGAACATATTCATGCTCCGGCGTCAGCGAATTACGAGCCGCCACAAACTCTGCGCCGTCGACCAGCACGCGGTGATTTGCGTAAGCCATATAAGTGCACGAAGGCATTAGCAATGCCACCTCAGCAGTCGGCGCAGCCAACGCCGGGCGCACAAAAAAGGGCACCCGGTCCTCATGCGCTCCCGCGCGCAGGCGGAAAGCATAGATTCCGCTCGGCAAATCGCGAGCCAAATCGATTTCGGCGCTGACCGACCATCCCGCGTCGTACAAGTCGTCGCTATGGAAATGCACTGCGTCGTAGTGGGCTGGGCAGTCACGCCAGCTTTGAGCAGAACCGTCCCAGGCAGGACCGGTGACGGCGCGCGTTGGTAATTGAAACATGCGCCCATGGCGGGCGTGTGAACTACACTCGATGAGGCGGTCACCACCCATTTCTGCCGCCATATCCCAGTTCAGGTCGATGTCGTCAAAACGAGCGCGCGGGCGAGCAATACGACCGTCGAAAAAATGACCGGCTGGCTCGCGGGCAAGATAGAGATTGGTCAGCTGCAGCGGCCCAGCGGTGCCTATGTTCACCTGCCGCTCCGCCGTGCGTGCAGGTTCACGGAATTCGCGACCGGGCGAACGAGTCGGTCCCGGCGTAACGCTGGCGGCAACCGTTCCGCTGCGCAAATCCCAACGCAGATTAACCGTATACCAGCGATGATTACTCAGCGCCCGCGGGTGAATCGGCATGCTTTCGTTGTTTCGCGAGAGGGTGAAAAAACCGGCCTGGATGGTCAGCGCCAAGGCCGTACCATTAACGCTTCCGACACACGCAACAACCTGGTCGAGATCCGTTCGGGTAGGCATGACAGCAAGGCTCAGCTCAAGGCCGCGCTCGACTCCAATACCACCCAGCGGCGCTTCAGCCCACGACCCTGGCGATAGTTTTTGTGGTTCCAGCCGGACGCTATCCGGCAGTGCCGATGCGACGGGGTGTTCGATATAGCCGGGACCTTTCTTGCCCGGATCGCCACACTCGATGCGCACCAAATCAAGATCCGCAATCAGCGCCTTTTCGCTCGCTGCCAGCAAACGAATTGACTCGCCAGCGCGGAGTGACCAGGGTTCGCAATAGCTGAGTATCGTCTTTTCGTCGCGATTGTCGTTCACCGGCTGCCCTCTGTGATTGTGTCGTCGCGAGTGTGCCAGACAACGTCAAACAAGCACATCAATGACAGGTCGCGAGCGCTACGGCAGGGGCACATCAAACGGATGCAGGTCCCCCGCCCCAGTGGTTTAAGTCATTACGAAAACGACTGCGTTATCATCGCATGCCGCAATCGTTATTAGTCCATCAGAGCACGAGAAAAAGATGCCGAGCCTGCCCTCGTCACTGCTGCGGGACATCGCCCGAACACTCATCGAGGCGCAGGACGGTGGGCACCAAATCGATCCGATAACGAACGCTTTTCCCGCGTTTTCCAATGCCGATGCATACCAGGTGAGTGAATTCGTGCGAGCGCAACGGTTAGCCGACGGGGCACGAGTCTGCGGTCGAAAAATCGGCTTTACGAATCCCGGGATGTGGACCCCGTACGGTGTCGACGAACCGATTTGGGGGAGCCTGTATGCACACACCACGCTCAAAACTGACCTTGGCCATATTGGCTTCACGCTCGACGGTCTGTGTGAGCCCCGCATTGAACCCGAAATCGTCGTGCATTTCTCTCGCCAACCGACTGCCGGAGATTCTTTACACCAACTTGTGCGTTGTATCGACTGGGTCGCACTCGGTTTTGAAGTCGTGCAATCTCATTATCCTGGATGGCAGTTCAAAGCGTCCGACACCATCGCTGACAACGGCTTGCATGCCGCCCTTTTAGTCGCCGAACCGATGGTCGTAGAGGCCGTCACTCAGCACGCCTGTGAGCGGCTATGCGCAGCACTGGAGCAGTTTGAGATCACCGTCTGGCGTAACGGCGAGGCATTTGCGAACGGACGCGGCTCAAACGTTCTCGGCAGTCCTTTATTGGCGGTTGCCCATTTACTTGAGGTCCTTGCTGAACAACCTGATAGCGAACCTGTGCGAGCCGGGGATTTAGTAACCACCGGGACACTGACCGAGGCACATGCAGTGGAAGCGGGAGAAACCTGGCACAGCACCCTGAACGGCATTGCGCTTCCCCCCCTACAGGTCATGTTCAGTGCAGGCACAAACGCTTGAACATTCCGTAACGCGATGCGCAGGTGAATGCTCGCGCACAGACAGAGAATCGTATTAACCACATCAAAAAAGGAAAATTACATGAGCGAAAAAATAGTCATGCGCGTCGGCGAATGCCTGATCGCAGGCGGCCCACCCGGAACCGCCGCGGAACCTGAAGTAGCCATTGGAGAAATGGATGGGCCGATGGGGATCGCGTTCGGAAACTTGCTCGGCGACCAGGTCAAAGGTCATTCGCGGGTTCTTGCGATCATGAATACCGACATCATGGTCCGCCCTGCCACTCTCATGGTCAGCAAGGTCACTGTAAAAGACAGCCGTTACACAAATATCTTGATGGGGACTGTGCAGGGCGCCATCGCCAACGGCGTGTTGGACGCTGTGAGAGCGGGTGATATTCCGAAAGACAAGGCCAACGATCTTGGCATTATCGTGTCCGTATGGCTGAATCCAAGCGTCGCCGATGACAAGAATCTCGATCACAAAATTCTTTTCGACATCCATCGTGAAGCCACCGCAAACGCCATCCACAAGGCGATGTCGAACGAACCTTCAATTGATTGGCTTCTTGAGCACCAAGATGAAATCGTACACAAGTACTACCAGATGGGGCTCGACGGAAAGTTGTAGACGAGTAGGTCGCGTCAGCGCTACTGCGGCAGGGAGGATGGACGAATGCCAATTGGGTCGATGGACCAATATCGGTGAGATCGCAAAGCGATTAGAGAACTCAACTATGCCTGTGGTCCGGCAGTTGCGGGGTAAGCCCTCCAACACGTCGCGAATCTTTCTATCGCCGATGGCTCAGTTGATTTTCAGTCAACTGGACTTCGGCGTGTTGTAGGAACGCGCAAGGGTTAAGCATCTTTTATCTGACTGCCGAACCATTTAACCACTCGTCAAGCCAACAGCCAGCAGGCTTGTCACTAGGACAAGGTCTGACGCGATGCGCGGTATTGTTCACTGGAAGGTCGTGGGAGTGGCCCGTGAACAAGGTGCACTAGCGCCGGTCGACAGGCTATTGCTGCCCTCCCTGTTGAGAAGTTCTATTGTTCCCTACTCGCCCGAACAGCTATCTCGCAGGTCATCGTCACCGCTAGCCTGCCGGCCTGGATTGTGGCCGAGCGCAAGATTGTAATGGGCCGGTAAGCCTTCTATCCCGCTTACAGGGTGCAGCCGATAGGTCGGCAACCACAGTGCCTGCCCCAATGACCTGCGTAGCGCGGGCGCCTACTCCGGTGTATCGGTCTGTGGCTGTTCTGCTTCGGGCTCGCCGGCAGCGTCGACTGCCTCATCGCCATCGCCGTCAACATCTGTCGCGCCGGCCTTCTGGCTCAATTTCGCCAATCGCTTGGCTTCTTTCTTGTCGGCTTTAGCTTTCGCTCGTGAATTTCGTTCGAACGAATAGTTAGGCTTTCGTGCCATCGCACGGCCTCCTGTTTAGGTCGGGCATGATGAGAACCACCGCGCCAGAGTGACGCGGTGGTCGGACTCAAACGAGGTACTTAGTCAGCGAGGCGGACATTCTCCGCCGAGGTCCGGCCATCACGGCCAGCGCCAAGTTCGAACTCAATTTTTTGACCTTCGGCCAGGCCATTAATGCCTGCCTTTTCCAGCGCGGAAATGTGAATGAACACATCCTTGCTGCCATCTTCTGGTGCTATAAACCCAAAGCCTTTAGTTGGGTTGAACCATTTAACAATTCCCATCGCCATCTTCTATACCTCAGTTTCGATCCGACATTCGGCCGTCTAATTCGACCACACGCAACACGCGGTAGTCGGCACTCTCCCCCGCCGCTGGCGTTGCGCGCCAAGGTCGGGAGATCGTTGCTCTGGTGCGACCGGCACAAACCGGTTCGCAAATCTTAATTGGGTCACTATTTCTGAAGTCTCGTTCGTAGCACGTGGCCGGTCCGCGTCGTACAGACGCGTCCGTGCAGCGGTCGACTGATCGTGACCGACGTGGAGGCGTCTGGCGACGCGTAAGGATCTGCGTTGGAACGAAGAAGAAATTGAGCAGTGATGATATTTCAAAATTTAGAAAACTTGGCGGGTCGCCGGGCTGTTTCAGAGAAACGCTGGCGGTACTCGACCAGTATTTTGTACTCGTTGCAGGCTTCCGGCTGCCGCTGTCATTAACCCGGAACTCATAAACTATGACGCCATTATGCCGCTATTTCGCTCGCCAACTCTAGCCCGGTGTTTTTTGCGCCTGATCGAGCGCCACGATTCGGAGGAAATTGGCCCACAATAAGTGCGCCTTGCCGGCCCTGAGTGCAGTGCACAATAGCTATTTTCCTGACCATCGCGGCGCGCGCTTTTCTGAAAATGCGCTTGCGCCTTCGAGCCGGTCATTCGACTCATAGAATGTCTTGAAGGCTGGATAACTCCCTTGCGCGGCCATTGCCGCCTCAAGTCCCGGCTCGTCGAGGCCGCGCATAACGGTTTGTTTGGATGCGCGGGTTGCCAATGGCGCACACCGAAGGATTCGCGCACACCAATCTGCCACCGTCTCATCGAGTTGCTCGGGCGCAACCAGTTGATTGATGAAACCCAATTCGTTGGCCGCTTCAGCATCGATAATTTCGGCGGTAAGGATAAGTCCCATAGCCTGCTTCAAGCCAATCTGGCGAGCGAGTCGATGCAATCCCCCACCCAGTGCCACCGCTCCAATTAAAGGTTCAGGCAGACCGAATCGTGATCGCGTGGTCGCAATAATGATGTCGCACGCAAGCGCTATCTCGAAACCGCCGCCGACGGCAACGCCATCGACCGCAGCGATTAGCGGCTTATCGAGATCGAATCGCTCTATGAGGCCCGCATAGCCGCTCGCTGGGTAGACATTCGGTTTGCTCGACTTCGCGATCGCTTTCAGGTCGCTGCCGGCGGAAAATGCGCGCTCGCCAGCGCCACGCACAACACCAAGAAACTGATTGTCGTCCGCGGCGAACTGATCAAAAGCATGTTGCAGTTCGTCGTGCATCTGCTGATTGATTGCGTTTAGCACGCTGGGGCGGTTGAGAGTCACCTCGGTGATGTGCTCGGCCGTCTTTACTTCAATAAATTCGTACTGCAATCGTCATTCCTCGTCTTTCGATATGCGCCTACTTCCGGGTGTCGGTCAGTCTCGTTGTGCAACCTAGTCCAACTGGTGTCTACCCACACGGCAGCAGGAGTACAGGGTTGTGCTAACCACCGTGGCGATACCTTGCCCATGAAGGCTGCTCGGCCCCGCGTCGCGCCCCGGTTAATGGAGGCTGCCGAGCACTGCGTCGAGGCTCTGTTTCGCGTCGCCAAAAAGCATGCGCGTGTTCTCACGGAAAAACAGTGGATTGTCGACACCCGCATAACCGCTCGCCATGCTGCGTTTCAGTACGATCGCCGTCGTGGCTTTCCACACTTCAAGTACCGGCATACCGGCAATCGGACTTTCCGGCTCAGTCTGTGCCGAGGGGTTCACGATGTCATTGGCACCGATCACGATGACCACGTCCGTGGTTGGGAAATCTTCGTTGATTTCATCCATTTCGAGCACAATGTCGTAGGGCACTCGCGCTTCTGCGAGCAACACGTTCATGTGACCAGGCATGCGCCCGGCGACGGGATGAATCGCGAATCGAACTTCCTTACCCTGTTCGCGCAACATCTTGGTGATTTCATAGACCGTGTTTTGTGCCTGAGCCACAGCCATGCCGTAGCCCGGAACGATTACCACATGGTTCGCTTCGCGCAGCAGTTCAGCCGTTTCATCTGCACTGATCGATTCAACTTCGCCGTCATAGGCAACGCCCGCACCACTGCCGCTCGAAGTTCCGAAACCGCCAGCGATGACCGAAAGGAAGTGACGATTCATCGCTCGGCACATGATGTAACTGAGAATGGCGCCACTGGAACCAACTAGCGCGCCTGTCACGATGAGTAGATCGTTCGAGAGCATGAACCCGGTTGCAGCAGCTGCCCAACCTGAGTAGCTGTTCAGCATCGAGACAACGACCGGCATGTCTGCGCCGCCAATCGCCATCACCATATGTACGCCGAAAGCAAACGCGATCAAGGTCATGATGACGAGAAGAAAAATGCCCCAGCCCGTCGTCGCGGAGCCAACGAATTCAACACCCAGCCACACACTTGCCACCAGCAGCGCTAGATTCAGCCAATGGCGTGCCGGCAACATAACGGGCTTACCGTCTATCTTGCCGCGTAGTTTGCCGAATGCGACAACCGAACCGGTAAAGGTTACCGCGCCTATCAGGATGCCGAGGTAAATTTCGACTTCGTGGATAGCTCGCTCTGCACCATGCAGATGGCCGGTGCTGTCAATATACGTCGCGTAGCCAATCAAGACTGCGGCAAGACCGACAAAGCTATGCAGAATGGCAACCAGTTCAGGCATTTCCGTCATCTGCACACGCCGTGCGGCAATGACACCAAGCGTGCCGCCGACCAGCATGACCAGCATTAATGGCGCGTAGTTGCTGACTTCACTGCCAAACACAGTCGCAGCAATCGCAATGAGCATGCCGGACATGCCGTACGCGTTGCCGCGGCGCGCTGTTTCAGGATGACTAAGACCACCAAGACTGAGAATGAACAGAACTGCAGCGATGATGTAACTGGCGGTAACGATTCCGGATGCCATCAAGGCTCCCCTTACTTACGAAACATACGCAGCATGCGCTGCGTGACGAGAAAACCACCGGTGACGTTAATCATGGCGATCAGAGTGGCCAGTGAGGCCAGAACGACGACACCCAGCGAGCCCGCCGATATTTGCAAAATGGCGCCAATTACGATGATCCCGCTGATAGCGTTAGTCACACTCATCAATGGCGTGTGCAAGGCCGGCGTGACATTCCAGATCACCTGGTAACCGATAAAACACGCGAGCACGAATACCGTGAAGTGAGACATGAATGCCGGCGGCGCGATTCTTCCGAGCGCCCACAGCAGGACGGCGCCCACGACTAACAGCGCCACAGATGTCCACGGATGACGTTTGCGTTCAGCCGGCATCACCGGTGGCGGCGCTGAAGCCTGCGGCGGTGCAACCGACAATTTCGGCGCCGGTGGGGGCCAGGTGATCTCGCCGGCATGGATGACGGTTGCGCCACGAATCGCCTCGTCTTCCATATTTACGACGACCGCGCCGTCGTTTTCAGGCGTCAATTCATTGAGCAAATGGCGTAAATTATTCCCATATAGCTGACTGGATTGAGTCGCCAGGCGGCTCGGCAAATCTGTATAGCCGATAATCGTGACACCGTGAGCAACAGTAATCTCACCCGGCGACGTCAGTTCGCAATTACCGCCCTGCTCCGCCGCAAGATCGACAATCACGCTGCCATCGGCCATCGATTCGACCATCGCTGCGGTGATCAACTTGGGTGCCGGTTTGCCTGGAATCAAGGCAGTCGTCACGATAATGTCGACTTCGCGCGCCTGCTCAGCGAACAGCGCCATTTCGGCGGCGATAAACTCTTCGCTCATCGTTTTGGCGTAGCCGCCGCTACCCGCGCCTTCTTCCTCAAATTCGAGCATGAGGAAATCTGCATCCATGCTTTCGACTTGCTCCTTGACCTCTGGACGCGTGTCGAAAGCGCGCACAATGGCTCCCATGCTTTTCGCGGCACCGACGGCAGCAAGCCCTGCCACGCCGGCCCCGATTATCAGCACTTTGGCCGGCGGTACTTTGCCGGCGGCTGTGATTTGACCGGTGAAAAACCGTCCGAACTGGTTCGCGGCCTCAATGATCGCCCGATAACCTGCGATATTCGCCATCGAACTCAGCGCATCCATCTTCTGCGCTCGCGATATGCGTGGCACGCTGTCCATTGCCAGCACATTCGCGCCGGTTGCGGCCAGTCGCGCCATCAGATCAGCGTTCTGCGCGGGCCAGACAAACGAGATCAGCGTCTGGCCGGGCTTAAGCAGAGAGGCTTCGTCGCATGCCAACTCGGGATGCTGCTCCGGAGCGCGCACTTTCAGAATGACGTCGCCGGCTTCCCACAGGATCCGCGTGTCGTCGACAACGGTTGCACCAGCAGCAGCGTAGGCAGCATCGGAAAAATTCGCGCCGGCCCCAGCCCCACTCTCTACATGGACTTCAAAACCCGCCTTGATAAGGTGCTTAATCACGTCGGGCGTGGTCGCGACGCGACGCTCGCCCGCGTGGATTTCGCGCGGTACGGCGATCTTCATCAACTCTCTCCCAGTCAGGATGGCGTTGCCACCGGGCAGCGGCAGGCCGGCAATTATATATTGCGCTGCACATTCGACAATGGCAGCACGAAGCGGCGCTTTGTGGAGATTTGCGCTAGGCTGACTGCGCCCCCTTGTGCAGGACTCAGAAATGGCAGCTTTCCCCGAACACACTTTTTCCAGCGAACAGGAACTACGCGATTATCTCGGATACCCGGCTGACCTGGCCGCAGCCAAGGCGATCGACCACCTCGACAAACATTGTCGCTCGTTCATCGAGCGGGCGCCGTTCGTTACCATCGGGACAGCTTCTGCGGACGCCTACGGGGACGTTTCGCCGCGCGGCGACGCTCCCGGCTTTGTACAAATCCTCGACGAGCACACGCTGTTTATCCCCGAGCGCCCGGGTAATAAACGTTTTGACACGCTGAGCAATATCATTGCCAATCCAAACGTTGGCCTGCTGTTTTTAATCCCCGGCTTCGAGGATTGCCTGCGCGTCAATGGTCAGGCACGCATTGTGCGCGACGACAACTTGCTCGAACAATCGAGCGTTGACGGACATACGCCCAAGATTGGCATCCGCATCGCTGTCGACCAGGCCTATTTACATTGCGCGAAGGCCATCCGTCGCGCACACCTATGGGATCTCGACAGCCAGCATGACCGCAGTGAATTACCCAGCCTTGGCAAAATGGTGCTCGAGCAGACTGCCGCAGCCGGTTCGCCGCCGAGTGCGGAGACGGTCGCGGAAGTCGATAGCTACATTGAGGACGACTACCGCAACAGCTTGTACTAGGGTGGCGCCGGCGGGCGCGCACCCATCACACCGTAATCAGTGCGTTTGAATGATATTCGGGCGCGCTAAACCGGCCTTTTCACACTCGCCGAAATACAGGTCGCGCACGCTCCCAGCATCAACCACGCTGTCCACGTTACCGTCAGCATCCAGATTCAGATTGGCACCGCGGATCGCAAACCAAACGTCAGTTTTTTCCGTCACGCCGCTGATTTCGGTGGTTAATGTATGGATCGACCCTGCTGGTTCGTACAAGTAGGAAAAGGCCCGATTAATCGTTTCCGGGTATTCGTGATACTTCCACGCCCCGCTGAAAGTGACAGCGTTGACCTCACCCGTGTGGCGATGCCGCTGAATCGTCACGCCCGGCTCGAAGATGGTGCGTACAATCCATAGTCCCCCTTCGATATCAGCCTGCAACAGCTGGAACACCACGCCATCAGTGAATGGCACAAAAGGCAGATCTTCATTCCCGACATGCAGCGCTTCGGGGACGCCCACAAGCGGGCTTATTTTGGGATTTGCAGACATAGCATTCGCTCCAAGTTGGTATTGAACAATACAGCAGCCTGATCGCGAGCGAACAGGTTGCCAAAGTAAATCACTTCCTGCCCGCCCTTTAACAGCCTTGCAGCATCGATTTCAAATTTCGATTTGCGCACATGACGCACTCGGAATTGTTGCTCGACCACCTTGAGGCTCTCCCAAGCATCGTCACGACATTGCTGGCAATAATACGCCGGATGAGTCGGTACGCCAGCTGACATCCGGCTGACTACTTGGCGCGCAGCGCATCACCGCAGTGCGCCGACCCATTGGCGTTGCCCGAAATCATAAAAGGCGCGCCCGAACGGCGGTGTGTGGGCGTAGGTCAAAGCAATCTGATTGGCTTTACGCACGTACTCGAAGTGGTTGAAGCTGAGCGTAAATTTGGCGCGCGGTACAGCGTCAATATAGACCGGCACTAAATCGTCCAAAGCGGCCGGATAATGCCCCGACACCGCGCGATAGTGGCTGATTGCTGCTACCAGCGCTTCACCCCGTTGCTGGGCGAGGTGGTTGTTGAAGTTTATTGTCGCCATGATCGCGACGGCGCAGCCGAGAAACATTGTGCCTAGGCGGGCAGTAGGCTCGGTCGGTGCACCGATGCGATGCAACAACAACCATTTCGGTAGCAGGCACAAAGTAGCGGCGAGCAACAAAGCGAAGGCGACAAAGCCGTGGCCAAGAACAGTCGCATCCAGGACGTAGAGGATTGCAAGCGCAGCGATCGTTATCGAGCGTGTCTGTTGCGCGCCTGCGCCGCTGCGAATTAGTGATTTCGCCAGCGAACGGATGTCGAATAGATTGGGGCCGGTCGACATAAGATGACCAAATTAGCGAGTGACGGCGGCCACAGCGCCATCTACTTCAAAACGGCACGTCACGTTGCGGCCCTTGGAATCGGTCATTTCCGTGGTCAAAGTGTCGCCTTCACGCGGTTTAAAAAAGAAGCGAAAACTTGGGTCTTCGCTGATTGAGATGTCGGTCTCGGCATTCGTCATGTGTCGAGTGCTGCGCGAAGAACCATTCTTGCAGATCTATCTGCCCCGGACCATATTGCTGCGTCGCAATAGAAACAAATTTTAACGGCTGGAATGGGCGACATTGGAGACACGCCGACGCATGCGTATTGCTGCTTCTACACCACGGTAATATCCACGCACCGTCTCCGCCTCCGTGAATCCAATCTGGCGGTAGAACTCTCGCGCTGGCGTGTTCCCTGCGCGAACTTCCAGATGCACAGTGCTAATTCCGGCGACCAGCGCGGTGCGCTCCAACCACGTCCATAGGGTGCGTCCAACAGACTGGCGACGGTTCTCGCGTGACACGGCAAAAAGCAACAAATGTGCATGCTCTTCGAAATAATGCATCAACGCGAAGCCAGCTATACGGCTATCGATATCGGCAACCACGACGTTCGTCTCGCGGTTGAGAATGCTCCGTGCCACGCGACTCGGAGTCCAGCTCCAGCCAAGCCCCGCTTCGATGAGTTCGCGACTCATCACCGCGATGGTGTCGGCATCGCGTTTCCTCGCCAGACGAATAGAAAGCATGAGGCATCACTCCAGAAAGATGGCTGGGAGTGTTTGGAATCTGGTCGAGAATCCGGGCCCTGTCAAGTTCCTCCCCAAGCATCGATGTCCTCGCGAAAGCGCGATGCATTATGATTAGGCACTCCCGAATTGTTACGACTGTATAGCGTGAATCAGCAAGTCCCTGCCGTGCGTCTCGGCTTCGTCGATTCGTGCACCATCCTGTGGCCCTATCTGCGGGATAACTTCATCGACCAGATTAAGAGCGTCTGGTTCATCGTTGTCTATCTCGCGCTGTTTCAGATTTTGGTGCTCGGATTCCCGATCGTGTTCGCGGCGATGATTGGAGTCGGCATTCTGATTGTCGCTCTGGGTCTCATGTTTTTCATGGAGGGACTCCGGCTCGGGTTGATGCCGCTGGGGGAAACCATCGGTGCCGTTCTACCGCGTAATTCCTCGCTTGCGCTGATTCTCGCGTTCGCGTTCCTGCTCGGGCTGGGCGCCACTTTTGCAGAGCCCGCAATCGCGGTGCTGAAAACCGCAGGTGCCGGGGTGCAGGCGCGCGACGCGCCCTTGCTCTACAGCTTGCTAAACGACTTCTCAGGCCAGCTGGTGTTCGCAGTCGGCGGCGGCGTAGGCCTCGCTGTTGCGGTCGGCATTTTGCGATTCTTTTACGGCTGGTCTCTAAAAATATTGGTCATGCCTATCGTTGTGGTGTTGTGCGTGCTGACGGTTATTGCCCATAACGATGAAATTCTGGCGCCGATTCTCGGGCTCGCGTGGGACTGTGGGGCGGTCACTACAGGCCCTGTGACAGTGCCGTTGGTCCTCGCGCTTGGCATCGGAGTGTGTCGAATTGTCGGCGACGGAGAAACCGCCCATGCAGGCTTTGGCATCGTAACACTCGCTTCACTGGCGCCCATCGTTGCGGTGCTGGGACTGGGGATTTATCACTACGAACAAGGCGACTATTACGGTGCTGAAAATTATCGTGGCGCCACCGCCATCGAGATGCAGGACAGTGAAGCACAGCTTCCTTCGCCACGAGAGTTTGTTGCCTTTGAGCCGTTTTCTGCCGAATCGTTTAACCGTTTTCTCGCCACTGGCATGGTCAGCGAACCATTTCGGGTGCGTTATGAAGGCGGCGAACGGTCACTGAAAAATGGTCGCATCGTATTACGCGGTAGCGAGATCATCCTCGAGAAATTACCTAAAGAGCGCGCCAGCGTGGTCAGCGATGTGACCTGGGATCCAGAGCAGAAACTGCGCACGCGAGCTCGAGAGGCCCTGCTACTGGCCGCGCGCGCGATCATCCCGCTCAGCTTGTTTCTATTACTCACCCTGAAACTGGTGGTCCGCGAGCCACTGCGGAATCGCAACGAGCTCGCGATAGGTATTGGCTTTGCGATCATCGGCATGGCGTTAGTGGCACTTGGCATTACGCTTGGTCTGAGCCCGCTGGGCGCGCAGCTGGGCAGTAACGTCCCCGCGACGTTTGCTGCGCTTACGCCGTGGGGCATGAGCGGCAGCGAGGGGCCGCTTTTTCAAAGCGCTTTCTACGGCAAATTGACAGCGATCGTATTTGCCTTCTTTCTCGGCTACGGCGCGACGCTTGCCGAACCCGCGCTTAACGCGCTCGGTGCCACGGTTGAGAAAATTACCGTCGGTGCCTTTCGTAAAAAGCTTCTCATGCAATCGGTCGCTATTGGCGTCGGCATCGGCATTGCGGTTGGGGTGTTGAAAATCGCCTACAACCTCGAACTCGCCTATTTTCTCGTGCCGGCTTACGTGCTGCTACTGGCCTTGACCGCCATTTCTTCAGAAGAGTTCGTCAATTTCGGCTGGGATAGTGCCGGTGTTACCACCGGTCCGATTACCGTACCTCTGGTACTTGCGATGGGATTGGGTATTGGTGCCAACGTGCCGGGCGTCAGCAACGGCTTCGGCATTCTTGCGCTCGCCTCTGTCGGCCCGATCATCACCGTGCTGACGGTCGGTTTCATCGTCTCGCGCACCAGCATGGACCGTCCGGCAGCGATACGTCGTGGAAGTTAATTATTTCAACTACGACACGGAGGCGACCTGCAATGACCCAACTGCATAGTCACAGCAACGTCTCGGTCGTCACCGCGATCCTGCCGCAAAGCGCCGCCAATCATGTCATCGAACAGGTTTTCGCGATCGGCGAGCGCAACACCTTGTTGATCAACGCGCGTGGCACCTTGATTCGCGATCGCTGGTATCAGGCCTTGCTGCCGGTAATGAGCCCGGAAAAGGAGTTTCTACAATTCCTCGTCCCGGACAGTGAAGTTGCGCATATCGTAGAAACCATCGTCATCGCCGCTGATATGCACATCCCCGGGACCGGCGCGGTGTTCTCTGTGCCGTGTGACGAACTTGTCTGTAGTGAAGATTTTGCGTTGTGGTCGGACAGTACGTGGGAGAAGGATACCTTCAACGCGTCGCGGAATTTCAGAGAGAACCTGACTGCAATTTATTGCATTGTCAGTACCGATCAGACGGACATCGTCTCCCGTGCTGCGATGTCGGCAGGTGCGCATGGCCCGGTGATTTTTTTCTGCGAAGGCCGTGGGCTGCGCGACCGTCTGGGCTGGTTACGCATCACCAAGAAAAACGACAAGGAAGTGATTGTCGTCATTGTCGACAACGCCGATGCAGTTTCCGTTACCGAAGCTATGATCGATGCGGGTGACATCGATTTGCCCGGACACGGTTTCCTGTTCCGCATGCCTGTTCAGATGGGCGTCATCAATATTGGCTCCACGTTTGGCCAGCGCCGCCATGCAGCCAGCATGCAACAGATTATTTCCGCCATCGACGAACTACAGGGCTCGAGTGGCTGGCGCGATCAACGCGTCAACCAACTGGTCGGGACCGGCAAAAGTGCGGGACTGAACTTGTTTGGCAAGGTCAAAGAACGTACCTACCTGAGTGGGCAGACGATCTTGTCGTGCATCGTCGGTCGCAAGCATGTTGAGGACATCCTCGATGCGACCCTCGCAGCTGGCGCACCTGGCGCTAATGTCAGCTATGCGAAACTCATTGAGTCCCAGAGCCGCGCCAACACGCACGGCGTACGCCTCAATCGTGAGCGTGCAATCATTCGCGTCATTCTTCCTGAGACGCAACTGAGCGCAGTCGTGACGAGCATCGAAGCGCTATGTGCGGTTACGGATCTCGGGGAAATTTGCGTCTACAGTCAGCCGGTGACGCGCGCTATCACGTACGTACCGGATCTTGTCGCCAGCCCTGCACGCAAGGTCGCCGGCCTGCCCCCGGCCACATAGGGCACGACTGTCCGGGTCAGCTATACTTCGGCCAAGTCTCGCCGCCGGAACGCCTTCAATGCGACACGCTGAACAAATCACGCTCACCGAACGCTTGTTCGACTATATCGACAATCGCACAACAGCGACCGCCGACAAAATTTATGAGCAGCCGGTGGCCGAGTATATTTGCCCCGATATCGCTGCCCGTGAAGAGCAGCTATTTTTTCGCGAGCATCCGCTGTGCGTTGGCTTGAGCAATCTATTGCCTCAGCCTGGGACTTACTTCACCCACGAATTGAGCGGCCAGCCGCTACTTCTGACGCGTGCTGAAGACGGTAAATTTCGCGCCTTTTTGAATGTGTGTAGACACCGTGGCGCGCGCGTGGCTGAGTCCTGTGGGCAGCAACGCTCCTTCGTGTGTCCCTATCACGCGTGGAATTACGGGCTCGACGGTCGCTTGCTCGCTCGTCCGGAAGAACAGGCATTCAGTACGCTGCCACGCAGCGAACGCGGTTTACGCGAATTGGCCGCGTGCGAGTCGAACGGTCTGCTGTGGGTGAACCCCAAAGTCGGCAAGACGCTCGATATCGACACCCATCTGGGCGCTCTGAACGACGAACTGGGCGCTTATCAACTTGCTGGTTTCCATCACTACGACAGTCGTGTGCTCACGCAGAAAATGAACTGGAAGCTCCTCGTGGATACCTTCCTTGAGTCCTACCACTTTTGCGTGCTGCACAAAGACTCCATTTGCTCAATATTTCATGACAACCTGACTACGTTCGATTCCTGGGGTGACCATTTTCGAATCTGCAGTCCGCGCCGAACCATCGAACAAATCCGTGCGGTCGGCACCCAACAAGCGGAACTGTTGCCGCATCTGGTCGCGATTTACATTCTGTTTCCAAACACCGTCGTGGTCTGGCAGCTAGATCACATCGAGTTGTGGCAAATTTTCCCGGGTGCCGATGCGCCAGACGAATCAGTCGTACATTTATCCCTCTACACCCCCGAACCCGCTGTGAGCGATAGTGCGAAGCGGCACTGGGACAACAACCTGAATCTGGTTGTGCATGTCGTGGAGAACGAAGACTTCCCGGTTGGCGAGGGCGCCCAGCAAGGATTTCATACTGATGCGCAGGCACACATCGTGTTTGGCGAGAACGAGCCCGCACTGAGTTTCTTTCATCGTTCGATCAGCAACGCACTGGCAGCACGTCGCTAACTTGCAGAACGTTTGTCGGTGCGCCCCCGGCACGCTGTCAGCCCCTTGTACCCGGCCCTGTGTTTCTCACATCGCCACCTCGCTCGGGACGATGCAGCTGATTGCGACTCAACCGAGGTCTGTGTTTTGATTCCAGGATCCTCGCCAAGCAGAACGCAGCTATGAGCACCCTGATTCGGACCAACTGCCCCCGCGATTGTTATGACGGCTGCGGCATCGTCGTTGAGCGTCGTGACAGCGCGCCTCACCGCGTACTCGGCGACCCGGACCACCCGGTCTCGCGCGGCAAGTTATGTAGCAAATGTGCGGTGGCGTACAACGGCGTCTGGCAAGATCCAAACGCACGCCTGCTGACGCCATTGCGACGCGTCGGACCACGTGGCAGCGATGAGTTCAGCCCGATCTCCTGGCAAGAGGCTCTCGACATCGTCGCGACCCGCATGCAGGCGGCTATAAATGCGCACGGACCAGCCTCAATATTACACACCCACTATTCGGGCACGCTGTCACTCATCAGCTATCTGTTCCCCAATCGGTTGTTCAAATATTTGGGTGCGTCGGAAGTCGATCCGGACAGCATTTGTAATGCCGCCGGACACGTTGCCTGGCACTTAATGTTCGGCAACTCGCTCATGGGCTTCGACCCCCGCACTATCCACGCCACGTCCTGCCTGCTGATTTGGGGTGCCAACCCCTCGCATGCCGCCCCACATGCCCATGAGCATTGGATCACAGAGGCGCAAAGCGTGGTGGTCATTGATCCGCTGGTAACGGCAACCGCCGCCGCAGCCGACCTGCATTTGCAACTACGCCCTGGTACAGACGCTGCCCTCGCCTTCAGCTTGTTGCATTGTCTGCAAGCTAACGGAGGATTCGATCAGAGCTACATCGACGCCCATACCTCAGGGAGCGACGAGATCGCCGCCGATATCGCCCGTGCCACGCCGACCTGGGGCGAAGCGAGGACCGGGGTCCCGGCGGCTGATATTGAACGCGCGGCCGCGTTGTATGGCGCAGGACCAGCATTGCTGTGGTGCGGTCAAGGCCTGCAACGCCAGGCTACCGGTGGCAACATCATGCGCGCTGCCGCCCTGCTCCCGACCCTGACCGGCAATATTGGCAAGCCAGGGGCGGGGTTTTGTTATCTCAACGTGACGCCGATTTTCGCCGGGGTTGATCTGGATTGGCTCGGTGGTGCCGAAATAGCCCGGGACGGCGGCAAGCGAGTGAGCCACATGGAGCTCGCGAAACGTCTCGCTGACCCCGACGAATTCAAAGTATTTTTCACCTGGAATACGAATCCACTCGCCTCGGCGCCTGAGCAAAATCGTCTTCGCGCAGCCCTCCGGCGTGATGATTTATTTACCGTGGTCAGCGACGTGTTCATGATCGACACGGCGCGTTACGCGGACATTGTGTTACCGGCAGCAAGTTTTCTCGAGTACGACGACATCACCTTCAGTTATTTTCATCTGCACATGGGCGCGCAAAGCAAAATCGACGAGCCAATGGGAGATGCCCTACCCAATGCAGAGATATTTCGGCGCCTCGCCCAAGCCATGGAACTGGATGAACCGGCTTTGCTTGAAAGCGATGAATCCATGCTTGCCAGCATGATGGCGCAAATGGACGTCGGTTTCGATTTCGCCGAACTCAAACGACGAGGTCATTTCGCAATCAGTGATGAGCCGGCAAGTTGGTGGCGCGAGCAGAAATTCGACACCCCCAGTGGCAAAATAGAGATCGCGAGCGCCGCTGCAGAAAGTATGGGGCTACCACGTACTCCGCAAGCCTGGGCCGACAATGTGGTGAGCGACGGACGCCTGCGATTGTTGAGCCCGGCTTCGAAGTGGCGACTAAATGACTCCTACGCCAACGATCCTTATATCGATACACAAAGCGGCGCGCCATTGCTGCACTTGAACCCGACCGACGCCGAGCGCCTTGGTGTGCAGGAAGGCAGCGCCGTACAGGTAGCCAACGCCAGTGGCGCGCTGTCGCTGACAGCGCATTTGGACAATGCGGTACTGAGCGGCGTCGCAATCGCCTACAAAGGTCGTTGGCCCGGCCTGAGTGTTGATGCGCGCAACGTAAATTTCGTCCATGAAGCGCACATGGCCGACATGGGTGAGAGCACCGCCGTGCATTCAACGCTGGTCACCGTATCGCTCGCGAAGCATCCAGCGTGATGGAATTTATTCACGCGCACGCCGACTGCGGGGAAGTACGCCTGCACTTTGTCAGCATGGGGCACGGTACGCCCCTGTTACTGCTCCACGGCTGGCCGCAGAGCTGGTACGAGTGGCGTCTGCTCATGCCCTTGCTGGCCGACGGCTTTACCGTGATCGCTCCTGACTTACGCGGTCTCGGCGATTCCTCGCGGCCCGAGACGGGCTACGACAAAGATACCATCGCAGAGGATGTGTGGACGCTCATGACGACACATCTGGGCCACAAGCGCTTTGCGGTCGTCGGCCATGATTGGGGTGGGCCGGTCGCCTATGCGCTGACCGCCAGACATCGGGATGCAGTTTCTCATCTCGCGATCCTGGATGTCGCGATTCCGGGTGACGGCAGCGCCAATATCAGCCAGGGCGGCAAACGTTGGCACCATGCCTTCCACCAAACTGGAGAATTGCCCGAGGCATTGGTCGCGGGGCGGGAAGCCATCTATCTGGGTTGGTTTTATCGCCATTACGGTGCGCGTGAAGACGCGCTCGGCAGCGACGCCATAAAAGAATACCTGCGTATCTATTCGCAACCGCAAGCCCTGCATGCAGGCTTCGAGTACTACCGCAACTTGCCACGCGACATCGCGACCAACGAGGCGCACGTGGCACGCGGAAAACTGACAATGCCAGTCCTTGCGCTTGGCGGGGTCGAGGGTTGGGGGCGCGGTTTCGAAGTCCTGGAAAGCTGCCAACGCGTTGCTGACAATGTCACGGGTGGGGTTATCGAAAATGCCGGACATTGGCTGCCTGAGGAACAACCCGAAGCGCTGGCTAGCGCGTTGCGGAAATTTCTGCTCTAAAGTCATGCTCGAGTGTGCTCGGGTAGCGTCGCCAAAAAAAAGCGACGGGGCACCCCGAGTGGGCCCATGTCAGGAACTGCAAGCACGCGATATTAAATCTACCCCAACAACCATTAAGCCAAGGAGAACATGACTATGAGTGACGACAGGAAAGCCAAGGGACGCGAGATGCTGGATAAACTGTGTGGCAATGCCGATGGCGTTAACGGTCTGCCTCAGCCTTTACGCGACTTCACTGTGGAGCACCTGTTTGGTGACCTGTGGCAAGGTAAGGATCTGCCTTTGCAGGAACGTTCGTTGGTGACGTGCACGATCTTGACCGCTTTGGCGCGCGAGCCCGAACAGCGTTTCCATTTCGCGGCCGCGAAACGGCTTGGCATACCGCGCACTAAAATGGTCGAAATGATTACGCACACGGCTCACTACGCCGGTTGGCCGAATGCGATGGGCGCACTGCGGAGCCTGACGGCTGTTTGGCCCGAGGAGGAATAGCCCTACGACGCCAGCAACGTGCTCGATCTCTATTGCGAACGGCTCGGTAGCGGCCTTGCTGCCGAGCCGCTGAACGGGCTTAGCAATCTTTTTTTCGTTGCGGCCGCCCTGCTTCTATTGCCCGCTGCACGCCGTGCCCCTACACGGACTGCAGCGGCGTTAACTCTGGCGCTGCTCGCCATTGGCGTCGGCAGCGGTCTGTTCCATACGTACGCGACGCACTGGGCAGAGTGGTTGGATGTGCTCCCCATCCTGTTTTTCCAACTTGTTTATCTCGGCGCTTATCTGCATCAGCTATGTACTTTGTCTGTGCGTTGGAGTGGCGCTCTGGTGGCGCTCTTTGCGCTGAGTCTGGGCGGTGCTGCGATGTTCCCCGCCGTCATCAACGGCTCCTTAGCCTACGCACCTGCCGCTGCGGTGCTGTTTTGGATGGGCGTCGACTATGCGCTCCGGGAGGGCAGCATGAACGTCTTCGTTACTGCGGGTGTATTTCTCGTCTCACTAATCGCGCGCAGTCTCGACAACGCACTATGCGCTTGGTGGCCGTACGGCACCCACTTTGTCTGGCACATACTGAATGCCATCGTGCTGTACCGTTTGGTGCGCGACTACCTTCGCAGCCTACGCCTGGCCCGTCATTTGGCCGCTGAAACTTAAGGTTCCTCGCCAAGCGTCAATGGCAGACTTTCGTCACGCACCCATTCGGACATCGAACCGTCATAGACAGCGACGTTGCGTTGGCCACATAAATCCAGGGCCAGACAATCCATCGTCGCCGATATGCCGCCGCCACAGTAGGTAACCACCTGCGGTGCCTGTAAAGCACCACTCGCTTCGAACAACGGCCGCAAGTCGTCTACCGATCTGAATTCGCCACTATCGGGGTCCAGCAGATGTCCGTAGTAGACATTATGTGTACCGGGCAAATGCCCTGCGCGGCCATATTGATTTTTTGTGCCGCTGTACACGTCCGGTGCCAGCGCGTTCAGCACCACCGGTGCCGGATCCTGCTCGGTGTCGAGCATGCGTGCCTTATCCACCCACATCTCGGGGCGAGGCCGACAATTTAGTCGGCCCGCTGCGTAGTCGGGCTCAGCAGCATCGACTGGTCGCTGTTCGGTCACCCATTTAGCCCAGCCGCCGTCGAGGACTGCAACGCGCTCAAAGCCAATCGACCGCAACATCCACCACACTCGTGTCGACCACATCGGCATGCCTTTGTTGTACAGCACGACAGTAGAATCGTCGCTCACTCCATGACTTGCCATCGTAGCGGCAAAGGCCTGCGGGTCCGGCATCATGAACGGCAAGCGGGTATTCGGATCCGAGAGATCGTTGATAACGTCCAAGAAACCGGCGCCTGCGATATGTGCTTCACGCCACTCGTCGCGTCCGCTTTCCGGTTGATAACCAAAGCCGTCTGCTTTCGGTCGCAAATACAGCGTCGTATCAAACACCCGTAGCGTCGCCGCGCCGAGATATTCGTCCAGCCAGGCAGTGCTTACCAGGGGGCCATCAAGTTCCATAATGAGTCCTCAGAATTGCTTACAGTAAAAATTTGCAGGGATTAATCTGCTGCGCGTTCAGGCGTTCACCGCCAGGACAAAATCAGCCAGCTCGCGATTAAAGCGTTCCCCATCTTCGATAAATGGGCCGTGGGCAACATCGTCGTACCAGGATAACGTTGCGGTAGAACATTTATCCGCAATGAATTCGGCCATTGCCGGCAACACGGTGATGTCTTTCCTGCCGTGCGTGACCAGCGTCGGCACAGTGATTGTTGCCAGCGCATCACTTTGCTCCAGATCACGCGCGGCTAGGGCCGCTCGCACATCAGGTCGTACGGTCATGTTCCAACACAACAGACGTTCGAATTCGATACGGGATAGTTTGGCAACAAAGCATTGATCGATGAATCGACGCATGGCATCGATACTTTCCTCGAGATCGTGCGACGTAGCGGCCTCGAAATTTTCATAAAAACCCGGCCCGACGGTGACCCCGATCGCAGCCTCATTCATTTGGACGGCAGCGCCGACGAAATTGATCCCCGCAATGTTCGCATCACCGAAAGCACGCACGTAATCGGTCATGACCAACCCCCCGTAGGACCAGCCGACAAGTACCGGCCGCACCAACTGGAGTGTTTCGATTACAGCATGGACATCATCTGCCCAGAGCTGACTATCGGTATAGGCTGCTGTTTCATGCGGAGCGTCAGACATACCGTGGCCACGTAAATCCAGAGCGACCAGGCGAAATCTATCGGCGAGATCGCTTTCCACCTGCTTCATCCAGGTCATGTAGGTCTGTGACCAACCATGAATAAAAACTATCGCCGGCCCGTCGGCCTGGCCCCACTCCATGACATTCAGGTTGAGCCCGCCGCCGCCAGCAATAGTGTGTTGATTCCGCATGTGCACTCCGTCAAACGTTGATTTGTTCTGCGCAAGAGTGTACTCCGGCTGATGCGAATTAGGGCATCACGTGGCGCATAATAGGGTCCGATTCCAGCGCGCCCGGAAATTTAAGCATGCGAACATTTGCAGTCGCCGTCGTGCTGGCCCCGCTCCCCGCTTACGCGGCGAGGGGCAGCGCTGCACCCACCGCTGGTACTTTTTCCAATCAACGTATCAGCGTCCTGCTTGACCACGTTGCAACGGACGTGATCGGCGACGATGGCCAATGACGAATTGATGCGAAGGGCACGCAGTGACTGCGCTATCTGACAGCACGCATGGCCGGCTCCGCATCATGAGGCTTGTGCCTGCTGCTCAGGCGCTGACGAATGCGCATTTGACCCAACTGCTGCAGGCCGACTGCTGCACCGCCATGGACGCACGCTCTGCAATTGGACGACATACTTTGTGGAGCGTGCACATGCACTCATTAAGCGCACCCGGCGATCGGGAATTTCTTTTGGGGATGGCGCAGCTCGTCAATCTCGCGGCCAATTTCGGTTGCAGCTGCAGTTACAATTCAGGCCTGCTGAGATCCAACCCGACCGGGACGGACAATCCGGCACGGACCTTACTGATGCATTACCTAACAAAGGACTCACGCTATGAGCGCGCAGCCTGAATTTTTACCGTCCGCCTGCCCACACGATTGCCCCTCAACCTGTGCTCTGGAGGTTGAACGACTCAGCCCCACGCGCATCGGGAGAGTCCGAGGCGCGGCCGACAACACCTACACTGACGGGGTCATCTGCAGCAAAGTCGCGCGCTACGCCGAGCGAATTCATCATCCAGACCGATTAACGCAACCGCTACGTCGGGTGGGCTGCAAGGGTGCTGGTGAGTTTGCTCCGATTAGCTGGGAAGATGCCTTAGACGAAATAGCAGAGCGATTCCTTACGGCAGAACAGCGCCATGGGCCAGAGACGGTGTGGCCATATTTTTATGCCGGCACCATGGGGCTGGTCATGCGCGATGGGATAAACCGATTGCGCCATGCCAAGCGCTATTCCGGGCAGCATTCGACCATCTGCACGTCGCTCGCGGCAGGCGGGTATCTCGCTGGGAGCGGACGCTTGAGTGGCGTTGATCCGCGCGAGATGAGCGAGTCGGATGTCATCGTCATTTGGGGCACCAATGCTGCTGCCACGCAGATTAATGTGATGACTCATGCACTTAAGGCCCGACGCCGCAGCGGCACGCAGATCGTTGTCATCGATACCTATCTGAACGCAACCGCTAAACAAGCTGACATGTTCTTGTGCGTCAAACCAGGCACCGACGGCGCGTTGGCCTGCGCGGTGATGCATATTCTGTTCCGCGACGGACTCGCTGACCGGGATTACCTATCGCGCTACACCGATTGCCCGGAGCGACTCGAAGCCCACCTTCGCCCGCGCACACCAGCGTGGGCAAGCGCGATCTGCGGTGTCAATGTGGCGGAAATAGAAGCGTTCGCTGCACTGATCGGCGGGCATCAGAAAACCTTCTTGCGCCTCGGTTATGGCTTTGCCCGGCAACGGAATGGTGCGGTGAACATGCATGCCGCAGCGTCCATCGCGGCGGTGACAGGGTCCTGGCAACATCGGGGCGGTGGTGCGTTCTATAACAATGGTGCAATTTATCATTGGGACCGCACACTCATCGACGGTCTCGATGTGCGCGACCCTGACGTCCGCCTTCTCGATCAATCGCGTATTGGCGCGGTACTGACTGGCGAGCCATTCGCGCTTGGCGGTGGACCACCAGTCACTGCAATGCTGATTCAAAACACCAATCCCATGTCCGTCGCGCCGGATTTGAATGTCGTGAAGCAGGGATTTTCGCGCGAGGATTTGTTTGTCTGTGTACACGAACAATTCATGACCGAGACTGCCTCAATGGCGGACATCGTCCTGCCCGCGACCATGTTTCTCGAACACGATGATCTTTATCAGGCCGGTGGGCAGCAACACATCCTGCTCGGACGCAAAGTAATCGAAGCGCCGCTCGAGTGTCGTTCCAATCACGATGTGATTTGCGCGATCGCGTCACGGGTCGGCGCGCAACACCGGGGCTTCAATATGACCCCGGATGAAATCATCGACTCGACATTACGTGCCTCCGGCTGGGATGGCATCGATAAGCTGAGTGAGCAGCGTTGGTTTGACGTGCAGCCGGATTTCAAAGAGGCGCATTTCATCGATGGCTTTGGCCATGCCGACAAGCGCTGGCACTTCGCCCCGGATTGGGCGACTGGCGGCCCTACTGAGTTCGTCGACGGTGCCACGCTCGCTTCGATGCCATCTCTGCCGGACCACTGGGCTGAGATTGAGAACGCGAATGAAGATTTTCCGTTCCGCTTGATCACAGCGCCGGCACGGCACTATTTGAATTCCTCCTTCAACGAAACGCCAACGTCCCGGCGTCGCGAAGGCAGCCCAACGTTGTTACTGCATCCAGATGATGCGAGTTCGCTCGGCGTTCAGTCTGGTGACCAGGTGACGGTCAGCAACTCGCGCGGCACGTTAGACATTCGAGCAGAAGTATTCGCCGGCTTGCAGGTCGGTGTCGTGGTAGCAGAAAGCATCTGGCCCAATCACGCTTATCCTGGTGGCCTGGGCATCAATGTTCTCACCGGCGCCGATCCCGCAGCCCCACACGGCGGTGCGGCGTTCCATGACAATCGGGTCAACGTTGTGGCGACACAAGCGCTCTGACGGGCATGCCGTTGCGTTGTATCGGACTCACTGAATGTCCTATGCTCGCGCGCATCTTTCCACAATAAACAGACGCGAGCTTATGGAACAGGAACTCGAAATATTTCAGCAAGTGTATGAATTGATCGTCAATTTTGTCGTCACTTATTCCTTTCAGCTCGCCGGTGCCGTCATTATTCTCATCGCCGGCATTATTGTCGGCGGCTGGGTGGCGCGCACCCTCGCCAGCCTGCTGGCCAAGCGCAATGTCGACGTCACGCTGCGCCAGTTTATCGCTGCAACGGCGCGCCTGGTCGTTATTATTCTTTTCGTCATCATCGCGTTGTCGAAACTTGGCATCAGCATCACGCCGTTCATCGCAGCCATCGGCGGCCTCGCCGTCGGCGCCAGCTTCGCCATTCAGGGGCCGGTATCAAACTACGGTGCAGGTTTGGTGATCATTCTCACGCGCATGTACAAAGTTGGTGACACGATTTCTGTACAGGGCTGTTCTGGGGTGGTCAGAAGCATCGAGCTCGCCACAACTCAACTGGTCGCCGAAGATGGCGAAGACATCATCATCCCGAACAAACACATCGTGGGGGAGATTCACCGAAACTCGTACAACTATCGTCTTGTCGAAGGTCAGATCGCGATAGAAGGCAACGCAGAACCAACTGCCGCAATCGATGCCATCGTTGAAGTGCTGACCGCTACTGAAGGCTTATCGGACTCGTCACCACCGACAGTTGGAATTGAGGCGTTCGTTGACGCAGGGATTGTCATTGGCTACCGCTATTGGGTGCCGACTGCGCGTTATTTTGAGACACTTTACGGCGTTAATAACCGCATATTTGAGAATTTCGCGAGCCGCGGAATTCGTCTTGCTGTTCAACATCACCGGGTAGATCTCAGCGAGCGGGCTTGAGGATGAAGGGACGGAGAAACGGGGCAATTGCCCCGTTTCAGTTCGTTTACAGCTAGTTAAGCACCTTTATTTTACGTGCCTTGAGTTGCGCTTTCTTCGGTAGCGTAATTTCCAACACGCCATGATTACTGCGCGCCTCGATGCTTTCTGCATCCGCACTATCCGGCAGGGCGAAGCGGCGATAGAAGTTCCCAAAAGCTCGCTCCAAACGGCGCCCACCCGTCGTTTCGTTGGGCTCATGGTCGACCGTGCGGGCACCACTTAGGGTAAGCACACTGTTTTCCATCGTGATCTCGATATCCTCAGCCGCTACCCCTGGCAAGTCCGCACGAATCACGAAGCGGTCCGTATGCTCGGCCACATCGACCGCAGGACTCCAGTGTGCGACCGCAGACACTGACGTGTCATCGTCTGTGCCGGCTGCGTTCTCGAAAGCTCGATTCAATTCGCCTTGCAAACGTCGAAAGCTGCCAAATGGTTCGTAAATTGCTGCACGCATAATTGCTGTCTCCAATGCTGATTTATTTATTAGCCTGGGACTTAGATGGAGCGTTTCGATTTTTTTTCAAGCCTTGTTATCTCGCACAGCGTACGCCGAACGCCTGCGATAAACTTAAAGTCAGGTGCGACACTCCGTGTGGTTCGAATAACATGGCAATCCCTAACCGACCAGATTACCCAAGAGGGTTGTAACGATGATTGATTTGTATACCGACGCCACACCGAACGGTTGGAAAGTATCCATCGTGCTGGAAGAAATCGGCATGGACTACACCACTCATCACGTCGACCTGATGAAAGGCGAACAAAAGCAGGATTGGTTTCTGAAGCTGTGTCCGAATGGGCGCATTCCGGCTATTGTCGATCGCGGCAATGGCGATCTGACGATTTTCGAATCCGGCGCCATCATGCTCTATCTGGCGAAAAAAAGCGGTCAGCTGCTACCACGAGATAGCCACGGGGAGTGGCATGTAACGCAGTGGCTGATGTTCCAGATGGCGGGGATTGGTCCCATGATGGGGCAGTCGAACGTCTTCTTTCGATACTTCCCCGAAAAATTACCCGCCGC
Source organism: Proteobacteria bacterium UBA981 (assembly GCA_002292285.1). Lineage (GTDB taxonomy): Bacteria > Pseudomonadota > Gammaproteobacteria > UBA981. The sequence goes on from DBBP01000008.1 coordinate 345,207, forward strand.
TATCGAGCGCTATCACAACGAATGTCGGCGCCTTTACGAAGTGCTCGATCGACAACTTGAAGGTCGGGACTATCTTTGCGACGAATACTCAATTGCCGACATCGCCAACTGGTCATGGGTGCGCATATATTTTTGGGGCGGGACCAACATCGATGGGCTCGACAACCTCCAAGCGTGGCTGGAACGATTGGAAGCACGCCCCGCCTGTCAACGCGGGACTGCCGTCCCCCATGCTATGAATTTTACCGAGCTGGAGGCCGATCTCGCCAAGCAAGATAGCACCATCCGAACGTTGGTAACCCAGTAAACAGGACACGCAAATGCAATTGATAGCAGATGATATTTCGACAATTTGTAGTGACCGGGACGTGTATACCACCCGATTGGCGCTCGATAACTGCGCCATCGTCGAGCTTGGCTGCGGCACCGCAATGCACACGCACGCAATTGCCAGCGAGGGCGTTGGGCGAAGCATCACTGCATTCGAAGTTGATGAAACGCAGCTGGCTATTAACGTCGCCGCCAACCAGGCGCCTAACGTTCGTTTTGCTTATGGCGGTGCAGAAAAAATCGCTTGTGCGGACGCCAGTACTGACGTTGTGTTTATGTTCAAGTCACTTCATCACGTGCCGCACACGAGCCTCACTGATGCGCTCAAAGAAGTCCACCGCATTCTGAAGCCGGGCGGCCACGTGTACATTTCAGAGCCGTTATTCGCAGGCCCGTTAAACGACATTATTCGGCTGTTCCATGACGAACAGCAGGTTCGCAAGGCCGCCTACACAGCCGTCCGGGCCAGCGTTGCATCAGGCGTGTTCGAACTTGCCGAGCAGGTATTCTTTCTGTCGCCCGTCCAGTTCGAAAATTTTGCGCAGTTTGACGAGCGCTTACTAAAGGCGACCCACACGGATTTTCAGCTCAACGATGAAACGCTTACACAGGTGCGAGAAAAACTGGAGAGCCATATCGCAACCACAGGTAGTGAGTTTCTTGCGCCTATGCGCGTCGACCTCCTGCGTCGCCCAACGTAGTTTGAAGTCCGGACTTAAGCACTGTCACGTCTGGCGGGCTGGGTCATGCTTGCCGCGCGATTACCCGCCATTACGCAAAGCTTGAATGCGCGCATTCAGCGGCGGGTGGGTCGAGAGCAGGCTACCAAGGCCACCCGAGATCGCAAACGCCTCTACTTCCCTCGGCAATGGCTCAGGCGTCGCGCCCTGTTGCAGGCGCTCTAACGCAGCAATCATCTTTGCCCGCCCCGCCAACGCTGCACCGCCCGCGTCAGCTCGATATTCCCGATAGCGGCTAAACCACATCACAACGAGAGAGGCGAGAAAACCCAAACCAATCTGCGCCACGTAGTAGCCGACGAAATAGCCCATGCCGCGACCACGTCCATTGCGGTCGAGGGCGGCGGCAATGATGTTGGCAAATACCATGACGAAGGTGTTCATGACGCCCTGCAGCAACGCCAGTGTCACCATATCGCCATTTGCCACATGGCTGATTTCGTGGGCCAGCACGGCTTCAACTTCGTCATCACTCATATGCTGTAGCAGCCCACTGCTGACGGCGACCAGCGCAGCGTCCTTTTTGGCACCCGTTGCAAACGCATTGGGAGTCGGGGATTCGAAAATCGCCACATCGGGCATCCCGATGCCAGCTCCCTCGGCTTGTTTCGCGACCGTTTCCAACAACCAGGATTCGTGCTGGGTGTTGGGTTGGTCGATAATCCGTGCGCCGACTGAACGGGCCGCCATCTTCTTTGACAACAACAGCGATATGAACGCCCCGCCCATTCCAAACAGCGCAGCGAAAATCACGAAGCCACTGATCCCACCACTTTGCTGGCCAATGCCGAACAAATTCAACACGATTGACAGCACAACCATAACGGCGATGTTGGTCGCCAAAAAAAGACCGATCCGCATCATCTAAACTTGGACTCCCGAGTATTAATAAAAGTGAATTGCTAACGTAGTGCCAACCGTGTCCGATTTAAACCCAGGCGAGGACCGCCTCCCCTTCCACCGCAGGGCCAATCCTGGTGGGCAGCATCACGTCGAGTGCGAACGAGTCGCACCCATTCTCGCCGGCGAGCCTGAGACCGGCAGTAACATTGTCGAGGCAATCGACACGGAATCCGTGTGCTTTCCATCCTTCAAACCGCCGGCATGATTTATAAGCGCGCATCGGCAATAGGCCAATGGCGGAATCTCGCCTAGCGATGAAACCAGGCCAGCAAAAGCGTCGCAACAATGCTCGACAGCGCGGTCGATACAACAATGCACTTCGAGACGGTTTCTTTGCGAATGTCGTACTGCGTGGCGAATATAAATGCGTTGAGGCCGCATGGCATTGCCGCCAGCACGACGGCGACGTGCTTCCACGTCGTTTCAATATCGAGCGCGTCGCAGGCAATCCAGACTAGTAGCGGATGGACGAAATTTTTCAGCCCGATGAGGAGGCTGACATCGCGATAGCTGCCGCCAATTTTATAGTCCGCGAGACTTATCCCCAGCGCAATAAGCGCACATGCTGGTCCAGCCGCGCTGAGTAATTCAAGACTGCGATCAACAACCAAAGGGAGGCCAAACCCAAGCAAATTAGCGCTAACCCCCAGCATCATGCTCAGAATTACGGGATTAATAATCAACTTGATGATGGTGCCCAGCTGCGCACGCGCCCCACCGGCACGTTCGGGTGCAGTCATTTCCAGCGTATAGGTCGTCAGGGGAAACAAGAACGTACTTTGGGTTGCGAGCAGGAGAAACATCGGGACCGCCGCCTCAGGGCCGAAAGCGGCCAGCGTGAGCGGAAAACCAAGCAACACCATGTTCGAGTAGCCGGCGGACATCCCTGCCATGGCCGTTTCGTGGCGCTGCCAACCCAGAAAATGGCGCGCGCAGAGCATGCCGATGGCGAAAAGAAAAAACGAGGGTAGATAGAAGGCGCACAAATAGTCCCACGGTATTCGTTGCGGTAACTCGGCCTCTAACAACGAACGAAACAACATCGCCGGGATGGCAAGGTAGTACATGAAGCGGGTAAGGCCGCGGCCGCTGTCACTATCGAACAAACCGGCCCGCGCGAGCGCATAGCCGAGCGCGACAGTCCCGAACACCGGCACCACGGCTAGCGCGACAACGTTCATGGTGCCTAGCGGGCCGGCCCGCGTTGCACGGCAGCCAGACTCGCTGCGAAACTACCTGGGGCTTCGTGAGCCCAATCGAACCACCATGTCGCACCACATTGCTGGAACTCAGCAGGTGTTTCGCCGCCGCGCTCACCAAGACGCCCGCTCGCAACATAATCGAAGTCTGCAGCCACCCCGCGGCCTCTTGCGTAAGCCACCATCGACGTGAAGCTGGCGCAATCCAGCCACCATTGTGACCAGTCGATTGAGCTGTCGGGCTGTTCAACGAAGTCTGCCGGCATCTGCACCGGGATGACCCCGTCCCATTGCGTTGCGCGGCGCAACCCGGCGCGCGCCGGAAGTGAAGCGGCTACCCACACCGGGATACGCGGTTGTTGTTGCGAGCGCGGTGCAAATTGTGCGCCGCTCACCTGGTAGTAGGTCCCGCTGTGGTTAACTTCCTGTCCACGCATGAGCTGATCGGCTATCTGCAGTCCTTCGTCCAGCCGGGCGGCGCGTGTCCGCGCCGCAGGGTCTTCACCAAAGGCTGCAAACTCAACCTCTGCCGGCTCGCCGAGGCCGACACCTATGTTGACGCGGCCACGACTAAGATGATCGAGCGTCACCATCTCGCGCGCGAATTTCCAGGGCCGTCGCCGGGCCAGCGGCGTGATCATTGCACCGAGGCGAATTCGCTCGGTCGCCTGTGCAATGGCACCCAGGACGACAATCGCATCGACGAGATCGAGGCGTCCAGCCGGCTCGAAGGCCAGGTGGTCCCAGATAAAGAAACCGTCATAGCCGGCGTCTTCCGCTGCCACCGCCAGTTCGACCAGGCGCGCGGGGTCGCCGTAGTCATTAAAAATCGGGGCGTACACGGCGTGTTTCATGTCATCACCAGCTTAGTAATGGGTACGGCGGGGACCGAGGATTCGTAGAGCCGATACCGGATACAGAATCCTGGCGTGTGATCCGCGGGTGGGCACCCTGGGACCCGGTGTGCGCGCAATTGTGTCGTCGCGCCCGTACGCAAGTCGTCCAGATGCGGTCATTGTCAGATCGCGGAGCAATTTCCGACAAGCAAAAAAAACCCGGCGACAGCAACGCTTACACCGGGCTGCAGGCATTCGTGAATGTGTGCCTAACCGCTAACTGCGACTCGCGAGGTGTTGGAAGGCGTGATTTTGTCAGTGTGATTCGGCCACACTTTCTCGGTCATCAACTCCAGACTCTTCATGCAAGCGTCATGCGGCATGTGGTTGTAAATAAACTGCCAGAAATAATCGACCGGTAGTTGCTTAAACAAAGCTTCGAGTTTGCGGTTGACCGTATCCGGACTGCCGTGAATGACCAGGCCCCGATCCGACAGGGTTTCGAATGTTGCCGGCATATCAAAAGGACCTTCGCCCGGACCCGCAATCGCAGCGCTGAAGCCGAAAGGTACGAAGAAATTATTCCAGATGAACGAGCCTGCCTCGCGCGCTATCGCTTCAGCTTCGGCGTCCGTGTCAGCGACAATTATCTCGCGACTCATCGCCATGCCCTGGCCGAATTTGTAATCCAATCCCGCCTCGTTAGCGGCCTCCATGCCAGCGCGGAAATGCTCTTTCACAACATCGTATTGAGTCATGATCGTAACCGGCACGATCCCGCGTTCCATGCCCCACTTAATGGAACGCTCGGAGGTTGCAAACGGCATGAACATGTCCGGAATCTGTTTATTGAAGGTGGGCGGTGCGATACCAACCTCCTCGATGATTCCGTCCTTATTGCAGCCCTGACCGTACTGCCATGCGACCTCGGCTGCAGCCCATTTAATATCCTTGGTTGGGATCTGCCAGTGCTTACCTTGAAAGCTGAACGTATCGTTGCTCCAGGCTTTCATGATGATATCGAAGTGCTCTTCGAACAAAGAGCGCTTGAGGTCCTCATACTCTTCGCCGGCAGCCGGATCGCTTAGCCCGACCTGTTGGCCGAGCACGTTGACCCAGCGTGGCTGGTAACCACGCGCGAAACCGGCGAACACACGACCGCCCAGCATTTGCGAGAGCATGGCAATGTTCTCGGACAAATTAATCGGATTTTGCGAGGGCAGGACGTTGCCCAACTGACCAAACTTCATGTTTTTGGTCTGCATGCCGAAGTACAAATCCAGCATGACCGGATTGGTCGAGACTTCTTCTCCCTCGACGTGAAAATGATGCTCGGTAAAGCCGGTTCCGTAATAACCGTGCTCGTCCATATAACCAATTTGTTCACTGAGTTCGCGTAGCATCATTTGGTACAGGTTGGTCTGCTTGCCAGCCATGCCTTTCATGATGTCTTCTTTACGACCTACTGACGGAAGGTAAAACGCACCTACTTCCATGGTTTAGCTCCTTAGGGATAGTTCAGAATATGGGGCACTAGCGCACGCCGGCAGTACACTAGTTGGACTACGCCGGAGAGTACTACGCAGCCGCCCGGTCGTCTAGCGAAATGCGTGTAAATTCAATCCACTGCGCGCAATCGGCGGCTTTGGGGAAGAGGCTCGAATCGGGTTCGGAGCCGACTTCTGAGCACTCCCCGAGGCGGCTTTTGCGTTGCTCTGCAGGGGCTCCCACTGCAACTTCCGGCAAGGCTTCCGTGGACCCGGCGGCAAGCACTACCAGCTGTTGGCATAACCGCCGGTCCGGTCAGTCGTTGTTCGCATCGCCGGCGACGAACTGCTCCCTGAAACGGCTATCGCTTGGGTTACAATGCGGCGGCGTCGAGGGGACCACAAGCGAGCTGCGGAGCGAATATATGACCATTGAGGCCATCCGGACTGAACAGACTTCCATCACCGAAGAACCTTATTACGAAGCGATTCGCGATGAGCTGGAAGTCTTTGCTGCAGCCTACCGGAATCAACTACCGGTGCTCCTGAAAGGACCGACGGGTTGCGGTAAAACGCGCTTTATCGAGTACATGGCGTGGTATCTGAAGCGCCCCATGGTCACCGTCGCATGTCACGACGATCTGACGGCGTCAGATTTAATTGGACGCTATCTGATTCGTGGTGGCGAAACCGTGTGGGTCGACGGTCCTCTGACCAGCTCCGTTCGTAACGGCAGCATTTGCTACCTGGATGAAATCGTTGAGGCGCGCAAAGACACGTCGGTCGTCATACATCCCTTGTGCGACGATCGCCGCTTGTTACCGATTGAGAAACTCGGCGAACTAATTGCGGCCCCCCCCGAATTCTGCCTTGCGATCTCTTACAACCCGGGCTATCAAAGCGTGCTCAAGGATTTGAAACAAAGCACCCGGCAACGCTTCGTTGCGCTTGAGTTCGACTACCCGGTCGCGGCGACCGAACAAGTCATCATCGAGAAAGAAAGTGGCGTGAACGCCGACATGGCTCGCCAGTTGGTCAAGTTCGGTGCAATGACTCGCAACCTTAAAGGTAGTGGACTCGATGAAGGTGCGAGCACGCGCCTGCTGGTCAACGCCGGCAAGTTAATGGGCGAAGACATTGCTCCGGTGGTTGCCACTGATAGCGCTATCGCGCAGGCACTCACCGACGACGGTGACATGCTGAAAGCAATTCACGAGCTCAGTCGTTCGATATTCTGACCCGCGTCTGGCATAGCCCCGCTGTGCCAGGCACTAAAGTTTCAGTACACAAGCAATGACTGACGAATCACGCCAGAACCTTCTCAATCGCATTCGAATCCGCGAGGACCTCGAGCTGTTTACCGGTGGCGCACTGTCTCGCCACGCGAATGTTGATGATCTGATTTCTCGCGTCGCGGCGCTCGAACGTTCGCAGCAGGATTTCGTTTACGAATGGTGTGAATTAATCGCCCGCTCGAACAACGAGCTGGCAGCGCACTTCATCAGCCTTGCCCCGCGCGCGTTCAGCAAAATGGAACGCGAAGGCGTCCAGAATTGGTTAGATGAATCAATCACGACCTTCGACAATCGCGGTCTGGGATCGGCCATCGAAGTCCTCGAAAGCGTCGACGCGTACGCAGTAACCTATGCCGAGCGCCACATGCGCTGCGGTTTCGATGAGGCGAGCGTGTTTCTGCGTCATTTCGTACGTGGTCTGGGTGGGCGCGAAATGCGCATCGCTTCGGACGGCGAAACGTTCACCGACACGGAGTCTTTGTATCTGCCAGATGCAGTTGATCTGTTTCCGGTGCCAGAACAGAATTTCACGCTCTACAAACTCACCGCGGCCCATCTATGGGCGCAAACCTGGTACGGCACTTGGCGCTATCAGGTGGTGGAAAAATTGATGCGGCACTTCGACGCCGAAACCACTCTGCCGATTTTCAATCGTCTCGAATCAATCCGTCTGGAAGCCTGCATCGCGCGCGATTTGCCAGGCCTGGCTCGCGAAATCGCTGACTACCGCGACGATGATGTGAGCACCAGTGCGTTGTGGGACGCGTGGCGCGAGCGTGCGGTTGAACTGCTCGGCGAGGACGCCAGTGCAGAAGATTCCTTGCGCCTGGCGGCCGAATTCGAGGGTATGGAACTGCCTCCACTGCAGCCTTACCACGGTGACATGTACGCCAATAAAGTTCGCGACGCATTGTTCGCCCGTATTGAGCGTGAGAAGGCTGACTTTCAGCGTGCCATGAACGAACTCAACACCAGCGAAGAAGGCCAACCAGCCGGTGAAGGCGACGAAGCGCAAAAGCAGATGGTCGAGATCGAAATGACTGAGGACGACGGAGGCGACGGCAGTGACGTCAGCTTCCAGATCAGCATCGATGGCGAGCTGGTCAACGTCCCTGAGCACTTGCGCGAGCTGATGGGTTCAATCATTCAGGACTTCGGCGAGATTCCTGACGAACATATGGACCCCAGCGAACTCGGCCAGTACAGCGACGAATTACTCGCGCAGGCCGGCGAAGCAGAGAGCGACTCAGACTTCGACCCGGACGCCAAAGGTACGTTTGTGTATCACGAATGGGACTGCGTGAGACAACGTTTCCGTGACGACTTCTGCACGCTGCGCGAAACGACCGTTCCAGCCGGCGACGAGTCGTTTATAGACGAGACGTTGGAAAAACATCGTGGCATTCTCAAATCGATCAAGAAAACCTTCGAGGCAGTGCTTGGCGAGTCGCGACTCCAACGGCGCCAGTCCGACGGCGACGATATTGATCTCGATGCGTTAATCGAGGCCTACACCGACCTCGCTCAGGGTCGCGAGATGAGTGAGTACGTTTACACCCGCTATCGCAACCAGGAGCGCAATATCGCGGTCATGTTTATGGTCGACATGAGTGGCTCGACCCTCGGCTGGGTGAATGACGCCGAGCGTGAATCGCTGGTGTTGCTATGCGAAGCCCTGGAGATGCTCGGCGATCGTTATGCGATTTACGGCTTTTCCGGACGCACCAATAAACGTTGCGAGGCGTATCACATTAAGGAATTTTCGGAGTCCTATACGTCAGAAGTTCGGCAACGTATCAGTGGTATTCGGCCCAAGGCTTACACCCGCATGGGGGTCGCAATACGCCACCTCGGACAACTATTGCATCGCACTCACGCCCGCACCAAATTGCTTATCACATTGTCCGACGGGCGCCCGGAAGATTACGGCGGCTACAAAGGCAAGTACGGCATTGAAGATACCCGCCACGCGTTACTTGAGCTTAAGCAGAGCGGCGTCCATGCGTTCTGCATAACGATCGATAATGAGGCGCAGGAATACCTTCCACACATGTATGGCACGGCCAACTACGCGGTTATTGATGAAGTCCAGAAGCTGCCTTATAAAGTCGCCGATATCTATCGCCGCCTGACTACCTGAGCAGCTCACCCACTGCAGCACTTTTGGCATTACGCTAGAAAGTTCCGGGCAATGCCTGGCGCAGTAATTGCGCTGACTGATAGCCGCGTTTCACGCCAACTCGCTCGCGCTCTTCTGGAAACGGTCTCTGGCAGGTTGCCGAAAAATAACTGCGGCACTGAACTGCGGCGGCGCATGCTCACTCATTCACTCACAGTCTTTCAGCCTGATCCGGCTCGTCTTGCGCTGTGCAGCGGGGTCTGCGCGCTACCTTTACCACCAGCCCGCTAATAGGCCTTGACGCGATTTTCCAGTGTGCCAATGCCCGGAATTTCAATCCGCACACGATCGTCAGCCGTTAAAAATCGCGATGGACTGAAACCGGCGCCAACGCCGGCCGGTGTCCCTGTTGCGATGATGTCACCAGGGTAAAGCGTAATCCCGGCCGAGATACTTTCGATTAAAGTCGGAATATCGAACATCATCAGCGACGTGTTGCCGTCCTGGCGGAGTTCGTCATTGACCCAGCATCGGATCGGGGTGTCGGTAAGGTCGATGGCATCACGGGTGACTGCGAACGGCCCCATCGGGCAAAATCCATCCTGGGATTTTCCGAGCAACCACTGAACATGATTTGACTGCACGTCACGCGCACTCACGTCGTTGATAATGGTGTAGCCCCACACGTGGTCCATTGCATCGACTTGCGCGATCGCGCGCCCTTCGCGACCGATAATGACGGCGAGCTCTGCTTCGTAATCTAGCGCCGTTGTAACCCGGGCATCCCAGCGGATCGGTGCACCCGAAGCGATGACGCATTCAGGAAATTTGGAAAACACGATCGGTGCTCCGGGGACATTGCCGCCGCCCCCGGTGGTGTCGAAGCCCTGCTCTGCTATCTCCTGGACATGATCATAGTAGTTCTTGCCGACACAGATGATGTTGCGGCGTGGGCGCGGAATCGGCGCGAGCAATTCGATGGCGTTGAAACCCAAGGGCCTGTCAACGTCGCGTAATGGCAGCAACGCTGCTTCAGGCTCAAGTAGTGCTAGCACCCCCCGTTCAGCCCGCTCAACGGGGAGATCGTAGGGCGTAATCGAAGAGCCGTCTTCAGATAACACGCCGACTTCGACGCGATTTTCGGTACGGTATGTTGCGATGCGCATGATGCTGTGGCTGTTCTCGGCAGGACGTCAGCTGGAGGACGCAAGTGTACACTTAGCGAGCACCGCAAAGGCGTCTGCACGAATCCGGCCGGCAGCAGCGTGGCCCGCTTCAATCACTTGCCTAATCGAATGCTTGGGCCACCCAGCTGGACACGTGCCAGGGCAGAAAGCACAACAGCGACCGTGTCCGCCCCTTAGTCGCACCATTGCTGCCAACGCCCAGCTTGCAGATTAGCCCCTGCTGGCGAGTCTTGCGATATCGTCAGGCAAATTCGCCGCTAATGTAGTGCTCCAGCTGGCTGATAACGTGCTCTTGCTCTTCAATAACGCTTTTTACAAGATCACCAATCGACACGATGCCGATGGTTCGTCCGTCGTCGAGTACGGGCAAGTGCCGCACACGCTTGTCAGTCATTAGCGCCATACCCTCGCTGACCAACATACCCGGCACCGCATGCAAAACCACCGTAGACATGATGTCCGCCACCGCGGTGTCTCGCGATGAGCGTCCCTCAAGAATCACTTTGCGCGCGTAATCGCGCTCGCTGACTAAGCCGACGATCGCCCCGTCATCCATTACGACCAGCGCGCCGATGCCTTTTTCCGCCATTAAGCGCAACGCGTCGTAGACTGAGGTATCGGTGTGAACTGACCAGACCTGCGGGCCTTTGCTATTGAGTAGTTGTCCGATCGTGACCATGACACGTCCTCCTGCTTGCTACTTTGTTCTTCTGTCTAAAGCGTAGTCCATGAAACGTCGCTGCGCTGTGGCCGCACCTACGACGCGCTCGCTCAGCTAAACTGAGCGTTCACGATATGAGCTGAATTGTTATGGAAGAGGTGGTACTGAGCGAACGCACGGGCGCTGTGCTTCGCCTGACGATCAACCGGCCGGAGCGTCGTAACGCATTAAACGAAGCTGTGTGCCGTGGATTGGCCGACGGCGTCGATGTCGCCGAACGGACGCCCGGCGTTCGGGTCGTCGTCATAACCGGGGCTGGCGAGAAGGCTTTTTGCGCCGGTGGTGACATGAAGACCGGTGCCGGTGGCGCACCATTTGTCCTCGACCCAGCCAATCCGAAGCATTACGTCATCGATTTATTTCGCCGCCTGGAAGCGTGCGGATTGCCGACCATCGCCCGTGTAAACGGCCATGCGCTCGCCGGGGGGCTGGGCCTCGTGTGCGCCTGCGACATGGCCATTGGTGCGGGAAACGCGAGTTTCGGTGTGCCTGAAACGCGTGTCGGGCTATTTCCAATGATGATTTTGGCCTACATGATGCGGATTATTCCGCGCCGTAAATTGTTCGAAATCTGCATGACTGGTGAACCTTTCAGCGCCGAGCAGGCCCTCGCGCTGGATATCCTCAACTACGCTGTGCCGGCCAGTGACCTTGATGAGAAGCTCGAATGGCTCATCGACCGCATTACCGACAAAACCCCGACCGGAATTAAACTCGGCAAACAAGCATTCCGAGCCATCGAAGACATGCCGCTCGACAAGGCCTTCGAATACACGCAACTCATGCTCCCGATTATGTCCATGACCGAAGACGCCCGCGAAGGGATGAATGCCTTTAACGAAAAACGCGCGCCAGAGTGGCCCGGCAAATAATCCTGCAACGGCTTGCGGTTCGAGCGCCTTCGCAGCCGCGCCAGCGGCGGGAAGTCGTTATACTACAGGGGCCCAGCGCGTCGCTGGCTTGCTGTCTTTGATCTGGCAGATTGCTCATAACAATTGCGCCAAACGTGTGGGTATAGCGACGACTTAAATGACCCTTATTTGCTAACAACTGCGATCAGTACGTCTTATGTTTGAAAGTATTCTTGTCGCCAATCGCGGCGAAATTGCGTGCCGCGTGATGCGCACCGCAACGGCCATGGGCCTGCGCACCATTACTGTGTTTCACCACGCCGACCGTCACGCACCGCACGTGGCATTAGCGGATCTAGCTGTCGAGCTACACGCCGACGTGCCGACCGCCGCCTACCTCGACGTCGAGCAAATCCTCGCTGCCGCTCGCGCACACGAAGCGCAATGCCTGCATCCGGGTTATGGCTTTCTGTCCGAGAACGCGGCTTTTGCTGAAGCCGTAGAACAAGCGGGCATCGCATTCGTCGGGCCGCAATCTGATGTGATCCGTCTGATGGGTGACAAAATTCACTCGCGCGAATTTGCGGTAAAAGCCGGCGTGCCCGTGGCACCCAGCGTGACCCAATCAGGCAGCGTTAAGCAGTTTGTCGAAGACGCTGCGCAAATCGGCTTCCCGCTGTTAATTAAAGCCTCGGCCGGCGGTGGCGGCAAAGGCATGAGCATCGTGCGCAATGCTGCAGAACTTCCTGATGCGATCCGCACGGCAACCGGCGAAGCTGAGCGTTATTTCGCAGACGGCCGGGTCTATGCCGAGCGCTATATCGACCGGCCGCGCCATATCGAAGTACAGGTCGTCGGTGATGGTAAAGGGGAAGTCAGGCATTTATTCGAGCGCGAATGTTCTGTGCAACGTCGCTTTCAGAAAATTATTGAGGAATCTCCCGCGCCCCAGCTCGCCCCTGCCCTGCGCGACGAAATCTGCGCAGCAGCCGTCAACCTGGCAGCCAGCGCGAACTATCGTAACGCCGGCACGGTTGAATTTATCCTCGACCCGAGCGGAGATTTCTTTTTCCTGGAAATGAATACGCGCCTGCAGGTTGAGCATCCGGTCACCGAAATGGTTTGTGGCGTTGACTTGGTCGAGGCACAGCTCCGGGTGGCCGCTGGCGAAGGGCTGCCGTGGGCACAAGCTGACATCACCCAAAACGGGCATGCGATCGAGTGCCGCATTTGCTGCGAGGAACCGGATAACGATTTTCGGCCGGCAACCGGCGCAGCTCAGATTCTGCGCCTGCCGGAAACCGAAGGAGCGCGCTTTGACGGGGGCATTCGCGAAGGGCAAATCATTTCGGCCGCTTTCGATTCCATGGTTGGCAAATTAATCTGCCATGGCGATGACCGAAACGGGGCCATCGACGCCTCTCTCGCCGCGCTCGACGAACTCATTTTGCTCGGCGTAAGCAACAACATCGATTACCTCGGCGCGATCCTCGGCCACGACGCATTCCGCGAAGGCGTTCTGCATACCGGCTTTATCACCGAACATGCAGAGGATTTGGCACCCGCGGAAATTGACGAGACAGACCGCGCAGCCATCCTGATTGCCGCTGCACTTGGCGTTGATGATTTTCGCAGCCTGGTATTCGACACCCCTGAACCTTATGCCTCAATTGGCGGCTGGAGGAACTAGCAATGAGTGGCGCCTTTTCATTCACGCTCGACGGTAACGAGCACGCGGTGTCCGTATCTGCGCGACAACCCGAATTAGTGTTGAGCGTTGACGGTGTTGAACATCAGGTCAGCGAGGCAGGCGCACTGTCAGAGCAATGTGTGCTGCTGACTGTCGATGGGCGCAGCTATCAGGTGTGGCGGACGTGGGAGGCAGATCGCATGCATATACGTATTGGTGGCCGCTCGTTCTCAGTCGGCTACGAAGATGCTATTTCCGCCGCGCAGCATCAGGCTGGTGGTGACGACGTGCTGCTCGCAGACATGCCGGGCGTGGTCGTCAACGTGCAGTGCGAGGCTGGCGCGAATATCAGCGCCGGCGACACATTGATGGTAATCGAATCAATGAAAATGCAAATCAATATCGTCGCGCCCCGTGATGGCAGCGTCGAACTCATTCATGTCAGCACCAACGATACTTTCGACAAAGGTGCTGAGCTTATTTCATTACATGCAGAAGACTAATGGCCCGTATTCAATCGCATATCCAGACCAACTCCTCTGAGTTCCGTCAGTACTACGCCCACAACCGCAAACTCGTAGAAGAATTCCGCGCCAAACAGGATGCTGCGCGCTTCCAGCGGCCGCAGAAAGATCTCGACAGGTTGGCAGGTCACGGCAAGATGATGCCGCGCGAACGCATCGACAAGCTCCTCGATCCGGGCACGCCATTCCTGGAATTCTCTTCATTGGCCGCCAATATGGCTTACGACGGCGACGCACCGAGCGCGGGATGCATCACCGGAATTGGCATGGTGCAAGGTCGTGAGGTCATGCTGCATGCAAACGATTCGAGCATTAAGGGCGGCGCCTGGTATCCGTTAACCGTCAAGAAAATCGTGCGCTGTCTGGATGTTGCCATCGAGAACCGCCTACCGGTCATTCATTTATGCGACAGCGCCGGTGGTTTCCTGCCGTTGCAGTCAGAGTTATTTCCCGACAAATACATGGCCGGCCGCATGTTTCGTAACCAGGCCATGCTGTCGAAAATGGGCGTCAAGCAACTCGCCCTCATTTTCGGCCACGGCACCGCCGGCGGCGCCTATATTCCGGCGCTGTCTGATTATTCGGTCATTGTGCGTGGGACCGGTGCCGTGTTTCTCGGCGGACCGCCACTGGTTAAGGCCGCGACGGGCGAGATTGTCACTGCCGATGAGCTGGGCGGTGCAGACTTGCACACCCAAATTAGTGGCACCTGCGACTATCCGGCAAGTTCCGAGGACGAAGCCATCGCTATTGGCCGGGAAATCGTCAGCCAATGGGAGCAACCGACTAAATGGTCATTGCAGCGCGACCCAATCGAAGCGCCCTACTACGACCCGGATGATCTCTACGGCATTATTCCTGACGACATCAAACGCGCCTTTGACATGCGCGAGGTGATTGCGCGCATCGTCGATGGGAGCCGCTTCCACGAATATCAACCGGCCTACGGCACCACGCTCATCTGCGGCTACGCCAACATCTGGGGATTCAAGATTGGCATTCTCGCCAACAACGGTGTGCTGTTTAATGATAGCGCGCTCAAAGGCGCACACTTCATCGAACTGTGTAACCAGAACAACACCCCGATCCTGTTCCTGCAGAACATCACCGGCTATATGGTTGGGCGTGAGTACGAAGCGAAAGGCATTTCCAAGGACGGTGCGAAGATGATCATGGCGCAAGTCGGGTCGCACGTGCCGAAATTCACCGTCATGTGTCACGGTTCGTTCGGCGCTGGGAACTATGGCATGTGTGGGCGTGCCTATGACGGGCGCATGCTGTTTTCCTGGCCCAACAGTCAAATTGGCATCATGGGCGGTGAGCAAGCGGCAAAGACCCTCACCGAAGTTAAGCTACGCCAACTCGAGCGCCGCGGAGAAGCGGTTGATCAAGCCAATCTGGATGGGGTGTATGACGAGACCCTCGAGGCGTTTAAACATCAGATGTCTGCTTATTACGCGACTTCCGAGGTGTGGGATGACGGCATGCTCGATCCGGTCGACACGCGTAATGCCCTGGGGATGTCCATCAGTGCGTCTCTGAATGCACCACTCGATGACAAGGGCTACGGCATTTTCAGATTCTGAGGGGCGTGTAGTCCCACGTAGTCGACGCTCCGCAAGCTCCCGCGCTTGCGGACTTGCACTCTAGTTCCAAGTTCTGCGAAAGACGCGCGCTTGCCGTAGTTTTTAGCGAGCGCGACGACGAACCGAGACGAGACCGAGAGCGCCAAGCACGAGGGCAATCGAAGTCGGCTCCGGGACTACCGCGGGCTCGGGGAATGTCGGAGGTTGATACTCTGCGTCGTGAGAAAAAGGCGCGAACTTATCAATGTCGACGTCCGTAGCACCTTTCCAGAGTTTGGTTTCTGCGCTGTACAGGTCGAAATGCAGACCACCAGCAGTTAGCGATCGCAGATCAATTTGAAACTCCTGAATGTATAAGAGACTTCCGCTCGGAAGCGGATCCAGACCGGGATCGTCCTGCGCATTATATTCACCGATTGTGGTGCCATCGAACTGAAAATCGATTTCGGCAAACCACGTATCAAAAATACCGTGGGGGCTTAGATCACCTGGGTCGCCACTGCCGCCGAGACCGAATAACGCGTCATCCAATGGGGGGGCGCCGTAAATCATGTCGCCGCTGGTTTGAGTTATTGGGGTCCCGCCGTTAACAACAATACTACCGAAGTCCGGCAGTGCAGCTGAGCTTTGCGGTGGTTGCAACGCTAGCGAGATATGGAATGTATCGCCCAGATCTATTTTCGCTACCTGACCGAGCGCTCGCAGGGTGAAAATCTGATTGTTGGTGACGATGCTCTGTCCATCTGTGTCATAGCGGGTAGTCAAACTACCAATGTCGAGTTGCAGTGCGGGTACAGCGCTGACCGCGGGCGCAACTAGGAGAAGCAAGAGTAATCTGATGCTGCTGAGCATGTAGGGCCGTCCGGTTGTTCATGAAACTAAGCGGGAACCGAGCACATTTCGTGCCATCTTTGTAAATGCCTTTAATTTCAATGTATTCCGGAATCGACGAAGGCGTGGTCAGAGCTATAGTGTAAAAAATCTGGACAGCTCTGTCGGCCAAGGTAGGGAAGCAGCACCGGGAATTTTCAGTTTAATTCTTTACTATCAGTATGTTGTGATAATTAACAACCACAATCACGCCGTCCAGAATCTTTACATATTGCGGGGCGTAGCGGCTACCTTAAAACTCAATCTGCATCGCTTTCTCGACCGCTTCAATGCGTACGATATCGTCGAGGATATCGGCGTCGAGTGCCTTGGATACGGCGAGGACGGCGATCGCGAGCTGGTTGTCATTCGCAACGCCGACCTGCATCCGCGAGATATTCACTCCGCGCCGGCCAAGCATCTCGCCTAACAAGCCAATCACGCCCGGTTCGTCCGCGTGCTGGGTGAGCAGCAGCCGGCCTTCCAGCGGCGACTCTACTTCGTAATCATTGACCCGAACCAGTCGCGCGCGCCGGCCATCGAACAGCGTGCCTTCCAAACAGATAGTTTGATCGCCACTGGTCGCAGTGATGCGTACCAACGACAAATAATCCCGTGAATCCGCCGAACTCACTTCAGTGATGCTAATGCCCTGTCGGCGCGCCAGGTGCAGCGAGTTAATTGAGTTAACCGGCACCGAATGATGCTCGCACAGCAGCCCAACCATTGCCGCACTCGCGATCGGGTGGGTATCCAGTTTAGCCCCCTCGCCGAACACGCCAATCTCGGCCGCGCTTATCGGGCCGTCGGTCATGCGACACAGCAACTTACCCAGCTTGCGAGCCAGATCCATATAGGGCGCGAGCTTGTCCAGTTTCTCCGGTGCGATACTCGGCACGTTGACCGAGTTGATGACTTCTTTGCGAATGAGGAACGCCGCAATCTGGTGAGCAATCTCCACGCCGACCGCCGTTTGCGCTTCGTGGGTGGACGCACCGAGATGTGGTGTGAATTGGATATTTGGCTCGGCATACAGCGGTGAATCGCCAGGCGGCTCATTTTCGTAAACGTCCAGCGCCGCGCCGGCGAGATGCCCGGAGCCAACGACTTCGATGAGCGCGGTTTCGTCGACCAGACCACCGCGGGCGCAATTGATCAGGCGAGAGCCCGGTTTCATCGCAAGCAGGCGTTCCCGGCTGAGTAGGCCGCGCGTGCCTTCGGTTACCGGGCAATGCAGCGTCACAAAATCTGCTTCGACCACCAGCGCATCAATTTCGACCTTCTCTACGCCATGCTCGAGAAACGTCTTGTCGGTCACGAACGGATCGAATCCGACGACGCGCATTTTCAGGCCGCGGCAACGCTCAGCCAACAATCGACCGATAGTGCCGAAACCGACCACGCCAACAGTCTTACCGGACAGTTCTGTTCCAACGAAACTATTGCGCTCCCAACGACCATCGCGCACAGAGCGATCCGCTGCCGGCAGATTACGACTCAAAGAAAACATGTGCGCAATCGCAAGCTCTGCCGTCGTAGTTGCATTCGCATCTGGCGTATTCAAAACCACGATGCCACGTTCCGTGGCGCCGTCGAGATCGATGTTATCGACCCCGATACCCGCACGACCGACCACTTTCAGGTTCGTCGCGGCGGCCAGCAGTTCGCCCTTAATCTTCGTCGCGCTGCGCACAATAATGGCATCCGCGACGCTGGCGTGTGGCATCGCGTCTTCGACCGAAAGTCCGGGCGAGAAGTCTATATCCAGTTCGGGATACTGTTCCAAAGCGGCGATACCTTCAGCCGCGAGTTCGTCAGCAACGAAAATCTTGTACATATCAGTTCCTTGTGCGGGCTCCGTTCAGGCTGCTTTGTATTGTGCGGCTACTTGCTCATAGGCCCATTCGAGCCACGGCAGCAGCGCGGCGATGTCGCTCGCTTCCACGGTTGCACCGCCCCAGATTCGCAGGCCTGGAGGGGCACTGCGATAGCTGTCGATATCGTACGCCACCCCTTCGCCATCAAGCAGCGAGGTGAGTTTTTTCAGTGCCGCGCTTTGATCTTCAGGTCCGAGTTGGGTCAGCCAATCAGCGACCAGACTGAAACAAATCGATGTACTGGAACGCTGCGTCGGATCGGCGGCCAAAAATTCAATCCAGGGCGTTTTCGCGACCCACGCTTCAAAGACGGCCAGGTTCTGCGCTGAACGCGCGCGCAATGCTGGCAAGCCACCCAGACCGGCGGCCCATTTCAGCGCATCAAGATAATCTTCGACGCATAACATCGAGGGCGTGTTGATCGTGGCACCGCTAAAAATCGCCTCGTCCAGCTTGCCCTTTTTGGTTAGACGAAACAGTTTCGGCAGCGGTCGCGGCGGAGTGAACGATTCAAGGCGTTCGACAGCCCGCGGACTGAGTACGATAACCCCGTGCGCGGCTTCACCACCGAGCACTTTCTGCCATGAGAAAGTGACGACATCGAGCTTCGGCCACGGCAACTCCATCGCGAAAGCGGCAGAAGTTGCGTCGCAAATCGTTAAACCGCCCCGCTCGTCGGCAATCCACTCGCCGTGCGGCAATCTGACCCCTGAAGTCGTGCCATTCCACACGAAAATAACGTCCCGTTCGAAATCAGCCTGCGCCAAATCGGGCAGCTCGCCGTAAGGTGCCAGAAAGGTCCGAGCGTCGTCGATTTGTAACACGTCGATGACATCGGTCACCCACTCTTGACCAAAGCTCTCCCAAGCCATCACATCGACGCCCCGAGCACCCAGCATGCCCCACAGTGCCATTTCTACCGCACCAGTGTCAGAACCCGCGACGATGCCAATGCGATACTCGTCTGGCACGCCGAGAACTGCACGAGTCTCGTCAATGGCCTGTTTCAGACGAGCTTTGCCAGGCTTGGAACGGTGGGAACGTCCAATCAGTGCGTCGTTCAGCGCATCGACTTCCCAGCCCGGCCGTTTTGGACACGGACCCGACGAGAAGCACGGATTCGCGGGCTTGATTTGAGGTTTTTGCATCGCAGATTAACCTTTTTGCGGCAGTGCAATATCGAGGCCGGCATTGTACGGCGACCCATAACGAATGCAACGTCGTTGAGGCCGTTACAGGAGCTTCAAATGGGCGGCATGTGCCTGAGGAGCGTTTACACTGTGACTCTAACCGGCGCGGTACGCGAATTGAATAATCCTCCCAAGAACTCCTCCGTCGCCACGCGCGAAAATGCGCTCGCGTTTGCACTCGTCGGCGTACTGGCGAGCATGACCTTGTTGCCACAACTCGCTAATCCTGTCTGGCAGGACGAGGCGGCGACGCTGATGGTGTTCGCGAGCGGCAGCTTTACCGACGCATTCACGAACTATTCGATGCCCAACAACCACCCTTTGTTCAGCGCGATGCTGTCTTTGCTATGGACACGCGGTGATAGTGGGTTGGCATTACGCCTATTACCCTTGTTGAGCTGGCTGGCGACCCTGCTGCTGCTCGCCACAGCCCTGCCTCGTTTCGCAGCCGGCGCACGCCTGTGTGGGCTGGCCCTGTTCAGTGCCAGCGCCGTCACTGCCGCGTTCGCCCTGCAACTGCGTGGCTATGCCATGTCGTGGCCGTTCGCACTGTTGCTGTGTCGTGCGGCGCCGACGTTCGTTATTCACGCCAGACCGGCAGCTGGATTGCTGTGTGTGCTGTGGTGTTTCGCCCTGGTCGCAATTGTGCCGAGCAATGCGCTGGTTGGGGCAGTCTGCGGCGGCTGGATGCTCTTGATAACCCTGTGGTTGCGCCCGACCTCGCGCCTGATGTGGGTGCGTGCGGTCGGCGTCGCGCTACTCCCGCTAATAGCGCTGTCGATTTATTTACCGCATTTCGAGCAACTACGACGCCATGCGAATAGTGGCTTGAGTTCGTGGTCCGACGCAGCACTGATCAGTCATTGGTTACTCGCCAGCAGTGCCCAGTTCGCGCCCTTGCTACCCTTGTTTCTGATTGGTGGCTGGTTGGGTGTACGGCGCCGGCGCGTTCCTGACGCTCTGGCTGACGACCATGCGGGCTTACTCCTTGGCGCAGCGTTGGCCAGCGTGGTCGTCGCAGTCGTGCTGCTGCCAGTCGCCCTGTTCCCGCGGCTGCTGGTACCACTCCTACCCCTGTGGTGCCTTGCTCTCGGCGCACTCATGCATCGTAGCTGGCGAGCGTTCAGCGAATCACGACAGCACTTGCCGCGTAGTGCAGGTCTGATTGCATTGCTGGCTGTGTATCTCATTGCCCAGCGTTTGCCAGCGTGTGGCGGATTCTGGCCGCAGGAGATCGCGCGCGCGGATTTGTGCCAGCAGTTCTATCGGCAGGATTATCGACCGCGTGCGGCCTACGATTTTCTGCACCAACAGCCGGGCGCGGCAGCACAAGCCGTTATGCTCGATAGTGAAGCGGCCTGGGCATTCGGCTTCCTGGCCTGGAATGGCGCTGGCTCCGCGTTAAATCTGGTCGAGTACCGAGCCTGGCGCAACGCGACCCCTGCGCGCGAACCGCCAGCATTTGTGGTTACGCGAAAGCAGGGCGATTTCACCCACCTGTTGCAGTCTGCCCATCTCGGCGAACCGCAGCGGGCGCAAAGAATCTTTGCCCAGGGTTTCTTCGAGATCTGGCATTTGTACTGGGATTAGCGCCCAGCGCGCCCGAGCCATTTAATGGAAGTCGCGCGAAGCCGTTTCCAGACGCCCTAGCAAAGCAGTTCTGTCCTCCAGACGTTTGGCGATGACATGAATAACGCCGCTCTCGCTTTGTACGTCACCGATCACACTCAGTAAGCGTGCATGCAACAATTCACGCCGTTGGGCTTCAACCAGGGATGACCACACGATCAGGTTAATCACGCCGGTTTCATCTTCCAGGGTGACAAACACAACGCCGGTTGCGGTCCCGGGACGCTGGCGAGAAATCACCAAACCGGCGATGCGAACGCGGTCACCATCACGACTGTGGGTCAGCATGGCTGCCGTTATGCAACGCTGGCGCTCGAGTTGCGGACGTAACAGTGCCAGCGGATGGCGGCCTAACGTCAGACCGAGGCTGGCGTAATCGGCAATCAAATCCGCACCCTCGCTGGGCACGCTCAGTAATGGGGTCGCCTCTTGCACCGTCGTCTCAGCCAGTAGCGGCAACGGTTTTTCTATTCCCAGCGCAGCCCAGTTAGCCTGGTGACGATTGCCGACCAGCGCTTCGAGGGCACCGGCAGCAGATAGTTTGCTGATTTGCCCACGGTCCAGTTGCGCGCGCCTTGCGAGATCGGCGACATCGACATAACAACTTGCGTTCCTGGCTTCGGCAAGACGTCGCGCGCTCTGTTCAGCAAAGCCTTTGACCAGGCGTAAACCAAGACGCAGAGCCAACTGTCCCTGATGATCGCTTTCCAGTGTGCAGTCCCACTCACTCACCAGCACATCGGCCGGGCGTACTTGTACACCGTGACGCCGAGCGTCCTGCACAAGCTGTGCTGGCGCGTAAAACCCCATCGGCTGGCTGTTCAGCAACGCGGCCGTAAACGCAGCCGGGTGGTGGCATTTGAGCCATGCGGAGACATACGCTAGCAACGCGAAACTCGCAGAATGAGATTCAGGGAAGCCGTACTCACCGAAACCCTGAATCTGGTTAAAAATCTGCTCGGCGAATTTCTCTGTATAGCCGCGTTCACTCATGCCATCGATCAACTGGGCACGGAAACGATCAAGACCACCATTGCGCTTCCAACTCGCCATTGAACGGCGCAACTGATCAGCCTCGCCTGGTGTGAAACCGGCGGCCACGGTTGCGAGCTTAATCACCTGCTCTTGAAACAATGGCACCCCAAGCGTCCGTTCCAGCACCTCACGGACGGCCTCGCTGGGGTAGCTGACGGGTTCTTCGCCATTACGTCGGCGCAAATACGGGTGCACCATCTCACCCTGAATCGGGCCCGGTCGAATAATCGCCACCTCGATCACCAGATCGTAATAGCAGGCCGGCTTCAGACGCGGCAGCATGGCCATTTGTGCGCGCGATTCGATCTGGAAGACACCGATCGTATCCGCCTTCTGAATCATCGCGTAAGTCTGCGCATCATCGGCAGGAATCATCGCCATACTCAAAGCCGGCCCGCCGCTGTCCTGCAATAAATCGAAGCAACGCCGAATCGCACTCAGCATGCCCAGACACAGGCAATCGACTTTCAGTAAACATAATGCTTCCAGATCGTCCTTGTCCCATTGGATAACTGTGCGCTCAGGCATGGCCGCATTCTCAATCGGGACAAGATCCGACAACGGGCTTTCGGCAATCACAAAGCCACCCACGTGTTGGGACAAATGGCGCGGAAAACCGAGCAACTCGCTGACCAATGCGATAAGGCGTCTGATGACGGGATTATCCGGGTCGAAACCCACTTCGATTAAGCGTTCGGGAATACTCGCTCCGCGGTCCCACCAATGCAGGTTACGCGCCAGACGTTCAACCTGGTCGAGCCCCATACCCAGTGCCTTGCCAACATCACGAATCGCGCTGCGTAGCTTGTAGGTGACTACCGTTGCGGCCAGTGCTGCGCGCTCGCGGCCATACTTGTTATAGATGTACTGAATGACTTCCTCGCGCCGCTGGTGTTCGAAATCGACATCAATATCAGGCGGTTCGTTGCGCTCTTTGGAAATAAACCGCTCAAAGAGCATGTTCATGCGAGCCGGATCGACTTCAGTAATGCCGAGGCAGTAACACACCGCCGAGTTGGCAGCCGAACCACGCCCCTGGCATAAAATCGCTCGCGAACGGGCAAACGCGACAATGTCGTAGACCGTCAGAAAGAATGCTTCGTAGTCCAGTTCAGCTATCAGTTTGAGTTCATGCTCAAGCAGATTTCTTACCCGTGTCGGAGTGCCGCCAGGCCAGCGTTGCTGCATGCCTTGTTCTGTCAGTTGACGCAGATAACTGGTCGCAGTCATTCCCACCGGGACAATCTCGCGGGGATAGGCGTAGCGCAACTCATCGAGGCTGAACTCACAGCGTTCAGCGATGCATACGGTTTGCTGCAACAACTCGGGTGGGTAAATGCGTGCAAGGCGTTCACGCGGGCGCAGGTAGCGCTCTCCGTTGGCGAACAATCGCGCGCCGGCTGCCATCACCGTCGTACCGAGCCGAATCGCGGTCACGGTGTCGAGCAGTGCCCGACGTTCATAGGTGTGCATATGTACATCGCCGGTGGCGGTCATGGCCAGACCAGTCGCTCTGGACAGGTCTTGCACATGCTTGAATAACTGCCCGTCGATGCCGCTATAAAACAATCCCAAGCCAAGCCAGGCTCGCCCGTGGAAACGCTCAGCAAGCCACGCTGCACGACCTGAGTCAGTGGCGTCATAGACAGGAAGAAAAATCACCAGGCCGTCAGTGAGCGTTTCCAGATCGGCTAAATCAAGCGCATAACACCCCTTTGTGCTGCGCCGCCTAGCGGTGGTGATCAGTTTCGAAATGCAGCGATACGCAGCCACGCTATTAGCCAGCAGCAACAAGCGCGTGCCATCGCTGCAAGTCACTTCCGTCCCTGCAATCAGCTTGAGCTGATATTCCCGAGCTGCTACATGAGCTCTAACGAGGCCGGCAAAACTGCATTCATCAGTCACTGCCAGTGCGCGGTAACCCAACGCTGCAGCGCTATGGACCAGCTCTTCGGGACGTGACGCGCCGCGCAGGAAAGTGAAATTACTCAGACAGTGCAATTCGGCATAAGCCGGTCGGTGGGCAGTTTTCGGCATGGTTAATCACGAGCTTGTTTTTATACTGTTTATTTATACAGTGTTTTAACAAGCTAACGATTTTTGCGCAAGCGCTCAAAGTTTTGCCCTGTGCCGGTGGACATCACCGAAAACCGTGGGGAGAATCCCCTGCCTTGGTACTCTGAGACGTGCCATGACACAAAGATTGGGCCACACGCCTTAACCCTATGAGGAACTCGCAATGAAACCAGTCCACGCTCTCGCACTCTTTCTCACAGCTGCCTGTCTCGTTCTCCCCGTAAGTCCGGTTCTGGCCCAGGGTGGCCTTGAAGTCGGCGTATTGACCTGCTCTGTCGTACCAGGATCACGCGTCAACCTGCTCATCCGTTCCACGGCGGACATCAAATGTGTCTATGCCAAGGGCGGCGAAGTAGAAGAATATGTGGGCGAGACTGGCATCGCGCTCGGCATCGATCTGAGCTTCAAACAAGACGAAAAACTCGCGTTCACAGTCATCGCAGCGTCTGACGACGTTCGCCCCGGCTCCAAAGCGCTGGGCGGCAAATACATCGGTGGTGAATTGAGCGCAGCGGTCGGCCTTGGCCTCGGCGCCAAAGCCCTGCTCGGTGGTGGTGCGAAAAACATTGGCCTGCAGCCGCTCGCACTTGAGACCAGCACGGGTCTCGGTGCCTCTGGTGGCCTCTCCTTCCTGTACATCGAACCAGCAGCCGAATAAATCGCATTCGGACCCATCACGGCGGCCTTCGAGCCGCCGTTTTTTTTGTCTGGGCGACAGCTCGGCATGGCCCGGAACACAGCCGCCTTATGCTATAGTCGCGCGCGCTTTTTCACCCCAGCCATCGTGCGGAGTAAGTGATTCGATGTTTGAGAATCTTGCAGCCCTTGAGCCCGATCCGATCCTTGGATTGATGAGCGCCTATCGCGCGGATCCGCGCACCGAGAAAATAGATCTCGGCGTCGGTGTTTACCGTGACGAGACGGGTGCCACGCCGATCATGGCGGCCGTACGCGACGCCGAACAACGACGCTTCGAAAACGAGCAGACCAAGTCCTATATCGGGCCGCCCGGCACCGAAGAATTCAACGTCGCGGTGCGCACGATGATCTTCGGACAACAATTAGGCGCCGTGCGCGACGGCCGTATTGCCGGCGTCCAGACACCCGGCGGGTGCGGCGCCTTGCGCGTCGCTGCCGAACTCATCGGGCGTGCTCGCAAAGGGGCCACCGTTTGGGTTAGCACCCCGACCTGGGCCAATCATGTCCCGCTACTCGGCGACGCTGGCCTGCAGATTCGTGAATACCCTTACTACGACAAAGCAACCAGCAGCCTGGATGCGGGCGCCATGCTGGCAGCCCTCGCCAAGGTGCCTGCCGGGGACTTCGTGCTGTTACACGGTTGCTGTCACAACCCCTCAGGCGTCGACCTGCAAATGGCACATTGGGAGGCGATTGCCGACCTCGCAGTCCAGCGCGGTTTTACCCCGTTCATCGATTTCGCCTATCAGGGCTTAGGCGCGGGCATGGAAGAAGATGCCGCGGGCTTACGCGTCATAGCGCAGGCCTGCCCGGAGACTATCGTCGCCAGTTCGTATTCGAAAAATTTCGGTCTCTATCGCGAACGCGTCGGTGCCCTGCAAATCATCAGTCCAAATGTCGAGCAAAGCAGAATCGTGCAAAGCCAACTCGGCTCGGTAGTGCGCGGGATCTACTCCATGCCGCCCGCCCATGGCGCTGCGATTGTCGAAATCATCACTAACGATGAAGCGTTGAATGCACAATGGCTGGAAGAGCTGACCACGATGCGTGAACGCATTAATGGTTTACGTGCGCTTCTGGCCGATCGCCTTAGCGCGGAAACCGGGCGTGATTTCAGTTTTATTCGCGAGCAGCGCGGGATGTTTTCATTTCTCGGCATCACCGCCGCACAGGTCCATCAGCTGCGCAACGAATACAGCATCTACATCGTCGACTCGAGCCGCATCAACGTCGCTGGCGTGAATGAGTCGAACATCGACTATTTCGTCACTGCAATGGGGAACATCCTGCACGCTTAGTCGCTAACGCGTCACCACGTCAATCAGTTGGCGTTTGCGCATGCTGGCCAGCACCACGCGGTCGAAACGTGTCGTTGCTGCCAGAGCGGCCTGTGCCACCGCCTCAGCGCGGCGACGAGTGGGCTCGTCATCGACCATATTGATCAGCGGGACGACGAGGCTGTCGCCGACCTTTTGCAGCGCGCCGCGCTCGGAACTGAGCAAGCGTGCAAGGTGTTCAGGGCGTAACGGCTCGTCGAGGGTCGCGCCCACAACGTCCGCTACCAGCTCGCCACGATGGGCAATGCCGCTACTCAAGGTGCGGCCGATGACTCGCGCGGATATAACCGGGATGACCGTATCGGCAAACGCCGGTATGAGCGGTTCGTAGGCCGCCGGTGCTTTAATCCAGCGCGCCCGCGCGCCATCGGCTTTAATTAAAAGCAGACTGAATCGTCCAGAGCGCCAAATCGCGCTAAGTTGCTCAGTAGTTAGACCGCCGACACGCTCCGCCGTATCCGTGGGGCCGGCAAAAGCAACCACGCGCCCGTCGCCAGGTCTGTTGTCTCCCTCCCCTGCAACGGTCATCACTTGGTCAACGCACTCGGTGTCATAGCGATACATGTGCGCCGTTGACGACAGAGCCACGCGCCCACCGTGTATCGCAGCCAATGCGTACATGGTGGTCTTCTTACCACCCGCGCCGACCAGGCACACCACCCCTTCACTGGCCCCAAGCGCCGCCGCAAGGTCTCCTTCGTGATTAGCAAGCATAGTCATAACATGTATTTAATTTCATATTTCAACAATCATAGGAAAACCGTAAAATCCGCGCGGCAACTTAACTAATGCCCGATAATCGGCTTCATGTTTCCACTATTTTCGAGTATTTACCGAGGTATTTCAGAGAGTCATCTCGACGCTGTCGTGTTGTTGGCCGCACTACTCGTTCTTAGTGCTGAAGCGAGCGCAAAGCAACCCTGGCGTCTGGTAAGCGCGGCGGACCTGCCAGCCTGGCTGCATGTATCGGGCTCCCATCGGACGCGCTACGAGACACTCGACAACCAGTTTCGCAGTGTTCGCCAAGGCGGCGACCAAATGCTCGCCCTGCGCTCCATTCTACTCACGGAATTACGCCTGGACCCGCTCCGGATAGGCGTTGAATTGATTGATTCTCGTGCCTACCTGGATGACAGCGGAACCCCGCTCAGCACGACCATGGTGAACCCGGGCGAGCTACTGCAAGGCTATGTCGCGTGGACCCAGCGCGATGTATTTCAGGTCGGTAGCGAGAGCACCCTGCGAGTTGGTCGATTGACTCTGGATGTGGGTAGCCGACGGTTTGTAGCGCGCAGTTTGTACCGCAACACCATTAACACTTTCACAGGCGCTGAATGGCGCTGGCACGGCTCACGCGGCAATCATTTGCAGGTTTTCTATACACTTCCCGTCAATCGCAAGCCAAACACAGCCACAGCACTGCGCAATAACGACGTCGAATTTGACGAAGAACACGGCGAGGTTCGTTTTTGGGGGCTCTACTATGATTTTGGCAGACTTGCGGCCGGACATCGGGGCGAAGTGTACCTGCTCGGCCTGGACGAAAACGATGCCGGACAGCGCCCTACCCGCAACCGCGAGTTATACACACCCGGTTTTCGTATCTACCGACCGAAAGCGTTGGGACACCTTGATTACCTGCTCGAAGCTGCAGTGCAATTCGGAGAAGTACGCGCCACGACCGCCACTACCGATACCACCGACCTCGACCATTTCGCCCACTTCGAGCACCTGGAAATCGGCTACACCTGGGCGCAGGCCTGGATGCCGAGAATCAATGCTGATTTTGACTATGCGAGCGGCGACGATAATCCGAGGGACTCGGACAATGAACGTTTTGACACCCTGTTTGGCGCACGTCGCTTCGATTTTGGCCCGACCGGCATGTACGGGCCTTTTGCGCGAAGCAATCTGCTCTCGCCCGGTCTACGTCTGAATCTGCAGCCCACTGGGGCGGTTAAGTTGATGGTCTCTTATCGCGGTTTCTGGCTCGCCTCCGATACTGACGCCTGGACCACCTCGGGCGTTCGCGACCGCAGCGGCGCGACCGGGAGTTTCATCGGCCAACAGATCGAGGCCCGACTGCGGTGGGAAGTCGTGCCAGGAAATTACCGTTTCGAGGCCGGCGTGGCGAATCTGTTCGCGGGTGGATTGATGCGTGACGCACCCAACTCACCGGACAACGGCGACGTGTTTTATGCCTACACCCAGGCCGGTTTTAATTTCTAATGCTGTTTGCGGCAGCCTTTGCCAGGGAATATGCATCATGATTCAAACCGCAATCGCGCTGATTGTCGCACTCACGACAGCATCGCTCGCCGATAGAGCCGTCGCCGATGACGACTTCATCCTGATGCAATCTACGACTTCGACGCAGAATTCCGGGCTGTTTCAGCACTTGCTCCCGCAATATCAGATGCTGAGCGGCACCGAGGTCCGGGTCGTCGCCGTCGGCACCGGCCAGGCGCTTAAAAATGCCCGCGATGGCAATGGCGATTTGGTCATGGTTCATGCGCGCAAGGCAGAAGAGAAATTCGTTTCTGACGGCTACGGCGTGATTCGCCATCCTGTGATGTATAACGAATTCGTCATCATCGGTCCTGACAGCGATCCGGCGACGCTCGCTGCGGCGGGATCGGCGACCGAAGCGTTGCGACGAATTGCGGCATCAGCAGCGCCATTCGTTTCGCGTGGCGACGATAGTGGCACGCACAAACTTGAATTGGAGCTTTGGGCTGCTGCGCAATTGGCCCCGGATGCAGCAACCGACGAGTGGTACAAGGACACCGGCAGTGGCATGGGCAGAACGCTCAGCATCGCGGTTGAACTCGGTGCTTACACCCTGACCGACCGCGCAACGTGGCTGGCCCACCAGAAGCGCGGCGACCATCGCGTTCTGTTTTCCGGTGATCGGTCGCTGTTCAATCAATACAGCGTCATCAAGATCAATCCGAGACGCTATCCAAGCGTTAGGGCGGATGCTGCCCAAGCGTTCATAGATTGGCTGATTGGCCCGCGCGGTCAGGCTGCGATTGCCGCCTTCCGCCTCGCAGGAGAACAGCTGTTTTTCCCCAATGCAGACACTAACAACTAACGCGAGTGAGGATAGTCAGCGCCCTCGGCGCTTTAACGAGTCACGTCGCGCAGCGCGACGGTGGACTATTCGTCGATATATTTGCGCGGTGTTTTGTCGAAGTAGGTCTCGCGCGCTGTCGCACTATTCGCGCTGCGATTCATCAATGCAGTGGAGATATGGTCGAGATGTTGCACAGAGCGGTCGAGCGCCTTGGTATAGGCATTAATCGACGCTTTCGTGCTGAAAGTCGGCCACGGTGGCTGGTTGCAAATCTCGGCAGCTAATTCGAGTGCGCGCGGCAGCAGTGCGGCGTCGTCGAGCGCTTCGTTCACGAAGCCATAATCAAGCAACTGCTCGGCACCGAAAGTGTGACCCAGCAGGATCATTTCCTTGGCTCGCGCCGGCCCGACCAGTTGAATGACCGCCGGGATGCTATGCCACGTGAGATTGTAGCCAATGCTCACTTCGTTAATCGTAAGCTGGGTGCTCTGCCCGGCCAGACGAAAATCACACGCTGCGGGTAAGACCGCGCCGCCGCCAATGCAGTAGCCGTGCAGGCACGCGATCGTGATCGGGCTGAGGTGAGTCAGCAGGTCAAACATGCGTGCGCCCGCTTTGGAGAAATCAATCGAAGCGGTGGTGTTTAACTCGGGCGCTTTCAGGTCCGCCCCGGAACACAGACTTTTGCCGGCCCCTCTGAAGATCACCACGCGCACATCTTGCAGACGGTCGAGTTCGATACACGCCTGGGTAACGTCAGCCACGAATTGCGCGTTTACTGCGTTATGAATTTGTGGTCGATTGAGCACGAGATGGCGTATTTCACCCTCGCCTTCAATCCGTACAGTTTCGAATTCCATTACTGACTCCTGTATTTCGGGCATCCGGCGTACGCGGGACGTCCGCGTTACCGTACGGCGCACTGGCGAAAGGGTCAATCGTGCGCAAAGGGAGGCAATAGGTCTAGTAGGGATACGGATCGAAGCAAGCGATTGGCGCAAGACAGCATCTGCGTTTGCCGTGCGCTTGTCAGCGAATTTCAGTTGGACCCCGCAGCAATCTCCTGGTCAACTTCGCGGTCGAAGTCCTGGCCTTTCAGGTTTTCATCCATGCTCGGGTAATACTTGGCGAAATCCGCGCGCATCTGCGCCAGCGGTACGTCAGCGTATTCACCCCGATAGGCGAGGTACTCCATATGCTGGCGACCATCGAGATCAAAGGGGTGATAGATCGAATCATCCGTACCGTCGAACTCGAGCGTCTGAATACGAAATTTCTCGCACAACTCCCGATTGAACGCCGGCGTGGCCTTGCGCCATTGGCCACCAAGCCAAATCGCGGTATAGCCGTGCCAATAAAAGACGTTCGTACCCATGCTTTGCCGCATGCGCTCGGTCGAAAGATGATTCTGCACATCGGCGTAACCCAATGCGGCTGGTATTCCCAACACCCGGCAGCAGGCTGCCAGCAGTACCGCTTTGCTCACGCACCAGCCACGTCCAATTTGCAACGCGCGACTGGCGCTAAGGCCGTGTTCACTGATCTGGATATCGTAGGCGTCGTAGCGAATGCCGTCCCTAATCGCGTAATACAAAGCGATGGCCCTGCTGAAATCATCGCTGCCCTGCCCATGCTCGGCGGCATAGGCGAGCACACTCGGATGGTCGCGGTCAACGATGTTGCTGGCTCCGAGACAATCTTCAGGAGCAACGCTGGGGAGATTAGACATGAGCGGCAGTTTAGACGTCCCCGCACGACACGCGCAACGTCGAGGCGCGCGTAATCGGCACCTCAGTGAAACAGGTACAGGAGGTCAGTCGTCGTCGGTGACGACATCGATGACAGCCCCGCCAACTTTGAACGGCGTTTTCGCAACCGCCAGCGCCGCATCGGTGGCGGTGCCAATAATCGTACTCGCGCAGCCACTTACAAGGAGCAGCACCAGCATCAATATGACCGCTGAAAAGTGTCGTTTAATATTCATGTAATTAATTAAATATATATCTTAACTATTTGAATAATAAAATAGTCTTCAGCTAGAATCAACATGAAGGCGTTACCTGAGTAGAAATCGATCGAAAGTCCCCCTGCCCCCCCTGCCCCCCCCTGCGCGGCAGCCCGGCCCGGATAACGCATTGCGGCAATCGTTTCGAGCGGCGCCTAAAGGGGCGACGCATAGCGCCAGCGCGCGCACTACGCAGGATTCGTTTTGGACATTCGGACGAGTAATTCGTAGACGTGCGGCAGTCGCTCGAGTCCCCAAAACAATTCCTCCCCGACCAGCCACGACGGCACGCCGAAGACACCTGCAGCTTCTGCATCGAGTTGGGCCTGATCATGGGCCTGCCGGCCGACAGTCTCAGCGTACTCAACGAATCCGTCGCTCGGTAGCCCGAGCTGGCGCAAGGTTGCGAGCAAGACCTCGAGGTCTTCGATATCCAGCTCCCGACGCCAGAATTTTTCGAATACGTAGTCGTGAAACGCGCGAAAATCACCGTGCCCAGCGACCCATAAAAATGCACTGTGGGCCAGCGAGCTGTCGAAAATATGCCGCGGACCGCGGACCACCAGGCCGCGCCGGGTCGCCTCGCGCCGGCAGTCCATATACGAGTAGCGCACCCGCCGCCATTGATGGTCGTTACGCGTTCCCAAGGTGTCCTGCCCGGTCGTATCGAGCTTCGCCGCGCCCAGATATTTCGGAATCTGTAACGTATAGGGAATCCACTCAACCTCCACACCGGATTCTTCCGCGAGTTTCCAGTTCGCCTCTTGGGCGAGATAGGCATAGGGACTTTTGTAGTCGAAATAATGTTTAACCAGCATCGTTGCGCTCATGGTTCCTGTCGGTGGCGGACTCGCCGCATTGCTCATCGGTACGCAAGTTCAACGCCCCGCTTGTTGCTTCACGTAAAGAGCAATCTCCTCATGCGTAGCGAACCAAACACCGGGCTTGCTTTTGATGTACGTGACGAGTCGATCGAGCATCGCCATACGGTAGCGATGGCCGATAACCTGCGGGTGCAGAGTTAGCAGATACAACGTACCTTCCTCGTACGCACCGTCGAACTCATCTTTCCAAATCGAGTAGACATCTTCCGCGTTGCGCAAAGCCACGTGCTTGGTCGGCCAACTGATCTGAAACAACGGCCAGTCGTCCAGTATCCATTCCACCGGCAGCTCGACAAGGCCGGTGTCCTTACCCTGTGACATCAGTGCATATGGTCGGTCGTCCGCCATCATGCTGCTTTCATAAACAAAACCCATTTCCTTAACGATAGCGATGGTCGATTCCGTCAGGTCCCAGGCGGCAGAGCGGAACCCGCTGGGCTTCTTACCCACGTGTTTCTCAAACAGGGTCATGGCCTGGCTATAGATGCGGCGTTCTTCTTTGGACGTCAGGCGCAGCGGATTCTCGTGGACGTAAGAATGGAACCCGATTTCATTCCGAGGATTCGCTTGAATCGTCGGCACAACTTCTGGATGCAATTCCATCGTCATCGCAGGAATAAAGAACGTTGCCGGAATATCGTGCTTGGCGAGCAGCTTCATTACGCGCGGCATTCCGACCCGGGCGCCGTATTCGCCGCGTGACATATAGGATGGGCTGGACTGCTCCTGGAAACCAATCCAGACCGGTTCGG
Organism: Proteobacteria bacterium UBA981; assembly: GCA_002292285.1. Taxonomy (GTDB): domain Bacteria; phylum Pseudomonadota; class Gammaproteobacteria; genus UBA981. The sequence continues at coordinate 378,105 of DBBP01000008.1, forward strand.
TGTCAACGTCAAACGAAAACGTCACGGCGACTTTGTTACCGCCTGGCCAGCCTTTCGGCGTTAGATCGGCGCCAGCTCGAACGGTGTCGATGTGCGCAACAATCTGATCAGGCGTCCAGGTCCAAATCGGCTGCTCGTGGGGTGTGCCGTCGTGGTCATGAGCGAACACGCTCGTCATTGCGAGCATCGCCGCCAACATCGTCGCACCGGACACCCGAATATCCCTGCCAGCCTCTCGCATCGCGTACTCCCAGCACCACTAATTTAGCCAGAAGCTATGGTGCCATACCCCCATTCATCCCAGTAGCTACAATTAGGACTACAAAAGGGAGTCGCCATGCGCATCATCACCACCGTCGATCAAAGTAATCTCAATGCCTCGCAGGCTTCAGCCCGAGCCGCCGAACAGCGCGGGTTCAGCGGCATCACCACACTCGAGAATCGCCACGATCCGTTTTTGCCCCTTGCGGTTGCAGCACTCGCAACCGAATCCATGGAGCTTTCAACCGGTGTCGCCATCGCGTTCCTACGTTCGCCGATGTCGACCGCGCACATCGCCTGGGACCTCAACGCAGCATCCCGCGGGCGCTTCGTGCTCGGGTTGGGTACGCAGATCAAGGCGCATAACGAAAAACGTTTCAGCGTTCCGTGGGGGCCGCCGGTGCCGCGCATGCGTGAATACGTCCAGGCCCTGCGCGCCATCTGGCGGGCGTGGCGAGGCGAAGAGCGTTTGCGCTTCGAAGGAGAGCACTACCGGTTCACCCTGATGCCACCTAATTTCATGCCCGAACAAACCGAGTTTGCACCGCCCCCGGTGACGTTGGCTGCGGTTGGTCCAGCCATGCTGCGACTGGCTGGTGAAGTCGCGGACGGGGTACGCCTGCATCCATTTTGCACGCGCAAATATCTTGAACAACAGGTGTTGCCGAATCTCGAGGTCGGCTTTGCTCGCAGCGGCCGTGAGCGACATAATTTCGAGATTAACGGCGGCGGATTTCTCGCGACCGGCAAAGATGACGAGGCGGTTGCAGAGATTGCTGAATGGGTGCGCTACCGGATCGGCTTTTACGGCTCGACGCCCGCTTATTGGCCGGTACTGGCTTCAGCCGGCTACGCCGACTTGGGCGAAAAGCTGAACTACATGACCAAACAGGGGCAGTGGGACCAGCTGGCTGCCGAAATTCCCGACGATTTGCTGCACGCTTGCGCCGCGATCGGGCGCCATGACGAAATTGTCTCGATTATCGAGCAACGGTTCGCCGGCATCAGTGATACCGTCCATGCCAGCGCGAGTTCGGAGCAACCATCAGATTTGCCTGCCGATTTGCTCGCAGACGTCAAAAAACTGCCGCAAACATTCAGCGGGTTCGCAACGTCCTGAAACGTGCCGCAATGATGCTGCAGTCGAGCTCACTGTGACGACCCCAGGCTTGCAAGGCCGGGGATGTCGGGCATGTGCCAATAGCACTAGCGCACGTAGCGTGCTAAAAATCGGCACCTCAGAAACCGGGAGCGGAGTATGGCCGAACGTCATTTCGAGATGATCGAAACCAATGGGGTGCGCCTGCGCACGGTCGTGGAAGGCGATGGGCCGTTGGTCATTCTGCTCCACGGGTTCCCGCAGTGCTGGTACCTGTGGCGCCATCAAATCGATCCCATCATCGCGGCCGGTTACCGGGTCGCAGTTCCCGATCAACGTGGTTATGGGGCGAGTAGTTGCCCGCCGCACATCAGCGACTACAACATCCGCGAACTGACCGCCGACGTGAATGGTATCGCCTCAGCGCTCGGCTACGATGAGTACTTCCTGATCGGCCACGACTGGGGTTGTATCGTGGCGTGGAACACAGCCTTGATGTATGAGCAGACCTGCAAAGCCGTGATGGGACTGTCGATCCCGTTCTGGCGCTTCGGACCTGAGAGCGTTAATCCACCCGGCATGGACGACCAATTTTGGTATGTACGGTATTTTCAGGAGCCCGGTATCGCTGAAGCTGAACTCGAACAGGACCTGCGCCGGTCCCTGTATGGGGTCTATCACTGGGGTTCGGGAGACGCACCGGAAAATGCGTTTATCCGGCAACTCGAGCATCCGCGCAGCGCCGCCCTCCTCGACATTGTCGGTGAACCGCCTGCTCAGCAGCCCGCCTGGTTGAGCGTCGAAGAACTCGATTATTACGTTCAGGAATATGAACTAAGCGGCTTTCGTGGCCCGATTAACTGGTATCGAAACATTCCGACTAATAACGACCTGACCCCGGAATTAGCGGGCAAACGTTTCACCCAGTCTGCCGCGTTCATTGCCGGCAGCAAAGATGTTGGCCTGCAGTTTGATCCGGGCTGGCGCGAGCACCTCAGCGGCGCGTTCGACGACCTGCGCTTTATCGAGCTCATCGACGGTGCCGGACATTGGCTACAAATGGAAAAACCGCGCGCGACGACAGATCACATTCTGCGCTTCCTGGCCAGTCTGTAACGCCGCTTCGAAGGATCATCGCGCAGCCCGTCGCGCGCCACATCCACGGTGCGCAAACGCGTGCCTGGCGGTTGTCGGGCGTCACATCCTAGCGTGGTGATGCCCGACGCATCCAAGACCGCCGCCCTTATTTGCAGTCGCTAGGCACGTTCTCGTGGCATGGCGATGCACCGCCCTCACTCGGACTCAAAGGTGGCGGTAATTTCCGTTTGCTGCCATCAGCAGGTGGCCCCGGATCACCGGGGATGGGCTGGCCAGCAATGTAGCCGACAATGGCATCTGCTTGCGGCTCGTCCCGATAAGCGGCTGACAAGCACGCGTCGATCTCCGCTTCGGGCTTCGACAAATGAGCGATGCGCTCCCTCGATGCGGTCACGCCCAGCGCTTTTTCGTAGTGCGGGAGAGCCACGGCGGTTCCGCTATTCGGCGGTCCGGACGGGACGCGTTCACGTTGACGACGAGCCAGACGTAGCAAAATGTTCCATGCTCGTTTGTTGTCCTCAATCGGTTCGACTTCGACCTCCCCTGCAGCCTCAAACGCTCGCCACATCGCCTCACCACGCGCGCTCCGAATAACCACAATCGTCGCGCGGTCAGTGCCCACGCCACCGCACGCGATATCAGCCAGTTCTGCGGAAAAATCGCCGCAGTGAGCGCATTCGGGACGCTGATATTCGGCCATCGCTTCGGCGAGCGGGATCGTCGCCAGTTCGCCATTGTGTTTGAAAATCTGCACCTCCCCTTTGACATTAAACTGGCGTATATCGGACAGCGGAATACCCATTTGCTGCTCGATGCGCTCGGTCATTAATTCAGGGCGAAACACTTCCGTGCAGAACAATCCCACACTGAATGCAATGCGGTCGCTGTAACCACGCAAATATTCGCGTTGCCGCGCAACAATCTTCGGCTTCTTCTTTTGTGTGACCAGAAAGCCGGGGTCCATATGAGCCATTTTGCGCAGCGGCGTGATTTGGCAGGGCACACCGACGAAAGCAACTTGCTTGAGATCGCGCTCGGCGACTTCGCTCAGCGCCAGATTGTTCGGGCAGTAGGTGTACCAACTGCCCGCGCTGGCTTTGATCTCTGCGTCAGTCGTGACGACTTTGGGTGAAGGGAAACACGGCTCGTCTTGCGGACCAACGCCGGACACCACTGCACCATCGATGTGCCCGGCCTCACGGGCGAAAGCCAATAACGCGGTCACTACACCGCCATCCTGCCCCCCGGCAGCCAGTTCAGCATTAAGCGTGCGGGCGACGAAAATGTGCCTGAACACGCCGAATATGTCCTCGAAAGCGGCCTTATCATCGAAAGTCATTTTCTTCAGATGTGCTTCGCGCGGCCACAAGCGCGGACACACGGTCGCGCACACGTCGCAACCTGCGCCCTCACTGACGCCGCAAAAATCGGCTGCCGCCGACGCTTTGGCAGTTTGTTTGGGTTTATTGTCGACCGTCTCAATCACGTGGTGAGGGCAGACCAGTACGCAGGCATTGCACTCACAGCAACTGCCGTAATCGACGACCTCGTTCATCATGGTTTTGAACGACTGGTGTGGATTGTTAATCACAATGGATACCTCGACCCGGGTACTGTTAATACTCGCTGGTGCTCCAGCACACCCGTGTTTCTTGTCCATGTCTTCTTTCTTCTGCTAACGATACCCGAGAACACGCGGCAAACACGCCAGCGCAATCAGCAGAACAAGAAGCTAGGCCGTCTGCTCGTTCAGACCCGGGATGAATTCGGGCCTGATCAAGTCCCGTCTCAGTATAGGGCGAACGACTGTGGTGGCGAGCGGCCCGAACGGCAGCTGGAAGCTGCGCTGCTGGTTGTGCAGCTGGAAGCACGTTCAGGGTCTTCCCCGTACCCCGCGGTTGCCGCAAACTAGACTCAGAAATCGCCGCCACTGCCAGCGCCGCAGCTGGGTGGCATTGCCAACCAGCTTGAGGAAAGACGAATGCGAACGATCGAACCGACGGACATCACCCTGGATTACAAGTCCATTGCCGAGGCCCGCGACATGCCCGGACTGCGACTCATATTGGGGGCCTATGCCGTGCCCGGCCCGTGGCGAGAGGCCTGCAAAGGCCTGTTCTATGTTAAGGGTGTGCCTTATACGCCCGTAGTGACGGCCAGCGAACCAGGTGGTGATCTGAGTATGGGCATGCAGGACGCCGATCGTGATTTACGCGACTGGACAGCACAGTCCAGTGCACCCGTCGCCATATGGAACGATGAACGACCGCGCTCGACGTGGGTGGACCAGATCAATCTGGCCGAGCGGATCGAGCCGCAACCGCCCCTGGTGCCGGGCGATATCGACCAACGCGTGGATATGTTCGGTGCGATCAACGAAATCGCCGGCGAGCATGGCCTCGGCTGGAGTAAACGTCTGATGATTATCGACGGTGGACTGAAAGCCCTGGAACCGGGCGCTGAGGGGCGTGCTTTTTTCGAGCATCTGGGTGCCAAGTATGGCTATAACGACGTGGAGGTGGCGGCTGCGCCGGCCCATATGGCCGGGATTATTCGCTCGCTCGACCAACGCCTGGCGGCTCAGAAGGCGCGCGGCAGTCAGTTCATGATCGGCGACAGGCTGTCGGCGCTGGATATTTACTGGTCAACGTTCCTGACGCTGTTTGAGCCTATGTCTCAGGAGCGCTGCCCGATGAGTACAGCCTTCCTCGATTTCTACTGCAACCCCTATGTCGAGACGCAGGAGGCGATCAGCGACGCGTTGTTAGCGCACCGTGATTTCATCTACGAGAACTATCTGGAATTACCGATAGTTTTTTAGCACATCAGCGCGATAGCAGGCAGCACAAAGGCGCCACTATGCAGCCCGGGCCCAGTTCGCGTGCGAGCTGGGCAGCGCGCTTCCACCATGGGCGAGATCAACCCAATCTCAATAGCGCTATAGCGCAGCGCGCACGGTCAGCATGAACGTGTCGCTGTCGAAATGCGCCCGGTCTTCTACGCGCTGATATTCCACTGTCGTGCTCACACCCCAGCTGGTGTAGTAGCGCACCCCCACATTAATCTGAATTTCGTCGTCGTCGTCTGGTTGCACCGAAGAAAATGAACCAGGCAGGCCGCCAGCGCGGGTCCCGTCATTACGACTCAGATCGTTGTGGTAGCTTGCCATTACATACGGTTCCCAGGCGCCCATGTTGTAAGCCACGTCGGCACCAAACACGACCTGCGATAGGTCGATCGTGCGCCGCGTGACGGTGCGTAGACGCCCCTGTGCGGCACTCGTCGCACTACCCGTCTCGAGATAGCCGTCCTGCTTTTCATCCGTATGCAGGTAGCCCACGCGAGCACCGAAAACCCACGCATCGCTTGTCACCAGCGCATTCAAATTGCTGGCAAAAAACCAACGGTCTCCATCAAAGTCCGCGTCAATGGATGTGCCGTCAGCGGGCGAGACCCGATCTTGCTGATAATCGACCCAGCTCATACCGGCGCTCACGTCCAAACTAAAAATATCACTCAGGATTAGCGCCGCATACGGTGCAATGGTGTGGCCGTCACTTTCCTGTCCCCCACCATTAAAATCAGTCTCGGCATCGACCCACTGATAGCCCATGGCGAGCCCCAGCAGCACGCGATTGCCAAGCAGGCGATCGAAGCCGGTCAGAACATTGTGCGAATCGGCTTCATAAGCCAGCGAAGAACCCTGGAACACGAAATCGCTGTCGAAGTCTGAGTACGAATAGCTCGACCACAAACCGAAGACGCTGCCGCCGAGGTCATCTCCTGCCGCCAAACCTGTGCCAGGACGCCAGGCGGAAGCGTGCGAGTCCGGGCCTTTCTTGCCACTACGCTCGCGCGCAACGTCGCCGTATTCAGCACTTGCCATACGCAAGCCGGCTCCGTTGGTGACCGAGCTACTGACTCCGTTGAGACAGTTCTGGAAATTCTCCACGCTACAGACAGCTTGTTCGCTGTCGGTCGCGTGAACTGCACCGAGAGGCAGAAGAAGACTCATCGAGAGCTTGGCGAAAAAGAATTTCGTTGACTTTTTCATTATGTTTTACAGTAAGTTAGTCACCATACCTAATGTACATAATAGGTAATAACAAGGCTGCACGCCAGGTTTGATCTGCACGCCTAGCGCAGCCTCGGGCGCGGCACAGCATTGCGCTGGATGTTGTTGATGTTCCGCACCAGATTCTCGATGGTGCGTAGGGTCATGCGCGCCGGCGGGGTTGGCGGGCTGTGCGCATCAGGAACGCGCGTACCGTATCCGGCTTTATCAATCAGCACCTGACCATGCTGATTGGCAACCTCGATTGCTGACTCGACGGCAGGATCCTCACTTTCCAGCAACACGATAGTCGCGGCATAACCCGCCACTTCGCCGCCAACGGTGGTGCCGCGAATGCCAATGGTCGCCACCGCGCCCGTTTTGATCTGTATGGCACGGGGCCGCCGCTTTGCGATCAACCCGGTCACGAATCGAAAGGCACCTTTGACAATTTCTGCACTAAACATACCGGCGCTGCCATCGTCCACCTGATCGACGCGAAAAATCGCGTTGGCACCCAGGTTGAAGCGGCTTTTGTCTTTGAATTTCAGCGATATAAACGACCGAGCGCCAGTGCGAATGCGATCTTGTTCGTAAATCGTATCGCCGCGCCGCAGTTCTTGACGCACGCCATCCGGGGCTTGCCGGGTCGCACTGCCGGTCACAGCTCCAACCACGCCTGCCGTGCCAGCACCGGCTTCAAATGATGCGCATAACAGCACCATCAGCAGCAAATCTGTAAACGCTCGCTGCATGTGATAAGTCCGGCTTCAAATGATGCGCATAACAGCACCATCAGCAGCAAATCTGTAAACGCTCGCTGCATGTGATAAGTCATGTTCAGGCTCCTGTTCCGTTAGTTCCCGCCGCGGACGCAAGGTGCGCGGCGCGAAAGACCAAGAATTTCTGCGTGTTGCACCATTATATGAAGCCTACACCCGTTAGCCGGGTCAATCAGGCATCTCGCTGCGGGCATTCAGGCCGCCCGGCGATGCTAGTATCGTCGCCCGTCAAAAAACGATGACCCGCCATGAAACTACTCAATTCCTTGGGCCCCAACCCGCGCATTGTGCGCATGTTCTTACTTGAAAAAGGGCTCGAAATTCCATTCGAAGAAATCGACATTCTGGCGGCGGACAACCGCCGCGCGCCTTACCTGGCGAATAATCCGGGCGGTCAGATGCCAAGTCTGATCCTCGACAACGGGCGGTGCATTAGCGAAACAGTCGCTATTTGCGAGTATCTTGAAGACCTCCACCCTACCCCTCCGTTAATTGGCGCCGATCCGTTCGAACGGGCAGAACAGCGTATGTGGCAGCGGCGCGTCGAACTCAACATCACAGAAAATCTATACAACGCATTTCGCTACTCAGTTGGTCTGGAACTATTCCAGGACCGCGTACATTGCCTGCCCGAAGCCGCACCGGGTCTCGCGGAAATCACCCAGGAAAAGCTCGTTTGGCTCGATCAACTCATGGGGCGCAACGCGTGGATTTGCGGTGACCGTTTTACCCTCGCCGACATGGTGCTGTTCTGCGCGCTCGATTTTGGCGAAGGTGTCGGGCAGGCGATTGACGCCAACAACCTTAACATCAGTGCCTGGTTCGGGCGCATGATGACCCGTGACAGTGCGTACGAGAGTCGCCACCCTGATAGCTTCGAAAGCGATCAGCGCGGGGTTTGAATGCGCGACCTGCACACGGACCGGTTGGCTCACGTCGTCGTGATGCTTGCCCCCAGCGCTTTTTGACGGTCTGAATTCCCCGCTGGCGGCGGCAACTCTATGCCACGCTGAACCGCCGGGCGCGCGGCGATTGCGTCAATCCAGCGTTGCAGATGATCAAGCCCGTCAACCGGAATACGCGCCCAACGATGGGTTTTTACCCATGACCAGTTCGCGATATCTGCAATGCCATAGTCACCGGCGAGGTATTCGACTTCGGCCAGGCGCGTATTGAGGACTTCGTACAAGCGCCGCGTTTCATTTTTATACCGCTCACGCGCAGCGGGGACATCAGTTTTGAAATAGCGTTCAAACACGACTGCCTGTCCCTGCATTGGACCGATGCCGCCCATTTGGAACATCAACCACTGAATCGCACACCAGCGGCCTGCGAAATCTTGCGGAATCAATCGCCCCGTTTTGTCGGCGAGGTAAAGCATCAGCGCGCCGGATTCGAAGACGGTGATGTCATTTTCGCGATCCACAATAAGCGGTATACGGCCATTTGGGTTGCGTGCAAGAAATTCAGGCTTGTGCTGCTCGCCGGCAGGCAAATCAACCGCGTGCAAGGTATACGGAATGCCGAGTTCCTCGAGCGTAATTGTCGCTTTCCAGCCGTTCGGCGTCGCGGCAGTGTATAGATCGATCATCGTTGTGTTCTCGTTCTGGAGTTGTTTCGCGCGCCGCGTGGCGTACCGCAAGCGTGCATGTATTGCGTGTCAGACAGACTAAAAATCGTACGGTCCCGCTTCTGCGACCGTCTGCGGCAACCAGGTTTCATGGATATGCAGCCAGCGTAAAGGTTCGCCGCGCTCGAACAGAACGCTCGCAATGCGACCATTCTCGGGCGGTTTTGAGGCCAGAGCGAAGCGTTGCCATTCCTCGTAAGTCGCGAGCACCTGATTGCCAAACACGCGCTGCACGCGCACGTTTCGAATCGCGATGCGGAACGGTGGATTGGTCGCGTACGCCGCTTTCACGCCATCTGCGAGCCCAGCAAGCTTAAGCAAGGTTCCGGCCGGCGGCACGAGTAGAAAGTCGCGGTCGAAACGCCGCAAGAATCTGTCTTCAAACGCATCCTCGGGCAATTGACCTGAAAACCATCCCACGAAAAATTCATGCAAGGCTTCGATCTCCGTGCGCACCTGCAATTCGAGCGAGTCAGTCATAGAGGGCTCCTGCGCCGACAACTGTCGGCGCTCAGTGTTGGGGTTTACTTAGCCTGGTGTGTGAACACAGTTTCATAGTGTTCGACTTGCGGGAATGGATCGTAGAAGTGATGCAGTAGCGCCTTCCAACGCAAATAGTCTGGCGAGCCCCGGAAACCCTCGGTGTGATCAACCAGCGTTTCCCAGTTGACCAGCAACACATGACGATTGGGCGTTTCCATGCAACGGGCCAAACGATGGTCGATATAGCCGGGCATGCTGGAAATAATGGTCTGCGCTTCTGCAAAAGCTGCGTGGAAGGCATCTTCCTGACCGGCAACCACCTCTAAAACTGCGACTTCAAGGACCATTTCGAACGCTCTCCGTTAGTTAGTCGTGGTCGGGTTCCGAATACCATCGCAGCACCGTGAGCTCAGACACCAGCGGACACCTCAAAATCGTCAATTCACGATGTCGCTGAGTGCCTCGAGCAACGCTTCGCAGGCCTCGTGCGTGCCAATGGTGATACGCAGATAGTCTTCGATTCGTGGCGCAGTGAAATGACGCACCAGAATATTCTTCGCACGCAAGTGAGTCTTCAACCCTAACGCATCATGTTGCGGGTGATGAACAAAGAGGAAGTTCGCCAGCGACGGTAGCACCGCAAAACCGAGCCCGGTCAATTGCGCGGTCAACCACTCCCGATCGGCGACAATCGCAGCACACGTTGTAGTGAAATATTCGCTGTCGGCAAACGCAGCTTGTGCGCCGGCAAGGGCCAGACTGTCGAGAGGATAAGCGTTGAAGCAACCCTTCACGGTATTCAGAGCATCGATCAACCCGGGATCGCCGATCGCGTAGCCAACCCTTAGACCGGCCAGTGAGCGCGATTTCGACAGCGTCTGGGCGATCAACACATTGGGGAATTCGCGAACCAGCGGAACAGCGCTTTCGGCACCGAAATCGACGTAGGCCTCATCGACGACGACGACGGAATCAGGACTTGCGGCGACGATTCGACGAATCTCCGAGAGTGAGAGGGCGAGCCCGGTAGGTGCATTCGGATTTGGCAACACGATGCCTCCGTTTTCACGCGCATAGCCGGCCGCCTCGACGCGGAAATCAGCCCCGACCGGCAGCGCCTCGTAATCGATGTCGTACAGCGCACAATAGACCGGGTAGAAGCTGTAGGTGATATCGGGGAACAGCACCGGCTGGGCATGTTTGAGCAAGCCGAGGAATGTGTGGGCCAGGACCTCGTCCGAACCGTTCCCCAGAAAGACATGGCGTTCGCTCAGGCCATACTGGGCGGCGATGGTGCGCCGCAATTGTGCGCCGTCCGGATCGGGGTAGAGTCGTAAATCTGCATTTGTCGCGTCCCGTAAGGCCTGCAAAACCTGTGGCGACGGCGGATAAGGGTTCTCGTTCGTGTTGAGCTTAATTAAAGCGGTGTCCACGGCCTGCTCACCCGGCGTGTAGGGAGTGAGATTGCGAATAGCGTCGCTCCAGAGTGCTTTCATGGCGCGGGATCGATGTTAGAAAGAGCAGATTGTAAACATTATTGGTGATTGTCCTGTGCGGTACTACGGCAGGCTTGCGCACGGTTGCGAGGTGCGAATCAACGAGCTGTTTGCGCGTACTCGACGCACACCTTTGCAGATCGTCCGGTTACGCGGCCTGACTACGCTCGAGTAGTCGCATACCCAACATGCCGCCGATAGTGATGGCAACAAGCGTCATGAGCGATCCGAGTGCGAGTGTCGACACGCCACTCACGCCTTGCCCTATCGTGCAACCGAGAGCAGTGACACCGCCGATACCCATCAGCGCGCCCCCAGCAAGGTTACGCACGGTGTCAGCTGAGTCAGCAAATCCCGTCCACTTGAATTTGCCCGCGAAGAGGTTGCCGATCAGGGCGCCGGCAATCACACCAAAAACAGTCGTCACCCCAAAGCCGGGAATTTTGGCCGCAGTGTAGCGCTGCAGGTAGTCGAGCGTATCGCCGCTCGGGCGCACGAAACTTATCGAAACCGGATTCAGGATTTGCGCAGCAAACTCGTCGTGTGCAAGCCCGGTCAGAGCCCAGCCACCCGCGACGCATAGACCAATGGCCAAACCACCAAAAACCGTCCACGGCGAACGCCGAAAATCTGCGTCATAAAAGCACATCAGCAGCAGCGCAGCGACCAGCCCGCTAGTGACCGCCGCCGTTGCTACCGGCCGTGGCAGGCTTGCTGCTTGTGCGAGAAGCACGGCCAACGACTGGCTTCCCGCACTGAGCGCGATCGCCGTATGTTCCTCAAGCCATACACGCGGCACAGCCAATACACCGCTAATGGTGACGTAGGCACTGATCCCGACCACCATCAACACCACCAGGGCACGTAAGTCGCCACCGCCAAGGCGCACAAGATTACGGCTTGTGCAGCCGCCTGCGTAAACCATACCGATGCCGAAAATCACGCCACCAGACAGATGCCCGAACCAATTGAGCCGGCCACCGAGATACATGGACATCTGCAAATCGACCACACCGGCATAGGCCAGTGTCTGCGCGCCGCCTATCGCAACAGCCGTAGCCAGCAGCCACGCGCGCAGCCGCCGATAATCGCCGAACGACATCGCGTCAGAAATAGCACCCATCACGCAAAAATTGCTGACCTGTACTGCCCAACCGAACAGCATGCCGAGCGCCAATCCGCCCCACGCCAACCACAGCGTCGGGGTCGTAGCGATGAGTTCGCGCAATCCTTCCAATGCAAACATTCCCGTGTTCTGAATAATCGAATGCGTATTATGTGCGAAGTCGACACTGGACACGGCGGCAAACTGGGGCTGGCACTGCATTCGCCGGGACAATTAGCCATGCTCGCGACGGCTTCAGCAGTGCCCGCAACGAAATAGCCGCAACGGGTTGTGGTCAGGACCGCGCTCAATCGTGTCGCGTCTGAGGTGGCGATGTTACGATTCGCCCCCGAAAACTCACCAACGTTGCGGGTCGTACCGCGGGAGTCTCAGCTCATGGCTGCTCTAATGCTGGACACCAAGGGTCTCAACTGTCCTTTGCCCATTCTGAAAACAAAAAAGACTCTCAAAGATATTGCTGTCGGCGAATCGCTTGAAGTGTTCGCGACTGACCCGTCATCGGACCGGGATTTTCGTGCTTTTTGTCGTAGCACCGGTCATGAATTGCTGGAGGCCGAAAATGATGGCGATGTTTTTCGGTTTTTGATCAAACGTACGAAGTAGGCGCGCGGCACCCGCGTGCGTGCCTCAGCGTTGTCGCGGCCACACCGGCACGGGCGTCGGCGAGAAACCCTGTTGACGTCGCTTGGCCTGGTAACCACCGCGATTGTGATATTGATGAGGATGTGGTTCGACGACAAAGTTTCGCCGATATCCACGCTGTGACGGATAGTAAGGTGCGTAGTTGCCGAAAGTGCGATAGCCGCCCACGGGATAATTCGCTGGCGCGCTGGTCGTGGCCGTCGCTACCGGTTCGCGCTGAACCTGGAGCTTTTTTCGTTCAAGGGCGAGTTGTGCGTTGTCATCCCGTTCATCGCGCATGCGCGCCCATTGATTTGCAATAGAGTAATAGTCTGAGGTTTCACCTTCTCCGGGCTCGGCGGCATCAGCGAACTCAATTCGACTCGGCTCGGTGCTTGTTGCTGGCGGTGGTGAATCAGCGTAATGACGCACACCGAACTCGTCCAACCAGCTATGCACGGTGTACGCCTCAGTGGCAGTGGCAAAAAACCCGAGCACGAGTACCACCAGCGAGAAGACGAGAGTTTGCAACTGCGGTGCTTTGGACATGGCTGTACGCCTTGCGGTTTATCTACCACCTTAGTCTAGTCCCAGTTGGCTTTCGTTCAATCGTCAGGGACACTTTTCGGCACTATTCGACGCTATCGCCCCCCTGTCAATACTCCGTATCCCGCACTCAGACATCGCGTGCTTAGTCTGCAAGCGTCGAAATACATACACGTGCTGTTGCCCCACTACCGAACTCAACATCCTGCACCGTCCCTAGCGCCCCGCGCCCGGAGGTGAAGACGGCACCTCTTCGCCAACAGTTGCTATTAGAATTGCAGCTACCGAGAGCGTGTCGGGAGACTGCTATTATCAACCGCCCGCCGGACCCAATTGACCCTCGCAGGCGTCCCAAACCGTCGTGGTACAGCATCCGCCACACTGCGCGCTGCTGCGCCGACACAATGAGCAACCGCCTGACATTTAAGAGAAAACTATGACCACAGCCCTAAAACTCCAATCCACCGTCCGTGCCAACGGCACACTCGAAGTCTCACTCGCGGAAGTTGATGTGCCGACGCCCAGCGCGGATGAGGTCGTTGTGCGCATCGAAGCAACGCCGATCAACCCCTCGGATCTCGGCACCTTGTTCGGCCCCGCCGACATCAGCGCAGCGAGCAACATCGACAACAACGGTCAGGTCACGCTGAGCGCGCCGGTCCCCGCCGGTTTGCAGGCGAGCGTTGCTGCGCGGCTCGAACGCCCCTTGCCGGTCGGCAATGAGGGCGCGGGCACCGTGGTCGCAGCTGGATCGAACGCGAACGCGCAGGCGTTACTCGGCAAGACCGTGGCCATGCTGGGCGGCGAGATGTATGCGCAATTTCGCTGTATCAACGCCGCTGCCTGCCTGGAACTGCCGGACGGCACGACTGCACGCCAGGGCGCATCGTGCTTCGTCAACCCACTCACTGCGCTCGGCATGGTCGAGACCATGCGCCTGGAGAACCATAGCGCTCTGGTGCATACCGCGGCTGCATCGAACCTCGGCCAGATGCTCAGCAAACTATGCAGCGCGGACGGCGTACCGTTAGTCAATATCGTGCGTAGCAATGCACAAGCAGACATTCTGCGCGCCGTGGGTGCCAAATTTATCTGCGACTCCAGCGCTGCAAGCTTCATGGACGACCTAACCGATGCAATCGCCGAAACGAATGCCACACTCGCTTTCGATGCGATCGGCGGTGGCGAGCTGGCCAGTCAAATCCTGACGGCGATGGAACGGGTTGCGGGGCGCGATAACTCGCCGGCCAATCGCTACGGCTCGACAGTTCATAAACAGGTTTACTTGTACGGCATGCTCAACACCGGGGTCACGAGTCTGGACCGCACCTATGGCATGGCATGGGGCGTCGGCGGCTGGTTATTGCCGAATTTTCTTGCTCGTGTTGGCGCCGATGCGGGCAACGCGTTACGGGCTCGCGTCGCGCGCGAAATCACCACGACATTTGCCAGCCACTACACCGACGAAATTTCACTTACCGAGATGCTCGATGTCACCATCGCGCAGCGTTACCAACGCAAAGCCACCGGCGAAAAATTCCTCATTAATCCGCACAAGCAAGGCTAGCAGAGACGCTCTGCGGCGTGTGCCAGCGCAGCGCCGCAGAGCAGAGCTAGAATTGCCCGACTCTCTAAACTTCTGCCAGCTCGGCAGACTCGGGCACTAACGTCACCACGCCGCTTGCGCCGTCGATGGTGATTTGCGCGCCATCCTCGAGCAAATTCATGGCATGGCGCAACAGCACCGACGGCAAACCATATTCGCGCGACAGGCAGGCCCCGTGCGCCAGTAAACCGCCTGTCTCGAGGACCAGCCCACTAATGATCGAAAATACCGGCGCCCAACCGGGGTCGGTACTGTTGGTGATTAGAATGTCGCCCTTCTGCACGCGTCCGATGTCTTCAAGGTTCGGCACTATGCGCGCAATACCGGTCGTCACACCCACGGCAGTGCCGAGGCCCCGCAATCCCTCGCCTTCAGTCTGGTCGCCAGCCAGCGCCTCCGTGCGCGCTTTCATGTCCATAATATTGCCTCCAACGAGGTAAGGCGGCGTGTATTCCTCACGCCGGTTGCGCCGATGAAAGACAGCCTTGCGCGCGACAACTTTTGCCGCCGTCAGCGGCCCGGAGGCGCGTCCTTCTTTCAACTCATAAAGCTCGTCGCGCGCGAGGAAGTAAAAATCATCGGACTCGCTGAACAACCCTTGTTCGTACATACGTCGACCCAGCTCCGCATAGACCTTCTTGGTTTGATAGGTGATTCGATCGTAGTAATGCCGCTCATCGTCGCGCTGGACAAGAAACTTGTGCACGTAACTGAGCAGGCGTTTGAAAAGAGACACCTTCACCGCCCCGAAACGCTTGCTGGCGATATTTTTCAACACCTCCTCGGTCGCGAGCTCGCGTGCAGCAATGAGTCGTTGTTCGGTTTGCTCCGGCGTAGTCGAAGCGTCACCGGCAAGATAGGCACGCAGCATCCGATAATCGATATTGCGGTCCTCAATGCGCCGGGTGTAGTAGATATCCCGGTCCTGATGGCCACGATGACCGTGGTCACGCAACATCTGGTCATAACGTTCCAGAAAAGCGCGTCCCTCGTCAGAATCAGGCAGTGCGGCAAAAAACGCCGGACCCTCGTTTTCGTTGAACAGCTTCAGCAGCGCCGGCGAGTGCCGGATAGTGTCGGCAAGGTGCCACTGCACCCGACTTTCCTGAATCATCAGCGTGTTGGGCATACCGCTAATCAAATCCTGGTAGGCAGCAGGATTGTCGCCGTCGTACCAACGCTCAACTGCAACCGCGAGCGCGCCGAGCGCACCTACCGCCCAAAAATTAAAGCCGGCCCACAAGGTCAGCACCCATTCATCGGCAAGAGCGCGGGTTTTTGTGATCTGTGCTTCGAGTTCGTCGTCGGATAGTTCCCGCAAATCGTCTGGCGTCGGCCCGTTAGCTTCGTCAGTACGGTGATTAATGTAGTGATACACACCACCAGGCTTGTCTGAGAGCCAGTGGAAAACACCGGTTTTCGGTTCCAGAATGTGCAGGCGGATCAGCATTTTCACGATTTTGTAGAGACTAAAACGCGCCTTGCGCAAATCGTCATCCCAGGTGTGGGGGACGTAGTCATAATTGCGTAGCCGCGAGGGCAGCGATAACACGTTCCATTCACGTTCAACGTCGCAGTTAAAAAAAGCCGTGGCGCGGCGGTATTTGAAAATCAGCCGACCTTCCAGCTCGGGGAAACCGTAGATGCGGTTGGTATGATCATGGGCACGTTGAAACTCCCCTCCTACGCGCACCGAGTAATACAACGGCGTCACACCACCGGTGAGAAAGTCGTCCGCCCAGGTGCTGGTCCATACTGTCTCATCGTCGTGACGGGCCGGAATGGTGTCATTGATGTCCTCGTCCCAGGTAAATTCAACGCCCGTAACCGCGCGCGCCTGCAGGACATAAAAGCGCCCGTCGAGCCACGCCCATTCAATATCCTGCGGCAAACCGTCGTAGTGGTTCATTATTCGCAGCCCCAGTGCAGCCAGTTCACTGACCGACTCATTGCTGAGGGAGAACTCGCGTTGCTTATCCACAGGCACCGATTCTTTTAGTGTGCCGTCGCCATCCGGGTTGCGAATAATCTGCATTTCCTTGGACCCGCAGGTGCTCGCTTTGACCGCGCCGATTTGGCGATCGACCACGTATTCGTCCGGCGTGACGATGCCGGAGACCACGGCCTCACCAAGCCCCCAACTGGCGTTGATGACGAATTCATCAGTACGCGTGTTGAGTGGATTGGCCGTAAACATCACCCCTGCCACTGCGGAAGGGACCATTTTCTGGACCACGACGGCGAGTTGCGCCGCACGATTATCAAAGCCTTTTTCGTGCCGGTAGTGCACTGCGCGAGCGTTCCATAGTGACGCCCAGCAGCGTTTCACCGCGACCATAAGCGCCGCTTCACCGCGCACGTCGAGGTAGGTGTCATGCAGACCGGCAAACGACGCTTCAGCCAAATCCTCAGCGGTCCCCGACGAGCGCACCGCAACTCGCGTCGCGTCATCACCAAGTTGCCGCCAGGCACCGATGATGACCGCTGCCAGTGTCGCAGGGAGTTCGGCACCGATGATTAGCTCGCGAATTTGCGCCGTTTGTTTTTCGAGTTGCGCGGCATCGTCGTAATTGGCCTGCGCAAGAATGGCGTCCACTTGCTGTTGCAAACCGGCCAGGAACTCGACATAGACTGCAGTCGAAATCGTAAACCCAGGTGGCACCGGGAATCCTGCCTTAACCAGACGCCCAAGACTGCTCGCTTTACCACCAACGTATTGATGAGCACTCGCGTGCTCATCATCGAAGGCTATAACGTGTGGAATATTGCTCATGTCACCCTCCCCGGGACAACTACACCACCTCCCGTGAGGGATAGCAGTTCAAATCATCTAGTTTTGCCTGACCGCGCGTTCCGCAACCAACCGCAGACACCATGCGGCATTGTCACATCCGGTTCTGGAAGGTGAATTCGAGCGCAGTAATGCTGCGCGTAATACCGCCCTGATAGCGCACTTCAAAACCGTCCCGTAACGCGAAACTCGGCACGCGCTCGAGAAATACTTGCAGTGCGACGCGAATGTTCAGACGCGCCAAATGCAAGCCAATGCAATGGTGGACACCCGCTGCGAACGTCAGGTGACGATTAGGCGATCGTTCAATGTCGAGTTCGTGTGGCCGCTCGAATTGAGCCGGATCGCGATTCGCGCCACCAAGGTTGTAAACGAGATAATCGCCCGCCGCTAGTGTCGTCCCCGCAATTTCAGTGTCTTTTTTCACTCGCCGACCCAGGCATGGCGCGGCGACAAAAAAGCGCAGGAATTCTTCAACCGCCGGCGCTAACAACGCTGGGTCTGCGCGCAAACGGGCGCAATCGTCCGGTTTAGTCGCCAGATGCAGGAGGGCCCCCGAGATGATCGCTCCAGTCGTTTCGATGCCGCCGGCTGTCAGCTGAGTGAGTGTGCCAGCGCGCTCCGTAAGGCTATACGGTTGGCCGTCTGGAAATTCGAAATGCAAAATCGCGTCGACGATGTCATCGCGGCGTGATTGTGAGCGGCGCAGCTCAAGAAACTGCTCCATGTACGCCTGCCCTTTCAGCCAGTTCTCGCCGCGCTGTTCGATCGGGCCGGTGATCGCATCGTGAAACGTCTTCTGCAGGAAGGGCATATCGTCCAATGGCATGCTCGCAACCGCCTGACAAAACGCCAACGACGGAATCGAATCGGCGAACTGCCCAACCACCTCGACTTCACCGTCGCTAATAAACTTATCAACCAGTCCATGCACGATGCCGCGAATTTGAGCTTCATGGCGCGCGATCATCGACACAGTGAAATAGGGATTCATCGCTTTGCGCAAATCATCATGTGCGGGCGGGTCGATTTCGTTTGGTTTGAACAACGGCTGGTCGGACGGACGATTCACGCCGATGATGCCATCTGCGCTTGAGAACGTGCGCCATTCACGCAGGATGCGCGACACGTCGTCATAGCGGCTTGCAACCCAATAGCCGTCGCCGACCGTACTCCGAGCTACCGGGCAGGTCGCCACCAGGTCGTCACAGACTTCATTGAAAACATTACCAAAGCTGGCATCGTTCAGATCGAAATCTGTGTGCCAGTCACGCCCCGATTGTTCGCCCGACATGTCCCCGATACTCGACTCAAGCGCGCCTGATGCGCGTCAGGGAAACCATAGCACTATTGCTTGCGCCTTAGCATCCGGGCCGGACGAAGTCGCACGACGAATGCGGCAGACGAGGTCGTCATAGTGATCCGACGGACGACAGTGACGGCACACATTGAGCGCGAATGAATTCGCTGAAGCACGCTGTCGCACTGTTACTATCGCGACGAATGATCTTCGAATCAGACTGCTGATTGCCCAACTCGCCTTCGCGAAACGATGACCGACGACATGCCTCCAACAGATCGCAATGCCGACCGCGAGCGCAGCGGCCGGTGGTTGTCGGCGGTGCTTCTGGTTGGCGTAGCAGGCATTGCTGTGCGCTTGGTTCTCGATTTTGGCCAACCTCTGTTTACCGACGACATCTGGTGGCACCTGGCTCTGGGTCGTGTTTTTCTCGAGCTTGGCGCGCTGCCGCACGCAGAGCCGCTACTATTCACCTCACAAGAACACGTCCAGTTCTATCAGGAATGGATGTTCGAGCTCGTGGTTGCCGCGCTGGACCGGTTTGGCGGACAAGGCTTGCTGCGCGCGACGCACGTGATCGTGGCAGCCGCCATTTTCCATCAACTCTACGCATTCGCGCGCGCCCAGAAAACAGAGCGCGAAGTCGCGTTGGCCGTTGTCCTCACGCTCGCACTTTTTGCGTTCCAACGGCTAACCCAACTCCGGCCGCATTTGTTTTCGATTCTGTTTTTCTATCTGTTACTCAATCTCTACTGCGTACCGAAGCTCTCTTATTTCCGCGCAGCGAGCGTTGTCGTGGTCGCCGCGCTGTGGGCCAACTTTCACGCGATCGTTCTGGTGGTGTTTCCGTTCCTGGCGATCTATGCCGTAGTGGGTGAGCAATCATTGCGTATGCGCTCGTGGCGACACATTTGGGCCCTGTTTGCCGCGTTGTTCGTTGTCGTTATCAATCCACAGGGATTCCGCCTTTACTACTTTTACTTCATACACGATGCGAACAATTCCTTAATCCGAATCGTGGACGAATGGGGCAGGATCTTCGTTGTACCGCGCGGGTTCGAGCATGTCTTACCGTGGTCTTCGCTCCCGCTTCTAACGAGTTTTACGTTCGTAACCCTGATTTTCCTCGTCCAGGCGGCACGCATGCTGCGTCGAAATAAAGGCGCGTCCCAGGAACGACACTTGCCTGCCTATTTGATCGCATGGGCTGCAATAAGTCTTATCGCAGCCGCACTCGCAGTACGCTTCCTATGGATGATGCCACTGGTCGTGCTCGCCGTCGCACGTGGGACCCCAATGCTGGCGATATCGCGGCGTTTTGCGCAGGGCGCATTGGCGGCCGTAATCCTGATGTCGTCTTTGCATCTGTCTTACTGGGGCAGCCCCGGCTATCACTATCCACTCGGCCGCAGCGCGCTCGGCTTATGGATATCGGCGCACGGGACGTACGGCAAGTTCATGCCGGATGCAATAACAGCCATCGAGAACAGCGGATTCCGGGGCAATCTGTACGCGCCTTATGCGCTCGGCGGTTATGCATCGTATCGTCTCTACCCTAAGGTCCGTTTGTTCCTGAATGGCCGTTACGATAGCTATCCGCGCCGCGTTTACGACGATCACTGGTTGGCTTTGCAGGGGGGACGTTCAATTCTCACCTTAATCGACAACTACGCGATCGATGGTTTTCTACTGCCTGTATCGGGTTCGTACTATAAGACCGTGCACTCGCTTCAAGTGTTGGGGTGGTGCCGGGCTTATCACGGCGAGACGGCGATATGGCTGCTAGCGCCTGCCCGAGCCGAGTCCGTACCTCGCTGTCTCAATCAAGGGCCCCGCGTGCACGACCAGGTCGAATCATTGCTGGCCGCGAGGCGGTTGCGGGACGCCCTGCAATTCGCTCTAAAGCACCATGACTTCGAACTTGCGAACGACATCGTCAGACGTCCGGAGGCGACCGAGTTGGTGCGCAATTCGAGGCAAAACCTGGGCGACCTATGCGCGTTACACAAGCGGCTGATTGGTGAGTTAAACACCGAGACTTTGGGCGTGCACAACCCCAATGCGCGCCAGCTCGGGGCGGCCACGCGCATGTGCGATTTTTTCAAGCCGTTCGCGGCACCGTGACATCGCGGTCTCGGCTGGCACCCCCTCGCCTTTCGCGGGCAAGCTGTCGCCCGTCTTAAGGCATCGATCGCGTCGCTCTGACGATTGAACCGCAGAGCGAAGGAGTGGCCAGCGCGACGACGTCTTTCCTGCAACGCTTCGCTTTGGGTTGGGCAGAAACTTACGTCGCTTCATTCGGACTTCTCGAATTTCGGCCATGTCTGTTGATCTACATCAAATCAGGAGGATTGTTATTGCCTTTCAATGGGTTATCGGGAACTCAATAAGGACGATGATGATGCTGCGAGATATCCTTGTACATATCGAGAGCACTGGCGACGGATCAGTCGCCGATTTCGCAGTGAAACTGGCGCTGAAACACGACGCTCGGCTAACTGGACTGGCATTAACGCCACCTCCGCCACAGTATTACGATGGCGGCGGCGTCATAGCCTTGCCGGCGGTGAACGAAATAGCTCTGGCCGCAGAAGCACAGCAGATTTTCGATCACGCCGTTGCCGACGCAACACTCTCGACAAGCTGGCGTGAGGCGGCTGGCCCGGCAGTGCGCGATCTTGCTTTGCACGCACGTTTTGCCGACCTCGTCGTATTCAATCACGGCGACCCCAATTCGCTGTTCCCGAGTATCGCCAACGGTTTTATTCTGACCTCCGGACAACCGGCGCTGCTCGTACCGCAGGGCTGGCACGGTGAGTGTGTTGCAAACCGCGTGTTGGTGGCCTGGAACTCGACGCGCGAATCTGCGCGGGCTCTACACGACGCCTTGCCGCTGCTCACCAAAGCCGAATTCGTTAAGGTCGTCACCGTTGCTGAAGATGGCGTCGCAGACGAAGCAACTGAGGCGGGGCTCAGTATCGTCTCCCACCTGGGTGCGCACGGCGTCGATGCTGAGCTAACCTATGCCGACGTTTGTGACGACCCCGGACCGGCGCTATTGGCGCACGCCAGCGACGGCGAATGCGACTTGTTGGTCATGGGGCTTTATGGCCATTCACGACTTTCGGAGCTGATCTTCGGCGGTGCCAGCCACTCGGTACTGAAAGGCGTCCCGATACCAGTGCTGATGTCGCACTGAATCACGTCAAGCTGCCACGGCGCGGATCGGAGCAGACGGGGTGCGGCTCGCGAAGGGGTCGTCATCTGCAATTCCCACAGGATGCTGTGGCGCATCACTGCCTTATGACGTACTGATGTCTGCGAACAAGGTTCCTGCGCTCGATCACAGCGTGCGGCAGCAATCTAGATGGTCGTATCTGAAGATCTGTGCAATCGCCTGACCAGGAGCCGAACGAGCCCTGATGCGAGCCGCACGCAGCTGGCATCAGCGCGATGGACCACGTTACCATCCGGGTCCAATAGACCCGAAAGTGAACGCGCCTGCAGTGGATGATCGCCCCCCAACCTCGCCACCAAAACCGGTCACACCGCGCGATGCGGCGAGCCTCGTGATCCATCGCGAATTTCGCGGCCACCACGAAGTTCTCATGGGTCGGCGTGGCAGCAGGGCACGTTTCAAACCGGGTGTTTACGTGTTCCCGGGTGGCGGACTGGAGCGCGCAGATTACCGCGTACAGCCATTGGGCGATCTGCATCATGAGATCCCGTCTCAAATGGCCGTCGGCCATTCGCTACGCAAAGCCAACGCACTTGCATTGGCAGCGGTGCGAGAAGCATTTGAAGAAGCCGGATTGTTATTCGGCGATGCCGGGGACGTTGGATCCGTCGCACACAACACCTGGCAAGAATTCCGCCGCCGCCAGGTCGCGCCGAACCTCGGTGAACTTCAGTTTCTTGGTCGCGCTATCACGCCAAGCTATCAGCCAATTCGCTTTCACGCGCGTTTCTTCTCTATTCCATTCGAACGCCTTAACGGTGAACTAGGCGGCGACGGTGAGCTGGAGGATTTGCGTTGGATTGGACTCGACGAAATCCATGGCCTGGAGATGATGATTGTGCAGGAAATGATTATGGCCACGCTGAAACGTCGCCTGGCGGGGCTTGACGCACCCGCGCAGCGTTTATTTTTCGGCTGGGGAAAGCGCAACGTCGTCGATGCCTGAGCTTTGACGGACATGCGGCTCACTCTGCAGTTGAGCGGCTCGTCGTGTCGACTTAGTCTTTGAGTTTGCGCACCGGCGGACCCTTTAACTCAATCGTGTTGCCTTCCGGATCGGTCACGTAGATCGAAGGCCCAAAACCGTCAGCGCCGTAGCGCTCGGTGGTGTCCTGTGCGCTCACGCCACAGGCGTGCAGATGCTCGCGAATCGCAGTGTCATCAAACGGATCAACGCGGACACAAAAATGGTCGAGGTTTCTGGCCTCGTCCGGTGGCGGACCGCCCGCTCTGCCAAGTTTGCTCTCGGCACCAACAATATCGATGAGAATGTCGCCGGCACGCAACTGCATGAGTCCGATATCGAGCTGACGTTCCAGACTGGCCCCGAGCAGACGGCAATAAAAATCGCATAACGCCTGACTATTACGAGCGCGCAGTACAACATGATCAAGGTGGATGTGGCTAAACAGCGGATCGGCCTCCTTCAGCTTGGTAAAGTTTCCTCAACATATCGATAAACTACAAAGCTACCCATCGCGCCCAGGGCACTCACACTGAGTGCGGCAACCGTCAATGGCGCCAGTAGCACGACAGAGCTGACCACCATCGGCCCGGCAGCGCCGCCGAAATCGGTCAGCAATCGCCATAGTCCTAAAAATTCGCCACGTTGCGCAGGCGGTGCCAAATCGGTCCCCAGGGTCATGATGATGCCGGTCGACAGGCCGTTCGCCAAACCAAACGCGATGCTGATGGCAAGCAGACCGGCGTAAGAATCAACCAGGGCCATACTCGCAAGGACCAATGTGAACAGAATAGCGCTCGGTACCGCCGTGCTGCGGCGCCCATGTCGGTCCATGAGCATCCCCGCCGGGTAAAACAGGGCAACGTCGACCAACGCGCCAATTGAGACCAGCAGCCCGATACTTGCGGCATCAAGACCCAGTCCCACACCGAATAGCGGAATTAACACTGTCCGTGCGGCGCGCATCAACATAAAACTGATCGCCGCCACACCGGCCGATGCGAAAACACGTCGATGGGTGTGCGCCAAACGTGGAATGGCGTGCCATTTGAGAGCGGCCTGACTGGGCATTTCATGTCGGGCAGTAACACCGATGCATAGCACGCCCGTTACCACCATGAGAGCGCCAAGCAGGAACGTTATCGGATAGCCCACCAACAGGGCCAGGGCGCCACCAGCAAGTGGACCCAATAAGGCACCGGCACGCAGACTCCCGGCGATCATGGCGATTACGCGCCCCCGTTCAGCTCCGGCGAAATTCGCTGAGATGTAAGCCATGCGACCGAGTAGAAACGTGCTCCCGCCACAGCCGCTAACAAACGCGATGAGATAGAAGCCGGTAATGGCATCGGTGAACGCGTAGGCAAGAAATGCCGCACTGATGAGCAAACCCGCGCCGGCCATGACGAATTTGACGCTGAAGCGTGCAGCCAACATGCCGGCCGGGATATCCATAGCCATCATGCCAACGCCACGCCAGCCGACCACTGCCGCGGCTGCGGCCGGGCTGCCACCCAACTCAAGAACGTACAGAGGCAACAGGATCAACGATGCCTGGGCCGGGATGCCGAGCAATAACGACGGTAGGTAGAGCGGCAGTAGCGCTCGTCGATGGGCACTGCTCACTGGCACAACTCAAGCGGCGCCATGCACGCGCCCCCGCGACATCGACAAGCCGGCGCCGACGGCGCACAACAAGGCGCCGAGGGCGAAACATATTTGGATGGTGTCCGCTAACGGACCGTACAACTCAGGTGTGATTTGGCGCGGTCCGAATGTCAGTGCGAAGATCATCGCCACCAGACCCATGCTCGTCATCTGACCGATGACTCGCATGACCGATATCGCACTTGCCGCACGACCGTAATCGCTCGGTCCGACAGCGCCCATAATGGCGTTGGCGTTTGGCGATGTGAACAAACTAAAACCGAGTCCGGTCACGACCAGGCACATCACCACACGGGTCAGCGAACTACTCACATCCAGGGTTGCCATGGCGAGCAGACCGACAGTGGTCAGGCCCATGCCGAGCGATGCGATCACACGCGGCTCAGTATTGTCCGACAGGCGTCCGGCGAACGGCGACATCGCCGCCATCATGAGTGGTTGGGCCATCATCACAAGTCCAGCAGTACTCGGTGGCACGGCTTTTAAATATTGCAGATAAAGACTCACCAGCACGACGTTTGCGAACGTTGCGGTATACATGGCCAAGGAGGTGAGACAGGACATGGTGAAGATGCGATTGGTGTAGAACAAGCCAACGTCAAACAGCGGATGCGGATGGCGATGCTCATGGCGGAAAAACAACCAAATGCCGGCGCTACCGGCGACCACCAGACTGAACCCAACTGCGCTCGGCAGCCACGACACACCAGTCATCAGGGTCACAATCGCCACACCGTATAGAAACGCACCGAGCACATCGAACTTACCGCGTTCATCTGCCCGCCACTCGATCGGCAAGCGCGTGAGGCCGATATAAAGGACGACTAATGCGAGTGGCACATGGATAAAAAATGCGGCTCGCCAACTGACGAACTCAACCAGCCAGCCCGCTGCCATCGGGCCAAGTGATAATCCGAGATAAATCGCCGATACGGTGTAGCCGATCGCTGTTCCGCGTCGTGCCGGTGGGAACACCGAAGAGATGATCGCAACATTAGTTGAAAACACCATCGCGGACGCCATGCCCTGGCACAGGCGCCCTATGATGAGTTGCGTTTCAGATTGTGCGAGACCGGTAAAAATCGAGGTCACAACGACGCCGAGGGTGCCGAGCAGATAGATTCGCTTGCGACCGTACATGTCGGCCAGCCGCCCGAAGCTCAGCACGCACACCGCACTCGCCATCAGGTAGCTCATCGGAATCCAGCTAAGCGTTACCGCGTCGAGCTCGAGTTCGAGCGCCATTTGGGGCAGCGCAACGTTAACCCCGGTCAACATCATTGCCGTGCTGACCGAGTTCAACATCACGAGCACCACTGCGACGCGCTGGATGGTGGCGTCGGTGGTATCAGTTCCCGCGTTCAAGCGCGTGTCCCGAATATCTTGTTCGCCTCGTATCGCTTACCGACAGCACCCGTTAGCGAGGGGTTGCCAGCGCCCGCATTCAGGACGCATCCGTTTCGAGTGCTCGCAACTCGACCCGGCGAATCTTCCCGCTAACGGTTTTCGGCAGGGCGTCGACGAACTGAATCTTGCGCGGGTACTTGTACGGTGCCGTGACGTTTTTCACGTGGTCCTTCAATTCCTGGGCCAAGGCGTCAGTGCCGGTAATGCCTGGCGCCAAAACGACAAACGCCTTAACTACGGCGCCACGTGTTTCATCCGGGCTGGCCACGACTGCAGATTCGACCACCGCCGCATGCTCGATTAAAGCGCTCTCAACCTCGAATGGGCCGATGCGGTACCCAGCCGACAAAATCACATCGTCGGCCCGGCTCACGAACCAGAAATAGCCATCGTCATCGATGTAGCCGCGGTCACCGGTGATGTACCAATCGCCGACGAAACACGCATCGAACCGTTCCTTGTCGCCGCGATACTCGGTAAACAGGCCGGGCGCGCGATTAGGCTTAACGCGGATCGCGATATCGCCCTCCTCGTTTGCTGCCACAGTCTGGCCGTCGTTATCGATGATCGCCATATCGATTCCCGGCATGGGCTTGCCCATGGAGCCAAAACGCGGCTCGAGAAACGGGAAATTTCCGCACACCAGCACCGTTTCCGTCTGGCCGTAACCATCTCGAATCACGATGTCTGTCGCCCGTTTCCAGGTTTCAATAACCTCGGGATTCAATGGCTCGCCGGCGCCGACACAATGGCGCAGGTGTGGAAACTTGTATTGCGTTAAATCCTGCTGCACCAGCATGCGGTAAATCGTCGGCGCGCCGCACATCGTGGTGACCGGATGCGTGCTCAGCAGCTGCAGACTCTTGACCGGGTCGAAAACCGCCGTGTGGTGCACGAATAACGTAGTGCCCTGATTCCATGGCCCGAAGTAACTCGAATACGCAGCCTTGGCCCAGCCTGTGTCGCTGATATTCCAATGTAGATCATCGGCACTCAAATCAAGCCAGTACTTGCCGGTAATCTTGTGTGCCAATCCGTAGCCGTGCACGTGGATTGTCATTTTCGGGTAGCCGGTCGTGCCCGAAGTGAAATAACACAAAGCGTCTTCATCAAACGCGGTGTCGGCTGTTTGAAATTCGTCACTGGCACTATCGACGATGGCATCGTAAGACAGCCAACCTGCGCGCTCCCCTTCGACCAACACCCGTGTGTGCATGGTTTTGCACTCGCTGGCAACTTCATCAAGCTTGGGCGCGTTATCGACATCAGTTATGAAACACACTGCCCCGGCCGCATTCATGCGGTAGGCGATGTCCTTCGGCGACAGCTGAGTCGTCCCCGGCGAGCACACCACACCCATGCGCAGGCACGCGGTAATAATTTCCCACCACTCGATGTTTCGACCCAGGACCAGCACCACTGTATCGCCACGCTTGACGCCGGCTGCAGCCAGAGCATTGGCGAGACGGCACGAGCGGCGTGCAAGTTCGGCGAAGGTTAAACGCTTGCGATTATCGGAGTCGTCAATCCAGTCGATCGCCAGGTTGTCGGGGTCTGCGGCGGCCCATTTATCGATGACATCGCGTGCGAAATTAAAGCGGGCGGGCGGTTGCCAATCGAAATCGGCGCGGGCGTCATCATAGTTCGTCAGCTTGGCGGAGGTGTTCATGAAAAAATCTCTTCAGCACAAAGTCAAGGTAAGGTCAGAACCAGTTGTCCTGGGCATCCAGGCAGGTTGTATCGTTGGTCGCAATAAGCGCGCAGCGCTCAGCGACTTTGGGGATTTCATAGCGGAAGAAGTACTGGCAGGCATGCACCTTGCCGCGATAAAAATCGTCGCTGGAATGGTTGCTGCGCGTAGCGACCAACGCTTGACGCAACCATATCCAGCCGAGCACCACGTGGCCGAAAGCGTCGAGATAGAGCCCGGCGTTGGCCAATGCCCGATTGACTTCGCCCTGGTCGCTCGCCGCCAGGGCGCATTCGGTTGCCTTATACAGCGCGGCAATAGCGTCACTCAGGTCGGTTGCGAATTCCGTCAACTCCGGCACTGCCGAGGCTTCAGTGATAGTCGCCGCATATTCTTCGCGCAGTGCTGCGAAAGCTGCGCCCCCTTGCATGGAAACTTTCCGCCCGAGCAAATCGATACCCTGAATACCGTGCGTACCTTCATGAATGGGATTGAGCCGGTTATCGCGGTAAAAACGTTCCAGCGGAAACTCGCGCGTATAACCGTAGCCACCGAGAATCTGGATCGCATGCTTGTTAGCTTCCAGGCAAAATTCTGACGGCCAGGATTTGGCGATTGGCGTTAGGATATCGAGTAGTAAACCAATCCGCTGACGCTCATCAGCATCATCCGTCGTACGCTGAACATCGAGCAACCAGGCACAGTAGAGCACCAGCGCGAAGGCACCTTCTGCGGCACATTTTTGCGCCATCAAGAGACGTTTGATATCCGCGTGCTCGATGATCGGTACTTGTTGCGAGGTTGGATCTTTAAGCTGTGCCGGTCGACCCTGGGGCCGCTCCCGAGCGTACTGGAGTGAATGCAGGTAACCGGTATAGCCGAGCACTGTCGCCGTCATGCCGACACCGACGCGGGCCTCATTCATCATGTTAAACATATAGAACAGGCCCTGGTGCGGTTCACCGACCAGCCAGCCATGGCACTCCCCGCCTTCACCGAAGTTGAGCACCGTGTTCGTCGTACCGCGAAAGCCCATTTTATGATTGAGGCCAGCGAGCGCGACGTTGTTGCGCCTGCCGAGCGAGCCGTCCTCGTTAACGCGATATTTCGGCACGATGAACAGTGAGATGCCTTTGACGCCGGGCGGCCCACCGGGAATTTTTGCCAGCACCAAATGCACGATGTTCTCGGACAGCTCGTGCTCCCCCCCGGAGATCCACATCTTGGTGCCCTTGATTAGATAGTGGCCGGCTTCTGTCGGCTCGGCCCGAACCTGGATATCGGATAACGACGAACCGGCCTGCGGCTCAGACAAACACATCGTGCCAAAAAAGCGCCCTTCAACAAGCGGCACCATGTAGCGCTGCTTCTGCTCTTCGGAAGCGCAATCGGCGAGCAAATTAATCGCTGCATGGGTAAGAAAACCATAGGCGTTGGCGGATACGTCGGCTGCTGCGATGTAGGCGCAGGCAGCCTGCGCGACGACCCACGGCAATTGCATACCGCCGTATTCCGCAGCTGCGGCGACGCTGGTAAAGCCACCGGCGACGTAGGCTTCAACGGCCTGCTCCAGCTCTTCGATGACATGCACGCGCTCGCCGTCGAAGGTCGGTTCGTTGGCATCCAGCTTGGCTGCAAACGGTGCGAATTTCTCCTCCGCGAGTTTCTTGGCTGCATCGATCACAGCGTTGAACGTTTGGCGGTCGTGGGCAGCGTAATAGTCGGTCTGGGTCAGAGACTCGCTGTCGAGCAACTCATACAGCACGAAATCAACATCGCGCGGGTTCAGTAACAAACTCATAGAGGGTGGCTTACCGAGGCTTTAAGAGGGCGCGGATGCGCGGCTCTTTATTGTTTCATACCGCTTGGTCGGAATGGTGAAATTCAGGTGTTTTCGGCCAACGACATCGCGCTGGTATCAAACTCTGGCGTCGCGATCGCCTCCGGTTCGACCAAGGTCACCCCCGGCTCGTCGAGCGTCAGCGAACTGAGATCATATTCGGGTTCGGGTGGCGGGGTATGTTCGGCCAAAGTTTCACCAACGTCGGCGACTGTGAGATGGTCGGTCGCGATATCCGGCGCTTCGACACGCTGATATTCCACCAGAATTTCGCCGGGGTCGGCCATACTCGTCTCAAGCGCCTCGGGGGTCTGACCGTCGGCGAAAGCGGCAGGTACGATTTGCGGGGGATCGGCCGGTGGTGGCGCACTAGCCGCTGCGGATTCCGGGCTCGCGGACGTCTGCACTGCGGGTTCGGCAGCTGCCGCCGGCAGCGGCGCGGAAGTCTCTTGCTGTGCTGCTGCCGAGGCACTGGCAGCCGCCTTGGCAGCCGCCATCGCAACCAGGTCGACGATCTCGACCAGCGCGCCAGCTTTGCCGAGGGCGGCTTTGTATTTGCTCGCTGTTTCGGCGTCGAGACCTTTCTTGATCACGACTTTCTGGCCCGAGAACATTTTCTCGATACGGGCCTCGTCGGCCTTAAATAGTTTGGCCATATTGGCCCGCACTGCGGCAGCGTCTGCGCCGTCGGCAATGCGTCCCTGAAATATCACTGCGTAGTCGGCATCAGCCATCGTGCTAATCCTCGTGCATGCGCTTTCAATGGCGCATCAGAATACTTGATATTGGCGAGGAGTTCCGCGCCCATCAAGCCAGATACCCGCCATCTACAACAATCGACGAACCGGTTGTGTAACTGGCCGCGTCGGAAACCAGATAAAGCACGGCGGCGGCCATTTCTTCCGGCTCCGCGCCGCGACCTAACGGGGTATGCGGCATCATTTTGGCCATAAAATCGTCATCGTCATGCAGCGCCTGGGCAAAGCGCGTGCGCGTCAGACCAGGCACCAGCGTATTGACCCGGATGCCGAACTCCCCGCACTCCCGCGCCAGGGCTTTACCCATATTAATGATGCCGGCCTTGCTGATTGAATAGGCACCCTGCTTGTCGCCGGGCGACAGACCGTTCGCAGACGCCACGTTCACGATGGCCCCGCCACCGGCATCCCTCATGCGCCGTCCGGCAGCGGTACACATGAAAAAATAGCCTCGGAGGTTAACCTCCAGCGTCTTTTCAAATGACGCCGCATCGGTCTCGAGGATATGACCGTAATAGGGATTTGCCGCGGCGTTGTTCACCAGGATGTCGATACGACCGTGGTGTTCGTCCAACCAGCCGAAGAAGGCCTCGATTTGCTCCAGTTTGCCAATGTGACAGACCTGAGACTCCGCGGAGCCGCCTTTTTCGAGAATGCCGTCGACAGTCTCACGACAGCCATCCGCGCCGCGGCTAAGCGCAATGACATGGGCGCCATACTCGCCTAGCAGGGCAGCAATCGCCTGCCCAATACCGCGGCTGGCGCCCGCAACAACTGCGGTTTTGCCCGCCAGCGAAAAATGTTCTCGGGCCATAACGCTCTCCAGATTCGATGCGCACAATAATTAAGAGGTAGACCGCTGTGAGCGGCTAGTCGGGTACTTTATTGCGCGTAGGATGGGCAACTATATCAGTCACCCGAGGTGGCCGAACGTCCTATGAAAAACTGCAGCGGTGTATGATTCCTCAGACCGCAAAACCGCACAACACGAGCACCACGATTTCCTTTCCTGCCCGCCCGCAAACTTGGCCAACGGTCCGCTCAACGGTACTCGCCTGCCTGGCTGCCCTGCTCCTCTCCAGCACCGCGCTGGCGTCACCGACCGGCGCCTATTCGAACACCGCAGATGCTCGCATCGAGGCCATGAAGGCTCATCCGCGCGGGCCATTTTCGCGCATACGCTGGTTTTGCAATGACGGCGCGATCCTCGCTCCAGGGGCTGGCGCGTGCGACCCCCATGGCGGCGGCGCCCAGCACGGCGAATGGTCGCCGGCAACCATGGCGCTGCGTGCGGCCGGATTCCGAATTGCGACGGTGTTTGCCGACATGGATATCGACGGTTTGCTGGCTATGCCACGTGTCGACGCAGTCATCGCACAACTGCTGATCGAACGCTATCTGCAGCGTGTCGATAACGGCTGGATTTTTCGCGGCGCGCGCTATTACCGCGGTGCGTTGCAAGAAGAGCAGGAACGGCAGCAGGCACGCGCGCTGTTATTGAAAATGGCACACGGTGACTACTGGATCACAGGCCGCTTCCTCGCCTGGCGTAGCCTTGCTGCCCAGCTGCCGCATGGCAAAGACACGCCTTCAGCACTGCGCGTGCGGCAGAACTCAAGCATGCTGTTGGAACGCGACCCGAATTTTGTCACGCTAAAAAACAAGATTCACAACAGCCCGGCAGCAAGCGACGCAGAACGTGTGCTCGCCTATGCCAGTCAACATCCGGACGCGACCCTGCGGGTCGAATTCGAGCAATTGGCGCAAGACATCAACGCACTTTACGCCATTGACGTCGCCGCGATACTGAGCGATTTGCTCGACGATGGCGGGGCGTATGACACCGATCTGCGCGCAGAACTACAAGCCGCGCTGACCGGGCTTGGCGCATCGGACGCTGCTGCGAATCGCCTGCGCGCATCGGCGCGCATGTTGCAGGCGATCCGCGGCGCGTTGCAGCGCATCGACACGCCCGCGGTGCGCCTGCAGCTACTCGACGCCTCGATTGCGATTGAGGCCGAGCATTTCGCTGCCGCCAGCGAACTGGCAAGCGCCGGCAGGCCCTTGAGCAGGCAACAGGGGCTCGATTTGTTGGCTGTGTCTAGCGATGCGCTATACGGCGTCGGACTAATCTCCGGGCGCCAACACGGCGCGCTCAAGACCACACTCGCAGCACTTGATGCCACTGCGCAGAACCTGAGTCTGTATCGCGACCACATTGATTACCTTGCGCTGGCGCCAGGCTGGTCAGATCGACAGCTCAACTTTGTGTTCGGCACTGGCATGGCTAAGCTGGGGCAAATCGAACCGCTGGCACGTCTGTTCATTCAGGATCAGCTGCGCGGCAGCCCGATGTTTTTCTACGCGGGCTTGATCGACCGGCTGCTGCGCGACGTTAATCAACTCGCGGACGTCAAACATCAGCTGTTTGATGCAACTGTCGGGGTCGGCCTGCGCGCGCTCAATCCGGGGATCGCACGGGGCGTATTGCGCGATGGGCGCAATTTGCGGCCAGATCAATTTCAGTCCGATGGCATCTACTTATTACCCGAGACAATCGCCGAACTACCACCCGTTGCAGGCATCATTACAGCAGGTTCTGGCAATCCGCTGTCGCATGTTCAGTTATTGGCCCGCAATCTCGGCATCCCGAATGTGAGCGTTGCGGATGCGTTGCTCGACGACTTGGGTGCGCAACAGGGCAGCCCCGTCCTGCTCGCCGTCAGCGCCGCCGGAACCGTTCATTTGCGTGCCGATGACGCCGCCTTCGACGCACTGTTCAAGGGTCCTGGCGAGCGCCCGGAATTCCTCATCGAAGCTAACCTCGACAAGCTGAATTTAACAAGCCGCGAGATTCTCGGACTAAACGAGCTACGAGCGGATGACTCTGGCCGTACCGTCGGCCCCAAAGCGGCCAAACTTGGTGAACTCAAAGCACATTATCCGGGCGCAGTCGCTAACGGCCTCGCGCTGCCGTTTGGGATTTTCCGCGCACTACTCGACAAGCCCGCGCCGAGCGGGTCTGTTCCAATGTTCGAGCATGTCGTCAGCCGGTATCGGGCGCTCGAAGCTCTGCCAGCAGAAAGTTCATCTCGAATCGAGCAAACCGAACAACTCCGCGCACAAATCGAACGATGGATTGGAGACCAGATGCTGGCCGGCGAGGTCAAACAGCAACTTCGCGACAAAATCACCGCATTGTTGGGCCCAGACGGTACTTTTGGGGTCTTCGTGCGCAGTGACACGAATGTCGAAGACCTGCCCGGATTTACTGGAGCAGGTCTAAACCTGACTGTCGCTAATGTGGTGGGTGTGGATAACATCATCACTGCCATTACCCGGGTGTGGGCCTCACCGTTCACGGCGCGCGCGTTCTCGTGGCGGCAGGCCCTGATGCGCCAACCCGAACACGTGTACCCCGCTGTACTGCTGTTGGAAAGCGTTAATGCCTCGAAATCGGGCGTGCTTGTCACCCAGGACATCGATAGCGGCAATCGCGATTGGATATCGGTCGCGGTCAACGAAGGAGTCGGCGGCGCCGTCGACGGCCAATCTGCGGAATCTTTACGCATCCACCTGGATTCCGGCGAGGTACGCTTACTCGCCCAAGCCAGCGCACCCCTGCGACGCCAGATCGCAGCCAGTGGTGGTGTGGCCAAGCTTCCGGCCAGCGGCGCTGATGCGGTCCTGAACAAAGAGGAAATTACCCAATTGATAAAATTTTCACGCGCTTTGCCGGCCCAGTTTCCGGCCATCGTGGACGCGACCGGGGCCGTAGCCCCGGCCGACGTCGAGTTCGGCTTCGAAAACGGTAAATTACGGCTCTTTCAAATTCGTCCCTTTCTCGACAATACCGCAGCGCGTAGCAATCAGTATTTACTGGGTATGGATGCCAGTGCCGATGCATCCCGCGACCGGCAAATCGACTTGCACGCTCCCTTACCATGAGCAGGTTTAGGCACCATTTGCGCTCGACGGGACTTGCGAGCGCGCTCGCCGGCGTTTTCACCTTCGCAATTTTGTCCGGCGAGCCTGCCGCAGCGTGGCCGCTGGACGACAGCGACGACAGCCGTATTGGCAGACTGGAGTACATGCGCCGCATCGAAAGCGGCCAGCTACAAGGCACGAAACAACCACCCGGCGCACTGCTACCGACGTCGGCCGTCCGAT
Source organism: Proteobacteria bacterium UBA981 (assembly GCA_002292285.1). Taxonomy (GTDB): domain Bacteria; phylum Pseudomonadota; class Gammaproteobacteria; genus UBA981. The sequence continues at coordinate 412,733 of DBBP01000008.1, forward strand.
TACGCATGCTGGAACACGCCGCGTATGAGGCTGGAACGCCCGATACTGGCCTTAGCGCCGCACTGCGAGGGTTGCTGGGAGCACGAGCTGCGGACTACTCCGTAGCACTGCTCGACCTGTCAAATCCAGAGCGACCGTATTACGCAGAACACCGCGCCGAGAAGCGGTACAACCCCGGCAGCGTCGGCAAATTGCTTGTTGCCAACGCCCTGTTGCAAGCAGTTGCGGACGTCTACCCTGATGATCTTGCTGCGCGCTGGCAGTTTCTCCGCGATACCCGAATCGAAGCAGATGGCGTCATTGTCACCGACAGCCACACTGTCAGGCGCTGGGATAGCGAACAGGAAACGCTGATTCGGCGGCCGCTGGAAATCGGTGACCCGGGAACGCTGTTCGAATTTCTCGACTGGATGGTGTCGCCGAGTTCGAATGCGGCTGCCTCAGTGCTGATTCGCCAAACGATGCTGCTCAACGAATTTGGCCGCGATTATCCACTGAGTCCAACTGCAGCAGAAACGTTTTTCGAGACGACTGCCGCACGCGAACTGACGACATTACTGGCTCGTACGTTGCAAAAGCCAGTGACTCGCAACGGTTTTGAGTTGGAAAATTTACGCCAGGGCAGCTTATTCACCCGTAGCGGGAAAGCGTTGGTGTCCGGCACGTCCAGCCGCGCATCGGCACGGGAATTGTTGCGCTTTTTGCTCCGCATCGAGCAGGGCCGCGTCATTGACAGCTTTTCATCCGCGATCATCAAGAAACTGATGTACGTCACCGAACGACGCATTCGCTACGCGAGGGCCCCGGCCCTGCGCGATGCGGCGGTCTATTTCAAAAGTGGTTCGCTATACAAATGTGCCGAGGAAGTCGGTTTCAAATGCCGCAAATACCGCGGTAACGTGCTTAACCTGATGCATTCGGCAGCGATCGTCGAGTCGCATGACGAACAATCGCAACTGCACTACATCATCGTTTTAATGTCGAACGTACTGCGCCAAAACTCTGCCAGCGACCATCAGGAAATTGCCGCTGCAGTACACGGTCTGCTGAAAGCTCGTAATCCTGCCAATGCGGCGATTGCGGTTGAAACTTTACCGCCGGCCGTCGAATAGCACATTTCCGGGAGCCTGACGCTAAGAGTCAGGTGTGCGCTGCCGCGCTAGCGCTTGGCGATATGTGGCGGGTACATCGCGTCATGCAGGGCGCCAGCTATTTTCTCAAGCCAGCGACTGCCACGTCGGTCTTCAACGAGACCGACCAAAATATATTTGCCACGCGCGGTTTCAATCATGGCACTGTCCGCATGCCAGTCATGCCAAGTGCCGGATTTGCGGTAAATCGTGACGTCCCGGTTACGCAGGCCTTTGACGAATTTGTGCATGATGGCGGGCCGCGAGAGCGTTTCCTTGACCGCCGCATTTAATCTGGGCGTAAGCAGTTGCCCGCTATCGAGCAGGTAGTAGAATCTTGCGACCTGCAGTGCAGTCGCACCGTGCGAAATATTATGCAGCGGATCGCGCTGGAACGCCGGCCGCTTGCCGTATTCCTTGCCCACCCAGATACCGCCGTTAGCCGCCTCGTCGTAAAGCCGAAACTTTGGCAGTGCGAGGATTTCGTTAACCCGCCTCTTACCGACCAGATTCATCACCCGCGTCGCTTCGACGTTGGAAGAGACCCGAATCATGTCGGTTAATGAGCGCCGTAGGCCGTTGCTGTAACGCAGATTGCCCGTTTCAACCTCGTGCATCGCAGCGAGCAGGATGCCAATTTTCGGCAAACTGGCCGCGTACATCATGTTGTCGCCATTGACCTCGGCCAGGCGCGGATGGCGCGGATCTGAGATATCGACCAGCGCTACGGCAAGCTTGTCGCGCGCAACAGCTTTATCCAGGCCGATCCGGTTGAGCGTGGCAGCGAGGATAGATTGCAGCTGGGGATCGCTTGAACTACGCAAACTGGGATAGTCGTCAGCGCTGACTGCCGTGCTGAAGCCCGCCGTGGCCAGGACGAAATTGAGTATTAGGAAAGTGAGTCTGCGCATTGCGCTCGAATTTTGCGCTTTAACGGACTGAACCACAACACCATTGTTCACATTTCGCGCGAGCCGGTGCGCCGTAATCAGCGTCGGGCGCCACAGTGAACTGGATAGCGACACACGAATCAGCGGACAATCGCACTCATGTCTGATGTAAAAAGCCTGCGCGCGCCGGGATCGAGCCTGCTGTGGCGCGCCGTTATGCTGTTCACGAATTTTATGTGCGTGATTCTGGCGTATTACCAGGTCAAGGTCGCCAGCCGCTCCTTGCTTCTCGAACACGGCGGCGCCGAAGCGTTCCCCTACGTCTGGATTGGTTCAGCGTTGGTATTGCTCGGATTCATTGGCATATATACCCGGCTCATTGCCAATCACAGTCGTCTGCGCGTGATTATCGCCTCCCTGCTGCTTTTCGCGGTGTTGCTTGTCGCGTTCCATTGGCGTTTGCGCGGCGCGGGCATTGCCACGGTGGTTGCGTTCTATATCTTTGTCGACCTGTTCAGCGTTGTATTGGTGGAGCAGTTCTGGAGTCTCGCCAACAGCGTGACGCAGCCGGGCGAAGGGCAAAAAAGCTACTGGTTTATTGCCACCGGTGGACTGGTTGGCGGTGTCGCAGGTGGGGCAACGGCCTCCGCACTGATCGAATTCACGCCGATGCAAACCGTAGACTTGTTGCTGTCCTGCGCTGCTTTGCTAATGCTGACTGCCGCAGTGAATCTGTTCATGGAACGACAGGCCATGTTCCGCGAGGTCGTACCCGAGCAGGCCATCAAGCTCCAGGGCGAGGGATTACGCGCGGTCTTGGCGAATCGCTATCTGCTCCTGATCGCGGCAATCGCATGCTTCTCGCAACTCGTTGAGCCACTGGTCGAATATCAGTTTCTAAGTGCAATCGCCGAGCGCTTTAGCGACACCGAGGCACGCTCACGTTTCATCGGCAGTTTCTTTAGCGTGATGGGTGGGGTTGCTATCGCCATCAATGTACTCGTAACGCCTGTGCTGCACCGCTATCTCGGCACACTCGCAGGCCTTGCGGCACAACCACTCAACGTGGTGTTGGCGACCTGCGGATTTGTCGCCCAACCCGGGATAATGAGCGCGTCAGTGATGAAAATCGCCGATCGGGGCTTGTCCTACTCCATCAATCGCGCATCGCGAGAAACGCTTTACATCAATGTTGATCCCCTGCTGACCTACCAGGCCAAAGCGTGGATCGATATGTTCGGCTACAGAACTTTCAAGGTCTTCGGCTCTGGCCTGATCCTCACGATTCTCGCATTCAGCCCGGCAGCCCGCGTTGGCTACGACCTGGCCTGGCTTACGTTGCTCATTTGTGCCTTTTGGATTGCTGCCGTCGTGGTCCTTGGGCGTGAACAACAGCGGCTGTTGCTGCGCAACCCGCGTCCGGCAAACGCCGTCCCTTAGTCACCTTGCTGGGCCACGCTTCATCATGTTGACCCTGTACGGCGACCCGCATTCGGGCAACTGCTACAAAGTCCAGCTGCTGCTCACACTGCTGGAAAAATCCTGGCGTTGGCACACCATCGACATTCTGGCTGGCGGCTCGCGCAGCTCGGAATTTCTTCTCCTCAATCCCAATGGTCGGGTGCCAGTGCTGGTACTCGAGGACGGGCGTGCGCTGACTGAATCGAACGCCATTTTGTACTTTCTCGCCATCGAGAGCGCTTATCTGCCTGTTGATCCGTTCGCCCGCGCCTGCGTTTTGCAATGGCAGGCGTTTGAGCAGTACAGCCATGAACCGTTTATTGCGACTTCCCGCTTTATTCGTCGCTACCTCGGAAATCCTCCGGATAGAGCGGCCGACCTGGCCGCGCGACAGGCGCCTGGCCACGCCGCTCTGGCCGTTATGGAGCAGCGCTTGCGCGATCATGCGTTCTTCGTCGCCGAGCGTTATTCGATTGCCGACATTAGTCTGTACGCCTACACGCATGTCGCCGAAGAAGGAGGCTTCTCGCTCGCGCGTTTTCCAGCCGTGCGAGCGTGGCTGGCGCGTGTTGCAACATGCCCAGGGCATGTTCCGATGAACGCGCCGCCGCCAGCCTGAGTTATCGTCTTACGCTTGCCAGGTGCGTACGGCAAACAGTACAACTCCCGCCATCACATGACCTGCTGAGGACCATCGACATGAATTACGAGACCATCGAGATAGAGCGCGACGGCGCAATCGAATGGCTGACCCTGAACCGCCCGGACAAACTGAACGCCATCAATCCACAAATGTGCGATGAGCTGCAGGACTATTTCGGTAGTCTGGAAACGCGCCAGGATATCCGTGTTGTGATGCTCCGTGGCGCCGGGCGCGCGTTCTGCGCCGGTTACGATCTTAAAGCTGCGGCGGGGGTCAGCGCCGGGCCCGTATCCGGCCTGCGATTCCAGCGTCAGATCAGTGAAGTCTATATGCGTATGCGGCGTTGCCCGCAACCGATTGTGTGCCTGGCGCATGGTGCTTCTACAGGCGGCGGATTCGCGTTCATGCTCGCCTCCGACGTGCGCATCGCGACCCCGGACACGCGTATGAATGTGGCCATGGTCAAAGTCGGCCTGACCGGATGCGATGTTGGAATCAGTTATTTCCTGCCCCGCGCGGTCGGTCAATCAGTCGCCGCCGAGCTCATGATGACCGGGCGTTTTCTCGATGCCGACCGGGCAGAACGCCTGGGGCTTCTATCAGCGATCGTCGCAAAAGACGAACTGCGTGAGCAAGGCCGCGCGCTAGCTACTGACATGCTCGCCACCTCCCCCCTCGGCTTACGCCTGACTAAAGAAGGTCTGCGCTTGTCGATCGATGCCGGCAGCCTGGAAGCCGCTGTCGCGCTCGAGGATCGCGGTCAGATTCTTTGTGCCAGTGCGGGCTTCTTCGAGGAAGGCATCGAGGCATTTATGGACAAGCGCACCGCCAACTACGCCGATGTCTGAAGCCCCGAAAGTGACGTCGGCAGTCGCGGTGCTGGCGAACGAACGCTATGTCAGTCTGGCAACGTTCCGGCGTGATGGTCGCGCGGTGAGCACGCCAGTCTGGTTCGTTCTGCTTGACGGTAATTTCTATTGCTTTAGCGCTGCTGATGCCGGCAAGGTAAAACGCATGCGCGCCAACGGCCGTGCACGGCTCACCGGCTGTGACATACGTGGTCAAACTCACGGAGATAGCTTCGAGGGCATTATCGGGCCAGTCACTGAGGCGCCATTCATCGAGCAAATCTATCGCAGTCTGCGCGCGAAATATGGTTGGCAAATGCATATTGCCGATTTCTTCGCGCGCATTAGCGGCCGCTATCAGCGTCGCGCGGTCCTGCAAATATCAGTCTGAGCAGGCCTGCGATTCTCGAAGCAGCCAATTTTCGGCAGGTGGCGACACGCAGGAGCTCGATGACTGCTGCCATCGAGCTCCCGATGTTGCTTAAGCTCAGGCGTGAATGGCGCTCACGAGGTCATTCCAGTGTTCGAAGTTACCGTCTCCTCCCATGGCCATGTACAGCGACACGCGATCGAGCACCCCGTCGTAGCGGGCCCGCATGCGCTGTCCCACCTCTGAAGGTTTCCCGATGATGGCAATGTGATCGAGCAAATCTTCCGGAATGGCAGCCGCCATTTCTTTCATCTTTCCTTCGCGCATCAGGCCGTTGAGCTGCTTGGGTAAATCGCCGTAACCGTGATACTCGAGGACCGCGGCGTAGCTTGGCGTGGAGCCATAAAACGACGCCTGGCCGCGCACGACTTGCTCCATCTGATCGATTTCGGCCTGGCTGTCGCCGGTGATGACGAAGACCGGCGAATAGAGTTCCAAATCGTTAACGTCACGCCCGCCAACACGCGCACCTTCGGCCAGCGCCGGCTTCACAACGTCAGTCAAATACCCGGCCGAGTGCATCGGGTGGACATGGAAACCGTCTGCAACCTCGCCTGCCGCCCGGCACATCCGGGGGTTAACACCGGCCAGGTAGATTGGAATATGCGGATGGTCAATTGGTCCGGGTGAAAAGAATGGGTTCATTAGTTTGAATTTGTAGAACGGCCCGTCGTACTGCGGGCGCGTACCATTCTGATAGGTGTCCCAAATCGCTCGCACACAACGGATGTAGTCCGTGACGCGCGCCGCCGGGTGGTCGAATGGCATCGAGAAACGTCGTTCGATATGGGCACGAACCTGGGTGCCCAGACCAAGATGGAAGCGCCCGTTTGAATCACGCTGCAGGTCCCAGGCGATTTGCGCCATGGAAAATGGTGAGCGCGCGAATGCGACGGCAATGTTCGTACCGATGTTCAATCGCTCGGTCGCCGCGGCAGCATGTGCCAGCGGCAAAAAGGCGTCGCTCATGGCCTCGAAGGTCCACACACAATCGAAGCCGAGCCGCTCGAACTCACGCGCCTGTTCAGTGATTTTCGCTGGCGCCGCCGCTGGCATCAGAGTGTCTATCTTCATGATCTGCTCCTTGCAGGTAATTTATCGGCGCCGGGACCATCTGAACCGATGGCACGGCCGCCGCGAGTTTTCGTTATCGGCACCTAGCCTTCAGCACCTGAAGGTTCGGCGAATCAGCACAGCGTCATCGTTCGACGGCGATGTCGAACCCGCCGGCGCGCCCTAATTTTCCGACCCACCCACGACCGGATAAGCCTGGGCGCGCCAGCGCAACATGCCACCGCTCAAATTAGCGACGTCTGTCACCCCGGCACGTTTCAGCAACACAGTGGCCTGCGCGGAACGACCGCCGGCGCGACACACCGAGACAATGGGCTTGTCACGCGGTACTTCCTCGACGCGCTCCGAGAGTTCGCCAAGCGGCAGCAGTAACGAACCCTCGATATGCCCTAGCGGCCCATCAAATTCAGCGGGCTCGCGGACGTCCAGCACTGTCAACTGCGCGCGATGCTCGTCCAGCCAGAGGGCATCGATCTCCCAGACGCCGGCGAAAGTATAAGTCAGTGGTGCCCAGCTGGGTTCGTCATCCGGCAGGGTGCCATCGACGGGTTCCCCGCAGCGCAAATTAGCCGGCACCGCGACGTCGATTTTTCTCGGATGTGCGAGCCCCAGATTGTCCATGTAGCCGCGAAAATCCGCCTCACTGATATCCCCGCCAAGCCGTGGATTGAAGCTCTTCTCTTCGGCAACGCTGGTAACCGTCAATCCGTTGTAATCATGGCCTGGATACAAACGGGTCGTTTCCGGGAGTGAGAAAATCTGACTTTTCACCGACCGATAGAGGTCCCCGGCGCTACCTTGCTGAAAATCAGTGCGGCCGCAGCCTCGTATCAGTAGTGCATCGCCGGTAAAGGCCATGCTTTCGTCATCCAGCACATAGGTCAAACAGCCATCCGTGTGGCCCGGGGTTTCGCGAACTTCTACAAAATATTTCCCGAAGTGGATCGTGTCACCGTTTTTCAACAGACGATCAGCCCCGACAATTCCGGATTTATGTGAGACGCCAATTTGCGCGCCGACGCGTTGCCGCAACAACCATGCACTGGTGACATGATCGGCGTGGCAATGGGTATCAAGCACCGTTTTTAGTGTCAGTCCGAGTTCGTTCAGCAAGGCAATATCCCGGCGCGCCTGTTCAAACACCGGATCAATAAGCAGTGCTTCACCTTGCTCGCTATCACCCAGCAAATACGTATAGGTTGACGATTCCTGATCAAATAGCTGTCTGAAGATTCTCATAGGCTGCCTCACGGATGGCTCGCGATAGGGCTGATCCGCTCAATTGATTAAGGAGACGAAGTCTAGAACATCGACCACCGAGGTGGAATGTATCCGAGCCCGCCGGGGCTGACTAACTGCTAAGCGAATTCAATGGCAAGAACGTCAGCCAAGTCATTAATAGCTTGGGCTTCATTGAGGACCTTAATGGTGGTCATCCCCATCGCTCGAGCAGGTTTAAGGTTGATGCCGAGGTCATCCAGATACACGATCCGCGCGGCGTCGACATTCAAACGTTCGCAAGCCATTGCGTAGATAGCCGGATCGGGCTTGCGAATGCCCTCTTTGCTGGATTCGATGACGAGGTCGAAAAGCGTCATCACCGCAGCAACATCGCTGGCCTGGCGAGCGTTTGCAGACATGCCGGAGCCGGAACCTGCGTTGGCATTATTAGTCAGGCATGCAACCTGGTAATCCTGCTTGCAGCGACGCAGCACTTCGACCATACGTGGCCGCACGTCGCCACCCAACAACCCCATCACATCACGTCCCGGGATGGGGTGTCCGGCGGCGGTGGTCTCAGCGAGAAACTGGCGGTCGAATTCGTCGGCATCGATGCGACTCGATTCGAAGCGGGCCCAGGCATTGTCCTGGTGGTTCACCGCGTTCACGCTGCGAATGAAATCGTTGGTAATACCGCGCTCAGCCTCGTAACGGTTAAATGCGTCGAACGGCGAGCTGGTTAGCACGCCGCCGAAATCCCACAAGATTGCACTAAAACTCATGCTGCTCCCTGATTGTGCTGGTGACTGATTGGAGGCCGCGTATTCTGGCAGATTCAATGCCCGCCGTGGCCGATAATCTGGCGGCACTGCCGCGACGCCGTTGGAGCGGCAGCGAGCCGGGCAAGATGCAGATGCCGGCGGACCTGAATGTCGGCGCCAGTGCGGTTATCATGCCTCGCCAGACACTAGCCAGCAGCACGGCTCGCTTGTATCCGACTTCGCACCGCGTTCGTGTGGCGCGGTTTTGGCGCGTGCTCTGACAGCTTTTCAAAAGGATCTCTTCTACGTGAGTGCAGCACAACAATCACCCGCCCGACAGGGCATTACCGACATGCTGGCCGGACTCGGCAACTCGGGATACATCGCAAGCGAGGCCATCGCCACGGTCGTTTATCTCGCCCAGGCGCTATCCAAGCCTGTCCTGGTCGAAGGTCCGCCGGGCGTCGGCAAAACAGAACTGGCCTACGCAGCCTCGCAATTGCTTGAAAAACCACTCATTCGACTGCAGTGCTACGAGGGACTTGACGAGGCAAAGGCCCTCTACGAATGGAAGTACGGTAAGCAATTGCTGTACACCCAGGTGCTCAAAGAAAAGCTCGGTGACCTGATGGCCGGCACCCAGGGGTTGCGCGAATCGATCGACCGCCTGCATGAATTTGACGATACCTTTTTCAACGAGGAATTCCTCGAACCTCGCCCGTTACTCAAAGCGCTGTGGGCCGAAAATGGCGCGGTGTTGCTGATCGATGAAATCGATAAGTCTGATCAGGAATTCGAGGCCTTCCTGCTCGAATTGCTACAGGACTATCAAATTTCGATTCCAGAGATAGGGACGGTGAAAGCGAAAATCCCACCGCTGGTATTTCTGACCTCCAACAATACGCGCGAAATTGGCGATGCTCTAAAGCGTCGTTGTTTGCACCTGTATATTCCCTTCCCGGACAGCAAGCTCGAACAGAGCATCATCGAATCACGAGTGCCAGAGTTAGAGCAGCGTTTGCGCCAACAGCTCGTAGCGTTCGTGCAATCTTTGCGTGGGCTCGATCTGAAGAAAGTCCCGGCCGTTAGTGAAACCATCGACTGGGCACGCACGTTGCTGCTCTTGCACGCGCCGGAGCTCGACAACCAGTTGGTGCGTTCCACGCTAAATGTGCTGCTCAAGTTTCAAGACGATATCGAGCATGTCGACGCCGAAATTCCGGCCTTAACGCGGGCTGCCAACAAGCACGGCTGAGATTGCGATGACACAAGTTTTGAGCAACTTCATCAAGGCATTGCGCGCCGCGGATGTGCGTGTCTCGACTGCCGAGACGATCGATGCAGCAGGCGCACTCGAGATGGTGGGCTTCGATGAACGTCCACTGCTAAAGCATGCGCTGTCCCAGGTGCTCGCCAAAAGTGTTGACGACAAGCAACGCTTTGACGACTGCTTCGAGACGTTCTTCAGTCCGATAGAGGTCGGTGACAACGGTCAGGCTGATGCCGGGACGCCAACCGGTAATGAGTCGGATTTCGATAATTCCGGTGACGGTGGCACGCCGGGCGATGGTGGCGCGCCGGGTGGCGGTGGTGATGACGACAGTCTTATGGCACTGCTGGAACGTGGCGACGCCGCCGCACTGCAGCAGGCGATGGCCAACGCCGCGCGCGAAGTGCAACTCCAGAACATCCGCATATTTACCCAGCGCGGAATGTATATGCGGCGCATTCTGGAGAACATGGGAATCGAAGCGTTTGACGATGCGCTCTATCAAACAGTCAAAGCCGATGACAATGACCCGCGCGGAGAAGGCCTCAGACAACTCAAGGCACGCTTGATCGAAGACGTCGCTGAATTGGTCGACAAGCAAATGCTGCTGTATACCGCCAATTCCGGCCAGCGTTTGCGTGAAGAAGTGCTGCAAAAAACTCCACTCGGACGGGTTGAGATGCGCGATTTCAAGGTCATGCATGAATTGGTCCGCAAGCTGGCAAAACGGCTCGTTTCCCTGCATTCGCGCCGCCGTAGCGTGTCACGCCGTGGCCAGCTCGACGTTCGCCAGACCATTCGGCGCAATATCGAATACGACGGATTGATGTTCGACACGGTGTGGAAACGCGTTCGCGTTGACCGCCCTAAAGTGATTGCAGTGTGTGACGTGTCGGGCTCAGTTGCTCAGGTCGCACGCTTCCTGCTGCTGTTCTTGTACTCGGTTAGCGAGGTCATCCCGAAAGTTCGCGCTTTCGCATTCTCCAATCAACTTGGTGAGGTCACGGATTTGTTCAAATCGCTCCCGGTCGAACAAGCCCTGACCGAAACCCTGAACACCTGGGGCATGGGTTCAACGGATTACGGTGGCGCGCTATCAGAACTAGAGCGTTTAACCATCGATGACATCGATCACCGTACGACCGTGCTGATGCTCGGCGATGCGCGTTCTAACTACGGCGATCCAGGCGACCGCGCATTGCGTCGGATCCATAACCGGGCGCGCCGGGTGTTGTGGTTGAACCCGGAACCGCGCCCGTTCTGGAACAGTGGTGATTCCGAGATGCAGAAACTCGGCTCATGTTGTGACCGGGTCGAGCCGTGTCGCACACTGCGCCATCTCGAACAGGTCATCAGCGAAATCGCCCGCACGGCGATTTAGGCGGCCGCCGAGACGATCTCCACGCCCATCGCCCCGTATTGCGTGCATCTCAGGGCTGCCGTATCTTCAGTACCACGACCTATCCTGTCTGGGAGACGAACTGCCGACCGCGTCGATTGTGTGCCTGATCGTTAGAGGACGCCTCCGCCGCCACTGGGCAAACCTGCCGTGCCGAAACCCGAACTAATTCGCAATGCTTTGCAGCCGGGCCAACGCGTGTTGTGGTACGAGATTGTGCGCACACTCGGCCAGGGTGGTTTCGGCATCACCTACGTCGCGAACGATACCAACCTGCAACAGGAAGTCGCGCTGAAAGAATTCCTGCCGACCGAGCTTGCGATCCGCGTCGACGGCCTCGAGGTTCAGCCAGTGTCTTCAACTCAGGCGCAGAACTTCGCCTGGGGACTGGACAAATTCATGGTCGAGGCGCGAACTCTCGCCCGCTTCGATCACCCGAATATCGTCAAGGTCTACAGCGTTTTCGAGGCGAACAATACTGCTTATATGGTGATGCGCTACGAACAGGGCATGAGTTTGGGCGCCATCTTCAATAAGCGAAAGACCCTGCCGGAACGTCTCCTGCAACATCTCGTTCACCCGATCCTCGACGGGCTGGAAGAAGTTCACAACGGTGGCTTCGTCCATCGCGACATTAAGCCGGACAACATTTACTTACGTCAGGACGGTTCGCCGGTGCTGCTGGATTTTGGCTCCGCACGAGTCACTGTCGGTGCCGAAACTCGGGCAATGACTTCGCTGGTATCGCCCGGCTTCGCCCCTTTTGAACAGTATGTGACCGGCAGCGACAAACAGGGACCGTGGTCCGATATCTACAGCCTGGGAGCAACACTCTATCGCGGGATCAGCGGCGTTCAGCCGCAGGACGCAACGAATCGCGGTGAGGCGCTCAGCTATACCGGTAACGACGTGTTTATCTCCGCGCTCGAAGTCGGACGCGGACGCTACTCGGAACCTTTTCTGCGGGCCGTGGACGCTGCGTTGTGTTTTCGCTACGACGAGCGACCGCAAACGGTTGCCGAATGGCGCGCGATGTTCAAGGCCAAAAAACGCTCGCGTGGCCAGCGTCGCGCTACAGCGGAAAAAGTCTCACCGCCTGAGGTTGCCGTGTCCGAGTTTGAGGTGACCGAGGGAATCGGCAAACCAGTCGCACAAATCGCCGAACCCGGCGCAAATGTCGCGCCGCAGGCGCTGGCCGAGAGCGCTGCGATCGAACCGTCTAGCGGGCCCCGCCAGCGTGGGCGGATAATGATCGTAGTCGGTGTCGTTTTCGCCTTAGCCCTCGGCGCCGCTTACCTGCTGAGGCCGAATGACTCCGGTGCCGCGGACACTACCGCGGTGCCAAACGCCGCGCCTCTGCCAGTGGCAGTTCCCGAAAGCGAGCCGGCAACAACGCCTGCCGATGCTACCGCCACGCCAGCACCACAAGAACTTGCCCCGGACGTCATTGAGCCGCAGAACACCCCGGAGCCAGACATCGAAGAATTTGAAACGCTCGACGAAGCGACCGTACCGATGCCCGAACCTTCCATTGAGCCGACAACACCGCGAGCGCCCACAACAACGTCAAATAGCTCACTGGCAATTAAGGCAACGCCGCGTACAACGCCGCTCGGTGTCGCTCTCGAACCTCCCCGCGCGGTCAAAGTAGCCGCGAAAGCAAAGCACAATGACTGCAGTGTTCTCACAACGGCGCAGCTCTTGCCCGCGATGCGCGAACGCTCGACGGCGGCCTTTAAAGCCCATCTGTTCCGCGTCGCAGGCGTTGATATGATCGGCGCATCGAGTAGCGTCGCGCCTCATCTCGGCAGTTTGCAAAGCGCCACGGATGACTTTGCGAAAGAGTTGTCGCGAAGCAACGGCGCGAAAAATGGACAGTTGTTGCTAACGGCACCCGATATGCAGTTACTGGCTGAACGCAGCAATGAAAGCCTGAAACAACTTGGCCTGCTTGCCACCACCATCGTGCCAATGCAGTATTTACTCGCAGACCGACTCACGTTAACGACGCTTGATTGGCGGCTCGGCAGCGCCACGCTGAACGGCGCCCCAGCTGTTTTTCGGGCACAGAACATCGCAGTCATCAATGCGCAACTAGGGGCGCTTCGCGGCGACGTTCTGACTGCCCGACAGCTCAAACAAGCCCTGCTACGCATCATCCTGGCGGAAGATTTTCACGGCTCGGCGTTTGCCGTACTCAAACCTGGCGCGCGGCTTCTCGAGGCCGACGTGGTATTGAAATGGCAGAACGTGAAACCAGATATCGGCCCTGACGTCGCTCCGGATCGACTCTACATTTTTTCCAGCGACGGTGACGGTGTCCTACTTCCGATGTCACAACGCTTAACTACTGATGCTTCGCTGGGCTACCACGAAAACGCCGTGCAGGATTACCAGAATACGGTGCTGCCATTACTGCGCTCAGGCGCCGCCTCGAGTGCGTCTGATTGGTCTTGTGTCGCCGACGCATTGGCCGCGCGCTATCGAACTAACTGGCGAGACCTCGCGGCTAACCATTCAGTCATGCCCACGTTTCGTTTGCCTGCCCGGTAATTTCACGGTTGCCTCCTTCCGCCGCGATGCCCCAGGCAGTGTATAACCGAGCCGGTATAAGACGCGCACCAGGCCGAAAGAATGTCCGTTCTATCATCGTGACCGATGCGAGCGCCGCGATACCGACAATCCAAACCCTTCTGCGCCTGGCCGTTCAGTCGCGCTCTGCAGGCAGCTGAAATCTACGTTGCACGGCGTAACAAAACAGTTAACGAACGGTTGTGGCACGCTTAGTATAGGTATCGTAACGATGAGCACTGAGCAAACTCATTGCAGGGTCGCAGGAGCGGGCGTGCACCTCGATAAGCAACAACGGGAATAACGCATGGACATCAACGAGCTGAACAGTAAGGTAATCGCGGAGTTTCGCGCGAACGCAGGTAAGGTCGGCGGACAGTTCGAGGGTACGCCTCTGCTGTTATTGAGCACCGTCGGCGCCAAAAGCGGCGCAGAACGTCTGAACCCGCTCGCCTACCTGGACGATGGCGAACGCCTGGTGATTATTGCGTCCTATGCCGGAGCCGAACAAAGTCCACCGTGGTATTTCAATTTGAGGAAGAATCCTGAGGTTGGCGTCGAACTCGGCGGCGAGTCTTTCCGCGCGCGTGCGCAGATCATAGCGGAGCCTGAGCGCAGCGCACTATTCCAGGCAATGGTGGCACAGTCGCCTGTATTCGCTGACTACCAGGCAAAAACAAAGCGTGCTATCCCAGTCATCACCCTAAGCCGGTTGGACTAGTCATGGGTTGGGAAAAAGAACTCGAGGAGCTTGCTCAACGCGATATGTTCGCCGAACAAATGGGCGGTGCGGATAAAGTCGCACGGCAACACGAATTCGGCAAACTGACGATCCGCGAGCGCATCGATGCGATTGCCGACAAAGGCAGTTTCCACGAGATCGGCAAGCTCGCCGGGACCGCAGAATATGACGCCGATGGCCGTCTCATTACCGTCAAATCATCGAACTTCCTCTTCGGTACGGCGTCTATCGATGCTCGCCCGGTGTTAGTGTCAGGAGATGATTTTACTGTGCGTGGCGGCTCGGCTGAGGCCCATATTCCACGCAAACGCTCGCACGCCGAAGGCCTTGCGCTGGAATTGCGGCTGCCACACGTTCGCCTCGTCGACGGCATGGGCGGCGGCGGCTCAGTCAAGACCATTGAAATCGTCGGGCGCACTTATATCCCGGAACTGCGTGGATGGGACATCGTGGTTCAGCATCTGGCGATTGCACCGTCGGTGTCTCTCGCACTTGGCTCAGTTGCCGGGATTGGCGCAGCCCGCGTCGCCACCAGTCACTATTCGCTCATCGTCAAAGATACGGCACAAATGATGATCGCGGGTCCCGCGCTCGTCGGTTGGGCCGGGCTCGGGGAGGTTTCCAAAGAGGAACTCGGGGCGAGCGCGATCCATACAGCCAACGGTGCGATTGACGATGAGGTCGACAGTGAAGAGGAAGCTTTTGCTCGGACCCGGCAGTTCTTGTCTTATTTGCCCCAGAATATCGATGAATTACCTCCGGTAATTTCGAGCGCCGACGACCCGGCCCGCAGCACGCCTGAATTACGCAACATCGTGCCGAAAAATCCCCGCCAGGTATACAAAATGCGGACCATCGTGGATGCGGTCGTTGATGATGGTTCATTCTTCGAAATCGGCCGTGGATGGGGCAAATCGATGCTCAGCGGATTTGCCCGCCTCGACGGAATTCCAGTCGCGATCTTCGCCGAGAACCCGTACGTTTACGGCGGCGCATGGACGGCTGAAAGCGCGCGCAAGTTGATCCGGTTGATCGATATCGCCTCAATGTTTCATTTGCCATTAGTGCATTTAGAGGATTGCCCCGGTTTTCTGATTGGCAAAGGTGCCGAGCAGGCGGCGACGATCCGTTTTGGCTCCCAGGCATTAGCGGCACTCGGGCAAGCGCCAGTACCTTTCTGCGCAGTCGTCATCCGCAAAGCATTTGGTGTCGCCGGGGCCGCCAACCACAAACCAGGGAGCCATCATTACCGCATGGCATGGCCTTCCGGCGACTGGGGATCATTGCCAATCGAAGGCGGCATAGAAGTGGCCTACAAGGCTGAACTTGAGGCGGCGGAGGACTATCAGTCGCACCTTGAAGAAATAAAGCTGCGCCTGAACCGGCTCCGCTCACCGCTGCGCGCAGCAGAACATTTCGAAATAGAACAAATTATCGACCCTGCGCAAACGCGCGGAGAATTATGTCGCTGGGCACAGCTCGCGCGTAAAGCCCTGCGGGTCGGGAGTCCCGGTTTCCCCTATCGGCCCTAATCTGCAGCCACGTAATGCGGGAGGCCTGATTCAACGCGACCGTTTCCAGCCGCAGGAACACGCAAGGCGACCTCAGTGTAGTCCGAGCAACTCCATGCGCGCTCCGGCAGGCACATGGCCCATCAACACCCTGCCGCAGTCCTGCATGATTTGATCAGATAGCAAAACGTGCTGGACGCCGGCATGCATATCCCGATAGCAACGCTGCAGTGCACTGGGTCGCAAAGCAACACCACCGCCATTCTTGTATGCAAACGTGCATATGTCGGACATGACATCGTGAGCATGGCGAAACGCCAGTTTGACCAACGTCACCTGCTCCAGTGTCACAGGCTGTTCGCGCAACACAGTTTCGTCGATATCGTTCCAGGCCTGGTACACAAATGCGCGCACACTCCGGTATTGAGCTTCTGCGTGGGCATACTTCTCCTGGAAGCCCGCGGCATCGGCGAGCACCCCGAACGGACCAGTTTTCGCGCGCGCGATAGCCGCGACTTCGTCGAGCGCGCGGCGCCCGACCCCGAGCGCAAATGAGGTATGCCCCCAGGCGGTAAAGCCGACGATCCCGAGTGCGTACTGGCGGCCACCTCGTTCCACACTGTTTTTAGAATAGACATAGGTGAGATCGTCAGCAACGAAAATCTCGTCGGCAATTGAATAGTCGTAACTGCCCGTGCCGCGCAGCCCTATGACGTCCCAATTATCTTTCAGCTCGATCACGTTGCGCGGGACATAGGTGATGATGATGGTCGGTGCGCCGTGCTCGTCCAACAGTGGTCGCTCGCCGTCCATGACGACGCAACCGCTGTGAATCCAGTTCGCATGGTATATACCGCTACCATAGCTCCAGTCACCGCGAATCATGTAGCCGCCGTCAACTTTGCGCGCCAGTCCACGCGGTATACCTTGCCCGGCAATGTGGGTGGCGGTGCCACGCGCGAAAACCTCATCGCTTCCGCCTGGCGCAATCAACGACCCGCAACTGCCGTGCTGCACGCCGCCGACCATCAGACACCAGCCTGTTGAGCCGTCGAAACTGGCCACTTTCTCGGTGACTACCATGGCATCTGAGAACGACAATTCGGAGCCGCCGAGTTCTGCCGGCGTGAGCATGTGCCACAGTTGCGCGTTCGCGATAGCCGCATAAACACTGTCAGTCATATGACGTTCGGCTTCGGCGACATCGATCTGCTCAGCAATAAGCGTCTCGAGTGCCTGAGCATTGCTCAGCAATTGCGCGAACCCGGGTGCGGTAGCGGAAGGCTCCGACATCATTTTCTCTACACACATCAATACAGTCCGCAGTTTAACGCATGGCCGAGGACCGGCATGGTTGCTATCAGGATGATTCATGCGGTCCTGAAACGTCACAACGTCGACGTCTATGCGGCGCGCCGGCAATTCGCGTGGCGGCCGTGAAAGGCAGCGCAACAGCCACTTGCCGGGCATTTTTCTGTGATAGCGTACGGCTATGAGTAACGGCAACAAACTCCCTCGCAGCAGCGAGCACTCGGCTGAACGCCGGCGCTTCATCGCGGGAACGGCGCAGGCCGCAGGCTCCGTAAGTCTGGTTGGGTTGTTGCTCGCGAGCTATGGCGAGCAGGCGCGCACCCACCCGGTTGCAGCGCTTCGGCCGCCCGGCGCTATCGATGAACAAGATTTTCTCGGCGCCTGCGTACGTTGCGGCCTGTGTGTGCGCGATTGCCCTTTCGACACCTTGCGGCTGGCACGTTTCGGGGAATCGATGGCGACCGGCACACCTTATTTCATAGCCCGCGACGTGCCTTGTGAGATGTGTACGGATATCCCCTGCGCCGCCGCTTGTCCCACCGATGCCTTGAGCAAATCGCTAACCGATATAGGCGATGCAGATATGGGTGTCGCCGTCGTTACCGGAACCGATACCTGCTATAGCATCACTGGCGTCGCACATTGCACAGCCTGTTATTTCGCCTGCCCTATCAAAAACGAGGCGATCACGATGGAAATGAAACAGGAAAACGGCAAGGTCTTTTTTGTGCCTACCGTGCACCGTGAGCATTGCACGGGCTGCGGCAAATGCGAGAAGGATTGCATCCTGCCCGAAGCCGCGATCAAAGTGTTGCCACGCGATCTGGTTAGCCACGATAGCGGCGCACACATTGATTGAAACTGCGCCTGCACGGCGTTCTCTGTGGCAGCGTCAGCGTTGGCTAACTTTACGCCGCAGCTCCCAGCTCGCCATCCTTGGGTTGTTCCTGATCGGCCCATGGTTTGATATCTGGTGGGCCAAAGGGAACCTCGCTGCGAGCTTGTGGTTTGACACCATTCCGCTGACCGACCCAATGATCGTGGTGCAATCGTTCGTCGCCCTTGGCGAAGTCACAGCGACGGCCCTGGTGGGTGCTGTGCTGGTCGCCGGCTTCTATGTCATGGTCGGGGGCCGCGTATTTTGCTCGTGGGTGTGCCCGGTCAATATCATCACAGATGCCGCACATTGGACGCGCCAACGGCTGCGCATTCCGCCAGGCTGGCGCCCGCATCCAGCGTTGCGGATGTGGCTACTTGCAATGTGTGTTGCGACATCAGCCTGGACCGGCACCATTGTCTGGGAATTGGTTAATCCGGTGACTCTGGTCCAACGCGGCATCGTCTTCGGTCTCGGCTTCGGCTGGATCATCATCGCGTCGATATTTCTGTTTGACGTTGTCGTCAGCCGACGCGGCTGGTGCGGGCACCTGTGTCCGGTCGGGGCGTTCTACGGAATACTCGGCGTCGCATCTCCTGTACGCATCGCTGCGGTCGCCAGAGAAGCGTGCAGCGACTGCGGCGATTGTTTTGAAGTCTGCCCCGAACCCCAGGTGATCACGCCGGCACTGCGTGGCGTCGACCAATCGACACGCGTCATCGTCGCACGCGATTGCACCAACTGTGGACGTTGCATCGACGTGTGTCCCGACGAGGTGTTTCGGTTCGCATGGCGCTATGGTGCTGAGCCAACAGTCGCTACGCCCGAACGAACAAACAAGCCGTCCTAACGGTTCACAATCTCTCTGCGGGATGGTCAAAAACTGCTGCGGGCCTGTCCGGCGCGTTTCTTATCAGCTAGCTATGGATACAGCGTCTGAGTAGACCACGGCGCGCCGGGCACCCGTTCGTAATTAGTTCGTTCGTGCAAACGAAAGGGGCGCTTCTGCCAGAATTCTATCCGCTCTGGCACCACCCGATAGCCAGACCAGAATGCGGGTCTGGGCACGGCGCCAACGGCGTATTGCGCCGCGTAGCGAGCGACCCGCCCCTCGAGTGTCAAACGCCCTTCCAAAACACTGGACTGCTTTGACGCCCAGGCCCCAATTTGGGATTCTCGTTCGCGACTGGCGAAGTAACTGTCCGCTTCGGCTTGGCTCACTTGCTCGGCGCGCCCTTCAATACGGACCTGCCGGGCCATGGACTTCCAGTGCAGGCACAGGGCAGTCCAGGTGTTATGTTGAATATGGAGCGCTTTTTGACTGCCCAAATTGGTATAAAAAATCAATCCGCGCGCATCGATACCCCGTAGCAATACCATGCGCAGAGATGGTCGACCGCTGCCGTCCACAGTTGCAACGGACATCGCTTCGGCATCGCTCGGCTCATGCTCCCGCGCCTGTGCAAGCCAGTCTGCAATTTGCTCAATCGGGTCAGCTGCGCCCATTAAATTCTCCACCCCAGCTCCAGCATCGCGTGGATCGCGTCGTGAGAACCTACCGCACTGAACGTCGTCTCGTGCCGCTCAGCAATACCGCGTCTCGATTTGGCCACCCGCTCGCGGTTCAGATCTCTCCGAACGGATGCCGAATCACGATCGTGTCGCTACGGTCAGGACCAGTGGACACAATATCAACCGGCGTTTCGGCGATCTCTGCAATGCGGTCGAGATAACGCCGCGCATTGACCGGCAATCCGGCCCACGAATTAATCCCGACAGTCGACTCGGACCAGCCCGGAAGATCCTCATAAATTGGCGTCACCTGAGCTAGCGCTTCCGCACCGGTAGGCACACTTTGTACGCGACCGTTGAGCGTGTCATAGCCGACGCAGATACGAATCTCATCCAAGCCGTCGAGGACATCAAGCTTGGTGACACAAAGACCTGACACGCTGTTGACCTGCTGGGCCCGGCGCAACGCGACCGCATCGAACCAACCGCAACGCCGCGGCCGCCCGGTGGTCGCGCCAAACTCATGTCCGCGGCTCGCAAGGTGCTCGCCCATTTCGTCGAATAATTCGGTCGGAAATGGCCCCGAACCCACGCGGGTGGTGTAGGCCTTGGTGATGCCGAGCACGTAATCGAGCAGACATGGGCCTGTCCCTGCGCCGGTTGCACTATAGCCGGCAGTGGTATTTGAGGACGTGACGTAAGGATAGGTTCCGTGGTCAACATCCAGCAACGTACCCTGGGCCCCCTCGTAAAGAACATTGCCGCCACTTTGATGGAAGTTGTAAAGGATCTCCGTGACATCTCCCACCATCGGCGCGATGTCTTCAGCAAACGCCATTTGCTCGTCCAGAATGCGTTGGAAATCCATCGTCTCGACCCGATAGTACTGGCCGAGAACGAAGTTGTGATAGTCGAGAACTTCGCCGAGCTTTGCTGCGAAACGTTCCCGGAACATCAGGTCACCAACGCGTATCGCTCGACGCGCCGCTTTGTCCTCATAGGCAGGTCCAATACCGCGACCGGTCGTCCCAATAGCCTGTGCGCCACGGGCTTTTTCCCGCGCCTGATCAAGCGCCACATGGTAGGGCAGGATGAGGGGGCAGGCAGGGCTCAGCATCAACCGTTCGCGCGCTGGCACGCCGCGCCCTTCGAGCATGGTGATTTCTTCCATCAAGGCCTGCGGTGACACAACAACTCCGTTGCCGATAAGACACTGCACATTGGCGCGCAAAATGCCCGACGGAATAAGATGCAGAACTGTTTTCTCACCGTCGATAACGACCGTATGGCCAGCGTTGTGCCCACCTTGAAAGCGCACTACCGCTGCGACCCGGTCGGTCAGCATATCGACGACTTTGCCTTTGCCTTCGTCACCCCATTGGGTGCCGACTATGACGACTGACTTGCCCAAGTTACTCGTTACCTCGCGCGCTGTTTTGTATGACGTCCGCTGCTGCGGCGCCTCGCCAATTCATATTCTGCATGGCTAAATGTCTAAACGTCTTCGAGTTGCCACGAGCCGGTGGCGTCGGACATTTGTTGCTGACAGTTCATTTCTGCAGCACCCCCGTGCTGGCCAGGTAAACCCTGCACAACAACGTAGCCTGCCGCTCGATAGTTGCGGATCGCTTCCAGCAAGGCTGCTTGCGCGCCGGCCGGCGCAAATATTCGTCCCAATTCGACCGTCTCGGTGTCGCTCAGCGAAACCAATGCCTTTAAATCCGTGCTAAATCCGGTCGCCGCACGTGCGCGTCCGAACGTCTTGCCGATGTTGTCATAGCGCCCACCCCACGCGATGGACCGCCCCGCATCAGGTGTGTAGGCGGCGAACATAATGCCAGTGTGATAGCGGTAGCCGCGAAGCTCGGCAAAATCCAGATGCACATCAATGTCGGGGCGGCGCGCAACAAGGAGCTCCACCAGCCCGGCGACTTCGTCGAGTGCTGCAGTCACCGATGGCGGCGCTTCGGCAAGACGTTCGCGCGCGCTCACCAGCACTTCTGCGTCACCGTTCAAATCAATCAGCGCCAACAAGTGACGCGTCACGTCGGCGCCTACCCCGGCCGCATCCAATTCTGCCTTCAAACTACTGCCGTCTTTCATCAGCAGGTAATCGAGCACGGTTGATTCCAGGTCTGTACCAAGATGGGCGGATTCGCAGATCGCATGAAACAGTCCAATATGACCCACTTCGATGGTGACCTGCGCGATGCCCGCAGCCTCCAGTAGTTCCAGCAACAAGCTGATAATTTCAGCATCGCTTTCAATGCCGTCATGCCCGTATAACTCAGCGCCAATCTGCAACGGATTGCGTGAACCGGCAAATTTGTCCGGTCGCGTGTGTACCACTGGGCCGACATAACACAGCCGCTGTGGTGCATCGACCGGCAACCGATGGGCGTCGATGCGCGCAACCTGAGGCGTAATATCCGCACGCACTCCAAGCATGCGGCCGGTGACCTGATCGGTCAGCTTGAAGGTCTGCAAATCGCTGTCCTGGCCGAGGCCGGAGTACAGCGAATCGAGGTATTCGATGATAGGCGGGATCACGAGTTCGTAGCCCCAACGCTCGAAAATATCCAGCGCTTTGCGCCGAATGGCTTCGAGTTGGCGGGTTTGCGGGGGCAATACTTCATCGACGCCGTCGGGAAGTAGCCAGCGGTTGTTCGCGTTCAAGTTTTATCTCGCTGCATACAACAAGCCAACACCAACTGCCATCGCAGCCAAGCCGATGATCCTTAACGATCGATCGTTGAACTTCGCCGCACTGAGCAGAGTTTTACGAAAGCGATCAGGATTCAGAAACGGCATAATGCCTTCGAACACGAGCATAAGCGCAATTGCCGAAAGGATATTGGTGAGCACAACGTTGAAAGCTAGGTGTTATTGCCACGCAACGCCTGCTCAGCGGTGCGTGCGACAACGGCTCTATTCACCGCCAGGGTTTCTGAAAAATTTGAAGAAATCCGAATCCGGCTCAAGCAACAGCACGTTCTTTTTGCTGGTGAAGCTGGATTTATAAGCATTCAAACTGCGATAGAAATCGTAAAACTCAGGATCGCGGTTGTAGGCCTTGGCATAAATTTCCGCTGCACGGGCATCGCCCGCACCACGCAACTCTTCAGAATCCCGGTACGCCTCGGCAGAAATGATGGTCCGTTGTCGATCGGCATCTGCGGTGATTGTGATGGCTTCCTTCTCGCCCCGGGCACGAAACTCGCGCGCCACACGTGCGCGTTCTGAACGCATCCGCTCGTAAACGTTGCCACTCACTTCTTTGGGTAAATCGATGCGTTTGAGACGAACATCAATAATTTCCATGCCCAAATCACGGCCACGTTCGTTCGCTGTACGCGTGACGATTTCCATGATTGCGCCGCGCTCGCCGGAGACCACTTCCTTAACGGTCCGTTTGCCGAATTCGCTGCGCAGGCTGTCATTGATTTTCTGGTACAGGAGCAAGCCACCACGACGCGGATCGCCGCCGGTTGCCTTGTAGAACTGTACGACGTCCTGGATTTTCCAGCGCGCGAACGAATCTACCTCAACGTCCTTTTTCTCACCGGTCAAAAAGCGCTGCTTTTCGGCATCCAGTGTTTGCAGGCGTTTGTCGAACGTTCGTACATTCTGCACAAACGGAATTTTCAGGTGCAGCCCGGGCTGGTAATCGGCGTGCTGAATTTTACCCAACTGAAACAGTATGGCGTGTTCGTATTCGTAGACCCTGAAGGTGGACAGGAACACAAGCACGAGTGCGGCAACCCCAAAAAGAACAATTCGTGCTGCCATCAGTAATTCGTCCGCTGCCAGGGAGTAATGGTTGCGTGACGCCCGTTCATCGGACGACCCGTCCTCGACCGGTGCGCCGATCCCGCAATGAATCTTCAATCGAAGGGGCGTACGGCAAGGTGTCAGTAGTAGCGTCGCGAGACCCGGACGCGCTGCCGCCGGCACTGTTTTCGATGAGTTTGTCCAGCGGTAAATACATCAGACTCTGGCTACCTTTGTTGTCCATGATGACCTTCGTGCTTTCCGACATCACTTGTTCCATCGCTTCCAGGTACAAACGCTGACGCGTCACCGCCGGGGCCTTCTGGTATTCCGTATGAAGTTGATTGAAACGTTCCGCCTCACCATCGGCTTGTGAGACAACACTCGCTTTATAACCTTCCGATTCGAGTCGAATGCGCGCCGCCTCACCAGCGGTACGTTCGACCACTTCGTTACGGTAGGCTTCCGCTTCGTTAATTTTGCGCTGCTCGTCTTCGCGCGCCTTGATGGCATCATCGAAGGCTGCTTTGACTTCTTCCGGCGGCTTCGCGGGTTGCATATTCACACTGCTGATTTCGATGCCAGATTCGTAGTTATCCAAAACTTCCTGAATGAGCGTTTGGGCGTCGTTGGCGATTTCGGCGCGGCCGCCGGTGATGACGAAATCCAGAGTGCTGCGGCCGATGATGTCGCGAATGGCTGATTCCGTAACTCGCTGGACTGAGACATCCGGGTCGGAAATGCGAAACAGATAGCTCTGCACGTCCTTGATGAGGTATTGCACCGCCAGCTCGACATCGACGATATTTTCGTCCTGCGTCAGCATCGCTGAGTCGGCGGTCAGGGTTTGGATACGTTCAACATTGACCTTTACGACCTCTTCAATCGGACGCGGAAAACGGATGTGCGGACCGGCCGGCAAAGTCGTCACGTACTTACCGAAACGCATCACGACGCCGCGCTCGGCAGGGTCGATGCGGTAAACCATTTCCCAACTCAATAATGCGAGCAGGAGCACACCCAGTACGCCCCAGGTCAGTGCATTCTCGCCGGGCGAAGAGTCACCGCCACCGCCGCTGCCCTTGCCGCCGCCAAAAAGCTTTCCCAGCTTTTCCTGCATTTTTCGCACAACTTCGTCAAGATCGGGCGGCCCCGTATCCTTGCCGCGGTTCCCCCATGGGTCACGATCGTTGCCTTCCGGCTCGTTCCAGGCCATTGAATTCTCTTGCTGAGGGTACTGTTCTTGGTGAGGGCGACGATTGTACGGTCCACACCCTGCTTGTTCAATCCGACTCGCGCTTAGGCCCGCATACCGGATGAGTCTGCCGGGACGAAGCTAGCCAGCTCCCCGGCCGGCTCGATCTCCTCGACGACGTGAGCAAAATCGACACCGCTGCTGAAGCTTTGCCAACGTTGCTCAGCCAATGTCACTTCGAGTAACCAGCCGCCCGCCTCCAGGTCCAATTCGTCAACTACCGCTCCCCACTCGTACAACATGGCGCGTAATCGTCCACCGCCAGCAGCGATACTGAGCCAGCGACGCTGCTTGGTCTCATTCAGATGCTCGCCAATCACTTCGCGCAACAGATGCGCGCCCTGCCCGCTGCGCGCCGACAACCAGACGCGATGCACGTGCCCTTCTTCGCCGCGCTCTACTGACGGCTCACGCCCATCGATGCAATCAATCTTGTTGTAAACCTCGACCACGGGAACATCACCCGCGCCGATGCGCTGCAACACACTCTTGACGTCGCCAATCCGTGCGCTACGTTCGGGGTCGCTGGCGTCGACTACATGCAGGAGCAAGTCCGCGTCACGCGTTTCATCCAGGGTTGCCTCAAATGCCTGGATCAGTTCGGGCGGCAATCGGCGAATAAAGCCCACCGTATCGCTCAATACGATCGGGTGCTCGCCCGGAACTTCAAGTGTGCGCAGCGTTGTGTCCAGAGTCGCGAACAGCTGATCAGCGGCAAACACGTCGCCATCGGTCAACCGGTTAAAGAGTGTCGATTTGCCCGCATTGGTATAACCAACCAACGCTACCGTCGACAGCAACGCACGTTTGCGCGATCGCGCGCTTTGCTGCCGTTGTTGTTTGACGCGGTTCAATCGCTCATTTATTTGCTTGATGCGTAAACCAATCAGACGTCGATCCGTTTCGAGCTGCGTCTCGCCCGGGCCACGCAGCCCGATGCCGCCCTTCTGGCGCTCAAGGTGAGTCCAGCCGCGCACCAGACGAGTAGACAGGTGCTGCAGCTGAGCCAGCTCGACCTGGAGTTTGCCCTCGAAGGAACGCGCACGCTGAGCGAAAATATCCAGAATCAAGCCGGTGCGGTCGAGCACGCGACAGTCGAGTTCGCGTTCAAGATTGCGTTCCTGGGCGGGTGACAATTCGCGATTGAACAACGCCACTTCGGCGCCGTGCCGGGCAACCAGGGCTGCGAGCTCGGCCACTTTGCCGCTGCCCAGAAAAAACTTTGCATCCGGCGTATCGCGACGCGCGTAGACCTGGTGACACGGTACGACTGCAGCCGCAACGGCCAGTTCGGTGAACTCTTCCGCGTCGTCATTGATGTCATCGTTCAGTGCAATGTGAACGATTAGCGCGCGCTCGCCGCCGGAATGGCGGTCAATCAAAGGTGATTACAACGGCACTCATGGGCCGCACAGGTCGAGCGAGATGATGGGATGTGACATTCAGGAGTCGTCTGCTGCCTTTTCTGCATCGTCACCATGGTCATCAGGCATTTCGGCGCGTGGCAGGCGCACGTTGCGTGCCGGGACGACGGTCGAGATCGCGTGCTTATAGACCATTTGGCTGACGGAGTTTTTGAGCAAAATAACAAACTGGTCGAAGGATTCGATTTGGCCCTGTAATTTGATGCCATTCACGAGATATATCGAAACCGGAATTCGTTCCCGACGCAATGCGTTTAAATAAGGCTCTTGTAATGACTGGCCCTTACTCATTTTCGTCTCCTGATCATTATTATTAGTGTTCTCATCGACGTGCTGCCCGCCGCTCCAGCGGTGATTCTACCTTGCGGTTCCGGCTGTGCGGCAGCGCTACTCTAAATCAGATTTCAAAAGTTTGAAAATCACGCGCGGCGATAGCCGCGAGCAGATCAGTGGACAGGCTCGCGGAGTCACTGACAAACCCACGAGCCTGGGTTTCGCGCCGCAGCCAGGTGAGCTGACGCTTGGCGAGCTGGCGGCTTGCTGCGATGCCCTGCTCACGCATCTCGGCGAAACTGACCTGTCCGTCAAGATAGTGCCAAATCGCTCGATAGCCGACCGCGCGCAGCGCCGGATTGTCGAGGCTCAAATCTCCTCGCGCCCTTAATCCTGCCACTTCGTTGATAAAACCGCGTTCCAGCATGTCGTCAAAGCGACGCGCAATCCGGGCATGCAACACCGGGCGCTCCGTGGGCAACAGAATAAGTTTGAGAGGCGGTTGCGGGAGCGCATCAAGCTGCTGCGCGTCCCACAGCTGGGACATGGGCGCGCCGGTGAGTTGAAAAACTTCCAGCGCCCGAATCAGGCGCTGCGGGTCATTGGGGTGTATGCGAGCAGCCGCTCCCGGATCAACTGCAGCCAGGCGATTGTGCAGGGCCAGATTGCCAAATTCGCGTAATTCTTCGGCTAATCGCTCGCGAACTACGGCTTCTGCAGGCGGTAACGGCGCCAGTCCGTGCTCGAGTGCACGGAAATACAAACCGGTACCTCCCACTAACAAGGCGATTTTCCCCCGTGCATGGATGCCGTTGATACAAGCCAGCGCGTCAGCGCGAAATCGCGCCGCGGAATAACGCTCAGTCGGCGCGCAGATATCGATCAGATGATGGGGGATATCACGGCGCAACGCAGGGTTGGGTTTCGCGCTGCCAACGTCAAGCCCGCGATACACCAGCGCCGAATCGACGCTGACAATTTCGAGCGGTAACCGCGCAGCGAGCGCGATGGCAGCACCGGTTTTACCAACGCCGGTAGGGCCCATCAGAAAAATGATCGGCCCGCCTTGCGCGCGCGCGGAATTATCCTGCATGGGCAAACAATCGCGCGAGCCTCGCGTCACTCAGCTCAAGCGTGCAAGTCTCCAGGTCGAAATCGATAGCCGCGGCGCTGCGCACCAGCTCATCTAGACCGTTGCGGGCAGTGTGATCGTGGCGACTTAATACGAGTGAGCTCGCTGCTGCATCCGCGACCCCGACCACACTGGTCTCAAGCTCCAGTCGGGCCAGACTCAGCGCAGCCACAAAGCGGGCTTGGTCAACGCTCGGCAGCCTGCGCGGCACAGCGCGCAAAATGCCGCCTGCGGCACCGAGATCGGCGAAGTCAAAACCGAGCGCCGACAGGTGCTGGTTGCTTAGCAGCGCTCGTCCAGCAGCGCTCGTCGGCAGACGCTCAGGCAGCAACAGCGGCCGCGACTGCGACGCGGCCGGCCCCAGGCGGGCCGGTAATATCGCCCGCCACGCTGCGCTAATGTCGAGCACGCGCAAGGACGTATCGGATTCGCACAGCAGGTAGCGATTGCCGACCACAGCCAGCACTTTTCCGTACGAATCTGATGGACTGCCGGCTGTTGCAGCGCGGCGCGGCGGTGCGGACACAGCTGTCGTTCTGCCCACATTGGCCACGTAGTGGGCAGCCGGTTCGGCAACCGGGCCGAATGCTGGCTTGTCTTCCGGCGAGGAGACCGTCTCGCTTCCATGCAGGGCCGCTTTCACGCACACATGCAGGATGTCGTGCAACGTTCGAATGTCGACAAACCGAACCTCAAGCTTGCCGGGATCGACGTTAACATCAACCTGCGTCGGATCGATGTCGAGAGCCAGTGCATAGCAGGCAAAGCGGCCGTCAGCGATTGACGCTTCGTATGCCAGGCGAACTGCGTGTTGTAGTTGTTTATCGCGGATGACCCGTCCGTTGAGACACAGCATCTGGGTATCGGCGAGATTAGTCGCCAGCTCGGCGCCCGCCACCCAACCACGCACACACACGCCGTTTATTTCGCGAGCGATTGCGTGTGCGCCCTCGTAAAACGCTTTTCCAAACAGGCTGCGCCAGCGCCCGCTCGGAAATTCATAAGCGCCTGCGGGCAACTGCAGGGTGCGCTTACCGTCGTGACTGAGCGCGAAACTGACGTCCGGGCGCGCGAAAGCGAGCTGGCGTATCAAGCGATAAATGTGCAGATACTCTGTGCGCGCTTGCTTCAGAAAACGCTTGCGAGCCGGCACATTGTGAAACAACCTGCGCACCTCGATCCGGGTGCCCTTATTGCCCTGTGCCGGACGCGGCGCGCTACTCTCGCCGGTCTGGTTGTGCACGAACTGCCAGGCATGGGGGGCTTTTTCAGTACGTGTCACTATCGACACGTCCGCCACCGCGCAAATACTGGCCAGTGCCTCGCCGCGAAAACCAAGTGAAACAATCGCATCGAGATCGGCTGAGGCACTGATCTTGCTGGTCCAGTGACGTCGGCACGCGGCACCAAGTTCTGCGCCCGGAATACCGCTACCGTCATCGCCAACAACAATCGTCTCGATCCCGCCCGCACCGACTTCAACGCTAACGCTGCGTGCGCCCGCATCAAGACTATTCTCGACCAGCTCTTTAACCACCGAGACCGGGCGCTCGATAACCTCGCCTGCGGCAATTTGGTTGATCAGCTGATCAGAGAGGGCTTGAATTGGTGCCGGGGGACGGGTCATGCCGGCATTCTAGGCGCTCGCGGCCGGTGCGCAAGCAGGCTACGGGATATTCAGCACTTCGCCAGTACGGACCATTTCGGACGCCATGTTATTGGCGAGCTTCAGGGAGCTGACGCTGATCGCGTAACGGCTCGCAATTCCCGATAACGTATCGCCGCGCACGACTTTATAACGTCGCTGCGAGGCAATGCGCGTATCCGGTGGCGGATTGCTGTCAAAGTAATCTGCGACGCCACCAAACATAGCCTCGGCAAGTTTGCGACGAAAGCGCTTATTGCGCAGGCGTTTTTCTTCAGTTGGATTCGAAATGAACGCCGTCTCGACAAGAATCGAAGGAATGTCCGGTGATTTCAACACCATGAAACCAGCATGTTGCACGCGCTTTTTATGGACCGGCCCCAGCCGCTTGAGGGCGTCGAGAACATTGTTGCCAAGGTCGATACTGGCTTCAATGGAGGCCGTCTGTGACAGGTCGAGCAATACCGATTTGAGCACGTCGTCTTTATCGTCCAGGCTTACACCACCAATCAAATCAGCCGCATTCTCATTGTCCGCCAGCCATTTCGCGGCCTCACTGCTGGCCCCGCGCTGCGACAGTACATATACCGAGGACCCTTTCACCCGACTGTCTTTAAAAGCGTCCGCGTGTACTGAGATAAACAGATCGGCGCGAGCTTCGCGCGCTCGGCTCATCCGCTCGCGCAGCTTCAGATACTTATCGGATTCTCGGGTCAGCACCGCGCGCATGCCCGGTTGTTCGTTTATCACCGCCGCAAATTCCCGCGCGACGCCGAGTGTAATGTCTTTTTCGTAGGTGCCACTGGGACCAATCGCACCGACGTCGTCGCCGCCATGGCCCGCATCAATAGCGACTATTACGTCGCGTAATGCCTTGCGAGGGGCAGCGGCAGGTTGGGCAGGCGCTGCCGGTGGAGGCACGGGCGCGGCAGATTTGGCGGCGATAAGCTCAGGTTTGCGGGCCAGGGTCGGGCCTGCACCGGCCGGCTTGCTACCCGTCAGGTCGAGTACGACACGATAGCCGTATTCTCCGTTCGGCCGGAGCAAGGTGTCGGCAACCTTGACGGCATGCTCTAGGTCCAGCACGACCCGTAAACCGGCTTTGCCTCGCACGGCGTGGCGCAGGCCTTTCAGCGTATTGCCGTTTGTGTTCGGTAATCGCAAAGGCGAGCGGGAACGGGTCTGCTTGAAATCAATCACGACACGATGCGGATTGCGCATCGCGAAGACGTAATAGTCAACGCGGTCGCTCAGATCGAACACAACCCGGGTGCGATCGCGTTCAAGCGACGTTCGCACAGTTTTAACCTCGGCGCCGAACGCGCATTGAGAGGCTAAAACTACAAGCAATAAAGCTAGCTTGCGCATGGGTTTACAGGATCTTCCTAGGAATTAGGCTATCTTTTTACTAGCTTACCTCAATAGTTTCAAGTTAATTTTAATTTACTTCATTAACTACATGATCCATAAATACTATTAAATACTTGAAGCACGCTCTTTCCGCGTTCGGAACGCGCCTCAAGATCGACCGCCCGGGATGTCCCGTCGACCGTCAGGTGAATTTCGAGGTCTGCCGCTCCGATCACGCCTAGTCCGCGCTCAGACCATTCGACAAGCACCATGGCCCCGCTCTCAAAGTAATCCTCAATACCCACATATTCGAGTTCTTCTGGCGCATTAATCCTATATAAATCAAAATGATGAATGACACATGCAGAGAGCGAATAGCTCTCCACAAGTGTAAATGTCGGACTCTTGACTGCGCCCTCGTGCCCGCAGCTACGCACAAACCCGCGCGCCAAAGTCGTTTTGCCTGCGGCCAGCTGACCGGTCAGATAAATGATGCAGGCCTCAGCACTGGCACTGCGTGCCAATGCGGCACCGATCGCCTCCATCGAGTCTGGCTCGTCGGCGACAAGGCTGATGCGGGTCGTCACTGCGCACCCCGGTCAGGATTCATCAAGCGCCGTATCTGCTCCAGCAAATCCATCGCCAGCATGCCGCGCTCTCCACCCTCGTCCGCTGCATCGTCGCCGGCACGGGCATGAATGGCTGCGCCCATTACGGCTGCCTCCAACGGCGGAATATGTTGCGCCACCAGGCCGGCGATCAACCCGGTTAACACGTCCCCCATGCCGCCAGTTGCCATGCCCGGGTTTCCGCCACCAACAATCACCGGCACCTCCCCCTGGGCGTGGAGCAGCGTCCCCGCTCCTTTCAAAAGCGCGATGCCGCCATAACGTTCGCTCAATTGGCGCACGCTGGCAAAGCGGTCGGCATTGATCTCGCGCGTAGAGGTTTGCAGCAAACGCGCCGCTTCACCTGGGTGAGGTGTCAAGATTCGATGCTCACACGCATCCGGATCGGCGGCCAACAGATTGAGTCCGTCAGCGTCGCAAATCTGCGTCAACGCGCTGCTACGGGCACACGCAAACAGGTCACGAGCCCAGGTACTCTGGCCGAGCCCAGGACCGATAGCGAGCACACTGGCTCGCGACATCAGAGCCCGCAAGGCGGTGGCATCGGCAATGGCGTGGGACATCACCTCCGGACGGGTTGTGGTGATCGCACCAGCCTGTGAAGGGTGCGTCGCCACGCTCACGAGACCCGCCCCACAGCGCGCCGCGGCCTCCGCACTCAAGCGTGCCGCGCCAGCAAAACCGGGCGCACCGCCGACCACCAGGACATGACCAAAGTCGCCTTTATGAGACGTGCGTGGACGGCACCTTAGGTGGTCCCGCACGCCGTCATAATCGAGCAGTCGGGCGCTCACTGGCGCGACGTCAAAGCAACTCGGGGGCACCCCGAGATCGTCAACGACAAGTTCCCCCACGCAGTCTGGCGCAGCGCCACTCAACAAACCTTGCTTGCAGGTGATAAACGAGATGGTTATGTCGGCGTCTACGGCGCACCCCAGAATCGCCCCGCTGTCCGCGTGCAGGCCGGAGGGAATGTCCAGTGCCATACGAGCGGCGTTCGCGCTATTCATGAGATCGATAGCCTCAGCCTGAATGCCGTCGACAACGCGATTGAGTCCGCTGCCGAACAGCGCATCGACCACCACATCAGCATCGTGCAGTGCGTTTGGCAGACTACGTTCGATGACCCCGCTGGCGCGCGCTTCAGCACGGGTCGCCAGTGCGTCGTTTTTAATCCCGGCCGAATCGCCGACAACATACAAGTCGACCTCGAGTCCGGCGAGTTTTGCCAGGCGTGCCACCACAAACCCATCGCCACCGTTATTGCCAACCCCACTGATGACGGCAACTCGGCGTACGTCCGGCCAATGGCGCTGCAGTTGGACGAAGGCTCCCTGCCCTGCACGACGCATTAAATCGAGCCCTGGCAGGCCCTGATCTTCAATCGCACTGCGTTCGATCGCGCGCGTTGCGGCAGCATCGTAAACAGGTGCCGTCACGAACATTCACGCGGCCCCGGGAACTTTCAGGAAATGCGTTCGGTAGTGTTTCAATTCGGCAATTGAGTCGCGAATATCGTCGAGCGCCAGATGACTGCCTTTTTTCTTGAACGAGGGTAAATCCGGTGCCCAGCGAGTGCTCAATTCTTTCAGGGTACTGACGTCGAGATTGCGATAGTGGAAAAACTCGACCAGGGTCGGCATGTACTTATACAGAAACCGACGATCCTGACAAATGCTGTTCCCGCACATCGGCGATTTGCCCGGCGTGATGTACTCATGCAAGAAATTCAGGGTCTGCTGCTCGGCCGCCTCACACGATAGCTGACTTGCGCGAACCCGCTCGGTGAGGCCGGACTGGCCGTGTTGGCGGGTATTCCATTCGTCCATCGCTGCCAGGCTGGCGTCACTCTGGTGAATAACGAGAGACGGTCCTTCAATCTGCTCTTGCAGGTGTGCGTCGGTGACAATCGTCGCGATCTCAATGATGAGGTCCTGCTCGGGCTCAAGCCCGGTCATTTCCAGGTCAATCCAGATCAGGTTGCGGTCAGAACGATTCATGCTTGGCTCCAGGGTTGGAAAGCGCAGACGATTCAAGACCCGAATCTTAGAGCAGCGCCCGCCTTCCAGCTAGGTGGTGGTGAGTCTGTCGCACAACGGGAATCCGCCGTACAGATGTTCAATATCGCGCAGGTTCAGTAATCGTGGCGACTGGCCAGTGCGCGCGACAAGGTCGAACCGTCAACGAACTCGAGGTCGCCTCCAACCGGTACGCCATAGGCGATACGCGTCGCCCGTACACTCATTTGTTGGGCCAGTTCCTTGAGGTAATGTGCGGTCGCCTCGCCTTCCATCGTCGTGCCTGTCGCGACCACCATTTCGGTGATTTCTCCGCTTGCCAACCGCTGCTCGAGCAGTGGCATGCCAATCCGTTCCGGTGTTATGCCGTCAATAGGTGAAAGTCTCCCGAGCAGTACGAAATAGCGCCCCTTGAAATCTGCGGCCTGCTCGATCGCGGCGACGTCGAGCGGACTTTCAACAACACAGATCAGGCTACGGTCGCGCACCGGGTTCTGACATAAATCGCAGACTTCGCGCTCGCTGAAAGTTCGACACTGTGCACACTGGCCAATGTCATCGACGGCTTTGCGCATCACATCGGCCAGGCGGCGCGCTTTATCGCGATTATTCTCCAGTAAATGAAACGCAATCCGCTGCGCCGACTTCGGCCCTATCCCGGGCAGGAATTGAAGTGCGGCGATGAGTTCGGCAAGGAGCGGAGATGGATTCACTGATCAGGACTACGTTCGCGAACAAGTTGAGTCAGAACGGCAGTTTCATGCCGGGCGGCAGCTCGATTCCGGCGGTCACGCTGGCCATTTTTTCTTTGCTCATCGATTCGATCCGCCGATTCGCGTCGTTGACCGCGGCCGCCACCAAATCTTCGAGCATGGCGCGTTCTTCGTTCATTAGCAGCGGGTCGATTGAAACTTTTCGAATGTCGTGTCGACCGTTCATGATGACTTTCACCATACCGCCGCCGGCTTCACCGGTAAGCTCGGTGACGGCGATTTCATCCTGCAAGCGCTGCATGTCTTCCTGCACTTTCTGCGCCTGCTTTACCAGGTTTCCGATACCGCCTTTCATATCCGTGGGTGTCCTTGCGAATCTATGTAATTGTCGGTCAACGGGCCGAAACGTCTTCGATGGTGGCGCCGAAGGTGTCGCGTAGTGCCTGTATTTTTGGATCCGCGTCTATCGCGGCCTCTGCTTCCTGTTGACGCGCAAGTTCGGCAGCGCTGCGTTGCTCCGAAGGCGTCATCAGACCCGTTTCAGCAGCGACGCGAACATTCACCCGAGCATCGCAGCCAAAATATTTTCCGAGCGCACTTTGTAATGATTCGATGTGGCGGCGATGTGCGAGCTTATCGAACTGCGGCGCGACGACGAGTTCGAAGGCTACCCCATCGCGTGCGGCCAAGGCGCAGTTGCGCGCCAATTCGCGCGGCAAGCCCACGATGTCGAGCTCATCGACCACCGTGCTCCACTCCAGATCAGTGCGCGGGGATGCCGAGCGAGATGCCGCAAGCGGCGCCTGTACGGCAGGCTCGTCAACCATAGCCGGCGGCGCTAGTTCGCTAGTCGCCGGTTGGGCGGCGTGCGGCGCTAGTTCAGGCACAGTCATGGGTGCCCGTGTAGCGGTGGGTGCAGCAATAGGTTCGATCGGCGCGATGGGTGTGGTTGTAGCTGCGGGCTGCATAATCGGCTCTGCCGGCGCGACGGGTGCGGTTGTCGCAGTCAGCTCCGCAATCGGCTCTGTCGGCGCGGCGGGCAGTGCGGTTTCCGTGCGCGGCGCCGGGCGAGTTTCAGGTTCAGAGAGCGTAGTTTCGACCGGTTGCGCCTCCGGGCCGCCAGAGGACGGCGCCCCGGGAGCGGCAGGCGCAGGCTTCCCAGTCGCGCTCGGCTTATTCCGCGACCGTTCATTGCCCGACGCACCGGACTCGGAAGACGCTATTGGTTCCGCATTGGCGACACTCGGTACGGCAGGCACATTCTGTGCAGCGGCCGGCGGNNAAAAGCCAGCATACGGAGTAGATTCATCTCGAATCCGGACTCAGGATCGGGGCTATAGGGCAGATCGCGGCGACCATTCAGGGCGATTTGGTAATACAGCTGGCATTCGTCAGGCGCGATGCGCCCTGCTAACTCTTGCACTGCGGCGTCGCTCTCGATGTCGCCCGGGTCACCGTCAAGTGCATGTACAACCGCAACGCGGCGCAGAAGCGACAACAGTTCGGCCAGCACCTGCGCATAATCCGGGACGTATTCACTCAGTTCTCGAGCCCGCGCGATCAGCAGATGGCCGTCAGCAAGCGCAATGGCATCGAGCAGTTTGATGACGCGCTGTTGATCGACCGTTCCCAGCATCAACGCCACCTCTTCCGCCAACACTCGCCCTGCACCGTGAGCGATCGCCTGGTCGAGCAGACTCAACGCATCGCGAACGCTGCCTGCAGCGGCTGGTGCGATGAGGTCGAGTGCCGGTGGTTCGAATTCAACACCTTCGGCGTCGAGAACCTTGGCCAGGTGTGCGCTGAGCTGGCTAGCCCCGAGGCGGGTCAGGTTGAACTGTAGACAGCGCGACAGGATCGTCACGGGCAATTTTTTCGGATCGGTTGTCGCGAGCAGAAATTTGACGTGCGGCGGGGGCTCTTCGAGCGTTTTCAGCAACGCGTTGAATGAGTGGTTGGAAAACATGTGCACCTCATCGATGAGGTAAACCTTGTAGCGAGCACGGGTCGGTGCGTACTGGACGTTATCAAGCAGCTCGCGAGTTTCTTCGACCTTAGTCCGTGACGCAGCATCAACTTCTATCAGGTCTACGAAACGACCTTCATTTATTTCGACGCACGAACTACATTGGCCGCACGGCGTACTGCTGACGCCCTGCTCACAGTTCAGCGCCTTGGCAAACACCCGCGCCAGGGTCGTCTTACCGACTCCTCGCGTACCCGTGAACAAGTAAGCGTGATGCAGACGATCGCCATCGAGGGCGTTGACGAGCGCTTTCAATACGTGGCCCTGGCCAAGTACTTCGGCGAAACTGCGCGGTCTCCACTTGCGTGCGAGTACCTGATAGCTCATCGCATTCAGCTCTTGATAGTGAGGTCATTGCGGCTGCATCCAGCCGCCTCGAAGGAGAAAGGCGGCGGCCGTGCCAGCCACACCTCGGCGCCCGCAGGTACCGCTACCGCTGCTCCCTTCCGGGCCTGACGGGGTTTGCAGCGCTGCGCCGCGAGGGGACCGACACGCCCACCATAGAGTCGCGCTGATTCTACTCGAAGCAAAAACAAAATTGGTGACCTGGCGCGACTATTTATCGTTGGAACGTGATACGCAACTCATCGTCGCACCGTGCGGCCGACACCCGCCCGCTCCGGCATCCACCTGACGTCGCGGCACGCCGGACATACAGCCGCGAAGCGGCACCCTCACGCCATTGAGCAAGCCGATATCCAGCACCAATGGGGACCGCAGGACGGCGGCCATGCGCCCGGTTTGCTTCGGAAGGTTCGGCGCCAGGCCTTTCAATGTGGCGGCCGACTCAGGCCAATCCGGCTGGTCGATTCACCGCTCCGAAGTGGCGTATTCGTGCGGCTGTGTTCACGCCAACGTTCCCGGCACGCCGACAACCGACGGTTGCCGCAATGATGGACAGGCCGTGGTTTGTGGGTTGATGTACTACGACTGTATTGAAGGCGACGAGGTCGCGACGTCAGTGGTGCGCAAAGCCCTTGCTAGTAAAGCGAGTGCGTCGGTTAAATTCCAACCGCCAGCGCTCAGGCGCGCGCCGTTGACCCGCCGTCGACGGTCAGAACCGTGCCCGTGCAGTACGACGCTTCATCGGAGGCCAGAAACAAACTCGCATAGGCCACTTCCTCTGGCGTAGCTGGACGACCCATCGGCGAAATCAGTTTCGGATTTTCCGCCGAGAACAGCATCGGAATCACGCTCTCGACCATTTGCGTTGCAACAAAGCCCGGTGCGACCACGTTGCACCGGATGTTGTTATCAACATAGGCCACGGACATCGAACGGGTGAGGTTGATAATCGCGCCTTTGGTTGCCGTGTAGGTATGCGCATCGGGCGCACCGCCCATGCCGAATATGCTCGCAATATTGACGATGGAACCGACGTTCTGCGCTTTCATGTGTTTCAGCACAATGCGTGAGACATAAAACAAACTGTCCAGGTTGAGCGCCATCACTTCGCGCCATTTGTCCACCGGCGTCGTGTCGAGTGGATCCATCGAACCTGCACTCGTTTCTCTTAAGTTGTAACCCACCCCGGCGGCGTTGAGCAGGATGTCAATGCGTTGATAGCGCTCTATGCAGGTTTCCACAGCACCTTCGGCCAGTTCCGGGTCAGAGAGATCGGCGCTGAAGACACTGCCCTTGCCGCTGGCTTTGGTGACCTGCGCCAGGGTCTCGTCAAGATTGGATTGGGTACGCGACACGCCCATGACGGTCGCACCTTCGCGGGCAAACATGACCATGCAGGCACGGCCAATGCCAGTGCCTGCACCTGTAACCAAGGCAACCTTCCCTTCAAGTCGACCCATGCGAAACCTCAGATTGTGTGTTGTATAGAATTTTCCCGGACCGGCGGCTCGGATGCTGGGCGCTATTCCTGGCGTTCATGTCCGAGCACGCGCAACAAGTCTTCGTGTAACTCAAACCATACGGTGTGGTAGGACGCCGTGCGCGCATCACTGACCCAGGCGGTATCGCCATCCTCAGCTTTCTCTAACGCTTCGGTCAGTGCAACCTTGTACAGACCGAAGCGTGAATCGCCTGCGACCAGCGCGTCGAGCGCCGGCTCGAAACGTTCATGCAAATCACCCAGCCGACCGATAACCTTATCGTCGTAGTCGGCGTCGCTGTGATCGTTGGCTACCCGTTTACCGCCGATTTCCACCGTTTGCCACTGCGTGATCAATTGTTTGAGATCGTTGTTGATCAACTCGAACTGCTCATACGCGGCGACAAACTTCGTGTCGTTACGTAAATCGGCGTAGAAGCGCGAGTACTCCGCCGTCACGATCATGTGCCCCGCAGAAGACAGCATGTAACGGCCATCGACATCTATGATTCGACCGCTCAATACTGCCGCTTCCATAGTGACCTTAGCGACCGCCGGTGCAACGCCGCTGATAACCGTTATCTCCTCCAGCGTGCCGTTCTTTTTTATCGCCACGCCGTGCATGACGCTGTGGGTTGGATTAATAGCCATTACCGTCTCCATGAACCCTATTCTTTGTCGCGCAACGCTTCGACATCGGCACGGCTCAAGCCCGCTCCTTTGCCCTTCAGCTTACGAGAGTGTTGCTGCTCAATGCCGAACAACTCATCTGCCACCGCCGTGTCCGCGTGATACTTAACCCAGTCACCGCATAAAAAGCGAAACTTCTCCTGACACGCCTGAGGCACGAATTCACGACTCAGCTGATTGTACTCATCCAGGGTCAACACACCGCGTGAGGTGCGATAGCGATCAGCCTTCGCGCCGAGTGTGGTGCTGCCGGGACGCATGCCGCCGACACCCGCGACATACGATTCATCACCTAGCACCGAGTACGGGATGTAGCTGAGTGCACGACGCGGCAAACCGGTGTGCTGCATCATGGTGTACTCGTGCATGATCTGGCTTGGGCAAGTGATGTAGCCAACCAGTTCGCCGAGAAACATGTTGCCGTACTCGTCGTTCAGCAAGGGTTGAAAGCGCTCCGCGCGCTCGTCCATCATCATCCAGTCGTCGTGCTCGTAGGTGCCGGCAATATGGGCCAATTCCTTGGCGACGGCGAAATAGGTCAGCGCGCCAGCCTCGAGCTGCTGATCGCGTGTCCACGCCGTCATCTGCTCCCATAGTTTGGCTGTCGCGACTTTAAGACGTGCAGTCAGGTCATTAAATGTCTCTGTCAGTTCCTGCTTGCTAGCCATGCCGACCGGGACATGACCTTCGCTCAAATAATCGGCCGAGTAGAGACCCACTGCGACAATGTGCTCGGCTTTCAATTCCGGCTCGGACTCGAAAGAACCCCAGTCGTCGAGCAGATTGATGTGGCAACCCTCAATCGTCATCGTCACGGTCAAGTTGTTATAGGGAATATCGCGCCCGACATCGTCAAGCCACGGCACATCCGCTTCCGACAGCTCGCGATAATCGCGCACCAGCATTTCGCGTGTGTCGGAGATTTTGTAGGGCCCGTGGTTGTGACTGGTGAGGCGGCTTTCGCACGAAACCAGAAAGCCATACTGGGCGACGGTCGCCATGAAACCTTGTGCGGCCGTATGCAGGGCGTCACCATCGCGGCATTCGTAAGCATCGGCATGAAACACCTGCAGACGTTGCTCGGGCATAATCTGAGCGCGGTGACCACCCATCCTGTTCGTGAGATTGCCATCGTTGCGATGCCAGGAGAGTTGGTAACGCTTCCAGAAGTCCATGACGTAGACCAGATCTTCAATGCCATCAGTCGGCTTGTTCACGCCCCAATTGATAAGCATTTCGCGGCCAAGCAAGTAAAAACACGGGATGGTCCAAGCCAGAATCTTGGTTCCCGCGAGGCGCGCGCGATCACCGATTTCCTCAGCCGACATCTGCGCTTCCATCTTGCGTAGCAAGGACGGATAGCGATACCAGCAATTCAGGTAGGAATACAGAATGTAGGCCGACACCGGAAATATTTTTGACTCTTGCACAGTGCGAGTCGCACAGAGCCAATAGGTTTCATCAGCGTTCTGCTGAATCATGGAGTTGGTTTCGAGGAGTTGGGCGTAGTCGATTTTTAGTTCGGACATGGTACGGATTCCGTAAATTGATTCGCGACAGCAGAAAGCGGGTCAGGCGCGGCGCCATACCCGGGCGACAACGTCCCGTTCGGCACCGTAGTCTTCCGCCGTTTTCGCACGCGCGGACACTTCCACTTCGAGACTGTCACCATCTTTGATACCACTCAGTTTGGCGTTCATCAAACAAGGGATGTTGTACTCGCGGGTGAGGATGGCAAGGTGTGAACGGGTGGTTCCTCCGGCACACAGAACACCGTGAAATTTCTCCAGCACGGGTGCGGTCAGTGTGCCGCCCGAATCGTCGACAATTGCAATGGTGTCGGCTGCCACACCGCTGCTCAGGCACTCCAGCACGGTATCGATGGTGCGTACGTAGCGCGCCGTTCCGCTCAGGTTGGTGTCGTGAGTAACAACGTTGTCGCCTGCCCCGCGTAGCTCCCGCCCGTCTTCATCAACCGCAGCGGTCGGCGCATCCGGATCTTCAAAACTAAAATCTGTGGCGAACAGTCCCGAGTCTTTATACGCCTCTGGTCGTTCGCGCGAGGACGACATCGCCGAGGGTTCGAAGGTATAGCCGAGTCCGAGCAGTTCGTCTTCGAGCGCCTGCATGGTCTGTCGGGTCAACACCCCATATTCACTACCGAACACAAAGTTCTCCCACGCTTCGCCGCTCGCGCTCAGGTGTTTGCGTACGAGATCTTTGATTCCGGCGTTGTAGGCTTCCGAGATCGGGAACTCGCACTGGTAACCATACTTGTCGCTGTCGACATAGAGTTTTGACACTGACTCTCTCCCCCCTTAAGCAAAAGCGTTCAATTTGTATAGAGATCGCGCAAGCGTTTCACCGCGTGCGCATCAAGACCATAGTTCTGGCGTAGAAATTCCGCACTCGAACCGAAATCTGCGTCGATTGCCGCAAAAGCAGCTTCCAGGTACGACAAGCGCGTATCCAGTAGCGGCCATATCAGCGCCCTGCCAGTCTCACCGGGCCGCGTCACCGCGTACTTTTCCAACACGCGAGGCACTTCAGCAGCGGCCGGAAAGAAGGTTCCCGAGAGCATGAAATCATACCCGATCGTTTCCCGCGGCACGCCGAGCGCGGACAGCACCAGCGCCGTCCCGACACCAGTGCGTTCTTTGCCAGCTGAACAATTCATTAGTAGCGCGCCCGACGGATCTTCGAGCAGCGCCTCAAACAAGCCTGCGTAGCACGGCGCGGCCTCGCGAACCAGGGTTTCGAGCATCTGGTGCACGGCGTCGACAACCTCGGATGGACCGTCAGCGCTCGCGAACAAGCGATGAAAGAAATGCGCATCGCCGATGCCCGGCATGATGTCGAGCGTGTGGACGGCGGGAGCGCCAGGTAACTCGGTATTCTCGTGCGCGCGTTCCTCGTCGATACGAAAATCGCACACCGTCGAAATATTCAGCGCCGCGAACGTCTGCTTGTCCGCTGCAGTCAGCTTGGACATATGTCCCGAACGGAACAACCTCCCCCACCGTACCCGGCGTCCGTCCTCGGTCCGATAGCCGCCAACATCACGAAAATTGACGCCGCCGTGCATCTCAACCGGCCGTTCGGCGACTATCAGTGGTTCGTCCGTGGCAGGGACCAACAAAAAATAACAGCGGGTCGGTGCATCTGGGGCGGCGAACGTCGCCTGCTGATGTGCGCCCTCAATGCATGGATTCGCGCGCTCGATGGCGAGCGGATCGGCTCCGGCAAAAATGATGACCGGTTCGGTAGTAAAGCATTCGTCCCAGCTTATTTGGTAGCGCTCAGCGGCAACCCGCGTCACCTCAACATGAGTAATCGTATCCATTATTTATTTCGTCCCTCGGAGGCTCGGCAGCATAACGCAGACCGCTGGCGGGCGGCAGTCAAAGCCAGGCGTGAATCGGCGCGCGTGGTGAGCTGCACTGGACGCTCATTTGTCGACGTGGCCGCACTGTCGAGCGTCGCAGATGGCGTTACACTGATGTGCACGCCCAAAGGGCCGAATCTATGTCTTTGACCGGTATCGTGCTTATGTCGCTGCTGAATGCAACAACTCTGTCTGTCGATGGCGAAGCCATCAGCACACCCCCACAGCAAGCTGGGCTTTACGATATCCAGGCGGAGATCGACGGCCAGCGCAGCGTGCGATTCTCACTGTCTCTGCCGGACGGAATAGACACCGCCGAGCGCCCACCATTGGTTGTGGTACTACATTACGGCGGTCGACCGACGCGATTCTACGGTCGACCTCTGATCGAGGGGCTGTTCGAGGCCGCGTGGCGCGATCTGGGTGCCATTTTCGTCGCGCCGGAGTCGATCGATGGACAATGGAATTCGGCGCCCAACGAATCTTTCGTGATGCGACTCATAGAGTCGCTTGCGAGCCACTATGCGGTAGACCGAACAAAGATAGTCATTGCCGGATACAGCATGGGAGCGATCGGCAGTTGGCATTTCATTCGCAGCTATCCCGATATTTTCGCTGCAGCCGTACCGGTGGCAGGCTTCCCGAGCGGGACGCTTGATTGCCCCGTACCGGTCTTTACCTTTGCCGCCCCGAGCGACGAGCTTTTCGATATCAATGCGTTGCAAGCGCAACTCGATGCGGCGCGCGATGGGGCGTGCAATATCGAATTTCGCAGTGTCGAAGCCCGCGGTCACTACGACGTCGGCGGCTTTGCTGGCGACGTCGGCCTGGCGTTGCCGTGGTTACTCCAAATTTTCTCCGCGACGAACGTAGAAGGAAAGTAGCTCATGAAAAACCACCCTTTATTGCCGCGTTTTTGCCTTGCGATCATTCTGAGTCTATCCATCAGCATGGAGTGCCTGGCACACGGCGACACTGACGAAACTTCCGCCGCCGGCAGCGGGGCCGCTTATCCTGCTGCGAGCAGTGGCACCCGGACACTCGTGCAAGGGCCGGTATGGATAAAAATGCTCGCCGACGCGAGTAATCTCGGGCGCGACGACATTGAAGTTGGCGAACTGTTCCTTCCTGTCGCATACGGCGAGGGGGCCGCGCACGCACACGGCAGTCTGGAAATTTTCTATGTCATCGAAGGCGTACTCGGACACGAAGTGAACGGTCATTTGCACCGCCTCGAGGCCGGCATGCTGGGCTTCGTCAAACCGGGAGACAACGTACGTCACTCGGTGCTTTCCGATACGGATGTGCGCGCAGTGGTCATCTGGATGCCTGGCGGCGAGAGCCAGACCTTGCTCGACCATGCTGGTTTTACGCTGGCGCCTGCAAACTAGACGTGTCGAATCGGCGGGCGAATCGTTGAAATCGGACCCAAAGAAACTCCTGAAGCGGCACGAAGCGTTGATCCACTCGGACATGCGCAAGGTCGTATCGCATGTTCAACGCGAGGCCGGAGAATGGCTTATTAACACCGTTCTGATCGAGGGCTATGACGTACCGTTTCGCTACAAACGCAAGAAACGCTATAAAAGCCTGGTTGGAGCGAGCGTTAATCTGACCTATTACGCGAGTACGGAACGCGTAGCCGCCATGGACATCGAAATCATGAAGGTGGTACGCATCCGGCGCGCCTGATGTGTCATGCGCTGCTTGTGCGAACAGATCTAGTGCGCCGTAGTCCCTGAAGTAATGGCTGCAATGCCACTGCGCATCACCAGCGGCAAAAATTTGTGCGCCTGCGTCGCCACTGCTGCGGGTTCGACAATGGGTAGCGAACACTGATCATCGTTGCAGATATACATCGAAGCGCGAGCACGGGCCGGATAGCGCCCCGGGGCTTCGGCATGCACCAGCTTGCGCGGTTCGAAGACAGCACGGCCTGCGGCCAATAAGGCGAGCGCTGGTGCGCCCTCCCCGACCACTGAGAACTCCACATAACCTGCGCTGAGCAATTCCAGTGCGAGCGCAAGACTGCCCGTGATGCGACCTTCACGGCGCACAATGGCTGGCGCGGCTACCGCGCGTATCGTTTTTTCCGCAGCTGCCTTCATGCCTGGATTTTTATTCAGCACGGCGAGACGGTAGAGCAGCCGCGCGGCGGCAGCGTTGTCCTCCAGCGGTTTACGACGCGCGACAATGGCATCGACTTCACTCGCCGGTGCGGAGAAAAATCCGCCCAGTCGTTCGTCACCGAGTGTTTCGCTTAAGCCGTTCGCGATCGCCAGCGCCCGGACACGCCATTGTTCGTCGCCGCCAGCCTGATAAAGAGACAGTGCCGCGAGGCCAAAATGTGCCTGCGTGCGCAGATACGGGAGTCCCGTGACGGTTACACCGTGGACTCGAGCGCCACCTTTGAGATGCTCATTAGCGCCAAACTGCTGCAGCCATCCTGCTGGCGTCTGCCGTTCGTCAATCAGTACTTGCGCTGCTTTGAGCGCCGTATCGAAATAGCGCGAATCTCCACTCGCCTCAAAAGCCCGCACTAGCCCGCTGATAACGCGTGCATTCACATCAGTATAGATTGCTTTATCGACCAACGGCAGGCCATGGCCACGTCGACCGGCATCATCAAGCGCATAGTAGTCATCAATGCTCATGTCCTGCGCTAGATCAGGGCCGGTGTCTTTCTGATTCGCGTAAAAAGTCCCACTGGGCGAACTCATCCAGTCACGGAGATAGCGATGGATATTTTGCAGCCCGGCTTCGAACGCGCGGTCGCCACTCACCTGCAAAGCGTCGGCAAACAGCTGTAAGGCAGCCGCCTGACTTTCGAGACGCTTCTCCCGTACGACGTTGTCCCAGCTATCGAACGAGGCATAGAACATGCCGCCCCATACCAGGTCGAGTTGTTGTAGAAATCCGTAGGCCGTTTTCAGCGCGCGTGCTGTTGAGACGTCATCACCGTAGAGCAATCCGCGCAGAAATAACTGTAGCGTAGGCTCAGCGTACTCGAGAATTTTTGCATCCCCCCAGCCGCCTCGCTCATCGTCGAACGTATTATCGAGCTGCCTGCGTACCTGCTCGCGCAATTCCAGCAACGGACCGGCCAGCACTTCCTGAGGCGCGCCGTAAGGGG
This sequence comes from Proteobacteria bacterium UBA981, assembly GCA_002292285.1. Lineage (GTDB taxonomy): Bacteria > Pseudomonadota > Gammaproteobacteria > UBA981. Next base: position 457,653 of record DBBP01000008.1, read on the forward strand.
CCAAATCGTCAGCTTTTAAAATGCCTTTCTGATTCCGTTCGATGACCTGCTCAAGCAGTTGCAAAAAGTCATCCGGTCGTCGACTACCGCGAATAGCGAATACCTGACGGCCATCCGGCTGCAGAAACGCGGTTGCGGGCCAGGCCCAGTCTGAATAGCGTTCGCCAATATCGGGCTGCATTTCGCTATCGACCTGGATAGCGACGAAATGCCGATTAATAAACTCAATCACTCGCGGATCTGAGAAGGTATTCTCTTCCATCATCCGACACGCCGTGCAGCCTTCGTGCCCGACGTTCACCACAATGGGCCGCATGGCCTTGCGTGCGTCCTCGAAGGCACCAACACCCCAGGTACGCCAGCTTATGCCAGCGTCGGCAGCTTGACTGACGACCAGCAAAAGACTCGGGAGCAGCAGCTTATTTCTTGCGCGCATCGCTTTAACCTGTCGGTGACATTAGCGTCCAGACTAATCGGACCCTGATTAGCGCGATTAGTTTGCTCTGCAACACAATTTGGCCCCGCCAGGACGAATTTAGTGAACCAACGGCCCGCAGCGGACTTCAAAGCGTTCGCACACACGGTCCAGTGCGCGGCGAAAATGCGCGCGCTTGTGCGCCCCGTCCGCGCGTAATCTGGATACCGCGAACAGGCGGCGGTGCAGCGGGAACCAGCGGTCGAAATCGAGCCCGCAATTCAGCATGACCGAGTTCGGCACGGCTTCGACGATGAGCCCGATGTTGTACAGCAGATGGACCATCGCGGTGAACGGCAGCGCCGACTTCGAGCATTCATTAAGACCCTGAAAATCGAGTTCATAGAGCGGCAGGGTTTGGAGCTTGTCGAGATAAAACAAATGGACGAGAAAATAGGCATCGAAGCTGGTCAGGAAATGGATAGTCGAGGTCGGTTGCACGGAAACGACGGCACCATGCTCGGATAAATAGGGTTCGTAAGGATGTGGCTCGCGTAAGACATAGCCGGTGCAATTAATAATCCATGCGTCGCGCTCAATCACGCGCCGCTCGCCGGAACGAAGCACCATCACCGTAGCGTCGCCCTCGTCGATAATATCGCTGACATAATCCATCACAATGTCGCGGGCACCACTGGCGATAACGTCGTTTTCGGCCTGCGACAAAACGCCGAACACGAATTGCCGGCATTGCGGATTCAGTTGGGTGGTGTAGTGTGCGCTGAAGTAATCAAGCACCTCGTCTTCATTGTCTCCGTCGAACAGGAGTCCCAGTTCCAGAAACGTTTCGAGCGATGTTTTACCCCCCCACCATCGCCGCAATCCGGTCGGGAACGTAGTGTCGCGCGAAGTAAAAACCGTGCCCCGTCCGACCATCAGCGATACCTGCTTGTCCTTGAAACGACTGAGCAAGGCATGCGCTGTGTCCATTGCGGTCTTGCCGCCGCCGACGATATAAACCGGCTTGTCGCTAGCACGCATTTCTTCGCCAAGCAGGTCGAACGAATCTGGCGAAATCGATCGCACATTAGTACTGGAAAATGGCAGCGCGGCATTCTGCGGGATCTGAAAACCAAGCGCCTTGACGCAACGCCGCGCCTTGATTTGCACGCGCTTGCCGCTCTCATCGCCCTCCGCACACTCGACGAGCACGGAGTAAGATCCGTCGGCTTCTTCCACTTCACGGTGCGACAAGTAGAGGCAGCCATAACGTTGTTCGAGTTGGACCTCGGCTTGCAGGGTTTGCAGGCAATGATCGAAATGGTCGAGAACTTCCGTTCGATCCGCCAGATGCGCAGGTGTGCGAGCCGGCTCCCAGGGGATATCTCCGGCAGTGAACATGCGGTGAGGCTGGTGCAGGCGGACGTAATTGTAGGTCTGGTTCCACATCCCGCCAGGTTTCGGATTGCGGTCGACAAGAATCACTTTGTCGTCGGGCTTCAAATAGCGACTCGCGGCATACAAGGCATTCATCCCGGCGATGCCGGCACCGACGATACACAGCTCACACGCTTGCACACCTGAACTGTCTTGGTCTTCATTAGTCATAGTGGTGGTTTCCTGCCCGATACATCATGCGCTGCCTTCCACGGTCATACGGTCAGCATCGCCGATGACTTCGATGGTATGGGTCAACGGTGTATTCAGTTCAATCTGCTCGCGCTGCGCAACATCGTAGGCAGCGCGGTTGATGGCGAAAGCGGCATCGATCAAGCCGTAGCTGTTTGACAGCCAGTAGACTAATCGCCAACTCACGCCGTGATCGCCAGTAGCAGCCAGACGCGCGACCGCCGGGCGGTCCGTATTGATACTCTTATCTGACTCGCAGGCTGCCGTCCAGATTTGCTCAAACAAATCTTCGACCCGTTCGCTGTCAACGCCATACCCGATCTGAAAGTCAGCCGAGCGCATCAGGCCCTTGCCAGCGCTTTTGCTGAGGATTTCTATCTTGCTGGCGCGCAGTCTGGCATTGGGAATAATGATGATGTGGCGGGCGCGCAAGTCGCGCAGACGCGTTTGCGTGAGCGTGGTCTGGATGACGATACCGAGAAGGTCTAATTCATTCACCTCGATGAGCGTACCCGGTTCAATGTCACCGTTGTACAGTAGGATCAAGCCGTGAATGTTATCCGGCGCCCAGTAGTCTTTCGTTGAAAACAACACGATAAGCAGGCCGCCGAGCACGCTGGTCGCTTTCAACCAACTGGTCATCCCCCAAATATTGATGACGACCAGGACCACCGTAACCGCAGTCAGAATTAGTGTAATCAGCGAGAACATTTCCGACTGATAGGTCTCAGATCGGTACGCCGTGCCATCGATGTCTCGTACTCTACCGTAACGCTTAAGGATTAATGTCGCGATAGCGTAGTGCGTCATCACGGCAACCAGCAAAGTAAGACCGGTTTGCGACAATTGTTTGGCGAAGTCGAGGAACAGGATGGCGCTGAAATAGAGTACGAACAGAATCACGTTGGCCGCGCGTATCGTATACACACGACTCGCCACCACGGCCTCGTCGCTGGACGGGCGAATGAGCTGCACGACTGTAGTGGCGAACAGAAACAACAACAAATTGAACGCGAGCACCGCGTAATCGAAGGTGTTAAATACCGCCAACAGTGGCACGACGTCTTGCATCTAGCTGAATTCCGCGTGGGCCCGACTCGATGTGATTATAAGGAAAGCTGCACCGGCCGTATTGGCGTCAACCACGTCTTACATCAATCAACAAAGGAGACAAGATGGACGAGCAACGATTCAAGCAAGGCCTGGAGAAACGTAAGGCGGTCCTCGGTGGCGATTATGTCGAGCAAACCCTTGCCAACGCCAATGACTTTAGTCGTCCGTTTCAGGAAATGATGGCGGAATACTGCTGGGGCTTTGGCTGGGGCGACGAAACGCTACCTGCGAAGACTCGCAGCATGTTGAACCTGACGATGATCGCAGCCCTCAATCGCATGCACGAATGGGAGCTACATCTCAACGGGGCGATAAAAAACGGCGTCAGCAAGGATGAGATTCAGGCCATTCTCCATCACATCGCAATCTATTGTGGTGTGCCGGCGGGCGTTGAATGCTTTCGCATCGCTAACCGAGTTTTCGCCGCGCTCGAAGATGATGAGGAGCAGGCCAGCTAGCGCAGGCGACTGATAGCCTGCTCGGCTAATTTGAGTGCAACATCGATGCGATGACGCAAATCGTCAAGATCGATACCGACAGTGCTTTTCTTACCTTCGAGATAGCGCGCGTAAACGCCGTGAATGATCATCGCGGTCTTGAGCCAGTTGAATCCGATGTAGAAATCCAGGCGCGATAAATCGCGTCCGGTGCGCTCGGCATAGCGCGCTGCCACCGCTTCGCGTGACGGGAAACCACTGAGGGCCGTCGCCGCGTTTTCTCGCCCCGGGGTTTCGTCTTCAGGCAAAGCCCATTGATTCAGTGCGTAGGCGAGATCGGCCAGCGGATCACCGAGCGTCGAAATTTCCCAGTCCAGGACGGTCGAAATTTTCGAGTCAGCCCCAATCAGGCAGTTGTGCAACCCGTAATCACCGTGAACCACCCGTGCAGGACCTTGTTCTGGGATGTTGTCGCTAAGGTAACGCTGCATGTCATGCAAGCGCGGATCATCGTAGTCGGCAGCCTCCGCCGACGACGTCCAGGAACGATACCAGGTGCGCAATTGGCGCCCGACGTAGTCGACTTTTTTACCCAGGCCACCGAGACCGATAACATCCGGGTCGAGCGAGTGCAGGTCGGCCAACACATCAATAAACGACCACGCCAGCGTGGTGCGGTTGGCCTCCGGGACCCATTCACGAGTTTCATCCGCGTTATACAACGCGCGCCCTTCGACCAGGCCCATGACGTAGAAATGCGCTCCGGTTACTGCCGGATCCGGGCAGAACCCCAGTGCCGCCGCTACGGGCACCGCCGTCGGCCCGAGCGCCGAAATGATCGACCATTCGCGTTCCATGTCGTGCGCTTTTGGTAGCAACTCGCCCATTGGCGGGCGGCGAATGACCGCGCTACGGTCCTGGGCATCGTCGAGCCGATAGGTCAGATTCGAGTGCCCCCCTTCGAGTCGGGTCCAACGCAATGGCACGCTCAAGTTCTGAACGTGTTCGCTAATCCAGCTCTCAACTGCGGCAACGTCGTAACCCTGCGGATCGGGTGAGGTCGGGTCGGCGATGTTGGGAGAGTCAGTCATACAAACCTCAGTACGCACACCCGATTTTGTGGGCTGCGCAATTTATCGAATGTCGAGCGCGGGTCGAAATTAGCGCGCGCCTTTAGCCAATCAAATTTAGGGGCATCTACAGCGCAAAGGTAAAAATCATCGCGCTGGGGTTGGTATTTTCAAGTCCGGGCACAGCATCAATCCACCATTTCGGCATCGTGCCGCCAAAACCGACTGCAACGGTAATGAACTGTTTGCCGTCCACTGCGTAGCTCATCACGGGCGCGATAATTCCCGAACCCGTCGGAAAGCGCCACAGCTCTTGCAGCGTTTGTGCATCGTAAGCGATGACATCACCATCTGGCATCGCAGAGAACACCAGATTGCCGGCCGTCGCCAGCAGCCCCCCCAACAGCGGATAGCGGGTCTCCAGCTTGTGAACGACTTTGCCTTGCTTCACGTCGACCACGGTCAGGCTACCGGTGATAACTTCCGGGTTGGTAATGCCCCCTGCGGTAAACCACTCACGCGGAATATTCGTGCCGCCCTCCTCGACCGGGCTGGTACTAATCTTGCCGCAACTCTCTATCACCGGAATGTACAGGCGTCCAAGACCCGGATGGTAAGCCATCGGGATCCAGTTCTTGCCGCCCATCGCGCCCGGACACATCAGCTCCGATTGCGGCTTCGCGCGACTTGGCGCAACGCCGGCGTAATGTTGAATCTTTGCTTCCGGATCGTAGTCCACTGGCTTACCGGTTTGCGCATCGATACCAGCCGTCCAGTTGAGTCGTTTGACGAACGGCGTGGCGTAAACGAATGCGCCATTGGTGCGGTCGATGGCATACAGGAAACCGTTGCGATCGGCATGCAATATCATCTTGCGCGGAACGTTGTCGACTTCCGAGTCAATCAACACGAGTTCATTGACGCCGTCGTAGTCGAACGGATCGTTCGGCGTATATTGAAAATGGAACTTGATCTCGCCGCTTGCCGGGTCGAGCGCGATGGCACTGTTTGAGTACAGATTGTCGCCCGGCCGATACTCGCGATCCCAATCAGGTCCCGGGTTGCCGACACCCCAATAAATCAAATCAAGTTCAGCGTCATAAGAGCCGGTAACCCAGGTCGAGCCGCCGCCCGTTTTATAAGCCTCATGGGTGTCGACCCAAGTGTCGCCACCGGGTTCGTCAGGTGCGGGGATGGTGTAGCGACGCCAGCGCCGTTTGCCCGTATTTAGATCAGTGGCTTCCAGCCAGCCACGAATACCAAACTCAGCGCCAGACACCCCCGTAATGGCCATGTCCTTGACAATAAGCGGGGCCGCCGTGATGGTCTCGCCAATTTCGGGTGAGGCGACTTCGGCTTCCCATTTAATGTCTCCCGAAGCTTTATCGGTCGCGATGAGACGCCCGTCGAGCGTATGCGAGAGCACCAGGCCACCCCACAAAGCGGGGCCTTTGTTGTCGATGCCACAACAGGCTATTTCACCGGCCCAATCTTTATCCGTGGCGGGGTCCATACGCCAGACGAATTTCGCGCGCCCGCCGTGCACATCAATTTTGGTCACCACGCCCCAACCGTCGATGGCGTACATGAATCCATCCTCGACCAGCGGTGTACCTTCCAATCCTGCAATCGGCCAAATCCCACCACCCTCAGTACCCCCGAGGGCATAAGTCCAGGCGACCTTGAGGTCGGCTACATTGCCGCGATTGATTTCGTCGAGCCGCGAATAGCGTTGCGCGTCGTACGTATTGTGGTGATGCAACCAATTGTGAGGCTCGTCAGTCGCACTCACCAAGCGTTCGCTAGTGGTGTTGCCGGTCCGTTCGGCTGCCAGTGTATTGCCGCTCAATGCCGTGCATACACACAGAACCAGAGTCCAATCTTTTAAGTCCATGTCATGTCCTCTCGTCTACTCATTGTCTGGCCGGGTCGGCGCCATTGATTTGCAGCGCCTTGCATCGGCGCCCCAGAATGCCACGCAATCGTCGTATCCAGGCGTGCCGCGGCCCTGAATCCAGGTCTGCACATACTCGACTACGGCCGCGATATCGCGATCTTTGAGAAAATAATGCGCGCGCGGCGGCATAGCGCCTTCAAGCTCCTCGGCCGACGTGTCGTAACAGTGGCGTTCGTCATCGCCATAAACCCCGCGCTGGTGATATGGCATGCGTGTCCCGGGTCGCCCGCAACGGATAACCATCGTGAGCCCGGCCGTATCGAGCGGCGTCTCACGCAGCGATAAGGCCATTCCGCCATAGCCGCCGCCACCACCACCGTGCCACTTGTGGCAACCGACGCAGTTGGCCTTTTTGTACACTGCTTTGCCGGCACTGCGCACTTTCTCAACGGCAAATGCTGAGCCACTCAGGCCGAGAGCGAAAATGACGCTCGCGATGGCGGCGCGGAACAGGGTTGCTAAAAATAACTGCATGAAAAAATCTGACAGCTCAATCGAACGTTTGCGAAGCACAACCCCGATTGTAAACCGTAGTGGCGCCAGCCGGGATTGTTCGCCGCCGCGTCTTGAGAGCAGACTCCTGAAAATCGTCTGTGCCGTCTCCGGAGCCAGCCTTGTGGTCCCAACGGCACCAACACCACTGTGCTAACCCTCGCAGGCATATGAAAACCGTCAGCAACAATAAAGCTGCTCGCGTTTACCCTGCTGGTGGACATCGTAGCGCCATGCTTACAATGCCTCGTCATATTTTTGTCGGGGAGAATCATCAGTGAAGCGTCTATCAGTCGTGCTGGGCCTGTGCGCCGCCATCCATTCCATCAGTGCAATCGCTGAAGGCGTTCCGATATCGAAATTCGGGCCTGACGACACGCTGGGAGCGGTCAATCACCTCACGCCGGCTGGTGTACTGGCTGCAGTCAAACTCGTCACCACCGGTAAAACCTATGCGCTTGCCGTCGAAAGCGGACCGGATTCGCCGGCCTATCCGCCACGCAGCTACGACATGACGATTTTGCAGCTCGATGATGGCGCCGGTGTACCGGTCGGGACTAACAAGCTGACAGGCAACGACGATTTATTGCGCACTTACATGGGCATCGGCAGTCAGATTGATGGCCTCGGGCATGTCGGCGTCGGACACCACTACTACAACAATACACCGGCCAAAGATTTCGTCAGCGTGACCGGCCTGACGAAGTTTTCCACCTCAGACATCCCGCCGATCGTCACGCGCGGCGTGCTGTTGGATATTGCTCGACTTAAAGGAGAGAAAGTTCTGCCCGAAGGGACAGCAATTAACCAGGCTGAAATCGACGCTGCGGCGAAAGCCCAGGGCGTCAGCATTAACAAAGGCGACGTCGTGCTGCTGCATACCGGCTGGATGAGTATTTCTGAAAGCGACGGCGCACGCTTCATTAAGGGTGAGCCGGGGCTGGGTGTCGGTGGTGCGAAGTATCTTGCCGGGCTTGGCGTGGTTGCCGTCGGCGCAGATACGTTCGGTGTGGAGGCGATTCCATTCGAGACAGAAGGCCAGTTTTTCCCGGTCCACCAGGAACTGTTAGCGCGTAACGGCGTTTATCTGCTCGAAAACATGGACACCCGTGCTCTGGCTGCCGATGAGGCCTGGGAGTTTTTGTTTGTCCTCGGTCAGCCCCGTTTCGTCGGCTCGGTGCAGGCGATCATCAATCCGATTGCTATCCGCTAATTGACTATCGGTCTGGCGGGCCTGAGAAACGACGCATACTCAGGCACGCGCCAGTGCCATACCGAGCCGCTTGATAGCATCGGTTACCAATCCAGTATCTTCGCCGGCATAACACAAGCGAAAAAAGCCCGGCTCGCTAATCCGACACGCTTCACCTGGGGTTAGATTCACGTTCGCCTCGTCGAGCATGCGACGCCACAGCGCTTGCTCGGCGGCGAACGTCGGGGCTTGCAACCAACGACGCAAATCACAAATCAGAAAAAACGCCGCCTCGGCTGCGATGTAAGGAATGCCGAACGCGTCGAGCACTTCAGTCACGCGCCCGTACGCCTGCGCCAGCCCGCGTCGCGTCGCATCAATGTGGGCGTCGACGGCCGCGTCGTCGGTAATCAGACTTGAAAGCAGATGTTGCGTATGGCCGGAGCACGCTGCCCAATACGCGAGCGCGCCTGCGGCGTCGAGTACGTGCCGATTTTCACTAACCATGACACCGGCGCGTAAGCCGCTGGCGCCGAAATCCTTAGAAAAGCCCCACACAACGTGAACTTTGTCGCCGAGCTCCGGCAGCACACTGGCGACGCTCACGAACTCGCGGGAGCCAAATACCGACAGCGCGTAGATCTCGTCGACAACGAGATGAATATCACGACGCGCTGCCCACTCGGCAACTTCGAGAATCTCTGCACGGCTGTAGACCCGGCCAAGCGGATTGTTGGGGGTAGTAAACAGCATCGCCGTGACCGGGTATGCGGCATGTTCCAGAGCGTGGTCGAGCAGCTCCGGGGTCAAACGAAAGTCCGTCGCGCTCGCACAGTGAACGGGCACGATATTAAGTTCATCGCGGGTTTCTAAATCGGGCCAGAATCCAGCGTAGCTCGGCGTTGGCACCAGCACGCCATCGCCACTGTCGCACAGCACATAGAACAACATTTCCAATACGCTACCCGCACCAGCCAAAAGCACGATTTGCTCGGTTAAGAAATCGCGCCCGAGAAAAGTACGGCCCATGTAACGCGCAAGTCGTTCGCGGAACACGGCATTGCCGGTCATCGCGTCGTAGCCGAGTGCTGATGCCGGCACCGCGTAGCCCGCCAGTTGCTCATTCAGCGCGGCGCTTTGCAGTTTGTTCTCTGCTATACATAACCCGACATAGCCGCTCGCCCCGGCATTGAGGCGCGTAAAATGTTCGCTGATGTAACCCGGCATGGGTGGAGCATCGACCAGCCGCTGCCCTCGCGTGGAAAGTTCAGGCATCCATTTCCCTCCTCAAATCATCGTGTAGCCACCATCAATCGCCCACGCCTGGCCATTGATGTAGCTCGCTTCGTCAGACGCGAGGTACACCGCCAGGCCGGCGACTTCGCGCGGTTCTATCCAGCGCTGCAGAGGCACGCTGGCCTCGAGGCGCTGCTTAAGTTCCTCTTCGCTCACGCCGGCGACTGCAGCGTGTTTCTCGACAAAAGAGGTCGCCATATCCGTGTCGACTATCCATGGACAGATCGCATTGACGAGTACGTTATGTGGCGCCATTTCGAGACCAAGACAACGCGTAATGCCGACCACCGCGTGCTTGGAGGCGTTGTAGGCGCTCTGATTACGCGACCCCCATTTGCCGGCTGACGACGCGAGATTGATCACGCGCCCGGCTTTGCGCTCGATCATCGCCGGCAGGACCGCCTGCGTGACGTGAAAAACGCTGTAGACATTACTTTCAATGACCGCTTTGAAATCATCGAAACTGTATTGAAGGAAGCTGTTGGGGATATGAATACCAGCGTTGTTCACCAGGATATCGATCGGCGTGACTGCTTCAGCCTGCGCGACCATCGCCTTCACGGCAGCGCCGTCCGTCACATCGCAGGCATGGTGTTGCACCGCAACGCCGTACTCGGCACCGATCGCTTGCGCCGCTGTGCTGAGGGTCGAGGGGTCGCGCGCGTTGAGCACCAAACCACAACCCTCAGCGGCGAACGCTTCTGCGATCGCACGTCCAATGCCGCGGCTTGCACCGGTCACTAAGGCCGTTTTCCCGGCCAGACGCTCACCCATGAATACTCTCCTGTGTCCTGCTGCGTGATAGCGCAATGCGTGACGATTCTACGCGAGTGATTGGCGCCGAGTGTGTATGTGAGCGATCTGGCCGGCGACAGGACGCGCGCTCGAAATTCGCCATTACAGTCCCAATGCAGGCAAGCGCTTCACGCGCGGCTATACTGCTGTAGCCCGCAGCCGCCGCGACTGAGCGACGGGCGGATTTTAAATTTGAGGAGAATATCCAATGGAATTTACCGGCCGATGCTATTGCGGTGACATTACGTACAAAGCCAGCGGCGATCCGGCGATCCGGGTGCAATGTCATTGCCGTGAATGTCAGTATCTCTCTGGCGGGAGCGTGAACACGACGATTGGGATGCCCGAAGCGAGCTTTGAATATACCAAGGGTGCGCCCGCAAAATACAAACGCGCCGATTTGGAAAACGGTGTGACGCGCCACTTCTGCGGCAATTGCGGGACTCAGGTTCTGACCATGGCCCCCGGACTAGCTGGCGTTATGCTGATTAAGGTTGGCACGATGGATGACCCGTCCATGTTCACTCCGGATCTCGCGATATTCACTGCCGAATCGCAGGCCTTTCATCACATTGCCGACGGGCTGCCAAACTATGCAGGATTCCCCGGCTAAGCCTGTAGCCTTGAAATGACCGATAACAGCCCGGCACACGCAAGGCGCGTGCCGGGATTGTTAGTCCGGTTGCCCTGCTCCGCTACTTCAACGCGGTCCTTGCCATGCTCAAGCTCTACCATTGTCCCGGCGCCCGCTCGACCCGCTCGGTCTGGCTACTCTACGAACTCGGGCTCGAATTCGAACTCGTCACACTAGGCTTTAGCATGGCGGCGTTGCGCGCACCGGAGTATTTGGCGATATCCCCGCTCGGACGCGTACCGTGTCTCGTCGACGGCCAAACGACTCTGTTTGAATCGGGCGCGATTTGTCAGTACCTGTGTGAGAACTATGATCATCGCGGCTTGCACCGCGGCCCCGGAGACAACGAGCGTAATGCCTGGTTGCAATGGTTGCACTACGCCGAGACCATCGCCGTTCATGGCGCTTCACTGGTCCAGCAAAAAGTCTTCATCGCGCCCGAACAGCGCTCTGAAACGGTGCGCAAACTTGAATCCCGCCGTCTGTTCAAGGCCATTGAGGTAATCGACAAGCATCTCGCGTCCCGCGACTACCTGCTCGATTCGGGATTCAGCGCGGTCGATATTGGCGTCGGTTACAGCATCCATTTAGCCACAATGGTGGGGCAGCTTGATGGTCTCGAGAACGTGCACGAGTATCACGCCCGACTTGCCAGTCGCCCTGCCTTTCAGCGCGCGATGCCTGAGTCAGCCGGCGAAGTATTAGGCGATTAGCTCGCGCTGAACCGACTTACGCACGCGGCCGCTCGCCAGCCAGGGTCGTTCGGTACATCAGCCGTCGATGGCCCTCGTAGCCGCCGTCCGCGTAATGCACGACACAGCGGTTGTCCCACATCACCAACGTGCCTGCTTGCCAGCGATGACGATAGACGAACGCGGCCTGCGTCATATGGCGAAACAGAAAGTCCAACAAGGTTTTGCTTTCGTCCGCACGCATGCCTTCAATACCGATGGTGTAAACATGGTTCAGGTACAACGCGCGCCGTCCGCTGAGCGGATGGCGACGCACGAGCGGATGCACTTCCATCTGTTCCGCCTCGGGCGAAACGATTATGCGCATTGAACGGCTGGCGTCGTCGCGCGCAAAAAGCCCTTTTGGACCGTAGGCCGGCGCCGCTGTATGCACGCCGTTTAGCTGCGCGAGCAACGCCTGCATGGTTGGCGATAGGGACTCGAAAGCGCGATAGGCATCGGCAAAGACCGTATCGCCGCCAACCGGCGGCACCTCAGCGGCAAACAGCACGGTCGCGCTCGGCGGCGTAGCCTGGAAACTCCAGTCAGAATGCCACAGGCTGCCAAAAATCGGCGCTGTTTCGCGCGCCTCTCGAATCACTTCGATAACGTGCTCGAAACCGTCCATAGGCGCCACGTAGGGGTCATGGCCAAACGCACCAACCTGAGCAGAGAAGCGCTCCAACGCAGCCGGATCAAGATCTTGCTCCGGTACGCTCAGCACCGAATGCGTGGCGAGCGCAGTGCGCAGCGCAGTCACTGTGTTCTCGTCGAGCGACGCGGCGAGATCAATGCCACGGACCTCAGCGGCAAAGCCATGCGGGCGCGGTTTGATTTCGAGAGCTGTGGTTTGCGTCATTGCGGAAGTCTCCTGGTGCGCGTAGCCCGTCTGACCTCATTGTACGGATGCAGCGGAGTCGAATAAACGGCCTTGGATGTTACTATCGAATGGTTCCTGACATGCGCGCGGTTCACGCCACACCGGCGCAATTAAGCCTATCGGAGCGCCGACAATGGAAGAACATTTTGAAACCCGGCCACTGCTGGAACTGGCCGTGCTGCGTGGGTTTCAGCAACGTGACGATTGGCATTCGGCGCTGCGTCTGTTCCTCCACCTCAGTATTTTCGTGGCGCTCACCGTGGCTGTCATGCTCACCGCCAGTTTGCCGCTGTTAGCGCTGCCGCTGGCAGTGGCGTTGGGCTTCGTATGGGCAGGGTTGTTCGGTCCGTTTCATGAGTGCGTACACGGCACTGCGTTCAAAAGCCGACGCGGTAACGTCATCGGTAGCTGGTTAAGCGGTATCCCGTTCATGATTGCACCAGCTGTCTATCGCACGTTTCACTTCGAACACCATCGTCACACCCAGGACCCGGACAAGGATCCGGAAATATCCTCCAATGTGTTGCTGCAGGATTGGCCAACTGGGTTGCGTAACTGGGCGTCACTGGCCGCCGGCATCGGCATTATCAGATTCAAGTTGATTCCGCTGCTCGGCTTTAGTTTCAAGCCGCGCGAACGCTGGCAGGAATTTGCCCTTTGGGCGGACTTGATCAGTGATCCACCCGGACTCGTGCGCGAATGCCGCATCCTGCTCGCCGTTTGGGTAGTCTTATTGCTCACTGCGCTGGTGCTGCTTCCCGGCGGTGGCTGGATCTTGTTGGCCGCGTGGGCGAGCAACGCATTTTTAAGCCTGTGGGTTGCCGCAGAGCACACTGGCCTACCGCTCGAAGGCAGCATCCTCGAGCGCACTCGCACTGTCACCAGCCACGCGCTGGTGCGCTGGTTTCAGTGGAATATGAACTACCACGCCGAACATCACGCGTGGCCAAGCATCCCCTGGTACCGCTTGCCGGTCGCCCACGACGAGGTCGCGGCCCAGCTTGGTTCGCTGGTTCCCGGATACATCGCCTTGCATCGCAACGTTATTGCCGCCCGTAATACACCAAGCTGTGACCCGCAGGCGCGAGAACCGGCGGCGACTGTGGCTGCCAGCCCACACGACGACGAGACATAACTCATTCAGGGCTGCGTTGGCTTCAGCAAGTCCAGAGTCACAACAGTCATCGCCTCGACCGCATTCTCTATCGATGGACGCGGCGTAATTTTGAAGAGCGGGGAGTGATGGCCAGACACCGGCGGCCCGCCTGCAGTCGCAGCATCTAATGCCGCTTTCGGGGTGCCGCCGACGCGAAAATAGGCGCCCGGCACCGGCGGATCGGCAGCGAGGAAGTAGGCGAAATCCTCAGCGCCCATGCCGGTGCGCGATTTGTTAACGAAGTGGTCTGCGCCGAAATGGTTCGCCAAAACCCCTTTGACCCGCGCAGTTAGTGCTTCGTCATTCAGCGTCGGCGGCGTTGATGCCAGCGGTTCGCTGACGTTCGGCAGGCGGTCCTCGGGCATCCCCGCAGCGCGGCCGATGTTCTCGGCAATGCGCCGAATGCCGGCAAGCAGCTTGTCGCGCACGAGCGTCGAATCCGAACGGATGGTGAGCTGCAATTTGGCGGTTTCAGGAATGATGTTGTGCTTGGTGCCCGCGTGCAGCGAGCCGACGGTCACCACGCCCGGCTCGAAAGGGGATAACTCGCGCGCCACCAGAGTTTGTAATGCCAGCACAATTTGCGCGGCGATAACAATCGGGTCTTTGCCGAGTTGTGGGGCTGCACCGTGCGTGCCGACGCCGTGCACAATGATGTCGACTGAATCTGAACTTGAGAACGCGATACCCGAATCGAGTCTGAACATGCCGGTTGCCATCATGCTGGACACATGCAGCGCGAGAGCGAAATCAGGCCGTGGGAAACGCTCGTATAGCCCATCCGCCATCATTTTCCGCGCACCACCGATACGTTCCTCTGCTGGCTGCCCGATCAACACCAGCGTGCCGCTCCATTGGTCACGCAGGCGCATGAGCTGTCGTGCGGTGCCGACCAACGCCGTGATGTGAACGTCATGACCGCAAGCGTGCATGACCGGAAACTCATTCCCGTCGATATCAACCTGGCTACGCGTTGAGGCATACGCGAGACCGGAGCGTTCGAGAATTGGCAAACCATCCATGTCCGCGCGCAATAACAAAACCGGTCCCGGACCATTTTCGACAACACCAACGATACCGGGACCACCAACCCCTTCAGTCACCACGACCCCGACAGCCCGCAGCTCTTTCGCGAGACGGGCCGCCGTCTTGTGCTCAACGTAGGACAACTCAGGGTTCTTATGAAAATGCTCGAATAGGGGTCCCAGATAGCTGTAATCGTTGGCTATCTCGTCGCCCAACTCAGCAGCACTCGAGTTAACACCCAGGGACAGAGACCCACAGCACAATAGAACAGCAACAATATTTGCACGCACGCGCTTTGCTTCCTCTTCGATGAACCGCCATTCTGACATGCACAAACCCGCCACCCCAGCGGCGCTCGAATTGACAGCCCGACGCGTCCGTACGGCCGAGCGCTGCTACGCAAGCTTCCGGTACCTGCCGCTGCCAGGGCACGCCGCAGCGAACTCCAGAACCTCACCGCGCGCAGATGACGGTGTAAACTCCGCGTCTTGCGGCAGGTTGCCCTGAGTTATACCTGCCAGGGATCATTCATGACACCGCTTACGTTCGACGCCGCTAGCGTTATCGACGTGCGCTTGTCTGCTGCGCAGAGGAAATCCGATGGCGGAAATCGCCGTACCATCCACCCCGACTGTTGATGCCGATGGTCACGTCCTGGAACCACGTGACACCTGGACGAAATACATCGCACCGAAGTTCCGCGAACGCGCCATTCGCATCGAGAACGACGTCAACGGCGACGAAGTACTACTGTTCGACGGCAAACCGCTAGAGGTCGTGCGTAACCGCCTGGCGACGCTCGGCGGCATCGACATGGATCCGAGTGAGATCATTCGGCCCGGCCGCTATTTCTACGAAGACGGTTGTCCGCCCGGTGGTTTTGAACCCGCAGCGCGTCTGAAAGTGATGGACGACGAACGTATCGACGTTGCCCTGCTCTACCCGACCATCGGCATTTGCTGGGAAGGTCACGTCCAGGATCCGCAGCTCGCACACGCCTACACCGAAGCCTATAACCGCTGGCTGGTCGACTTCTGCAGCCACGACACTCAACGCCTCGTACCCATCGCTCACATCAATTTGCTTGACGTCGATTTGGCCGTGAAAGAATTAGCGCGCGCCCACGACGCTGGCTGTCGCGGCGTTTATATTTCTCCAGACTTGTTCGCTCGCGCGCGCAAGCGCTTTGACGACCGTAGCTACGACCCGTTCTGGGCAGCAGCCGAAGAGCGCGGACTGCCGATCGCGTTCCATGTGGTAGTCCGCGATCAGGCCACCACCAGTTATGTCGATCCGTACAATGGCGGCGGCATTAGTTTCGGTCTGCTTAACTTCGCGTTTCTGGCCATCGATGTGATGGGCGCATTCACCGAGTTATTGTCGTCCGGAGTACTGGAGCGATTTCCGCGTCTCAAAGTTGCAGTGCTTGAAACGGGCGCGAACTGGATTTCTGCCTGGCTCGACAGACTCGATCACAAATACGAAGTGATTCATGCCGTGACGCGCCTGAAGATGAAACCGAGCGACTATTTTCGTCGGCAATGTCTGGTGTCGGCTGATCCGGACGAGTCCATGACCGCTGAGATTGTGCGCCACGTCGGTGCCGATTATTTTATCTGGGCATCCGACTACCCTCACATTGACGCTTCGATGGGTGTCGTTGACGAAATTCGCACGCATCTTGCCGTTCTGCCTCAAGCCGATCAGGACAAGGTTCTCGGTGGCAACGCCCTGCGCTTCTACGGACTAAGGAGTTGATAGCGGGGATCGCGGCCGCCCGCTCAAACTGCCGCGCCGGACGACCGACGAACGCATTCAAACAGAACCAGTGCGCACAGCGAAATGCACAGCATCGCGGCGGTGCGCCTGATGGGTGACGCGCCTGCTGACGAAGCAAACTTCAACTCGATTCCCTACATCATCCTGTTGTCGTTGATATTCGGGCTCGCAGCTTTCGGTACCGACATGTATCTGCCGGCTTTCCCGGCCATCCGTAACGCCTTCGACTCCAACCCGCAGGCCGTGCAATTCAGCTTATCGGTGTTTCTCTACGGTAACGCTGTAGGCCAGCTTATCTTTGGCCCGTTGTCCGATCGCTTCGGGCGCAAGCCCGTATTACTCGGCGGTCTGGCTACGTACAGCGCCGTCACTTTCGGCTGCGCGCTCGCCGTTGATATGTCGCAATTTCTGATTTTTCGGGCCCTGCAGGGTGCGGCATCCGCAAGCGGGCCGGTTCTTGTTCGCGCATTAATCAACGACCGCCTGAGGCGAACTGAAGCCGCGCAAATGCTCGCGCTCTTGACCGGCCTGATGGCTTTCGCCGCGATGTTTACCCCAATCATGGGCGGTTGGTTAGTCCAGCAATATAGCTGGCACTGGATCTTCTATGCCATTGGTAGCGTCGCTATGGCACTGGTAATCGCTGCGGCGTTCGGGGCCCCGGAGACCCATCCCCGGGCGCGTCGGCTAGTCGCATTGGGGCCGGCCGAAGTCGTCAAGGGCTATCTCGAAGTTGTCCGTAACAAACGCTTTTGGTGTTACGTCACAATTCCTTCGTTGATGTTCGCCGCTGTATTCAGCTATGTCGCAGTGAACAGTTTTTTGCTCATCGAAAAGCTCGGCATGTCCGAGCAAATGCAGGGCCTGACATATTCGGCGACTGCATTCGCATTCGTCACCGGATCTTTTGCCAGCAACCGCCTGGTGCGCATCGCTGGCATTGACCGGGCCATCGTGACGGGATTGGTGCTCGGTACAGTGAGTGCGCTCGCAGCCGTGGCGGCAAGTCTCACGCTGGATCTCTCGGTCGCACTGGTGGTTGTCCCAGCCCTGGGTCTGTTGTTCGCAACTGCGCTGCTCCTGCCCGTCGCGTTATCTGTTGCCGTGAGTTTGTTCCCTGAGCGGGCCGGTAGCGCCAGCGCCGTCGCCGGCTTCACGCAACTCGTTGCGGCCGGCATGGGTTCGGCAGTCAGTGGTTATCTTGTCGAACGCAGCATCCTGCCCTTGCATCTGCTGACACTTATTTGCTGCGTATCGGCAACCGCCGTCTGGTTTCTGTTCGCCCACACCAGACGCGACACCTGAAGCCTCGCGAGCAGTTAATAAAACACCAACGAGTATGGACTCGCACTCATCTGTCTGGTTCATGGCTTTCGTCGCGCCGCCGCGTGACGTTTTGCAACCGTGCATCCGTGCGGCGTTTTGCGACGGTCTGCTACGTACCTGCGCCGGCGACCCGTTCGGCGATGGTGATTTGACGGCGCATTTCACGCAGCACGGGTTTCTCGATTAATTTTCCATCGATTACAACCAAACCGGTATCTGCTCGCTCGAAAGCCTCGAGCACGCGGCGGGCGTGCCGAATAGCGTCTGCGTCTGGTGTAAAAACTTCGTTCAGAATCGCTATCTGTGATGGGTGAATCGAACCTTTTCCGCTGAAACCCAGATCACGGGCCAGCTGCGCTTCAGTACGCATACCTGCCATATCTTGCAAATCGAGATAAGGGACATCAATTGCATCGATGCCGGCATTTGCTGCGGCGTGGACGACCCGCGATCGCGCATACAGCAAGGGCTGCCAGGCATTCTTGCAGCGTAGTTCAGCGGCCATATCAACCCCGCCAAAAAACAGCGCGTCGATGCGCGAGCTGGCGAGCGCAATCTCGAACGCCGCCTCAAGGCCAGCATTCGTCTCGATAATCACATGCAGCCGCGTGGCATGTCCGGCTTCATCAAGCAGTTCATCGAGGCTGCGCACTTCCTCGGGTGAAGTGACTTTCGGCAGCATCAGTGCGGGCGGCGGCGAGGCGGACCGCAGGACGGCGTGGACGTCCGCGATCCCGAAAGCGCTGCGCAAACAATTGATGCGGACAATGCGCTCGGTACCGTCATCGGCTTGCGGCTGCTCGAACAAAGCCAACCCGGCGAATCGGGCGGCCTCCTTGTCCTTGGGCGCGATGCCGTCTTCGAGCTCGACGCAAACGATATCCGCACCGCTTGCGAGCGCCTTGGGGTACATCTCCGGTTTGAGTCCGGGCGAGAAAATGAAACTGCGGCGCGGTTGGACAGACGCCTCGCTGGGTTGCTGCATAGTCTTAATCCTGGCGTAGATATCGACACACCGAACGCGATGTCGTTTCGGTAAAGTCTGCCGGATCAACGACTCTCAAAGGAACGCTTGCGCCCGGCAGGATTCAGTATACTCACTCGGCATGAATGCAACGCCAGAACTAATGCGCACAGTGACTGCGCACAACGATGCCACCGACAGTGGCAACCCCATGCATGACGACGCTGCGGCGCGCGCACTGAATTTCAAAGGTGGCCTGGTACCAGGCATCAATGTCGCCGGTTATATGACTCACCCGCTCGTCAGCCACTTCGGTGCACAGTGGCTAAGTAGCGGCACCATGCAGGTTCGGCTAAGACGACCGGTTTACGCAGGTGAGGTCGTCAATGTCAGCGCCGAGTTGCGCAGCGGCGATGGCGGTCAGGATGTTCTCGAGGTGCACGTGAGCAATCCCGCGGGGGAGGTATGCGCAGTTGGCCTTGGCGCCATGCACAGCGTCGGTGTGGTCGACAACGTTCCGGCTACCCCCATCGCGGAATTTCGCGCGCTGCCTGCCGCACGCTGGCCCGCGGAGCGCGCCGATTTCGAGCGTGAAGTGACTCTTGGTAGCATCGATGCGTGCTTCGAACCCGGTGAAGCAAACGCGTATCTCAACGCCATGCAGGACGACCATCAGGATTATAAGGACGGGGTGACGCACCCGGCGTGGTTACTGCGCCAGGCTAATATCATTGTCGACCGCAACTTCGACGTGGGTCCGTGGATTCATGTTTCCAGCGAGGTGCGTAATTTCGCGCCGGCGCGCATCGACGAGCGGGTCGAGATTCGCGCGCAAGTTGTCGATTTGTTTGAGAAAAAAGGGCACCAGTACGCTGATCTTGACGTTGCCCTGCTTGCGGAAGGGGATCCCGAACGGCCATTGATGCGTGTTCTGCACAGAGCTATCTACAAGATGGGTGGTCCGGTCTAGCGTCCTTCAACGCGTTGCGATCAGATCCGGTAGATGATTCCCTGCATGTGTGATTATTGATGGCGACAACAGGCCCTCGGGATATCGACTAGTAGCCCCAAAACATCGCCCTGGCCGGCAATAAACAAGTTTCGTATGCAACGCCCGGATTGACAACGGCATGCTGCGCAATTTACGGTCGAACGGAACTACCAACTCACGTTCTGGATGATCTGTTATGTCTACATCGCAAGCCCACATCACCGATGCAACCCAAGGCGCGTTTCAATTCGACGCCTCGACTGTCGATTGGGGAGACTTTTTCACCCCCGGCACCTTTTATCGAATTCTGAACGTCGATGTTGAAGCCGGCACGGCCGATATGATCGTCAAGTTCGAGCCGAACAGCCAGTGTATGTACCACCGGCATGCCGCAACCACCCAAACACTGGTGCTGCAAGGCGAACTGCGCGTGCGCGAACAGTTGGACGGTAAGGAAGTCGTCAAGGTCAAACCGGCCGGCAGCTTTTCGGTCGGCGGTGAAGGTGAGGTCCACATCGAAGGCAGTGGCGACGAAGAGGCGATCATTTTCTTCGGCATGCGCACTGACACCGAGGTCATTTACGAACTGTTGAACGACGATCTGAGTTCACGCCGCGCAGTCACGGTCGCGGACTTTGATATCGACTGGCGCAAACGCTGGCCCGGCGATACTGCGGCCAGTTAATTCGCGTTCATTCGTACCCGGACCGGCGAGCGTTCGACGCCAGAAGGTGCCGCCGAACCGGCCTGCGTTCGTATCTCGACGGGCTTGTCGCCCCACTCAGAGCGAGGAGAGAAGCGTGTTTAAAGTGATGGTCATGATCAAGCGCAAACCCGGCATGAGCATGGAAGATTTCATTGCCTATTACGAAAGTAATCATGCGCCGCTCGGGGCGAGCAAGGTGCCGAATCTGAAACGCTACGTGCGCCATTTCATCCGCCCATACGGTAATGACGTGTACGGCACCGACGACGAATCGTCCTACGATGTGCTGACCGAAATCTGGTTCGACGACCGGGCCGATTTCGAACGCGGCATGGCCTATCTGACTGAACCCGAAACCGCTGCCATTATCGGCGCCGACGAAGAAAATCTGTTCGACAAATCTTCCATTCGTTTCATGCTCATGGAAGATCATGAAACGGACCTCAATGCGGCGTCACCGAGCTAGGCAAACCGCGCACAAGCGACTGCGCGGATTTCAGGCACCTGGCCTTTCGTCGTACATCACGCGCTCTTCGGAAATGAACGACAAGCAGCCATCAAGATCGATAAATTTGCGCTCGTCCGGTTTTATCTTTTCGAGATAGACAGGCTCGTTCAGCGCCTCATCCATCGACTCCCGACTGTCGAACCATATTTCCCCTACCCCGTCGTAGTCACTGATATCGCCAAACAGCGAGCCCGCCTCAGCCGCGCCCGGCGCGCTGTGATGCTGAACGTACTTACGCACGTGGCACATGAATTCAGGAACGCTTTTTACCAGCGGTGCGTGCTTGTCGTGCCAATACCGGGTGAACTCGTCTCTCGTCATATGTGGCGCGCGACGTACGAAAACTATCATTGTGATCACGAATAAAACTCCCTGATTGAGTGTGTTGGTGCCTGGTCGAAACGACTGCAGTAGGAACCCATCGGACCAGGTCGCCCGGCGAAATAGTTTAGTCTCATATAGTGGGCCAGCCAGGGTCCATCCATGAACCCGGTTGGACCCTCATTTGCGCCAGGTAATAGCCCGCTCCCGCTGGCCGCAGCGCGGCACGGCGCGGCACTTATTGCGCGCTGGCCCTTACAAAGTTGGCGAGTCAATCGCAGGCATCGGTGCAGCGTCTCGCAAAACCAGCCGCACCGCAGGAATATTGGACGCCGATCATTCGCTGGTCCAAAATCACCCTACCCATCGATCACAATTACTCTTTCGGAGAGAACCCATGCAATGGCAAATCGGCAGCATCAAGATTACGAAACTGGAAGAAGTTTTCTATCCCGAATTTCCCGGTTTGCTCCCCAATGTCACGCCGGAACTGGTGAAACAGGTTAAGTGGCTGTCCCCTCATTTCGTGTCACCTGCCGGACACCTCTCGCTCAGCATCCATACACTTATCGTTGAAACGCCAGAGGCAAAACTGGTGGTCGATACGTGTATCGGCAATGATCGTAACGTCGAACCGTATGACGTCATGAGCATGATGTCGACAACCTACCTCGACGACATGCGCGCGCTTGGCTATCGGCCTGAAGACATTGACTACGTGTTGTGCACGCATTTGCATTTCGACCACGTCGGTTGGAATACGCGCCTGGAAAATGGCCGGTGGGTGCCTACTTTCCCGAAGGCGAAGTACCTGATGTCACAACGTGATCTCGATCTGTTCGGTTCTGTTAGTGAGCACGAGAAGGACGATTTTCTACAAATCCAACGACGTACCTACCAGGATGCCTTGCTACCGATCCTGGATGCGGGACTGGCGCGCCCCATCGAAGGCCCGGCCAAAGTGTGTGAAGGGGTCTGCCTGGTGCCGAGCCCAGGGCATAGTCCAGGCCATTGTTCTGTACTGCTCGAATCCAACGGTGAACAAGCCCTGATCACAGGCGATTTTCTCCACCACCCCATCCAGTGCTGGGATCCGCAGCTCTCGAGTGATGCCGACCACGACACCCCGGCCGCAATCGTCACTCGCAAGCGCATGTTTGAGGAATATGCCGATCGACCGGTTCTGATTATCGGCACGCACTTTGCCTCACCAACTGCGGGTCATTTTGTACGCGATGGCGAAGTCTATCGTTTTAACGTCTAGCACTGTTCAAGGGAACGAGGATGGCATCTTCGTAGTGGTAGCAGCCGGACGGCCGATTCGACCAGTCCAGGGGCGGCGATGAGCCTCAATCTCCTTGCCGTCTCTCGAACACGCCGCGGTTGTCCTAAGTGCAGCCGTCCCAACCACTACAGGCGATACGGCTTCACATGAGCAGGAGCATGCGCCTCCGGGATATCTCGTCCGATGGCGGGCAACCATGAATTGTCAGTAAACTAAGCGATGACTACCCCGAGTTGGGAATACAGGAGACCCGAGAATGGCTTTTGCAGAGCAAATCAAACGGAAGTATCCGACGCGCGCCGAAATGAGTACGCGTGTCGCTCGGTTTAAAGACCTGAAAGGCTTTGACGGCGGGCTGCCGGACAGCTACATGCCGTCTGCAATGCGCATCCTCTACAACGTCATCGGCTTTCAGCCGCCCGCAGGGGAAGACCATGGCGTGGTGTCGCCAGTCGGTGCTAAAGCGGCACGCATGTCCGCCATCAAGATTTCCGAGGGCTTTAATCTGGGTTATTGCGAAGCACTACCCGGCAAAGGCCCGATGATGCACAACCACGATACCAACGAAACGTTTATCTGCATGACCGGACGCTGGCGTGCCAGTTGGGAGAACGAGGACGGCACCATTGAGTCTGAAGATCTCGATCCACTCGACGTCATCTCATTTCCACCTGGGGCGATACGACGTTTCGAAAACGTCACAGACGGCCCGGCAGATGAGCATTCGGTGCTCATGTTCGTGATTGGCGGCGATTCTCCAGGCGCCGAGTTCAGCACCGAGGCGATGGCTGAAATTGATGCTTCAGGGGTCCTTGAAAAGCATCCAATTGATACAGAAAACGACGATTGGATTCAGCCCCACACCGATCCAAAAAAAGTTCGCGTCGCCTGAGGTCGTACCTGACGCAGACGAATCCGATAGCAAGCGCGCGACCCTAATTCGCCAGTAGATCGCTGCCGGGTGACGGCGTACTTTGCGCGGTCATCGCCGGTTACTGCGAGACGCCACCAACATTGTGATGATGCTGTCCATGAATCAGAATTTGTACGGTCGCAGCGCGCTCGCGGCCAGTCCTGCGTGCGCCAACGCTGCCGGTCGGTAGCCGCACTTTTTCAATGGATCAAACACCCGTAAAAACTGACATCGTGCTGGTTGGCGGCGGCCATGCGCATGTCGAAGTGCTGCGCCGGTTTGGTATGCGCCCGGAACCCGGTGTACGCCTCACCATGATTAGCCGCGAAACCCTGACGCCTTATTCCGGCATGTTGCCGGGTCTCATTGCAGGACATTACAGCCACGCTGAGGCACATATCGATTTAGCTCCGCTCGCGAGCTTCGCCAATGCGCGGCTCTATCACGATGAAGTGATAGGGCTGGATCTCCTCACTCGCCAGATCGAGTGTCGCAATCGCCCGCCAGTGCGATTCGATTTGCTGAGCATTGATACGGGTTCGGCACCGTCACGGCTGGTGAGCGGCGCAGAACACCGAATCGTGCCGGTTAAACCGGTGAGTCATTTTTACGCCCATTGGCAAAAACTGCGCGAACGCGTTCGCACCAGTAATAAACCACTCTCGATAGGCGTCGTCGGCGCAGGCGCTGGCGGCGTTGAATTGCTGATGGCCGTTCGCCATCGCCTGCTCCAGGATGTGCGTGAGCGCGACGCGTCGGCCAGGACTCCTATACTACCGTTGAGTTTCGAACTCATTACCAGCAGCGCCAGCATACTGCCCAGCCACAACCGGCGGGTACGGGCGCGCTATCACGCTGCCCTGGCGCAAGCGAACGTCCGGGTGACGACCGCCTTCGAAGTTGCGACCGTCAGCGACACCGATATCAACGCCGCCGATGGTCGTAGCATCGAGCTGGACGAGGTGCTGTGGGTCACAACCGCGGCCGCGCCTGCCTGGCCGCGTGAGTCAGGGCTTGCGACCGATGAAGCGGGCTTCATTCGGGTCGACTCATGTTTACAAGCCGATGCATTCCCAGGTGTTTTCGCAGCCGGCGACATTGCTTCTGTTGATACGTATCCGCGCCCGAAATCGGGCGTTTTCGCTGTGCGCCAAGGGCCACCACTGGCGGAAAACTTGCGCCGCGCGAGTCGCGGTCAGCCTCTCAAACCGTATCACCCACAGCGTCACTTCCTGTCGCTGATTTCAACCGGCGATCAATTCGCGGTGGCGTCGCGAGGCCCGTTCGCGCTGGCTGGCCATTGGGTGTGGCGCTGGAAGGATTTCATCGACAGACGGTTTATGGAGCGCTACGCGGATCTGCCGCAGATGGAAGCGGATCCTCATCAAGCTGATGACGATGCCCTCCTCGATACGATGCGCTGCGGTGGTTGCGGATCAAAAATAGGCGCAGAAATTCTTCACGAAGCTTTAACAGCACTCGCACCGCCCGGCCGCGAAGATGTTTTGATTGGATTACAACAGGCCGATGACGCCGCCGTCGTGCGCGTGCCGGCGGGCCACCTCGCTGTCCATACCGTAGACGCGTTCAAAAGCTTCATCGACGACCCATGGATGCTCGGTCGAGTCGGTGCGGTTCATGGCCTGAGTGATATTTATGCGATGGGCGCCACGCCGCAAACTGCGCTGGCCATCGTGACGTTACCGTACGGCAGCACTGAACGCATGCGTGATGACCTCGTCCAGATCATGCGCGGCGCGCTCGATATCCTCAACGAGGCTAATACGATTCTGGTTGGCGGCCACACTGGCGAAGGCAGTGAGCTTGCGCTCGGATTCGCCATCAACGGGCACGTCGCTGAAGATCAGCTGGTGCGTAAACGCGGCGTACACGACGGCGACGCCATTATTCTTACGCAGGCATTGGGAAGTGGTGTGTTGTTCGCGGCGGCAATGCGCGCACAGGCGAAAGCACTGTGGCTTGATGAAGCTCTCGCGGCGATGTCGACGTCCAAAGCCGCTGCCGCCAATTGCTTCGCCATTCACGACGTGCATGCCATGACCGACGTTACGGGTTTTGGCTTGGTCGGGCATTTGCACGAAATGCTCGACGACCACGCCCAGCAGGGTGCCGAACTGTCAATTTCACGCTTGCCGATCTACCTCGGCGCCGAAGAGCTGGTTGCCGGTGACATCCTCAGCTCATTACACAGCGAGAACCGACGCGCCGAACGGTTCGTCACCGCCGCGTCGCAAATTATGTTGTCTCCGCGCTATCAACTCGCCTTTGATCCGCAAACTGCCGGCGGGCTGCTCGCCACCGTGCCGGAATCACAAGCCCAATCTTGTGTTGCATCGTTACGCAATCTTGGTTATCAGGACAGCGTTGTCATTGGTCATGTTCGCAACGGACTGAACGGCATTCACCTGTGCGAATGACCGCCCCATTTGCGCGGGTTTATCGCCGTCGATCCCAACGGCGGATATCGACACGTGCGAATAGTCCATTGTTGAAATACGGTTCGTCAGCAAGGAACACGTCCAACTGTGCACGGGAGTCGCATTCGATGATGAGATGACTCCCAATCATCGTGTCATCAGCATCATCAAGCAGCGGACCAGCTGCGAAAATAATCGCGGCCTGAGCGTCGAGATACGCTCGGTGTTGGCGTCCCAATTGCTCGCGTATCGGACTGCCCGGCACGTCCAGAGCGTAAATTACAAAATACATCGCCGGTGTCCCAATTTCAGCTCGATGGCAGCGCACGACTGAGCGCTATATCGTTATTTCGATGCACAACGCGTTCAAGCGCCCAATGAAATGCCCTGGGGTTGGTCGTGCACAAAAAAAGACCCGCTTGCGCGGGTCCTTGAAGCGTTCCGTGGCGCGCGCGGCAGCTAGTTTTTGAGCTGCTTTAATACGGCTACCGTATCGGCGGGTTCGGGCCGCGCGGTGTAATCAGGATCGACATCCGTCGCCCGAACAAGGCCATCAGCACTAATAACTATTCGTCCCGGCATCGGCAAGGTACCGCTGTCATCGCCATTGTTACCGAATAAATCAATGCCAAAACTCGAGTAGATTCCGGCTATTTCCGTCGGCAACTCAAAGCGCAGACCCAACTCCGCCGCGTAAGCGTTCTTCGGGTCGCTGAGAATATCGAAACCTAGTTTGTGCGAATCAACCATTTTCGCGTTGAATTCCGCGAGTTGCGGGCTGAGGGCCACCAAGGTTGCACCAGCGGCTTCAATTTCCGGCAGAATTTCTTGCAAAGCATACAGCTCCGCATTGCAGTAGGGTCACCAGTGCCCGCGAAAAACTGTCAGCACCACGGCACCGCGCGCAAGAAGGTCTTCAGAGCGAATTTGCACACCGCTCTGGTTGCTTAGAGCAAATGGCGGAAATTTACTGCCGACTTTCACGACGCCATCCATGATGCCCGAGTCGCGCAGCTCATTTGTTGCCGCACCCATCTTTTTGAATACTTCGGGGGGGATTTTTTGCGCTGCCCCGGCCTTGATTTGATCGAGCTTGGCTTTGAGAGTCATGACGCCTTGCCTCCTAGGGTTCAAGCAACAATTGTAGCAGGCCCGTCAGCGGATGTTCGCCTAATCATCGGCGACGGCAGGGTACTCATGAATCGGGCATGACACGCGCGTCATGCTTTCCGCGAGCTGGGGACAGGTAGTGTGGCGAAAGAGGTGGGAGTCGAACCCACCAGACACACCTTCGTGCATCTCACCGGTTTTGAAGACCGGGCGCCCCACCGGGAGACGTAGCTCTTCCGCCGACTATGCTAGCAAATGATCGCGCCAAGACCACCCCACAGACATAAATGGCTTCGAGCGCTATCGGCACCAGGCACCGCTGGCGTTGGAGCGATAGCCCAGAGTTCGATAAGTGGCATCCAACAGCGCCTGCCCGCGTTCATTCATGAACAGGCCATTGCCCATACGATTCATCGCATAACCAAAGCTCATGCGGCAAGCCGGATCAGCGAGGCCCAGCGATCCGCCGGCGCCCACGTGGCCGAAAGCTTCATCACCAATCAGCAGCGACGAATTAACTGCATTGGGCACTTTGCGATTATCGACGCCTTTCATGTAGCCGAGCGCGAAGCGAGTAGGAATCAGGAGCGTCGCGTCGTCATGCGACGCCATGCTCACGCGCCCCATACGGGCGAGCGTATCCGCGCCGACCAGTCGGACCCCATTCAATTCGCCGCCAACGGCGAGCGGCGCGTACATGCCTGCCAGACCACGCGCATTGGTGACACCGTTAGCTGAGCCGATTTCAGCTTGATGACATTCTTTCGCATTCGGATTGACGAGCATGAAATCGCGCATA
The DNA here is from genome assembly GCA_002292285.1 of Proteobacteria bacterium UBA981. GTDB lineage: Bacteria > Pseudomonadota > Gammaproteobacteria > UBA981. The sequence goes on from DBBP01000008.1 coordinate 485,616, forward strand.
AATAGTTGCGTGGGAGTCTGCTCCGGAGACAAAGCCGTCTGGATGAAGCGCGTCGCCATCAGCGCCTCGTCCGGAACTGCCGCGATCATCGGAGAAATGCGCGCTTCCACACTCACCGGCGCGCCAATCCAGAAATCGAGTCCTAGCGGTTGGGCCACTTGTTCATTGAAATACTTGCCGAGGCGCTTGCCAGCCGCACGATGCACTATTTCACCGACCGTCCAAGCCATGCTGATGGCATGGTAGCCGCCGCGGGTGCCCGGTTCCCAGAACACCGGTTCTTCTGCGATACGGTCGACCATGTAGTCGTAATCGTAGAAACCACCATCTTTTACCGCGCCGCGCACGTGGGGCAGACCGAGGCTGTGGTCGAGCGTCATTTTGACCAGTGCATGTTCTTTTCCGCCCACTGCAAATTCCGGCCAGTATTCGCGAATCTCCGCATCTAAATCGAGCTGTCCGCGGTCGGCGAGCATGTGCGCACATAAGGCCATGGCGCCTTTCGTTGCCGAAAACACCGTGCATAGCGTGTCCTGCTGCCAGGCTTCGCCGTCACGTTTGATGTGGCCTCCCCAAAGATCGACCACCTTTTCGCCTTCCACGGTGACTACACAACTCGCGCCCACTTCATCGTGCTCATTGAAGTTCGCGACGAAGGCTTCAGCAATGGCGTCGAAGCGTGCATCGCATTGCCCTTCAACCCGGCCTGTGGTGGTTTCGATAGACACGGAGTTACTCATAAGTATTCCTTCAGGTCGTTCGCGATGGAACCAATTTACGCACCTGACCGTGCCTGCGGGTCAAGCCAACACGATCAAGATACTCAAGAATTTCAACTACTGCGTTACGCCCGATACCGACTTCATTGCGAAAATCGGCCACGGTGAACACGCCATCTGGCTGGGTCCGTGCAAGTTCGCGCACGATCGTTTCAAAATGTACAACGGTCTCCGGCAGGAAGTAGCGTTTGGCGCTGACGCGGACCAAAAAACCTTCTTGTGCAGAACGGATCAAAAACGCTTCGAGCAGTTTGAAATCCATCCCCAACGGTTCCACCATGTCGTGAACCACGGGCGTTTTAAAATCTGCGACATCGAGTAGCGGACGGACACGTTTCCACAGGGCTTCATCAGCCGGAGAACGCCGCGCCGCATGTCCAGGCAAGCGCACCAACGCACCATCACGCTCAAACGTGCCGTCGGCCAGCAGCTCGTTAATTAACAGGACGAGTAACTCGGGCTTCAGACGTCGAGGCAGTTGGCGATTGATGTCGGCTTCACTGGACCCCGTGCGCTCGGGAGCCGCGACATGGCAGGCCTCAAGGGCCGGCACCAGAGAATCCTTCAAATCCTGCCATCTACGCGGTTCGAATCCACGTGGATGGTCGCCACCGGCGACAACGACCGGCACGTTGTGTTGCAGGTCGTGCAGCTGCGACGCAGACAGATTCCATGCTCGCGCAAAGCGCGAGATATCAACACCATCCTCCAGCGTTGACAGTGCCCTAGCGAACGCCTGGTCGGCGCTCGGTTCGCGCATCGCCTGCAAATAAACTGCCCGCTCACGGCGCGCACGACCGCGTATATCCGGCAACGGGTCAAGTACAACGCCACCCCCGACCGTGCGCCGCGCCGATTGGTCACGCAGCACAATCCGGTCGCCGCGTACTGCGTGCAGTTCGTTATCCAACATCAATTGCACCAGGCCTGTGTGTCCTGGCTCAATCGACTTACCGTCGAAAGTGACCAGCCGACCTGTCACGTCAGCCGCGCCAATGTGCACATGGACCGGGGCGCGATTGCGCAGCGCTCGTCCTTCGCTCGCAAGCACCCGGACCTCCCCATCCAGGCGACGCGTTGAAAAATCTGCACCGGGGCCGACAATCCAGTCACCGCGGTGTAGCTCAGCTTCGCGCAAGCCTGCCCCGGTTAGGTTGAGCGCGGTGCGCTGCCCGCATATAGCCCGCGGAGCTTCGCGGTTCTGTGCATGGATCCCGCGCACCCGCAATTCACCGCCGCCTGGCGTGTGATGAACTGCATCGTTCAATGCGACTTCGCCGGAAAATAGCGTGCCCGTCACAACCCGCCCGGCCCCTTTGAGTAAAAAGCTGCGGTCGATCGCGAGGCGCAAATTGCCTGCGCTTACACGCACAGGAACAACGCTAGCGAGGCGCACAAGCTCGGCACGCAATTCTTCAATACCGACACCCTCGACCGCCGATACTGGCAACACCGCGGCGTCTGCCAGCGGAGTCGCGGCAAGTAATTCATGACACTCGACAGTGACTTCTTCTAAACGCTCGGCGCTAACACGGTCGATCTTAGTCAGCGCGATAACGCCGCGTGAAACGCCCAGTAGATCCAGAATCGCGAGATGTTCTGCGGTTTGGGGCATAGGACCGTCATCGGCAGCGACAATAAACAAGACGACGTCAATTCCGCTAACCCCCGCGACCATCGTACGAATGAATCGTTCGTGTCCAGGAACATCGATAAAACCCGTACTTTCGCCGTTGCCCAAATCGAAATAAGCGAAGCCCAGTTCGATTGTCAGACCGCGCTGCTTTTCTTCGGGTAGCCGGTCCGTGTCGACACCAGTGAGGGCTTTAACCAGTAACGTCTTGCCATGATCGACGTGACCAGCGGTGGCGACAATCATGGCGCTTCACCTGCACTCGATAAGAAACTCAATTGCTCGATGAAACCCGCCTCATTCTCAAGGCAGCGCAGATCAAGTAATAACATACCGTCCGCGATGCGCCCGATCACGGGCACCGGCAAAGCACGGAAGCGGGCTGCGAGACGCTCGAGCGCTTTGCCTCGCGAACCCACTATGCACAAAGCCAGCGCGGCGCTCGGCAGTAAATCGACTGGCATCGCCCCGCTCCCAATCTGGCTGCGACAATCAGTAACACTCACCGTGGCGTCACCCTGCAACGCCTTGCTCACAGGATCCAGCAGGCGCTCTGCAACGGATCGAATGTCGTCTTCGCTACGCGTTAACAAGCGTAGCGTCGGCAGACGTTCAGCCAGACGCGTCGGATCAGCGTACAGCTGCAACACAGCAGTCAACGCCGCCAGCGTGATTTTGTCGACACGCAGCGCTCGCTTCATAGGATTCTTCTTAATCTTTCGGATCAAATCCCTGCGCCCGACGATAATTCCGCATTGCGGGCCACCCAGGAGCTTGTCGCCGCTGAAGGTCACCAAATCCGCCCCGGCTGACAGCGTCTCCGCGACCGTTTGTTCGCGCGGCAAACCGAACTGACTTAGATCGACGAGTGAGCCGCTGCCCGCGTCAACGACGTATGCGATGCCGTGCTGATGGGCTATGCCAGCGAGTTGTTGATCAGATACGCTAGCGACGAATCCTTCCACCACGTAATTGCTGGTGTGTACCTTCATCAACAGCGCAGTGCGTGTCGAGAGTGCCGCTTCGAAGTCGCGCGCATGAGTACGGTTAGTGGTGCCGACTTCGACGAGCTTGCTGCCGGCCCGGGCCATCACTTCGGGAATGCGGAAGGCGCCACCGATTTCGACCAACTCACCACGCGAGACCGGCACTTCTTTGCGCATAGCGAGCGAGTTCAATAGCAGTAGCACTGCAGCGGCGTTATTGTTGACCACTGTCGCAGCTTCGGCGCCGGTAAGTCGGCAGATCCAGCTTTCCACCAAGGTGTCACGATCACCGCGTTTGCCGTTTCCCAGATCGAACTCAAGATTGCTCGCACTACTTGCCACCGCGGTCATTGCGGCAATAGCTTCAGCAGGCAACGGTGCACGCCCAAGATTCGTATGCAGGACAGTCCCTGTGAGATTAAAGACCGGCTTCAGGGCTGGGGCCATCATGGCTGCGAGTTTTTCAGCTGCACGGCCGACGACATCCCCAAACTCCGGCATTGGCGAATCGCGCGCTGCCAGGATCTGCGCGCGCAACTCCGCGACAATGTCGCGCATCACAGCAGTGACCAGCTCGCGGCCATACGCGTCGAGCAGGACTGTGCAAGTTGTACTGCGCAAGAGTTCGTCGATTGACGGCATCTCGCGCAGCCGTGTTTGTGTCGTGTTGGTGTCGTTCACGATGTCCTTATCAGCGTCGTGCAGTTAGTTCGGCGTCGGCAGCTCACAAAATTGATCTAATTCAACTTCCGCGTGAACGGTAACGTTCCCGTGCGGCCCTGCACACCAGGTTGGCATGACCATCGTATATAAGCCGGGTGCGCCTGCCACCAACACTAGAATTTTGCTGCTGTCACGCACCGCAGGAATCATGTCCTCTTTTCCGACCAGCATTTTCGGGTTGAGTCGAATCATCAATGCTCGTGGCGTGAGTGCACGTGCGGCGAGTTCGCGCTGAATCGCACTGCGGTCGAAACCGACGCTGTGCAAAATAGCGGCATGCTCTGGATTGAGCACCACCGCGACGGCGCCGTTGCCACCAAGGTGCGAGTTATTGCTGCCGGGATTGGCGATGGCTTCGGCAATGGTTTGCAGTAGAGCGTCGGCAAATACGGCCTCGTTACTGTCTCCGGTAAACAGCACCGAATGCGGACTCTCGACACCGAGTACCGTCACGACACTTTGTGATTCGCTATATCCGAGCGTGGTGTGCAAGGGCGGGAACGGCGACGCCTGTTCGTCTTCGGCGAAACAGAAGCCGAATTTTGCCGGCGAACCATGGATAGCCATATCCGACTCACCCGCACGTGCGCCACCAATGTTGATCATGGTCAAGCGCAAAGCCCGACCGACACTCGCATTCGCACGGTGCCCTGGCCCCATCAGTCCGAAACCACTCGCGAATCCGCCGGCCTCTCTGGCCGGTCCGTTCACGATCACCATCGGCGTGGTGCAGTGCGTTGTGCACTGCATTTCTGTGAGATCGAACTCGGGTTGGCAAATGGCGCGTACAGCCGCTACAACGACACTGATGTGATCCGGCGTACAGCCGGCCATGACGGCGGCGACCGCAACTTTCTCCACTGTCGCGATCCCATAACCGGGACCCATCTCGCCCAACTCGATATCCGCGTCGAGGCCACTGGCCAGAATCATGCGCGTAACCCGTTCAGCAGTCGGGATGATGACCGGTAGTCCATCGGTACAACCATTGGCGTGCAGTTGTTCCAAAGCCGCGTCAGCGTCGGCAGCACTCAACATAACGTTCATCCGTTTCGCAGGCGGCCAATCACTTCGTCACAAATCTGCAACGCCAGTTCGCCCATCGCATCAAGACCGATGCCGGCAACCGGGTGCGGCACGATCACCCGCGGCACGTCGGGCATGCCTTCGGCACGGGCGACGAAGTTGCCTTGTGGTTCGAATTTCGTTGTTACAAACGCGACCGCTGGCCGCCCCGCTCTCGCTACTGCAATGCCGTCACGCACGGTGCCGGAAGTACAGCTGCCTCAATGCCCGTAGGCAGTCACCAGCGCATCGCATTCGCTCGCGATGGAATCGACAATTGACGCTACTGCCGGCGCCGAAGCGCCCGGCTTTTGGTAGCGCTTAAAGCTGGCTTGCGGCAACGCGCCAGCGAGTGCGCCCTCAACTGCGTCCAGAAAGGCGACGGAATCCGGAAAGCCGTTGGCGAGCAGGCCGATAGTCGGACTGCCGGATAAATCGTGCCGGCAGGTATACGACTCGGGTGCAACGCGAGTCGCCCCACGTGGATCATGGAAATCAATAGCCATAGTTCTCCCCTGAATAGCTAGGCACACGCATTATAAGAATGGTAGACGATTGTACGCACTCACCCGCCCGAGCGCGGCCACCGGGCCACGCCCTGTTCATCCGCTCGGCGCCACGTCGAGGGTCTCGGGAGGCTCTCGCATTGCGAAACCGACCTGGCGCGGCGTCGGTCCAACGGGTCGCGAGCGCGATCACTTTCCGCCTATCGGTCTGATATGCCGCGTCGTTCGCTGCGCAGTACGGCGCAGCCAAGACACATCGCAGCGCCTTCCGACCGCCTAGCGTCCCTTGAATACGGGTTCGCGCTTCTCGACAAAGGCACGCATGGCCTCTTTCGAGTCCTCGCTTTGTCCCAGCTGACCCGTCATGGTTTGTTCGAAACGATAACCGTCACGTAGCGTCATTTCTTCGATTTGATTCAGCGCATGTTTGGCCAGCTTGGTCGCGACCGGGCTTTTGGCAGCGATCTCGCGAGCGATGGCCATCGCCGCCTCCATCAGATCCTCGGGCGCAGTGCATTCTTCAACCACGCCGAGACGATACAACTCCGGTCCAAATACCCGCAGCCCGGTCAGCATCATGCGGCGCTGGCGAGAATGGCTGAATAACCGCTTGGTGTGACGCCCACCACCCAATAACCCAACATTGATTTCTGGCAGCCCCAGGCAGCCTTTCTCGCTCGCCAGCAGGATGTCACACGATGCGGCGAGGGCCAGACCGCCGCCGAGAGCCGGGCCGTTAATCGCCGCGATCACCGGCTTCTGGCACTCCATGATGCTGTGGTAAGCCTCCCGTGCGCGCCGCGAGTTCTGCCAGTGGTCACCGTCCTTGCGCTCGGTGCCAACCCGTTCCTTGATATCAGCCCCGGCACAAAAGCATTTGCCCTCGCCCGTAAAGACTACCGCGCGTATGTCATCGCGATCACTAATGGTGTCGAAGGTCCAGGCCACTTCCGCGAGCAATTGTTGGCTATGGGCATTGACGGGCGGGTTGGCAAGCTGCACCAGTCCAATGTAATCCTCGACGACTTCCAGTTTGACGACTTCCGGCTTCACAATTTCACACCTCAGGTTTTTGCATCCCATGCCACCCGCGTTCCGCAGGCGACGCCATTTCGAATTATCATATCGCGTCTATTTGCCCTCCCGGAGAATCGTTCATGGCCGACGCCGCCATCGCCCACCACGCCCTGGATCTGGAAACCATCGACATGCTGCGCGACAGCGCTGAGGATTTTTGCCGCCGCAGCCTTGGGGTAGAGCGGCTGCGTGCGCTGCGTGGCGGTGAAACGCCATTTGACCGCGCGGCGTGGACGGCGATGTGTGAACTGGGATGGGGTGGCATCCTCGCGCCGGAATCCGCCGGCGGCCTGGCGCTCGGTGCGAGCGCCGTCGGTGCCGTGTGCCGTCAGCTGGGCCGCGTAGTCGCTCCCGAGCCGATGATTGAGTGCGCTGTTGGTGCCGTAGCGCTACTGGCTCAATTGCCCCAGGCCAATAAATTGCTTGGCGAAGTTGTCGCGGGCACGACGCTGGCCGGCGCGGCCCTCGCCGAACCGAGCGAATTCGCCCTGCACGACGGTGCGCCCCTGCGCGCCCATGTCGCGGGCGAAAATTTCGTATTGTCCGGTGAAGTACGCAATATCGCACTCGGCTCGGCACTCGACGGCGTCATTGTGGTCGCGATCCTTGAGCAACAAACAGCGCTTTTTTACTGTCCTCTCGGCGCCACCAACCTGCAGCTTAAAAATCACGCCCTGTGCGATGGAACCCATGCAGCAACTTTGACCTTGCAGGCAGTGTCGCTCGACAAAGCAGCCCTGCTTGGCAATGGCCGCACAGCCGAGCATGCGCTGAGCTATGCGCGCGAAATCACACGGCTCGCAGCTGCCAGTTATCTGGTTGGGGCAGCTGAAGCGGCGTTCGACATCACGCTTGAGTATCTCAAGACCCGCCAACAGTTCGGCAAATACATCGGCAGCTTTCAGGCCTTGCAGCATCGGGCGGTGGATTTACTCGTGCAGAAAACCCTCGCCAGCGCGGTGCTCGAGGAAGCACTCGCGACATTTGACACCGACAGTTCTGACGAGGCCCGCGCAATTGCCGCCAGCCGCGCCAAGTACCGCGCCAATGAGGCGGCGCTATTGATCGGACGCCAATCCGTACAACTGCACGGTGGCATTGGCTATACGGACGAATGTGACGTCGGCCTCTACCTCAATCGCATTCTTGTCGTCGGGGCGCGTCTCGGTAATGCCAGCTTCAACGCGCGACGCTTGCACGAACTGCTCGGTGATAACACCGATACGGATGGTGACAATCAGGCACAATCGGCGCCCCTCGTCGACGAACCGGCGAACGGCGAGTGGGACAGCATCAGCGATGAGGAATTTCGACTCATCGTGCGGCATTTTCTTGAATCGGAATATCCTTCCGACATGCGATATCCCTCGCGGCGCCCACGCTGGACGGAAGTCAAACCGTGGTATATGACGCTCTCACAGAAAGGCTGGGTAGCTCCTGCCTGGCCAGCTGAGCACGGCGGCATGGGCTTATCGCCCGCGAAGTTACTTATCTTTATAGAAGAACAGGAGCGCTGGGGCGTTGCTCGCGCACCCGATATGGGGATTGTCATGGTGGGGCCGCTGCTCATTCAGCACGGCACAGCGGAGCAGCGGGCGCGTTATCTGCCGAAAATTCTCGCCGGCGAGACCGTCTGGTGCCAAGGTTATTCCGAGCCTAATGCGGGTTCAGATCTCGCCAGCCTGAAAACTGAAGCGCTGCCCGATGGTGATGAATTCGTTATCAACGGCCAGAAGACCTGGACCACACTGGCGCAGGACGCGACTCACATGTTTTGCCTCGCGCGCACGTCCAAAGAAGGCAAACAGCAAGAAGGCATCAGCTTTTTTCTGATTGACTTCGACCAACCCGGCATCACCATTCGCCCGATTCGTAATATCGCGGGCCACGAAGAATTTTGTGAAGTCTTTCTCGACAACGTGCGCGTCCCCGCCGATTGCATGGTCGGCGAGATTAATCAGGGCTGGACCATCGCGAAAGCCTTACTCGGTTTCGAGCGTATATTCCTCGGCAGTCCCAAACAATCGCAGTTCGCATTGATGCGCCTGCAGGACATCGCCTCAGGTGCCGGGCTGTTCGACGATCCGGCGTTTGTCGACAAAATGGTGCGCTTCAGACTCGATGTTCTCGATCTGGAATCCACCTATCAGCGCTTTGCAGACATCGTGCGCCGCGGCGAAACGCTTGGGCCGGACGTATCACTAGTCAAAATTTGGGCAACGGAGACTTTCTCACGCCTGACGGACATGATGGTCGAGACCGCCGGTGCTGATGGCGGCACGCTTGGCACCGTCGGGTTCGGTGACGCCGGCGTTGACGTGATGAGCCAATTTTACAACGCCAGACCAGCAACAATTTATGGCGGATCGAACGAAATCCAGCGCAACATTATCGCCAAAGGGGTGCTGCGGTTACCAAGTTGAGCGACCGTTCGTCACGAGCACCTCGTGACGCCGCAGAATTAACCCTGCATGGCTCGTTGCGGAGCCACCCCACAACGGCAGCGGACGTGTAATATAAGGGGTTACGTCGAACTGAAATGTGATTGGGGAAAAACGTGGCAGATATTGAATTCGCCGCACCGCGGAGTGTCCGCGAGGCCGTCAAAATACTGGCCGGTGCGAAAGGCAAGGCAAAGGTACTGGCCGGGGGGACTGACCTCCTGGTGCAACTTCGTGCGGGCATGGTGCGCCCCGGTCTCATCGTAGACATTAAGCAAATTCCAGAACTCAGCACGATAAAGAAGGGCAAAAAAGGTTTCGAGATCGGTGCTGCCGTACCAGGCGCTGTGCTCGGCGCCAACAAGGCCGTGCTCAAGGCGTGGCCTGGGGTGATTGAAGGACTCGAGCTGATCGGGTCGACACAAATCCAGGGGCGCGCCTCACTCGGTGGCAATTTGTGCAACGGCTCGCCCGCAGCAGATAGCATCCCGGGCATGATCGCCGCTGATGCGACATGCAAGATTGTGGGCCCGAAAGGCACGCGCTCGTCGAAAGTTGAAGACATCGTGACTGGTCCAGGGAAAACATCGCTGAAAAAAGACGAGTTTGTCGTCAGCATTACCCTGCCGGAACGACCCAAGAAGTCGGGCGACGCCTATCTGCGTTTTATTCCACGCACTGAAATGGACATCGCTGTCGTTGGCGCCGGCGTCAGCCTCACGCTCGACAAGAAAGGCGTTTGTACCCATGCCCGGGTCGCTCTGGGCGCCGTTGCGCCCAAACCGCTACTGGTTAAAGACGGCGCGAAAGCGCTGATCGGCACCACTGTAGACGCAGCGGCACTGGATGCGCTTGCTGCTGCGGCAAGTGCCGCCTGCAACCCCATCGATGACAAGCGCGGGACGATTGAATATCGCACCAAAGTTGCTGGCGTACTCGCTCGGCGCGCCGCTGTTATTGCACTCGAACGCGCTCGAGCGTAGAGAATCGGAGAAAAATTTGATGGCTAAACATCACGTCACCACCACGATTAACGGCGACCGCACAGAGTTTCTGTGCGACACCGAACAAACACTTCTGGACGTTCTGCGCGACGAACTTGGACTGACTGGCAGCAAGGAAGGCTGTGCATCAGGCGACTGCGGCGCATGCAGTGTGACCATGAACGGCACCCTGGTGTGCTCGTGCCTGGTTCTGGCTGCCGAAGCTCAAGATGCCAAATTCGAAACTATCGAAGGCGTCGCCAGTGCCGAAGAGCTACACCCGATTCAGCGGCATTTTCTGCAAGAAGCTGCGTTGCAGTGCGGCATTTGCACCCCGGGATTTATCGTTGCGACCAAAGCACTGCTCGAACATAACCCCGACCCAACCGAAACAGAAGCGCGCTACTGGCTGGCTGGCAATTTATGCCGCTGCACCGGTTACGACAAAATCATTAAGGCTGTGATGAACGCCGCAGCAGAAATGCGAGGAGCATGAGCGATGGGTAACGAAGAAGAATTGAACCGAATCATTGATTACAGCGGTCGCGACTACAAACATATTGGCACGCGCCCGGTACGTCCGGACGGTGTCGACAAAGTAACCGGTCGCGCCAACTTTGGCGCTGACTTCGACATGAACGGGATGCTGCATGGCCGCATGGTCCGTAGTCCCCACGCCCACGCAAAAATAAAAAGCATCAACGTCGCTAAGGCGCTCAAACTGGAAGGCGTCAAAGCCGTCGTGACGGGCAAGGACTTCCCGGCCATCGACCCATCCGACAAGATTGTTGGCGAAGTCGTAGTGAGTTTCTACGACATGTCACGCAACGTCATCGCGCGCGACAAAGTCTATTACGACGGCCACGCAGTTGCTGCCGTGGCGGCGACCTCGCCGCAGATTGCCGAACGCGCTGCGGCACTCATCGAAGTCGAATACGAAGTGCTGAAGCCCGTAATGAACCTCGCTGAGGCGATGAAGAAGAACGCGCCGGTTCTGCACAAGGGCATGACCACCGAAGGCGTTGAGCCGGCACCAAAAAAATCCTCCAACATCGCAAAGCGCGCGCAATTCGCACTGGGTGATGTGGAAGCTGGCTTCAAGAAGGCTGAAGTCATCGTCGAAGGCGACTACTCAACACAAACGGTCCATCAAGGTTATATCGAGACCCACGCGTGCGTTGTCAGTCTTGCTGCCGACGGTATGGCGACAGTCTGGAGCTCTAGTCAGGGACAGTTCATGGTGCGCGCGATGTGCGCGAAATTGTGCGGCATGGATAACTCCAAGATCAAAGCTATTCCAGCCGAAATCGGCGGCGGCTTTGGTGGCAAAACAGTGGTCTATCTTGAGCCCGTCGCCATGATGCTTGCCAAGCAGTCCGGCAAGCCAGTGAAAATGGTCATGTCACGCGACGAAGTCATGCGCGCTACGGGCCCGACCTCAGGCGGCCATGCGCGCTGCAAACTGGGCGCGCTCAACGATGGCACACTGGTCGCTGGCGAACTCGAAATGGAATACGAAGCAGGTGCTTTCCCCGGCTCGCCCGTCGGTCTGGGCTGCATGACAGGCTTCGCGCCCTACAACATGACCGACATCCTGTGCACTGGCTGGGACGTTGTGGTCAATCGTCCGAAAGCCGCAGCCTATCGCGCCCCAGGCGCGCCGGTCGCAGCTTTTGCAGTCGAGTCGGCAATGGATGAGTTGGCTCTCAAACTGGGCATGGACCCGTTGCAGCTGCGTATTAAAAACGCCGCAATTGAAGGGACCCAGGCACCCTACGGCGTCAAGTTTGGTCGCATTGGCAACCTTGAGAACCTGCGCGCCGCCGAAGAACACCCGCACATGAGCGTGCCGCTCGGCCCTAACCAGGGTCGTGGCATCGCGTCAGGATTCTGGTTCAACATCGGTGGTACTTCGAGTGCAGAAGTGATGATCAACGAAGATGGTACGGTCATCGTAGTCACGGGCAATCCGGATATCGGCGGTTCCAGAGCGTCGATGGCACTGATGGCAGCTGAGGTTCTCGGCGTTGATGTGTCACGCATCAAACCGCTGGTCGCTGATACTGAGTCTGTTGCCTTCTCGGCATTGACGGGCGGCAGTCGCGTCACCTTTGCGACCGGCAAAGCGGTCATCGAGGCCGCCGAAGATGCAGTCAAGGACATGAAGCGACGCGCCGCGAAAATGTGGGACGTCGAGCTTGACCAGGTTGAATGGGAAAACGGCTGTGCAGTGTGTATCGAGACTGATAAACACAAGCCATTGTCAATTGCCGACATTGCCAAGAAATCCGATCGAACGGGCGGCGCCATCAGCGGCAAGGCCAATATCAACGCTCAGGGCGCCGGTCCAGCGTTCGGGACGCACATTTGCGATGTTGAGATTGATCCGGAAACCGGTTTTGTCACCGTATTGCGCTACACCGCGATTCAGGACGTCGGCAAGGCCATCCACCCGAGCTACGTGGAAGGCCAGATGCAGGGCGGTGCCGCTCAGGGCATTGGCTGGGCTTTGAACGAGGAATATGTGTACAGCGACGAAGGTCAGCTGCTCAACACCGGGTTCCTGGATTATCGCGTGCCGGTCTGTTCCGACCTGCCGATGATCAACACCGTGGTCGTAGAAGTGCCCAACCCAGGTCACCCCTATGGCGTTCGCGGAGTCGGAGAAGTGCCGATTGTGCCGCCGTTGGCTGCGGTCGCAAATGCAGTCTCACGAGCTGCCGGTGTGCGGATGGGGCATTTACCCATTTCGCCGCCGAAGCTACTCGCCTCAATTGATGAAGCGAAGTAGCTGAGTTCTGCCATGGCGAAGGTCGTCCTGCCTTTGGAGGTAGCGCGTTCCTTCGCCGCCGGCGTGACCGAACACCAAGTCCAGGGCGGCGATGTTCGCCGCCTTCTCAAAGACCTCGAACAGTCCTTCCCCGGTATCGCCGAACGTCTCGGCCAGGGATTCGCAATCGCTATAGACGGCCAGATCTACCAGGACTGGTTTGTTGAAAAAGTACGTGCGGATAGTGAAGTCTACTTTCTGCCCGCCATCGAAGGCGGCTAGGAGCCCCTCTCAACGTCCCCGTAGCGTGTTTATATAAGCGCTGGGTGCCCGAACCCAACGCTTGGCGCGGCTGACTCGCGCAATGTCACCAGCGTTGTTTTATCAAACCCGCGACGAACGAATCGCCAAGTCACGGCATCGGCCTGCCGAACCTGTCAGAACCTGGTGGTAACACTCAAGACTGCGGACAAATCGGGTGGTCACCATCCGTCGCCTGGAAAACATCGCGAGCGTATTCCACGCGAACGAGTGACGAAAGCGGTGACTTTGAAGCTCGACGTTACCCGAGTGCGCGACCCGCAACGCGGATCACGCACCGATTCGCTAATCCTGTGCCGCTACCGGCGTCACGGCGTCGTGAACCGCAGGTTCCGCCTCATACGCCGCCGTGCGCAGAATGCGTCCCGGCAGCGCGCCAGTACATTCGTCGTACTCAAAGGTCGCCACGCCGTTAACGATAATGGCGCGGTAGCCACGGGCTTTTTGAATCAAACGCTTGCCACCGGCGATGATGTCCTCATAGACCGGTTCCTCCGGCGTGACTTCGAGTTTCTCAAGATCGTAGACCACCACGTCAGCCGGCATCCCGACCTGCAATGTCCCAATGCCATCAAGGCCGATTGCCGCCGCCGACATGTAGGACAAACGCCAGTGAGCTTCTTCAAGGCTCATTACGCCGAGATCCCGCACCCATTTCGACAGCATCACAGTCGGATACTTACCCAGGCACAGGAACTGGGTGTGCGCACCACCATCTGAGAGCCCCGGTATGACGAACGGGTGGCTCATGATTTCACCTACCGCGTCATCCTCGGTGTTGTTCAAATCTTCGATCAGGAACAAGGTGCGCAAACCCTCGCCAAGCGCGATCTCGCAAAACGCATCGAGCGGCGGGATGCCCATCTCGCGCGCGATCTCGCCGACGTAGCGGCCGTTGTAGTTGGTCTGCTCGGACTCGAACACCTTCATCCGTTCCCAATTACCAGCCCATAAGCGGTTGGTGTGATGGTCAAGGTCATGCTGGAGGCGCGCGCGTACTTCCGGGTCACGCAGATTCGCGAGGCGCTCTTCAAGTGGGCATGCGAGTGCTTTATTCCATTGCGGCATGTCGTCGAACAAGTTGTATTCAAGCAGACTGAACAATGACTCGATGCGATGCGCGTTGCCGAGTGCATAAACGCGATGGCGCGTATTCATGTCTTCCAGGCGCGCCAGCGCTTCCTTCCATTGTCCGGGCAAATGATGAACTTGCAGGATGGCGTTGTAATACACCGGGCGGCCACTCAGTTCCGCCCAACGCTCCAGCAGAACCGCCTCGTCCGGACCGAGATGCAGGGACTGCGGCGTGACCTCAATAGAACCGACGTTAAATTCCTTCGCGACCGCAATCAGGGCCTCGGTTTCCTCCGGGCTTGCGATCAGGCTTGGCAGCATGGAACCGTCAAAGTCGCGGTCGATTAAATTCAGGTCCGTCGACAGCCCAAGCGCACCAGCACGATATCCCTCACGCACGAGCTCTTTCATCTGCTCGAGTTCATCGTCAGTAACTTTCTCACGCTTGGAGTCTTCTTCGCCCAGCACCCAGCCGCGGATCGGAGACTGCGGAATGTAAGTGGCAACATTCACGCCGATACCCGCGTTCTCGAGCGACTCAAGGTAATCGCGCTGACTCACCCAATCCCACCGCATACCTTCTTTCATCGACGCATACGGGATGGCTTCCACACGCGTCATGCGTTGCATAGCTCGTTCGCGATCTTCCGGACGACAAGGTGCAAATCCGAATCCGCAGGCACTAATGACGATGCTCGTGATGCCGTGCCAGCACGACTGCGAGGCATACGGGTCCCAGTTGAGTTGCGCATCGTAGTGCGTGTGTACGTCAATAAAACCTGGCGCGACGACCAAACCTTCGGCATCGATTTCCTTGGCGCCCGTGCCTCGCACATGACCGATTTCGGCAATCAGCCCGTCTTTAATCGCAACATCGCCATTGAACGCCGGCATCCGTGTGCCGTCCACGACCCGCCCGCCGCGAATCACCAGATCGAAATCTGTTGCAGAATCTGTCATTGAATACACTCCCCAGTGAATTGGTGGCCGACTAGCCTTGTTCGGCGCAAGCATGCGCGCAGCCGGTCGGAATCGATGGCGCCCCTAACCTGGCCGCAATAGTCGCGGTCATGTTAGGGGCGCTGGTAAATCGAGCCGTCCCGAGTCGTGACTTATGTCGCACACTCGAGACGGCCTGTAAGCAGTTTAGTAAGTCGGAATCGCAGTTCGCGGCATCACGTAATGCGCGCGGCTGCGATGCGCCGGGACAGTTAGTATCCGGCGGCGTCCCTCACGCAGACCTTGATTGGGATGTCCCGTTCAGCACGGCAGGTTAAACAGTTCCTTGGCGTTATCACGCACAATCCATTGACGCTGTTCGGCCGTGATGTTGGCACTGTGCTCAGTGAGCAGTTCCTGTGATAACGGCCACGTCGAATCCGTATGGGGGAAGTCATTGGCCCACAACAAACGCTGCGGATTGAGCTCGCTTACATTCTTGAAAGCGATCCAGTCATCCTGGAAAGTAAAGTAGACATTTTCATTGATGTAGTCGCTCGGCTTTTTCTTCAAACCGCGGCCTTCCATCCAGTAACCATGCCGATCGTATGCATGATCCATACGGTAGGCATAGTGCGGCAACCACCCCGCATCGCCTTCTGCGATGACCAATTTCAGCTTCGGATGCCGGTCAAAAACGCCGCCCAATACGAACAGACCCACGATGTCCTGGACGCCGCGGATAATATTCATGAACCCATTGATGCGGTTGCCGCGGACCTGTCCGAACACTGCATCGGTATTTGAATTTTTTGAGGTCAGAATGTGGAAGCACAGCGGCATTTCTAAATCGACTGCGCACTCCCATAGTGGATCGTAGAGCGGCTGGTCATAATCTTCGTGTTGCGGGTCACCCGGCATCATCATGCCGACAAAGCCCAGCTCCTTAGCCCGGCGGACATCTTCGATAGCGGACTCGACACTCGACACAGACGTCTGCGCCAGACCGAACAAACGATTGGGGGCGACGCTGCAATATTCTGCAAGCCAGCGGTTATAGGCCTGCATACAAGCTGACTTATAGGCAAAGTCCGGGTGGTTGCACAGCACCATGCCGATCGAAGCGTAGAGGATTTCACCGGCGATGCCGTCGCGGTCTTGGTCCGCTAGGCGGTAGTTTGAATCTGCGCCACTGCGATGCAATTCGACGAACTTTGAACCTTCGCGTTTGGCGACCAGATCCTCAGGCGGCACACCGGCACCCGCAACCAGCCCCAAGGGGATGCTGGTTCCTTCCATGCCGGGTATCACGTAGACATCGCCGCCTCGTGCATCGACTTCGATGTGCGGCGCGTTGTCGCGATACTTGGGTTCGATGTAGTCGGTGTAGCAGTTTGGTGCTTCGACGATGTGTGAGTCCGCCGAGATGCAGCCTCCTTCGACAATGGCTTGCATAATTCCCTCCCAGAAATCGGCACCCGGATTGGCCGCCGCACCGTCACGTTAGCGCTTTATGGGGGCGACAACAACGGTGCGCAGTCACGTGGCTGCGCGACAAACTTTGGATGCGCTGCAACAAAATTCGTCAGTCAGCGACTCCGCCTGTCGGAGCGAGGCGCCGTGCAATCAAATCAACTCAACTCTGAACTGAAACCGGGCGGCGATAGCCGGCCTGTGCCGAGTAGCGATATCGCGATGCGCGCATGCAGGAACCGCGCCTGGATCAGGCTGTTAACGAGGCACTGGTATACGACCGATTCGATTGCCCGAAAAAGACCCCATATAGATGTAGTCACCGTACTCCACAGCGACCGTGGAACCGCCGAATGGCCGGCCGGCTGATTCAATAACCGGCGACACCGCGCCGGTTGTGCTATCTACCGAACTGATCACGAACGGCAACTTGCAGATCGGGTCATTCCTGAGCAGGCACTGGTCGCGAATGGTTGCCAGGTCGACCAAATGTGTCGCCACCAGCAAGTCGCCGTCCGGCCGGACGCTGAGATTATCGGGCGCACCATTGAGTGCGGCAGTCCACAATCGCTTGCCAGTTGCCCGCTCTATCGCGACCAACTGATTAGCAAGATAGTGGTTGCTGTAGACGACCTTGTTGTCGGCCGAGATCGCAATCCCGTTCGGTAGTGCCCCTTCGGAGCCCGGTATCTTCTGCCAGCCGCTGTCGGCATGCCATTCCAGAACAAAACCGCTCTCGACGCGATCATTAGTCGGACGCGACAGCAAGGTGCCCGCCTGTTCGCGCGGCATCATGTGGCTGGCAATTAAACCACCGTCATCGAGTATCGCCACGTCATTCACCCAATACGGTTCGTCGACCATGACACAACCACGCCAGCGGGCAGTAATGCGGGTGCCGTTTTTGTTGAGCTCCAACCACTCGATCGATTCGCGCCCCGCATGGTTGACGACCAGCAATGTGTGACTACCCAGCTTGTTTGCAGACACATGCAGGCCGTGGGCAGAAAACTCAGCTGGTGGCCCAGGACAGTCCGGAGAGCCCCAAGCAGGTCCTTCCGACACTGCGGGTGCATCAAGACCCGGTGGATATACCTTTTCAGTATTCAGCGTATCGAGGTACAGAATGCGAATGTCGCCACCCTGCGTAGCGTGTGAATCATTGAAATTAACCCCGCCAAGACTACCGACTACCAGGGCCTGCATGCCTGTCACATCGTCGAGATCTTCCGGAGCGCTAAATCCGCAAATAGGGGTAATACCGTTCTCAGGTTGGCAGTCAGTCTGCATCAGATCATCGGCGTGGACCGCCGCCATCACGCTGCACAACAACGTCAGAAAAAATAGCTTCATCATCTCGACACCTTCCCGTTCAAATAAATTGCGGGACGAATTAGCCCCTGCAGTGGCGACTGACATTGGCTGTCATGCGCTACTGTGTTCTACTCACGCGAGGAGGATTTCTGCCACTCCCGCGTCTTGTCCGAGCCTGCGTTCTCGCGTTGGCGCAGGAACAAGCGACTCGCGCGCGACTGTCCAGACAAGGAGTCACGACTGTCTCAACGGCCGTTAAACACCGGCTCCGTTTTCGCGACGAAAGCCTGCACGGCACTGCGATGGTCTTCAGTCTGGCCGCAGTGAATATGATGAGTCGCTTCCAGATCGAGGCAATCGTCAACGTCGCCACTTGAGATGACTCGATTGAAATTCTCCTTCATGTAGCGATACGCGACTGTGGGACCTCTCGCCAGGCGCGTAGCAATGGCCGCAGTCTCGCTGGCGAGGGTATCCGGCTCACACACCCAATTGGTCAAACCGAGCTGGAGGGCCTGCTCGGCACTAATCCGCTCAGAGAGGAAATACAACTCACGCGCTTTGGCGGTACCCACCAATTGGCTCAGAAAAAACGTACCGCCGTAATCGCCGGAGAAACCAACCCGCGCAAAAGCGGTCGTCAAGATCGCGGATGCCGCCATGATGCGCAGATCACAAGCCAAAGCGAGAGAAAACCCGGCCCCGGCAGCTGCGCCAGGCAAAGCCGCAAGGGTCGGCTTGGGCATTTTGTAAAGTTTGCCGGCCGTCGCGCGCTGATTCACTCGCTGGCGGTGAATCGCACCGTCAATGGTATTGTTACCCACCGTACCATCCCCGCTCGCGGCCATACCCTTGACGTCACCGCCGGCACAAAATCCTTTGCCCGTACCCGTGAGAACAATGCAACGCACTTGCGCATCAAGTTCCGCGCGCGCCAGTTGTTCCTGCAACGCGGCATTCATGTCCGCGCTCATTGCGTTCCTGGCTTGCGGACGGTTCAAGGTCAGGGTCAACACGCCGGCGTCCAAATCGGCGAGTAAATCTTCGGTTCCCGTTTCAAGCTTGCTCACAGTTCAATTCTCCCTTCCGCACCAGTTGATACGCTAAAACGCTGCATTCGCTACTTACGAAATTCTGCCAGCCGCTCGCCACTGTCAGTAAACGCATAGTCAGTTGTCGCCTCATAATGTAATCCAGCTGCCTGGCCGCGATTTTCGGCCTGGCGATATAAATCCTTATAGGCAACAAACGACTCCGCGCTGTTAGGGCGCATTTCATCAATCAAGGTCGCGATCGCTTTATCAAGTTCGTCCAGCGGAACGACCTGGTTGGCAAGGCCGAGCGCAACGGCGTCGGCGCCAGTTAAAGTGCGCGCAGTCAGCGACAGTTCGCGAGCCTTGGCAATGCCGACCCGCATCGGCAAACGCTGGCTCATGCCCCAAGTTGGTCGCAGCCCCCATTTAGCGTGCGTATCGCCGATGCGTGCCTTGTCGGCGGCGATCATCAAATCACAAGCCAGCGCCAGTTCCAGGGCACCAGTAAAACAAAAGCCGTTGACCCGTGCGATCACTGGCTGCGGGAGCGCTTCGATTTGAGCGATCACACGCCGGGCAGG
Source organism: Proteobacteria bacterium UBA981 (assembly GCA_002292285.1). GTDB lineage: Bacteria > Pseudomonadota > Gammaproteobacteria > UBA981. The sequence goes on from DBBP01000008.1 coordinate 505,315, forward strand.
AACATCGAGGATGTCGCCGACTTTGCCGTCGACGAGTTCTCTGTCGCCGAGCGCTTTGAGGTCGACACCGGCACTGAACGCCCGACCGGCACCAGTCAGGATCACGAAACGCGTCGATGGCTGCGCGCTGATGTCGCTGAGGGCGCGATTCAGCTCGCCTAACATCGTCGGCGTGATGGCATTCAAGGCCTCCGGGCGGTTGAGCGCCAGTGTCGCCACATCGTCGTTGTAGTCGAGGGTGATTTCAGTAAATGGTTCTGTCACGGTTGCTGGGTCTCTTTGTCTGATAGTGGGTTTTGGTGCGCACACCGGTCGGCGACCAGTATAAGAGCATGGCTGCCCGAACTGACCTGCTTTCAGCGTTAGCTTTCGGGCGCAGCATCGAATATCACAGTGCCGAGCGCACCATCCACCGTAATCAAGGCCCCGTCTTCGATGATGCGCATGGCGTCGGTAATCTGAACCGCCGGCAAACCGTACTCGCGCGACAGGCACGACCCATGTGCCAGCAGCCCCCCGGTTTCCAGTACCAATCCGGCAATGACTAAAAATACCGGCGTCCAGCCGGGGTCCGTCGCCTGACAGACGAGAATGTCGCCCTCTTCGACTGCGCCGATCTCGGCCAGACTTTTAATCACGCGAGCCCGGCCAGTCACTACGCCGCGACTCGTCCCAACGCCACGCAGAATGCCATCGGCTGCCCCATCTTCGTTTGGGCCAGCACTCAAATCGATAGATTCTCCCCGCCGGAGAAAGGCAGGTGGCGTCGCGAGTTTGCGGTCAAACTGTTCGAAATGATGGCGGCGGCCGGCGATCTTCGCTGCCGTCAATCGCGCATCGAAATTGCCCGCAAGGGCTGCGTTGAGTTCATCTACTGCGAGGAAAAAATAATCGTCCGGCTTGCTGAGGATTCCCCGCTCGAGCAAGCGCCGGTTAATTTCCAGCAATGTGCGCTTTTTAGACCAAGTGATGCGATCGATATAGTGACGTTCATCATCTCTGACTTGCAGAAACTCATAGACGTGCTTCAGCACCAATCGAAACAACCCGCGCTTGAATAGGCCGAAGGCCTGTGCACGCAGATTTTCCAGAACCTCGGCCACGGCTGCTTCGCGCAGGACCCGCGTGCGCGCCTCAGCCGCCGCCGGGCTGACGGATCCATCGGCGCTGAGGATGGCCTTGAAGGCGTTGTAATCCCCTGCAGGATTTTCGATCCGACGAGGGAACCAAAAATCGCGGTCAGCCTGGCCGCGGTGCCCATGCTCGCGAACCATCGCCGCATATGCCTGACTAAATGCTTCCGCTTCCGGACAGGCAGCTGCAGCCCCGAAGAACGCCGCGCCAGCATGTGCTTCGAATAGCGCTTGCAGAACTGGCGATCGCCGAATCATTTGCGCCAAATGCCAGAGCTGTTCATTTTCCTGCAAGGTCACGGTTTGCCGCGGCACGCCAGTAATGAGATCAGCATAAACGCCGGCATTGCTGCCGGTGTACCAACGCCCGATCAAATCGCCGAGCCACAGGAGCAAACCTGGAGCAAAGATAAAGAACCCGGCCCATTGGCGCTGGTTAAAGGCGACGAAAAATTCGATCCGCGACTCGAGGTAGGCGTACAGCGCTTCATCGTCAAGCGCGCGCAGCCCGTCATCGCTGAGACCGTCTGCCTCGGGAATCCGCTGCTCAAGCTCGTGATAAACCGCTTTTATCCAACGCGTCGGTCCCATGCCACCAGCAGCGACTGTGAGTCGTGCATATAGTTTCACGTAGTCGAACCACGAGAACGGCGCCTCGATGACCTCGGCCCACCAGGCCGGCGGCACCCGCCCGAGGGCCGCCGGCGAGCGCAAAAATGGTGGAATAAATTTCGCTGCCTCGCGACGCTCTAAGGACGCGTTCCAATACACTTCGGCGTTGTGGTATTTAAAAACACGAGTGTTCGCCTGACGCGGCAAACCCATCACCTCAAGCGCGCGCCGATGACACTCCGTTTGCCCCCGCGCACGCACGGAATAAAACAGCGGCGTCACAGCACCAGTCCACCATTCGTCCGCAAAAGCACGCGTCCATACGTGATCGTCGTCATCCGGTAGTGCCTGCCAGCCGTCCACCTGTTCATCCCAGGAGAACGTCGCGGCGGTGATATCACGTGCCTGCAGCAGAAAAAATTTGCCACCCAGGCTGGCCCATTCAATATCTTGTGGGTAGCCGCCGTAATGCGCGGCGACTTGTTGGCCCAGTTGCGCCAGACGCTCGAGCGCGCCAAGGTCTAACGACAGCGATCGTCGACGCGTGTCGTCGACTGCGCGTGTGATGGTGCCGGACGGCGCCGTCGGGTCAGCAACAACCTCGAGTTGTTTGTCGCCCAGCGTATGGCGGCGAATTGCCAGCGTGCGATTGGACAACACGAATTCGTCTGGCGTGATGATGCCGGACACTACAGCCTCGCCGAGCCCCCAGCTCGCATTGACGACTGATTCATCTGTCGCACCCGTCAAAGGATTGGCGGTGAACGATACGCCCGCGACATCGGCATCGATCATCGCCTGCACGACAACCGCAAGTTTCGCATCACGATGCGAAAACCCCATCCGCTGGCGATAACTCACCGCACGAGCCGTCCACACGGACGCCCAACAGCGCCGCACAGCCACAGCAAGTGCCTGGTCACCGCAAACGTCGAGATAGGTATCGTGCAACCCTGCGAAAGAAGCCTCCGCGGTGTCTTCTGCAATCCCGGACGAACGCACGGCAACGCGCGCGTCAGGCCCGTCCAGCTGCGCGTAGGCGTTGGTCAGGGCGGCTGCGAGGGACACAGATAGTTCGCTTTGCTCTATGGCGCTGCGAATCCTGCCGCTTGCCATCTCGAGTTCGTCGACACCAAGCGTGTCGAGCCGCGCTATCAATGTCTCGATTTCTGCACTGATGCCAGCACAGTCGAGCATCTCCTGGTAAGCCTTAGTTGAGATGACGAATGCCGGCGGGACGGGCAGCCCGGCAGCGAACATACGCCCGAGGTTCGCCCCCTTACCCCCAACCTGCCGGCGCTCCTGCGCATCCGTGTCGGCCAACCAAACTATCTCACTCACCGCCGCACCTCATCGCCCCTATCCCCAGCCGCCGTGCCATGGCATCGAGGAGCCCTGGCGCGTCTGTCCCCATAATGCCTCGAAGCGGCGGCCGGCCATAGCGTCCGCGCGCGGGACACTCGATCAGTGGCGATACGACGATTACACTGGCGGTGCTCCCGCAAACAGGAATCACAGCATGAAGATCGGCGTCGTCTACCCACAGATCGAACTCAACGGTGACCCGCAGGCCGTACGTGACTTCGGCCAGGCCGCCGAAGCGCTCGGCTACGACCACCTGCTCGCCTACGATCACGTCGTCGGCGCGACCCACGATCGCGAACCGAAGTTGTGGGGACCCTACACTGAGCAGGATCCATTCCATGACCCGTTCGTCATGTTCGCCTACCTGGCCGGACAGACTGAGCGTCTTGAGTTCGCCACCGGCGTCATCATCCTGCCCCAGCGCCAAACGGCCCTGGTCGCCAAGCAGGCAGCCGATCTGGATCTGTTGTCGGGAGAGCGCCTGCGCTTCGGCATCGGCGTTGGCTGGAACTACGTTGAATACGACGCTCTCGGCCAGGAATTCGCCACGCGCGGCGCTCGTGCTGATGAGCAAATCGAATTGATGCGCCGCTATTGGGACGAATCACTGGTGAGTTTTAACGGACGTTTCGATCGCGTTGATCGCGGCAACATCCTGCCCCGCCCGAAGCGCCGCATTCCGATCTGGATCGGCGGCTTCAGCGAGCCCGCCTACCGCCGTGGCGGCACCCTGGGTGACGGATTCATATTTGCGGGTCCCGATCACGCTGCTGGCTGGGAGCGCGTCAAGCATCATCTCGCGAAAGCCGGACGTTCCGCAGAAGGTTTCGGCCGCGATTTAATCACTAACACTGCCACGTCCGTCGATGCGTGTGTTGCCGCCGTTGAAGGCTGGCGCGAAAACGGCGGTACGCACGCGTCCGTGTGCACCATGGGCATGGGACTGGACAGTACCGCTGCGCATATCGATTTCATCTCGACTGTGCGGGAGCGCTTGGGTGGTTAGGCGGATAGCACTATGAACGACATCGCGAACAAACCTGCGCCGACTCCAAGTGAGATGAGCCAGCCGTTCTGGGACGGAGTCGAGCAAGGCGAGCTGCGCATGCAAACATGCAGCGAATGCGGCACGCCGCGCCATTACCCGCGCTTGCTGTGCAGTGTTTGCTACAGCGACGGAGTGGTGTGGAAAACCGCCAGCCGACAGGGCAAAGTCCACAGTTGGACTGTAGCCCACCACCCCTATCACCCGGCTTTCGTTACGGAAGTCCCCTATACACTGGTCGTCATCGATCTTGACGAGGGACCGCGCGCGATTGGCCGTTGGGACGGTGACACACCCGTGATCGGCCAACCAGTGACAGGGCACTTTGTCGCACGGGAAGGTGGTTCAGATCTGGTTTTCGCAGCGAGCGGAATTTAGATGCGTGGAGACAAAGAGAGCTCGTTTATTCATGTTCATTCACTGTGACGCTCGCACAGCCTGCGAAGAGCAATCCTGAAACTCTCAGGCGCCGCGCAATCGCCAGTTCCCCGTACCGCTAATTAAGACATAAACGATCGTGCCGAGTGAGATATCCGCCAGAAGGTAGAGAATCCGATGGACGGCCGCCGCAATTAGCGCATCGCCGACACCAATTTGCTGCGCCAACCCTACCGCGAGTACGGCCTCACGCACCCCAATGCCGGCTGGGGCGAATACGGCAATTGTGCCAATCGCATAAGCGAGTGCGAAAAGACTCACGATATACAATGGCGTGGCGTCGGTCTGCGACGCGATGAGAAGCCAGAATGACAGGCCAAGAAAAATCCACGCCCCACCCAGCGACAAAACGTATCGCGTTGTCGGCTTCGCGAGCGCGAGAACGCGTGCGAACGTCCCCCTAAAAGCAAGAACCACGGCTATGGCTGTGACGACACCCCCGACAAGCAGTGACCACCTGCCAATGACAGTCAGGCCCGCCCGATCCAGCAAAGTAGTCCCGTGTAGCACAAACGCAGGCAAGCCGACGAGCGACGCAGAGCCGACGAGCCAAACGAGTTCAACTAAGATCACCCGGCCAATCTGTTCGCCGGTAAAGCCTAGAATGCGGTAGATACCCGCTCTGCTCAAAAACTGCCAAACGCTTCCGGGTGCGTATTTGGCGATCTGCGAGGTGTTGTAGGCAAACGCGCCTTGCTTCCAGGTCAGGTTGAGCGACTGCCCCTGCGCCACCGCACACACGAACCAAGTCAGAAATCCCTTCGATACGATGATCGCCGCAAACGCGAAAGCCGCCACAGACAGGGGAAATCCGCGCAGCACATCGACTATCTCAGTCCAACGAGAAGTCAGATAATAGCTGCCTCCCGCAAGCACCAGAACCAGCCATAAACGTTGCAGGACGCTACGAAGCTGGCCCCAGAGCATGAGTCACGCTTCGAGCAATTCGAACAAGGTTTCGAACTGCGCGAGCGACTCCTTTTTCACAGGGTCAAGGGCAAGGCGAATCGTATCGGAGACTAACTCATTCTCCGCGACCAACTCCTCAAGGTGTTCGGTGACTCGTGCCGTATCGGTGTCATTCAATTCAAACACATAGCGTTCAAGATTGAAAAGCGCCATCACCTCAAGGTACTTGTGGCTCCAGCCAATCACGATTACCGGAACTGCGATCGATAGCGCCGCAACCATCGCGTGAAACCTGGAAACCGCGACCACATCACATAAGGCAACGAGTCGTTTGATGTCGATCGCATCAAGATCGCCGTCCACATATAAAAAGCGACTCTGATCCAGGCTTTCGAGACGGCTCCGGACGGCGCGAATTATCGGAAGATCATTATTCCGCAGCTCGTCACCGCCATCGGCTCGGGTTGCGTTGGGAAACAGCAAAACGACGCGACCATTCGCCAACTGTCCCTTGACGAGTGCTGCAAGATAGCCGACGTAGTCCCATCCCGCATTTTTCGCGACCACCGAACTTGGGCAGATTCCGACCACCACACGCCCCGCTGTGCGGGCGTATTCGAGTTCCTGGACAAGTCGATCTGCCTCAGGTGACGGCGCCACGGTGAGCCGGTCTCGTGATTCGAGAAGAAATGCTGCGTCATTCGCGCGTTGCAGTAACCTGGCCTCGAGCCCAAGACCGGTGAGATTCGCCAACGTGCGGCTGCCGCGCGAAAAAATCGCTGTACAGCGCGGCAGCATGATGCGCGCCACGCTCCGATTCAGTCGATTATCAAACGAGCCGAGAGCCTGCGAGAACTTTACAACAGGAATACCCAGCAGCATCGGGCACAAGATGGTCAATACATTGAACGGCAGAAATTTTTCTCGTCCGTCGACGAACGACACGCCCGCGAGATCGACCAGAACGTCCGCCCGAGCCAGTGCGCGTCCGGATTTCGGTAGAACATCGATAAACCGCCGGAGCCCGAGTACGTGCAGCATCATGCCCACAAGCGCACCAGGAAATAGAACGGTAACGAGGTTGATCGGCGTGCAACTATGGATCCGAATAAACCCATGCTGCACAAGCTCGGAATCTTGCACAGGGTAGTAACTGAAAAATTCTATGCGGGCGTCGGGAATCCGATCGCGGATCCGTCCGATAGCCGTGAGCGCCATGGCTTCGGCCCCATGATTGCCGCCAAAGGTCGCGGCAATAAGTGCAACGGTCGCAGTCAATGCACGGTCTCCAGACCTTTCTTGATGTAGAGATACAATTTAATCAGCGGTCTGGGTAGACGGAATATCCAATGCGCATGCTCTTTTTCACTAAATCTCATATTCCACATCACGAGATACGCAGAGAGAAACTTGAGCGGTGTGATTCGCTCGAATACGGTGTCCTTGATCCTTATTCCCAGCTTCTCGCCCGCTTTGACCCTCGCAGACACGTTGTAATGCGTTGGGGCGACGCGACTCTGCCCGTCGAGGATATATTCGCGACCCACAGCTTGCGCGTCGATGACTCCTGCGGCTGAAGCGCTTTGTACGAGTTCCTGAGCTGTGGGGGTCCTGACAAGCACACCGCTGTGCTTGATCGGATCGTCTCTCAGCGAGTAAAGCCACACGTCGCCAATCGACAGATCTGCCGCGTATCCGAAATGATCGCTACACGCCATGCATTTACGTTCCGAGAAAAAATTCAGGTTGCGATAATCGCTGAAGTAGGAGAACGGTTTCTCGACGATGACCCCGTTATTGAACTCCGCCGACAGGCGTCCTCGCCAATGTCCTGAGCGGAACGTGTAGGCCGTGAGATCCTCGCCGCCGCTCTCGGCCGCAAGCTTCGCGATGACGCCATCGATGAGGGCCGTACGCGAATTATGCCCGCACAGGAAAGCGATTTTGTAGACCACTTTAGCAGACAACTCAGGCTCTTTTTGTCCCCAGCGATGCAACGCTGAAATATCACAGGGTAATCCGCAAACCGCGAATCGGCCTTCGTTAAGTCGGAGAATCTCGAGAACGTCGCGCATGAATCGCGTCTCGACATATTTGCTTCCCCGCGCGGCAAGAATCTCCTCGCGAGTGCGCGCGAGGGAAAATTCAGCTCGTACGGCACCGTCGACGATGCGCGTGCAACAGACAATCGCTCCATCGATTGCACCAATCTCGAGCGCGTGAATGAGCAGCGCGCTGGTCGTGCCGCCAGACGCGGCACCGGCGCGGACATCCGCACTGGTCGCATAAGTCAGATATCCCTCAATTGCATCGCCAACCATCGCATCAATTTCTGTGCGCGACCAATGCTTCTTGGTGAGGCGATCGATGACAGAGTTGAATCTCATTGGATCGGTACCTTTACCCTCGCCAAAATCAAGATCCTGGGGCAACGTGTCGTACGCTGCCCTCACTCAATACCGGCGAGTGTCGGACGAGATCCCGAGATCCCGAAAATTTCGTAAATTTTTCGATATTCGACATTCCGTAAACCTCCGATTCGCGGGCCGAGGTCACGTCAGCTTGCGCGAAGAAGTGTAACATCCCGCCGCCAAGTCCCGTCCGATTTTTATCCTGCGGTGGTTGCGTTTTTTCACCTACAACGCAGTCGCGACTTCTGTCACACGTGATCATTCAACGGGCATTCGCCTGCGCCTGTCAGCGCGCCGGTTCAGGCTCGGGAGTGCGGTTTCGCGCGCGGCAATTGCTGGCGCGATTCTCCAACCGCTCGGCTGGCCCTGCTAGAACGAAACTTTGACGGATCTCTGTTGATCTTCCCGGACAACGACAAACAAAGTTTGTGCTCCGCGCGCCGCACTTTTGGCTACTTTGGAAAATGGCCATCCACTAACGCGCCCACAGGAGGCGGTCAAATTGGCGCGCAGTAAGAAAAAGCGGATATGCCCTTCTTGCCTTACTCGGTTGTCGGTTGAGCTTCCCGGACCACGCCTTCGGTGATCAGTGCGCGCGCCTGCTCAGCGCTAAGTCCGGCCTCCAGCAGTAATTCCAGACTATGTTCTCCGAGGCGCGGTGGCGTACGCGTTAACGGCTGCCGTTCGCCGTTAAAGCGTAGTGGTTGAGCGACACCTTGTAGCTCCCCGCGGCTGTCGTCAGCATAGTCAAACACCATGCCCGACGCCTGCGTATGCGGGTGCTCGCACAGCTCGCGCAAGTTGTGGACAGGCGAACACGGCACACCAGCGGCACCGAGGTCGGCTAGCCATTGCTCGCGACTGCGTCGCCGCATTATCCGGTCGACAATGGCAACGGTTTCGGCGCGCCGTTCGACGCGCTCGGTATTCGTCGTGAAGCCTTCTCGCGTAGCCAGCTCAGGCTCGCCGGCCACATCGCAAAACGTTTTCCACAAGCTGTCGTTAGCCACACCAAGAATGACCTGCTGATCGGCGGTTTCGAATACCTGATACGGGCATAGCGATTCGTGCCCCGACCCTGGGCGCATCGGCTCGGTGCCACGCTGCCAGAACCCTTGCAGAAAATAACCGAGAAAAGCCACGGAAGTATCAAACAGGGAGGCTTCAACCTTGAGTCCGCGTCCTGTACGAGCACGCTCGAGCAAGCCGGCCAAAATGCCAATCAAGGCATGCAAGCCAGTACCCTGGTCGACAGGAGAATACGGACTGCGCATCGGTGGGCCGCCCGGCTCGCCGGTAATCGACAGCATGCCGCTGAAGGCTTGCAAGACGACGTCATAGCCCTTGCCTTCGCGCATTGGGCCGACATCGCCGTATCCGGAAATACTGCTGTAGACAATGCGCGGATTAATCTCTGCGAGCGTTTCATAGTCCACTCCGAGCCGCTCAGCGACGCCGGGACCAAAACTCTCGATAACAACGTCCGCAGTTGCGACCAGACGGTGCACCACGTCGCGCCCGGCGGTCGATTTCAGATCGAGCGCGATGCTGCGCTTGTTGCGATTCACACTCAGAAAAATCGTGCCGTCATCACCGGCAAACGGTGGCCAGTGGCGGGTGTCATCACCGTGCGCCATCGGTTCCACCTTCACCACATCAGCGCCCATGTCGCCGAGATACTGGGTACATAGTGGGCCGGCGAGCACTTTGGATAAATCGATAACGCGAGTACCGGCGAGTGGGCTGCTGGGATTCATGGATGGGGTTTCTACGTTTGCAAACCAGTACGCATGAGAAACACCCGCGAGGATTGAGTCAAGCTCGCCTGTCTGGTGGCACCCTTGCATGCAACCAGGAACGTTTCACGAATGCCCGACGTTGCGGCGCGAGACTTTCGCGTGCGGGCTACTCCTGGGCCGGCAGCTCCACCGTTGCACTCCCTTTGGCGGTGATTTCTTCGAGTTGATTCTCGATCCAAACGTCAAAATCGACAAGATGAATACCGTCTTCAATACGCTTATCGGTGACGCGTGCGCGACACCACGACACGTCACCAAAAATGTTCGGGCGGCGCAGCGACACCTTGAGCTTGCGCAAGAAACCATCGTCGCCCATCCAGTTCGTCATCAATTGCCCGAGCCACGAAATGCGCTGCGTACCCACGTCGTAGCCGCCTGGCATCCCCACATCGCGCGCCATTTTCTGTTCCGCGTGGCCACGTGCAGGATTATCTTCTGCACCAGTCTTGGTATCGATAAACGCATCTGCCGGGTGCCGTTTGCGATGCATAGTCGCGCGCCGATGTGCTTGGTAGCTGTGTCCACCACCGGCGTACCAACAAATCATATCGGTAATATTGAGCGGTCCTTTCAGCATCGGCTGAATCGTGTCGCCGACGGCGACCAAATGCCAGTCGCGCGCCAATGCGCCGCGCAGTTCCTCGATTTCGATGTGATGAGCGATATGTTCAAGTTCGTCGGAAGTGTAGCGATGTGCTTCACGTGGCGCGTAATTAAGACCATCGCGCGCTTTAGCGCGAGGCACCCGGGCTGTGCTTCCAAGCGCACGACTGACCAGCTCACCGTGCTGATTGGTGTAGAGCACCTCGCCGGTCTGAATAATGAATGTCTTGGCAGCCGACCCGCTTTTCTCGACCGCCTCAAGCAATGTCGCACGGGCGCTGAAGCTGTCTCGATGCCGAATCGGCTTGTACCACTCCCATTCCGTGCCGCCGTAGAGCCATTGAATACCGCGAAGTTTCGGTGCCACCACCGTCGTATCAATCGTGTAAAGAAAGCAGCCCGGGGCAAGGGCCGCGTTCCAACGAGTCGCCGAGCCATACTCGGGAGCGCAGAACAACGGATTTTCATCGCCCAATGACCAACAGTAATGACGCACGCTATCCGGTGCTGCTTCGGTGTTCCATTGCTGTGAACCGCGCCGCAAGGGTACCCCAATCAGACTCCGTGCTTCTTCTAATGCGCCCTCCCACAGGGCTGGCGATTGATTCGCAGGTGGCGCGTTCTGTTCAGGTGGTGTCATGCTCAGTCTGCCCTGTGTTCAAGCCACGACGCCAGCGTCGCGAAGCTCGTTAATTTCTGCCTCACTCAAGCCGAGCAAGTCGCCGAGCACGACGTTATTGTGCTCACCTGTTTGCGGGCCGCATGTCTCGATGCGCGGCGCAAAATCGGAAAAGCACCACGGCGCCCTAAACAATTCTTCTTCGCCATAAACCGGAATATCGACCCGCTGTTTAATGTTGCGAGCAGCGAAATGGGGATCGCGCCATTGTTCTTCTATCGACAGCACCGGCGCACTGGCAACGCCGGCGGCTCGCAAACGTTGCACAAGGTCATCACGCGGTTGGGTCGCTGTCCAGGATGCCAGCGCGGCATCGAGTTCCGCCGCGTGCTGCACCCGTCCCGCACGAGTGCTATAGCGCTCATCAGCATGCCAGGAGGCATCCGGATGGAGTGCTTTCAACGCCAGCCAGCCAGCCTCATCGAAGATCGCAATGGTCAACCAGGCATCATCGTCCAGCGCCGGATACACGCCATGCGGCGCATAGTCAGGATGGCTGTTACCCGCGGCGCCCGAGCTACTCGCAGCGCGCTGCCCGGCAATGATTGAGGGCCGCAAAACGCTGATCAGCGCTTCGATCTGCGACACGTCGATGTAACTGCCCTCGCCGCTCAAGCGCGCCCGACGCAGCGCCGCCATAACCACGCACAAGGCATGCGCAGAGGCATTCGGATCACCAAACGCGAAACCCAATGCGCCGATCGGCGCTTCGCCGCGATACCCGACCAGCGTCTCCAGACCAGCGGCACTGGACATGTTTGGCGCATAAGCACGCATATCCGCCAACGGCCCAAACTGGCCGGCCGCCGACATAGACAGCATCACCAAGCCCGGGTTGAGCTCGCGCAACGTGTCGTAGCCAAGACCGTTGCGTTCCATCGTGCCAGGCGACATGTTCTCGACGATTAAATCGCTCATCGTGATCAGGCGTTTTAACAAGGCGACGGCGCGTGGTTTTTTGGTGTTCAGGGTGATGCCAAGCTTGCCGTGATTGACTTGGTGATACATGGGCGACATCTCTTTCGAAGGTCCTTCCACCTTCTTACCATTCCGTATCACCCTGCCAGACAAACGCAGATTATCCGGACGGCCGGCGTGCTCCACTTTAATCACCTGTGCGCCAAGTTCAGCGAGCATGGTACTGACCCACGGCGCCGACCAGACCCAGCCGAGATCGACAACGCGCATCCCCGCCAGCGGTTGCTCAATGGTCGGCGTGGGGCCACTTGCGGCCAACGGTGTACCGTCCGCCAGCAGGCTAGCGCTGACGTCGGCAGCGTGTTCAGCGCGTTTCGTCGTGACGTGGAACGGCAGTTGCGGCGTTCGCACCGTTTCATCGTCGAGCGTTTGGCCGGTAAAAAATTTGCGCGCTTCGAAGTGCGGCGTTTGTAACACTTCGTCGATGGTTCGCAGCGGTGACATGATTAAATTGTTTTCTAACGCAATGGCTGCCAGCTCTGCCTTGGTCTTATCCGCCAGCCACGGCATCACCAACGCGTCGACTTCGTCCGGATACTGCTGGCCCATTGCGCGTAAATTCTGATAGCGCGGCTCGTTGCTCCAGGCCGGATTACCCATCACTTTAACCAGGCGCGCCCATTCTTCCGGGGTGCGTCCGAAGATGCACACCTCCCCGTCTTTACACGGCAGGATGACGTAGGGGTACGCACCACCAGAACCACTCGCTCGCCGACCGTTACGGTGCCAACGCAGGCCGTGGTGGATATACAGCCGGCAGTTCGCTGCCACGTAGCTAGCGAGCACGTCGGCAAGCGCGATGTCGACCACCCGCCCCTGGCCACAATCGTCGCGAACCTGCAGCGCTAACAGGCTCGCCGATGCCAAAGTCACACCACCCTGTTGTTCAACTATCCCCGGAGGCAGGGAAAGCGGTTCTCTGGCCGGGTCCCCAAGGGCCCAAAGAACGCCGCTGATTGCCTGCGCTTCGAGCGCTGTGGCAGGGTATTTCGCATACGTTCCGGCAAGCCCAAAAGGCGACGCCACGCCAATGATGAGGTCGGGCAAGCGTCGCTGGAGTTCCTCAAAAGATCCTGCGAGCGTCGCAAACGTTTGCGGCGCGTCGCAAAGCAGAATATCGACGTCCACCAAGGCCCTCTCAAGCGCTGCCGATGAGGCGTCACAGCGCAATTCCGACTTGCCCTCAGCAAGCGAACAGATCGTTTTCGTCAATGCGCTGTCTGGCAGATCGGGCGGGCAATTTGCAGTCTGCAGCCGACACACTGCGGCTCCCATGCGTGCGAGCAACCAACCCGCGTAGGCGGCGGCCAGGCCGCTTCCGTCGCCTGCGAATTCGACTACCCGGACCGGTCTCGTGAGTGGCTTTTCAGTCATAGTTTGAGACGTATCCCGCCGCGCATCCACGGTTGAGCCCGCGCCGAGCGGGCAGAATTTATTGTTTTCGAGGACCGCACGAGTGCCAACGAACGCGCAAGGGTAATGAAGAGCGCACGCGAATAAAAGCGCGGTTGACGGTGTGAATCGTCAGGCCTAGGGTTAGCGACTGTCCTCACCCGGCATGCGTGTATGAGCACCAAGCAAGACTGCCACACAACCACTCAAACCAGCACAGCGTCATCCACGCTGCGACTGCGGTCAGCCATTTTTCCAGCACTGCTATGGATCTGACGCCAATCGTTCTCGAGGGCGCAGCCGTGCGGCTCGAGCCGTTATCCCTGACCCATGCCGACGCGTTGGTCGAAGCGGCAGCTGATGGCGCGTTGTGGGAGTCGAAAGTCACCACCATACCGACATCGGCAAGTATCGAAAGCTACATCAACAATGCCTTGCTCACACACCAGCAAGGTGCCGCGTTACCTTTCGCAATCGTTAGCAAACTGAACAGCCGGGTAGTGGGCAGCACGCGCTTTTTGCATATCACTGCTGGACATCGCCGCGTCGAGATTGGCTATACGTGGCTCGCATCGAGCGCCCAGCGCACGGCCGTCAACACGGAAGCGAAATTGTTGCTTCTCACCCATGCTTTTGAGCGCTGGCAATGTATCCGCGCCGAATTGCTGACCGATGTTCTCAACAGCGCCTCACGGGCAGCCATTCGACGTCTCGGCGCGCGCGAGGAAGGTGTTCTTCACCACCACATGCTCATGCCGGATGGACGCATTCGCGACTCAGTCATCCATGCGATCGTTGCAAACGATTGGCCTGCGATAAAGGCACGTTTGCAAGACCGGCTCAGCGCCTGAATCCGATCCGTACAATCCGTTGCCAACGTCGCCGGTGACCTGATGATGTCAAACGAAACCGGGCGTTATCCAAAGCTTGCGCCGCACGGGTCGCCTTCGCTCGTGCTGCTCACTCCTACGCTAGTTGCGGGTAGTTGACTGCCTGGACGGAGCAAATTTCCGTGTGATTGTCATTGGGCTACGAAAACGCTGCCCGTATACTGAGCGTACGGGATATCTCACGCCGGGGGCAGGGTGCTAATAGACGAACTGATCATCGCAGTGCGAGAGCTGCTCGAGCACGAGGGCCGCGTAGCGTATCGCATGCTGAAGCGCCGTTTCGAGCTCAACGACGACGATCTCGAAGACATCAAAGCAGAGTTAATCGACGCCAAACGGATTGCCGCGGATGAAGATGGCAAAGTCATGGTCTGGCTTGGCGCACCTCAAGACGACAGTGCGGTGACTCACTCGCGCGCGCCAGCGGCTGCAAATGTCGCCGATCGCAGACTCATTACGGTCATGTTTTGTGACATCGTTGGTTCGACCGAGTATTCGGCACGCTTCGATGCGGAGGAGCTGCGCGACATCGTGCGCGAGTACCAGCAAATCTGCTCGACGATCATCGCACGCTGCGACGGCCATGTAGCCCAGTATCTGGGTGATGGTTTACTGGTCTACTTTGGCTATCCAGCAGCACTCGAAGACGAAGCAGGTCGCTCGGTACAAGCGTCCCTGGAAATTCTCGCGGCCCTGCGCGACGCCGAACACCTCAACACGAGATTGGGCGGCCCATTACGCGTGCGTATCGGCATCCATACGGGTTCGGTCGTCATCGGTGAGATGGGTGGTGCGGAACGCCATGAGACCCTCGCGTTGGGCGAAACGCCGAACATTGCCGCCCGCGTGCAGTCAGCTGCAAGTCCGGATGAAATCCTCATCACCGCCACGACGCATCGGCTGGTCGATGGTTTGTATGAATGCGAATTACACGGCTCGCACACCCTTAAAGGCGTCGCAAAGCCGGTTGATTTGTACAGTGTGCGTGGCGAAAGCGCCCCATTGAACCGCTACGAAGTCGCCCTAAGCACCGGCAATCTGACCGATTTCGTCGGCCGTCAGGAGGAATTACAGCTCCTCGGTCGTCACTGGGCGCAAGCGCGTTCGGGTTATGGTCAGGTCGTGCTGCTCAGTGGCGAGGCCGGTATCGGCAAATCTCGTCTGGTGCAGGAATTCAAGAAAGAACTCGGGCCGGAAGCCCATCAAATCACCCTGCGCTGCTCGCCCAACCACCAGGACAGCGCCTTTTATCCACTGGCGCAATTGCTCCGCCGCGTATTCGGGATCGAGAGCGATGATCCGGAAGCAGTCCGTATTAACAAGCTCGAAGAAGGATTGCGCGAACACAGCTTTACTAAACCACAAACCGCACCGCTGCTGGCGTCCCTGCTGGGGCTGGTGCATCCGCAGGCCGAGATCCTTGAAGGCCTCGAACCGCAGGCCCGCACGGCGGAAATGTTCGAAGCGCTGGTCGAGTGGTTCAGGGAGCAAAGTGCTGAACGGCCACTGTACCTGGTCTGGGACGACGTGCACTGGATGGACCCGGCGACGGACGAGTTTCTCAGTACGTTAATCGAACGCATTCCGGCGACCCGCACGCTCGCGGTGCTCGCATTTCGCTCCGATTTCGTGCCGCCATGGAGCAAACGGACCTTCCTTGAGCTGCTGTCCGTTGGGCGACTACCGGAACGCGACGTCGATGCCATGATTAGCCATCTTACCGAGCGAGAGAACATCCCCCTCGCCCTCGGACGGCACATTAAAAGTAAGACCGACGGGATACCGCTCTACGTTGAAGAACTGACCAAAGCTATCGTCGATGGCGGTTTGCTCGATGAACGAGAGAAATTCGAGCTATCGGACACTTTGCAAGGGATCAGCATCCCCGCAACATTGCAGGACTCACTCGAGGCCCGCATTGATAGCTGCCCGCACGGCAAACTTGCTGCCCAGTGGGGCGCAGTGATTGGTCGCGAATTCGGTTTACGGCTGTTAGGCCGGGTCATCAAAGACCGGGCGTTGTTATCCAGCGGCCTGAACGAATTACTCGACGCGGAGCTTATCTACCGCAGCGGTACCGCAGCCAATCCGACCTTCATCTTCAAACATGCACTCATTCGTGATACTGCGTACGAATCCCTGCTCAACAAACATCGACGCGTGTACCACGCCGATGTCGCTAACGCCCTGGAAGAACATTTTCCCGAGACGGTCAAACGCGAACCGGAGCTACTGGCGTTTCACTTTACCCAAGCTGCCAATCATGAGCGTGCCATCGAGCACCTGTTCATTGCCGGCAAGCGCGCCATCGAGCGCTCGGCTGAGCAGGTTGCTCAGGCGCACTTCAGACAGGCCTTGCAGGCTATTCCGGCTATTCCGGAGGGAACCGAACGTACTGCGCTGGAACTCAAACTGCTGCTCTTGCTTGGCCCCCTGCTGAGTGCTGCCCTGGGCAATGCCGCCGATGAGGTAGAGGCTTTGTATCAACGCGCCGTGAAACTGTGCCGCAGTCCCGAGCACAGTGGCTCGCGCTTTCCTGCCTACTTCGGTCTGCGCGCCTGCCACCTTGCAAAATCCGATCTGAAATCGGCACACGAGATTGGTGAGGCATTGTTTCGCGCTGCTGCCGCAACTTCCAATCAAGATATCCTGCTGGAAGCGCATGTTGCGCTCGCCGGATCGTATTTTTTTCGCGGCGATACGGCAGCGGTCGCCCACCATAGCGGGGCCGGGCTAAAGCCTATAAGCGCAAGAAGCATTCGCGCCATGCGCTGCTATATGGCATCGAGCCTGGCGTTGCTTGCCTGGTACGCAACGCGCTCACCAGTTGGATGCAAGGATTTCCTGAGCAGGCTGAACAGAGCATGAGCCAGGCGTTGATCAGCTGCGATGAAATTGGCCATTCAGTCTCCCGTGCGTTCGCCTATGGTCACGGGGCGACGTTGTCGGGCTGGTTGCGCAATTACGATGAAGCAGATGCCCGCGCCACCGTCGCGATCGCCGTTGCGCACCAATTTGGCATCGCGTTCGCTGACGGTTGGAGCCTCTTACAACGCGGTCATGCCCATGCCTGTCGTGGCCAGCACGAATCCGCACACGTCGATCTTGCCGCCGGACTGGAAGTGCTGGAGCAATCCGGGCAGGCAAACGGGTTGCGCTCGCAGTTGATGTACACGTGGTTCATGAGCATGACCGCCGAGGCCCACGGAGAACTTGGCGCCCCGGAGAAAGGACTGGCGTTGTTGCCCGAAGCGATTGCCCTGATAGAAAAGACTGGTGCACGTCATCCGGAACCGTCCTTGTACCGCGTGCGCGGCGATTTATTGCGCAGTATGGGCCTTGCCACAGAAGCGAGAGAATCTCTGGAGCACTCGCTTGAGCTGGCCAAGCAGCGCGGTGCTGTTGGCTTCGCTTTGCGGACAGCACTCAGTCTCGTTGAACTCGACATCGAACAGTCCGCGACGCGCGCCAACCAGGGCACACTAGAGAAACTCCGCACTGCCTTTACCGAAGGCTCCCAAACGCATGATTTGCAACACGCCGATCGCCTGCTGGCCCGCATCGCCTGACCTACGGGAAACGCTGGCGACGGGCACACCAATGATTCCGACACGAGGAATATCACGATGACAATAATCACTTATAGACTGCGTTCTACCGGACTCGCTTGGCTGTGCGTATGCCTGTGCACATGGATGTCGGTGGTGAACGCGAAGCAGTCTGCGCATCTCGCCGACGATGTCGATGTGACGATACTGTCTTCCAACCTCGCTAACGGCGCTACCGTCGGAGAGTGGGGCTTGTCTGTACTCGTTAAAGTCGACGGTCATTGTGTGCTGTTTGACGCCGGCCGCTACCCGGATACGGTAATCAGGAACACGGAGGTGCTTGATATCGACCTGAGTTGCGTCACTGATGTCGTACTGAGTCATTTCCACTTTGACCACACCACCGGCTTGCTCCCGCTGCTGTACCATTTACGCGAACAGAATCCGCAGGCGCTGCGCAGATTGCATGTTGCCGAGGGGTTTTTCCTGTCGCGGCGTATGCCTGCGCATTCTTTGGACGCAGAATCCAATCAAATGATCGCCATAAAGGCCAAACTTGAGGCGGCAGGCGTTGAGATTCTGGTCCACGCTAAGGCGACTGAAATCTTGCCAGCGGTCTGGGTCAGCGGCCCTGTACCGCGCGAATTTCCCGAAAAGAACTATCCGAGTACGATTGAAGTATCGCTGGATCATCGGTGGGTGGAAGATCACGTCCCGGAAAGCCAGGCCTTGACCATTGCAACCGCTGCCGGGCACATCGTGATTTTGGGGTGCGGCCATTCCGGTGTCGTTAACGCATTAACGCATATCAATAACACCATCCATCAACGTCCCGTGCACGCACTGATGGGCGGCTTGCATTTGTTTGCGGCCGACGACGAAACACTCGGCTGGACAGCAGACCGGTTGCGCGCGATTGGCGTGCAGCATTTGATGGCCGGACATTGCACCGGCATCGAACCCCTGATTCGTTTGCGCACTGGCTTAAACCTCAACCGTCGGACTGCCGTCGTTGGCGCTGTCGGCTCACGTTTTGTCTATGGCGAAGGGATTAAGCCGACCGTCATTGCAATGTAACTTAGTGCCGGGCCCGTCAGCTGCCCGGCGACCCCATCACGCAATCACAGGGAAACATACTCGACATGGAAATTG
The DNA here is from genome assembly GCA_002292285.1 of Proteobacteria bacterium UBA981. Taxonomy (GTDB): domain Bacteria; phylum Pseudomonadota; class Gammaproteobacteria; genus UBA981. Next base: position 524,269 of record DBBP01000008.1, read on the forward strand.
GATTATTTGGCATCAACATGGGGCCGCTCGCTGCGCCTGAAGCCTCGCTACAAGTTGCGCAAAGCGCGGAAGCGGCAGGGTTTGATTCTCTCTGGGCCGGCGAACATGTCGTGCTGCCAGAACCACAACAACCACCGTCGCCACTGCCGGCGGAATACCCCATGGTGGACCCCAACATCAGCTTCGCATGGCTGGCCGGGCAAACCGAGCGCATCTGCTTTGGTACCGGCATTATCATCCTGCCACAGCGCAATCCGTTGGTGCTAGCGAAGGAGATGGCCAGCCTCGACGCTTTGTGTCGTGGGCGCTTGCTGTTTGGCGTCGGCATTGGTTACCTGAAAGCGGAGTTCGACGCACTCGGCATACCGTTTACTCGCAAGGCGGAACGAACGCTGGAATACATCGAAGCGATGCGCGCGATCTGGACGCAGGACAACCCTCAGTACAGCGGGGAATTTGTATCGTTTAGCGGCGTGAAGGCCTATCCGCGCCCGTTTAGGGATGGCGGCCCTCCTGTCGTGTTTGGTGGGCACGTGCCCGGGGCGTTCCAGCGGAGTGTGACCCATGCGCAGGGCTGGTACGGCTTTGGCCTCACGCCGGAAGCAACTGCAGACTGTCTGAGCGGGCTCGCAACCGCCGCGTCCGAAGTCTCGCGACCGCCACAGTTGGGTAAGCTTGAAATCAGCGTCACCCCGTTTGGCAATATCGACTTGGACGCAGCTAAACGCTACGCCGACCTCGGCGTGGAGCGCCTGATTGTGTTGTTTCCAAGCGAGTCCGATAAAGAACTTTTTTCGAAATCGGTCACCACCCAACAAATCGTCGACTACGTCCACAAGCTTGGCGACACAGTGGTTGGACGCGTCTGAACTGAGAACCATCCCGTCGTCGCCGGGGGCAACTATACGGTTGTCCCTGGCGGACGGTTTCTTTGCGCTGCAAAAGCGGCGAATATAACTGGACCGACAGCGCGCTGCGCGTCTGTCCCTATGCAAGCAATCGAACAGAGGTCCATACCACTATGCCCCATATCAATCGCGACGGCGTAAACGTGTTCTATGAAAGTTTTGGCGAAGGCTCACCGACGCTGGTATTCCTCCACCCCTGGAGCACCAATCACTACATCTGGGCTTTCCAGGTTCTCAATTTCTCGCAGAAACATCGCTGCCTGGTTGTCGACCATCGCGGTCACGGACAGTCAGACAAACCCGCGGAAGGCTATGGCATCGATGAGATGGCCGCAGATGTGGTTGCGATACTCGATGACGCTGGCGTTGATCGCGCAGTTCTCGTCGGCAACTCCATCGGTGGCATGGTTGCTATGCAAACCAGTCTCGATACACCGGACCGGGTCATTGGCAATCTCATCCTAAGCAGCGGCACGAATGTCGGCGCCGACACGCCGCCGGAAGTTGCCGAAGCCATGCAGGCCGATTGGCGCGCTGTGTTCGGCGGTCTTATGGATGCCGGTATCTCCGCCAAATCAAAAGTCGAGCGGCCGGAAATTAAGGCCTATATGGATGGTTGCTTCCATACTGACAGTAATTTCAATGACGCCGTGTTCTGGGCCAGCGTGGCTGACCCGAAAGGCGTGTTCAACTGGAACATTTCCGACCGTCTGAAAGACATCACCCAACCGACCATGATCATCGCGGGTGAAGAAGATGGCGCGACAACACCAGAGCAGAATAAGTTTCTTGCCGACAATATTCCCGGCGCGAATCTGAAAATGTATAAGGACGTCGGCCATTTCTGCCAAATGGAAAAACCCACCGACTTCAACGCTGATCTGGCCGCCTTCATCGCCAAGGTTGCCTGAATCTGATGCCTGCTAGCCACCGGAGTCGTCCTGACTCCGGTGGACTGCTGAACAGGAAAGTCCCACATGCAAACTGGCCGCAGCGCCGACGACTACGTCGAAGTTCACGATGAACCGGATCACCGCCATGCACTGAGCAACGAATTCGCGTGGGTCTACCAGGTCCGTCTCGCGCCCGGCGCCGATACCTTGTGGCACCGGCACACCGAAGACACGATTTATTTCTCGCTGGCTGAAACGCGGGCCCGTGAACAATTTCCAGATCAGGACACCGTGGTGACGGACGTGCCGTGTGGTGCCCTGCTCTCGCGCCCGCATCGCAACGACCCACTCATCCATCAGGTCAACAACGTCGGGCAGGATACTTTTCACATGGTCGGGGCAGAAGCACTGGCGCAACCGCCAGTCCATCCTGCCAAGGTCCTCTCGGCTAGTGCGCATACGCTGGAACTTGAAACCGATCGTTTCCGTGCTTACCGGATTACCAGCGGCGAGGCGACCCATACGGTCACCTACGATCGATATGGGCTCATTGTGAGTCTGACAGTGGGCGTGCTGCAGATCCGAAGCGCCACCGCGTCCACGGCTGTGGCGCTCGAGCGCGGCACAGTATTATGGATTGAGCCGAGCTGCGAAGTTGCTTTTTCGCCTGGTGTTGGCGCATTTTTCGCTGAGTGGCGTTAGTGGTTCAGCCCGCTGCTGAACGAACATAAAAATCGCGCAAGCGCGACTTACTTCACCGCTGAGCGACTCAGCACACCTTTGTCGTACTTCACTTTTTGCTCGTCAGTTAGGATTGCGCGCATTTCGACCAGGTGGGCATAACGCAGCCGTAGTATCTGCGTTTTCGCAGCCATGAGTTCGTCGATTTTCGCGTTGATATCGGCGAGATCCACACCCTCTTGCACCGTCAATTCATTCACAGCCTTTAGCGCGGCTGCTTCCTGTGTCTTGTATGGCGCTTGTGCTTCATGGAGAACGTGATGCATGTGGCCGATTGCAGCTTTCTGCTCGGCGCCCGGATCCGCAATCTCAGCAGCAAGCAAAACCCAACTGCTTAGCAACATAATCAACAGTAAGAGAAACTGCGCCAGATGGTGGTGTACTTTCATGGTCAAACCCTGATTTGAAATGTCGCGGCTAAACTAACATGGACGCCCGGTACAGGCGCGAACGGCCTCGCGCTATCTGCAGGCCGGCCACCGGAACGACATATCGGACTACGGTGAGTCGCATACGTGCGCGCTGGTATCCGGCGCTTGCTGGGCTAATGTTGCCAGGGTCGGCAATAGCCCTTTGAGCCCAACCGAACATTCGGCCAGCCGTTTCAGCGCCTTCGATTCACCGACACGTGCGGCGAATGCAGTGGCCGCTTCCTGGGCAGCATCGCGCTGACCAGCTGCGCACCACGCCTGAATTTGCGCCATGAGTGATTCGCTGTTACCCGTAATTGTGGCCAATTCGGCATTATCCAGATCGTGCAGGCAGCTCTGCATTTTTCCCGCCTGGTCGACAATCATGTTCATTTGGGCTTCGTTTGGCTGCCCCATATCCTTCAGTTGTTCCATGAGTTCGCGTAACTGTTCAGCATCGTAGTCGTTGGCGTGGACCATGCCACTACACATGGACAGCAGCACCACGGCAGCGAAAGCGGACAAAGTGAATGGTTTCAACATCGAATTTCCCTGGCGGCCTGCGGAGCGCATGTGCTCGGATTATGAGCTAAGGACCAGCTTGCAATCGTGACGCCGTTCACGACTGCAAGCCGACTCGTGCGGTTTAGCGATAAGGGTTCGCGAGATGACCACCGATAGCGTAACCGGCTACCGCACCTGCCGCGGTTGCGGCAAGCTGCCCGGCGCCCTGGCCAATTTGCGAACCGATGTAACCGCCCAAAGCGCCGCCGACGGCGTTACCCAAATTAGGCGAGCCTGCGTAACTGCGGCGCGGATAATAGGCGCGTGGCGCGTAGGTCTGACGTTGCACCACGACCGGCGCCGGTCGGTAGTAAGAGCGGTGGCGGGGCTGAACGAAACCACTATGCACGTTCACCACCACATCGAATGAGCTACCGCGATGTCCTCGACGGTGTCTGCGATGCCCGTGGGCTCGGCGTGACGCGTGGCGATCATAACCGTGGCAGGAATGATGCTTGGCGCGATGGTGGTCGCGCTGATGCCCATAGTCGTGAGCACTAACGGTGGCAGTGCCGAAGGCCAGACACAGACCGGCCCCAACGCTAACGATAAGCTTACGGAAGGAATAGTTCATGGTGAGCTCCTTATCGCCACAACGGTGGCTGCTGGCGCATAAATGACGCGCCGTGAGTTTGTAGATTAGGTGGTGACGGGTGAATCGCTCCTGAACGGAAATGCATCTAATAAAAGACAGCCGACAGTGTGCATTCAGCGGTGTGCGTACAAACGCAGCAGATTGTCGATGTGATATGCGGGCAGCGTAATGATTCGCTCAGTGCCTTCGAAATGCAGGTATTGTCCAAAACCGTCAGGCGTGCGCCCACCGATGGCCAGAATCCACGAACGTTCTTCGGGCTGGAGGAATGCCAGTTCAATGCGCACGGATTTAGCATCGATTCCGTAGTGTTTTGGCTGTATCGCAGCGAGCGAAAAATCGCGCTCGATGCGAGCAGTACTCAACATTCGCACACGGGCATCAATGAAGCTCGATGAATCGGCATTGGAGGTTGCGCAACATGGCTGGCCACCGACATAAACCCACCCGCCTGCCATGCGCTCAATAAGCACCTTGGAATCTCCGCGTCTGAAAGTTATCGTCGTGAGCGTCTCGATGCCGTCCGGCAGCAAGAGCCGGTCGATGCGGTGACGTGCGACGCTTTCATGGCGACCGGCATCGCCGAACCAGACATAGCCGCCCAACACCAGTCCACCGGCAAACACCATTAACCATAACCCTGTGCGTATCAGCGCCGCCTACCTCGAATCACGAGGCCCACAATGACCAGCAGCACTGGCCCCGCCAGTGTCGTCAGTAAAAATGTTGCCCTTAGTTCGGTATTGCTCATCCGTAGCTCGGCAAGAGCGTAGTCGCGCGGCACGATGTCAATCATGTTGCGGTGATCAGCGAGTTCGCTGACCAAGTTGAGAAATAATTGACCATTACCCAGCGCAGCGAAGAACGAATTGGTTGCGAAATCCCCATCGCCGAGTACAGCCACACGCCAGTCGCCCAATCGCGGTGTGACCAGCACAGCCAGCGTCCGCGCACGTAGTTCAGTATCGTCGTCTTCGAGATACGCGCCTGCACTGGTTTCTACCAGCGGCAGCACGTCGATCTTATCTGGCGTACCGCCGTTGTGCGGCATCAGCTCCGCTGCCCCGGGGAAAAAACTTAGCGCGAGACGTCGTGTGACGCGGTGACGAGTGTAGTCGCTGACAGCCGGCGTCGCCGGATCCGTCCAGTAATGGCGAGCCGGATCTTCGACGCGCGCACTGGTAATGGCAATACCATGTGCAGCAAGCAGGCCATCCAGGCCACTCGAAATATGTGGTTCAAGCAGCATCAATAAACTGCCGCCTTGCTGAAGATGCGCAGACAGTTGTGCCACTTCCCGGACCGAGAAGGACGCCTGAGGCGACGCGACCACCACGACATCGCAGCGCTGCAGCGCGTCTGGCCCCTGCACCAGCAGGCGCTGTTCCACCGTATAGCCAAGCACTTCCAGCGCGTTGCGTGCCATGCCCATGCCATGGCGTTCATGCAGCGTCAGGGGCCGCCCCCCGCTACCGTGACTGTGGCCATGATCATCACCCCCTTGTTCGAAGTGGTCATGGCTTTGCAGACTGAACGGATTACTTTCCAGGTGGCCATCGGTGAAGCACACGCGGCCGGTGGATTCACTGGTCACACGGATAAGCGCGTTGGTAAATTCGGTTTCGGTGGCGTTATTCACCACAACACGACGACTGCCGCTTTCAAACACCGTGGAGCCGGCGAACTTTACATCGAAGCGTTCAGCCGCAGCTGGTTCCAACACCGGATCATGATTCGCCAATGTAATTTTTGTGGACGCGCTGGCATAAAGTTCGAGCAGATATCGCGCATCCTGCATGGCACGGCTTCGAGTGTCGTAGAAAAAAGTCACAGAGACCGGTTGTCGAATTCGCTCAATGACGGCGCGCGTCGGAGCCGAAATGCTGTAAACAGAAGCGCTGGTTAAATCGATGCGCGCCGGATTGCGCACCGCCCACATATTCAATGCCACTGAGAAAGTCAGTACAGCTATCAGCGGTAATAGTCCATGCACGCGTCGTCTGAAAAGAATCCCGGCCATCATTCAGTAACGCCTGGCCGCGAGCACTTGCGCGGCCAGCACTAGCGCGCAGACACAAATGCTGATGAAGTAAACCACCGCGCCGCGCGAAATGACGCCCCTGATCAAATCAAGATACTGGACGGAAAAAGATCCGTGTTGCAGCCAGACCACTAACGCACTGCCAGGCACCAGATTGGCCGCGTAATCCAGGAACCAGAATCCGAGCAGGACGCCCCAGCTGGCGACCGCGGCAACGACCTGATTTTGCGCACAGCTTGAGGCCAGCACGCCGACGGCTGCACATGCCGCAGCCAGCAGGAATACCCCCACATAGCCACCAATGATCGGCCCATAATCCGGTTCTGCAGTCCACGCCAACACGGCGACGGCGACGCTGCTGCCGGCTAGCATCAGCGCAACCACGATCATCAAGGCCGTATATTTAGCGAGCACCAGGGTCGTCTCGCTGAGCGGCAGACTGAGCAGCAACTCGAGCGTGTCGTTGTGCCGTTCCTCGGCGAACGCTCGCATAGACAACAGCGGCATCATCAACAATAGCAACAAGCTCATGTTGTGAAAGGCAGTCACCATGTCAATAGCACTGACGAACAGCGCATTAAAACTGAAGAAAAATCCGCTGGCAGCCCAGAAAGTTGCGATGGCCACGTAGGCGATAGGGGTCACAAAATAGTGCTCGAGCTCGCGCGCAACGACAATTAAATAACCATTCATCACGCTGCGTTACCTGCCTCAGCGCGAATGACAGCAATCAATCTTTGCTCGATATTGGCTACGCCCGACGCCACCGATTCAAGTGCCGTGTGATTCGCGAGCAAGCGCAGCAAGTCGGCGCGCCGCTCAACGGCGATGCTGACCACAAGCTGGAATTGTTCACCCGCCAGGCAAACCAGGCCGCTCAAATCGAGTTGTGGGTCGAATGCCAGCAACGCCCTGCGCAGGGCATCGGTGTCGGTACAACTGAAGCGCGCGTCCACCAGCCCGCCCTCCGCGGCTGTACCTGCCATCGACAGGTCGGTCAGCGTGCCGTTGTTCAGGTACACCACGCGGGTACACAGCGCCACTACCTCTTGCATGATGTGGGTGGAAAATATCACTGCGCGATCGCGCGCTACCGAACGAATTAGTTCGCGCGCTTCGATAATCTGAAAGGGATCCAGCCCATTGGTCGGCTCATCGAGCAGCAACACCCGGGGATCGCCGAGCAACGCCTGCGCCAAGCCGATACGCTGCCGATAGCCTTTCGACAACTGACCGATGATGCGACGACGGACGTCGACTAAATCGAATCCCAGCAGCGCCTCGTCGACGGCTCGATCACGCGCTTGACCATGCAGGCCTCGTGCACCCGCGACAAAACGAAGATAACGCTCGACAGAAAACGGGTCATACAGGGGAACGCGCTCGGGGAGATAGCCGATGTGACGTCGTGAGTCGGGGTGGTCGGGTCTGAGCGCTTGCCCGCCTGCGACAACCTGCCCCGAATCTGGCCAAAGATAGCCTGCTGCGATCCTGAGCGTCGTGGTCTTGCCGCAACCGTTTGGGCCAAGCAAGCCAACAATCTCGCCGGGCTGCACGAGCAACTCGAGTTGCTTCAGTACATCCTGACGCCGATAGCGCTTGCAGATACCGCGCAGTTCAAGTGCCGCGGGAGGGGATTCAGTACTCATTGATCGGGCCTGCGCGAGGATGTCGCGCAGGCCGCCAGGTTTGCAGTCGGAAGACTAGTCGTAAGCGCTGTCGTGTTTGTGTTGACCGTATTGCTCAATTCCATGCGAATACCACAGCTCGCCCTGATGGACATCGCGCAAATTCTTCAGGCGATCAATTGATCTCATTGACTCGTAGGCGTTCCAGGTGATGCCTGGAACGACACCGGCTTCGTTGTCTGGCGTGTATACCGCATCACCGGCGAGGAACAAGGTGCCGGTATTTTTAAGCTTCACCATCACCGATTGATGACCCTGGGTATGCCCCTTGGTATCAAGCACGACAATGGTGCCGTCACCAAACAGGTCGTAGTCGCCTTCAAGCTGAAGGTAGTTGAAGTCGCGGGCATCGTCGAAATCGCCCATCACAAAAGCGGATGCCTGGTATTTCTCGGGCCACCAGGCCGTTTTCATTTCGACCTTCTGCACGACGTGCGTCGCGTTCGGGAACATCTCCATGTTGCCGGCGTGGTCAAGATGCATGTGCGAAAGAATGACGTATTTGACGTCCTCAACCTTGTAGCCAAACTTCTCCAGCCACTTGTCGATCACCTCGTTGCGCTTCTGGATAGGCTGGAACGCCTTACACAACTTACCCCAATGGCTTTCGCATTTGCCATCAGACACAGCCACGTTGTTGCCGGTGTCATAGAGCACCAGCCCACGCGGGTGATCGATGATGTACATCGCCACAGGGACCTTGATCATTTTGCCGACATCAAGCATCGCGGTCAGCCACCCTTTGTCCATTTGCAGCACGCCGCTCGAAACCTGATAGAGCTTGATGGGTTGTTCAGCCTGCGCCGACGTCGTGAATCCGACGACGAACGCCAAAGTCAGAAACAAGGTGCGCAGCTGGGGCCCGCTAAGTGCCGCAATCAGCATCTGGGAAATCTCCTGTTGGTAAGATCGGCGCTAAACCGACCAGAATCGAGGCAGCGTTTATTGTAGCGCCACAGCTACAGCTTGGGGATTACTGTTGGTATTCATCATAAAAATAGCCGAGGCATGGGGTCTACGACGCCATGACCCGAGTAATTGTTGGGAATTCAACGCCAGGCGCGCTCCGAATCCTTGTCGGGGACGGTTATCTGGAGGCTTCCGGGTCTTCGTACCGCAACCTCGGATGTCGGTTAAATGTCATCAGAGATCGCATGCCCTTTGCCGCGCTTGGCACGCATGTAGCGCAAATTATGTTCATTGACGCCGGCGATCAACGAGACGGATTCGCTGATTTCCTGCCCACGTGCCTCAAGTTGCGCGCGTTTGTCCGGATTGTTCGACAACAAACGTAGCGGCCGGCGCGCGAGCAAATATTTGAGTACTACGGCGGCATCGCCGAAATCGCGTGAATCCTCGGGCAGACCGAGTGCAACATTGGCCTGATAGGTATTGTGACCGCCATCCTGGAGCAAGTAGGTCACCGCTTTGGCCCACAAACCAATCCCTCGGCCTTCGTGACCACTCATGTACACGACCGCCCCGCCGCCTTCATTCTGCATTTGCTCAAATGCAGCATCGAGCTGGGGACCACAGTCGCAGCGGCGCGAACCAAACACGTCGCCGGTCAGGCAACAGGAATGAATGCGCACCAGCGGTGTCTCTGAGATACGGAATCCCGGCAGCGCAAACACTGAATTAACCGACATGGAACTACTCAACAACTCGCGCAAGGCCTCAGTACCGCCATCGCCCACGTCACTCGCCGCATCCAGCACTGCCGACAACTCGGTACGCCGCACGAACGGATACCACTCCAGCATGACTTCAACGTCGCCGATCGCACGCGGAATCAATACCGGCCCCAGGATCGAAATAAAAGCTTCCGCGTCGTCGCCACCCACGACTTCACTGTTTTGGTCGAGGGTTACCAGCAGGCCATCGCTCTCAAGGCGGGCGCGAATGGATTCATCTACGTAGCTGAACAATGGATCAGTCCTGTTGCTCTGTGGCGCTTAGCGCTTCGGTTAATAAAGGAGCCACTGCCGCAGTAGCGCAGTCACTGCGTGAGGCCGCTCCATGGTACTCATGTGTCCGCATTGCTCAATCACCGCAAGCTTCGCAGACGGTATATTCGCGGCGATTTCCTCATGCATTTGCAAGCTCGTTATGGCGTCCTCGCGCCCACATAGCACCAGCGTCGGGCAACGATAAGCGGACAATCCGGACAAGGCTTCCGGTCGGGAAATAATAGCGCGCACCTGCCGCACAAAAACCTCAGGTCCGAGTTCCGTTGCCATATCGGCGACAGCACCGGTGAGATCCACATCATCGAGACGATCGGGGTGCAACAGCGCGGGCATCAGCGTCGCACTCACGGCGGCAAATTCACCGCTCTCAGCAAGTGCGATGAGCGCGTCGCGGCGCGCCGTTTGTTCGGCGGTTTCCTGTCTGGCGTTCGTATCCAGCAGGGCCAAGCGAGTGACCCGTTCAGGCGCCATACGCATGATCGCGTTTGCGACAATACCGCCCATCGACAGTCCACATAAAGCGAACGATGGCGGCGCCTGCTCAAGCACCGACGTGGCCATGGCTTCAATGCTCGGCGCACGACTCACATCAGCGACCTGACATTCAGCCACATCGGCCAGATAGGCCACTTGGTGCGCCCACAGGGTTTGCGTGCACAGCAAGCCCGGAACGAAAACAAGCGCAGTCATAATCGATTCATAGACATGTTTGACCCTGAACGAGCAGTCGCTCGCGAGCACACAATGATATCGCGTTCAGTTCGGCGAAATGGTGGGTGGCGTCGATTGGATAGCACCGCTCCGGGTACGAGACGGCGTGTGCGCCTCGTACCCGGCATCGCTATCAGGGTGCGAGCGCTTCCAGCGCGTCGTAACACGGCCCCGGCTCGCCATCCGCACGGATCGGTTGCAGGACGACCTGATCAGCACCAGCGTCGAAATACTTCTGTAGTTCGGCCTTAATGGTTGCGGCGTCGCCCCATAGGACCATCGCATCCATCAGCCGATCACTGCCACCGTCCTTCAAATCGCCTTCGTCAAAACCAAGGCGGAACCAATTTTTGAAGTAATTGGGCAAACCCATGTAGGGGGTTAACGCCGCCCGAGCCGCCGCTCGCGCGGTAACCGGATCGCTATTCAGGCACACTTTCTGTTCGCAGATGATGGCACCCTTGTCACCCATTGCAGTCCGCGACAGGGCGACTTGCGCTGGAGTGATGTTGTAGGGGAACGATCCCAGCGTCCGATCAGCAGACAATTTAGACATGTTCGGTCCGAGTGCCGCCAGCGCTACTTGCTTCTCGCCCTTCGCACCACCAAGCGCTTCCCATGCGCTGTCCATGTCGTCGAGATACTTCCGCATGGTTGCGACTGGGCGTTTGTACTCGTGGCCCCGCATATCGGACACGATAGGTGCATGAGAAACGCCAAGTCCGAGCACAAAACGGCCGCCGTAAAGCGAGTTCAGCGTGTTGTGGCCCATCACCGAAGCGGACGGATCGCGCGCATAGATATTGGCGATACCGCTGGCTACTACTAATTTGTCACTGTGGCTTAACAAATAGCCGCCAACGCCGAAAGTTTCGTAATTCACTGCCTCAGGGTACCAAAGCGTTGAATAGCCCAAACCTTCGACACGTTTGGCCAGGTCGGCCAATTGCGCTGCATCGAGCACATCGGTGAATGTGAAAACTCCGTATTGTCCAAATTTCATGATCAACCTCCATATGTTGAGGGCGGCAGCATAGCGTCTGGCGAGCGGCAACGACAGAGTCCCACGGCGCCCGCCCGAGCACCCAAACCCGGCAACAGTTGGCGAAGGCCTGGGGCTGAACAGCACTCAGCCTCAACTACCCCATGTCCACGCCCGACAGCGCCCGCAACGGCGGACATTACGGCACAATAGGGCGCTCTAACGATTTGCGCGGGTGCAGTCCGCCCCCTTCCCTGAGCCTGGAGTACTGACATGATCCCGAGAACGATTTACACCGAAGAACATGACATTTTCCGGGACAGTGTCAGGCGCTTCGTAGAAAAGGAAATCGTGCCCCATCATGAACAATGGGAGCGTGACGGGATGGTCAGCCGTGAGTTGTGGCAGGCGGCTGGAGAAAACGGCTTGCTGTGCTGTTTCGTACCGCCAGAGTACGGCGGCCCAGGCGGAGACTTTCTGCACATGGCCGTCGTTACCGAAGAACTCGCGCGCGTGGAAGCCAGCGGACCGGCTTTCCATTTGCACTCGGCCATCGTTGCGCCGTACATCTTCCACTACGGTACCGAAGAACAAAAACAGGCCTTTTTGCCGGGCATGTGTTCCGGCGACATTATTGGTGCCATTGCGATGTCCGAGCCCGGCGCGGGCAGTGATTTGGCCGGCATGCGCACCACTGCCAAGCGCGCTGGTGACGAATACACCATCAATGGACAGAAAACCTTCATCTCAAATGGCCAGCTCGCCGACCTGGTTGTCACGGCGTGCAAAACCGATCCGGAAGCTGGTGCCAAGGGAATCAGCTTGATGCTGGTGCAACGCGGCGACGAAGGCTTTACGCGCGGACGCAATCTCGAGAAAGTCGGCTGGAAAGCACAGGACACCTCGGAGTTGTTTTACAGCGACGTGCGTGTGCCCGGCGAGCGCCTGCTCGGCGAGGAGAATCAGGGATTCAGCTATCTCATCGAACAATTGGCGCAGGAACGGTTAATCGTTGCTGTGCGCGCTGCGGCGACAATTGATGCAGCCTTGAATGCGACTGTCACCTACACCAAAGAACGTGAAGCCTTCGGCAAGCCGATTTTTGCCTTTCAGAACACACGTTTCAAACTCGCAGAGGTGAAAACCCGCGCTACAGTGGTGCGCAATTTCATCGATCGTTGTATGGCCCTGCATCTCGACGGCGAACTCGATGCCGATGACGCCGCAATGGCCAAGCTCTACAGCACCGAGACCATGTGCGAGATCCTCGACGAATGCCTGCAACTGTTTGGCGGCTACGGTTACATGTGGGAGTTCCCAATCGCACGTGCCTGGGCCGGCCAGCGGGTCTCGCGAATTGCCGGTGGCTCGAGCGAGATCATGAAGGAGATCATTTCGCGAACCTTGTGATGCTGACCGCAATAAACACCCCAAAAGTATCACCACATTGTTACGCGATCGCGCGCGACCAGTTTGCGCGCGTCAATACACTGTGGTGCGCCGGTAACCGTTATGACACCTGAGCAGAAACCGCTAACTGGTGTGCGCGTTCTCGATGTCGCTACTTTCGTCGCAGCGCCGTTCTGCGCAACCATCCTGGCTGAATTTGGCGCTGAGGTAATCAAAGTCGAACACCCACAGGGTGGCGACCCGATGCGTCGTTTCGGCACGGCAACCGAAGAACCAGACCAGACCCTCGCCTGGCTTAGCGAAGCACGTAATAAGCGATCGGTAACACTGGACCTGAAAGCACCTGCCGATGCAGCTACGTTTCGGGAGTTAGTCCGTCGCGCGGATGTCGTGTGCGAAAACTTTCGCCCCGGCACGCTCGAGAAATGGGGCCTTGGCTGGGACACCCTGCAAGCCCTCAATCCGGCCCTGGTGCTGCTGCGGGTGAGTGGCTACGGGCAAACCGGCCCCTATCGTGACCGTCCAGGGTTTGCGCGCATCGCGCACGCAGTGGGTGGGCTGACCCACCTTGCCGGCATGCCTGACGGTCCGCCAGTGACGCCGGGTTCCACCTCGCTCGCTGATTACATATCCGGACTCTACGGCGCGGTCGGCGTGTTGTTGGCGCTGCGGGTTGCTGAGGCGACCGGGGTCGGGCAAGTCGTTGACGTCGCCTTGTTCGAGTCAATTTTCCGGGTCCTTGACGAGCTTGCTCCTGCTTATGCCTCAGCCGGCATCGTCCGCGCTCGCGAAGGTGTTGGGACGCGTAACGCGTGTCCGCACGGACATTTCCAGTGTGCGGACGGGAAGTGGGTTGCGATAGCGTGTACCAGCGATCGAATCTGGGCGCGCATGGCGGAGAATGTGCTCATGCGCCCAGAATTCTCTGCCTCGCATCCAACCACAGCGGCCCGTCTTGCCGACCGGCCCCGCATCGATGCACTGGTAGAGAAATTCACGGCCTCAATGACCGCAACAGAAGTCGTTGCGCGCTGCGTAGAAGGCGATGTGCCCTGCGGTCCGGTGAACACAATTGCCGATATCTTTGCCGACGAGCATTTCGCTGCCCGCGAAGTCCTCACAAAAGTCATGCACGACACCTTGGGCACCATCGAGATCCCGAACGTCTTGCCGCGCCTTTCCCGGACCCCGGGCGAGATCACACAACTTGGACCACGGCTCGGCGAAGCCAACGATACCTTTCTGCAGCAGTTGCTGGCCAATGATGCTGAGATTCGAAAAGTGCCACGCTAAACCGTCACCACTGTCCAGCGCGCCTGCAGCCACTGGCGCAACCTTACTACCATGGCTTGCGTCCGCTTATCCAGATGCCACAATGATTGCAGTGCTGGCAGCGGAGTGAAGACGGTGAGATTCAAAGTGCGCGAATTGGGCAACGGTTTCGCTGCCGAAATTCAGGACATCGATTTAAGCGCCAACCAAGATGCTGACGCGATCGAAGAACTCAAACAACTGTGGTGGCGCTACGGGGTTCTGGTCTTTCGTGATCAGCATCTCACCGAACGGCAAGAAGCAGATTTCAGTGCCAGATTCGGTCCGCTGGAAATTCATCTTCGCCACGAGTATCTATCGCGCGATACGCCGGAGATTCTCTATATCTCAAACATTGTGGAAGATGGTCGCGAGATTGGTATTTTGTCCAATAACGATGTCGGCTGGCACTATGACCAGATCTATTTACCGCAACCTGCAGTGGGTTCTTTGTTGTATGCGGTTGAACTACCGCAGGCCGGCGGCGCGACGTATTTCGCAGACACGGTGAGCGCCTACGAGCAGCTACCCCAGGACGTTAAACAGACTCTGGCAGGCAAACGTGCCGTGCAGTCCTATGCGAAATTCAATCGCGCTTATAGTGTGCCGACAAATGAAGCGCAGACACGCAAGACTCAGGACATCGATCATCCGGTGGTGCGGACTCACCCCTACTCCGGGCGTCAATCCTTATACGTCTGCGCTGGCATGACAACCGAAATTCTCGGCTTGCCGAGCGACGAAAGCGCAGAATTAATCACCTGGTTATGCGAATGGAGCGTGCGCCCTGAATTCGTCTATCGCCACGACTGGCGACTTGGTGATGCAGTGTTGTGGGATAACGCCGCAAGCATCCATCGCCGCGAACCGTTTGATTTGAGCGAGCGCCGACTCATGAAGCGCACCACGATTCAGCCATTGCCGGAAGTGGCCGTCCCCTTTTAGCAGGCTATCGAAAAACTACTGCGGCCCCCGTCTGCCGCGTCGCGTGCTCGCTCACTCCTCGCCTATCTTGATGATTTGTCTCGTCGTTCGCTGCGCGGCTCCTTGCAGCCGGGCATCCTCGCTACGTTTTTCAACAGCCTGCTACGCATTCGCAGGATAAAACGACTACGACGCCCGTCTGCCGCGTCGCGTGCTCACTCACTCTTCGCCTATCTTGATGATATGTCTCGTCGTTCGCTGCGCGGCGCCTTGCAGCCGGGCATCCTCGCTACGTTTTTCAACAGCCTGCTACGCATTCGCAGGAAAAAACGACTACGGCGCCCGTCTACCGCGTCGCGTGTTCACTCATCAGCTTTACCAGGTTCAGTAGCGGCTCTCTGCCCAGAGTGGTTCAAACGTTTTGAGCACGGACCGCCTGTGCGGTGTCGATAAGGCGTTGCGCTTTTTCGACGATCGGATAATCAACGAAGTAACCATCCACCTGTATCGATGCCAGGCCATCGGCTTCGGCTTGTGCAAAGCTTGCGACAATTTTCTCTGCCCACGCAACTTCCGCATCGTCCGGGGTATAGATGCGATTCGCGAGCGCAACCTGGTCGGGGTGAATGCATAGCTTGCCCTGAAAACCGAACTCACGGCCGAGTCGGGTCGACGCTTCCAGCGCGTCGTGCTCGCGGATATGGATGAAGACCGTATCGACCGGCGCTTCGAGTTCCGCCATTCGTGAGGCTAGCACCAGCTCGGCACGTGCCGCAGCCAGTTCGCCTTCTGTCAGAGTCCAGGTCAGGCCCAAATCACGGGTGTAGTCACCTGCGCCAAACGAAAAACGTTTGACCCGCGTACCACTTGCGGCGATGTCTCGAATAGCGCCCATGCCGCGAGCGGTTTCAATAATCGGCAACAGGTCGATGCGACCAACTTCAAGTCCGAGGCGGCGCTCAAGATTAGCCATCGCCCAATCAACGCTATGCAGATCACTCACGCGCTCAACTTTCGGCAACATCACGCCGTCCAGCCACGGGCCAACCACTGCCTCCAGATCGTCGAAGCACCATTCGGTGTCGATGCTGTTTACGCGCACATAACCGCGGCACGGGCGGGGCTTTCGCAACGCAGCGACCACACTCGCGCGGGTCGTCTCCTTCTCGGCCACTGCGACAGCATCCTCAAGATCAAGGATGGCAACGTCGCAGCCGGTGGTGAAAACTTTCTCGACGCGGCGCGCATGATTTCCCGGCGTAAACAAAAAGGTACGATTGAGTTGCGGCATGAGGTACGAATTCCCAGACTAGACAAGCACGCAAAGCGTAGCGCATTTTTCGGTCGTCAGTAGCGCAGCAATGGCCATCTTGACGAGCCCGCCCAGTCCACGCACGCTGTTGCCATTCACGCACTCGAGGCCGGGCCGTAGCGTGGCCCTCGAGCAACTGGTAATCAATCTGATCTGACAGGAACCTATGATGAATCGAGGGCATGCACTAGTCACCGGCGCCTTGGGTGGTCTCGGCACCGCCATCACCGCTAATTTGTTATCCGCCGGGCACAGTGTTGTCGCCTGTGATCGACGTGGCGATGATGCCGATAGCTGGCTCGCGCAATTCCCCACCGAGCAGCGCGACCGACTCAGCTTCCATGCGTTGGATATTCGCAATCTGGGTGCGTGCGAGAAGCTCCGCGACCAGTTAATTGCCGAGAGCATTCATATCGCCTATTTGATCAACAACGCTGGCATCGCCAATCTGGCGCCACCCTGGGAGATGGACCCCGCCGCGTTCGATCGGGTCATCCAGGTTAATGTCTACGGGACCTTCCACCTTACCCGAACATTTTGCGGCGCGATGCGCGAGCGGAACTTTGGCCGCGTCGTCAATTTCGCATCCCTGGCAGCATTTGATCCCGATAGCGGCATGGCCGGTTATGCAGCCGCCAAGGCCGGCGTTATCGGCTATACGCATTCCATTGCAGGTGACCTGGCCGCGCACAACATCACGGCCAACGCCATCGCTCCAGGTCTGATCTGGCATGAGCGATTGCGCCCAACCTACACTGACGAAGAACGTGAAAAGTTCCGCCGCAACATTCCTATGGCACGCGAAGGTGAACCTGCCGAGATTGCCGAGACCGTAGCGTTCCTACTTTCAGACGGCGCTGCCTACATCACTGGCCAGACGATTCATGTGAACGGTGGCGCGTATATGACTTGAATTGAAACGCGCGTGATACTCAGGCGTCCAGCTAGGCGACATCGCAGCGCTCTGCCTGTTCAGCCCGCCCTGATGCCGCGCTACGAGAGTCCAGCTGTCTCCTACGCTGAACCGCGTCTGAGTGATACAGCAGAAGCGCTGACGGAACCGGGCATCCCTGGGTGTACCGCCAAACGTTGAATGCCCGGACACGATGTCGGCGGTATAGACGTCAGCGCCAAAGCGACCAACTTGCGGATGACCGTCTCCTGCTGAGCATAAGCTCACCTCTGGTCGCGATAGAAAATCATATTGCGGTGGTACAGCGCGTCTTCGAGTGCAACAATATGCAACGCGCAGCTGATTCCGCCATGCCGCGCGTTCAGCCATCGATATCAACACAGACGATGCCACGCTCGATCCACACCAGGTAAGTTTTCAGAGCAACTGCGCAGGGCGACATGCTGGCTTCGCCGCTGCGAATGTTGAATCGCCCAAGATGAAACGGGCACACGATCTCGTCGCCATCAACCTCGCCATCGGCGAGCGACGCCTCGCCATGTGTACATAGGTCGTCAGTGGCAAACCATTCGCCATCGAGGTGATACACCGCGATATCCGTACGTCCCGCCAGCTCGACTCGTCGGATTTCGCCGACCTCGAGTTCAGCGGCAAGGAATAACTCAACAGCAGGCATGATTTTCAATCGGTATTTAGAGGTGGAGCGAAATCATGCATCAACGCGTCATCGTCCGGCAAATCAGGTGTACGCCAGCCTGCGGCTCATGGTTGGGCTGCCGGCGACCGCTATGAGTACTCGCAATCCGTTTCGCACTCGACTGAGTCAGATAGGTTTAGCTTTTCGCGCGGCTTGACCGCCCTTACTTACGTTTCGGTTGCTTCCACGGTGGCAACGACCGATGGGCGTGGTGCTCTGGAAACAGTCGTTTATTGCCGGCGCCGAAATAACTTTCGCGCAAAGTCTCGCCATCGTAAGCGGTACGCATACGACCGCGACGCTGCAATTCGGGTACCACCAACTCAACAAAATCCCGAAAACCCGACGGCTGATCGACAGGTGCCAGATTGAAGCCATCGCAACCGCCTACATCCATCCAGCGTTCCAATTCATCGGCAACAGTCTGCGGGCTGCCGACAATCTTCGGCATCACTGATCCGATCGACAAATACTCACCAATCTCCTGCAGGGTCCAGTCGCGATCAGGATCGATAGCCTCAAACGTGCCCAGCAAACCCTGAATAGCGTCGGTCTTCATGTCCTTCAGACGGGCCGTCTTGTCGAGTGATGCAAGATCGACCCCGACCCAGCCGCAAAACAGCGCCAGCGAACCTTCCGGGCTGCGGAACTGTTCGGCGGTCTCGAGCTTGAGCTGAGCTTCGGCGTCGGTTGGAGCGACAATCACCGTGATACCAGGAAATATCTTCACCTGATTGGCTTTACGCCCCGCTGCACGCACCGCCTTGCGCACTTGTTTTACCCCTGTGACACAGGCGTCCAGATGCGGATACAGCGCAAAAATCGCTTCAGCATGCGTGGCCGCAAACTCGACCCCACGCCCCGATTGACCAGCCTGATACAACACCGGTGTCCGCTGCGGCGACGGTTCACACATATGCGGGCCGGGAACATTGAAGTACCTACCCGCGTAATTTATCTCATGCACTTTGGCGGGATCAGTATGCATATCGTTGACGGTGTCACGAACGATGGCGTCCTCTTCCCATGAGTGTTCCCACAGCTGATAGACCACGTCGAGATATTCTTCAGCACGGTCGTAGCGCTCGTCGTGGGCCATTTGGTCATCGAGGCCGAAATTCGCATTCGCATCGGCGAGGTAGGACGTGACGATATTCCAGGCGATACGACCGCGCGTGAGGTGGTCGAGCGTCGAAAATACTTTTGCTGCCTGGTAGGGCGCGAAATAAGTCGTTGAATAAGTGCAGGCGAACCCGATATGTCGCGTCGCATAGGCCATCGCTGAAATAACCAGAGTCGGGTCATTACTGGGGAACTGCACGGTGTGTCGGACGGCTGCTTCGCGCGAACCTTTGTAGACGTTGTAAGTGCCATGTACATCAGCAAGAAACAGCGTGTCGAAACATCCGGCCTCTAGCATGCACGCGAGATCAACCCAGTAATCAACATCCTTATAACCGAGACTCGAACCGTCCAGCGGGTGCTTCCATTGGCCTTTCGAATGATGGCAAATGGAACACTGTGTAAATGCGTTCATGTGAATTTGTTTCGCCATGCTGCTGCCCTCCCAAGACGCTAGCAGAGGTGGATTAAGACTTCGGTGATCTGTATTCCTCCGCCTGCGCGGAACTCGACTCGAGAGATCAGTCGGCGAGATAGTGATTCAAGCGTTCGTAGGCGCTCAGAAAGTCTTCCTGAAAGTCCTGCATCACTGCCCGCACCGGACGCGCTTCGTTCATCAGGCCAACGCCTTGCCCGACCCAGTAGGTCGCGAGTTTTTGAGCGCCCTCGTGACCGCTTTGCGACAGCTTGTCGACTTTACTCAAAGCCGGCTCACTAACAAACGACTGCAGCGGCATCGGCAGTGGCTCAGGCCCAAGCGGACCTTCCCATGCATCCGTCCAGGCGGAGCGCAATTGGCGCGAGGGTTCGCCGGTGCGACTGCGTGAACGCACGGTGTCGCGCGAGGTGGCGCGGAGCATTTTCTCTTTCACGATTGGGTTCGTTTCGGCTTCTGGCGTGGTCAGCCATACTGAAGCGGTCCACGCCCCAGCCGCACCCATTGCCATGCAAGCGGCCATTTGACGACCGGTCACGATCCCGCCCGCCGCGAGCACAGGAATATCCCCATACGCCTGAATCGCCTCAACAACCTCGGGTACCAACACCATCGTTGATACCTCGCCGCAATGTCCGCCGGCCTCACCGCCTGCCACGACGAGGATGTCCACCCCCGCTTCAAGCTGACGAATAGCATGCGCCTTGGCGCCGACCAGCGCCGCTACGGCCACGCCATGTTTGCGACCATATTCGAGCATGCTGTCCGGCGGTACGCCGAGCGCGTTGGCAATCAATTTGATGGGATGGCGAAACGCCACCTCCATGGTCGCTTCAGCACCTGAGGGGTGGAGATTTTTACCGATTTGCAATGTATTACGCCGTGCACGCTCGAGATCAGATGATTCAATGCCGTGCTCGGAGAGAACGCGCGCGCTGAAATCGATATGCGAATCCGGAATCGCCTTGAGCAATCGCTCGCCGTCAAACGATTCCCCTTTGCCCATAACCTTATCCGGAATAAGCAGATCAAGACCGTAGGGTTTGCCGTCAATATTCGCATCAATCCAGGCGAGTTCCTCTTCGAGGCGCTCGGCCGACATGCTCGCCGCGCCAAACACACCGAACCCGCCCGCCTTCGAGACTTCCACCACGACATCGCGGCAATGGCTGAAGGCGAACAACGGAAACTCGATACCGAGCCGCTCACATAGCGCTGAATTCATTATCGACTCCGTGCCTCGGGCACTATTTGCCTTTATAAACGGGTTCACGCTTCTCCATGAACGCGCGCGGCCCTTCCTGCGCATCTTCGGTTTTGAACACCGGCGCTGAAATCTTCGTTTCCAGTTTCAACGCATCCAGTTCCTCCATGCCCAGACAAGCACGCGCAGATTTGCGAATTGCCTGCACCGCAATCGGTCCATTGGCCGCTATTTTGTTCGCTATTTCAGTCGCTTTGCCGATAACGTCATCTGTTACGTAATTCAGAAACCCGTAGCCGAGCGCTTCGTCGGCGGTGATCAGATCACCAGTCAATAGCAGCTCCATCGCTTTGGCATGCGGCAACTGATGCGGCAGACGCACCGTTGAACCGCCGGCCGGGAAAATTGCCCACTTCACTTCCTGTACGCCCAGCTTCGCAGCCGGCACAGACACGCGAATGTCTGTGCCCTGGGTCATCTCCATACCGCCGGCGATGGCATGACCATTAAGCGCAGCGATAACTGGCTTGACCGGATCGAAGCTGCGCAAAAATGCGTATTCAAAAATATCCGGGCGCGCGAGAAGCTTTTCATCCCACTCATCTTCCACCCCACGGGTGCCCGCAATCAGGGGAACCAGGCGTCCTAAATCGGCGCCGGCGCAAAACACCGTGCCGGTGCCAGTAAGAATCGCTACGCGTACGTTGTCGTCGTCTCGCACTGCGTCCCACGCATCAGCCAGGCGCACCGCGACCTCGGGATTGACGGCATTGCGTGCCTCGGGACGGTTGAGTGTGACGGTGGCGATGTGCCCGTCTACTGCGTAATCGACAACGGCCATGCTATTTCCCTTAGTGTGATGATGGAGGCCTTAGTCTAACCGTGCGGCTTGATCAGGGGAACGCGTGACCGCGCGGTCCAGAAGCGCTAGCGGTGGGCCAGGGGGGGGCGCGAAAGCATCCTTCAGCCATGCTGATGGCCGACATCGACCGCCCCTTTGGGAAGGAACACCACTCAACCGTTATCGCCGCCCCTCGCGCTTCCAGTACAATCCGCCCGGCAATTAATCGAGCAGCGCATGACCACTCACATCCAGCCCGATTGGGCCGCCCCTCATTTGCAGGTAAATCAGCCCGCCCCAGAATGGTTTGCGCGCGCGCTGTCGCACCCCATGCATTCGCATTTCGTCGACGTCGAAGGCTGCCCTATTCATTATCTGCGCTGGCAACGCACAGCCAGCGACGCGCCGAAACGCGGCGTACTACTCGTGCACGGCGGCGGAGCACATGCTAACTGGTGGCGGTTTATTGCGCCGCTTTTGACGCGTGATTACGAGGTGGCGGCGATCGATTTGTCCGGCATGGGTGACAGTGGTCACCGCGACGAATACAGCGCCGCGCTGCGCGCCGCCGAAATCCGAACGGTCCTTGCCGACGCCGAACTCGGCGCGCAGCCTTTTGTGGTCGGACACTCCTTTGGCGGTTATATGACCATGCGCTTTGGCGCCGACTACGGCAGCGAGATAGGCGGCGCGGTGATCGTCGACTCACCAATCCGACGCCCTGATGACCCGCAAGGCCAGACCCCGCAACGCGCACTCAGCCTCGCCCGTCACTACCCGAGCTTCGAACTCGCCATTGAGCGTTTCAGATTGCTGCCGGCGCAGACCTGCGAGAACGATTTCATCGTCGAATTCATTGCCCGTCACTCGCTCCGCGAGACGGATGCCGGTTGGACATGGAAATTTGATGTCAGCGCGATGGGCTCGCGGCGCTGGGGCGAACCATTCCACGAGCACCTGCAAAAACTACGTTGCCGCGCTGCCCTGCTGTTTGGACAAAATAGTGCACTGGTGAGCCGCGAGACCGCCGATTACATGGCTGAGCTAATGGGCCCGCAAGCACCGGTAGTCGAAATACCCGAAGCGCAGCACCACGTTATGCTCGACCAGCCGTTGGCTTTTGTAGCGAGTTTGCGCACCTTGTTGGACGCTTGGGTTCGCACTGATGGCTAGCCCACTAACCTTGCACTGCAGAACGATTTTTTCGATACGCTGATGGACGTCATTCCGCATACCGGTATTGGTGACATACGGCTCGGTTCGAGTCGCGAATCCATCGCCACCATGCTCGGCGCGGCAGAAAAAAAATCGCGCGACTACCATGAAGATGGTGAGCATTCCGAAGTGTGGGTGTATCGGCTTTTACGCCTCGAACTCTCGTTCGATTCCGAACACGATTTTTATTTATCGCATATCACGTCATATCACCCCTACACCTTGGTGCGCAGCTTCAATCCGATCGGGCTGGAAGAGAAATTTCTGTTGCAGAAGTTCCCACACCTGGATCTCGACGTCGAAGTCAGCACAGAAGAAAAATATTTCACTGACAAGGTGCTCGACCTGACCTTCGGAACAGCGCGCGGAAAGGTCGTTAGCGTGACAATATTCCCGGCGTATGATGGTGACGGTAAACAGGTGCTGTGGCCGGCAGGCCCGTCATAGCAGATCAGGTGCGGGCGTGTGTGGCCCCACTTTCAGAACACAGCGCAGGGAATTTGTATGAAGATAAACGGTAGCTGCCATTGCAAGAACATTGTCTATTCGGCAGAAATTGATCCGCAGCGCGTGGTTGCGTGCCACTGTACCGACTGCCAGACGCTTTCCGGCAGCGCCTTCCGAACAGTTGCCTTCACGCTCGAAGACGCCTTTACGCTGGAATCAGGCACGATCAAGATTTACATCAAAACCGCCCAAAGCGGACGCCCGCGCGAGCAGGCCTTCTGCCCCGAATGCGGTTCCCCTATCTACGCCACATCGACCGGCGAAGGACCGCGAGTTTACGGCTTGCGAGTTGGCACCATAGAGCAGCGCAAAGAGTTGGCGCCACAGCGACACGTCTGGGCGCAATCAGCACTCTCCTGGATACAGGACATGCACACGCTGCCAACCATCGATCAACAACCGTAAACGAAACCATTCGGCGGGCTGCTTGATTGAACCGGGCTCGCGAGCCGTAGCGCCTCGCAACGACGTCCTCAATGCAATCGCGGATGGGCCACTGGCAATGACGGACATGCCATAGGCCCGGAAATACTGGCGTCTGACGCCGGCTTGCCCTGGCACTTCAGCCGCTCTGCCGCGAAAAAAACTTAAACAATTGATTAATAAATATTTTTTGACCTGAAGGCGAACTACAGCAACACTTTTGCAGGTCGATCATCAGCCCCCCCATACGCACCACGCGACGCAGCGTACGCAACTTCGCTAGCAGGCAATTCAGTAACCACTTCGCAGATCACGCAATTGGCGGTGCTATCACCATGCACAACCCGGACCGGCCCGCTACGCTTACAGGCACTTAGTCCACGCTAATCTTCCGCCGAAATATCTAAAATCTTTTAAATTAGATAGTTAGCTCTGTATACTAAAGTTAATTCTGAAATGCGGATGCAATATAACTGTGCACATGCAACGTTACCTGATCGCGGCCCTATCGCTCGTTATGCTGACGCTCCCGCTCAATTCGAATGCCGACGAGGCACTCGACAAGGCCCGCGAACTACTCGAAAAAAATGACCCGGTCGCCGCCTTCGCGGTCCTCGACCCACTTGCTGAAAGCCGAGAGGGCGAACCCGATTTCGACTATTTGTTCGGTATCTCGGCACTGGACGCCGGGTATCTAACCCACGCAGTGTTCGCTTTGGAACGCGTATTGGCTGTTCAACCCGACAACGATGTAGCGCGCGCAGAAATTGCCCGCGCCTACTTTTTGCTTGGCGAACGCGAGACTGCCATGCAGGAATTCGATACGGTACGCGCGAGCGGCACCGCACCTGCCGCAGCACAGGAAACTATCAATCGCTATCTCGCGCTGCTCGAACGGGCGCCGGGACAAGCGGGTGATGAAACGACGCTTATCAGCGGCTGGTTCGACATCACTGGCGGCTATGACACCAACATCAATTCCGGCACTGATCAGAGCCAGATTGCGTTGCCCGCGCTCGGCAATGTGCGCTTTCAACTAGTCGATGGCGCAACAGAACAGGGCAGCGGTTTTGTACAACTTGCCGGCAATGTGAATATTTCGCACCGTCTGACGGACAACATCCGCGCGATCGGCGGTGCACGAGGCTTCTTCCGCGAAACTGAATCACCGTTTAGCACTCGCGATGCTTACGCCTACGCAGGTCTCACCAGCGAGCATGGCAAACACCGCTTTACCGTCGCTGGCAACTACGAAAACTACGCGTTGGATGGTGATACGTTGCGCAACGTCTATGGTGGATTTGGCCAGTGGACATACGCACTAGATGATAGTTCGCGAGTGAATTTTTCAGTGCAGGGTTCTGCGATCGAGTACATCAATATCCCCACCCGGGACGTCGATCGATATGTGTTCGCCGCCGGCTACGTTAAAGCGTTCGCCATGGCCGGCGAGCCCTATGTGTTTACAGGGGTTTACGGCGGTTTCGAGAATGAACGCGATAGCGCCTTCCCGCAGTTCGGACATGATTTATACGGTGGCCGCGTTGGCGCCAACATCGGCATATTCGCCAACACGAGAGTGTATGCCAGCGTGGCGATGGAGCAGCGCGACTATAACGGCGAGGACACAATTTTCCTGACGCGGCGCGACGACACTCAGCTTATTGCCAACGCCGGCCTTGAGTACGAAATCAATCGGTTTGTAAAAATCGCACCAGAAATTTCCTACATAAACAATGATTCAAATATCCCTTTGAGTGATTACGACCGCATCGTCGGTAGCATGCGCTTACGTTATTCGTTCTAGGAAGCCCCGGAGCAACGGCGATGAAAGATCACTATCCCACGACTCTCAAACCCCTGGCCATTGCAGTCGCGATTGCCGCGGGCGTCGCACCGCTTGCGCCGGCCTGGGCCGCTGCAGGCAAAGTCGCATTCGCGATTGGTGACGTTACGATAGAAAATCCAGGTGGTGCGCGGAGTGGAATTAAACGTGGCGCGGTATTGGAATCCGGCGATACGGTTGTCACAGGCAGGGGCCGCGCGCAGCTGCGCTTTACCGACGGCTCGTTCGTATCCCTGCAACCGGAATCCAGCTTTCAAATCGAAGACTACAACTACGAGACGAAGGAGCAGAGCAACGACCGTAGTGTGTTTAACCTCTTTCGCGGCGGCTTGCGCACGATCACCGGGTTGATCGGCAAACGTAGTCGCGGCGTTTATCGCGTTAACACGCCGGTCGCGACCATCGGTATCCGCGGAACCGCCTATACCATGGCCCTCCAACCCGATGGTGCACTTGCGCTCGAATGTGCCGACGGCACGATATTCGCCGCCAACGACGGCGGTACGACATTTTTTAATGCCGGTGAAGTCGGCGTTGTACTCAACCAGTTTACGGTTCCACAACTGGTCCAGGGTGAAAGTGGCGAGCAGCTGTTAGTCCTGTCACCACCAGCCCGGGAACTCAATGAAGAACAGATTCCGATCATCGGCGATGACGGCGACACCGACACGGTGACGATTAACATCACCGGTCTTGACGCAGACGGCGTGAAACAAACATTGCTCGATTCGGGTCTGAACGAAGAACAGGCCTGTGCGCTGGTCAGCGAGGTTTTCCCGGATTTCGTTATCCCGGAAACGGTCGTGGAAGATGAAGTTGTGGTCGTCCCCCCAGTGCTGCTCATCGATGATGGTACAGGGATGGCGGTTGCCTCGGCGTTTTACTGCCATACCGGTTGCGAAGGCGCGCCCTATTTGGAAGTGGAACCACAGGTGTCCACCGACTTTATTACGGGCACCGGGCAACTTGAATCCTGGACCAACGAAATAGATGACGAACTTTCCGCACGCGGTGAACTCGCGTTCGCAGACACTGGCGCCGACGAGGTCATTGCCTGGGGTCGCTGGACGTTTAGCGGCGGTGGTACGTTTACCCGCCGTGACGATCCGGCGTCAGATTTCTTTGGCGCAGAAGAGAGTTTGCACTATGTGGTCGGTCGGCCAACTGATTTGCTGGCGCTTTCCGGGGCACCGCACAACGGCCATTTCAGCACTATCGGGTACACCACGCCCACCAGCAAAGACGGCACTACCGGTGCCTTTGTGAGCGCCGCAGCGTTCGTGGACTTTGGCACCAACACGGTCGACGGACAGGTTAAGTACGACTTCCAGGGCGCAACCTACGACGTTCGATTTGCGAGCCTGACGACCGTCGCACCGGGCGAAGTGGGCACGTTTTCCGGTTCCAGCTTTGCGCCAGACAACATTTCGGCGACGTCCGCAGGGGCCTGTGTAACCGGTTGCGACACAAGTGTTCGCGGCATCGTTGCTGGCGATAACGCGGAACGTCTCGGCTTCGTGTATCACGTTAAAGATGCCTATGTGGGGACAGCCAAGGGACAGCAATTCGGTAGCGTTGCCTTGACACAAGATGATGGCGGACCACTGCCACAGGCACCGGCAGTTCCCTAACAATTCATCCGCATGAAGGGCCTTCGAACTGCTGCTGTGAAGACGCAAAATCACAAAGTTTCGCACTCCTCAGTCAGTCGCCATGGCAATCTGGAGCGCGACTGAAATTAAGGTTCCGACCACATCCGCATTAGAATGTTGTAGCTGTTGTTAAGCGCGGCGGCTTCAGTCGCCCCGCTTCGCCGCAAGCCGTCAATCGCTTCACTCAAATGAATCAACACGGCCCGCTGTTCAGCCGTCCGCACCAGACTTTCCACCCACGTGACCGCAGCCAGGCGAACGCCTCTGGTAACCGGCGTGACGCGATGAAGAAACTGCGGCGGATAGCAAACCATAGAACCTGCCGGAAGCTTCACTGCTGTCTCTCCTCCGACCATCTTGATGACCAGTTCGCCACCATCGTAGCTGGCCGGGTCGCTCAGAAAAACCGTTAGTGCAACATCGGTACGCATCGCAGCTGGTGCGTACATGATCGCGGCGTCGACATGCTCGCCGTAGGCCATGTCTGCGTGATAGGCACTGATAAGCGGCGGTCGCACGCGCCGCGGCAACGTCGTCATGACAAACTGGCGATTGCGATGCAGCGCTTCAACGACGATCTTGCCGATCTGTCGGTTAGCGTCTGCCGCTGGGGACAATTGCAGATTGTTTTTTGCTTCGGCCGCCTGTCCACTGGCCGTTGCAGTGACTGACTCCCATTCAGCGTCGTCAGTAGCGGTGGAGATGGCGTCCAGTTCGGAAGCTGAAAGCAAATTGTCGATGCGGGTCAACATATCTGCTGCGTTATCCAGTCCGTGGTGAATTGTTGCGAGTGAGGGACCGCTTTCATAGGCGTGCCTGCGCCTGATGAATTGCCTGATCACCGCGCGCTATGACAACCATATCGACTGCCATACCGATAGTCACTTCATCCACCGAACAACCGATGACATTGGTGATGAACTCGGGCCCTTCCTCGAGTTCTACCACAGCAACGACATACGGCAAGCGTTGCTCAAAACAGGCGTGATAGGCCTTCTCGAAGACCACGAACGTCGCCACGACACCGCGTCCCGAAGCCGCCGTCCAAATCAGCGAAGCGGCGCTTGCCTGACACGTGAGACAGGCCTGGCTGCGCGCGTACCACGCGCCGCAGCTGCATCTCGCAAGTACGAATCGCCCAGCATCCAGGGCATCCCAGAACGGCTTATCCTCATTTGTGACAACCCGTGCCGGCGGTTTTATCTCGTGTTTCGTACTCACTTTAGTCTCGTCACGCCGGCTCGGTCGCGAGAATCACGGCCGACTGGGCCTGCCCTGCTCCGGTGATGCCGACGTTGGTCACCAGTGCGGTCCGGGCATCAGGCACTTGAGTGGCGCCGCCCTCTCCGCGCAATTGCCGGACACCTTCTGCAACATGGGTAAAGCCTTGTACGTACCCCCACGAGTGCAGCGTGCCGGACGTATTGCAGGGACGCGCCGAATCCCAACAAAAATTGCCTGCGCGCAGCCAGTCGCCCGCCTCACCGGGGCCGCATAAACCCCAGGCTTCAAGCTGCAAGGCAACGATGATGGTGAATGCGTCGTAGAACTGGAACACGTCGATATCGTCGAGCGTCATACCGGCTTTAGCGAATACCCGGGACCGCGCCGGCTCAACGTTGAAATCGGCGGCGCCCATTGATTTGTTCGCTTGCCCGGGGCCGCCCTGGCCGGCCTCGTGGCAGCTGCCAACACCGAGGATGTGGACAGCGGGTTTGCGCAGCCCCGCGGCTCGTTCTGCACTGGTGACAATAAATGCGATCGCACCATCACTGACCAGACAATAGTCGAGCAGATGCAATGGCCGAACAATGAAACGTGAATTCTGGTGGTCATCGACACTGATCGGTCGATTCGCCATCATCGCATCGGCGCGGGGTACCGCATTGCCTCTCAAGGCCACTGCAATCTCGGCTAAATCAGCCGAGCTCGTCGAATATTTGTGAAAATAGCGCTGCGCCATCAGGGCCGACTGAGCGCTGGGGGAAAACAAGCCGAATACCGCATGCTCATTAACCTCATCTGCGCCGATGGTGACGGTTTGCGAACGCGCGTTGGTCGCGTGTACGCACATCACATAATCCGCACTGCCGGATTCAATCAGTCCGATGGCGCTGGCGATGGCAAGAATGCCGGTCGCACCGCTGGAGTTAATGAGTAGTGTCGAGTTGACGCCGAGCGCCGCTCGACTGGCGGCCACGCCCGCCGCACCTTCACCAAAGCCAGGCTGGAAAATGTAGCCATTCACCTGATCGCGCGTGAGTCCGGCATCGATGAGCGCTAATTCGATGGCGTCCCACGCGAGCTGTTCAGCGCTGGTGTTGGGAATGGTGCCTTGGGGGGTTACGCCAAGACCGGCTATTGCGTAACGTGTCATTGAGCCATGCACTCAGAGCGTTGTTTGCACAGCGACTTCCCGCAAGCGTTCCCGACGAGTGGGGTCACAATTGGCATCGACTCAGTGGCCATGCGCTGCTGACGCCGTCAGTGTGCGCTCTGCAAGTCGTTGATCGCACCGAGGTCATAGGTCGAGCTGAACGGTTCATGTTTCGGAATGCCGTAAGCGTGTTTGATTCTGTCCAGTTCGCCCTCTGCAATCATCGTGGCCAGCGCTTTGTCGATATCGGTGCGCAAACGCTTGTGCGGTTGCCGTGTGGCAACGTGCAAGTTCCAACGCACCGCTGCCGGCGGCTGATAGTCTTTCACAAATCCACACTCAGCCAAGCTGGTGTTTCGCAGCATCGCGCCGGAACGTGCTGCAATGCGTAATTGCCAACCGCTGGTGGGGCCCCACAACAAGGCCGCCTCGGCCTCACCGGAGAGCAGGCCCTTGTACGCCGCGCCGAGCGAAAAGTAATTCTTCGAATCGGCCTTGACCATCGCCAACGCGAAGTGCGCGACGGTTTGCGACTGAATCGCTACTTTCCGACCACGCAGACTGCGAAAGCCGGCGGGGAAGTCGGCAGCGCAGGCGAGCAGCTCGAAGGCCGCGCCGTAGTACGGCTCGCCGAGGGCTAAAGCATTCTGGCCGGAGAGACTATCTCTGGCCGGCCCCGGAACGCTGAACACCGCGTCACACTCGTCTCGCGCCAGGCGCCCAAGTGGGTAATCGCTGTCGTCTATTTCGGTGATGCCTGGTTCATTGTCGATCCACACTGGAACCAACTCGCGCCCACTACTGCGTGCTACCGCTGCTGCCACATCGTGGTCGAAGCCTGATCTGGTCCCGAAATCAGAATAAGGCTCATTGTGCTTCAGCATGCACACCTTCATCGCAGGACCTTTATTGGCAGCGATGACCGGGCCACAGCCAGACCCGATCAGCACGCCGACCAACACGACGAGCAAGCATCTGTGCATGGTCATTGCCTAGCGTGGCAAAGCGAACACAATCAATGCGCTGCCCAGCGTTGTAAGCTTGGGCTCACCGACAATAGCCGCGGCAATGCCGCCGCCGCCGCTTGGAATCGCGACATATTGACGATCATCGCTTTTCCAGGTGATCGGTTGACCACGAATCGCCGAGCCGGTCTGGAACTTCCACAGAACTTCGCCGGTGGCGTCATCGAGTGCCAGAGCGTGACCGCTTTGGTTACCTGTAAATACCAATCCGCCGGCGGTCGTCATAGCGCCACCGAGCATCGGAAAGTCATCGCGGTACTTCCATTTAATAGCGCCGGTTTCCGGGTTCAGCGCGACCAGGCGACCGTAGGCGATTTCATTTGCGCCTTCGGTTTCTCCCGGGCCACCACCCCAGAATGGCGTGCCATTAACAAACACGGCAGTCTCCTTCACCATTTTGGCGCACGATTCGATGCTCGGCACGTACATCAACTTGCTGGCGGCACTCCATGAGTAGGTATAAGCCCCATTGTTACCGCCTACATTACCCGGACAGATGTATTCCTTGTTGCCGTCGGCGACTGGCCGATAGGCAGCGTCGAGAATCGGCCGCCCTTTGGCATCCAGGCCAGTGGCCCAATTCAGTCGGTCGGTGTATTGGAAGCCTTTCAGAAATTCACCACTCTTCGCATCCAGCACGTACACAAACCCGTTCCGGTTCGCCTGCATCAATGCACGGACTGACTTTCCGGCGAGTTTAATGTCTGCAACCACGAGGTTGTTCGTCGCATCGTAGTCCCACACGTCGTGCGGCGTGTACTGAAAGTGCCACTGCAGCGCGCCGGTATCGGGGTTGAGAGCGAGCACCGAGTTGCTGTAGAGGTTGTCGCCCTTACGCACGTCGCCATTCCAGTCTGGTGACGGATTCCCTGTCGGCCAGTACAGCAAACCGGTCTTGGGGTCGTAGGTACCCGTATTCCAGGTCGGGCCACCACCGGTTTTCCAGGAATCACCGGCCCAGGTTTCAACACCGGGTTCGCCCGCCACGGGGATAGTGTAGGTGCGCCATGCGCGCTTACCGTCGGCAATGTTGTAGGCATCGACGAATCCACGTGCGCCGTATTCGCCACCGGCGATGCCGCTGATCACTTTATCGCCGACGACCAGTGGTGCCGCGCTAGCGCTATAGCCTTGTTTGTGATCGGCCATGGCGACATTCCACAGCACTTTGCCACTGGCACGATCGAACGCCAGCAGTCGTGCGTCGAGCGTTGCCATAAAAATACGCTCACCAACAATTGCCACGCCACGATTAATCGGGCCGCAGCAAATACGGATGTCAGCCGGCATGTCGTGCTCGTAATGCCACAGTGCAGCGCCCGTACGCTCATCAATGGCCCAGAGGTTGTTATGCGGAGCGGTGAAATAGACCACGCCGTCGATCACCACGGGTGCGCCCGACAGCTGTCCCGTCAGGCCAGTTTGAAATATCCATACTGGCGCCAGTCCGGCAACGTTGTCACGATTGATGTCCGTCAGCGGGCTATAGCGCCAGTTTTCGTAATTTCCGCCATACATGCTCCAACCACTGGTGTCCGTGGTGCCGGCCATCAGGCGTTCGTTGGACACTGGCGCAAAACCCGGCCCGGTCTCAGCGGCCAGCGCCGTGCTGATGAATAGAGAAAGCGCACACAGCGCCAGAAGTTTGATCGCGTTAATCATCTTTTTTTGACCCTCAAGGCATGCTTAGTTGGCTTTATCATAACGGGCAATCCTGATCGAAATCCGGCTTGCGCTTCTCGCGGTGCGCAGCGACCCCTTCGACGGCCTCGGAGGTCGTGAAGCCAAGCATTTCCAACGCAGTTGAAGCGTCGAAACTCGGACCTGCCATACGATACCAATTGTTCAATGCGTACTTGGTCCACCGCGTCGCTGCCGGGGCGCTGTCGCGCAATCGTTCGGCGATTTTTAGCGCTCGGTCCTGCAGTTCGTCGTCCTCGACGCACAGCGAAACCATGCCCAGGCGCTCAGCTTCTTCGCCATCCATGGGTTCGCACAACAGTAAGTGATATTTGGCTTTCGCCATGCCGCACAGCAACGGCCAGTTGATCACAGCCGAATCACCAGCGGCAACGCCCAGACGCGTATGACCGTCGACAATGCGCGCCGACTTACCGGCTATCGAAATATCCGCGAGCAGCCCCGCGACCAGGCCGGCCCCTACTGCGGCGCCGTTAATCGCCGAGACGATGGGTTTGGAGCAGTTGATGATGTTGTAGACCAGATCTTTCGCTTCCTTCCACGTTCGCATCAGCGTTTTGGAGTCTTCAATCATCTCCTCAATCATGCCGAAATCGCCGCCTGCCGAGAACGCGCGACCTTTGCCGGTCAAGATGACCGCACTGACATTCTCATCGTCGTCAATGTCGCGCCAGATATAGGTGAGTTCGCGATGGCCGTCCTTGTCGAGCGAATTCAATGTTTCCGGTTTGTTAAAGCTGATGCGCAGAATGCGTTCCGCCGGGCTGTCGATATCCAGAGCGTGGTAATGGGCATAACGTTCAAGCATGGCTGTGAGTCCTTAATGCAGTGTTCCAATCGTGGTCTTGGCGTCGCCACATGATGCCATTCGTCAGCACAACGAGATAGATGCTGCGCCCTCTTTCAATGGCGCGGCGTTCGTTACATACTCAGGGCTCATCCATATTGTCGAAAAGGAGGTGATCCAATGTCTAGTGAGATAACTACGGTATCGAAACAACTTTTGGGTCGCGTACTCCTAATGAGGTCTGCTCGTTAGCCGGTACGGAATGTCCAAGCGATATCGATCCTGAGGTTGAAGATATTTCGATCTCACGGAGGGCCGCCACTGGCGGCCCTTTTTTTTGCCCCGGATCTACGGACCGTGAGCGGCAATGAGAGAAATTCATGCAAGCCTGTATTGCGACGCGTAGCGCCGATAGGGACAATGCCCGGACACACGGAGACTGATTGAAATGCCTGATTTACTTGTAGACATCAGCGACGGCATCGCCACGCTGACTTTAAACCGTCCAGAAGCGCGTAACGCGCTCAGCCTTGAGATGCGCTCGATGCTGCGCGAAAGTTTCCACGAAATCGAACTCAACGACGCCGTTCGTGTGGTCGTGATACGTGGTGCTGGTGAGCATTTCATGGCCGGTGGCGACATTAAATCGATGTCCACCATCATCGATAAACCCGGCGATGAAATTCGCAATCAATTCATTACGCGAATCCACGATTTGCATCCGATCATGTATTCCATGCGCCGCATGGCCAAGCCCATCATCGCCAGCGTCGCAGGTGCAGCAGCAGGCGCGGGCGTCAGCTTTGCGCTCGCAAGTGACATTGTTATCGCTGACGAGGAAGCTTTTTTTACCCTCGCTTACTGCCATATTGGCACCAGCCCGGACGGTTCTGCGTCGTTCCATTTACCACGCGCCGTGGGAATCAAAAAAGCGATGGAGATTGCCCTACTCGGCGACCGCTACGACGCCGCTGCGGCAAAAGACATGGGCTTGATTAATTTTGTTGCCCCAGCAGGCACGCTGGCGGAAGCGACCGATAAACTTGCGCGCCGTATGGCAGCCGGCCCAACGCGGGCTTACGGGAACACCAAACGTCTGCTCTATCGGTCGATGGAAAACGAGTTTGAGTCACAGTTGCAGATGGAAGCCGAAATGTTCTCCGACTGTGCTTCAGGTCCAGACTTTAAGGAGGGCATCACCGCATTCATTGAGAAACGCAAAGCGAAGTTTTCCGGCCGATGAAATCTTAGATGAGGGTGGCGGGTCGGCGCGCCGCGCGTCGGCCTGCGCACCAGCGTAACAACAGTACGCAAAAGTGACCTCTGGGGTAAGGCAACGGCGTGCGGGACCCGCAGCGCGCAGTAGTTTGCGAAGCCCCCGTGTTACCTAGCGTAATCCGGCACGCGCATGGTCATGACCGAACTCCTCAACACTGTAGGCAATCAGCCTGCCGCAGCATTTGCCGCGCGCGCTTCAGCCGGCCCAAACTGCGCTTCCATCGCGCGTCGAACTTTAACGCTCTCCATGCCGGCATCGATATCGACGTCATCCCAGCTAAGCGTCGCGCCTTTCGCAAGCGCGCGCTTGAGCTTGCAACCGTGCGCAAGACCGAGCGGCAAAGCCGCTGCGTCCAGCGATACCGACGCCGGCACGAGTTTGCCCCACACCGTGAAGCCGCCCTCGCCGTCGAGCATTTCACCCGCCTTGAGATCACGTTTGGCCGTCGCCACAACGTCACCGCGCCAAGCATACGGTTGACCGGTCGGCTCTGTGCGCAACGCCGCACTGGCAACCGAGATGCCGAGTTCCAGACCAATCAAATGAAATGGTTTATACATCGATGAATAGCGACCGCTGTCATCGGTTACCAGACCGTACTCGGCGAAGCATCGCTGGACGTATTCGTCGCCGGCGACGAATACGGTATACACACCCCAGCGCAAGTCACGGGTAATGTCGCCGCCATCGCGTTCAAGGCTCGAAATGACCTCGACCCGGCCGCCATCTTCGAGCACACCGCCAGCAGAGCGTGGGCGCAGGATACTCGGCAGGTCATCGACATCGCACGGCGGGAACAACAATCCATCGGACGGTGGTAACAGACCGGTTGCGTTAGTCACGGCGCTCATCTCAATAGCGGATTTGGTGCCGTCCAAAAATGAGTTGAACATCTGAGGGTTCATTCCCCCGGTAACGGCCTGTTCCGGAGTCAGCCCGTAATGGCCCCATACGGTGTCTGGGGTTGAGTCATGGTAGATGGGTAAGTACTTCGTGCCCTTGCCGGCGGCAACCACCTCCAGCCCGCTGGCGCGCGCCCAATCGACCATTTCGCAGATCAAGGCGGGCTGGTCGCCGTAGGCCAATGAATAAACGACACCCGCCGCGCGCGCTTGTGCAGCCAGATAAGGGCCGACCAACGCATCAGCTTCTACGTTCACCATCACAATATGACGACCGTTCTCAATGGCGAGCAGCGCATGGCGAATCCCGGCCGCCGGGTTCCCGGTCGCGTCAATGACGACGTCGACACCATCGCTGGCGACTAATGCGGCAGCGTCATCGGTGATGAACGTAGTGCCGGTTCGCCGCGCCGCATCGATATCCGCGGCCGCGTACTGCTCGGGTGGCCAGCCGATGCGGCTTAGCGATTCGCGGGCTCGCGCCGGCGACAAATCGGCAATGCCGACAATGTGCATTCCTGGTGTGCGACGCGCCTGGGCGAGAAACATCGCTCCGAACTTGCCGGCCCCAATGAGCGCGACCCCGACTGGCCGGTTCTCTTCGGCGCGTTGTTTGAGCAAGTGATAAAGATTCATGGGCTTACCCGCGAGCTGCGGCAGGTTGCTCTGCCAGTTCCAGGAGGCAATCGTCCGCCAATGGCTCCAGTGGTGTGAAATCACGATGCGCGATCCATTCCGCGCGCTTAAATCGGCGAATGTGATTGTCGACGTGGCACAGGCTGAGATACACGATAGTGCGGTCATACGGCGACATGTTGGATGGACTGCCGTGGACTAGATTCGAATGAAACAAAATGACCGACCCTGCCGGCCCTTTCGGTGACACGATGCCGCCATCCTTAACAAGCCTGGAAATCGTGTCGTCATCGATCGTCCAAAGCGGATAGCTGGTGGTCTTAACATCATGACCAGCAGCCAACGTACCCTCCTTGTGACTACGCGGAATGAACATCAGCGCGCCATTAAATTCGGTCACGTCTTCGAGAAACAAGGCAATGTTCATGGCGCGCGCCTCGGGCATCAAGTCGTCACGTGCCCAGGTGCCGTAGTCCTGATGCCATTGCCAGATAGCGCCATTGAACGCCGCTTTCGCATTAATCTTGAACTGGTGCATGTAAACGTTGCCGTCCAGTAATTGCATGACCGGCCCGAGCAGGCGCGGGTGCCGGCCAAGGCGGCGGTAGGCCTCGTTATAGTTTTGCGCGGCGAATGCCGTACGCGCAGTTTTTTCATCCATTTCGCGCACGACCTCGGGGCGCTCTGTGGCGAAAATCTGATGCGCCTCATCACGCAACAGCGCGACTTCAGTGGCAGAAAAAACATCTGGCAGATAGACGTAGCCAAGTTCATCGAACTGACTTTGTTGTTGTTCATTAAGTTGCATCTTCACCTCTCCGGCGGAACGTTGCAGCGCTGTGCGGCTGTCGACAATCGTCGCCCCTGCAGGACGCATAATACTCCGAAATGCGCCCCAAACGCAGTGCCTCGATACCTTTCGCCAGGCACGTGTCCGATGCCGTCGAGCAACGCTGCTGGCCGGTCACGAGGTATGCGGTACAAAGACTGGAAACGGCGGCCGACGTCGGGTGCTCGCCGGCTCTCCCCAACACCCCCACCTGGCGCCGAACGATGGGTCCGAACAAAGTTGCCTCGGGTCGATCGAGAGATCAGGCGTCTGCTGCCCGTATCGCCGGGCAAAATTGGCGCATTGTCGTGCAGGCGCAGACCCATGAGCCAAGAAAACGCGGGTCACGGCGTCAACAGCCGTTAAGGATTCAACCGGGATCTAACGGATAGGGCTGCGGATGTTGCGAGAAAGCTACAAAATGCCTGAAAATCATGAGCTTACGTGACATTCATAGCATCCGGGTGTACCCTATGCCACAATTCGATTCAACCCAATCTGACTCTATTTCGCGAGCCGCAAATCGCGATTTCGTACGCACGGGACTACGACATGCTCAATCGATTCCTCTTCATTTGCTTGCTGTTGCTAAGCATCACAGTCGCCGCAGACGAAGACCAGTTAGGTCAGGCCCAGACGCTGCTCGAGAGTGGCGACGCGGCGGCGGCGTACACCATCCTCAAGGCGCTTGAACCTGATCGTGCCGGCGAGACAGGTTTCGATTACCTGTTCGGTATCGCTGCACTCGACAGCGGCAATCCTCTCGACGCGATTTTCGCACTTGAGCGAGTTGTCGATGGCGACCCGACCAATGGCCCCGCACGCGGGGAACTCGCACGTGCCTATCTGGTACTCGGCGAGACCGACGACGCGCAAGACGAATTCGCCCGCGTACTGGCGATGGACTTGCCGGATGAAGCACGTGAGACGATCGACCGCTATATGTCGAATATTGAGATATTTCACGATCGTACCCGCACCCGCTTTCGCCCGTAGATTCAAGCGGGCTTTGGCTACGACACTAACGTCAATGGTGCGACGGGCGAAAAAGGACCGATCGCGGTGCCAATTGCGCCCGGCATTCCATTCTTTCTGGGCGGCACCGAGAACAGCCCGATTGGCTCACTCGGTGCAGGCGTGCGTTTCACTTCCCCGCTCGACGTTGATCGCGGCCTGTCATTATTCGGTCGGATTGGATTCGACCATCGCCTAACCGCTGATGAATCGGAATTTTCAACGACCGTGGGCGACGGCCAGCTGGGCGTCCATATGCGTAAAGACAAACATCAGTTCAGCGTTTCCGGAGAAGGCAATCTGGTCAAGATTGACGGTGGCGCGGGTGTGCGCAGTGATCGCGAGACGGCCGGGATTTCCACCCAATGGCAATACTCGCCTAACGATACCAACCAGTTCACCAGCTTCGCCCAGTTTTCGATCGTCCGATATCCCGAACAGCGAGTCCGTGACGTCAACCGTTTTACCGGGGGTGTTGGTTGGGGGCACGCGTTTGCCGACGCACCCGGGAAACCGATCATATTTGGCAGTGTATTCGGTGGCTTCGAAGACGCGATGGCTGAATCGAACGGCTCGCATTTTGGTCGCGAATTCTACGGTGTGCGGGTAGGCGGCAGCTATACGCTGGCAGAAAACCATTCGCTTTTTACCGCCCTCACCTACCAGACCAGCGAGTACGATGAAGACGATCCTTCATTCCTCACGCGCCGCGACGATGACTTTTTCGACGTCAATGTCGGCTACCGGTTTCAATACGACAAATCGTGGAGCGTAACCCCAACACTGCGCTACACGAACAACGACTCCAACATAGTCATCACAGATTACGATCGCTTTGAAGCGATGGTCGTGTTCCGCAACGATTTCTGACGAGCATGAGGCCTTTCATGAATTTAATCCGCATAAGCACTGTTATCGTACTTAGTCTGTCTGTGCTCGCCAGTGCGCCAACGCTGGCCGCCACGGGTGCCGGCAAAGTGGTGTACGCCTTTGGGCAGGTCCAGGCCATTGATGCTACCGGCGCTTCGCGAGGCTTGTCCCGCGGCGCCCCATTCGGTCCCGGTGACACCATCGTCACACGGCGCGGCCGAGCGCAGCTGCGTTTTAGCGACGGTGGTTTTGCCGCGCTGCAACCCAACACCGAGTATCAGATAGAGGATTACCACTACAGTGGCAAGGCAGATGGTAAGGAACGTAGTTTCCTGAATCTGGTGCGCGGTAGTGTCCGTCTGGTCACTGGCATTATTGGCCGCTCAACGAAGAAGAATTTTCGTCTGCGCACCGCTGTTGCGACGATTGGAATTCGCGGCACGGCAGGCAAAGTTTCGCACTGCGATGCGAATTGTGGCGAACTCGGGCCAGGCACTGCGATGGCGGGCTACGACGGGATTTGGGATCTCAATTCGGGCTCTTACAGCGGCCCGGTTCAGGCTGGACAGGCGACATTTTGCGACGGCTCGGCATGTTTCGACTTACCCGGTTTTGGCCAGCGCGCGCAAACCGATCAACCGCGCGATGAACTCGATGAAACACTGGATGACAACGATGAGCGCGTTGCCGACGGTGAAGTCGAAAAACGTTTTCAGGATGGCGTCCAATCGGACGCAGAGGGCATTCAATGCAGCATCAACGGTAGTTGTGATTCCAATATTCTTGTTGCCCTGAACCAGATTGGCGCGTCAGCACTTGATTCGCACGGCATGTATGGCGAGACCGAGGCCTACGACAATACCGCTGTTGTGTTTAACAACGGTGTCCCGATTGGCGGCGTCTCGGTTAATTCAAGTAACGACGATGCGAGCGACCTTGGGATTGGCTTCATCACTGTGGATGCGGCGGCCCTGCGCCAGGCGTTCACGGATTTCGCCGATCCGGCAGTTGCTGCTCTTGGGTTAAAAGTTCTCGACAGCATTCCGCTCAGCCAGTTGCAGGATCTCGCGTCCATGCCGGCATCGGTTGCCGATGAAGACTATGCCTTGACCAGTGATGGCTTGTTACTGCACGGACGTTGGCAGGACGGTTACATCATGGATGGTGAGGCTGATGTAAACGGCGAAAACGTGTTTACGGAATTACGCAAACTGACCGGCTATCAAAGCGAGCATTTCCTCTTTGGCGCCGATCCAGGCGTCCTGCCATCGAGCGGCATCGCCACCTACAAATTTACGGGCGGCACTTTTTCGACCGCTGTTGACGGTTCCAGCATCGGCTTAGGCACCACGGCCGGCTCGCTGGCCTTCGATTTCCTGAGCGGCTCCGGCACCCTCGAAATGGATGTTGAACACGGCGCGAAAATGTTTGACGTTTTCGCCAGTTTGCAACTGCAGAACGGTCGGTTTTTCCGCGAGACGTCGGCTTACGCGAGCTACGGCCCGGATAGTTATAACGTCACAGTGGATGGATTTTTTGCCGAACCCGGCACCGAGGCCCCGCTCGCTGCCGGCCTCGCTTACGCGATTGAAACGCCGGTACACATCATCGGCACGGCCGGCTTCGGGCTGACCGAGGTTTCGACCCTGTCCGCGCCAGTTCCCGTTGACGGTTCCTGGGTCGGCTGGACCAGCAACTATCTGTCGTTTGGATCGCTGAATAGTGAGGCTTTTGATTTTCTCGTGGATGGGTCTTCCAACACCGCCTCGGCAACGAATGGGGTGATTACGGAGTTCTCAAGCGACTTCCACGCTGGTGTTTGCGCACCGCCCTGTACATTTAACAGCAACGGTGAGTCCCCTATCATCGATCAGACCGGCGTCAATAACGTGACTTCCCTGCCGGAACTTGGCATTGCGTGGGGACGTTTCGCTCCGAATGCGTCAATCAGCCTGTCCCACGCTAATCTCGGTGGCACCCACACGCTGAACGGTTCCTCGCATGTTGTACTGGCTCAGGTCCCGAGCGACATTAATACGCTGCCGCTATTGGGCAGCAATCAGGAAGCCACCTACAACACCATCATCGGCGGCACTGAAGCGCGGATCAGCTTTCAGACTCTCGGCGTCCAGCAAAATGAAGTGGCCGTTAACATGAACACCGCCGAGATCGTGGTCACGTTCGACACGGGCACTATCTCCGGTAATTTTCAGGGTACTTTCAACGATGGTACGGGGCCGAACAATGGCAGCATTGCACTGTCCGATTCCGGTGCGTTTAACCGCCTGGATGGTTTGCATTCTGTCGGCGGGAGTACAGGGCTCGTGACCAGCGGAAATATCTCCAATGGCCCCAACTGCAGCGGCGGCTGCTCGATGTTCTGGCACACCCATCTCGTGACCGTCGGTGCAGACGCGCCCACGGTTGCCGCCGGCGTGGTACAGGGGAATAGCTCCTTCCCCGGCGTCAACTTCTCCTGGGGTTATGTCTTACAGGATTCGGACGGCCTCGGCGCGCCGGGTTCGTAACGGTCAGAGCGCTCATAGCGCACCTATCGCCAGGCAAATTTAGGCTGGTCGAAGTGTGCTACGCGGGTTGAGCGCCCAAGCACGCAGACTTCTCTGAACTGATAAATGATTGCGGCCGTCGGCGCCGCAATCCAGTCGTTCCCAACCGGCATGCGCAATACCGGTTCGTCACCCTCGTTGTCATGGTCCAGCATCGGCGCATCCTCGCGAAGGAATTCCTGTACGGGGATACGATGGACGGATTCAACCTCATCCGGGTTAGGTTCGAAATCGCGTTGCGCCCCGCCCCAGATGACAACCGGCGTGATAATGAAGCCTGACCGCGTAACGAAATCATCAAGCCGCCCAAGAATGTATGACGCATCCAGATCCAGACCGATTTCCTCGCGCATCTCTCGCAAGGCGGTCTGCTCGGGCGTCTCGCCGCTATCGATGCGCCCACCCGGGAATGCCCATTGGCCAGCATGATTTCGCAATTTCAACGAACGCCGAGTGAGAACTAACGCCGCATCGTCCAGCCAACTCGCGGACTCCGGCATACCCGGTAAATCCGCACCATGCGCAGCGTCGACCACCGTTACCGCCACGGCAGCTGCGCGCGCCTCAGGGTCGTTGCCCTCAGTGTGAGCAAAGTTCTCAAGTGCGGTTTCAAGATGTTTCCGACTACGAGCATCGCAGCTCAGGGTGGGCGCATCCTTACTCAAAGTAACTCTCCTTCGCAGACGTAGAGGAACCGCCAGCATCGGTGGCGGCAATGGCGTTATAACGGATGAGAATAACATTGCCAGCCGTTGCAGCAGCCCGGCACTGTGCCGAAACAGCTCTTGGCGGGTCCGCAAGCTAACAGATGACGGCTTAAGCGACCGCACAGGTTCCGTTCGCGCTATTTGACCTATCCCCAGTGGTTGTTGGCTGCCTCTGTACTGACGCATCACGTCGATGCGAGCTATTTCAGTAGCCTTTTCGACACCGCTGCGGCACCATTTGCAGCTCACTTAATTGCGGATTTACCCATGCAGCTTGCGCTCAGCGAAGAACAATCACTGATCCAGGAAACCGCGCGACGGTTCGCCGAAACTGAATTGGCCCCAGTGGCGGCGACACTGGAATCACCTGCCGGGCGTCCGGTGTATTTGGCGAAGCTCAAGCAACTCGCCGAACTCGGGTTTATGGGCTTGAACGTCGATCCGGAGTACGGCGGCACGGGTGCCGGGGTCGTCGCTTTCAGTGTCGCGATGACCGAAATTGCTCGTGCATGTGCCTCGACCGCTGTAGCCATGTCGGTCAACAATCTGGTCTGCGAAGTCATTCAGTCGATTGGTACCGAAGCGCAGAAAGAGGCGTACATACCCAAGCTTTGTAGCGGTGAATTTCCGTGTGGTTCGTTCTGTCTGTCTGAAGCGGGTGCCGGCTCAGATCCGTCGCGTGTTAGTACGCGCGCTGTGCGAGACGGTCAGGATTGGATTCTGGACGGCACGAAAATGTGGATCTCGAGTGCCGAGTACGCGGGATTCTTTGTTGTGTGGGCCGTCACGGATGCCACCGCACCGAGCGGCAAGGGGATTTCTTGTTTCCTGGTTGATGCCGACAACCCGGGCGTGACCATCGGCAAGGCCGAACACAAAATGGGGCAACGCGCCTCAAGCACTAACCCGGTTGTTTTCGACGACTGCCGCGTCCCGGCGAGCGCGATGCTGGGTGACGAGAACGCGGGCTTCCGCATCGCCGTTGGCGAGCTCACAGGCGGACGCATAGGCATCGCCTCGCTCGCGCTTGGGGTCGGGGCGGCGGCCATTGATTTCGCTCGTCAGTACGTCACTGAGCGCGAACAATTTGGGCAAAAAATCGCCGAATTCCAGGGCATTCAGTTCATGCTTGCCGATACCTATACCGAGCGCGAAGCCGGACGTTTACTCGTCATGAATGCCGCGTGGATGAAAGAAACTGGTCAGCCGTATATGCAGGCCGCGTCTATGGCTAAATTGTTTTGCTCGGAGTGGGCCAACCGCGCCTGCTATACGGCCATTCAGTTAATGGGCGGCGCCGGCTACACCGAGGAATATCCGCTCGAGCGTTTTGCGCGCGACGCGCGCGTGACCTCGATCTACGAAGGTACCAGCGAAATCCAACGTGTAATCATTTCCCGTGAATTATTGAAGGAAGTCTCTTGAATTTTGATATCCCAGCCGAACTCGCTGCCTATCTCGATGAACTTGATGCATTTATCGAGGCAGAAATAAAACCGCTCGAAGCGCAAGACGACAACATGCGCTTTTTCGACCACCGACGTGAGCACGCGCGCACCGACTGGGACAACGATGGCCGGCCTCGCCATGATTGGGAAGCATTACTCGCAGAGGCGCGCCGCCGCGCTGATGCTGCCGGCCATTTTCGTTACGCGTTCCCCAAAGAGTTTGGCGGTCGCGACGGCACCAACCTCGGCATGGCCATCATTCGTGAGCATCTGGCGACCCGCGGACTGGGGCTGCATTGCGATCTACAGAATGAGCACGCTATTGTCGCCAACAATATTGGTCTGCTGTTGATGCTGAACTATGGCAGTGAAGAACAGAAAGCCGAGTGGGTCGAACCGCTCGCAACTGGCGACGGTTTTATCGCATTCGGCATCACCGAACCCAATCACGGTTCTGATGCCACGCATATGGAAACCACCGCCGTACGCGACGGTGACGGCTGGCGCATCAATGGTGAGAAAACCTGGAACACGGGTATTCACACCGCACCCGCCGATTTAATTTTCGCGCGCACCGACGGCAAAGCCGGCGACGGTAATGGCATCACAGCGT
The DNA here is from genome assembly GCA_002292285.1 of Proteobacteria bacterium UBA981. Lineage (GTDB taxonomy): Bacteria > Pseudomonadota > Gammaproteobacteria > UBA981. The sequence goes on from DBBP01000008.1 coordinate 568,340, forward strand.
TTATCGTGCCGACCAACGCTGAGGGCTTCAAACTCGAGGAACTGCTGTGGACATTCAACATGCCCACCGACCACGGGCACATTTCCCTGAACAATGTTTATGTGCCCGACAGCGCCATCTTTGGTGGCGAAGGTCGGGGGCTGCAAGTTGTCCAGCATTTCTTTAACGAAAATCGCATTCGGCAGGCAGCATCGAGTCTGGGTGCTGCGCAATTCTGTATTAATGAAGCAGTTAGCTACGCGCAAGAACGCAAGCCCTTTGGTAAGGCATTGGCAACCAATCAAGGGATTCAGTTTCCGTTAGTAGAACTGCAAACGCAGTGTGAACTCGTGCGCGCGCTAGTGCAGAAGACGGCCTGGCAAATGGATACTTATGGCGCCTTCTCTGTCTCGGACAAGGTGTCGATGTGTAATTACTGGAGTAACCGCTTGTGTTGTGAGGCCGCTGACCGTGCCATGCAAGTGCATGGCGGATTGGGTTACTCACGCCACAAGCCGTTCGAGCACATCTATCGTCACCACCGCCGTTATCGGATTACCGAAGGCGCCGAGGAAATCCAGATGCGCCGCATCGCAGGTTATATGTTTGGCTTCATGAGTCAGCGCGCGCCCAAAGGCGTCACTGAATAAGGCAATTTGAGCTGCACGCCGGACCAGCATTGCGCCACGCCCGATTGCTGGTCCGGGGTGTGGTCTGGTGGATGCTCGCTCTGGCTACTGGTGCGCCAGAATCATAGAATTCTCCCACTCCAAACGACAGGAAACATCTGAATGAAGCACGAACTCCTTATGAATTATCACGCCGTGCTCGGCGACAATGTGGAAGTTGGCGCCGGTGCCTTTGGTAATCGCGTGATAGTCGAAGTTCACGGTGGCGCGTTCGAGGGGCCGCGCGTTAAAGGCAAATTTCGCGAAGCTGCCGGCGCCGATTGGCTGACCCTTGGTGCGGACGGCTACGGCCATCTTGATGTTCGCGTCACCATGCAAACACACGACGATGCGCTCATTTACATGGAGTACACCGGCAAGCTGCAAATCAACGAAGCCGCCGCGAATGCGATGGCGGGCAACGGCCAGACTGACTACGGGGACCATTATTTTTATACCACCCCGCGCTTCCAGACCGGCGACGAGCGTTATGCCTGGATGAACAACATCGTCTGCGTAAGCCAGGGTCGTCTGCTACCAAACCGGGTTGAATACAACGTTTATCAGATGCTTTAAGCCTGGATTTAACGTCCAGCACGCAGAGGCCTGCCATGAAATTTGGATTGTTTTACGAACTCTCGACCCCGCGCCCATTCAGCACTGAAAATCAACGTGCGGTGATCGAGAACGCGATCGAGCAAACGGTCCTCGCTGATGAACTCGGCTTTTCCAGCGTATGGTGCGTGGAACACCATTTCCTGGAGGAGTACAGCCATTCCAGCTGCCCGGATATGTTCCTGAGTGCTATCGCTCGCGAAACGAAAAATATTCGGGTCGGCTTCGGTATCGGCACCTGTGTGCCGGCCATGCATTCGCCCATCCGTTGGGCGGAAAAGGCCGCTTTTCTCGACATGCTTTCCAACGGACGCGTTGAATTTGGTACCGGTCGCTCATCCACGTGGAATGAGCTCGGTGGCTTCAACGCCAACGTTGACGATACCAAGCGCAGCTGGGACGAGTATTGCCGGGTGATACCGAAAATGTGGACTGAGGAGCGGTTCTCTCATGAGGGCACCTACTTCAGCATGCCCGAGCGCTGCATCCTACCGAAACCCGTACAGGATCCGCACCCGCCGATGTGGGTCGCGGTGACCGCACCGGGGACTGAGTTTGACGCTGCGGATCGCGGCATGGGTGCGTTGATATTGTCGGTATCTGATGTCGAACGAAATGTGCCGCGTATTCGCGAATATCGCGAACGCATCAAGCGCTGCAATCCGGTCGGCTCGTTCGTGAACGACCAAATCGCTATCGCCAACTGGATGTATTGTCACCCTGACGACGCCCAAGCCAAACAATCTGGCAATGAACTGATCGGCACGTTCGGTTACATGGCCGGACAAACTGTCGAAATCTCGGAAGCCTACCCCGCCAACAATTATTCGGCGCTCGGCTTGCTGGGTTCTCTGCGCCAGGATCCGAACGCACCTGGGGACACCAAATCACCACCCTCGAGTGGCCTTTGCTTCGGTGATCCGGCAGCGATTATCGACACCGTCAGGCGCTGGGAAGAAGCTGGCGCTGACCATCTGATTTTCATGGTGCAAGCGCGCGAGCATCTTGAGCAGGCCGAGGTATTGGCGAGCCTGCGTCTGTTCGCCAGCGACGTCATGCCGCATTTCAGTGATAACGTCAGAACCGCGGCGATAGACGCATGAACACGGCCCAGTTGTTGTACGGACAACGTGACCCGACAACCCTGTCGGTGTGTGACACACAACTCGACCTCGATGCGACCGACGCCGTGGTGATCGCGGACGCCGAAATTTTCTACAGCCTGTTCGAACTACCGATGAGCGTCGCCGAGCACGCGTTACCGACGAGTCTCCATCCGAGCATTCCGGCCCTGCTGGGCGTAACGTTTGTGCACGCTAACGACGGTCCCTTGGGTGCGTTCGATCTCGCCTATGTCGGGGTTGCCTGCCGGACGGGGATAAAGCCTCGCCATCTCATTCAAAGTGCCTTCTGCAATAGCACCAACGCGCTCGATTTCTTCTCATCCCGTTATGGCTTCGCGTGTGCCCTGGCCGAAGTCAATTGTCGCGAGACTTATGACCGCGTACGCGGTGATGTGTGTGTCGAGGGCAACAGTATTCTCGATGTCACGATTACCGATTGCATTCCCCTGGTCGGTGCCGGCGCGACCATAAAGTATTCACCGCCATTGAATGGCTGCAACATTGCAGGGACAACAGCACTGGTGCAGTTTGAAGCGGCTTACGAATTCAAACGCGTATTGCGCGGCAAGCCGCAGGCAATCTGTTTTAGCAGTGAGTCGCTGGGCAATGATCGTATGCATCCAACCCACGCAGTAGCGGGCAGCCATGCGATCGTCGACTTGCATTTGCTGCCGGTCCGTTTCGCACTCGACCCGGCGCTCCCGGCTGAAGCCGGAGGGGCACGTAAAATTCAACGCTAAGAGAAGCTAACGCACGACATCACACTCCACCGAGATAAACGGGGCGCAAACGGTCATGGCGATTGCACAGACGATTTCACAATGCTTGATTGCGGCCCTCGAAGCACGCGGGCTTGGGCATGTGTTTGGCATCCCTGGTGATTACGCACTCGGATTATTTGACGACCTGGAGCGGTCCTCGCTCCAGCTGATCAACACGTGTGACGAGCAAGGCGCAGGATTCGCGGCCGACGCCTACGCTCGCGTACGTGGCCTTGGCGCTGTGTGCGTCACTTACGGCGTTGGTGGGTTGAAGCTGGTCAATTCGACTGCTCAGGCCTACGCGGAAAGGTCACCGGTGGTGGTGATCAGTGGCGCGCCGGGAACCAACGAAACAACCGGGGATGCCTTGCTCCATCATCGCGTTCGTGACTTTGGCACCCAGATGCGTGTCTTTCGCGAAGTCACCGTGGCCCAGACCATGCTGAACGACCCGGCTACCGCCAGTCATGAAATTGAGCGCGTGCTGGCCGCGGCCGATCGGTCGAAGCGCCCGGTGTATATCGAGATACCAAGGGATTGCGCCCACCTGGCCGTCACGACAGCCTTGACGCCCTCTCCGCCCCCCAACCTGCCCGCCGACCCCGCAACCCTCGCCGAGGCGCTTGAGGAGGCGCTGGCCATGCTCAATGCGGCGTCCAATCCTGTGCTTTTGCTTGGCGTTGAGATTCATCGCTTTGGCCTGCAGGACCGACTCATCCAATTTATCGGAAAATCCGGCATTTGCTTCGCCACAACCATAATGGGCAAATCTGTTGTCAACGAAGAACTTCCTGGATTCGTTGGCGTCTACGCCGGTAGCCTGTCGAACGAAATGACACGCGCGGCAGTCGAGCAAAGTGATTGCGTGCTTAACCTGGGCGCAATGTTGACCGATCTCGACACCGGCATTTTTACCGCCAACCTCGACCCTGCGAAAATGATCCAGGCCTCGGCCAGTGGGTTGATCATCCGGCGCCACCACTACCTGGGTATCGATCTCGCCACGTTTCTTGATGCTCTGAGGAGCGCGCCATTAAAAACGCGCCCACCACTTCCACCAAGTTGTCACGCGGGTGCAGCAACCTTCACCGCCGCTGCAGATACGGCCATTAGCGTTGAACGGGTCTTCGAGTGTCTCGATACCCATTTGTCTGAAGATATTGCCGTGGTCGCCGACCCGGGCGATTCATTGTTTGGTGCCATCGACCTGACTATTCACTCGCGCACCGAATTTGTCGCGTGCGCGTATTACGCATCGTTGGGGTTTGCTGTGCCTGCCGCAATTGCCATGCAGCTGGCCGAACCGGACTGGCGCCCATTGGTTCTCGTTGGTGACGGCGCTTTTCAAATGACCGGTCTCGAACTAACTACCGCCGCTCGTTATGGTTTGACGCCGATTGTTATCGTGATGGATAACTTCGGCTACGGCACTGAGCGCCCCATGCTTGACGGCGACTTCAACGATGTCCATCCGTGGCATGTCACCGTTATCCCTGAGCTGATAGACAGTGGCGTGGCCTATTGGGCGGAAACCGAGGAACAGTTTCTCAACGCACTACATAGCGCACTCGGCGACCCCAATCAGCTCGTCATCATCCATGTCATCCTTGCCCAGAACGACATTTCGCCGGCGCTCGAGCGCCTGACCAACCAGCTGCGCGAACGCGTTTAAGGGGCTCGTAAAAAAGTGAACGACGAGGATGGCGCAGGCCAAGGCGCGCGGTATTCTGGGTGCGCAAAACGCCGTGTGACGCAGCTATCGCCGGCGGCATCGCCTGTGTAGACACTCCCTAGCCAACCGGAAGGTTTCGATTGCACAAGAAGGAACCACCGAGCTGCGCTTTGCGTCCGACCTGAAGACATGCGAGATTAGCGCACACGACAAACCCTGCCCGCAGGAAAGCCACCGATGAGTTTTGCCAAACCTGCTGACTTCGCCTACCCCTCGCAATTCGTCGAGGTCCTGGGTGCAAAAATGCATTACGTCGAGCACGGTGCCGGCGATCCTATATTGTTCTTACACGGTCAGCCGACCTGGTCGTACTTATGGCGCAACGTGATGCCCGAGCTGGACGGACGCGGGCGCATGATTGCGGTCGATCTGATGGGCTATGGCATGTCAGAGAAACCGGATATCGCCTACGAGATGGCCGATCACGTCCGCTATCTGGACGCGTTTATCGAGACGCTGGAGCTCGACAATATCACCTTGGTGATTCATGACTGGGGATCTTTTTTTGGCTTCTACTACGCCCACCGCTATCCGGATAAAGTAAAAGCAATCGCATTCATGGAAGCCATCTTGTTCCCGGTGCCGAGCTACGACGCTTTCGAGCCGCAGATGCGCGAGTTTTTCCAAACCCTGCGTGCTTCCCAGGAAAATGCCGAAAACATGATGATCGACCAGAACCTGTTTATCGAGGCGGTATTACCTGCTGCGATTAACCGCCAGTTGAGCGTCTCAGAACACGACGCGTACCGCGCGCCGTGGCTGGAGAAGGCAAAGCGTAAAATCTTGTGTAAGTTTCCGCAGAACCTGTGTATTGGCGGCGAACCAAAAGTGATCAACGATATGCAGATGGCCTACATGGAAAGTCTGCAAATTTCACCCAAGCCGAAGTTGCTACTTTACGCAACACCTGGCCTGCTGATACCCGAAGCTGTAGTGCAGTGGTGCCAGGCCAACTTACCCAACTGCGATACTGTTCACGTTGGGCCGGGCACCCATTACATTCAGGAAGACAGCCCGGCTAGTATCGGCATCGCCATTAATGACTGGATGCAGACCAACGGTCTGTAGGAAGCACACATAATGAAAACGTCGATTGCTTTGTTACTCAGCCTGTTCGCTTGCGTCAGCTTCGCCGAAGACGACAGCCTGTTTCAGTTAATGAACTACTACGAATACTCGGACAAGTTGATGTCTGCAGGACAACCTCTGCCCGAACAGTTCCCGAGCATCGCAGCAGCAGGCATTGAAACGGTCATCAATCTTGCTCCTCTGGACTCCCCCACCGCCGTGGCTGACGAAGCGAAAATTGTCGAAGGTCTTGGCATGCGCTACGTCTTCATTCCAGTCGACTGGGAAGCACCTCCGGTCGCAGATGTAGAACGCTTTCTCGCCGCGATGCAGGCCAACGAAGGCCGGCGGATCCTCGTTCACTGCATGGCGAATGCACGCGCCTCGGCATTTACCTACCTGTATCGGGTGTTGCGCGCCGGCCATGACCGTACCGAAGCTGCTGCCACCATGGTGAGAATATGGGACATGAATCCGGGTTATGAACTGAAAATCGTCCCGCAGTGGCAAACACTGATCGAGGACGCATCCGCAACGCTGGCGACCTCCGGTCAGGACGCGTCGAGCCAGCCCCAGTAGTCGACAGTCAATGCGCTGCCTGGCACTGGCAGCGCAAATGCCGGCGCAACTAATTCACTGCACGGTCCTGGTCGCCCCAGAACTGTGCACGAATCACTTTTTTGTCGGTTTTCCCGACCGCAGTTTTCGGGATTTCATCCCATAGCTCGATGGACTTCGGCGTTTTTACGCCACCGAGTTTCTCTGCTACGCGTTCGATTATTTGGGCAGCGCTGATATGCGCGCCATCAGCCAGCACCACTACTGCTTTGATCGATTCCCCCCAGCGCTCATCTGGAACGCCGATAACGGCGCACTCGAGTACCTCTGGCAAAGCCAGAATCGGAGTTTCCACCTCTGTGGCAAAAACGTTAAAGCCACCGGTAATAATCATGTCCTTCTTGCGGTCGACAATGTATAAAAAATTGTCATCATCGAGATAGCCAATGTCGCCGGTGTGATGCCAGCCAAACTCACGCGCCTCTGCAGTAGCCTCTGGCTTCTCGAAATAACCGGGCGTGACTAATGGACCCCGGCAGCAAATTTCTCCGCGCTCGCCGATTGCCAATTCGTTGCCATCGCTATCCAGAATCGCGACCTGAGTACACGACGTGACTTTGCCGCAGCTGCGCAGACGCTCAGGATGGTCCCCCGCCGCTGCAGCAGCCACCAACTCAGGTTCAAGCATGGCTATCAGCATCGGTGCTTCTGCCTGCCCGTAGCACTGGCACACAACTGGTCCGAACACGTCGATACCGCGCCGGAACTTGTCGGGCGACACGGGCGCAGCGGCAATCAGGATTTGGCGCAGGCTGGAGCAGTCGTAGCGCGACACATCCGGGTGGTCGAGTAGCGCGTAGTACGCTGTTGGTGGCAGAAAAATATGCGTTACGCGATGTGCCTCGATCGCTTCCAACACTGCGCGAGCATCAAAGCCCGCGTGCACAACGGTTGTCCCGCCCTCGGCTGCAAACAGACCAATGATCAGACCCGCTGCATGCGTGATAGGCGCAACCGCGAGGTGGACAATGTCCTCGGTGCGCACACCGACGTAATGCTTCAGCCCCAATTCGAACGTTGCGACGATGTTTTGATTGGAGATTTCCACCCCTTTGGATGGACCAGTCGTACCGCCCGTCGGCCAGCGAGAGAAAATCACATCGGCGGCACCGTAGGGATCGGACCAATCGGGTATTGGGTGGTCGCGTCCGGCTGCACAAAAACTCGCCAGAGACGTGTGCCCGGCTAGATCTGCGTCAAAGCACACCGCCCCCTTTAGCTCAGGTAATTGCGCGATCACCTGCTCGGCCTGTTGGGCCACCGCGCTTGAGAAAAACAGCCAGCGAGTCCGCACGTAAGCCGTGTATTCGGCGTTGCTCTGTGCAGAATTTCGCACATTGACCGGCACCCAGGCGCCGCCGGCAGCATTGCTCGCAAACACGCAAATAACCGCCATTGGGTCGTTGGGTGAATACACCGCAATAGAATCGCCCACTTCGAAACCAGCCGCATAAAGTCCCTGCCCGAGGGCGGTTATCAGTTGTTCGGCGTCAGCGAAACTGAAGCGCGAGTCGTCGCCAAGCAGAAAAGTGCGTTCTGGGTTCTTACGCACACCGCGCCGGAAGTAATCAATGGGTCGCATGCACGCGTCTCAAACAGTAGGAAACAGGGGGCGAGGCAGGCTTTCAACTGCGCGCCTGGCGCCGAACTTATCCTCGCCGCAAATATGCGGCTTGGCAAGTCGCGATACACCATGTCGGGGAGGCATAATGGCCGAACATAAGCGCGTGTTGACTCACCAGGAGTATGAATTTTGAGTACGCAGGAAAACAAAGCATTGGTCACCCGATTCTGGGAAGCTTTTTCAAAGAGTGATTTCGCGACCGCGACCGCAATGCTCACAGAAGACGCCACTTGGTGGGTGGCAGGCGCGACCGTACTATCTGGCACCTACACCAAACCGGAGGTCATTGAGTTGTTCGGCAACGTGGGTGAGTCCGCTCCGAACGGCATCAGCGTCACCCCGAAGCTCCTCACGGCTGAAGATGACCGGGTATCCATGGAGGCTGTCTCGTACGGCGAGATCAATACCGGCAAAACTTACGAAAACATCTATCACTTTATGTTCGTGTGCCGGGACGGAAAAATCTGCGCCGTGCGCGAGTATCTCGATACGGAACACGTCACCGATGTTTTCGGTACCTAGCACTGGCCGGCTTGTTCGCGTTGAGGGCGCGAATCGACTGATGGTTCACCGCTGTCCTGCGGGCCGGACATGCACGCCATGATAGGAATCCCGGTCGCCATTGTCGGTGCCGGGATCGGTGGCCTGACGGCGGCGTTGTGCCTCGCGCAACGTGGTTTCAAGGTCACGGTCTACGAGCAGGCCAGCGCGTTGAGCGAGATTGGGGCGGGCGTCCACCTTAGTCCCAATGGCATGAAAGTGATGCGCGCGTTGGGCCTTGAAAACGCACTCGAGGAGGTCGCAGCGCATCCACGTGCGATTTCGACACGCGACTACGCGAGCGGCGAACCGAATTTCGAAGGCCCACTGGATGAAGCGTTCCGGGAGCGCTTCGGCGCGGCCTTTTATAGTTTTCATCGGGCCGATTTACACGCGGTGCTGACGCGTGCCGCGCACGCGAGCAACGAAATCAGCATCGAACTGAATGCCCGCGCCAGTGCTGTTACAAGTGCTGAAGCCCACGTCGAAATCGCCTTTGCGGACGGACGAAGCGTTGACACGCACTGCGCCATCGCCGCCGACGGCGTTCACTCGGCGGTACGAGAATCACTATTCGGCGCCCTTGGCACGAAATTCACCGGCCATGTCGCTTATCGCGGACTGGTGGAACGTAGCGAACTCGCTGAAGGTCTGGTGGAGGACAAGCTCAACATCTGGGTGGGTCCCGGCAAACACGTGGTGGCCTACCCGGTCAGACGTGGCGAACTCATCAACTATGTTGCACTGGTCGAAGAAGACGGCTGGGACGATGAATCGTGGACGACCCTCGCCGACGCCAATACATTGCAGGCGACTTTCGCCGGTTGGAACGACACGGTGAGGACCCTGGTGGGTCGTACCTTGCGTGGCCAATGTTACAAATGGGCGCTGCTGGGCCGCGACCCGATGCCGAGTTGGTCGCGCGGCAATACCACGCTGCTGGGCGACGCCGCGCATCCGATGGTGCCCTATCTGGCCCAGGGCGCTGTCATGGCGATTGAAGATGCTTGGGCAGTTGCAGGTTGCCTTGCTGGCGCAGACGACTGCGCCGCCGCCTTCCAACGCTACGAAGATGAGCGCATTCAACGCACCACCGCGATTCAGGCTGCTGCCTGGGAACAGGGACGCCTGAATCACGCCGTTGGGCGCGAAGGCGATGATGAGACATTTCGCGGCGGTGGCTTTGCTGAACCGGCGTGGATCTACGGTTACGACGTCGTCGACCTGTTTCCCATATAAACGGGTTAGCCGTGCCGAACTGCCCGACTACACCGCCATCTCAAGGTCACCCGTGCTCCTGCCACCAACGCTGAACTGACGTATTCACGTCAACCGCGTGGAAGCGCGCTACCTGATTGCTCGGCGCCAGTGCCTCTTCATAGAAAAAAGCCGGCAGCTCATCGTCCTCTACGGTAAACCCGGCAGTCGCATTGAATTCATTCTCATAGCGTAAGGTTTCGCGTCCCAGTTCGTGGAAGAACTCCGGTCCGAGGTGCGTGCCATGCGCATCATTCATCAGGCCAACGATCATCTCTATGTTGACGTTAGTGACGGACCGCCCGAACACACACAGGCCGAGCGAATCAGCCGTTGCGCACAAGGTCTGCATCTCCATGCTGACATCAACCAGTTCATCGATATCCTTGCCGCTGCATTCATACTTAGCCGCATTGCCGGTGGTGTGATCAGCGCCCTGGGCCGTTAACATCATCGAAATCCCCGTCACCTCAATCACACGCGGATCGTAAGCACTAATACCCTGCCGCTTAATCACCGGCACGCGGTGCATTTTGTAGTGTGCGCCGACGGCAGCAGTGCCCTGCGCCCACAACTTACCGTTCGCTGTGCCGGCGCGAATCTCATCGAGCGCGCTGGCGAGAAACTCCACATCGCCGAATTCCGCCAATCCGGCATCGAGTAATACCCCCAGCATGGCACCCGTCTCGATAGTATCGATACCTAAATCATTGGCATGCCAATTAAGCCGGGCTAAATCGTCTGGATCGGTCAAGCCGCAGTTCGTGCCCATTAAACCCAGCGTTTCGTACTCTACCGGCGAGACCATTTCTTCGCCGTCCGCATCCACATAGACGTTACTGCATTCGATCATGCAACCCGGCATACACGCGTGAGACGTAATGCCGCCGCGCTCCAGGTTGCGCGCGCGAATGTGTTCGCCACCCATTTTCAACGGACCATCAGCCGGGTCGACCTGGCGCCCCGAGGTAAAGTTGTTCACCGGCAGCCCGCCAACATAATTGGTGTAGTCACCCATCATCGCCGTGCCATAGTCCTTCAGTGCGGTAATGGCATCATCGGCGCGGAGTTTCTTGCCGTACTCCTTAATGCCTTTCAGGAGTTTCTTACGGTCATGAAATTCCGGCATCTTGTCGAGTTCAAGCACAACAGCTTTGACTTTCTTCGCCCCCATCACCGCGCCCACGCCACCGCGTGCGGCCAGCCGAGCCGGCCGCTGGTCCGTATCGCTCATCGCGATGCCGGCCAGCACGCCACCGTATTCACCGACCGGCCCGCAGATAGCGAGGCTGACTTTCTTGCCGTAACACGCATGCAGCAGTTCCGCACATTCGAAATTGCCCTTGCCCATATAGGGCCCGGCGTCGTCCCAGCGCAAAGTGCCGTCCTTGCCGATGTAGAGCACCGCCCACGCATCGAGCGCACCATAAAAAGTAAAACCGGCGAGGCCCAGCTGGCCCATGGCGAGGCCGAAGGAACCGCCGGCGTTCGCTTCTTTAACGCCGCCGGTCAAAGGACTTTTACAGCCCACACTGGTGCGGTTTGCATTCGAAAAACTGCTGCCGGCGAACGGCCCGGCGGAAAAAATCAGTGGATTATCCGGCCCCAGCGGATCGACCTGGCCAACGTTCAGCTCGACCAGCGTCTTGGCAATTAAATACCGCCCGGCACGGATGTTTTGCTCGCCGTTGAATGCTTCCTCACGGACATGCTTGTTGTTCAGGTCGATGTGAAGGTATTTACGCATAAAGTGTTCCTCGGGCGGCGGCTTGATTTGCTCGAGATTATACCGTCCTCGATTACGTATATTCGCGCGCGAAAGCGTCACCACCAGCCCACACGAAGCCTGGTTATTCACCAACCGGGCAATGCAATGCGAAAAGTGCCTATACTGAAAATGCGCCCTGCCGGCGCGATGGGGAGAACAACTATGGCCACAGTAAGTGAATTAGCGATTGCAGCAAACGTCGATACAACTGGCGCAGTGGATTGCGACGGGCACGTGCTCGAACCGATCGATGCGCTGAAAGACTATCTGGAAGACGCCTATAAAGACCGCGCCATCAAGATTCATATCGGCGACGATGGCCTGGAATATTTCGTCTGGGACAATCAGATTTCAAAACTGAGTGGCGGCGGCTTTGGCGGCATACTCGGGGCGATGGGCGATCCGGACATCGTGCCTTCGCCCGAGCGGACGTATGCCCGCGGTTGCCCACTCGCCTCATACGACGCCGCGGCGCGGGTTGAGCGTCTGGATAGCGAAGGTTTATCAAAAGCGATTCTTTACCCGACGCTGGGGCTGCTATGGGAAGCAGAACTGGAAGACCCGGAAATCTCGACTGCCTACTGTCGCGCGTATAACCGTTGGATTGTCGACATGTGCAAAGACGCGCCGAAACGGCTGTATCCGATCGCACACATTTCGCTCAGTGACGTCGGCCTCGCAGTCGCGGAGCTAGAACGTGCAGTCAAGGCGGGTTGCGTCGGCGCGATGATCGCACCCTATACGTGGACCGCCAAAGCGCACGGCCATCCCTACTATGATCCGTTCTGGGCCAAAGCACAGGAGCTCGATGTCCCTGTCGGCCTCCACCCGTCGTTTGAACCGACCAAATTTTCGCAACACCAGCGCTTTGACGAGTTACGTCAAAACGAACCCGTCGACTTCAATTTCTATTTCGATGTGCTGGTCGTGCAGTCCATGCAGCAGGCGTTCGTCTCGATGTTTAACTACGGCGTGTTCGAAAAATTCCCGCGCCTGAAGCTGGTTGTACTCGAATCCCAGGCGGGCTGGATTGGTTATCTTCTCGATCGCATGGACGCGGTGTGGGATGGACCGCTGAAGGCGACGACGGCGTTAAAGCACAAACCGAGCTTCTACTTCGACCGCAACTGCTGGATATCAGCCGATCCGGATGAACGCGCGCTGGCCCACATTATCGAACACGTCGGCGTCGAGAAATTCTTTTGGGCGAGTGACTTCCCGCACCCGGATCATACCGACGAATACATCGACTCACTAAAATGCCTGCTCGCACCCTTGTCGCGCGAAACACAACAGTGCGTGATGACGACGAATGTCGGCAAGGTCTACAAGCTCGATTGATCTCGCAGGTCTGAAGTTCGATGCTGCCGAAATGTAGCTGAGGACACGGGGCGACCAAGACGCCCACACTGGGGCAGACTAAAACGATTGGACGGGACTGAGTGGATATAGCAGTTCCGCTTCCGCTGCTTCGCGCGGCCAGACAATGCGGCGCATGCCGTGCTGCCATTGAGTGACGAGCATGTGATGACCGGTCTGGAGTCCACTCGACGGTTCGATGGCGAATTCTCCGTATAGGGTCGTGCAGCGCAGCCGTTCGGCCGCTGCACGCACTGCGCCTTGCGCGAACGTGCCGGCGCGTTCGACCGCACGAAGGGCGACCAAGCCGCCGACGTAGCCCTGCGCAGCCGGATAGTCGGGTGCGTCGCCATAGCGTTGCCGATAGGCATCCGCGAACGCCCGCGCGTCGGGTCCGCAATCCACCTTGTAGCGCGCCTCGGCCTGCCATTGACTCGGACCGAGAAATCCTTGCGCCAAGGGACCCATTTGCGCACCGAAATGATCAATGCCCGCAACCACCAGCGTCATTGCGCGGCAGCCGACTCCGCGTGCGCAAAGCGCCCTCGCCAGCGCAATATCATCCTCAATCCGCCCGACACCGAAAATCCAGTCGGGCGGTGCAGCGAGCAACGGCGCAAGTTGGGCGCGAAAGTCCCGCATTCCGGTCGGGTAGCGCACTTGTTCCGGTTGCTCGATACCCGCGCCATCCAGCCATGCAGCAGTGCCGTCTGCAACGGCCGCAGCGAAGCCCGTCTCCGCACTGAATAACGCGACACGATGATTACCCGGATCGCGCGCATGGAGTGCGTCGAGTACACCGTGCATGTAGGTCGATGCCGGACTGAGCAAGCCAACCTGCCAGCGCAGTCCGCGCGCAAAAATGTAATCTGCCGACCCACTGTGGTTCCACAACACGTGCTTGTAGTGCTCGGCCGTGTGTGCCGCAGCGAGCGTTAAACCGCTGCCATACGGGCCCAGCAAGACATCGACCCTGTGCTGGGTAATCAAGCCCGCGACCTTCTCACGCACTCGCGAGATACTGCTGCCATCATCTTCAACGATGAGTTCGAGCGTGTGCCGATTTCCGTCAAGGAGGAAGCCGCCCGTGCGGTTGAGATCTTCGACAAACAAACGCACGCCGGCCAACACTTGCTTGCCAAGCAGCGCGTAGCGCCCGCTCAAAGAGACCGCGATGCCGATCCGAACCGCGCTGGCTGCACTAACACGACCGGTTACGATTGTTGCGCACTCCAGCTGGACAAACGGCCGGCTCAGCTCAGGCCAGTGGGATTGAAATAGGTATACTGTGCGGACATGAAATGGACCTCCGCGCTCAGCCGAAATACCGACCTTGCCGCCGCAATCGAAGCTGTCGCGAGCGTGGTGCTGGCTGAATTAGGCGGTGCGCCGGACCTCGTATTCGTGTTCGCATCTGAACACTATCGAAGCGATTTTGCACGATTACCCGGCGAACTCCGCGCCCGACTCGGTGCGGTTTGCCTGGTCGGCTGCTCAGCCAGTGGTGTGATTTGCAATGGCAACGAGGTCGAACAAGAGCCGGGCTTGAGCATTACTGCTGCAGTGCTGCCGGATGTCCGTATCGATTGTTGGCATCTCGAAGCTAATGAGCTGCGCCCAGGCAGTCCACATAGCCAATACTGTAGTGAGTTGGCGCTTGGGGAACACGGTAGTCCGGAACAATTTCTGGTCCTCGCCGATCCTTTCAGCTTCCCGACTGAACAACTTTTACGCTCTCTTGAAGGCGCGTTTACCACCAGTGTCATCGCTGGCGGGCTGGCCAGTGGCGGACAGAACGCCGGCGAGATTGTGCTATTCCTTAACGACGCCATGCATGCCAGTGGTGCGCTGGTGATAGGACTGGCAGGCAATATCGAGATGCTGACCGCAGTCGCGCAAGGTTGTCGCCCGATCGGCGAACCGATGTTCGTGTCGGCCTGTGAGGGCAATAAGTTGTCGGCACTGGACGGTCGCGCGACGACAGAGATTCTGCAGGCCCTGTTTGAGGACGCAGACAACGAGGAGCAACAGCTTATGCAGCACTCGCTGTTCCTCGGCCTCACCATGCAGTCTGGCAACAGCCATTATCAGCAAGGCGACTTTTTGATACGCAACATTGCTGGCGGCGATGCCGACCGGCGGGCCTTATGGATAGCCGCCGACTTGCGCGAAAACCAGGTTGTGCAGTTCCATGTTCGTGACGCGCAAACCTCCTCTGAAGATCTCACCCGCGGCCTCACGCGTTTGCATGGCGAACTGGGCTCGGACAACGCCGAAGGCTGTCTGCTATTTTCCTGTACCGGACGGGGACGCGGTTTATACGGGCGGCCTAATCACGACGTGTCCGCGTTTATTGATGAGCTCGGGCCGATACCGCTCGGCGGTTTCTTCTGCAATGGCGAGATTGGCCCGGTCAGCGGACAGACATTTATACATGGCTACACAAGCGCGTTCGCGATATTCCGCCCGCGGCGCGTGGATGCTCAATAAGACCGGCAAGCCTGCCAACACCGCTCGCCAGGTTTCTCGACAGAATTTTATTTCGGAGTCAGACACGCATGTCGAAAATCGGATTCATTGGTACGGGCACCATCGGCGCGCCGATGGCCCTGAAAATTATCGAAAACAAACATCCCCTCACTGTTTTCGATCTGAACACAGAGGCCACCCGCCCGCACGCCGAACAGGGCGCGACGGTGGCACAGTCAGTGGCGGAAATAGCACGCAGTTGCGATACGGTTTTTCTCTCGCTACCCGGCCCGGCCCAGATTGAAACCGTGCTGGAAGGTGAACAGGGCTTGCTCGCGCACGCTGATGCACTGAAGACGGTCATCGACCTGTCGACCAACTCTGTGGCATTGAATCGCCACCTTGCAGTGCGCGCGGCAAACAGCGACATCGCCTATCTCGATGCCCCGGTTTCTGGCGGCAAAGTAGCCGCCGAGGCGGGTACACTAGCCGTGATGGTCGGCGGCGATGAGACTGCCTTCAACGCGGTACGACCATTAATCGAATGCTTTGGGGAAAATATTTTCTATCTCGGCGAAGCCGGCGCGGGGACGCTCGCAAAGCTGGTTAACAACCAGATTTTTCTGTGCGCCAGCGTATTGATCCAGGAAGGGTTTGTGATGGGCGCGAAAGCCGGCATGGACCCCACTACGCTCATGGACGTGCTGAAAGTAAGCTCAGCCGGGCCATTCATGGCGCGCGCGCCGCTGGTCCTGTCGCGCAAATTCGATCTCGACATTTTTGCGCTTTCGATAGCTGCAAAGGATGTTGGCCTGGCGGTTGAATCTGCCCACACACTGGGCGCAGCAATGCCGATGACCGAGGCGGCCCACGGCGTCTACCAGCAAGCTCTTGACAAAGAATTGGGGAGCGCCGATTTCTTTGCCACCGTCAAAGTCCTCGAGGCAGCCGCCGGTGTCGAGTTGCCGGCATTGCAGAAGCCCAAAGCGCGCTCGACATGACCGGCCCTTATGTCGACCTGTCGGACTCGCTGAATTTCGTCAACGGATACCCCCACGAGTTCTTCACATGGCTGCGTGAGCATGAGCCGGTTTACTGGCACGAGCCCACCGCTGCCACGCCAGACGGTGAAGGGTTCTGGGTTGTAAGCCGCTATGACGATGTCAACGCCGTCATCATGAACCCGAAAACCTATTCATCGGACAAGGCCGGCGAACGCACCGGTGGCGGTACCGCAATTAAAGATGAAGTCAGCGCGGGTCGCGTTCTGAATCAAACCGACGATCCTTATCATCGTCGCCTGCGCGATCTCGTCAATAAGGGGTTTACGGTTAAAGCCATCAACGCCCTGGAAGAAGAGCTCAGTCGGCGCACCGCGCGCCTTGTGGAAGATCTCAAGGCCGGCGAACCCTTCAATTTCGCCGAGCGCGTGTCCCGCGAAATTCCGACGCAGGCAATTTGCATTGTGCTTGGCGTACCGGAGTCCGATCGCATGATGTTGTGCGAATGGGTCGAAGCCGGCATCGAGAAACCATCCGGGTCCGTGATTTCACTCGATTACGTAAAAAAAATCCGCAGCTACGCGCAGACCTTGATCGACGACAAGCGCGCGCATCGTGGTGACGATATTTTTTCAACCATTGTGCACGCTGAATTCGAGGCCGACGGTTCCAGCCTCAATGACTACGAACTGCGTTCGTTTTTCTCGCTGCTGTTTCCTGCTGGTGCCGAAACGACGACTCGCTCAATCAGCGGCGGCCTGCTGGCGTTTCTCGAACATCCCGAACAATGGCAACGCCTGCAGGCCGACCCCACTCTGATTAAGACCGCAGTAGAGGAAATCGTGCGTTGGACCACACCCTCAGTCTACAAGCGACGTACTGCGACGACGGATACCGTGCTTAGTGGCCGAAATATTCGCGCCGGCGACAAAGTCACGTTCTGGGAGATGTCGGCGAACCGCGATGACGCTATTTTCGAACGCCCTTTCGAGTTTGATATCACGCGTTCACCGAATCGGCATATCGGTTTTGGTGCGGGTGTGCACTTCTGTCTGGGTGCGGCGCTGGCGCGCCTCGAATTGTCGATTGTGTTTGCCACGCTCGCACGCAGCGGCCTTGCGCTCGAATTGGCCGGCGAGCCTGAGTGGGTGCCAAACAATCGGCTGGTCGGTTTAAAGAATCTACCTGTCCGGGTCGCAGCGAAAGCGTGACCTGGCATCAACGGCAGCGAGAGAAAACATGTCCAAAACCGCAAACGCAGTAACCGAAGAACAACGCTATTGGAACGAGGAAGGCGGCCAGCGCTGGGTCGAACACATCGATCGCATAGAGCCAATGCTGGAGCGCTTCAGCGTACATCTGACCGCAGCCATTGATGCGCACGCCGGCGAGCGAATTCTGGATATCGGTTGCGGCGGTGGGCCAACGAGCGCGACTTACGCTCACCTCGTCGGTGCTGATGGCTATGTGCTGGGCGCCGATATCTCCGAGGTAATTCTGGCGCTCGCGCGCTCGCGCTACGCGGCTCTGAAACAACTCCATTTCGAAACCGTCGACGCCGCGCAGCACGACTTTGCGCCAGCCAGTTTCGATGTCGTGACATCACGTTATGGCGTCATGTTTTTCCCGGAGCCGGTGGTGGCGTTTACTAATCTGCGCCGGGCCCTTAAGGCCAGCGGTCGCTTACGCCTGCTGGTGTGGCGCCCACTCGACGACAATCCGTGGATGGCTTTGCCTGCCCGCGCAGCGTTTGAGATTATCCCTGCGCCGGCCAAGCCGCTACCCGGCACACCAGGCCCGTTTTCGCTATCAAAGCCCGAGCACGTTCGTTCGATACTGGCCGAAGCCGGATTCGCGGATATTGAGATATCCCCGGTTGACGAACCTATCGACCTGGGTAGCGTCGACAATGCCCTGGACTGGCTAAGCAAGATGGGGCCTGCTGCGCGCCCACTCAGCGAAGCGGCCCCAGACTTGCGAGAAGAAGCGCAGGCGGCAATGCGTCGCGTTTTGGTCGAGCATGCTGGCGGGGACGGGGTGAGATTTAGCGGGGCTGCGTGGCTGCTTAGCGCAAACCCCGCTTAAGCAAGCTGCGCTGGCGCTGTGCATCCTTTGCACAGCGGTTACGACCTCGGGCCGAGAGGAATTTTCGATAGCAGCGCCAGTCGCAACTAGCACTCGGCCGTCTCGGTGGCGAGCCGCGCAGTTGGTGCGTCGAAAACTGATTTCACCTTGGCCGCAGGCTATGCTCTGTTGGAGGTACCAACCATCGCCTCAGCGGACACGAATCAATGACCAACGTCATCAACAGCCAATGCTGCATCGCCGGAGGCGGTCCAGCTGGCATGATGCTCGGTCTGTTACTGGCCCGGGCTGGCATCAGAACCACGGTCCTGGAAAAACACAGCGACTTCCTGCGCGACTTTCGCGGCGACACAATCCATCCGTCGACCCTGGAACTTATACACGAACTGGGCTTGCTGGGCGCTTTCCTGGACTTACCCCATCATCGCGCGAAGTACATCGGCGCGCAGTTCGGGGAACGCCATTTACGTCTCGCGGATTTCACATCGCTGCCGGTCCAATGCGGCTTCGTCGCATTCATGCCGCAGTGGGACTTTCTCGATTTCCTCGCGGTCCAGGGGCGTAACTACCCGGGCTTTGACCTGCGTATGCAGGCCGAGGTAACGCAGACAATCGAACAGAACGGCGTCGTGCAAGGCGTGCGCGCCAAAACAGCAGCGGGCGAACTCGAGGTGCGCGCTGACCTGGTTGTTGCCGCCGACGGACGAGCATCGACCGTGCGCTCGTGTAGCGGTCTCAAGGTCGATGTATTGGGCGCGCCAATGGATGTGCTGTGGTTCAGTTTACCGTTGGAAAGCGGCGACCCGGATGAGTCGAGCGGTCATTTCGACGCTGGTGGCATCCTCATCACCATCCGTCGCCGCGAGCATTGGCAATGTGGCTTTGTCATCACTAAAGGAACCGCTGATGCGCTGCGTGAGCAAGGCATCGAGGCGCTGCGCGAAAAAATCGTTGAGCTTGCACCGCTGTTCAAGCCGCGCATCGACACCCTGCGCACCTGGGACGATGTAAAACTGCTCACCGTCGCCGTTGATCGGCTGAGTCAGTGGCACAGGCCCGGTTTGCTATTAATCGGTGATGCCGCCCACGCGATGTCGCCGATCGGTGGAGTGGGCGTCAACCTCGCTATTCAAGATGCCGTTGCGAGCGCGAATTTGCTGTGGGAACCGTTACGCGATGGGACAATGACCGAAGCTGTACTTGCGGCCGTGCAACGCCGTCGCGCCTGGCCGACTCGCGTCACCCAGGGTCTCCAGCTCCAAGTGCAGAACCGCTTTATCAAAACCGTTCTTGCCGGCAGTGGGCAGCTCGCGCCACCACTCCCGCTGCGGATTATCTCGCGCGTACCGATGCTGCAACGTCTGCCCGCCAGATTGATTGGCCTGGGCGTCCGGCCGGAGCATATTCGCAGTCCACAGACATGAAACAGGCCAGGTCAGTCCGGCGTTTCAGGATACTGCCGGTAGGGGAAGAGCCAGTGAGTGACACCCTGAAAGCAGCCACCGGCGTTTCACGTTCGCGGACCAGTCGATGAATCTTTGCCCGAGACTCGCACACCCGAAGCGCCTCTGGGCAAGTTTCGGAGCGATGATCGTTTGTCTGTGCGTCATCCAATTCCTGGTGTTCCGATTCGATCTGATCTTACTCGACATGCTGAGCGATCCTGCGCAAGTGAAATCCGCCATCCTGAGTATGTCCGTGCAACAGCTGCGCATTCACATCGGGATAACAGCGACCCTCGATGTTGCGCTGCCGCTCGCCTATGGTTGTTTTTTCGTCGGCGTGGCCTACAGATTCTTCCCGGGACGGGCGGGATTTTTATCGCTGCCTGCCGTTTTTTGTGTGCCCGTAGACCTGTTCGAGGGCATCGTGCAGCTTCTCGTTATGCTCAATGCGGTCGACTGGACTTCACTAAAAGCGGTGTTAACACCATTGAAGCTACTACTTATCGGGATCAGCACATTAATCACTGTCGCGGGCCTGATGCGCGGATTGGTACACAAGCTGCGCGGCATCCCGCAGGACTAGTGCGGGCGAACACACGACGGCGCCCCCGCCCGCGCTTTGTTCAGCGGACTGTGAGACCGTCGTAGTCACCTTTCGCGCGCCATTCGGCGAGCATTTCATAAAAGCGCAATCCGCCTTCGGGATAATGTCCCTGCAAAAAGCCATCACTGTTGGACTTCGCGTTGCCTTCGGCGTTGTAGTAGCCCGGTGTGCAAGCCTTGAGATAGTCGGTCATCTGGTTTGGCGCAGATACCAGCGCAAGCCAATCTGCCTCTGCCTCAGCGGTCGGTTCGAGCGCGGTGTAGCCGCGTGCTTTGGCGTCGACAAACATCGTCGCAAGATGTCGCGATTGATTTTCCAACATGTAGGTGAAGTTCGGTGTGTAGCCCGTTTGGGTGAAGCCCATGTGATAGCAATTCGGAAACCCGTAACTCATGAGGCCCTGGTACGTACGCATGCCGTCTGCCCAGTGGTCGCCGAGCTTGACGCCACCGCGCCCGATGATTTCAAGATCCGCCTGATGGGTATAAGTCGCGCGGCTGACTTCGAAACCGGTCGCGAAAATCAGACAGTCGAGTTCATACTCGACGCCATCGACCACCACGCCAGCCTCTGTCACACGCTGAACGCCCTTGCCGGCCGTGTCGACAAGCGTCACATTGGGGCGGTTAAACGTAGGCAAATACTCATCGTTAAACGTCGGCCGCTTACACCACGGTCGGTAATAGTGTTTCAGCGCTTCGGCGGTTTGGCCGTCTTTAACGGTGTCCGCAACGCGTCCCCGGATACGGTTGTCACGCTTAAAGTCGACAATCTCACCGAGTTGGCGCAGTTCATCGACGGTGAGGTCGGAGTTACCCGTCCCGTCCATCAAATCACCGAGCGATTTGAAGATGTCAGTCCAGCCGTCGTTGACCAGATCTTCTTCCACGTCCAGGCCCATGAGTAGCTTGGTGAAGTTATCGTTGCGGTCAATCTGCCAACCGGTCTTCTGCGACGCGTACCATTGCGGATCGGTCGGGCTGTTACCGCGCAAATCGATCGACGAGGGCGTGCGTTGAAAAACGTAAAGTTGCTTTGCGGTAGCGCCGAGGTGGGAAATGCATTGGATCCCGGTCGCGCCAGTACCGATGATGCCAACCCGTTTGTCGCCCAGTTTATCCAGGCCGCCGGTCGCAGAACCGCCGGTGTAATCGTAGTCCCAGCGACTGGTATGGAAGGTATGCCCCCTAAAGTCGCGTAAGCCCGGCAGACCCGGTAGTTTGGGACGATTCAGCGAGCCGCTCGACACCACCACATGGCGAGCGCGTAATACGTCGCCGCGATCAGTGGTGACAGTCCAGCGACAATCCTCATCATCCCACTGCAAGTTTTTGATCTGCGTTTGCAATAAGGACCGCGGGTAAAGGTCATAGTGTTTCGCGACGCGTTGAGCGTGTTCGCGGATCTCAGGGCCAAAGGAATACTTCTCTTTCGGCATGTAGCCGGTTTCTTCAAGTAGCGGTAGATAGATATAGGACTCGACGTCGCACTGCGCACCGGGATACCGATTCCAGTACCACGTGCCGCCAAAGTCTCCGCCGCGCTCGATGATTCGAAAATCGCGAATGCCGGCCTCTTGCAGGCGTGCGGCCATATACAATCCGCCGAATCCGCCACCGAGGATAGCCACTTCGATTTCGTCATTGATCGGGTCGCGCTCGATACGCTCGGTGATGTAAGGATCGTCGTTGTAGTAATAGAGATCGTCGTCCGTGGTTTCGTATTGCGCTTCACCATCCTTGCGCAAACGGCGGTCGCGTTCGAAATTGTATTTATCGCGCAGTTCATCCGGATCGAAACCGAGTTCTTCCGCAGTCGGGATGGGTGACGAGCTTGCGCCGGGGATGCGAGCCGGTTCGTTCATTGAGCTATCTCCTGTGCCGGGCACGCTGCCCGGTGAATTTCGGCGAATACCGCAATGATGGAATATTCGAGGCCGCTGTCCGAGCTAGAAAGCTGTCAATTAGTAGTAATTTGATGACAAATTAGATGCCGGCGAGCTGCCATCAAAGATGCTGCCCATGCCAGTGCTCATACGGGTGCTCGCATCGGTGAATCCATCATTCCAACGCCGGCATCCTTTTGGCCACTACGAGCGTAGAATCGAACGCAACCGCCGCCACACGACCTACCCGGCTGCGTAAGGGGAACATATGGTCTCGGACGTAACCGCGCACAACGTTAGCCGTTGGCCGCGCCGCTACACGTTGGTCGGCTTGTGCTTTTTCGGCACATTCATCTGCTACATCGACCGCGTCAATATTTCGCTAGCCGCGATAGCGATGCAGGAGCAATTCGGCTGGTCCAATACCATCAAGGGCTATGTGCTGTCGTCGTTTTTCATCGGTTATATGGCATCGCAGATCATCGGCGGCGCCATGGCCAATCGCCTCGGCGGCAAACTCATCCTGGGTTTCGCGGTGTTGTGGTGGTCCGTGTTTACAATTCTGACCCCGCCTGCCGCGATGGTTTCGCTCGGCATTCTGATCGCGACACGAATTTTGATGGGAATTGGTGAAGGGATGGCATTTCCGTCGATGTATAACCTTTACGGGCGCTGGATCCCACAGCAGGAGAAATCACGAACCGTCGCTGTCACCTTCAGCGGTATCTCGCTTGGCACACTCGCAGCTTTAGTCCTCACCGGGCCCATCATTGAACGCTATGGCTGGCCAGCGGTGTTCTACATCTTCGGTGGGCTAGGCGTCGTGTGGTTTTTCTTCTGGCAACGCCTGGTCTCGAACACCCCCCAGGAACACCCGACCATCAGCGCCGCCGAACTCGCACTTATTGAAGCGAGCGTCGCGCCCGCCAAGGCGAACGAAAGTGTGCCGTGGAAAGGCCTGCTGTCGTCGTTACCGATCTGGGCAATCATCATTAACCACTTCTGCGCCAACTGGGGCTTCTATGTCTTGCTGGCCTGGCTACCCAGTTATTTCAAAACCGCCTGGGACTTATCGCTGACCGGCGCAGGCCTCGCCTCAGCGGCGCCGTGGTTATCAATGTTTCTGATGACCAACGTTGCTGCCTGGATTGCCGATCTGCAAATCAAGCACGGCTTCTCGGTGACTTATGTGCGCAAACAGCAGCAAACGATTGGTCTGGTCGGCGCGGCCACTTTTCTGTTTCTGGTGCGCGGGCTTGAACCCGGACAATCCACTCTCGCGATTGTCTATATGTGCTGTTCGCTCGGCTTGTTGTCTTTCGTGCTGTCGGGCTTTGCGACGAACCACCTCGACGTCGCGCCCCGCTACGCCGACGTGTTGCTGGGAATAACCAACACCGCCGGCACTATTCCAGGCATTATCGGCGTGTTCATTACCGGCTATCTGGTCGAGCAGACCGGCAGCTTCGATGTCGCGTTCGCACTCGCGTCAGGGATTTTCATTTTTGGCGCCGTTGTGTTTCTGCTGTTCGCGACGGGTAAGAAATTGTTTGACTAGTGGAGTTGCTTTAACAGCGGGTTGCAAAGGAACTGCGGGATCTGGGACCGAATCCCGGGAGCTGTGCGTTTAGGCGGTCACGGTCGACGACATGGCGAAAGCTCGCCTTTTCGAGTGTCTCTAAAGGTTTGTTTCGCAGCCTGTGTCCCCGCGCCAACGGTGACGCGAATCGGCTCGTCAAGCGAACTGCAATTCCACCTGCGCCGGCTGCGCGGATTCGTGTGCAGCGACGCCGAACTGTCGACGAAACGGTTCATTTTTCCAAATCTTCTATACAGCCCTGCGGTTCTCAGACACTGCATAGAACGATCTACTCCGCTCTTCCCATCCCATTACGGAACGAAACCGCGCATTCGAATTGTCTCAAACGGCAGGCCTAGCGCCACACCTAATTGCGCCAGCGTTTTCCCTCAGACCGATGGTCGCGCCTGCGGACCGCGAATCAGTTTTCCGGGCAGCGCGCCGGTGGTGACGCCATCGCTGTAGGTTACTTCGCCGCTTTGAATTGTCGCCTTGTAACCGTCAACGCGTTGCACGAGACGTCGGCCTGCTGCAGGCAGGTCGTGTACTGCCTGGGGGGCGTGTAAGTGCAGAGCCTGGAAATCGATGACATTCAGATCGGCGCGCATGCCCGGCGCCAGAACACCGCGATCGTGCAGGCCGTAAGCGGCAGCCGTATCCTGCGTTTGCAGTTTCACCACATACTCCAGCGGCAAGCCTTCGCCACGCGTGCGGTCGCGTGCCCAATAGGTCAGCAAAAAGCTCGGCGCGCTGGCATCACAGATCACGCCGCAGTGCGCGCCACCATCAGACAGACTCATCAGTGACTGTGGGTGAAGCAGCATTTCGCGGATCGAATCGAAGTTCGAATCAGAGTAATTGATGATGGGATAGTAAATAAAATCCTGACCGTTGGAAGCGAGCATGGCATCAAGCAGGACTTCCTGAGCGGGGCGCCCTTCGCGCGCCGCGATGCCCGCGATGCTGCGATCCGGGGTCGGTTCGTAGTCCGGCGGGTCACCGAGCGGGTACATGTTGTCGAAATGATTAACGAAGAACGTATCGAATTGCCCGGTCAGTGAACTCTTCTCGGCAGCGAGTTGGGCGCGTATCGCCGGATCATTCAACTGTGCCAGGCGTTCCTCGAACGGCAAGTCTGCCACCTTCAGGTAAGTTGGATGGCCCTTGAACGGATGCATGGGGTTGTCAAAGTTGAGCAGCATGCCGGCCGGGCGCGCAGCAACTTGGGCGCGCAGATTGGCACCGTCTGCGACGGCCTGTTCAGTCCAGCGCAGGATATCGCGCCATTCAGACGGATTGTGCGCGGCCTGCGCGACGATGAAACTGACTGGCAAGCCCGTTTCACGAGACAGATCGCCCATCCACTGAACGTCGCTTTCGAAGCGACCGTGCATGCCGCCAAGACCGAAATCTGAAGCAATCTCAAACACCCCGTGACCTGCACGAGCACAGGCCCGGCCAATCCCGATAAGTTCGTCGTGTCCGGCAAAGGTTCCGGGTACTGGCGTGCCATCTTTAGCGCGATGCAGCATCGTCCTGGAAGAGGTAAATCCGAGCGCGCCGGCCTTGAGTGCGTCTTCGACGATAGCCGACATGGCAGCAATGTCTTCCGCGCTGGCGTCTTCATTGCGTGCACCGCGGTCGCCCATCACATAGCCTCGCACCGCGCCATGCGGGACCTGGGTACCAATATCAACCGCACGCGGGAAACGTTCCAGCGCGTCGAGATATTCGGGGAAACTCTCCCAGTCCCATTGAATGCCTTCCGCCAGGGCGCTACCGGGAATGTCCTCGACACCTTCCATCAATTGAATCAACCAGTCGTGGCGATCGGAGCGCGCGGGCGCAAATCCGACCCCGCAGTTGCCCATCACCGCCGTTGTCACACCATGCCAGCCGGACGGTGTCAGATGGGGATCCCAGGTTGCCTGACCATCGTAGTGTGTGTGCACGTCGACAAAGCCGGGCGTGACAAGCAGGCCATCGGCATCGATTTCGCGATGCGCGGCGCCCGCCTTGCCGCCAACTGCCGTGATGCGTCCGGCGTCGATAGCGATATCGCCAGTAATCGCAGCGCTACCAGTGCCGTCAACAATGCGCCCGGCGCGTATAACTAGATCGTGCATGTCGTTCCTCCCCGTGTGGCGTCTCGCCACCAGCGCCTCCCGGTTTTGGAAGGCACTTGGGATCAAAGCACAAAGGCGCCGAAAATCCTATTGCCAGCCGGCTACCGGGCAGGCCGGGCCAGATGTGGAAGTCGAACATGACACCCACGCGGCGCAGTGTGTTAGCGAAATTCAGGATTCCGCTTGTCGAGAAATGCGCGCATTCCCTCGCGCGCTTCGTCACCCAGAAATAGCGAGGTCTGTGCGGCGGATTCGAAGGCGAGTACTTCGCTGAGGGGCGCACTCGCACCAAGATAAGTGCCGGATTTAATAGTGGCCATCGCATCTGCTGGGCCAGCGGCTATGCGCTCAGCAAACTCGGTCACAGCGGTCTCAAAATCCTCATTGGCGTAAACCGCGTTTAGCAGACCTAAATGCAACGCCTCCGTGGCCTTAATGCGCGCCCCAGTGAGCATCAATTCCATCGCTTTAGCGGTGCCTACCAATTGGGGCAACAGATAGAACCCACCCCAATCCGGAACGAGGCCGATTTTGATAAAGCTCTGGCTGAAAAATGCGCGCTCACTGCCGAGCCGCATGTCGCAAGCGAGCGCAAGATTTGCGCCGCCGCCAGCGGCAGCGCCATTGAGCGCAGCGATGACCGGTTGCCGAACGGCGCGCAACAAGCCCACCACCTCAGCCGCAACCCGGATGCGTTCTTCCAGCACACTCGTATCGTCGCGTTCCTGCAGAGCCACCATGCTGGAGATGTCGCCACCGGCGCAAAAACTATCGCCCGCGCCGGTGATGACAATGCAACGCACCTGTCGATCGCCTGCCATTGCCTGCAAGGCGTCGCGCAGTTGTTCGCGCATAGCGTCCGTGAATGCGTTTTTCACGTCCGGCCGATTGAGCGTAATGCGCCCTACGCCCGCCTGCGTCTCGCTGACAATGTGTTCAGAATCGATCATAGTCTGCCTACCTTCAAATGCGCGCCGCAACGCCAGCGTGATGATTCACCAGGCACGGCACAGCATGTGCTGATGAATGGCTTAACAATGGTGCCGCTCATGCGTTGTTTATAGCGTGCACCAGTCACCCGAGAACGCTGCCGCAGCGCTGCCATTCTCGGGCGACTCAATGCGACCGGCTGTTAGCGGATAGCGACCGGATTGATGATCATCTGCACGGTGCCTTTGATACGTGCCTGGCCCAACACGAACATGAATTCCCACGCCGAATCGGCGACCAGCTCTGCGGTCACAATATTCTCCAGAATATAAATTCCACGCCGGGTGAGCAGTTCCTGATGCACAGGCAGGTGGTCGTCTTTGACTTCGCCCGGGCCTACTTCAAGTCCGAACGTATCGGCGCCGATGGCGACCGGATTGTGCTCGGCAATGAATACGGCACCACCTTTGCCAAGCCCTGGCTGCGCGGCCATATATTTTTTGACATCAATGTCTGCCATCGCGGCGTAACCGGTGTGCAGTAACACCACGTCCGCCTTCGCCAACGCAAGCTTCTGGCGTGCCAGTGCGCCCTTAATCTCTGCCTCGTTGAGGGCGACATCAACTCTCAACATTTCGTGGCCATCGATCACAACTACCTTGCTGGCGTCCGCCTCTTTCATATAGCCCACCATATCGAGCACGATGCCGCGCGCAACGATTGGCGGAATGTCCGCAGTACTTAGTTTCTTCAGACCACCCTGGTGAAAGAAGTCCTCAATGCGATTGCCGTTGTAATAGGTGTGATCGATGCCAACGTGTCCGAGCCCGTCGATCTGAGTACCCACGCCAAAAAACAACAAGGCCCAATCGTCGTTGCCCGTCACCTTGCCACTGCCTAGCGGCGTACCGGAGTTATTAAACAGTGCCCCGGTCGAGACGATGAATGTTTGCGCCGTGCGTTCGCCGTAAGCAGGCGTGTCGCGCGAACTGACTTGCCCGAGTGCGTAACGTTTGCCGGTTTTAACCAATTTCGACGCAGCCAGAATGCTTGCGTCGGTAATTTCGTTCACGCTGCCGAGCGTGTCGTCTTTGCCCCATTTGGATGGAAACCAGTCGTCAGCAGCCTGCACCGGTGCGGTGCCCATGCCAAGACCAATCAGCAATGGCAAAAGTTGTGTCATCGTCTTCATTTGCATTCTCCCCCGCGTCATCGCGATCCACAGTATAGCGACTCACACGACGACGACAGCCTTTGGTGGTGGCGCTTCTAACGGCGTCAGAATTCTTTCTTCGTGTCCAGGATTGTTGGAGCAAGAAATGGCTATCTGCCCGACTTAGCTGTGCTTACTCACAGGAAGTGCCTGAGGCATGGATGCTCAGGCCCGATGAGGTGTGATGAGCTAAGACGACCGTTCACCGCCTGCTGCGATTTACTGCAACGGCCCACCAAGTGCAGAACATTCCTGTCCGCCGGTCACGCACTAGATCGTCGCTACGGCGTCGGCGAATCGCTGAGTGCTGGCGCATCACAGGGGCCGCTGTAGATGGCGGTCACAAACTGCGAAAACGTCATGTTCTTGCCACCCATTTTGGCCTTTAGCTCTCCGCGCAAGCCGCCGGCGCGTTGCTTTAAATGGGCGTGGCCACTGGCACCGTTGACTGCGTCACACAGCAACACATAATGCTGCACTGCAGCTTCACCCGCTTCTGCCCGCAGCTCGCAACCGATGAAGGCCGGCTGTAAAAACACCGGAAAGAACTTCTCAGCATCTTGGCCTTCAAAACACACCGTACGGTGGCGCGAAAGCCTGCGCATTTCATCGAGATGCGGCAGTACCATCTGCGACTCCAGCGCATACCGCCCGGCAGGCGGCACCTCTGCGCCGACGGGCTCAATAAAAACCAGAGTGATTAGCATCGCTAGCGCGATGTGGAACAGCGACAGCGGTGGGTTAGGCATGTGGACCTCGGACCATTGATGTTCAGTCAGACTGTTGGAAAACTACTGCGGCGCCCGTCTGCAGCGTCGCGTGCTCGCTCACTCCTCGCCTATCCATCAGATATGTCTCGTCGTTCGCTGCGCGTCTCCTTGCAGCCGGCCGTCCTCGCTACGTTTCCCGACAGCCTGACAGATCGATCTTGAATAGAATTACTGCAGCACCCGAGGGTACAAATCGCTCACTTGAGCAGTCCTCGCCTATCGCTCTGATACGTCTCGTTGTTCGCTGGACGCGGCATCCAGCCGGGCGTCCTCACGACGTTTTTGCAAGCGTCCTAGAGCAACAAAGCGCGTTCGTGGGCAAGCAGCCACTGTTTGCGGGCCATACCGCCGCCGTAGCCCGTTAAGCTCCCGTTGGCACCAATCACGCGATGGCAAGGTACAACGATGGCTATCGGGTTACTGCCATTGGCCAATCCCACCG
Organism: Proteobacteria bacterium UBA981; assembly: GCA_002292285.1. Taxonomy (GTDB): domain Bacteria; phylum Pseudomonadota; class Gammaproteobacteria; genus UBA981. The sequence goes on from DBBP01000008.1 coordinate 598,002, forward strand.
CACGCGACGCTTTCGGCTTGCCAATAGCTCGCGCCAATTCACCATAGCTCCAGGTACCACCGCTCGGCACCTCGCGCAACTTCCCCCACACACACTGCTGGAATGGCGTGCCGTTGGTAGCGACTCTAACTTCGCTGATAACGTCGAAGTCACCGTCGAGATAACGGATGAGGACATCGCGGATTCCGCCCGGATTAATCGCCGGGGTAAGCTGCACGTCGCCATAGTGCCGCTCCAACAAGGTCTGCATACGTGTTTCATAGTCATCGAAATCGAGCGCGCGCAGGTTCTCTCCATCAGACACTGCGATGAGATCACCGATGGGGGAGGCAATTCGATCGGTCAACAGCTGCATACGTTTTTCTCCTTCAACCGCCACCAAGGGACAGCCACAAGTAAATCGCCGCATAAGCGCGCCACGGGCGCCATGCCTCACTACGCGCAACGATGTCAGCAGCACGCGTCAGACCAAGCGCTTTTTTGATCCCGAGGTCGCCAAGCGGAAACGCATCCGGCCAGGCCAGCGCGCGCATCGCGACATACGATGCCGTCCATTCACCAATGCCTGGGAGCGCCACGAGCTGCGCGCACACCACGTCCGGATCCGCACCCGGCAGGAGCGTCAGCTGCCCGGTCACGCAAGCCCGCGCGGCGTGGCGAATTGTCTCAGCTCGTTTCTGCGGCAGCCCGATTTTGGCGATGCTCGCGACTGTCGCGCCCGCCAGGCGTTCAGGAGTTGGGCTCGTGTAACTTAACGTTGACCACGGCGTCGCCAAAGGTTGCCCGAATCGGGCGGCCATTCGACCGGCCAACGTCGTCGCTCCCTTGACGCTGACCTGCTGACCAAGAATCGCTCGTAGCAGTAACTCAAAGCCGTCGAAGGCGCCCGGCAAGCGCATACCGGAATGGCGCGCAATGCTGTCTGTGAGCAAACTGTCGAGCGCGAGTTGTCGCTCAATTTCGGCAACCGGTGCTCGCGTATCAAACATGTGTTTGGCGTGCGAAATCAGGCTGACACAAACCGGCTGCAGGCTGTCGGATACGGTCAGGGTCAGCGCGTGAATTTGACGGGCTCGCTTGTGACGTCGGTACGGGGCCACCGCGATCCAGCCCTGCCGTTCGTGCACCGCGACCGTACGAACATAAGCATCGTCGACTACAGCCTCAACGCCCGGGATTGCACGTTGTGCGAGAAACGCCAGCAAGGTCGACCAATTCATGGGTGGGCGATAGTCGATTCGGAACGACAAGGTTTGCGCGTCGCGGGCCGGTTCCGGCAATTGATTCACGTCCGCCGATTTGCGCCGCAAGGCGCGGGGCGCGAGCGCGTAGCGCGCTTTGAACAAGGCGTTGAAGCGCCGCAAGCTTGAGAAGCCCGCGCTGAACGCTACGTCGGTAACCGAGAGATCGGTTTCCGTGAGGAGCTGCTTGGCGTGCAACAGGCGCTGTGTTTGGGCGAACTCAATCGGCGTAATGCCGAACTCGGCATCCATGGCCCGGCGCAAATGCCGTGCCGTGACATCAAACTCATCCGCGAGCTGGTCGACGTTAAGTTCGTTCAGTGCGCCATCCTCGATGCGCCTCAGTGCCAACCGGGCAAGACGCGAAACGGCGTCGACTTTCGCATCTCCCGGAGCCAGCTCAGGGCGACAAACGAGGCAGGGCCTGAAACCCGCCTTCTCCGCGCTCGCGGCGTGCACATGGAACGTGCAATTCTCAAAACGTGGTACGCGAACTGGACACACGGGTCGGCAATAAATGCCGGTCGACGTGACGCCGATATACATATGTCCATCGAAGCGCACATCGTGTGCACTCAAAGCGTCGTAGAGTGCGCGCCGCTCTGGTTCGGACTGTTGCTCGGAAATCGCGACAGATTTAGCCATGGCCATATTGTGGGCCGGCTTGCCGCCTACTACTAGCCGTTTTCGGACCTGGGTGTAGCAGCCCCGTAGGTACTAAAATCTGTGTTCGTAGCAGCCGCGCACGAGGCGTGCGTGGCTCAATGTGGCGGACCACTCTCGCGCAGGGGGAGCCTCCACCACTAAGGCGACATCTCCCGCGATAGCGCGGGAGATCGTTCGTCGCGCTACTGTCGGGCCAACGGTCCGCGGATCAGGTGGCCGGGGAAATTCCCGGTCGGTTGATTGTCCTGCAGGAGTACTTCGCCGTTCACGATGGTGTGCGAAATGCCGCGCGCCGTTTGTTTCAGGCGCTGTGCGCCTGCCGGTAGATCGTTAAGCAATTCCGGCATGTTCTGGTGGATGGTATCCGGATCAAAAATTACCAAATCCGCGTTCAGACCTTCGCGAATCATGCCCCGGTCATAGAGTCCCCAGGCCGTCGCGGTATCGTGCGTAATCATGCGCACAGCCTGCTCAAGCGTGAACTCTTCGCGCTCCCGCACCCAATGACTGAGGAGGTGGGTTTGCAACGAAGAATCCATGATTTGCGCGACATGGGCACCCGAATCAGAAAACGTCACGACACTGCGCGGGTGTTTCATCATTTTTAACACGGCGTCCTGATCTTCGTTCGCCAGAGGCTGGCGAAAGAACGCATCAAAATCGCGCTCGAGCGCAATGTCGATCATTGCCTCGGCCGGATGTACGCCGCGCTTGGCTGCGACTTCCGACATCAATTCTTCATCGCCAATGCCGTTGAACAGATACACCCAGTCCCATTCTGGCGGACGCGGCTCAGCGCCGACGATCTTCGGTCCGTCGTAGGGACGCGAGGCGATATCGACCAGCTTTCGTTTAACCGATGGATCGGCAAGCAATACTTTCTGCTCTTCCAGTGGTTTTGAGCGAACGTCTTTCCACACGTCCCACGCATCGAACGGGGTATGCGATTTGAACGACAGCAAGGTTGAGATAGAGCGGCTGTGGGCTTGCACGAACAGGCGGCCGCCGGCAGCTGCGACTTCGTTGCCAAGCTCGTAGTATGCAGGCCAAATGTCGGGTGCGATGCGGATGCTCGGCATGCCGAATGTCACCGGGCAACCTGACTGCACGGCAAGCGTCTTCAGGCGATCGAAATACTCACGCTGGCGTTCCGGATTGCGGCCGGGAGCTTCACCAGCAATTTCGAAGATTCCGACGCCGAGCTCGCCCATCGCGTTAACAATGCCGCTGACCTCATCCCAATCTGCAATGCGGCTTGCAACCGGCCGGTCGTCTGAGGTGAGGTGATTGAAAGTACGCGAGGTCGAAAAGCCAATAGCGCCGGCACGCACTGCATTCTGTACTTCGTGCTGCATGCGTTTCAGTTCGTCGGTGTTGGCTTGCTCACTAAAAGCTCGTTCACCCATCACGTAGGTACGCAACGCAGAATGGCCAATATAGCCGCCGTAATTGATGCCTTTCGGAATTTGATCGAGCACATCGAGATACTCTGGAAAGGTCTCCCATTTCCAGTCGATTCCTGCTTTCATTGCGTCGCGGGATAAATCTTCGGCGCGTTCCAGATTACGAAACACGAAGTCGGCATCTTTGGCTGCGCAGGGCGCGAGTGTGAACCCGCAGTTTCCCATGATCACGCTCGTCACACCGTGGTAGCAGGAACACGAACCGAGTGGGTCCCAGAACACTTGCGCATCCATGTGAGTGTGGCCATCCACGAAACCTGGCGAGACGACCTGACCGTGGGCATTAATGGTCTTCGCGGCGCGTTCATTGATTCGCCCGATCTTGGTGATCTTGCCGTTCTTCACCCCCACGTCAGCAGGGAACCGAGCGCCGCCCGAACCGTCGACGATGTACCCATTTTTGACCACTAGATCGTATTGCATACTTACTCTCCTTAACCGCTGTCGAAACCCGACAATCGAGCGTAGCACATCTGCCGTGGTTTACCCGCTCGAGGCAGCCCCGGCAGACCGCATGCGGTCCAGCTTGCGTTGATATCCAGATTGGATAATGTCGACCGCGACCAGCATCACAATGGAAAAGTAGAAAGTCGCTTTCGACAACGGTTCAACCGCATAGCCGAACAATTTGAGATGCGCCACGTGCCCGCCCTCGCCGAGCAACATTACCCCGACAATCAACAGAATGAACAAGCCCAGCACTTCGTACTTGCGATTACGTTGGAGAAACTCTGACACCTCATCAGCCAGCAGCAGCATCGCCAGGCCAGACAGGACAATCGCAATCGCGAGCACCACGAAGACCTGGGTGATGGCAATTGCCGACAATATCGAATCGAAGCTGAAAATCAGGTTCATGCACACAATCAGCGCCACCACACTCGCCGCTGACTTCGCATCGCGTTCCTGGCCATCAGATTCCAGGTCTTCGATGGAAAGCATGTGGGAAATTTCCTTCACGGCGGTATACATGATGAAGCCGCCGCCGAACAGGAACACCACGGTCGCGAAATTGAACGTACCCTCAACAATACCGGTCAGGTGAATACTGAAAAACGGTTCTGTGAGAGATTCCAGCAGTGTGATCATAACGAACAGCAAAACGATTCGCAGAGCAATCGCGATGAGAATCCCCCAACGACGAACCGCCGCCTGATGAGCTGCCGGCGCGCGTTTTGACTCGATTGAGATGTACAGAAGGTTGTCGAATCCGAGTACCGCTTGGAGAAATATGAGGACGCCAAGATTGGCCGCGTTTTCAATCGTCAACAATTCCGCCACTGCAGTGCTCCTGAGGCTGGTTGGGGTGCCGGGGAGTGTATCGAAAAGACCTGCCCGCCGCGCCACACTGCCGGGGCTTGCGTCGCCTGCGCGTTTCGTCGTGCAATAAGCGCGACGCAAAGCGCAAGGTTTAGGAAAATGCCGGAATACACGATTATTGATGTCGACACTCACGTTACCGAGAGCGCCGACCTGTGGACTAGCCGCGTGCCTGCGCGCATGCGCGATGCGGTACCACGCGTCGGCACCGACAAGAAGGGCCGCTACACCTGGTATCTCGGCAGTGAGCCGATAGCCAAATTGGGCCTCTCCGCGACCGCCGGGGTTGGCAGCATGAAGCATCCGCCTAACGGCTACGACGATATGCATCCTGGTGCTTTTGATGCCCAGGCGCGGCTCGAATACATGGACAACATGGGTATTTGGGCCATGGTCATGTATCCCAACGTGGGCGGTTTCGGCGCCCAGGCGTTTCTTAAACTGAACGACCCGGAACTCATGCTGACCTGCGTACAGGTCTATAACGATTGGCAAACCGAATGGGCGTCCGCAGACTCGCGCCGTCTGCTACCCATCACTTCGTTGCCCTTTTGGGACATCGACGCGGCTGTGGCAGAAGTTCACCGCTGCAAGGCCCTCGGCCACAAGGGCATTTTGTTTACCGGCGAACCACATTCCTTCGGACAGCCGGTGCTTGGGTCGCCGCATTGGAATCCGTTATGGGAAGTTGCGTGCGAATATAATTTGCCGGTCAGCTTTCACATTGGCTCGGGCAACATGGAAGGTGGACTGAATCGCGAGAAGCTGGCGGTTTACGGACGCATGGCGACGTTCGCCGAATTGTCTGTCGAATTTTTTCTGCGCAACGGCATCCACCTGACCGATTTACTGTTGAGCGGCATCCTGGCGCGCTATCCGGCCATCAAGTTTGTCTCCGTGGAAAGCGGCATCGGCTGGATACCGTTCCTGCTCGAAGCGCTTGATTACCAGTTCCTTGGCAATCATGTGCAGGAAGAACGTCCGGATCTCGACCGCCTTCCGAGCGAGTACTTCGCCAGTAACGTCTACGGCTGCTATTGGTTCGAGAAGATCGCGCCACGCCGTTTGATCGACAAAGTCGGCGCCGACAATATCCTCTTCGAAACTGATTTCCCGCATCCGACTTCGATATTTGGCGAACAGGTGCACGATTGCATTAAGCATGGATTGGATGAATGTAATGCGGACGTTCGCCGCAAAATCCTGTGGGGAAATGCAGAAAAACTGTACCAAATCGAAACGCCCAGCGCAGCGTAGCCATGGAGACGAATGTCACTTACATTTCGAGCGCATTCGTCGAGTTTCGTGAACTACTGCAGCGTCATATAAAGGAACTGGAACGCGTTTACCCAGAACGCTACTCAATCGAATGGTTTTTCTTGCGTTACCTGCGTCGTGTCAGCAAGCACGCTTTCGCTGCAGATTCACCAAAGGCCTGTAGCGGTGCCATGCGCGGACTGACACGCTTCTACGTAGACACCGTTGCGAGCGACTCCGATCTCGAAGTTCTATTTGAAGAAGTTCTCGAATCGCATCGGTATGCGCTGCGCATGGAACGCACTACGTAAGCGTCTGGCACACTGACCGGGCGTTCGCACGCGGCGAATCGTCTGCGCCCTGGTCCGCGCGGATCGTACAGGACGACGGATGACCGCAGTTAGGTCTGCTCCTCGACCCAACGCATAATGCGCGCGGGCATTAAACGAGAATTGAAACATGGCTTGGTGGGGTAAGGTCGTTGGCGGCGCTTTTGGCTTCATGTTTGGAGGTCCTCTAGGCGCGGCCCTTGGCGCAGCGGTCGGGCACAGTTTCGACAAAGGGGTCAGCGTTGATCATCAGGGACAGCTCGGTGGTGCGGGCCAGGAACGCATCCAGGCTGCTTTTTTCACCGCGACTTTTTCGGTCATGGGGCATATCGCCAAGGTCGACGGACACGTCAGCGACGACGAAATAGCACTCGCTAACGCGGTCATGGAACAAATGGCGCTCAGCCCCGACCAGCGGCAGGTCGCCCGCGAGCTCTTCAATCAGGGCAAAGCCGCCGAGTTCGACCTTGACGGGATGCTGGTGCAATTTCGTCGCGAATGCCGGCGGCGCCAGACTCTCATGCAAATGTTTGTAGAAATTCAATTACATGCCGCCTATGCCGACGGCACCTTGCATCCTGAGGAGGCGGCGACCTTGCAGCATATCGCCGAACAACTGGGCTTTTCCGCGCAACTGTTTGCCCAGCTTGAAGCCCTTGTCCGTGCTCAGCGAAACAATCAGAGACCCGGCAGTAGTTCGAACGGGACGTCTGTGGCGGCTGCTTACGACATCCTCGGGGTGCCCAAAGACGCCAGCGATAGCGACGTTAAAACGGCCTACCGGCGATTGATGAATCAGCATCACCCCGACAAGCTTGTCGCCAAGGGCCTGCCCGAAGAGATGATGAAGGTCGCAACTGCAAAAGCGCAGGAAATCAAAGGTGCTTACGACATTGTGAAATCTGCCCGCGGCGGGCGTCTGAAGTAGGCCGCACACTCAGCTGGCGCTTACGAGCGCACCGGATGACCTTCCAAGTTCCTCAGCAGCATCGACGCTCGCCTCTCGATGAGCCTGGGCGACCTGGTATGTCGCTAAACTCCCGCCGACTTTCCACCGTCGACCGGTAGCGCGACACCCGTCATGAAACTGGCGCGCGAGGACGCCAGAAATGCAAATGCTTCGACCACATCGTGGTTGGTCGGCATGCGTTGCAGCTTGCTCGCCGCAACAAATGCATCATGGGCGGCTTGCGGATCGTCGGCCCGATTGAATCCTTTCCAACCCATATCGTTATCGACGGTCGTTGGGCAGACACAGTTCACCCGAATGTCAGGTGCGAGTTCCATTGCCATGGCTTTGGTCAACTGCAGCACCGCACCCTTGGAAGCGCAATAGGCCGATACGTTTGACAGCCCGATGAGGCCAGCGATCGACGAATGGTTAACGATGTTACCGCGCGCTTCACGCAGCGCCGCAAGCGCAGAGCGGCTGGTAAAAAACACGCTTTTAACGTTCGCGTTGAACGTTTCATCCCAGATCTTCTCATCGGTAACTTCCATCGAACCGATCGGGAACACACCGGCGTTGTTTATCAGGATATCCAGGCCACCTAGTCCGCCCAGCGCGGCTTGGACAACCTCGTCACAACCGCCAGCACTGGCCAAATCGCCGCTCGCCGGAACCGCTGCACTGCCGAGTTCCGCGCAGACCTCCTGTACGGTCGTGCTGCTCCGCCCATTGATGGCGACTCTGGCACCTTCGCTCAAGAACCGTCGCGCAATGGCCAGCCCGATTCCACGTGCTGAGCCGGTGACCAGCACCCGCTTGTCTTTAAATTCCATGGTTGAGGTCTTTCCTGTTGAGTGGGTCAGCAAGTTATGTAGCGGCGCACAGCGCAGCGACGGCGGATACTCAAGATTATTTCAGAATATGCCTGCCGGCTGCTGTAAGCTCTCGCCCCGACATGAGTTCTCCAGACGGCGACCCGATTTCCGTAACCATCGGGATCCGGCCCGCACGCTGACATCAGTTCGAAGGAACAGGGGCGCCGGAACCGTCCCAAGCGCTCCGAAATGTGACACAGTACCTACTCCAAACTGGTGCGCGGGGTGGTCTTGAGACCCTCGCGATGTAGACTGCAAGTCTGACCAGAGTAGCCCATACGGGTCGCCGGTACGGATCAGGAGCCGCCAGAGCGCCCCTGTACCGGGGACGGAAAACTAATAACCGCTCGCAGTCAATCCTTAAATTTGGGGGTAGTTGAGACGTGCCAATGCGTCTTGAGCGCGCCGAAGCGCCGCCGGAACTCGAACACGACCAGCGCAAGAAAGTAGTCATCGCAGACGATGACCGAACTGTGCGTAATGTCATTTCTCGGGTTCTGGAGCTCAAAAACTTCATCGTGGTCGTCGCGGCCAGTGGCGAAGAGTGCATGGAATACATCGACGATTGCTCGGTCGATGCGTTCCTGCTCGACGTCTATATGCCAGGTATCGACGGCCTGACGATATGTCGTGCCTTGCGTAACTCGCAGGCGCACATACAAACCCCGGTTTTGTGTATGACGGCAGCCGGGGAAACCACGCACGTTAATGCGGCTTTTGCTGCTGGCGCCGATGATTTTATCGTCAAGCCGGTCAACCCCAACGTTCTCGATGCTCGACTGCGGGGTCAGATTGAGCGATATGAGAACGTCCGCGAACACGCCCGCTTGCGAGCCAATCTGGACCGGTATATTTCACGCCGCACGCGCCAGATGGTCAGTGAGTTTACCGAAACCGGCATTCTGCCCGCCCCTCAGGAAGCAGAAGTGTGCGTACTGTTTTCCGACGTGCGCGGCTTTACCCAGCTCAGCCAGGACGCCGACCCAAAATCGCTATTTGCTTCGCTCAGCCATAATCTCGGCTTGCAGGTTGATGCCGTTTATCGGCACGGCGGTTACGTCGACAAGTTTGCCGGAGACGGCATCATGGCTATTTTTGACGAGCAAAACAAAACTCAGGCGGCGTGCCGCTGCGCGCTGGAAATCCTCGAACTAACGAGTGAAGCGGGCAAGTATCAACGGGACCCGGTCCTGCGTCTGGGAATTGGAATCCATAGTGGCACTGCACTCATCGGGAACGTCGGTTCCGAATTGCATTTTGACTATTCCGTCATTGGTGAAACCGTCAATCTCGCCGCCAGACTGTGCGGTACCGCCGCACCAATGACAGCGGTCATCTCTGCTGCAGCGGTTGCCGATTGCGGACCAGTAACCGACATGCGTTTCAATGCACCGTGCACCATTGACGTCCGCGGAGTCCGCGAGCCTGTCGCGGTCTATCAACTCGAACGCTTGCCCGGCCCAGTGGACAACGGCTAGCCCCCCAATCCAACAAACTTTACGGCTGCCCTCGCATCGATGACTATTGGTCGATGGGAACGCCACCGACTGAGCACCACTACATCGGCTTTTGGGTCCGGTTTATCGCGGCTTTGATCGACTCGGTATGTTTTGCGGTGGTCATTTTGCCATTCGCCTACCTGCTGTTTGGCGCAACGCCTGTGATCCAAACCCAGCCTTCCCATGGCCTGACTGGAATCGTGGTGCAGACGGTGTTGCCAGCCTTGCTAGTCGTTGCATTATGGATTCGCTATCAGGCAACGCCCGGCAAGATGCTCATGAAAGCGCGCATCGTCGACGCCGAGACGGGTAACCCGGCCAGCCACGGGCAATATGTGGTGCGTTATCTGGGTTACTACCTGGCGCTTATCCCGCTCGGCCTCGGCATTTTGTGGGTCGGACTTGACCGCCGCAAGCAGGGTTGGCACGACAAACTCGCACGAACTGTCGTGGTGCGGGATAGACCGACAGCAACCAGTCACGATGTTAGCCCCTGACCCTCCGGTAGGTTTCGATGTTACGTGACCCGCTGGCGCTAGCCGGAAACCAATTCCGAGGTGCAGCTGCATCGTGATACCCGACACGGTCGCGTGACTGCCCTGAATGTCGAATCCGCAGCGGGGGCATTATTCGGCGGCTGCTCTATAATCTGCTGCACGGGGAATCAGGGAGTGAGATTGTGCGTAAGTTGACTGGCGTTGCTATCTGGATGGTTCTTGTCCTGGGATGGACTGGACCCTACGCTGCGGGAAATACCCCGAAACAGCGTCTGGAACCTCTCCCTGCCGCGGAGTGGGACCGTAGCAAAGCGAAACATCTCCTTGAACGGGCTGGTTTTGGTGGTACCCCCGCAGAGGTTAATCGCCTTGCGGCTATGTCCCTCGCTGACGCCGTCGCCTACCTCGTGCGCTTCGACGGAGTGCCGAACGTCACCCTGCCATCTTTTGAGCATTCCGGCATTTTCGACGCAGGTCTCGACCCTTTCCCGCCAAGTCGACCGGCGACGACCAAACTCGCCGAGGAAACGGGCGAGGCCCTGGGCATCAAAGTGAAGGCCGGCGGCAACCGCCCACTGCAACCTATCGTCAATAAATTCTTCTATTGGTTGCGTGCGAGTCGTCTGGAGACCGATCGAGTTGCGCAGTGGTGGGCAGAGCGGATGCTGACATCACCACGCCCGCTGGAAGAGAAGATGGCATTGTTCTGGCACGGACATTTCGCGACCAACGAAGACAAAGTGCGCGACTATCGCAAAATGCACAAGCAGGTAGAACTGTTTCAGCGTGACGGCCTGGGTAACTTTCGCACGTTGCTGATCAATGTCGCGCAAGATCCGGCAATGCTCGCGTTCCTCGACGCAGGCGTCAACGTCAAGGGCTCACCGAACGAGAATTTTGCCCGCGAGATCATGGAATTGTTCACGATGGGCGTCGACAACTACACCGAGCAGGATATCCGCGAAGCCGCGCGGGCCTTCACCGGCTGGAACTTCACAGGACTGGACTTTAACTTCGACGCCGGCAAGCACGATGATGGCGGAAAAAACATTCTCGGGCACATCGGCAACTTCGACGGCGTCCAAACCATCGACCTCATTCTCCAGCACGAAGCGACGCCCCGCTTTATCGCCACCAAGCTGTATCGTTTCTTTGTCCAGGACAGCATTGATGCGGAGCTTCAAACCGAACTTGGCAAACGCTTTAAGGACAATAATTACGACATCACAGCATTACTTGAAATCCTGTTCAGCTCGCGTGAATTTTATGCCGGGCACGTTATTGGTCAGCGCATCAAGGGCCCGGTTGAACTACTGATTTCTACCTATCGTAAGCTCGGATTAACGAACCTGCCCGGCGCACCAGATTTTAACCTCGTCACCGGCAGCCTAGGCCAGCGGCTCCTGCATCCGCCAACCGTCGCGGGGTGGAGTCAGGGACGCGCATGGATAACGCCAAGCCTGTTGATTGAACGCGGCAACTTCGCGCTTGACCTCGCTTTCCCGGATATTGAGTTTATCCCCCAGGATCGCTACCCCATCTATCCCAGCGGCCCGGAAATCCGTGCGGTACAGCAACGCCTGCGAGATGGACAGGACATGCTCAGCGCGACGCGCCCCGTCGATATGGCAGCCAGCATGGACACCGACATGATGGCGACGTCGAATCGGGTCGATCGCCAAGAGGCATTCAATACCCGCTACGGTAGTTTTCGCGGCTGGCAAATGGCGATCCAACGCGTGAAACCGATACCGCGTGATCTGGCTACTCTGGATTTGACGCGTATGGTCGTAAGAGCAGAGCTGGCAACCAGCGCCGAGGTAATTGATTACTTTACGGCGCGGTTTTTAACTGTCCCTATTGATGGCACGACGCGCCAGAACCTGGTTGAACTGTTCACGCTTGAGCTTGGCAGCGACGACGTGCTTGCCTCCTCAACCGTCCTCGAAGAACCTTTGCGACTCTTACTCCATCTCATTTTGAGCCGCCCTGAATACCATTTGGGATAGACGCTTATGATCACGCGCAGAAAACTGATTCAGGGTGCAGCTGCACTGGGCGGCCTCGCTGCTGGTGTTCGCGAACCCGCTTTAATCGCTCGTGCTCTGGCAGCCTCGGAAGCGGCGCAAGGACGGATTCTCGTCGCGTTCGAACTATCTGGTGGCAACGACGGTTTAAATAGCGTGGTGCCGTACGGCGACGACACTTACTACAAGTTGCGTCCGGAAATCGGTCTCCGGCCGGAGAAACTACTTAAAATCGACGACCACTGGGGCTTCAACCCGGGCATGGCCGGTATGCACAAATTGTGGAAAGACGGGCAGCTCGCGATTTTCCATGGCTGTGGGTACGAGCGACCTTCGTTTTCCCACTTCACCTCGATGGCGTACTGGCACACAGCCTCGCCCAACCGCGGTGACGAATATGGCTGGTTTGGACGCCTCGCTGATCATATGGCGCCTGAACCGCAACCCAACCTCCTGGTCAACATCGACACCACCCAATCGCTGGCCGTCAAGAGTCGGGTGCACACGCCAGTCGTTTTCGACGAACCGGAACGCTTCCAGCGCCGCACACTGTTGCAGGAAAAGAACGTCATTGAACGAGTCAACACTGCTCCGACCGGCAACGCTTCGCTCGACTTCTTGAATTCAGTCTCGCATAGCGCGAACGAGGCTTCTGCTCTTGTGCGGCAAGCATGGGCCAACTACAAAACGCCGGTTGACTATGGCGTGCTGCCGGCCCAGTTTCCAAAAGTTGCAGCATGCATCGAGGCCGGACTGCCCGCGCAACTCTACTACCTTGCATTTCGCAACAACGCCTTCGACACGCACGTGCAACAACCGAATCTACACCGGCGTTTACTGACCTACGCTGCTGACGCGGTGCATGGCTTCGTGCGCGACATGGAGCGTCTTGGTATGGCCGATCGGGTTAGCGTTCTGATGTTTTCCGAATTCGGACGGCGCGCCCAGGAAAACACCAACTTGGGTACCGATCACGGCACTGCCAATGTGATGTTCCTCGCTGGCAAGGGCGTCAAAGGCGGGCACTACGGTGAGCCGTGCGACCTGACCACACTCGACGACACCGACAATCTGATCCACACCACAGACTTTCGACGTGTTTATGCGACTGCGATAGACGGGTGGTTGGGACTTGGGGTTGCGGACAAGGTTCTCAAGGGTCAGTTTGAACGCTTCCCGGTCTACGCCTGAACACTGCATGCTGTCATCAATTAGCCCCGCATCGCGGGGCTAATTCACTCGCCAAATCCACGCTTAAGCCAAGCTGCTTACGCTCCGCCACGGAGAAATCTAATGTCCGCCGAAAATAGCAAGAAATCCATATTCATTACCGGCGCGGCGAGCGGCATGGGCCTGTCGACAGCTCGTTTGTTTGCCGAAGGCGGATGGTTTGTTGGCTGTTACGACACAAATGCGCAGGGTCTCGAGGCGCTCGCCCAGGAACTCGGCTCCTCGCAATGTCTTACCCGTCGCCTCGATGTGACCGATCGCGCGGACTATGCCGTGGCGCTTGCGGAATTTTCCGACGCGACCAGCGGGCAGCTGGATTTGCTGTTCAATAATGCCGGCGTTGCTGTCAGTGGCTATTTCGACGAACAGTCGTTCGACGACATCCTGTCGGTGGTGAACGTCAATTTCGTTGGGGTAATGAACGGTATTCATCTTGCGACACCATTGCTCAAAGCCACTGACAACTCATTGTGCTTTACGACGTCGTCTTCGTCAGCGACCTATGGCATGCCGGGCATCGCCGTCTATGCCGCGACCAAGCACGCAGTCAAAGGGCTGACTGAAGCCTTGTCCATCGAATTCGCGCGCTTTGGCGTACGCGTCGCCGATGCCCTGCCGGGCCTGATCGACACCCCGATGGTTCCCGATAAAATGAAGCGGGGCGCAGCCGCAGAAGGCATGTTCCGTTTAATATCTCCACTCGAAGTTGCGCGCGCCGTGTGGGCCTCTTATCACGATGATCCGCAACGACTGCACTGGTTCGTCCCTGAAGAAATCAGCCAGCTCGACAAGGCCTCGGCGCTCGACCCGGAGGGGACGCGGTCCCAGGTGGCGGGACAAATTTCTGTCGAGGCCTGGACCCGGTCGTAGTCGGCACGGGCGGGCGATACCGGCAAAATGTCCGGATACTCTGTGTCACGACAACTGACGGGACTCATCTATCATGGCTAAATCTCTGCAAGACCAACTGCTTGAAGCTGGTGCTGTCAAAAAAGACCGCGCTACCAAGCTCAAGAAAGACAAACACAAGCAGGGCAAGCAACGGCTGCGTGGCGCCGCGGAACCGGACCAGATCAAAGCGCAGGCGCAGCGCGCCCAGGCTGAAAAGCTGGAACGTGATCGCGCGCTCAGTCGACAACGTCAGGATGAGGCAGATCAAAAAGCGGTTCTGGCGCAAGTGCGCCAACTCATTGAAACCAACGGTTTGGACGACGGCGACGCGGAAACCCCCTACAACTTTACATGCGAAGGTGTCATCCGCACGATTCTGGTCACCCCCGCGCTGCAAAGCAGTCTGGTCAATGGCCACGTGGCTATTGTGCAGCTCGATGAATCGTATGTGCTGGTTGCGGCGCCGGTGGCGGAGAAAATTCGCGAACGAGCGCCGGCTGCGGTGGCATTACTGAATTCATCGCAGGCGACCCCCGTTGATGCTGATGATCCCTACGCCGATTACAAAATTCCGGACGATTTAACCTGGTAGATTTACCCAGCTTGCAGCCATTCGGCGCCGTTCCACTCGGCCACCAGTGAATCATCGTCAGGAGGTTCAGCCCCATGCCATCGACCCATGTCATGCAGTTCCAATCCGAGGAGTTGCGACAGATTAAGTCCATCGCCGGCAGTGAGGCGGACTGCGCGGTCCTGATGCTCAATCAGAATCGCTATCATCCCGCAGCCGGTTTTCCGCACGGCGAGGAATATCAAGCTTATATGCGCGTCCTCGCTTCGACCGTCGCACAGGTTGGTGGGCAGGTGTTATGGCGCACACCCGTGCACGGCCAGCCCCTCGGTTGCGAACACGACTTCATCCATGAAATTCTGGCTATCTGGTATCCCAGCTACGCCGCATTTGTATCGTTGGCTAAGGCCGAGGGCGCAAAAGATATGCTGCGACGGCGGGAACGCTGTGTGGCACACGCCGTGCTGCATCGGTGCCCAGGCGACAGCTACCCGCTGCAACCGTAAGCGTGAATCTGTCTGAAAAGTCGGCTCCACTATTGCGCTATGGCTGCTTAGAGAGAACGGTGCGGACCTCTGTGTAGCAAACGCCCACGCCCCGCCGCAGCCGCCACCTTACCTTCATTGCAAACCAGTTCTCCGCGACTAAATACCCACAGTGGCCAACCTGTCACTGCGCGACCGTCGTACGGTGAGTAATCCGCCTTGGTATACATCGTTGAACCGTCAATCACGCGAGTGTGGTGATCGTCCCAGAGAACGAGATCTGCATCAGCACCAAGCGCAATCGTCCCCTTGCGCGGATACAACCCAAACAACTTGGCAGCGTTTGTCGAAGTAATCGCGACGAATTGCTCCGCACTGATACGCCCACCCAGCACGCCCGCGCTGTATAGCATCGCCATGCCGGTCTCGAGTTCGGCAACCCCTTGTCGTAAATGATCGGCACGCAAAGATGCGTCCAGTTTCTCAGCGAGCGTCCATGGCGCGTGGTCTGTCGCCATCGTATCAACGTCACCAAAGCGAAGCCCCGCCCACAATGCGTCGACGTCAGTTTGCGCGCGTAATGGTGGCGCGCCGGCGAAGCGAGCGCCATCGTCTGTGTTAAACACTTCATCGGTCAGATGCAAATAGATAGGGCGCGTTTCCACATAAACCGGGACGCCGCGGCTGCGTCCCTCCTGACAAGCAGCGAGCGCCCTGGCGCTGGACAAATGTACGATGTACGCAGGGCATCCGGTCGTTTCACTGAAGCCGACTGCGCGGTGCGTGGAGACCGCTTCGGCCTGTACTGGCCGCGAGTCTGGGTAGTAGCGTGCGGCGACCTGGTCGGCTTCGAGTAACGCCCGGCAGCAACACGCAATGATCGCCGCATCCTCGCAATGAATCAGAGCAATACCACCTTGCGCGCGAGTAATTTCCATCGCTTTTACGAACGCGTTGACGTTCTTATCGAACGCCGGCAAAGACAAAAAAAACTTAATGGACGTGTGCCCGGCCGCGTGAAGTGGACCTATCGCGGCGAGATTCTCTGGCGAAGGGTCCAGGAGGCAAGGATGGAAAAAATAATCGCAGACTGCCATTTGGCGCGCGTCGGAGTCATCGAGTTCAATACCAGCCGCGATGGTCGTACCTGGTTCCGCGAACGACATGTTGCCAACTGTTGTTACGCCGCCTGCCAAAGCCGCCCGCGTCCCCGAATCGAAATCATCAGACCACGCCCAGCCACCCGGCCCCTGTGCAGTGGCAAAACGTGCGGGCGTCAAATGAACATGACCATCCACCCCGCCAGGCGTCAAAATGCGCCCACCTGCGTCCAATTCTCGGGGTGCGGACATCAGTCCTCCGAGCTGGGCGATTCGTCCGTCTTCAATACCGACATCACCGCGACTGCGACCGCCAACGGTGACCGCCACCGCGTCACGTATTACGAGATCCATACCTGTCCAACCTCTTGGAGTTGCCTCCGACTCAACCCGCTGCCGAGCTGAATCGCGCTACGGCTCGCAAATAATCGGGCTATCGTCGTTCGTTCGACGCAATAATGCGCTGCGCTACCTACAGATCTCCGACGAGGTCCCCGACGCGCTCTTGTAAACGCGGCACCAGCTCACTCTCGAACCACGGGTTGCGTCTCATCCATAGATTATTGCGCGGACTAGGATGTGGGAGCGGCACAACATATGGCCACGATTTGGACCACGCCCTGACTCGCTCCGTGACACTCATCGCTGGACGAGGGAAATGGTAGTCGTGCGCGTAGCGACCGATCACGAGCGTTAGTTCAACTCGCGTGAGTGCGGCGAGCAGTTGATCTCGCCACGCTGGAGCACATTCGGGTCGCGGAGGTAAATCTCCCCCCTTGCTGCTACCTGGGAAACACAGCCCCATAGGCACGGGCGCAATTTTCCGGGGATCGTAAAACACGTCCGTGCCGATGCCCAACCAGCTACGCAAACGTTCGCCGCTCGCGTCGTTGAACGCGATACCCGTTTCATGAACTTTGCGTCCGGGTGCTTGCCCGGCAATCAGAATTTTTGCGTGCGAGTCCAGCTGCACGACCGGACGAGGTCGATGCGGAAGGTCGGGTGCACAAATAGTGCATGCTCGAACTTGTGCGAGCAGATTACGCGTCGATGTCATTTAGACAGCGACGCAGCACCGGCCGCGAACGCCACTACGAACGTTTTCCCGGTCAACCATTGCAGCACTGAATCAAAGCGGCTTCCGGGCACGAATTAACAGGCGATCGGTCGAATAGCGCAGACCGTCTGCATACACCGAGCGGCTGTGGTCATCGTCCGGATTTGCGAGTAGATCGGATTGAGCCTCTATTTCGAAGCCCGCTTGCTTGATCACGCGCACCAGAGTGACGGGATCGATACGATGAAGCTCGGCATTATCGAACTGCGCCTCGCCGACGTGATCAGTGATCGCGAATATTCCGCCGGGCTTCAGCGCACGATGTACGTGGCTGAGAAACTCCAGAGTCGATGCTTCGCCGTCAGCGTTGTAGACGTCGTGGAAATTGAAGCCCCACATCGCGAGATCGACAGATTCAGCAAAAGGCATATCTCGAGCGTCGACGACCATATAGCGCACGTTCGGCAACCTTCGCTCTGCGAGACGTTCAACCATCGCGTCGTGATGCGCGCCGTTAATTAAGCGCAAGACCAGATGCGAGTTCTGCGCGTAAACAACGCCTTCGGGTCCGACTGCCGCCGCGAGTACTTCGGTGTTGTAACCGCCCCCGGCAATCATATCCAAGACCGTCATGCCGGCCCTGACACCAATAAATTCAGCCGTTTCGACTGGCCTGCGCCCGACATCCTTGGCAGCATCATATTGATTGCGGCCAGGTGCCTGTAGCTGCTGCTGGATACGCTCAGCCATCGCAACAGTGGGTTCCCTCGCGCACGCGGCGCTACTGAAGGACGTCAATACGAAGGTAAGAATCAGGATTCGATATAAAGCTCGCGCACCCATTGACTACCCCCACGGCACAATACGTTGTCGTTGCGACATCATGCCCGCTAAGCGCCCAGCGAAAAAGGGGTGCTTGCGTCCGCCGGCATTTTTGAATGAGTTGAGGTTGACGCCCTAGTTCACGCGGGCCACGCTAATCGGAAAGTCGGGAATGACGCATGGGGCTTCAGTTATACAAGCTCTTCGCCGCGCTGCGCCGCGCGACTGTCCATGTCACCAACACGCTGCTGTACGATCGAGGCGCGCGTGCCGAGCGCACTCTGATAACGATTCGGGTAGGCGCCGAAACAGCGCCGCCAGCTCAATTCCCCGTGCCGTTGAGCAAGCTCCTCTGGCACTTCGACAGTATCGAAACCACACGCTGTCAGGTGCGGATACTGCTCGGGAGTAAGCGGTCCACGGGCGCGCATCTCGCCCGTGAAGCCCGCACGACGAACGTATCCGGCAAGCGAGAACCCTCTGCCGTCGCCGGCGCTAGAAAACTCGATGACGACCAGTTGCACCTGAGGATCGAAGTCTTGCAGGCTTTCCGCACATACCTGCGGCCCGACCAAAATTCCTAATCCTGCCTCACCCGTTCGCGAGCCGCGCGCACGCGACTCAATCCACCCATCAAATGGCACGATACAATCCCGGTGATGATGTACGGACTCGGCGAGAGCGCACTCATGCCAGTGGTCACTGACGAATATTCCCTTACGTATAATTGGCATACAACACATCCTTGAACTTCGCCACTCCGACACGACGGACACATTGCAGGAAAGTTTCCGCTTCGCTGCGATGTTCACAATAGTAGTCCACAAGTTTTTCGATTGCGGGGGTGATTTCGTTGGCCGAAAATCCCGGTCCAAGGCGCTCGCCGAGTTGTGCTGATAGTGATGAGTCGCCACCCAGGGTAATTTGATAAAACTCCTGACCGCCCTTTTCAACCCCAAGAATACCGATGTGGCCGACGTGGTGGTGACCACATGCGTTCATGCAGCCCGAGATGTTTATCGTCAACGGTCCGATTTCCCGCTGGCGTTGCGGATCGGAAAACTGCTTCGCAATGGTCTGTGCTATCGGAATCGAACGTGCGTTAGCCAAGGTGCAATAATCGAGCCCCGGACAGGCAATGATGTCGGTGATCAAACCGCGATTCCCCTCGCTCAGCCCATGTTCGCCAAGGGCCTGCCATAAGCGATGTAGATCGTCACCACGCACATCTGGGAGCACGACATTCTGAGCGTGGGTGATGCGCAGTTCCGAGAACGAGTACCGCTCTGCGAGTTCGGCAAGCGCGACCATTTGTGCAGCAGTCGCGTCGCCCGGAATGCCGCCTGGATTCTTCAATGTAACGGTGACTGCCGCGTAGCCCGGAACCTTGTGCGTCATAACGTTCTGTTTATACCAGTGCCCAAATGCCGGGTCTGTTGCCAGCGCGGCAGCCAGCCTCGCATTGTGCGCAGGCAAACGAAGATAGGCGGGTCCCGCGAAATACTGTTCGATGCGAGCTAGTTCTGACTCGTCGAGATCTGGGTGGTGTCCGCCTGGACTCGCAAAGTCCAGTTCCACCTCGCGCCGAAACTCATCCAGCCCGAGGCTATTGACCAGAATCTTAATGCGCGCCTTGTATTTATTGTCGCGCCGGCCATGCAGGTTATAAACGCGCAGTATTGATTCCAGATAGGCCAGCAGCTTGGATTTAGCGACGAATTGGGCCAGCACCTTACCGACCACTGGCGTACGACCCTGGCCACCGCCGACAATCACCTCGCAGCCGGTGTCGCCGGCAGCGTTTCGCACGATCCGCAGACCGATGTCGTGAAAATAAACCGCTGCGCGATCTTGTGGAGACCCGGTTACAGCGATTTTGAATTTTCGCGGCAGATACGAGAATTCCGGATGCAGGGTCGACCATTGCCGTATTAGCTCTGCCAGTGGGCGTGGATCCTCCACCTCGTCATCGGCAACGCCAGCAAAGGGATCGCAGGTGATATTTCGAATGCAATTGCCGGAAGTCTGTATGGCGTGCATTTCAACTTCTGCCAACTCATTCAACATATCCGGAATGTCGCGCAATTTAGGCCAGTTATATTGAATGTTCTGACGCGTCGTGAAGTGACCGTAACCGCGATCGTAGCGCTGTGACAGTTCTGCCAACTTGTGCATCTGAACGGACGACAAGGTGCCATAAGGAATGGCGACGCGAAGCATATAAGCGTGCAATTGCAGATACACGCCATTCATCAGCCGTAGCGGCCGAAATTCCTCCTCTGTCAGCGTACCGTCAATGCGGCCCTGCAATTGATGGCGAAATTGCGCCACCCGCTCGTGTACAAAAGCGTGGTCGAACTCGTCGTAGCGGTACATCGGTTGGTCCTTAGACTGGAACGTTTGGCGCGCTGTGTCGCTAACGCCGGCCGGACTGGAGCGGACTGCCGGATCGCAGGGTTGACTGTAGCGGCCCAGCTTCTAATGGCTCGGCCAAGCGCGCGATTTCGCGCATCTGAAGCGCTTGGGGTACGCCCTGTTCGTCGATTCGCACTTCAATACGGTAGGCATCGACGACGAGTTCGGGTTGCGAGTGTGCGATGTTCAGCAATTGCTCAGCCCGCACCGCCTCTGCTGCGATGACTGCATCGCGGCGCTCTGACGACCAGTTAAGTTCCTCCGTCAGAAACACGACGTTGCCGTCTAAAAGGTCATAGGCGGTGATGATTTCAGATTGATTTTCAGGTGTACTCATTGTGCTTGCGCGTATCCAGCTGCGAGTTGCGGCCCTGTGCTGGCCTGCGTCGCTCCTATCGAACTGGCGCGGCTATCGACACCAACCAAAATGACTGCTGGACCGGCTATACCCTGATCTGCAAACGCTTCCAGCAAGCTCCCAAGGGTTGCATTCACCACGCGTTGCCGGAGTTGCGAAGCACGCTCCACGATCACTATCGGTACGGTCGGTGCGGCGCCGTGCAAAAGCAACCGCCCCTGCACAAAGCGTGCGGCGCGTACGCCCATGTAAATGGCGAAGGTCGAACCAGGGGCAGCCAGCGCACGCCAGTCATGTTCGGCATATCCGGCCGCATCCTGCGCCGTAATCAGGCTGACCGCGCTATTGCGCTCACGACGCGTCAGCGAACGTCCGATTGCTGACGCGGCCGCATTAGCGGACGATATGCCAGGCACAATGTCGTACTCGATCTGAGCCTCGTCGAGCGCATCGAGTTCTTCGTCAAGGCGGCCGAACACAACCGGATCACCAGCCTTCAGGCGTACGACTGCTGCTCCAGTTCCAGCGTGCGAGATCATCGCTTCGTTGATATCGTGCTGAGTCCAGCTCACGCCTCCAGCCGATTTACCAACTTCGATCTGCAACGCCTCGCGTCGGGCCAGGTCCAGAATTCGTTTGTCTACGAGTCGGTCTGTAAGGATCACGTCGGCGCGCTCCAGCAACCTTGCCGCGCGTCGCGTGAGGAGTTCCGGGTCACCAGGACCCGCGCCGACAATAGATACATGCCCCTTGGTGGCAGTCACGCCTGGCTCGTCCCTGAGTAGCGCTTGAAAGTGGCGACGCGCGTTCGAAAAACCGTGTTGGTCGAGCACCCGGGCACCGGTGCCGGCAAGAAAGTCTCGCCAGAAGTTAAGGCGCGCTTTGCCCTGCAACGAGCTCTTCACGACCGGCCGCAGATGAGCAGCAAGACGCGCCAGGACGCCAAGATTGTGGTCCAGCAGTTGTTCTATGGTCGACCTGATAGATTGGACCAGGACTGGTGCCGAACCAGAGCTCGAAATTGCGACGACAACCGGGTTGCGGTCGACGATTGCCGGGGAAATAAAGTCCGAACTACCTGCATCATCTACCGTATTCACGGTTACACCCATGGCCCGAGCGGCGTGCAGAAGCTCACGATCGCGTATTACTGAGCCGGAACATAAATACGCAAGTTTGACGCCGGAAAAATCAGCAGCACTCAGATCCCGACGATGCAAGGAAAGCCGCCCTTGCCCTGCCCATTCGATAATCTGCGCTTCTGGGTGAGACCCGAAAACGCTCACATTTGCCTGCGTCTTGAGTAACACGCGCAGCTTGCTGACCGCAGCTGTCCCGGCGCCACCGACTACGATTCGGCACGCACTCGTATCGACGAAGATGGGCAAATAGCGCATCGCTTCGGTGCTCATGCGAGCTGCTGCAATCCGCACTCAAGATGAGCGGCGGGTTTGGTTGGATCAACGTAATCCTTGTTATCAGGAATATCGTGAGCTTCGATGTACGAATCGATTTGAGCGACGCTCCAGTCATAAAGTGGCGCCACACGAACCGTAGCTTGTGGGCCTGCGGAGACGACCCCTAAGGTGCGACGATGTTCGGTTTGCTCGCGGCGAATGCCCGTAAACCAGGCGTCTGGCCGGAGTTCCCTTAAGGCACGTTGAAATGGTTCGAGCTTGGCGTCGCCTACAAAGCTCTCGAATTCGGTGGTGTTCGGCAATGGTATATCGCCGACCACGGCACTGAAACGAGATGCGCTGACGCGCGGCGTGTACGCATGCAGATTAAGGTCCCAGGCGAGGCGCAGCGTTTCCACAAAGCGATAAGTTGCCCGGGTATTGAAGCCAGTGTCGACCCATATCACCGGGATGTCGGGTACGGCCCGCGTGACCAGGTGTAATAGTGCTGCGGCACCAGGGCGGAAATTCGTACTGATGACCGGCCGGCTAGCCTGGGACAGGGTCGAGGCAATGATTTCCGCGGCAGTCCCGTCTGACACTATCCGGTCAGCAAGACTGGCATCCTCGCGCCCGGAATACCGGATGGTGGCTGCTTTGGTCGCTAAAGATTTCACCGCGCTTTCTCCGTCATCAATTGTGTGACAACGCGATTGTGGGCTCACATTTTAATTATTAATAATTATTAGTTTGTCTATTTATATTTCCAAAAAGAATAAGGGGCCTCGCTTTTTGGTATCAGGCCGCCCACCCAACTCTGGCCTGGTCATTATTTGTGAGAGGCGAATTCACGACCGAACACCTGCCTTGCGATGACAGATTTCATAATCTCAGGCGTACCGTCTCCAATCTCGAAGCCAATCACGTCGCGCAAGCGCTGACCGTGAGCGAGCGCCTCGTCATAACCCATCCAGCCATTCAAAATCATGCAGGCGTGAATGGCCTCCGCCGCGCATTTTGGTCCCAGCCATTTCGCCATCGCTGCCTCCTTGGTATGCGGCAATCCGTGATCGGCAAGCCACAGCGTTTTGTAGGCAACCAGGCGTGCGGTTTCAAGGTGCGCGGAATGCTCAGCTATCTGGAACGCGTACCCCTGGTGCATCGCCAACGGCTTACCGAACGTCTTGCGCTCACGTGCATACGCGACCGTTTCGTCCAGCGACTGTTGTGCCGCACCAATCGACGTCAACGCGATAATGGCGCGATTAAAGTCAAAGGCCTTCATAGCCTGTATGAAGCCGCTACCTATCTCACCGAGCTGCTGACCTCGAGCGACACGCACCTCATCAAACATCACCGAGCCGCGCTTGGAGAACTTCTCCCCTACACCGTCGTAAACACGCACGCTCACGCCTGGCGAATCCATAGGTACAATCAGTGCGCCAAGACCCTCCTGGCCATCCTTCGACATGCGCGCAAAAACGATCGTCTGGTCTGCCACGCCGGCAAAAGAGATTGAGGCTTTCTCCCCGGTGATAACCCAAGTATCGTCTTCGTGCACGGCGCGTGTGGTAATTGCCGCCGCGTCGGAGCCGGCTCCCGGCTCAGTCAGGGCGAAAGCCAACAGCGTTTCGCCGCTGGCGAGCTGCGGCAGCAAACGTGATTTCAGTTCATTGCTGCCGTGCCCACCGATCAATTCGGCGGCTATCGCACTCAGTTGGATGTAGAAGGTCATGTTCAGATCGCCACGCGCGAGCTCCTCGGCAGCGATGCCGGCCATGACGTAGCTGGCCCCCACACCGCCATACTGTTCGGGCACGCGGAGCCCAGTCAGTCCGAGTTCTGCGATTTCACTGGTCCACGCTCGGGTCAGCTCTCGGCCACGTTCCCAACTCGCGTATTCGGGCAACATCCGCTCCAGCGCGAAACGCCTGATCGCATTCTGGAATTCCTGCTCAGTTTCATCAAATCCGAAGTTCATAACTGCCCCTTCATCGTCCGGTGAATTCGGCGCGGCGTTTCTCGAGAAATGCACGCACGCCCTCTTTGCTGTCTGCAGTACCGAATAGCATTCCCATCGCTTGACGTTCGGCGACCACGCCATCGTGAATGCCGTGCAGCGCTGCGCCGTTAATCAGCGACTTCCCGGCGCGCAGCGCCAGCGGTGGCAGCGCTGCCAGCTTTGTCGCCCAACTCTGCGCGCATCCAGCGAGGGCCTCGGGGACTAATGACTGATTAACCAAACCCAGTTGCACCGCTCGTTCGGCATCAATTGGATCGCCAAAGTAGATCATCTCCTTGGCCACTGCGGCTGGTAGCAAACGGGACAATCGTTGTGTCCCCCCCGCGCCTGGTAACAACCCAATCTTGATTTCGGGGACACCGATGGTGGCGTTGTTCGCCATCAGCCGTAAATCACAAGCCAACGCCAGCTCGCAGCCCCCGCCGAAAGCAATACCGTTGATAGCAGCAATAGTCGGCATGGTCATCGCTTCCAGGGCGTTGGTGAGCTCTTGCATCGACTGGATGAAGTCGAGGGCATTGCGGGTGCCGTCCAGGCCGTCGAGGACGGTGATATCCGCACCGGCGCAAAATGCTCTCCCGTGCCCGCCGAGAATGACTGCGCGTACCGCGCTATCGCCATCCAGCTCTCGGCATAAACGATGTAACTCGTCGATCATTTTGCGATTGATGGCATTCAATCGATCCGGGCGATTAAGCGTGACCGTGGCCACGCTATCGGCGATTTTCAACTCGAGTGTTTCGTACACGATGAAGGACTCCTAAGTCGGGATACAACCGCTGACGGGCGGTTCGACATTATGGCCCAGCCAGCGGGAGCTTCGTCGCATCATGACGCCGTTGCCTGGATCTGGTGAATTATCATGTGCGGCACTGACTATTCAGAATGGACAGGGCGCGGAGGAATCATGTCGGAATCAATGGCCACCCCTTGGCAGACGCTTGACGACGGGCTGGGAGCGCAAGAACTCGCGTGGCGCGAACGCATAGAACTACGTTTGTACCAGATAGCCTGTCGGGCCGGCACGACTGATGATCCAGAGATCTACCAGACCTGCTATCGAGATTTTTTTGATGAACTCGACGCCATTGATCACCTGCTCGGGGAGCGACGCTTTGCGCTGGGCGGCACGCAGGCATCGATTGTCGATGGCTGGTTGAGCGCGTTATTGATTCGTTTTGAGGTCGTTTTCTACAGTCTTTATAAACTCAACCGACAACGTCTTGAAGAGTTTGCGAATCTTGCGCATTACCTGCGCGACGTGCGCGTTGCTGTGCCGGTTCCGGGAACGGAAACCATCGACGCTATTCGACGCCGTTACTATCTCGCCGATAACAAAATCAATCCCCTTGGGCGCGTCCCCGTGGGCGCCCCAGCGCTTTCGCTGCCACACGATCGTGAGCTGCGTTTTGGTCGCGCCAAGCAGCTCTCAGATCGGGACGAAGACCCGCACGCACAACGCTTGCAAGGTGAGTGGGTCCGCCCGCAAAGTGAACATAGAACCGCAACGGTCGACGGCGAGCGCTTTCGGCCTGAAGCCGGCCGCTATCATCTTTACATCGCGAACAACTGTCCGTGGTCACACCGCACAGCACTGGTTCGCAGTCTGAAGGGTCTGGAAGACGTCGTTTCGATGGACGTTCTGTTCTATACCCGCGACCCTGAAAACGGTTGGCAATTTCGCGCCGAGGAGCCCGGTTGCAGCGCCGACACGCTGCATAACAGCCGGTTCATCGGCGATCTGTACAAGCGCGCAGGGTCCACAGAAAAATCCGTACCGCTATTGTGGGATCGCAAGACCGACAGCATTGTCAGCAACGAGTCGGCAGAAATCATGCGCCTGTTCGATGTCGATTTCGGGACATATGCCGACTCGACCTGGGTGCTTTACCCCGATCACCTTGCTGAACAAATCGACAGGCTCAACGTTTTCATCTATCACGCCGTCAACAACGGCGCTTATAAGGCGGGCTTTGCCGAAAGTCAGGAAGCATACGAAGATGCCTATCGACGCTTTTTCGAAGCGCTTGAATACATCGACCACATGCTCCGTGGACGCCGTTTCCTGTTGGGCGACGAGCTAACAGAATCGGACGTAAGATTGTTCCCGACGATTTTCCGTTTTGATGCGGTCTACTACACGCGCTTCAATCTCAATCAGCGGATGGTTCGCGACATTCCCTCTTTGTCACGTTGGCTCCACACCATGCTCGAAATCCCGGCGGTACGCCGTTCGAGTGATCTGACGCATTGCCGCAAAGGCTACTTTGGCCGGACCGGCAACAACATCGTGCCCCTTGGTCCGCTCACCCTGGAACCGTAAAGACTAACTCCATACGCTGGTGCGCCGAGCATGTGGCGATTTGTGACGCCCGCGCATACGATGTAATTAGCTATCGACGCGCGGTCCGCGCGCGAAATTACACCGGGAAATCTGCGAGGACTCTGACCATGGCCGATCACATTGTTTTTTCTGCCGACAAAGTTGCCGTCATCACCGGCGCCGCCGAGGGTATTGGCCGGGCCTGTGCCGCGCGCTTTGCAAGTCGCGGCATGCACGTGTTGATGGCCGACCGGCGCGCCGAGAAACTGAACGAGGCCGCCATCGAGGTTCGAGCTGCAGCTGCGAGTAGCGCAGTGCGCATCAATACCTGCGTTGGTGACGTGTCCAGGCTCGCCGATGTTGAAGCGCTCAAAGCGTTGGCTTATCAGGAATTCGGGCAGGTCGACGTCCTGATGAACAACGCCGGGACCAGCGTACCAACATCGAGCTGGGGGGAACTGGATAACTGGCGGCATCTGATCGACGTCAATATGTGGGGCATCTTGCATGGGATTCAGACATTCACCCAGTCGATGATCGACCAGGGCAGCCCAGCTATCATCGTGAATACAGGGTCCAAACAGGGCATCACAAACCCGCCGGGAAACCCCGCATACAACGCCAGCAAAGCCGCTGTGAAGGCTGCGACGGAAAGCCTTCAACACGATTTGCGCAATACCGACAACTGCCAGGTCAACGCCCATTTGCTGGTCCCGGGATATACCTACACCGGGCTCACTCGTCAGCGCGTCAGTGAAAAGCCGGCTGGCGCTTGGCTACCCGAACAGGTCACGGATTACATGATCGAGCACATCAGCCGCGGCAGCTTTTACGTCATCTGTCCGGACAATGAGGTCACCAGCGAGGAAGACGCCAGACGCGTCCTCTGGGGGGCCGGCGACATCGCTCATAACCGACCGCCGCTGTCGCGTTGGCAGGGCGATTACAACGCTGCATTCGCGCAATTCAAACCGACATCCTGATGCCAGCAGCCACGTTAAAAAAGCAGAACTAAACGATGAACCCTTTATGTGACATGTTCGGCATCGACGTCCCTATCTTCGCGTTCTCGCACTGCCGCGATGTGGTTGTCGAAGTTTCCAAAGCGGGCGGTCTCGGCGTGCTGGGCATGGCTAGGATGGGACCGCAACGTCTGCGGGAAGAGTTGCGTTGGATTGACGACCATATTGGTGGACGTCCGTACGGCATCGATATTCTGATGCCATCGACCTACGCGCCAGCAGGGGCACGCAAGTTTGATCTGGACAACCTGTTACCTGAAACAGAAGTTGCTTTCGTGCGCCAGTTGCTTGATGCAGCCGGCGTGCCACCGTTGCCCGATCAAGAACGGGAAACCATCATCAATAATCTACTGCGCGAGCTGTCCTTCACGCCCGAAGAAAGCATGGAAATGCTGGACATCGCGATGGAGCACCCCATCAGCCTGGTGGTTAGCGCCCTGGGATCACCCGATCGTGAGCTCGTGAGCCACATTCACACGCGCGGGATTAAAGTCGCCGCGTTGGCGGGCAAACCGAAACACGCAGTTAAACACAAACAAAACGGTTGCGATTTTGTCATCGCGGTCGGTACTGAAGCGGGCGGGCACACCGGTACCGTTTCATCGATGGTGCTGTGGCCCCGGGTGGTCGATGCTGTCGCCCCCCTGCCCGTTCTGGGCGCGGGCGGCGTCGGTCGCGGGCGTCAGTTTGCCGCAGCGCTCGCGCTGGGTTGCGAAGGGGTGTGGTGTGGCTCAGTGTGGTTGCAGACGGCACAAAGCGAGGTCACTGCCCCTATCAAGGAAAAAATGTTCGCTGCCGAGCCGGAAGATGCCGTGCTAACCCGCAGTGTCACCGGCAAACCGTGTCGAACACTGCGTTCAGCATTCACCGACGCATACGACTTACCCGATGCGCCAGCGCCGCTACCCGCTCCGCTGCAGAATATTCTGTGGTGGGCCGAAGGACGTACGCGCGTCGAACGCGTGACGGCTAAAGACTATCTCACCTATCCGGTCGGTCAACTCGTCGGCGACATGCATCAACAGCGCTCAGTTCGCGAGGTCATCCACAGCATGATGGACGAGTTGCTGGAATCCCATGAGCACATCAACACTTTCGTCGACGAACAAAGCTCGGCCTGATTGGCAGGTCCTTACCAGGCGGTCCAACCGCCATCGACAACGAGCGTACTGCCAGTCATGTAGCTCGACGCGTCGGACGCCAGGAACACGAACGGTCCGCGTAATTCATCGACATCACACATCCGCCCCAGTGGCGACATGGCATTAAAGCGCTGCTCGAAATTAGCCGGGTGATTATTGCGTACGCCGTGTGGCACAAGACAATTCACGCGAATCCCGCGCTGTCCGTATAAGGTCGCCAGATAGCGGCTGAAGTTGGGCAGGAATGACTTGCTCGCCACGTAATCAACCGGTTTGAACGCAACCTGGCGGTCAGCTTCGTCCAGGTACAGAGATTGGTTAGGCGCGACCAACGCGTACGTTGACGGCACTAAAATAATATTGCCACCGTCGGCCTCAAGCATTGCCCTGACCACCGCCTGGGTGAGCAGAAAGGTGCCCGTCATATTGACTGATAGTGAGTTATTCCATTGCTCGATATCAAACGATTCAAAGGACGTTGCCTTGGCCAGATCGAGACTGGCGTCAAATTTCGCGTCAATCGCAGCAAGGTGAATCAGACAGTCCGGTACGCGCCAGTGGTCCACGATGGTCTTGAGTGCCTCGGCGATGCTTTCGCCACTGGTGATATCGAGTTGGACAGACAGGCAGCGTGCCCGCGTCGCGGAATCGCGATTTGACTGGTTGTCCGACATCTTAGATTCGTCGAGATCGCAACAGGCAACTCGCGCCCCGGCTTCGAGACAAGCCGTCGTTACAGACTGGCCAATGAGCCCGGCGGCGCCACTAATAAGCACAACTTTGCCATCGAGCGAAAACAAATCATTCATGCGGGTAGCTCTCCAGCCTGGCGTAAGGCGTTCAAGGCCAGCGCCACGACCTGCTTACCGTCGGCGAGGTTTGGGCGCGGCTCAGCGCCCTGTTCAACACAGTGAAGAAAATATTCGAGTTCAGCAGTGAACTGGTCATTGCGATCAAACGCGTGCGCGATATCCAGGACCTCGACCGCGGCACTTTCATCATGACTGTATAGCTCTGCTCGCGCGGCCTGATAGTCGAATGTTATTTTGCCGCGCGTACCGTTGATTTCCATCCGGCGACTCGGCGGCTTCTGAAAGAAATCGAGATGCAAGTTAGCCGTCGCGCCGTGTTCGAAGCCGAGCAAGATATCCATGCCATGCTCCGTATCGATTGCCAAGCTGGAGCACCGGTTGGCCAGCGCCGAAACGGTCGTTGGCATGCCGAGCATCGCGTAGACCAAATCAAGTTCATGGCTGAGAGTGTGGGTCGGACCGCCGCCCAGATCCCGCCGTGCGGCATAACCTTGTCGATAGTCTTCGTAAGGGTGCCAGTCAGGGAGATAGTCCCCCCAAAGCGCGCGGTAGTGAACGATATCGCCAATCCGACCACTATCGAGCCAGGCCATGATCTTCCTGATGCAAGGATGGAAGCGTCCCATGTAAGCCACCATGCAGCGCAGATCGTGCGTTGTTACGAGGCGTTCAAGTTCGACAACGCCCTCGAGCGTGTCGCCCAGGGGTTTCTCGATCAACAGATGGCAGCCAGCGCGAGCGCACTCGATTGCCGTGCCCAGGTGTAAGGCGGTTGGGTTGCAGATAATAGCCAGTGCCGGCTTGCACGCGAGCGCCTCGCTGAGTTTGTTGAAAGTGGGAAACTCGTGCTCAAGCGTTCGCGGCGGTAAGTGCCGCTGCCGGTAGACGATGATGTCCTTGTGCCCGAGGTTTAGCAGGTTGCGCAGATGCCGCTCGCCGATGGAGCCGAGTCCGCAAATCAAAATTGGCGCTATTGCGGACAAACCCATCGACCCGATTCGAGCAATAACTGAGCACGCTCAAGATCCGCCAGAGAATCGATATCAACAACGTCCTCTGCCGGCATTTCAAGAGGCAGTACGCGCGTGCCGGTCATGGATTGTTTGTCGCGCAGTGTCCGCGCCCAGAACACGTCCATCGCGCCAGTTTGCCACCACACCACGGGGAGTCGCTGACGCGGCGCATTGAAGCACTCGCTTATGCCTGGCACTGACAGTAGCGGCGTGACGGAACCATCGTCAGCGGGCTGCCACATTTTGTACGGTGTCTGTGCCGGCTTGCACACCGAGCGCACGCTATCGGCGTCCGGATTCTCAACCAACAGTTTTACAGCCTCGTCGAGCAGTCCGGCAGTGCGCAATGGGGATGTCGGACGAAGCTGCACGATGATATCTGGCACCTCTGCATCGTGCGCCTCTAGCCACTGCAATGCGTGCCAGTAAACATCGAAATCGCGCGTATCGTCGGCAGCAAATTGCGCTGGCCTCAGAAACGGCACCTCGGCGCCGTAGCGACGCGCGATGGTAGCAATCTCCTCAGAATCGGTAGATACCATCACGCGATCGACATGGGCCGCCTGCAGTCCAGCAGCGATGCTGTAAGCGATGAGTGGATGCGCGCCAAGCTCGGCGATGTTCTTCCCCGGCAAACCTCGCGAGCGGCCTTTTGCCGGGATCAGTGCAAGCGTTCTCACGCGCAGCAGGCGGTGCGCTTCAGGAGGATGGCTGCCATTTCAGTTTATCGCGTTGTGGCTTTTCGATATCGAGGATTTCCTGTGGTTTGACCGCAAGAACCTTCCTCGCATTACGAAGGTCGCGCGTCACTCTGCGCATACCCTCCGGCTCAAGAGATGCGGCGTGGTCGGTACCTTTCCAGGTTCTATCAAGCGTGAAATGTCGCTCGACCCAGCGCGCGCCCAAAGTAAAAGCGATCACGTCAGCGAATATCCCCAGATGATGACCACTGAAACCGATGCTGCCTACCACGCCGTCATATTTTTCCTTGAGGCGCGGAATTTCCAGCAACACGAGATCTTCAAATGGCACCGGATAGCCTGAGGTGGTGTGATAGAGAACCAGAGATCCGGTTCTGCCACTGTCTTCGAACAGGCGCAGGATGGCTTCCTCTTCCTCCACCGTGGTCATGCCGAGCGACAAATGGACGTCGCCACCAAAAGAGTCGCACAAGAAACGCAGCATGTCGTGATGCGTGTTCGAAGCGGACGGGATCTTGATGAACTCGGGTTCCAGCGAGGCAATCTCGCGGGCCGAAGTCATGTCCCACACCGAGCAGCTGTAACCGATGTTCCAGCGTTTGCAGGTTTCGACCAGACGACGGTGCGTATCCAGGTCAAACTCCAGAAACTCGCGGTGCGCACCATAGGTTTCACCATAGGTGTTCGCGGGGTTCGGATGGGGTTGGTTGTATTGTTCGGGTGAGAGTAATTCAGACGGATTGCGCTTCTGGAACTTAACGTAGTCGACGTCGCAATATTCGCTGGCCGTGCGGATCATCTTCTCGGCGATTTCAACGTCGCCCAAATGGTTGCACCCGATCTCGGCCACAATTTTTGGATCTTGCAGATCCTGATAATTTCCTGCAATGGCGTTCATCTGCGTAGGAGTCGTTTCCTTGTATCTGTGCGCTCGAAGGGCTGCCCTGAAAAACCGATCGGGTTCCCCAGTCACGGCAGGATTCAGCGCAGGCATTGTATGCCAGCGACCCCGGCGCAGCGAGCGACCAGACGGTTTTGCGAAATGCAGCCGCCCCGTTCAGCCCTCTTTAAACCACGCCGTAGGCGAGCATGGCGTCGGCGACCTTTACGAAGCCGGCAATATTAGCGCCGCGCACGTAGTCCACATAGGTGTCGCCATCACCTCCTCCGTATTCAACGCAACGCGCATGGATGCCATGCATGATCTCAATCAACAGCGATTGGAGTTCGGCTTCCTGCCATGAAATCTTGGCCGAATTCTGGCTCATCTCAAGGCCCGAAACGGCGACGCCACCAGCATTGGCGGCTTTGCCGGGGGCATATAGAATCTTCGCTCGTTTAAAGACCTGCACGCCGGCCAGATCAGTCGGCATATTCGCGCCTTCCGAGACGGCAATACAGCCATTTGCTACCAGCGTGGTGGCATCGTCACTCAAAAGCTCATTTTGGGTTGCACAGGGTAGCGCCAGGTCACAAGCGACGCCCCAGGGGCGCTCGCCATGATGGTAAGTCGCACCACCGAAATGCTCAGCGTATTCCGCAATGCGTCCACGCTTGACCGTTTTCAAATGTTTGATCCAAGCGAGTTTGTCATCATTGATACCATCGGGGTCGTAAATAAAACCACCCGAATCGGACAACGTGACGACTTTGCCACCCAGTTGGTTAATTTTCTCCAAAGCATGTGTTGCGACGTTCCCGGAGCCCGAAATCACGACTCGTTTGCCGGCCACGGAATCGCCGACGTGCTCAAGCATGCTTTGCAAAAAATAAACGGCGCCGTAGCCGGTTGCCTCAGTTCGAATCTGGCTCCCGCCATACTCCAGGCCTTTGCCGGTGAGTACTCCAGCGAAGCGATTGGTGATGCGTTTGTATTGGCCAAACATATAACCGATTTCGCGTGCACCGACACCGATGTCGCCGGCGGGAATGTCAACGTCGTCACCCACGTGGCGATACAGCTCGGTCATGAATGATTGGCAAAAACGCATCACCTCGTGATCACTTTTGCCCTTCGGGTTGAAGTTTGACCCGCCCTTCGCGCCGCCCATTGGCAGACCCGTGAGGCTGTTTTTGAAAGTCTGTTCAAAAGCGAGAAATTTCAGCACGCTCTCGGTTACGCTGGGATGAAAACGCAATCCGCCTTTGTAGGGGCCGATCGCGTTGTTGTTCTGGACTCGCCAACCGCGCTGGACGCGGATGCTGCCATTGTCGTCCTCCCAGCAAACCCGGAAACTCACCACGCGATCCGGTTCTGCGATGCGCCGCAGAATCTGATACTCGTGGTATTTCTCCTTGTCTTCGATGTATCCGAATATGTCCTGCGCGACCTCATGTACGGCCTGCACAAACTCGGTCTGACCCGGGTTACGGCGCTCAACGCCGGCGATAAACTGAGCCAGATTGACGTGATCGGAAACTGCCATAGCCTACTTCTCGCAGTTAATGATGGGAGAGTTGCTTGAACGCGTATGTCAGACGCCGAAAACCCGTTTCAGATGCGCTTCGTCCGGTCGTTCGGTGACCAACGAGACACTCACAACGCCGACAACGGAGACCAAGGCGCCAAGTGCACCGCAGGAGAACGGGTTCGGCGCCTGAATCGCAAGCCAGGTACCTACCGTTTCAAACGAGCCGCCGACAAACCATTCTGCCTGTAGGACGCCCGCTTTAAGAACGATGTATGAGCCGACACCCATTCCCATCCCGCACAACGCACCGATTCGGGTTGCGCCGCGCCATAAAATGCCCGCAAAAATAGGGCCGCAGATCGCCGCAACCATGCCACCGACGCCGGCGGCAATGAGTAAGGCAACATTCATCGATTGCGTGACCCACGCCAGCCAGATCGACCCAGCCACGACCAGAACCGATGCGATACGCGATATCAGTAATGACACCCGGTCAATAACTTCGTCGCTCGGTGGTTCTTTAAGTCGGGGCGCGATTGAACGACGATAAATATCGTTGGCAAATATCTGCGAACTCGACACCACCAGGCCGTCAGCCGTCGACATAATGGCAGCCAACACACCAGCGCCAATCATGGCAGCTAGCCAAGTCGGCATCAGCGCGATGAAGAGCGCCGGGATAGCATCGTTAGCACTCGCACCGTCGACCATCAGACCGTCGCCGAGCACCGCGCGGGCGAGGATGCCACCGAAGGTGATCGCCGGCAGGGTCATGCCGAAAATAAACGAGACGACAATGAAGCGCGTCTGATCGCTGTCCTTTCTTAACGCCCAGAGCTTATTGCCGACATGCGGCAATAAACCAAGCGGCAAGTGCATCACAAATATCGCGAAGACATCCCACCACGAATTGAGAATGCCACTGGCTGGATTCAGCGTTTGGACCAACTTCGGATCCTGAGCCTCAAGATTACTCATCACCCCAGGCAGACCACCTTCAACCCCATAGCCGACAAAGAACATTGCAGCGACGGCGATCGCGAGCAACAACATCAAGGCGCCCTGCACGCCATCGGTGAGAATGTCGGCATGCGCGCCGCCGATAACGATATAAACCATCACGATGAACGCAGTCACAATCAATGCGGGCAACAGCTCCACGCCCATCATTTTGTTGAACATCACCGCGCCTGAGAGCAATTGGCCGGCAAGGTAAAACATCAGCAGCATCGAGAATAAGGCAACACAGATACGCACGGCCTCAGAGTCGAACCTATCGCCAAGATACTCAGGCATCGAGCGGGTACCAAAGGTCGCCCCCGCGCGGCGTATGCCCTTCAGACAAATGAGCAAGCCGGTGTATACACCGAGCGGATAGACAAAGGC
Organism: Proteobacteria bacterium UBA981; assembly: GCA_002292285.1. Classification (GTDB taxonomy): domain Bacteria; phylum Pseudomonadota; class Gammaproteobacteria; genus UBA981. The sequence goes on from DBBP01000008.1 coordinate 633,284, forward strand.
GTACCAAAGCGAAGCGAGGCCAAAAGTGTAGCCGAGCGCCGGAATGCCCAAAAACGTGCCGCCGCTTGCAGTTGTGGCAGTCAGTGCAAAGGCCAGAAAAATCGGGCCGTAGCCAGCGCGAGCAGTTGCGAAGTCATCGCTGTTTTGCACCCGGCTCATTCCGATCAGCCCGAAAACCAGCATGGCGCCGATATAGACGGCCAAGAAAATCCAGCCCCAGAGACGCAAATCGGGATCAATTTCGAGCATGAATAACGTTCCGGCTAATGACAAAGAAACGGCACTATAGCGAGGCGTTCACGATGCTGCGAGGGCGGCATTGTTGTCGGCACGATGAGTGCTAAAAATACCTCGACGTAAAAGCGCCAAACTCGACGCGCGCGTCGCATTGGCGGGACTATCGCGGCAGCACGTTCATCGCCGTCAGTTACACAATGGGCTTCACTCAAATGGTCTAAACGCGCAAATCGATATCCGTGCGATTGAAGCTGCAGGGGCAATTGCGGACCAGCGCTTCGTCCGGCGCGGACGCCGTGACAAACGCCTAGCGCTGCACCCAACCGCCGGCCAGGGGAATACCCTGCCCCGCGAAAAAACCACTTTCATCGCTGGCCAGAAAGACCGCGAACATAGCATCTTCCTCTTTAGTGCCCAGACGCCCGGCCGGGACCTGTCGACGAAGTGATTTCACAAACGATTCTTTGGCGAGTAACGACGCAGGATAGTAGTCCTCGCTTTCCACGTAGTTCTGCGCGATCAAGTTAATTTGCACGTTCGCCGGTGCGACTTCGACGCCGACTGACTGAACGTAACCGAGTTGCGCCCCACGCGCAGCACTGTAGGCGGCCAACGTTTTCATGCCGCGCAAGGCCGATGCACTGCCGTAGACGACAATCTTGCCCGCCTTGCGCTCGAGCATTTGCGGCAAGGCGGCGCGCGACAAGCGATGCAGCGGATCGACCATGATGGCGAAGGCAGTGCGCCACTCGTCATCACCAAGTTCTGTCGCCGCAATCCCGGTAAAAGTGGGCGATGCAAGATTCGCCATTAACACGTCAATATGGCCGGCTTCAGCGACTGCCGCCTCACAAGCGCCGGCTTCCGTCAGGTCACGGGTATCAGCAATTACTGTCGCGCCTTCTCGTTCGAAGACCTCGACCGTCACCGGCCCCATATAGTCATCAGCTTGCGTGAGTAGTACGCGTTTGCCTGCCAGTCGTCCGCTCATGCCTCGGGTTCTCCATATTTAGCAAAATCTAAGCCCGGCGCGCGACGCTCAATCGTAGACCTGCATACATCAGCTGAGGTATGCGGCGAAAATAAGATCGGCTAGGGGCCGGGGTAATTGACCGCAAAAGCTGCTTGATAAGCCGGGCGTGCATTCAGGCGCTCGCGATAGTTAAGCGCACTTTGCGGCACCGAGAGCTTATACATCCTTGCCCAGTCGATGCAGCTGACCAGAATAATGTCCGCTTTGGTTAACTCATCGCCAACCAAATACTCGCGTCCATCGTCCAACGCTGCGGCGACCACAGCCATCTGGCGCTCATAGTATTCTTCGGCGCTCGTGCAGGCAGCCGGCGCTTCACCATAAAGGTTCGGCAAATCACGATGGCGACGCAGCACGTACAGCGCCGTGGCGTCGATTTCCATCAGCGTAAAGCAACTCCATTGCTCAATTTGTGCGGCGATTTGCGGCGAATCAGGGACGCGCCCAGCGAGGCGAAATAAGTAGTCGGTGATAGCGGCACTTTCTCGCAGGCGCAACTCGCCATGCTCAATTGCAGGAATTTTCTTACCCGGACTAACGCTTAAAAACTCCGGCGCATCCATGTCGCTGGTCCGCGTTCGTATTCGGTGCATGGTAAAATCCATGTCGAACTCGTGCAGCGCCCAATAAACTCGCATCGTGCGTGGCGTGCCATGTCCCCAGACGTGTACGGTCGAATTCTTCATCGGCCTTTATACGGGACCGCCTCCGGCGAAGAAGTAATCGTCCCGGCGCTGACCAGCGCCTCGATTTGATCTTCGCTGTAGCCAATTTCCCCGAGGACCTCCGCATTGTGTTGCCCGAGTTTCGCTGCACGTGGGTTCAGATTGACACGACCGTGCTCGAAACGCGCCGCGGGGCGCGGCTGGCGTACACGTCCGAGACCATCGTGCTCGTACTCGTGGATTAGCTCATTGGCCTCGATCTGAGCGTGCTTTAGCATCTCGGCTCGAGTGAGTACCGGCGCACACGGCACGCCCGCGTTATCGAGTTGTTGCAGCCAATCTGCGCTCGCACCGGTGGCGAGGATCTCCGCCGTACTCGCGATGCGTTCACTCGCGTTCGTAAAGCGCGCGCCCGTGGTTTTGAAACGCGCGTCCTCCACCCACTCGGGCCGCCCGAGGACCTGACACATCCCGCGCCATTCATCATCGGACATCGCCCCGGCGGTAATGTAGCCGTCGCTGGTTTTAAAAATCAGATCCTGTGCGATCTGGCCAACCCGAACGTCGCGCGTGTCGTCGACGACCGTGAAGTTAATCATCCCCTCTGGCCATAGGTAGGCGATGGTCGCGTCGATCATCGCCAAGTCGACATGCTGGCCCTGGCCGTTACGTTCGCGCCCCAGCAAAGCCGCGGTAATCGCCTGCGCCGCAGTCAGAGCGGTAGTCTTGTCGGGGATCACTGTGCGAACCATACGCGGCCGATCGGTATCTGCGTCCGCCTGAATGTCTGTAATCCCGGACAACGCCTGGATGACCGGGTCATACACGCGTTTGCCGGCGTACGGACCGCGACTACCAAAACCACTAATAGAGACGTAAATGATGTCGGGCTTGATTGCTCGCACTGCATCCAGACCGAGGCCGAGTTTGTCCATGGCACCAGGGCGAAAGTTCTGCACTAACACATCCGCAGTCGCGAGCAGTCGCTGCACAATCTGCAGCCCTTCCGCACTTCTCAAATCGAGCGCGAGGCAGCGTTTACCCCGATTGATATTCAGAAATCCGGACGTCATACCATCACGGCCAATACCCATGTGCCGCGTGATATCACCACCAAGCGGTTCGATTTTGATCACGTCCGCGCCCTGATCCGCCAGCAGCATCGTCGCAGCCGGGCCGGATAAAACGCGACTCAGGTCTACGATGCGGTATCCGCTTAGCGGACCTTCCACAACCGATTCATTCGTAGTGGCCATACTGGGCTCCTGTTATGCCGCTAAGCCGGACAGCACGCGCTCAATCGCCGCACCGCGAAACGCCTGTTTGGTGACATTAAACGCATGCGCATCGAGCGCGCTCATCTCATGTGCGTGCCTGACAGCGTCATCGCGAAGGCGCTCAGCCGCGACGACTGCGTCCAGAAAGCCGACCTCGACCGCCTCGTCAGGCGAAAACAAACGCGCGCTTATCGCTGATTGAGTGAGAAATCGTGGTGACAAGCGCGCCTGCGCGAGTTCGATACCAAAGGCTGGGAAGGTTAAACCGATGGCGGTTTCGTTGAGCCCTACCTTGAAGTCACCCGCGCATCCGAATCGATAATCGCTGGCCAGCAAAATAAACGCGCCCAGAGCCACCGCATGCCCGGTCGCAACAGCAACCAAGGGAATGGACAGCCCGTATAAACGCATCATCGTACGCACGCCAAGATTGATCATGCGATCGATTTCGCCGTCGTCCCCACCATTGATCACTTTGAGGTCAAAGCCACCGCTCAGGACACCGGGGCGTCCGAGTAAAACGACTGCAGCGCAGTCGCGCTCTGCCTGGTCGATTGCATCATTAAGGGCCTCGAGCATGTCAAAACCCATTGCGTTCGCTTTACCGTCATCGAGCGTGATGATGGCGACCTTGTCGTCCGTTTCGAATGTAAGCCGATTGCTCATGATGCTTCAATTTTCTCCTGTGGTGAGTTAGCGGCCGTTAAAAACCGGCTGACGTTTGGCCATGAACGCCGCAACGGCCTCGCGATGGTCTGCGGTCTGCGCGCAACGTAGTAAGTGCTCTGCTTCCATATCCAGGGCCGCGCCGAGGTCGATGGCCGCTGCACGGTTAATATGTTCTTTCATATAGCCGATGGCGATCGGTGGACCCGCTGCGATGCGCGTCGCCATTTTGGCAACCGCCTCGGCGAAGCCCTCGTCCGGAAAGACCGCATTAAAGATACCCAGGGCCAAACCTTGTTCGGCGTTGACGCGTCTGCCAGTGAAATACAAATCCTTGGTGACTGATGGTCCGACGAGCCGGTTCAGGAACCAGCTACCGCCGTAGTCCCCCGACAAACCGATATTGCCAAATCCAGTCGTGACAAAGGCCGATGCAGACGCGACGCGCAAATCGCACGCCATCGCGATAGAAAAACCGGCGCCCGCGGCAGGCCCCGGTAGCGCCGCCAAGATGGGCTTCTTTAGTTCGTGTATCCGCAGGGTCAGAGTACGTTGTTTGTGTTGGAGCTCGCGGACTTTGTCCTCGAACGAGCGGTCTGGCCCGTCGACCAATTTGCCGCCGCCCATTTGCGACACGTCCCCGCCGGCGCAAAACGCTGAACCGGCTCCCGTCAGAACAATACAGCGCACGCGCTGATCGGCATCGAGTAGCGGCAGGATCGCGCGTAACGCGGGTGTTAGCGTCTCCGACAGCGCATTGCGCTTATCAGGCCGGTTCAAAGTGATGGTTGCGACACCATCCGACAATTCACACAGAAGCTCTGTGGTGCCGGTATCAATGCTTGTTGGACTCATGCAGACGGTTTCCTGATTGCAAAAATTCCGCGCTTAAGCAAAACGCCCTTCAGGCGAGTCGTTTAACCAATTCGACGACTTGCTCGACCAGCCCAAGGCGAATTTTCGCATCGTCACTGGCGAAACGTAACACCAGCGTGTTCATGCCGATGTCCTTATATTTTTGTAACTGTGCCTGCACCATCGCAGGCGTACCGACTGCGCCAAACGCTGTCACAAGGATGTCCGGCACCCGTGCAATGGCTTGCTCGCGCTTGCCGGCCAACCACAGTTCCTGCACGGCTCGTGCATCGTCTTCAAAGCCTGCGCGGCGAAACGCGTCGTTATAGAAGTTTGTGCTTTGTGATCCCATTGCGCCCAGACTGAACGCCACTTGCGGGCGACGTTGCTCAATCAGCGCCTCGAGGTCATCACCGATGGAGACGAAACAAGGCATGTGTTTGTCAATGTCAGCAAGTGTGCGCCCGGCAGATTCTGCACCGGCACGGAGGTAGGCAAGATGTGCTTCAGCAAAGTCGGGCGAAAACGAGGCACCTAGCCAGCCGTCGGCGGCCGCGCCGGTGTAATGCAATGCGCGCGGGCCTAAAGTGGCCAGATAAATTGGCACCTTCACAGCCGGCGTCGACAGCCGCAACGCCTTGCCCTCGCCGTTGGGTAATGGCAATTGGTGATGCGTGCCTGTGTAGGTGAGCTTTTCGCCACTGAGGGCGAGGCGAATGATCTCCACGTTCTCGCGCAAGCGCGTCAGCGGCGCCCGATACGGTACGCCATGGAGCCCCTCGACAACTTGGGGTCCACTAGTCCCGAGTCCAAGCAAAAAACGATTCCCGGACAGCATCGCCATCGACTGCGCCGTCATGGCAGTCATGGCAGGCACCCGCGCGCTGATTTGCATGATGCCCGTGCCGAGTTGAATTTTTTTGGTACGGGCTGCCAGATAGGCCAGCGATGTCACGGCATCTTCGCCCCAGCCTTCAGCGGACCAGACGGTATCGACCCCCAGCGCTTCGGCCGCCACCACGTAGTCGATTTGGGAAGGAAGTTCTTCGTGGCTATAGCCACCGATGCCAATCGCGAGTTTCATGAATATCGGACGAACAGAGAATGCGTTTGAGGATAATAACCAACTACTTCGACGAATAACGGCGCGATGAAGGGCGTGGGTGCCCAACCGACCGATAGTGGTGTCGATGCAAGCCGTCGCCCGCGAAACCGGCTTCGCTCGGGACGCCATGCTTCAGCTCGCGGCACAGAACGATTTTCCGGCCCCCTGGCACTCGGACCATGGCATTTCAGCTGGCTACGCAACGCCGTCCGGAAATGGATCGCGCAACAGGCTTGAGGCCGGTACACATAGCGCGCCATCGTCCTAGTTGCGCATCCGATGTGCCCCGACTACCGCAGGGCATTTGCGTGCGCTCGCCGCCGGCAGGGCTAGAGAATCATCTAGCCCGAAAAACTAACGCAGACTGCCAGGCGAATGACGGTTGTAGGCGGAATTGCGTACTGGTGCGGTAATCACATCCATGATGCCGACAAACACTCGGCCGACTCCTGTCAACGCCTGACCGGTACCCTTGACCGTACCCGACAGCGTGCCCGAAATGATCCCGGAAACCCCATAGGCCCCAACATCCTCGCCGATGTTGTTAGCGATCACAGCGGGTGACAGAGCCGTGTCTGCGACACCGGCAACAATCAATTCTCCGCCTTCAAACGAGCCCGCGATCGGGCGCTCTGCGGCAGTGCCGGACAGGCTCACGCCGAGCAGCAATAAGGCTAACGAAACAGATGACAGGTATTTGTTCATGATTGGGCTCCAACTTATTGTTTATCGACTGGAAGCGACCCGCCGGCTTTTTTCCGATTGCCGGTTCATCGGGACGCTTCGCAGTATAGTCAATAATTTAAGCCAATGTCCGAACAAAATCCATGAGTTACGCTCCTAAGCCCCTTAACTCACATCACTTTTCGACGTGCATTTGAGCAATCACTTCAAGTATCCGGGCCCCCACAAACAAGCGCCACGACGCTCTCAAATGCATCGTCGGCCAGCGCGCGCATTTCGTCATCCGTGCGGTCTTGAATCGGGTGAGGCACGAATACGCTATCGGGATGAAAGCCGACGGCATCTCCCTGAGTTCGCGCGGCGGTCAGGAAGACGGCGGAGGCCGTGTAGCCTCCCGGAATGCCACGACTGTCGAGTTCTCGAATGTCCTGCAAACTGCACGACGTACAAGAGCCTCAGTCGGCCAGACCTTCAACAACGACGTCCACTTCAGTGGCCATCTGTTGTATCAGGGCAACTGGAGCTGGACGTGTAAAGGTCGGTTTTTTATACCGTTTTACGGTAATTCCGCGCTCAGTGAAAAGCGTATCGAGACGGTCGAGGAAGATATTTCCGCGCGCTTTGGAAATATCCAACAGCCCCAACGTGAGTCCGTCGAGTGATGCCGGTTTCGACAGCGGTTGGCGTTCAACCGGGTCGAGCTCGCCGGTCGGGTCAAGCAGTGTAGTTGTCATGGGGTAATCTCCCTGGTTACGGGGTCGGTACCGAGTTCGCCTTTGACCAGCCAACCCGGAATAATTGCGGAAAACATGCCGGCGTCACCGCCTGCACGCACCAAATGAATACCGCCTTCGCGGAATTTTGCCAGCGTACCGTCGCCGTCGGCATGGGCGGCCGCAGCCGCGCTTTTGTCTGTGCCCATACCCAAATCGTGCCCGTGAATGCGGGTCGCAGACTGTAATGCGTCTACAGCATCCGCCTTGCTCCATCCTGCAGAATCGAACACTCGCCCATGTTCTGGTCCGACCACAATCACCACGTCTGCCGCGTTGGCCATCCGGTGATGGTCAATGGCGACTAACGTGCCCGCAAGCGAGGTAATCAGCCCTTTCGGCTCTCGTGATTTCTGATCTGCGCAGCCGATGGGGCCGTCCGCGCTGAACAGGGTCGCGGACGAAGCGCCCGCGGCGATGCCGCGGTCTTCAGCCAGCGTTGTCCATGCGGTCGCGTCGTCTTCGGCAAAACAGCTGCCGTACTTAACCGGTGTTCCAAAAGCCGATTGGTCCGCACCCTGTGGCCGCCCGCCGCCCACATTGCGAACCAGCAATTGCAGTGCTCGCCCGATCGTAGCGTTGGCGCGATTGCCCTGTCCAAGCAAATTTCCTCGCCAATTCATACCAATCGACGCTCGGATTGGCCCGTTGACGATAGCCATTGGGCCCGAAAACCAGGTCGTAGCAAGCAAGCCGTGCAGACAAAACGCCGGATCCAGCGCGGCTTCTACACACGCGATGACGACCGGTAAATATTCCGGCTTACAACCAGCCATTACGGCGTTGATTGCGACTTTGGTAATCGTGCATTCAGAGTGATTCGGCGGTACCAGGCCAAGAACTTCATCTGCTGCCCGCCGAGTTCCTTGCAACATACGGTAGACACGTTCTTCGGTCGGCGGCACAACCGGCAGTCCGTCACTCCAGCCGTGCTCAAAACAGTATTCGATGTCGTCCTGCAGGCTCGGCAGTTCGACTGCCCGTGCGCCGAATTGGACGTCGCCAAAGCTGATCGCGAGACGTTCGGCAATACCCGGCTCAACCGATTTGGAGCCACACCCGGGACGATAACCCGGTAGGCCCTCGCCCAGTTTGCTGAGGCCTGTGAACGCTTCCCACTCCGCGCGCTCCCATCCGACGATGCGCGTGGCCTCGTGCCCGGCCTCGACCTTGATCAGTGTTGGCACAGTCTCGATATTCAGATGAAAAGAATGTTCCAACGCACGGTCGTCGATGACCCGGCTAACGGTCGGAAAGGCCGGGTCGTCCTGGACGTATACCGTCACGGGTGTGCCGCGTGATTCCATCTCTTTCAGGATCGGATCGACCAGCACGCAAGTTGGGCAATCCTGCTTGACTACAGCGACAAATCCTTCTGGCAACTCCATCTGGTTTCCTTATAGTTGCAAATCTGATTGCGAGAGAAGGAAACTAGCCGATTTGCCGGCGCGGGTCTAACCGCGCACGTTCTCAGCTAGCGGAGAACGTGCGGCGCGATTCTAAATCGCCCCTTGTTTTCGCTTTCCCGGGCGTTCGAATTCTATCCGTCGCGCTCGGGCGTCACGGACAAATCCCCGGCCGGCGCTTTTCAATGCCGTACGACGACATAACACGGGGTACTGGCGAATCTCTCAGACGATCTTTTCCTGATAGCCCAGCATCGCGCACAATCGCTGATAGTCGACCTGCGCCAGAATGGCACTTACTTCCTCCTCGCGCAGCGTCTCGCGAAACTTGTCGTCAATATTCAGCCCCGCAGCGGCGGTGCCTGCGTAGTACCTGCGCCAACTGCGATCGGGGTTGCTGTGCTCGATCCAGTGGCGCGCTTGTTTCTCGAATTTGCCCTGCAAGCGCAGTTGGAGGTGAGCGCCGGTATTCCCCCCCACCGGATGGTGTTCCTGCTTTAGGTATTCGAGCATCCGGGGCTCGAATTCCAAGCCGGCGGCGTTCAACGTTGGCTTCAATGCCGAATCCGGGTCCGCTACGAATGATTCATAAGCCAGAATCCGAACCGGGCCATGCGGCTGAAACGTCGGGTTGTCCAAGATCCGCGTGTACGCCTGCAGTGTTTTTCGCAACTGTTCGTTGGCGAAGCTCAGCAGCCGCTGGCGGGTCTCTGGGGCGTCCCGGTGTGGGAGACTTTCGTCGCGAAAAAACTGATTGGCCACAAATGAACTGATGTGGCGTAACGGGTGCTTGACCAGCAACGTCGGGATGAATTCGACATTCGTGCGGGCGTTCATTGCCTTGCTGAACCAACCGGGCACCTTGCTGCTATCGATAATAGTGTCCGCACCGGTACGCTTGGCCAGCGTCTCATAAACGTTGTCGAGGTTGAGCCGTTGAATCGTGTCCGGCGTCCACACGGAACAGTGCCCGCGGCAGATAGCACAATACGCTTTGTCTGGCCGCATCACAGTTCGGTACAGCTCGCCGGCACCGAACGTACACGAATGGGAGCCGAGGACCAGATTCAGAATAGAGCTGCCGCAGTAAGACCGGCCGAGAACGGCAATGACCTTTAGTTCCACCGGTTCTGCGCCTCCGTAAGGAGCGCCACTGTGAGCGCGCCAGCACCGTTGGAACCGGCCCGCGGCAGCGGCACTACCATGTCTGTCCTCCATCATTCCAGTGCGGCGGCACCATCATCAGCGCCTCTTTCTCAAGGCTTGCCGTACAGCGACCACACGTCGCCGCCTGCTCGGAGTGATCACCGCCGGCACTCAGTGCTGCCAGCAGTCCTGCCCAGGCTGGCAGTAAGCCGGGATGCGCCCGCGTCAGCAACTGATAGCCGCGAATCGCAAACTCTGAACGACCCAAGAGCAGATTTGCGGTCGCGGCGAGGTAGGTGATCAGCGGACTGTGCTCGATGATGTCGAGCGCGTCGCAGGCCTTGCTATAAGCGCCCTGGTTAATCCAATAGCGCGCCAGCAACAGGCCTTGCGCCCGACGGTCTCCAAGGGCCTCGGCACAGCGCTCAGCTGCCGCCTCGGAGACGTCCACCTTGCCAATACGGAAACGGGCCTGAAGTCGAACTGCTTCAATCTGAGCATCACTCAGAGCCAGTTCAGCGTCCGCTGCCGCGTCCGCCGCCAGCGCGACGAGTCCTCTTCCGATCAGAGACTGGAGATGGGCATAACCGTTCGCCGTCGCCCCTCGATGCACCCACGCCGATTTGTGAACCCCGTCGACGGCCTGATATAGGCCGTCGAAAGTAGCTATGCAGCTGTGTCGTCCCGGTTCCTGATCTGCGAGGTTGGGCGCGGCGTGCCGCTCAAAGCCAGCCAACTCCGCTATCGTGTCCAGGTCCTCCGGCAACGGCGCACCCCCTCGGGCACGCAGCAACGGGGCGCCGGTTCCGCAACGCAGCAGTCCCTCGTTCACTAAGACCTCAAGTGGCTCTCGGGCCGCCCCCGTGTCCCCCGCCTCCAGCGCTGTCAACGCCATCTTCAGCTGTGCTCCAGGCCCGGTCAGCGCCAGGTAGCACAAGCCACCGTCTTTCAGCACCGAGCGAATACTGCCGAGCGCCCGTTCGAGGTCGAAGCGCTGCAGGAAACGGTGCGACAACACGTGTTCGAAGTGTCGCTGCAGATCGCCGAGGGCATACGGGGTGGTATGGACGAAGCCCAACCGAGCCGCCATCCCAACCTTGCGCGCCAACTCGTTGCCGAGATCCACCTCGCTGAGACGTGGGTCTGCCGCTGTTACGGTTCCGCCGCTGGCCAGTGCGGCGAAGCTCCATCGCCCCGCGCCGGCGCCGACGTCGAGCACGCTGCCACCATCCAGCATGCCGAGACTCTCGAGCGCATCGCGATAATGGGCGAGCGGGCGTCGCGGCTGCCCCTTCGCGCCCGGATCACGCTCCCGCAGTGCCTTGTCCAGGGGATCGATGGATCGTTGAGGCACTGGTGCGGCAGCCGCGTCGGCACGCCAAGTCGCGCTCAGATCCGCACTCATCTCCGGATGCCAACGGAAGCCGACGATCGCGCGCCCCGTGCCGTCTTCGGCCTGCAGCATTTCCGACGGCGCCAGCGGCTGCCCACTCATACGCAGTGTCACGGCTTGCCCGGCGCGAACTGAAAACTGGATGCCGCGTAACGCTTCTAGGTTGGCCGTCCGGTAGCCGTGCACGGGGTCGTCGATACCGGCCACGTCAATCAATAACCGTTCTCCGTCCCGGCGGATTGTGTAGTCCAAATAGTCTCGGGCCACGTTGTACTCCAGCAATCGAGAGGTGCGGGTGACCAGAATCTTGCCTGCCTTTTGGAAATTCGCCAGGCGACGGAAGGCGTCGTAAAACGCTTGCCCTAGAATTGCGGCGAATGGGGCGTAAGTCAGATGCTGACTCACAATGGCAAAGCCGCCCCGCTCGACCAGCGCCTCCAAGGCCTCCTGCGAACACTGCAGATGCAGAAAAGGCGATTGCCACAACACCAGTGTCCAGCGCTCCGCCCGGCTGCGCTTGCGGCGTGCGACAAGATGTCGGGCGGCCTCGGGAGGCAAACCGGCAATAATCCCGTCAGGTGTTGTGTTGATCTCGATTCCGGCGGTACGGTCGAAACCCCACATACGGCTGCCATCCCGCAACGTTACCTGTTGCAATGCTGATTGTTGGCCCATCTCGAAAGTCTGCCGGTTGAGACAAACGTAGCGCACGCCCAATTCGCGAACGCATTCCAGATGCTCGGGTTGCGGATGGTTCTGATTGAGTAAATTGGGCCGGTGGCCAGTCCCGCTATGGTCACTCCAGACCGCAAAGCTCATCGCTTCATCGCGCGCTGCGGCGACTGCCCTCAGCGCATGCTCGGGGCGGAACACCCCTTTGCTGAAGTTGCCATAGGTGTGCAACGTGTCCACCCAGCCACCACGCACGTAGTTGGCCATCTCGTCGGCCCGGGCGCTCACTACCCCCACCTTCTGCCCGCTGAAATAGGTGGTACTACAGCCCTTCTCAAAAGGGTCGTTGTAGAACCAGAACGAATTGGCGATATCTAAGCCAACACCGGGCCCATGCGGCGTCTCGTCCCGGCTGTTGATGAATCGGTGCAGCTCGCGGAAGAACGGCAAGCGAGAGCCGTCGATGTCAGTGGAGATGGCCAACATCGCCTGGTAGGGCCACGGAAAACGCAACAACCGCACCTGCTCGCGCTTGGCCCGCCAGGGAAATCGTAGCCGCCGGCTTGTCTCGTTCTTATCCTGCATTTCGCCCATGCCGACTTGCCTTTCCAGGGTTCCGCTCCAGCGCTCTAACGTTCAGCCCGCGCAGGCACGTTGCGATCAGCGAAGTCGGCGGCTTTGTCGACATCACTCAGCGGCGCCCGCACCGGTGGCAGGCGCGAATTTTAATGCCACATAGCGTGTGAGCAGCCATCAGCTTCGCAGCCTCCTGTTGGAATCGATATATGACGCACGCCGCCGACTGCCCTGAAAACTCGGGTCTTGCCAGACACATCGACTGCCGCGGGCCTCCTCCTGCAGTCAACCGATTAGCGCAAGCAATCGCAAATGACCCGCGATGTTACTGGGTTTATTGATCGCAGTGGGTAGCGATGCACAGGGTCTGCGTCTTTTCGAGGTACCGGGCATGGAGCGGCGACTGGTGTTAAAGTTTCGAACGAGAAGGTCATTTTCCGGGAAATGCGCGAGACCCGCGCGGCGCCATCGGCGAATGCCCTGCTGGCCGCCAATTTGCCAGCATCAGGCGGCGCGCTAGGCGACCAGCGGCACAGCCACAACAACCCTGCGACATGAAGGAACAGAGTATGGATTCTGACGCACTAAAAGCCGTACAGGCACCACTCAAAGCGCAATATCGCGACGCGCCCGAGGATGCTGTCATCACGCTAAGCGCGAAATCGAACGGTATCGACGGCGTGGCATGCAAGTTGGAAACGAGTAAAGGCTTCATCGAAGCGGGTTTGCACCCAGCCACCGGCGGCAGTGGTATGCAGGCATGCTCAGGCGATATGTTGCTAGAGGTGCTCGTTGCCTGCGCCGGGGTCACTTTGCAGGCGGTGGCGACGGCATTCGGTGTCACGCTTAGCCGTTCAGATATCACCGCCGAGGGCGATCTGGATTTCCGAGGCACGCTCGGTGTTGCCAAAGACGCACCGGTCGGATTTCGCGATATCCGGATGAAGTTTGACATCGCCGCCGACGCGCCCGCCGAAACGCTCACGAAAATAGTCGAACTAACGGAGCGCTACTGCGTGGTGCTGCAAACCATTCAGGACAAGCCCAACATCACCTTGCAATCCAACGTTGTTGCATAAGGAAATAACCATGAGTGCCAAAATGAAACCCGCAGCAGAAACTGCATCGACCTTCAAATCCATGTCGCAATCCAGTGCCGAAGACTGGCAGGTGATCTGTACCGAGGCGCGTGAATCGTTCACCACACTACCTCAGCGCTTGCTCACCCACCTGCGTCTGCTCGATGGAGACTTTGGTGGATTTCCAGTTGATCGCCTGCAGCACAGTCTGCAAACCGCCGAACTCGCCGCCGCGGACGGGCGCGACGATGAATACGTGGTGTGCGCGTTACTGCACGATATCGGCGATACCTTGGCGCCCGCGAATCACCCTGATGTGGCGGCGGCAATCCTGTATCCGTTCGTTGATGAGGCGAACCATTGGATGGTTAAGCACCATGGGGTGTTTCAGGGTTACAACTTTTTCCACCACCTGGGTATGGATCGCGACATGCGCGAGCAGTATCGCAGCTCGGACTACTTTGACTACACGGCAGAGTTCATCGCCAAATACGATGATCCGGCCTTCGACGCCGAAAAGCCCACGCTCGATCTTGCGCTGTTTGAGCCGATGGTGGCACGCGTATTCGCGCAAGCGAAGAATTCTATTTACAAGGTGTTACAGGAATGAGCGAGCCGCAACGACGCGGACTCACATAGTGCTGGACGAGCGCCATGGCCAGAGGTTGGCCATGGCGCTCGTTTCGTTTCAGGCCGCGCGAATATCCAGATCCGCTGGCTCTGTCAGCGGTGTGGTATCCCATTTCTGCAACTCCGGCATGACATGCTCGGCGAAACAACGCATGTTGCGCTCTGCCTCGTCGTACGGCATGCCCGCATAACTCAGATTGCACATGATCGCGTTGGGATTGATGACTCCACGGATGTAATCGATTTTTTCAAGCACCTGTTTCGGCGTGCCCCAGGGCATCAGGTCGGTAAAATCCTTCGCCGCGCTGTCCATCCCGTGTTTGGCAATGTACTTACCGACGTTTTTGTAAAACTCATAGCCTTTGTGCTGGCCGAACTTCTCCGCCGTCATCTCATAATGTTTCATCGCGGAATGGTAGTAGCGACCAATCCATTCGTAGGCCATCGCCTCAGCACGCCCCGCATCTTTATCCACAAAGAAAAAACCTCCACACAATGGTTGAGGTGGTTCACAGCCGTTCTCTTTGATGAACACGTCGCGGTAAATCGCGAAGTCCTGTTCGACGACATCCCATGGTTTCTGCGGAATAACCAATAAGCCGGCGCCGAGCCCTGCCATGATGGGCATGGACTCAGGTGATACTGCGGCGGCATACGTACGCCCACGAAACGATTTATTCGGGAAGGGCCGAATGTCGCGGCGCGGTTGCTTGGTCACCTCGCCCCCTTCCATGTAACCATTTTCCAAACCATTGAGAAGCAATTCGGCATATTCAACAAAGCGTTCGCGCCCTTCGCCCTGGTCGATGCGGAAACCGGAATACTCGACGTTGCCGAGACCGCGGCCGAGTCCAAGAATCATGCGCCCGCCAGACAGATGATCGAGCATAGAAATCTGCTCCGCGACCCGCATCGGATCGTGCCATGGCAAGACGATGACGCTGGAACCCAATTTGACCTTCTTAGTGCGCCCGGCCATGTAGGTCAGGAACTGCACCACGTCGGGACACATGGTGTAGTCGGTAAAGTGATGTTCGATCCCCCAGATGGAATCGAATCCCATCGGTTCGGCCATCTCGGCCAGGCGCACCTCCTGACGGTACACCTCGGCATCCGACATGGCATTGCCCGGGTTTTGAAAGATAGGTGTAAATCCGACGTGCATAGGTGCTCTCCCCGAAAAAATAATACGTAGTTGAATACTCGACGGGTGACGTAGCTTTCGCTGCACCTGACCCATCCTTGAATTTGGGTTGTAAAACTACTCCGCCAGACGCCGAAACGGAAGCATTACGCGTCCGTGCGGAGCGCCGAAAACGGTATGTTAGACTCAATCGCAGCGCATCTGCCGGGGACATTTGCGCGAACTTGCCGGTTGTCCCGGGACGTCAGAATCGGGAGCCTGGCACGCCGTTTGCGAGTTGTGGTCTCCATCTGGAAATTCTGACCGCGCCCACGATTTGTGCGTCCGGGGCACCCTGCATCGACCACCGGTTTATTGGGAGAACCAACATGTTGCAAGGAAAAACGATTGTTATCACTGGCGCCAACGGCGCACTGGGTCGCGGCGCGGTCGCAGTTGCCACTCAGCATAATGCGCGCGTCATCGAATTCGATATCGCCTTCGATGCGGATGTCGAGAATCGCTATGTCGTCGACCTGACGAAACCAGAAACGGTCCGTTCCTGTGTAGCCGAGGTCGGCACCATCGACGCGGTCCTCAATATTGCCGGCGGCTTCGCCATGGGGCCACCCATCTACGAAACCAGCGAAGACGAATGGCAACATATGTACCGCATGAACGTGCTTACCATGCGCAATATGGTCGACGCCGTCGTGCCGGGCATGATCGAGCGCGGCCGCGGCAGTATCGTCAATGTTGGTGCGCTGTCCGCGCGCGAGGGCCAAGCCAACATGGGCGCGTACGTGGCGGCTAAAAGTACCGTGATGCGGGTGACTGAAGGGCTCGGCAAGGAATTACGCAAAAAAGGCATCAATGTAAATGCCATTCTGCCTTCGATGATCGACACCCCAACGAATCGCAAGGATATGCCGGACGCTGATTTCAGCAAGTGGGTGCCGCCCTCAGAACTCGCTGAAGTGATGTGCTTCCTGGCGTCTGACAGAGCGCGCGCCGTGCATGGCGCACTAATACCTGTCGCCGGTTTATCGTGAGGCGCGATGATGTTTAGTCTCGCAGATAAAACCGCCGTAACTGGGGTTGGTGAGACGGCCTACGGCCGCGAAAGCCGCAAGAGCCAGTTGACCCTCACGTTGGAGGCCTCTCTCGCTGCAATCAACGATGCAGGCCTCACACCCAAGGACATCGATGGCGTCATCCCCTACGCCGCCGGTGGCATCGTCGCCGAGGATTTCGTGACAAATTTCGGCCTGCCCGATCTGCGCTATTCCGCGCTGACACCAATGGGCGGCGCAAGCCCGGTCGCGGCGTTGCAAAGCGCCACCATGGCAGTCGCGACAGGCGTCGCCAATCACGTGCTGGTTGCACTCGGGCGCGGCAGCATTTCTGGCGGACGCATTACCCAGCGACTCGCAGAAATGCCGCAAATGCGTTTGGTCTCTGAGTTTGAAATGCCGATTGGAACCAACGCTCCCGCCCAGTTTTATGCCCATATGGCGCGCCGTCATATGGAACTGTTCGGCACCACCAGCGAACAACTGGCAGAAGTGGCGATGACCTGTCGCCGCCACGCACAAATGAACGAGCGCGCGATGATGCGCAAACCGATGACGCTCGCCGACCATCAGGCCTCGCGCATGATTGCCGACCCGTTACATTTGTTCGACTGCTGTCTGGAAAGTGCCGGCGCTGCAGCAGTTGTGATTAGTAGCGTGGAACGGGCCAAAGACAGTCCCCATCGTCCGGTGTTGATTGGCGGTGTGGCCGAAGGCCATCCGGACTCTCCGAGTGCAATTACCCAGCGCCCTGACATGACGCGCCTGGGTATTGCCCGCGCTGCGCCCATCGCATTCGCCATGGCTGGGGTCGAGCACAGCGATATTGATGTGGCCGAAATTTACGATTGCTTCACCTACATCGTCCTGTGCCAACTCGAAGACATGGGCTTCTGCGCCAAAGGTGAAGGCGGCGACTTCGTGTCCAATGGACGCATTAGTCTGGGCGGCGAACTTCCCGTCAATACGCACGGCGGCTTGTTATCCGAAGCGCATATCGCCGGTATGAATCACATCGTTGAACTGGTCCGCCAATTGCGCGGCGATTGCGGCGAGCGTCAGGTCAAGGATGCCGAAGTCGGCCTGGTGACGGGCTTTGGCGATCTCGGCGATGGCTCGATTGCGGTGATGCATCGATGAGTGCCAGCCACGATCAGCTACCCGAGAAACCGCGGCCAGAATACAGTGACGAGAATCAACCCTATTGGGATGGTCTGCGCGAGCACAAGCTTCTCGTGCAGCGCTGCGGCGGCTGCAATACGTTACGTCATTATCCGCGACCCCTCTGCGATGGGTGTTACTCGTTGGAGTACGACTGGACCGAATTAAGTGGCAGCGGCAAAGTGCATAGCTGGACGGTGAGTCATCATCCGTTTCATCCTGGTTTCAAACGAGAAACGCCATACGTTACGGTCACTGTTGACCTCGCGGAAGGCCTGCGCTTGCAAGGTGTTCTGGAAGGTAATGACGCGAGTGCGCTTGCGATCGGGCGGGAGGTTGAATTGACGTTCAATGACGTGGATGCCGAACTGACCCTGCCAGGCTTCCGTCTGGTATGAGGACAAGGGTGAAAAATGAACGCTGAAGCCGCTGACAACCTTTTGAGTGATGACGTACGCGCCTGGATCGGGCGCTCGGATGAACCCGTGCGGATGGAAGTATCACGCCGCGATATCGTCAAATACTCAATCGCAACCGAACAACGCAATCCCAGGTATTTACGCGGTGATGAAGCACCGCCGATGTTCCTGTTCGGCGCCGATAAACCACTCACACCAATCCCGCAATTGCGCGCCGACGGCCTGCTCGAAGATCAGCTACTCCCGGATCTGCCCCTTAAACGTGTGATGGCCGGTGGCATCAAACAACGCTATCACCGCCCGATCAAGCCGGGCGACGTGCTAATCATCACCCGTACAATCACCGACATCTTCCAAAAGCAGGGCTCTAGCCGACCGCTGATATTCATCGTCTACGATATTCGTGTCACCACCGAAGACGGCACCCTGGTGATGCAGGAAACGCAGTCGCGTATTAACAGGTAAGCGCAGAATGCCAAAACTATCTGAGTTGAAACCTGGCGACGCCCTACCCGAACGCCAGCATCTGGCCACCAACGTGTCGCTGTTTTTGTACAACGCGGCTGTCTGGAACGCGCATCGCATTCACTACGATGAGCCGTATACGACTGACGTCGAGAATCACCCCGGTGTGATCATCGACGGCCCGCTGCAAGGCGATTGGTTAAGCCAGGTGGTACTCGACTGGCTGGAAGATTCGGGGCAGTTACTCGAGTTCGAATACACCAATCGGCGCGCGTCCATACTCGGAGAAACACTCACTGCCGGCGGCTCGGTGAAAGCGATTGACGGAACTCAGGTCGTTGTCGAGTTATTTATCCGTAACGAGGCCGGCGATATCACCACGCCCGGTCAGGCACTCGTACAGCTGGCCGACGGCGCCTAGCTGATTCACTCAGCCCCAGATGTCGCTGGCCATGCTGGCATACCAGCCGCGCGCATAGGCCGCCTCACTCGCTCGAAATGCCGCGTCGTCTGTCTTCGGGCTCACCCCGCCAGCGCCTTTAATCGCAGCAATCTTGCCATCCATTGCACGATAGACAGCAGCAACGGAGATGCCGTAATCCTCGGCAACGAGGCTATAGCAAGTGTTCACAAATGACGGCTCAACCGGTGTCCGGCCGCTCAGCTCACTAACGATCGCCGCGGCACACACTTTCGCCTGACTGTTCGCCGCAAACCCTGATTTAGGCATCGCTCCTGCGTTGGCCGCGTCGCCAATTACGTGCACGTCCGGCACCCGGGTGGAGGCGAAATTGTGCGCAGCTACCGGGCACCAGCCACTGTCATCGACAAGGTCCGCACGGTGCGCGATGGCACCGGCATGTTGGCGCGGAATAAAATTAACGACCGCCGCAGTGTGCTCGGTAAAGCCCGATTCGGTAACGAGGGTGCGAGTCGCCGCATCGACGCGCTCGACCAGCCCACCGGTCGAACCCGCAACCCATTCGATCATGCCCGGATAAAGCGTATCCCATCCGTCCTGAAACAACCCTTGCTTGGAGAATTTGTCCTTCGCGTCAAGAATGAGAATCTTCGAGCGCGGCTTGTGGCGTTTGAGATAGCCGGCAATCAAACTGGCACGCTCGTAGGGTCCTGGCGGACACCGGAACGGGTTGGCAGGTGGCGCGATAACGACTACGCCGCCATCCGCCATCGCTTGCAGCTGATCGCGGAGTAATAAGGTTTGCGTTCCCGCCTTCCATGCGTGTGGCATCAGGTGTGCCGCAGCCTCGTCGTACCCGGGTGTAGCGTCGTAACGGAGTGAAACCCCAGGCGACACCACCAGTCGGTCATATGGAAGCTTCGAACCATCTTCAAGGGCTATTCGATGCGCCTCCGCGTCAATAGATTTGACGTTGGCATGAATCACCTCAACGCCTGCTGCGCGTAAACCTGCATAGCTATGCGTAATCGCAGCCAGGTCGGCCCTGCCTGCCACCACCAGGTTACTGAATGGACAGGTAATGAACTGGGGATCGCGCTCGACCAGGGTGATACTGAGAGCCGGATCGAGCCGGCGCAGATACCGTGCACAAGTCGCGCCGCCGAAACCACCACCGATGACAATCACACGACCGGCACTCCCGCCCGCACGCACGATCGGAGGCAGGCTCGCCAGCGCGCCGGCGGCCGAACCGGCGAGGAGGAAATGCCGGCGTGTTAACGCAGTATTGGCATCACGGACGGTCATTGTTGCTGCCCCGCCAGCCACGCCGACAGTGCTTCAATGTCGTCATCGCTGTAGCCCAGCGCCAGTCGCTGCATAACAGTTGAATGCCGCTCACCAGAGCGGAAAGCTTTGAGTGCCGCCGCTAGTCCGGCTGCGTCGTATGAGGAGATGGCAGGGATTCCGTTACCCTTTGGCGAGCCGTCGCCGTGACAATTGAAACACGGCGACCCGAGCACAAAGTCACGCAGATTGTCTTCGGCCAGGACAGTGGGTGTCGCACAGGTCATCAGGCCCAGAAGTGCAGTCCACAAGACGTGTTTAATCACTTTCACTCGCTCTGTTGATAGGGCCGTCCAAGCATAGCCGAAGTTCTGCAATTGTGGCCAACCAGGAACTCGAATCGGAGCTCGCCCAGTCACAGGGAGACGAGTTCAGGATTTCTTAGGCGCGCCCTTATTCTTGCGATCGCGATGCCGTTCTTTTTTGCGTGCCTTAGGCGGTTTGGGCGCAGCTGGATCATTACTCTTGCTGTGCGCGGGCGGGCCACCGAAGTCACCCGCTCTGCTGATCTGCATGCGCTGACCGGACACCCATACGCCGCGCAGGTGACTGAAAATTTCCTTTGGCATGCCCTCTGGCAGGTCAACCAGGGAATGATCGTCTTGAATATCGATGCGCCCAATTGAGCTTGAATCAAGGCCGGCTTCGTTGGCGATCGCACCGACGATATTGCCAGGTTGCACCTCATGCATATGGCCAACTTCGATACGGTAGGTTTCCATGCCGGATTCTGGTCCGCGCGTGCGTGGCCGAGATTCACGACGTGGGGGTCGGTCCTCGCCGTCGCCGCGCTGCGGACGCCCTTGGTCTTCAAACTGGCCGCGCTCGGAACGACCTCGTTGCGGACGTTCACTGCGCTCTGATTGTGTGCGTTCGCGGCGTTTGGGTGGCGGTTCGAGCAACAGTGGCTCGTCGCCTTGTAATAGCTTCGCCAATGCGGCGGCAATCGCGAGTGGTTCGGCCTCGTGCTGTTCGTGATAGCGCTCAACCAGTTCCGTGAACGGCGCAAGTCCGTCACCCGCGAGTGTGTCGGTGATCGACCGCATGAAGCGGGCACGGCGATTGTCGTTGATGGCGTCGGTGGAAGGCAGTTCCATTCGCTCAATCGGCTGACGCGTCACTCTTTCAATCAAACGGAGCATGCGCGTCTCACGTGGCATCACGAACAAAATCGCATCGCCGTGACGCCCAGCTCGGCCCGTACGCCCGATGCGGTGGACATAGGCTTCCGGGTCGTAGGGAATATCGAAATTAATAACGTGGCTAACCCGGTCAACATCGAGTCCGCGAGCTGCAACATCAGTCGCAACTAATATATCGAGCTTACCGTCTTTGAGTTGCTCGATAGTCCGCTCGCGGGCTTTCTGCGCCATATCGCCATTGATCGCGTTGCTCGCATAGCCACGCGCTTCGAGACGTTCGGACAGTTCCACCGTGGCGGTCTTGGTGCGCACAAAAATAAGGACGCCTTCGAAATTCTCTGATTCTAGAATGCGGGTCAGGGCATCAAGTTTTTTCAAGCCACTTACGGACCAGTAGCGCTGCCGAATCGTTGAGGCCGTGGTCGTTTTCAGTCGAATACTGATCTCGGCCGGGTCATCGAGGTAACGCTCGGCAATCTTGCGGATGGGCTGCGGCATCGTGGCAGAAAACAGCGCGGTCTGACGATCCTTCGGTGTTTGCTCAAGAATCCACTCGATGTCATCGATGAAGCCCATGCGCAACATCTCGTCGCCCTCATCCAGGACAAGAAACTTTAAGGCGTCCAACTTCAGGGTATTGCGACGCATATGGTCCATCACGCGCCCTGGTGTACCGACTACCACGTGCACGCCGCGACGAAGGGCGCGCAGTTGTACCCCGTATTCCTGGCCGCCATAGACCGGCAGAACATGAAAACCTGGCAGCTTCTTAGCGTAACGTTGAAACGCCTCGGCGACCTGAATTGCGAGTTCGCGTGTTGGCGCGAGCACCAAGGCCTGCGGCTGCATCACCGACAGATCTATCAAATTTAAGATTGGCAACGCGAACGCTGCGGTCTTGCCGGTACCGGTCTGCGCCTGCCCGATCAGATCTCGCCCGGACAGCATGACCGGAATAGTTTGCGCCTGAATGGCGGTCGGAATCTCGTAGCCGACATCGTCAAGCGATGCGAGAACGTTTGCAGAAAGACCGAGATCGCCGAAGCCCGGGGGTGGGGTTTCGTCTGAAGCCACTGGAAAAATACCTGGAATAGACAGAAGTGAGCGGCTCACGGGGCCGCTAAGGCAGCGGATTATAGGCTGTTGGCGAAAATTGGCTAGCGCTGTATGCCAACGAGCATGGCGAATGGCCGCCAAGGCCTATCTCGACATCGACGCTGCGTGGCGCGAAATCGCATGGGCGCAATTTTGCGTCCAGAAGCCCCTCCGGCCGGCCAGAATTTGAGGCCCTAATCTGTCGGTCCCGGCACGCCTCGTACCGACCATCCGTAACGAAGCAATCCGACGGATAAAAGTCTGTGCCCGTAAATGGCACCTTCACCGGTTCGAAGGCGGCGAAAAAGTTCTCAAATCATCAAGACGTAAAAAAAGTCCTCATCCCGCACTCGGTACTGAGTTCCGGTTGCAATTCAGACGCAGCGGGTCATCAAGCTAGGCCAGCTGCGCGGCACGCTCGAGCGCGCCAATGACCCGTTCGCCATGACTCTCATCGAGTTTCTTACCTTCACCATTGGTCACGAAAAAGACATCGACCGCCTTCTCGCCGAACGTGCTGATATTGGCGCCGCGCACTTCCGTGCCGCTATCGGCGATTGCGGCAGTCAAATTGGCCAGCAAATATTTTCGATCGGCTGCGATCACCTCTATCGCCGTCACGTTGTGTGCTGCGGCACCGTGACGGCGAACTTGCACCGGCAAAGCTTGCATCAACACGTCGGCTCGTTCCGGCGATGCAAGCGCGCTCGGCTCCTCGCCCTTAAGAACTTTTTGCAGGTGCGTTTGCAAGCGTTCCAGTTGCCCGCTTTCACGGATGGGGTTGTCGTGTGCATCGGTAACGTGGAACTCGTCGAGAACGCGCCCGTCGCGCAAGGCATACGCAAGTACCGTCAACACTTTGATATTGGCTTGCGCGAGTACGGCCGTCAGATGGGAAAACAATTTCGGACGATCGGTACCCCAGGCTAGTACTCGGGTGTAGGCAAGCGCCTCGTTGACTGCAATGTGCACACCGGATTCCATGCCCAACATGCGACACACTTCCAGCAGCACTTTCGGCGGGCAGTGCATGGTCAACGTGTTTGAAACGACACCAAGGGCCTGTTCAACGGCACCGCGCTCTTCCGCGGAGCACATGTCCAGGACACTCTTCTTGCGCCCTTCAAGCCGTTCTTGCTGATCGGCTGGTGTCACTCTGCCAGTCCGCAGGCAGGCTTCGGTGGCGTAATAAAGCTGGGTAAACAAATGCCCTTTCCAGTCCGTCCACGTGCCCGGACCAACCGCCGTGACATCGGCGACGGTGAGCAGGAACAAATACTCCAGACGCTCATGATCACCGACGAAACGACTGAACTCAGCGATCACATTCGCATCGGACAAATCGTAGTGCTGCGCTGTTTTGGAAAACTGCAGGTGATGGCGCACCAGCCATGCGACCAGGTCGACATCATCTCCGGATAGTCCCAGCCGTCGGCAGAATTTGCGCGCGAGCTCTTCGCCGATTTCCGAATGATCGCCACCGCGACCTTTAGCGATATCGTGGAACAGCAAGGCGATATAGAGCAATTCCGGACGCGCGAGACGGGGCATGAGTTCGCTAGCGAGCGGCATATCGATAAATTCGCCTTCGCCGAGGCGGAAGTCACGCAGAATATCAATGGCTCGAATGGTATGCGCGTCGACGGTGTACTGATGATAACGATCGAACTGACCGTGTCCGGTTATTCGACCGAAGTCCGGGCAAAAACGTCCTAACACGCCAGTTTCGTGCATTTGGCTGAGCGCAGTTGTGACGTTACGGGGCGAACGCAGCACGTCCAGAAAGATAGCGTTCGCCGGTTTCGATCCGCGCACACTCGCCGTGATCAGATCGGCATTCTTGCGCACGATGCGCAACGCACGGCTGTTCAAATAACGGTGGCTTTGCTGGGCCTCACTAAAAATCCGCAGGACGTTTAACGGGTCGGACGCAAAGATTTTCTCGTCTGCGATGTTGAGCACTTCGCGTTTAACTTCCATGCCACCGCCAATATCTACCCGCCGGCGCAGACGTGGTGGCGGTTTGATCTGCTCTTCGAAATGCAAAAGAAATATGTCGGCCAGATCGGCGATACGACGGACGTTTAAAAAGTAGTTTTTCAGAAAGCGCTCGACCGCACTCGATTTTTCGGAATCGCGGTAGCGAAATCGTTGCGCGAGTTCAGGCTGGTGTTCGAAGCGGAGGCGGTCGTTCTCGCGTCCAGAAAGCAGGTGCAGGCCGCTGCGCACGCGCCAAAGAAAATCACGACCGCGCACGAAACCATTGAACTCCTCCTCGTCAACCACGCCGGTGCCAATCAATTCACGCGCCGTGGGCACCCCGTACCAAGCCATCGACAACCAGAAAATCGTACTCACATCGCGCAGGCCGCCTTTGCCGTTTTTGATGTGTGGCTCCATAACGAAGGCGGTGCCACCATTCGCGTGGCGTCGATCGTGACATTCCTCAAGCTTCGTCCGGCAAAAATCGACGCGCTTTCTTTTGCTCCATGACTGCGGCGCCGAGCTTTTCTGCAATTCCTGATAAAGCCCGCCGCGGCCGATTAGCAGACGAGATTCGAGCAGGGCGGTGCGCGTGTGATGATCGGTCTCGGCGAAAGCCCTGGCCGACTGCGGAGAACGCACGGCGTGACCCAGATGTGCACCACAATCCCAGACAATTTGGGCATAACGCTGAATCGCACGATTCACCGCGGGGTCGTCCTCATCGGCCACCAGAAACAGCAAATCCCAGTCGGACTCGGGACATAACTCCGCCCGGCCATAGCCGCCTATCGCAACAAGATCGACGCCAAGGCCAACTTCGCCGGCGACTTCCTGCCACAAAGCGATCATCAACTCGTCAACTGCACTGCTGATGTACTTCACGACTGCGCGTCCGCCTTGCTGAGCGTCGAGTCGGTTTTGTGCGCCCGCCATAATTGCCAGGCGGCGTTGTTTGATACGTTGGGTGAGCTCAAGATCGGTCATGAGTTAGCTCCGTTACGGATGGGTTTCGATGCGGAAGTTCCTCGCCCACCATTATCGGGGCTGCTCCCGAGCTTGCCTAGCGTCTGCACGTTCCTATATTTTCGGATGGCGGCAGTTCGCTGCGTTCTGAGGAAAAAAATTTGTCTGAACTGATCTTGCACCATTATGACGAAGCGCCCTTCGCGGAGAAGATCCGCATGGTGATGGGCATCAAGAATCTGACGTGGCACTCCGTGATTCAGCCCTCAGCAATGCCGAAACCCGATCTTATACCGCTGACTGGCGGTTACCGCCGCACCCCGGTGTTTCAGGTTGGCGCGGACATCTATTGCGATACGCAGCTCATCGCTGCCCACCTGGAGGCGCGCCACCCGCAACCGTCAATTTTTCCGGGCGGCAACCCGGGGCTGGATCTGGCACTTGGTAGCTGGGCCAACGGACCCTATGTGGTGACCTCGGTCGCGATCTATATGGGCGCCGATGATCCTTTCGCTGGCAGTCTCGAGCTGCCCGAGCATTTTCATGAAGACCGCAAGAAAATGTGGCAAACCCAATTCGATACCGACGCATTGGGTCCGCGTTTGGCTGGCTATCGTAGCCAGCTCGACGCACATACGCATTTCATCAACCTGCAATTGGCAGACGGCAGGCCCTATCTGACCGGCGAGCAACCCAGCTGGGTGGATATGCACGCCATGTGGGATCCTTGGTTTCTGTTCGCCTTCGCGCCGACCGAGGCAGAACGCGCCTACGGACGATTTCCGAAAATCTCAGCCTGGCTGGCACGACTCGCCGAACTCGGACAAGGCGAGCGGATTGAAATGCCCGCTGCAACAGCGCTCGACATTGCCCGCGACGCGACGCCGTTGCCACCTACCGGGATCGATGCCCATGATCCGCTCGGAATCAGCGCAGGCACGCAGGTGTGCGTGTCACCTTCAGACTACGCTGAGGCGAATATCGTTGGCGAGTTGGTCGGCACGACAGTAAACACGGTGTCGGTGCGACGCGAAGATCCGCGAGTTGGCGAAGTCGTCGTGCATTTTCCCAAAATCGGCTACAGCGTCGAGCCTGTTTAAACGCTCGACGCGCTGCGGGGAATCGCCGTCTGAGGTGCGATCAGCCGTCGCCCAAGGCGTCAGATCGTGGCTAGGCGGCTGCCACCAGGGTCGAGGTATCAAGACCATAGAGTGTCGCGACGTTGTCATGCAGGATCAGATTCTTCTCGTCCTCGGTCATGTGCGCCAGGTGCTTGTTGAGCAATTCCTGCGACCACGGCCAAGTCGAATCAGAATGGGGAAAATCGTTGGCCCACATCATCCGTTCGATATTGACGTGGTCCTTGAACTGGAACGCGGTGTAGTCGTCCTGGAACGTGAAGTAGATGTGTTCGCGAAACAGCTCGCTCGGGGTACTGCCAAGATCCTGCCCGCGCAGCCAGTGGCGATGGCGTTCGTAGGCGTGGTCCATACGATACATGTAGTGCGGGATCCAGCCACCATCGGCCTCGACGGATACAATCTTAAGCTTGGGATGGCGGGTAAAAATGCCATCAAAGACGAACATGCTCATCAAGTCTTGATTGCTGCGCACGATCGACATGAACGAGTTGATGCGTGAACCCCTGAACGGCATCGTCATCTGCTTGCCAGACGCAAGGATGTGGAAGCTTGGTACGAGTTCAAGCTCGACCAGGGCGTCGAAAAACTCTCCCCACATCAAATCGCAATAGTCGGTCTCGCCCGGCATCCCCGGCAGCATGACACCGCGAAAGCCCTGTGCCTTGATGGCACGCAATTCTTCGATGGCGCTGTCCGGCGTTCGCGCTGCGCATTGCCCCAGCCCAATCAGCCGATGTGGGTGCGCCGAGCAAAATTCCACCATCCAGCGGTTGTAGGCCTCCATGCAGGCCTGCTTGAGCGCCATGTCGGGGATGTTGCAGATTTCCATTCCGACCGACGGATAGATCACCTCCGCCGCGATGCCGTCGCGCTGTTGATCGGCGATACGGGCTTCCGGGTCCCAGCCGCCTCGATGCAATTTTTCGAACACCGCCCCTTTATATGAAAGCTCTTCCGGAGATTTCCCGGCACCCGAAGCGAGCGCCAAGGGGACCGGCTGCGCGCTTCCCTCAACAACATAAACGTCGCCGCGCTTCGGGTCGTTGACCATATGCGGCGCACGGTCTCTAAAGGCCGGATCGATATGGTCTGTAAAACAGTTCGGAGGTTCGCAGACATGGCTATCGGCAGAAATAATCGGCTTCAACATCGTGCGCAGGCCTACCAGTTGTTGCGCAGTTCGCGCAGCTTCAAAAATACCGTTTTCGGGTCGGGGGTCTCGGGCAAATCGGGAAAAGATTCACGCAAGGCCTTAATCACTGAGGGACTCTGCAGTCGGAAAAACGTATTAATTTCTTTTTCCATCGCTAGTGTGGAGACCAGCGCGTCGTTCAAATCCTGCTCACCAACGTCGTCGAGCAACGCTTTGGCGTGCGCGTTGTCCGGCTCGCGATCGAGCGTAAAGCCCAGATTGTTCGCCATATAGTCATGGCCCGGATAAATCAGCGTGTTATCCGGCAACTTGCTTAATTGGGACACGAAAGTGTCGTAAAGCTCAGCCGGATGACCGCCGTGATGACAATTACCGGCCCCGGCGTTAAATAAAGTGTCACCGCAAAATAGCGCTGGCACGTCGGTGTGCGAGCGCAGGCACACGTGGCTCATGGTGTGGCCGGGCGTGTCGAGCGCTTCGAGCTCAACTGTGCTGCCGATTTTGATCACGTCGCCGGCATTGAGACCGCGATCCATGCCCTCAATCGCGTCTTTTGCGTTCGCATGTGCCAGGATTTTGGCACCCGTCGCTTTCACTACCGCGTCGTTACCACCGGTGTGATCGAAATGTTCGTGGGTATTGAGAATCTGGGTGATACTCCACCCTTTGCGCTTAGCCGTGGCCAGGCATTTTTCGTGATCAAGCGGATCCACCGCCATGGCCTCCCCGCTGGTCTCGCAAACGATCAGATAGTTGAAGTTACGGTAGGCGTTACCGGTCCAGATTTGCTCGACATGCATCCACTCTCTCCTCGCCCCTGCCGCGCGAAAACACGCGCTGCAAGGCTACCATGGAATAGCTGAGCGTAAGCAATGCCCACTTGACGTCAATCGTTGTTGACCGACAATGTAGGGCTGGATAGAAAACAGACAGTAGGCACCATATGAGCGCGGGCGAAAGACTACCTGGAACACCTGATCCGATGCACCGTTGGGAAGGCGTCGGCGGCACCATGATCGCGGGCGATAGCTGGGGCGACCCGGACGGTCCACTAATCGTTTTGCAACACGGCGGCGGACAGACCCGTCATGCCTGGAAAAGCGCTGGCGAGACCCTTGGTGCCGCAGGCTATTACGCGGTAGCCATCGATGCGCGCGGACATGGCGATTCTGATTGGGCCGAAGACGGTGTTTATGGCCAGGACGTTAACGTCGAAGACCTCGTATGTGTACTCAAACAGTTGGGCGGCAAACGGCCGGTATTAGTCGGCGCGTCGATGGGCGGCGGGACGAGTCTGGTCGCGATCGGCGAAGACCACGTCGATGCCACCGCACTGGTGATGGTTGATATCGCCCCACAAATCGAACCGGAAGGCGTTAAGAAAATTGGCGACTTCATGAACTTCAAGCCTGAAGGTTTTGATTCGCTGGAAGAAGTCGCGGATGCGATTGCAGCCTACCAGCCACATCGCGAACGACCGAAGGATTTGTCAGGGCTCGGGAAAAATCTGCGTCTGGCACCGAATGGAAAATATCGCTGGCATTGGGACCCCCGCTTCATGGTGCTCCGGCGCGACATGAACAAACGTACGGAACGGCTTATCGCGTGCGCCGAGGCAGTCAAATTACCGACCTTGCTGGTTCGGGGTGGCTTGTCCGACGTGTTAAGCGAAGCCGGTGCCGCGCACTTTCAAACGCTTTGTCCGCACACCGAGTACGTCAATATCACGGGCGCCGGCCACATGGTTGCAGGTGATCGCAACGATGTCTTCGGTAATGCGGTGATTGAGTTTCTCGGCCGCACGGTGCCGATCGACGGCAAGCCTGTACAACCGGCGCACGATCCGCACCCCCATCACGAAGGACCGCCAGGGGACATCGTTGACGTTCCATAGCATCGCTGTTGCCATTACGCCCTAATCAGCGCATCAGGGCTAACAACGCCGAGCAGTGCAAGAAGATTGTTGTCTGGTCGGCCGCCACAGGAGTGAAGAATCCATGTCACTTGCCAACCAAACCGTCGTCGTACTGGGCGGGAGTTCTGGCATTGGCCTTGCCACGGCAACTGCCGCATGCGCTGAGGGCGCGCACGTCATCATCACCGGGCGTAGTCCAGAGCGACTGGCCGTTGCGGCGGCGACTTTCGACGCGGAGATTCGAACGGTCGTGCTCGACGTCAACGACGAACCCGGCACTGCAGCGTTGTTCGCAGATCTTAGCGATGTCGACCATGTCTTTATTACTGCCGGCGCCCTCGTGCTCGACGCGCAACTCGCACCTGCCAGCGACGCGTTGCGCCCGGCGCTCGACACGCGCTTTTGGGGTGCGCTGTTTGCGGCCAAGTACGCGGCTGGCAAGATTCGCGCCGGCGGATCCATTACCTTTATGTCCGGAACAGCCGGAATGCGGCCGCTCCCCGGGGCCTCGGTTGGCTCGGCGTCCTGCGGTGCGGTAGACGCACTCGCACGGGCACTGGCGCTCGATTTGGCGCCAGTGCGGGTGAACAGCATCGCGCCCGGCTACGTCGATACGTCGCTGCTTGATGGGCTACTCGGTGACCAGCGCGACGCCGTGCTGGCCGAAGCCGCCGCGCGGTTGCCGGCAAAGCGCATCGGGCGCCCGCAGGAAATCGCCGACGGGGTAATGTTTATGATGAAAAATGAGTACGTCACCGGAATCACACTTGTGATCGACGGCGGCGGCCTGCTCGTCTGACTGGAATCTGTATGTCAAAAGAACCTGAACAACCCGAACCAAGTCGCGGTCGCCGCGCCCTGTTGCGCGGCGCGGTGTTACTTGCCAGCGGACTCGCAACCGGACCACTGGCAGCCAAGAAAACCGATGCCCGCAAGTTACCGGCGCAAGCAGGCGACGAGTTGTGTTTCCCGTCCTGGGAGCACGACGGCCGCATGCTGCTCGCCGGCGAAATTGAAATCGGCGCAACACCGCTGCTCGTCTACCCACGAGATCCGGCCACAGGTGTCGTGCGTGAGCGTTCGCGTTTGAATCAGATCCTGGTCATGCGCTTTGCCCCGGAAGATTTAACCGAGAGCATGCGGCCGCTGTCGGCCGACGGTGTTCTCGCCTATTCGGGTCTGTGTACCCACACCGCGTGCGGTGTCTCGGAATGGAAGAGCGACGAGAAGCACTTACTCTGCCCATGCCACGGCTCGGAATTTGATCCGCTACAAAAAGGTAAACGGATTACCGGCCCGGCGCCGCGCTCATTGCCGGGCCTGCCCATCGCGAGCCGCGGCGAACATCTGGTGATAGCCGGCCCTTTTACGAGCAAAGTCGGCGCCAACGCCTGACAGGTATCTACATGAACAGCATGAAAATAACTCTGATTGAAGCGGCATGTCTGCTCGGCCTGCTCGCATTGGCATTACCAGGCTACGCTGAAGCTCCCGCTTACAACGCCGTGACCGACGCGCGTCTGAGGGCGCCCGAAGACCACAACTGGCTGCAGTACCGGCGCACCTACGATAGTTGGGGCTACAGTCCGCTCAAGCAAATCACTGCCGCCAACGTGAGCAAGCTGCGCGCCGCCTGGACGTTCTCGACCGGAGTGGTCGAAGCACATCAATCGCCCCCCATCGTGAACGACGGCATGATGTTCATCACCACACCACGCAATCAAGTTATCGCGCTCGATGCGCGCAGCGGTGAGCAACTGTGGCGCTACGCCCGTGAGTTGCCAGATGATCTTTTTCAACTTCACCCAACCAACCGTGGTGTGGCCTTGTACGGCGATCGCCTTTATCTCGCGACCGTCGACGCCTACCTGGTCGCACTCGATGCGCGCACCGGCGAAGTCATATGGGAAGCTGAGGTCGAAGACTACCTCGCCGGTTATTACATGACGCTTGCCCCGCAAGCCATCAAGGGCAAGATTATCGTCGGTATGTCGGGCGGCGAATTCGGTATTCGCGGATTCATTCAGGCGTTCGACGCCACCAGCGGCGAGTCCGTCTGGAAGACCTCGATGGTGCCCGGTCCCGGTGAAGCTGGCCATGAGACCTGGAATGAGGACGACTGGAAGCGTGGTGGTGTGTCTGTCTGGGTGACCGGTAGCTATGACCCGGAAACGAATCTGACCTACTGGGGAACCGGTAACGCGGGACCGTGGATGGCCGATCAACGCCCTGGCGACAATCTGTACGCCACATCCGTCGTCGCGCTCGACGCGGACACCGGCAAAATCGAAAGCCATCACCAATACCATTGGAGCGACGCCTGGGATTGGGACGAAGTCTCAGCACCCATCCTGCTCGACGTCACACGTAACGGACGCGCGCTTAAAGGGATGATTCATGCCGGTCGCGATGGTTATCTGTGGCTGCTTGAACGGGACAAAAAGGACATTCGCTTCGTCGATGCGGTGCCCTACGTGCATCAGAATGTGTTTACCGGCATTGACCCGGAATCCGGCCGGCCAACTTACGACCCAACGCGCATCCCGCGCACTGGCGCACGTACGGAATTCTGCCCGAGCATCTGGGGCGGTAAAGACTGGCCACCGTCGGCGTATAACCCGGACACGGGTTTGCTGTATATCCCAGCCAATGAGAATCTGTGCAGTGCGATTAGCGGCGAACCGGCCAAGTACCGCCGCGGCGAACTGTATATGGGTGCCAAGCTAGCGGAGGTCGAAGTGTTTCCGACCGAAGCGGCCAAGGATCACGTCGGTGAGCTTCAGGCGTGGAATATGGCCACCGGTGAGAAAGCCTGGACGGTACCGTTCAAATCGCACAACTGGGGGCCAGTCCTCACCACCGCTGGTAATCTGATTTTCTCTGGCGGCACCAACGATCGTTTATTCCGCGCCTTCGATGCCACCACCGGCAAAATCCTTTGGCAGCAAAAAACCAACTCAGGCGTCGTGGGCGTGCCAGTCAGTTACGCCATCGACGGCAAACAATACGTTGCGGTTCAGTCTGGCTGGGGTGTTGATGCGCAACGCAAACAGGACTTCCTCAACAAACACTGGGGCACGAGTACGCAGGTGCCGCAGGGGGGAGTGTTGTGGGTGTTCGAACTACCGGACGCCCCCTAGCAGGCTGTTGAAAAACTACTGCGGCGCCCGTCTGCGGCGTCGCGTGCTCGCTCACTCCTGGCCTATCTCATGATATGTCTCGTCGTTCGCTGCGCGGCTCCTTGCAGCCGGGCATCCTCGCTACGTTTTTCAACACCCTGCTGCGCAGGCTTGAGTAGAACGACTGCCACGAACGGTCGCACGCGTCGCGTGCTCGCTCACTCCTCGCCTATCTCATGATAGGTCTCGTCGTTCGCTACGCGGCTCCTTGCAGCCGGGCATCCTCGCTACGTTTTCCAGAGACCCTCGCTTAGCAGTCGAGGGTGTGATCGCGCTCCCACTGGCTCAACGCGCCGGCGTAATCGGCCCACTCTGCCATTTTGAGTTTCACGAATGACGCGACCACGTCCTCGCCCAACGCCGCCGCGACGACCTTGTTTTTCTCGAGCAGACGCAATGCATCAAGCAGGTTTGCCGGCAATCTCGGTGCCGAACGTACTTTGTGCCCCTCTGTGTACATGTTGATGTGCAATGGCTTGCCGGGATCCCGCTGGTTGTTAATGCCATCAAGGCCGGCGGCAAGAATGCCGGCCTGACCGAGATACGGATTAACCGCACCATCAAGCAAGCGCAGTTCGAAGCGTCCCTGGTCCGGGACTCGAATCATGTGTGTGCGGTTGTTGCCGCCATAGGTCACCGCATTCGGCGACCATGTCGCACCCGAAGAGGTCACCGGCGCGTTCAATCGCTTATAGCTGTTGACGGTCGGATTGAACATCGCACACAAGCCTGTCGCGCTGTGCAAAATGCCGCCGAGGAACTGATAAGCGAGCGGCGACAAACCAAGTTCGTCGCTGGTCTTTAAGAACAAGTTCTTCTTGCCGGTCTTATCCCACAACGACACATGGGTATGGCAGCCATTGCCGGTCAGGTGGGCAAAGGGTTTGGGCATAAACGTGGCGCGCAGACCGTGTTGTTCTGCAATTGTTTTCGCCATGTACTTGAAGAACACGTGCCGGTCGGCAGTAACCAGCGCATCGTCGTAGTCCCAATTCATTTCAAACTGACCGTTGGCGTCCTCGTGATCGTTTTGATAAGGCCCCCAACCAAGCGCCTGCATGGCGTCGCAAATTTCCCGAATTACCGGAAAGCGGCGCATCAGTGCCTGCTGGTCGTAACACGGTTTGCCCTGGCGGTCAGAGGGGTCGGAAATGTCGCTGCCGTCCTCGTTGATCAGAAAGTATTCGCATTCGACGCCAGTTTTCATGCAATAGCCGGCCGCTTTAGCAGCCGCGATCTGGCGCTTCAAAATGACCCGCGGCGAGGCCTCGACTTCTGCGCCGTTCATCCACAGATCGGCAGCCAACCAGCCGATCTCAGGGTTCCACGGCAACTGAATGAGACTATCCGGGTCGGGGACGCCGAACATATCCGGATCCGCCGGCGTCATGTCAAGCCAGGCCGCGAAACCAGCAAACCCGGCACCGTCCTTTTGCATACCTTTGATTGCGCTCGCCGGTACGAGCTTCGCGCGCAAGGTACCGAACATATCGACAAAGCTGATCAGGAAATACTTAATACCGGATTTCTTCGCGACCTGACTGAGATCAACGGCCATAGTGTCACCCCTGTTTGAATGCGCTGTTACGCAATTGAATTATTGAATTGCAGTCTGCTGCCACCGTGCTCAGAACTTGCTGTGGCCCGGGATCCAATCCGTGCCGGCCAGCGGCACACGCGCCATTGCGGCAGCCTCGATAGTGAGCGCAACCAGGTCTTCAGGCTCAAGGTTATGTACGTGACTTTTGCCGTTCGCGCGCGCCAGCGTTTGTGTCTCCAACGTCAGCACGTTGAGATAGTTCGCCAGCCGGCGACCACCAAGCACCGGGTCCAGACGCGCGGCCAATGCCTCATCCTGCGTAGAGATCCCCATCGGATCCCGTCCCTCGTGCCAGGCGTCGTAGTAGCCAGCCGATGATCCGATCGCATTGTAGGCCTGCTCAGATTCAGGACTGTTGTCACCCAACGCAATCATCGCCGCAGCACCAATCGATACTGCGTCAGCGCCCATCGCGAGTGCTTTGGCGACATCCGCGCCGCTGCGAATACCGCCCGACACCACGAGCTGAACTTTGCGATGCATGTCGAGTTCGCGCAGCGCGTCCACCGCCTGACGCAATGCCGGTAAAGTCGGAATGCCGACGTGCTCGATAAACACATCCTGTGTAGCTGCAGTGCCGCCCTGCATCCCATCGAGCACAATCACATCCGCACCCGCTTTGACCGCCAGGGCGGTATCAAAATAGGTGCGCGCTGCACCAATTTTGATAAAGATTGGCTTCTCCCAATTCGTGATTTCTCGCAGTTCCTGAATCTTGATTTTGAGGTCGTCCGGACCGGTCCAATCCGGATGCCGACACGCACTGCGTTGGTCGATGCCCTCTGGCAGATCACGCATGCCCGCCACGCGCTCGCTGATCTTCTGCCCGAGCAACATGCCACCACCACCGGGTTTCGCACCCTGCCCAACCACCACTTCGATGGCGTCTGCCCGACGCAAGTCATCCGGGTTCATGCCATAACGC
The DNA here is from genome assembly GCA_002292285.1 of Proteobacteria bacterium UBA981. Classification (GTDB taxonomy): domain Bacteria; phylum Pseudomonadota; class Gammaproteobacteria; genus UBA981. The sequence continues at coordinate 668,590 of DBBP01000008.1, forward strand.
GAAGGCAGCAGTTGATAAACCAGTAACTGTGAATGGCCGCGTTCTTCATCGGTCATGCCGCCATCACCGGTAGTGGTACTAGTGCCCGCCAAACTTGCGCCGCGCCCCAGCGCTTCTTTCGCTGCGCCCGACAACGCACCAAAACTCATACCGGCAATCGTGATCGGGATTTTGAGGTGCAACGGCTTCGAGGCAAATCGCGTGCCGAGCGTGACATCGGTCGCACATTTTTCCCGGTAACCTTCCAGCGGATAGCGCGACATGCTCGCACCCAGAAACAACAAATCATCAAAATTGGGGACGCTACGTTTAGCGCCACCACCGCGTATGGCATAAATGCCAGTCTCCGCAGCACGCTGGATCTCAGCGATCACATTACGCGGGAAAGTTGCTGACTCGCGTAGCCGCGAGCGCCGCTCGTCGGCGTCTACTCGATCGTTGCCGTCGTCTCCAGGCTTAGTAGGCATGCGCGTTATCCACCTTGAAATGATAAAGCTCGCGGGCTGAGCCGTAACGACGAAAGTCACCCACATCGACGCCGACCGCACCGGCGTTGGTGAGCAGTTGTGCGAGTTCGTCTCGATGTATCTGTTCCAGGGGTTGCTCGACGCAGTCCGCGCCGAGACTGGCAACCTCGCCACGGACGTAAATCCGTGCCTCATAAATCGAATCGCCAAGCGCATCGCCGGCATCACCACACACCACCAGCCGCCCCGACTGCGCCATAAAAGCACTCATGTGACCAATCGAGCCGTGCACGACGATATCCACACCTTTCATGGAAATTCCGCAGCGCGAGCTCGCGCTACCCTCCACCACCAGCAGGCCACCATGGGCAGTGGCACCCGCATACTGCGACGCATTGCCCTTGATCCGTACCTGCCCGGACATCATATTTTCAGCCACTCCCGGGCCCGCGTTGCCGGTAATTGTGACGTTTGCCCGTTGATTCATGCCGGCGCAGTAGTAACCGACGTGACCGTCAATCGTCACGTCGACGTCACCATCCAGTCCAACTGCGAGCGTATGACCGCCACCGGGATTGTGGACTGTCCAGTTTTGTTTCGGCGTCACCTTGCTCGCGGCCTGAAGGGCGCTATTCAACTCGCGTGTTGTCGCAGTGGCGAGATCGATCGTGTGACTCATGCTGAAGCCCTGCTGTCGGCGTGTTCCCAGCTATAAATTCGCCCCGGCTCCGGCTCCCATAACCTGGCGGACGCGGCACCAGGCAAGCCCGCGAGTGCACGGTATTCAGAAGCCATGGCGACCCAGTGGTCGGTCTCCGCGAGCACAGCCGGCTTGCATGCCACAGGATCGCGCAGAACGGCAAAGCCGTCACGTGTACCGACGGCAAATGTGTAAAAGCCGTCCAAGTCAGCGATGGCGTGCGTCAACGCCTGCTCCAGCGAATCCCCTTCGCGTAATCGCCACGTTAAGTAACCAGCCGCGACTTCACTGTCATTATCGGTCGAGAAATGTACGCCCCGGCGTTCCAAATCACGGCGCAGACGATTGTGGTTCGATAGCGACCCATTGTGTACCAGACATAAATCGTCGCCAGTCGAAAACGGATGTGAATGCTCTGTCGTAATCGCACTTTCCGTTGCCATGCGCGTGTGGCCGAGCGCGTGCGAGGCCTTCATCGAGTTGACACCAAAACGCTCGATAACCTGTTCCGGGATACCGCACGCTTTGAAAATTTCGATCGCAACCCCGGAGCTAAGCACACGTAAGTCGGCATAAGCGCCTCGTACCCAGGCGATGAACGGCTCGGTGTCGCCAGCAACAACAATGACTGCGTGATTATCGTGCACCACGATTCGTTCAAAGCCGACGTTGGCGGATTCGGCGGCAACCTCGAATTCACGCCAAGAAAGGTCGCCGGTGGCCAGTAAAGTCACTTTATGCTCAGTGCCGGACACCGCATCCCGATACACAGCAAAACCCGCGCTATCGGGCCCGCGGTCGGTCATTTCTAGCAGCATCGGTGCAAAATAACGCCCCAAATCGTGCTCAAATTCCGGGTTCTTCGCGAACAGTCCGACAATTCCACACATGAGGCGACTTCCACAGTTAACGCAGGCGCAAGATTATAGACGCTGGCCTGCCCTGTTCGGGGGCCAGTTCGAACACATCGCCATAGATTCCCCGCTTGGCTTTACGCGGGCGAGACTCTCGATACCCGGGCAATGTGTGCGTCAGATATCGCAGCTAGAGCACCGAAGCCCAGTTCGAAAGTGTGCTGCCGGGTGCCGCCGCCGACTTTCACGAGATCATCTTCAGCGAACCCTTCGTCGAGGATCACTTCGATAGCGGGTTCGACACGAAATGGTCCAACTCCGCCCACCGCGAAGCCGAGTTCATGCTCCAAACGCTGATTGTCGAGTAAACGCAGGGCACGACGAGAGCAGCCAAGCGCAGCACTGACTCGCTTGTAGTCAACTTTGGCCGTGCAGGCAACAGCAACAAAGATAATCCGATCCGTTCGCGCGACTTCGAACGCGACAGTCTTGAGTAGATTGACGGTTAGCTCTGGCACCGATTGCAGCGCCTGTTCGATGGTGCCGACCTCGATGTGTTCATGCAGGGTGTACGCGACACCCTGTTCGCGTAGCTGTGCTGCAATTTTCTCGAACGCGCGCCCGCCCGGAATGGTGACGCAGTCAGGATCATGGATACCTATGTCGGCCACAGCAGCGTTGCGGCCAAGCTCGAGACCCCGGTATTCTGCGGGCCCGCGAAACTTGGCGACCGACATCGTGATACACGTTTTCTTGATGATACTTTCATTGTGGTCTGGCGCTGCCGTTGCCAACGAAATGCAGGAAGCCTTTCAACACTGCGCAGACAAGGCGCACGCCCGAGCCGACGAAGTTCGTGAGCGTAATATCGCTAAAGCTGACGGCGACGCGAAGCAGCTCGCCTACCTCAATCAAATGAACGCCTCAGATCTCGGCGTGCTACTCGCTTCGTGCAAAATGTGGCGCAGTACCTGTGAAAACGATCGATCCGGCGACATGTGTACGTTCTTTATCGACGCCAACCGCAGTGCCGAATCGCAAATGGCGCCTTCGGCCGCGCCACCTGAATAGCCGATGCCGAATACCTGAATCCCGCGCGTACCGCGCTCAATTTATCTGAGAAAACTGCGCAATCAGCGCCGCGACGGTTTCGGGCGCATCTTCCTGCAAAAAGTGACCAACGCCAGGCAAGGTCACGACCGGCGCGTCAGGCCATAAATCTCTGAAGCAACCAATCGTGAAGGCCTGCGGCAAAGCACGATCCGCTTCACCAAAGACCATCATCGCAGGCTTCTCCTTGATCGCTGCAATCGCCTCCGCCGTGCGAATGGATTTTAGATCATTGACCGTCTCGCGATCGGCAATACATTGTGGAAAACGTTCGGCGGCGATACACGATTCCGGAGTGGGGAACGGACTCGCGTAGGCGCGCACCCACGTCTCATCGACGTGCGCGGTGCGCTCAAACCCAATCCGCTTCATCACCGACAGAATCGTGCTGCCGAGATTGCGGATGGTTGGTTCAAATGCCGGGCTGCCCACCCACACCGGCCACGGCGAACTTGTGAAGGCCTTCGGATCTTCTTTCGAGCGGCCGCCGACCATCGCGTTCATTACACAAAGCCGTTTGATGCGTTGTGGATGCAGATAAGCCATCGCACTACCGATAGGACCGCCCCAGTCCTGCATCACCAGGGTTACGTTGGTGAGATCGAGCGCCAATAAGAGTCCCTCAAGATTCTCGCAATGGGCCTGAACGGTGTATTCGCGATCAAGCGGCGTTTCGCTTTTACCAAAGCCCATGTGATCCGGCACGATCACCCGGCCGTAGGGCGTCAGGCGCGGGATGATATTGCGATAGAGATAGCCCCAGGTCGGCTCGCCGTGCACGCACAGAAATGTATCATCGGCGCTCGAACGCTCATCGACATAGTGCATGGCAAAACCATTGCCGTGGTGAAAGTGTGGTGCGAACGGCCATGTGCCATCAAAGGTTTCGTCAGCGGGGATCATTTCCGGAGTCCTTATTTAGGCGGCAAGCTGCGCGCGTAGCGGACCGCACGATCCAGCCATGCGCGCAGGGTATCGGGTGTGTCGATGCCGGCCGGAGCGATCAGCGCCCAGCCCTTCATCACTCGGCCGGTCGCATCGAATGGGGCGGTATGTTCCTCACGCAGGACCGCCTCATGCCCTGGCTTGTCGAGGCGCACAACCAGTGAACCCTGCCATGTGCCCGCACACATATTGCCGTTGACCATGAAGCACACGCCACCGAACAGCTTTTTATCTGAAATGCCCTTGCGACGCTTCAGCAGGGGCCGAATGCGCGCGATTAGCGCCTCGTCAGCGGTCTTCAGGTCTAAACGCTCGGGGTCCGACACCTTATATCAGGCAGCGGCAATAACTGCCGCAGGTGTCGTCAGATGAGCGCGCATGTCACCGACAAGGGCATAGCGGATGAAGCGTCGGGCAAAGCGCCAGGTGCCATTTTCACAAACAAAGTCATCGAAGTAATGACCGGAGAATATCGCCTGCAAGGGGAAATCGTCAGTTTGCTGGAACACCGTCACGTAGCATTCGCTTTTCGCTTTCCCCGCTGCTTCATCGACCACCAGCTCGACATTGGCCGTCACGTGTTTCGTCCTAGGCGTACCGTCCGGGTATATGCGCACGTTTGAAAGCACATTATCGAGCATTGCCTGTTTGCCGAAATTCGGCGGCGAACCCTCCGAAGTCCACTCGCCCTTGCCAAACAGCTCGGCGAAGCCATCCAGATCGCCAGTATCAATAGTGAATCCATAGCGGTTCATAAGTGTTGTGATTTGGTCGCGTGCGCTCATTTGTGGGTTCCTCTGGCTGATCTTGTACGTACGCGCAATGCGGGCCGCACGTCATGGCGCACGGGATGCTTGCGAGAACGAACGGTAACAGTGCAACTGGCTCAGTTAAAGACACCCCATTTAAATTGCAGCGCAGCAAAAGTGCAGCCGATTGTCGTGCTTGAGATCCTGTCGCGCAGGTGCAACGCTGGACATTGCACTGTCCGGGAATAAGGAGGGACTGAATGTCTATTCGTCGATACTTAACAAGCGCAATCATCACTGCCCTGGCGAGTCTGCCGATGGCCTCTTTCGGCGACGCGGACGCTTTGGTAAAACGCCTGTTAACCCCACCGGAAATCAAGCCCGCCGACGGCTTCAGCGCACGCCTGCTGGTCGCCCCGGGGAAACTCTACGACCCCCTCATCATGTTGCCGGTCGGTGACACGACTTGGATTAACGATGACGGCGGCGAAGAAAAAGACAAAGGCAGTCGCTTGCTTGCGATCAGCCATAGTGGCGAAATTTCGGTCCTCGCCGACGTCGGCAAACTGCTGCCAACCGTCGGTTTCGATCTTGCACCGGCAAGTTTTGGCGACTACGGCGGCGACGTATTCACCCTGGCGCAACCAAAAGTCGCTGTTGCGGGTGGGCTTGAAAACCATGTTGTACAAAGACTCGAACCCGACAACGATTTCGCCGCGAGTATCTATTGCACCTTGCCGGAAACCGGTCCGAAAAAGATCTCAGGCTTCGGGCTCGATGCGCGCTTCGGCCCTGAGGGCTCGCCGTTCGCCGGACGCCTGTTTGTCGTCACAATCCTGAACGACGCAATTTATCAGGTCACCGCCGATGGCAAATGTGAACCCTTCCTGGTCTTTGACGGCGAAACCTACAGCGGGCCGACCGTCATGAACTTCACGCCGGACGGGCAGCGCATGTTGGTTTCCGTCAGTCGCGGGGTATTCAGCCTGGAAAGCACCGGCCCACAAGCGGGCGCTATTGTCACCGTCAGCGCGGACGGCAAAATTGACGCAGAGCCACTTTACGCCGGCGCGTCCAAACCGACCGGCATGGCCTACGCCCCCGCAGACTTCGGCCCATACGGCGGCCAGTTGTTCTTTGCCGATATCGGCCGCTTCCAGATACCCGTACCGATGACCCAGAAACTCGACACCGACGGGCGCGTGTTTCGCATCGATGCAGACGGCAAACCCGCGGTCGTTGCGACCGATTTGGTTAATCCGATTGGTGTGCAATTCGTCAACGGCAAATTGTGGGTCGCAGATATCAACGGTGATTTCATCGCCGGCCGGCGAGAACTACCGGACGGCTTTATCGTTGAGTTTGATATCGCGCGTTAGCTTAGGGTGCGTCTCGACTCGCCGGCGGTTATGCATGCGCGTCGACCAGCGCACAAACCGAGTCGCCCGACGCCAATGTAAGCACAAGTCACGCCAGACCCGAGGAGATAAAAATGCGTATCGCCTACATGCCTGACACTCATTTCGGTGGCTATGACCAGATTATCCCGACCCGCCGCGAAGTTGCCGCTGCCGGCGACCAGTTACTGCTTGAAGCCGAGGCAGCCGAGGAAGTGGGGTTCGAAAGTTTGTGGCTACCCGAACGCCATGCGCGACCGGAGACCTACTTCCCTTCGATTCTGACCGTCGCCGCCGCAATCGCCGCGCGCACCACTCGCATACAAATTGCCACGGCCGTGCTGCAGCCGACTTACTATCATCCGGTCCATGTCGCGGAACAATTGGCCCAGATAGACATGCTTTCCAGGGGCCGTCTGGTCTTCGGAGCCGGCGTCGGTTATCACGAGGATTATTTCCGACTTTTCGGTGTGCCAACCAAACGCAAAAACGCGCGCTTTGAAGAAGTCTTGCAAATCATCGAAGGTGTGTGGACGAACGAGCGGTTTTCTTTTCACGGCGAGTTCTATGATTACGACGATATCCTGCTCACGCCGAAACCCTATCGGCAACCGCGACCGCCGATATGGATTGGCGCATTTTTCGACAACGGGGTGGAACGCGCGACCGATTGGGACGGCTGGATTTGGGGTCACCAACCCGAGATCGAAACGGCGCGGGAACGGATCTCATACTGGCGCGAGAGGGCCGACAAAAAAGGCCGCAAGAACTGGAGCGTCGGACTCATTTGCGAAGGTTGGATCGGTGACGATGAGAAGCAAGTACGCGAGCGACACGGTCATCGCTGGGTTCGCGAGCTCGCTTTCTACCAGGAGAACGGCATGGAGCCGGAAGCTGCCGCAGTGCCAGTCGAGACACTGGAGAAACAGTTCCTGATCCTCGGCAACGCGCAAACATGGGTCGACCGGCTCGGAGAAATGCAGGAGAAACTCAAGCCTGACTGGATTTGCCTGCGCACACGTACGCCGAAACCAGAAACAGGGTATTACCCCGACCCGGCTGAGTCTCTTGAGTGTATCTATCGACTCGGCGAAGACGTTGTGCGGCATTTTCAGTAACCCGACTTCGTCCTCGCTGAAATCAGATGTCGGCGTCGAACTGAGGCTCCTCCGGTTTGACGAAAAAAATGGGGGGAGCCTTCAGATTTCAGGGCATTTTACGGTGTGCCTTAGTTAGTGCGTGTACCCCGAGGTCGAGCCGCTATTGGGAGTCGGACCGCCCTTGCGTTCGAGTATGCGGGCGAACTCCACTGAGAGTGGTAGTTGACCGCCCGGATGCGCGCGCTAACAGCAGGCAGTCGCGTTGGCGAGAGCGAGCGGGGTTCATATGTTCTAACGTTGCCAGCGCCGAAAACCTTGACCATTGAATTCGTTACACTGCCCCGCTTCGCAATCATTAAAGCCCCTTATCATCCGCCTGAATCTTCTTCTCGTTGCGGCCCTGTCTTGCGGGTCCGTTAGCGCTATCGAAACTGTCACCGTAACCGCGACCCGGCGTGCGGCGGATACTGTCACCGTACCGCACAGCGTGTCCGTGCTGTCTGCAGACGACGTCGACGGCAAATTCGTACGCAACCTGCCGGATGCCCTCGCTGAAACTGCCGGCGTGATGGTGCAAAAATCCGCCAATGGTCAGGGCGCGCCTTTTCTGCGCGGCTTTACGGGTTACCGCATGCTCACCGTGATCGATGGCGTGCGCTACAACAACTCGGTCTATCGCGACGGACCGAACGAATATTTTTCGCTTATTGATATGCACGCCGTGAGTTCTCTGGAAGTGCTCGGTGGGCCGACCTCGGCAATGTACGGTAGCGATGCGATCGGCGGGACCGTGGTGATCAATACGCGCTCGTCCGGGTATGAACACGAGACACACGATGAGACCTTCATCCATGGGCGGCAACGCATAGCCTTCGCTTCCGTTGATAACAGCCGCCGATCGCGCACCGAAATCGCGGTCGGCTCAGGTGGCCACTATGGGCTGCATCTCGGTTATTCGTTGAAGCACTTTGGCGATCTCAGGACCGCCGATCTCGGTCAGCAACCGCACACTGGCTATGGCGAGACAGCCTGGGACGCGCGCATCGACTGGCAGGTCAGCGAACGCTGGGAAGCGCGCCTGGTATACCAGCAACTTGAGCAGGACGATGTCTGGCGAACGTTCTCAACGCGCCTTGCCCAGCCTTTTGCCGGCACTTCCGTCGGCACCGACGAGCGCCGCGTTAAAGATCAGCAACGCGAGCTCGGCTACGTGCGCGTGCAAGGCCATACACTACACCCGGCACTCGACAGCCTCAAAGTGACCTTGTCCCGACAGGTCTGGCGCGAAGATGGCGATCGCGTGCGCGCTGGCGGCGAGCGCAATCTGGAAGCCTTCGACTCGATCATGCTGGGCGCGGACATTCAGTTCGATTCCAGACTGGGCTTTCTGGATCTCGTTTATGGCCTGGATATTTACCACGACGGCGTCGATAGCAGCCGCCGCGATTTCGCGCCCGACGGTTCTCTCGCACAGGTGCGGATACAAGGGCCGATAGGTGACGACGCCAACTATGAACAACGCGGTGTCTACATTCAGGGCTTGTTCGCACCACTCGAGCAGCTTCAGATTGACTTAAGCAGTCGCTACAACGACGTTTCCGCCACCATCGGGCGTTTTGAAGACCCCGTGACCGGCGACGCCGCCAGTTTTAGTGACTCGTGGACTGAAGTCGTTAGCTCTGCACGCGTCAGCGTTTCGCCGTTCGTGCGACACCCGGTTCTGCTTTGGAGTGGTGTGAGCCAGGCCTTTCGCGCGCCGAATATCGCCGACCTGAGCCGTTTCGGTGCCAGTCGCTCAAACGAAATAGAGATCGCCGCAACTGATCTCGATGCCGAGCAATTCCTGACTTTCGAAGTAGGTTTACGCGTCACCGAAAAGCAGCACGAATTCTCGCTGGTTGGCTATCACACGCGTATCCGCGATTTCATTACGAGTACCGCGACCGGCAATCTACGCGGCGGCCAGGTTGAGGTGAGCAAACAAAATAGTGGCAGCGGATTTGTGCGCGGTGTGGAAGTCGCAGCGCGACGTGAGTGGCGCAACGGTTTTAGTGTGTGGGGCAATCTCACCTGGCTAGAAAGCGAACTCGATGCACCCGAGAGCATCGCGACCAGCCGCATAGTGAGTGAGCCCTTAAGTCGCACCATGCCCCTCACCACGAACTTCGGACTGCGCTGGGAGCGCCCACAGGACGGTCGCTTTGCGGCCCTCGATGTCTCCATCGTCGCGCGCGCGGATCAATTAAGTCGCGGCGATCGGCGCGATATCAACCGTATCCCACCGGGTGGCACGCCCGGCTACGAATTCGTGCGCGCGTCCGTCGGGCAACGCCTCGGTGCACACTTCGATATTGCGCTCGCAGTGAACAATGTGTTCGACAATCGCTATCGGTCGCATGGTTCCGGTGTTAACGCGGCGGGCCTTGGCGTTGACCTACGCCTCACTGCGAGCTACTGATGCATCGGCGTCCCGGCAGCGCGGCTATTCCGGCGTGATCTCGATAATGAAGCCGTCTGGCAATTCGCGTTTGCCGTAAATGAAATCGCCGTTGATATCGGCAACCCACAGCTTGTCGCCAATGAAGCGCAGTCCCCAGGGGTTGATCAAACCACTCACAACCAGTTCCAGCTTGCCCTCGGGAGTCACGCGATGCACCCGGCCGTCAGGTCGTAATGCCTGCCCGAGTGGGACTGGAATTTCGTAGAAGCCAACTTCAACGACAAACAACTGGCCCGCGTATTTGCCGAATCCAGCAGGTGCGAAGTCGAGCCCGCCGAACATCGTTTCACCCTCGGCGAGCGCCTTCTCGTCGATGCGTCCATCGGGGTGTACGCGCAGAATGGCGGTGCCACGCGCGTTGAAAATGCCGCCGCGCACCACGGTCAGCAGAATGGACTGGCCATCGGGTGCGAACCTCAGGTAGAGCGGCCCACCGTGCTCTTCCGCATCGAAGGTCACGAACGGCACACAGCGGCCATCCGGGGTCGCTTCATAAATCGTGCCGTTCAACGTCGAAACGGCATAGAGCTTACCCGCGAAAGGACTGCCTGCAGGTCCGAAGCTCGCATCAACGCCGATGCCACTGGTGCGCTTGGCATCAAGTTCCGGCAAGGTGCAGAACACGCTTACCGCATAGTCGTCGTTCGGATCGATGCGTTGCAGGATGTAGTTCTCTACGCCACCACTGTCGCCAATCTTCGGCTGCGAAAGCGCAAAAATCTGACCGCCATAAGCACCGAAATCAGCCGGGGCAATATCAAATCCGGCACTGATGGGCGCCAGTTTGTCCGCATCGACCAATACGCGCACAGCACCCTCTGAGTTGACGGCGAGCATGCGGCTGCCCTTCTCTCCAACTTCTTTACCGTCGTCGTTAATCCAAACCTCGTCGCCATGTACGTGCATCACCAGCGGATCGTACATTTCACCCGGCGGCACGATCTCGCGCACAGCAAATCCTGGCGCGGCCTTAACATCACGGGCCAGCATGCGGCCGAGCATATCGCCGAGTTCGTCGTCCGCAGCGTGCGCGCAGATCGCCGTGGCCACTAGCATGGCTGCAGTCAGATATCGGCTTAAAACCATCGTCATCGTTCGTCTCTCCGCCTGCGGGCAACGCAGCTTAATTAAATACTTCGCACGGCCACGCGGCAGCTTCAGCGCGGTGCGTGCTCGAATCATTCTTCTAGCGTGATTATCACGGAGGCTGACAGGCCGCGCTACCACAGCGCCGCAATCGGACTTACCTAATCAGGAACACCCACAAATTGGGTGGCGGATTTGGGTTGTCTGATTCCGCGCCTAATTCAGGACATCCATGAATACGAGCCTCGATTCCGGTTTTCCGAATCCGGGACACCCACGTTCACCACCACACGCGAAATTTGTCGGCGTCGGTTCGCTCGTATACTGTCCGCCCCAAACAATGACGCGCCACAGCCCAGATCCCATCTATGATCGATTTCAATTTATTCATGTATTGCACGGTCGGACGCCCCGATGAACTCAAGCGCGGTATGGCCGGCAAAGACGCGAACCTGTTTCGGCGCATGCTCGATGAAATCGCCGGTTATGCGAAAAGTGCCGACGAGCTGGGTTACGCCGGCTTCGGCCACCCCGAACATCATTTGCAAATTGAAGGATTCGAGGCCAGCAACGATCCGACCCTGATGGGGATGTGGCTGGGCCAGCACACCAAACGTATGCGCGTGATCACCTGCGGTTTTGTCTCTACCGTGCACAATCCGCTACGCACAGCGGAAGCGATCGCGACCATGGACAACATGCTGGGCGGGCGCTTCAGTGTCGGACTCGTACGCGGTTATCAAACCCGCTGGGTCGAAAATTTCAAGATCAAACCGGAACTCGCAGCCGTTGGGCCGTGGAACAAAGACGAACCAGTCGACCTGACCAATCGTGAATACTTCGCCGAATACGTCGACATTGTCATCAAGGCACTGACCAACGATACCTTCAGCCACGACGGCCAGTTCTGGCAGTTTCCACCCGCTGGGATGGTCAACCCGCATCCGCATCCGGTCTATCACGACTATGGTCAGGGCGTCAGCAAAGATATGCAGATCAGCGAGATCGGTATCGCACCGCGCCCGATGCAGCAACCCCACCCCCCGCTGTATGGCGGCTTTTCCGCCTCCTTGCGCACTGCCAAGTTCTGGGCGAAATATATGGGCAAACCCATTGTTCTCGCGCCGAGCCTCGATCTCTGCCAGGTATTGTGGGACGGCTATCGCGAAGAAGCCGAAGGGGTGTACGGACACACCGTCGCGCCGGGTTCCGAAGCGGCCTGGGGCGGCCTGATGATTTGCGCCGAGACCGATGCCAAAGCCCGTGAGTGGGCCGAAGACATGGAGTGGTTCTGGAAACTGTGGCCGACCGCTTTCGGTCAGGGCGGCGTCAATCGTTTGATCGGCTCGCCCGATACCCTCACGAAGCAGATTGAGGCAGCCGCCGCACGCGTTCCCATCAATGAGATGTTTCTGTTGTTGCCACAAGGCATTGCCGAGCCTGAGCAAATTCATGCCTCGCTGGAACTGTTTGCAGACAAGGTGATGCCGCGCTTCCAATAGTCGCGATTAGCCGACGCGTCTAGAAAGTCTGGCGCGAGAAAAATCGCGCAATCTCGTCGGCCGCACGCTGGGGTGTCTCGTAGTGCACGAAATGCCCCGCATCGGGTGCGAAATCAAATTCCAAATCGCTGAAGTACTCGCCCAGCGCATCTGTCCATTCGCGCTTGAACAACGGGTCATGGGCGCCCCAAAAGACTCGCGTCGGACAATCAATGGGTCCTGGCGTCGGCGCGCGCCCCTCGATCACTGCCATGCGGCTCTCGTGATTACTCCGATACCAGTTAAATCCACCCTGTAAATTGCCGGGACGCATGAAGTTATCGACCCATAGATCGATCTCGTCATCGAATACATGGTCTTGATACGCCCAATGCCGTAAGAAATTGTCCAGATAAATTCGACATGACTCACGCGACGATCCGATCAACTCAGCAACCCACGGCAGCTGATGGAAAAACTGATACCAGGTTTCACTCAGATGGCGCGGCTCGACCCAGCGCGCGCCGATGCCGGGATAGGCGCAATTGAAGAAGAACAGGCCGGCGACACGCTCGGGCGCCTGTCGCACCAGAGTCTGCGCCACGAAACTGCCGATATCGTGTGCGACGATACCGAACCGCTCGACACCCAGGGCGTCGGCCAGCGCCAACACATCATCAGCAAGAACCGCCGGACCCGCGTCGAGAGACGGTTCAGGCGACGGGTTATCGCTTTCTCCAAAGCCACGAAAGTCACCTGCGACCAGATCGTAATCGCCTGCCAGACGCGTGATCACTGGCCGCCAGATGTGCGACCACTCGGGCCAACCGTGCAGTAATAACAGGGTCGGTCCGGATCCACCGCGCAGGTAGTGGGTTCGAATTCCGTTTGCCGATACAAAATACTCGCCAATTTCATTTGCCATTCAGGGCCATCCTCGGTCGCGCTCGATGCAATCTGGTCTACCGACATTACTACGACCCAACTAATAAGGGGACAGGCACTTTAAAGGTCGATCCGTCGCAAACGCGGTCTCTCCGACACGTCCGTTTCGGTCCACAAAACAACGCCGTTTGCCGTGACACAGGTGGCCGAGCAATGACGCGCAGCGCGCACTCCCCTCCGCCAATCGCCGTGGCGACAACGCATTCGATTGCGGCGACCCAAAGGGCACCTCAAGCCGCTACCGGGACATGCGAGAAAATCGGAATGCGGCTACTCTGAGAAGCTCAAAAACTCCGGAGTCTCCACACCTTGCCCGATTCACGTTTACCCACCCGGCGTATCCTGTCGCGAGCAGCACTCAGCGGGCTCATCCTGCTGCTGCACGCAGGCGTTAGTGCCGACGTCCTGCCCGGCATTAATACGCCTCTCGACACAGAACTAGCGGCGCAGCTCGCCGGCTCCCTGGCTGCCAAAGATGCCGCTTACAAACCTCGCACAGCGCATCTGGACCCTTCGGGCAAGCCGCTATTTACCAACCGGCTGCTCCTCGAGGACTCACCGTATTTGCTCCAGCATGCGCACAACCCAGTCAATTGGTATCCATGGGGTGACGAAGCCTTTGCTGCGGCGCGCGCCCAGAACAAGCCCATTTTCCTCTCCATCGGCTACTCGACCTGCCATTGGTGCCACGTCATGGAAGAGGAGAGCTTCGACAATATCGGCATCGCGACTTTGCTGAACGAGCACTTCATCGCCATCAAAGTCGATCGAGAACAACGCCCGGACCTTGATAACACCTATATGACCGCAGTACGCCTGCTGACCGAGCGCGGCGGCTGGCCGATGTCGAGTTTTCTTAATCTGGAGGGCAAGACATTCTGGGGCGGCACTTACTACCCGCGCCCGAAATTCCGCCAACTACTTGGCGAAATCAACCGCGTGTGGGACAGCGAACGCGCCACCATTGATGAACGCGCCAACAAAATTATGCTTGCCGTCGCCGATCTCACCCGTAACCTGCGCGCCGTTGACCAGAGCGCGCCGGCACTCGTTGACACGGCTGTCGAGGAATTACGCAGCCGTCGCGACCGCAGTCATGGCGGCTTCGGGCAGGCGCCGAAGTTTCCACAGGAGTCCACCTACCTCCTTCTGCTTGACCAGGCGCAGCGCAGTGCCGACCCCGAACTCGCCGCATGGCTTGAGTTCGATTTGGATGCCCTGGCCAACGGTGGCATTCACGACCACGTCGGCGGTGGCTTCCATCGCTATGCGACCGATCGCAACTGGCTGATTCCGCATTTCGAGAAAATGCTTTACACCCAGGCGCAATTGTTGCGTGTCTACACTGAGGCCCATCAACTGCTGGGCGGCCCGCGCTATGCACGAATCGCAGCAAAAATCGTCGCGTTCGTGGAACGGGAACTCATGAGCGAAGACGGCGGATTCTATTCGGCACTCGATGCGGATAGTCCCGGCGGTGAAGGTTCGTTCTACGTCTGGACGCCCGACCAATTACAGACGTTACTCGGCGCTGAGCGGGCCAGCCGCGCAACGGCATGGTTCTCCGTCACCGACAGTGGCAACTTCGAACAAGCCAATGTGCTGCATCTGCAACGCAGTGCCACTCAGTTTGCCGAGCAGCATGGGCTGAGTATCGCTGCTTGGTATGCCGAGCTCGACCAGATTGAAGCCGCCCTGCTCACCGCCCGCCAGGAACGCGCAGGCCCGTTGCGCGACGAGAAAGTCGTCTCGGCCTGGAATGGCCTGATGATCACAGCCTTGAGCAACGCGGCAGCGGTGTTTGACGAACCGCGCTATCTCGAACGCGCGCTGGCTGGTGCTGAGTTCGTGCTGTCACATCACCTGGATGAGTACGGCAAGCTCTGGCGCAGTACCTACCGGGGCGAAGGTAGCGTGCGCGCGATGGCTGAAGATTACGCGGCGCTCGCCGAGGCTTTCGTCGCGCTCTACGACGCGACGCTCGACAAACGCTGGTTAGAACGAGCGGCGGCGCTAAACGCAGTGTTGATGAGCGACTATTGGGACGCCGAGAGCGGCGGATTCTTCATGAGCGTGGCCGATACTCAGGGTGTCAACATTCCGCGCGCCAAAGCGCTGGAAGACAACGCAGTGCCATCGGGTAATGCGCTGGCGTTGGCTGCCTTGAACGCCGTGAATCGGCGCACCGCCGATCTGGCGCTAGAGGGGCAAGTACTCGAACAGATGCTCGCGCTTGCCGGCGACCTCGAACAATCGCCGCGCGCACATACTTACGCCTTGCGCGCTCATGAACATTTTCGGCACGGCGAAATTGGTTCTTTCGCCTACGCCGGGCGCGGCGCGATTCGTGCCGATGTCCGGGTGGACGGCGATCGCGTTAACGTCGATGTCGCAGTTACCGAAGGTTGGCATGTGAACGCGCCGAACCCGGGCGACCCGGATCTAGTGGGTAGTCAGCTAGCCGTACGCGGTTCCACGCCGTGGCGCATAGTTGATATCGCTTACCCGGCAGCCATGGCCACGCGCCTTAAAAACCGGGATGACGAATTGGAACTTTATGCGGGGCGGTTCAGCATTAACGGGGATCTGCAGCCGACCGGCGAGGCGGAATCGGGTCTCGTAGCGCTCGCACTGACCCTGCAGGCTTGCAGCGATACCGCCTGCCTGGCGCCAGAGACACTCACGCTAAATGCGTTTGTGAAAAAGCACTGAGCTGGCGCATGCGCCGCCTTAACTCAGGGCGCTCAGCAGCTATCGAGGCTGGTACTCTTCGTGCCGCAAGTGTGGTTCGACGCTAGAGCAAATCCCGCGCTGCTTGCATCGCTGCCGGCATATCGGGCAATGCAGTGATTTCGGGTACCACCTGAAGATAGCGCACGATGTTTTCTTTGTCCGTCACGATGACCGCACGGGTCAGCAACGACAACGGCTCGATTAACAAACCGTTCGTGTTGCCGAACTCTCGACCTTTGTAATCAGACAAAAAGGTCATGTTGCTGATTTTCGCCTCTTTGGCGAAACGTGATTGGGCGAACGGCAAATCCATACTGATCGTAACCAGTTCAACCTGCTGGTCGAGACCGTTATTCTCTTCCGAAAGAATATGCGTCTGTTCCTCACAGGTCGGGGTGTCCAGCGATGGCACGACGCTGATAACGCGAACTTTGCCACCCTTCGCTGCGATATTGACGGCCTTTAGATCGGCAGCCGACAACATCGCTTCAGGCAAGGCCTTACCAACTGCTATCGCACCCTCTCCGGCCAATGGCAGCTCGCCGCCCTGCATGGTCACACTTTGACCAGTCCCGGCCGCGACCGAGCC
Organism: Proteobacteria bacterium UBA981; assembly: GCA_002292285.1. Classification (GTDB taxonomy): domain Bacteria; phylum Pseudomonadota; class Gammaproteobacteria; genus UBA981. The sequence goes on from DBBP01000008.1 coordinate 685,246, forward strand.
CTTATCTACTGGCAGATCCGCCTGCACCTGGTTGGTGCCTTCTTCCGAGCATGCGGTCACTAGCACCGCCATCAGCAACGTCATCACAAGATTCTTCATGTCAGCATCCTCGGGGTTGGCGGTAGGTCCGCGTACTGCAGCGTAGCATCGATAACGGGCGGTCGGACGCAGCCCGCTTGCTAATGCCCGATGGTCGCGCCGCCATCGACGACGAAATTCTGTCCGGTGGTGAAACTGCCAGCTTTTGAAGCGAGATAGACCGCAATACCGCCGAGTTCTTCCGGTTCGCCGATGCGGCGTAGCGGATCGTGCTCGGTACGGGCGGCAAGCACTTCCGGGTTTTCCCACAGAGCGCGCGCAAAATCGGTGCGAACCAGTCCCGGTGAGACCGCATTCACGCGCACGTTGTGCGGCCCATGCTCGACCGCAAGATTGCGTACCAGTTGCACATCGGCGGCCTTGGAGATGCAGTACGCACCGAGTTTGTCGTGGCCGCGTAAGCCACCGACCGATGAGACGATGATGATGACCCCGTCACGACGCTCTCGCATCTCCGGCAGGACCATCTGCGCAAGCCAATGGTTGGACATGATATTCACACCCAGGATCTTCTCAAACGCAGAATCTTCGAGGTCCGTCATCGACCCGTAGGCCGGATTGACCGCCGCGTTACAAATCAGAATATCGATTTTGCCGAGTTGGCTACGCGTCTCGCCGACCAGCCGTTCGAGTTCTTCTTTACGGCTGATGTTGCCCGCAATCGCGACCGCACGACCAGGCGCATCGGCGAGTTCAGCATTAATCGCCGCAGCTACTTCTTCGCAGATGTCGGCCTTGCGGCTGGAAATAACCACTGTGGCGCCATGCCGCGCCAGCTCCTCGGCCATCGCCTTGCCGATGCCCTTGCTGGAGCCCGTGATGAGGGCGACTTTGCCTGTCAGATCAAAAATCGAGCTGGTCATAATCGAATCGTTCCCGGAATGAATGAAGTTCGGCGTAAGCGTCACCGCGCAGCCGCGCAGCCGCGCAGGCTATTAAACCATCATCAGGGGGCAACGGAACCGCGCACGGCGGGTTGCGATGTAAAAGGTTTGTTGAGTGATTCCGCCGAACGGCGAGAACCGTAGCGCTAGCGCCCAAACTGCCAGAGCAGACCGGCATTGACAGTATAACCGTCGTATTCGATATCGCCGGACGCGTAGGCCTGCACGTAGCGTGCCGCCACATCGATGGCGAGACCGGGCCGCAGGGGGTAGTTGATGCCGATTTCGCCATTCAACACGACGCCCTCGATTTGATAAGTCCAACGCGGACTCAAGCCGGACCCGAGCGGTGACGGACCAAGGCCGAATGCGTCATCGTCCCCGCGCGGCAATATTTTCGCGGCTCGTGCAAAGCGCGGATTGGGAATGCCGGCAGTCGAGACCAGCTCGCCTTCAATAACTCCGACTTCCAGATAGACTAGCCAGCGCCGACCAAGCTGGACATCGAGCTGCCCGAACATTTCGTGGTGTTCTAAATCGAAGATCCGATCCTCGGCCGCGCGACGGATCTGATAAGCGTAGCCGAGACGCGCATCGAAACGATGACCAAAGCGCCGGCCGCCGGTCGCGCCGGCACGCAGGATGCCGCCATCACGAATGTCACTGTCCTGATGCTGCAACCCGATCGCCTTCAGTGACAACTCCGCCCATGGTGCTTCGAAACTATGGTTGAGCGCCCGCCGAGCGCGTACGCCAAGCTCGGCGCTGTACTCGCTCAGATCATCGAAGCGTGTCCAGCGGCGCGTACCAAGCCCGCCCTCGACGCTGATCCGTGTCAGCGGGTCGAGCCGAAATTGTTGTTCGGCATGGGCGTTCAGCACCAGCGCCGTGTCATGTTCCTGGTCTGCCTGTCGTTCTGCGCGGCCAAGATTCTGTTCATGGCGCATGCCGATTTCGGCGTCGACTCCTAAGCCCAAGACATGCCCGGACAGCAGGCAGCCGAGCAGGATTAGCACCCCTGCCGGAATCGAGAAATTGCTCGAAATTCGCCCTGAAGACATATATAAAACATATATTTATGTTAGAAATATAATGTCAAGTATAGATACAAAATGGCGGCAATCCAAATTGCGACCGGGTGGCTTGCCCTGAAAAGCTGATCAGCGGCACACGACACACGCAACCTGTCAGTAATCGCTGCCGTGCTCAGGATCGGTGCAAACAACAGAAACAGGCTCAGCGCTTGTCGACCTGAACGTTATATTGCGGTCTACTTTTACGGCTAAGCAGCATGGAGATCATCACGGCATATTTCTTTGCGACGAAGTAGGGGTTTTCCGTGCCGGCCGAGACCGTTATACAGGCGAGTTCGCGCTCGGTGTCGCCGGTCAAATCGCCGTTATCGCGCCCGACACGAACCTCGCGGCAGCCTTACAGTGTTGTCGACCGACTTCGAAGACCCAGGCAGCCGGCTCGCGGAGCGCTGCAGTCGCCGCACCGATATCGGGCAGAGTAGTTTCAGCATCAGCGGCCGCGGCGGATTACCCCCGTCAACTGACGTCTATCTCTCGTTGCCGCTGTTCTACGGCGGCAGCGATACAGCATCACGCGGGACGTTCAATGTTTCTGGCGATGTTCTTGCGGTCGGTTATCGCGCCCCCTCGTCCTTGTGCACCGGGACCTAGTCGCTGCGCCCAATCGAACTGAAAGCTCGAGCAGGCGCGGCCGCGTGTGACCACGAAGTATCCCCGCCGTGCCAGTAAAAATTGCCGTTTACCAGCCACGTTCGTACTAGAGTCGAACGGCAGCCATTTTAGAGATCGACTCCAACATGCCACACGTCACTTTCGTTCACGGGATCTGTAACCAGCCGGAAAAAACACAGTTGTTGCGGAACTGGAACCAGTCGCTCAGTGAAGGCGGCCTCGATTTGGCCGGTGCGGGTGTTTCGACGTCGATGGTGTACTGGGCAGACGTCATGTACCCGGAGCCGCTCGCGGCAGGCGACAGCTTCGAGGCGGTCGAAGGCGGCCTCGGAACGGCTGATGTGGACGAGGATCTCGCCTGGATTGACGAACTGCAGGGTAACGAAAAAGCGCTGGTCGAATCGATGCGTCGCTCGTTGGGAGTTGATAGCGCCTCGCCGGACGGCGACGATTTTAAACCTGAAGCGCCGGACGAGAACGTTTCAAAACTCGAATTTGAGGCCATCCCGCTGCCGTGGTTTATTAAAAGGCGCGTGATGAAAGCGTTCTTGCGCGATGTCCATCACTATCTTTTTGACGCCACCTCCTCACCCCGACCCGGCGAGAGCTTTCGGGTCAAGGAGCACATACGTGATCTGTTCGTCAGCCAGCTCAGCATAGATTCGCAGAACGAGGGCCCGCATGTCGTCGTTAGTCATTCGATGGGCACCGTGATCTCCTATGATTGCCTGAAGAACGTCCCCGCGTGCCCGGCCATTGATGGCTACATGACCGTTGGTAGCCCGCTCGGCCTGAGTGAAGTACACGACAACTATGATCCACGCTATAACGCCAAAGACGCGTTTCCGTCGGTCGGCGTTTCTGGCGATTGGATCAACGTGTACGACCGGCTCGATCCGGTGGCCTTCAATGCGCGCATCGCCGACGACTATCTCAAGTCAGGCACTGAGGTGGTCCAGGACCACAGAGTGACCAACGGCGGTGCATGGCGGCACAGCAGCTTGAAGTATTTTGCACAGGAATCCCTGTGTGAACACCTCGCAAACCTGCTCGAACTTTGAGCGACTTTCCAGTTGAGCCAAAGCACATGACGATCGCGGCTACGTATCATCATTCAGCACCACAGCAAGTGCGCTCGGACTGCAGCAGTCGCGGCTGCAGATCTAATCGAATGCGCAGAATCTGATGGACGCAAGCGCACTTGTACGCGAACTTGAACGCGCAGCGCGGACGTTTGACCGCGCGGGCGTTGCACTGCAGTGCGAAACGCTAACTGCCGATCTGTGGGTGCAGGCACGACCACTCGAGTTACAGGACGCGAAAGCAGTTCTCGATATCCTGCGGCGCAAGCGATATTTCGCGCTGATGATCGACGTTGCTGAGGCACTCATTCAAACCGGCCAGGATGCGCCCCGAATCCGCCGCCTGTACGCCCAGGCTTTGATCGACAGCGACCAGACAGTCGCCGCGCTGGCGGTACTTAGAGTCCTCCGGCAAGACTGCGAAGCGCAAGGTGACGCAGCGGAATTAGCCGAAGCGCTCGGACTTATAGGGCGCGCCCACAAGCAAATCTATGTCACTGCCCGCAGCGCCGGCAGTGAGGGAGACGTCGGTCGGCATCTGCTCGCTGCTATCGACTCTTATGCTGTTCCTTTTGATGCAGCCGCAGGGCTGAATTTATGGCACGGTATCAATACCGTCGCGCTCCTGTGCCGGGCGCAGCGCGACAACATCGAAATTGACTCGCCACCAATCGATATCGGGACGGCGAGTAAGGCTATCCTGGCGCATATAAAAGCCCTTACGACGCCCGAGATCTGGGACTGCGCAACGGCTGCGGAAGCCTGTGTGGCGATGTCCGATTACAGCCAGGCGCTGGAATGGCTGGGCCGCTATACCAGTAGCGCCGCAGTAGATGCGTTCGAGTGTGCGAGTACGCTGCGCCAGTTCGAGCAGGTTTGGCAACTGGACCACAGCGAGCCACCCCAAGCCGCACTTCTGCATACTTTGCGCGCCGCCTTGCTTGCACTCGAAGGCGGCGAACTGCGCCTTGAGCACGCGCTCGATGAAGTCAGTTCCGCACAAGGATTTCTACACGATGCCGGGCAACTGCAGCAGCGTGACAACACACAATTCGAAAAAGTTTTCGGCGGCGATCGTTATAAGAGCTTTAAGTGGTATGTCGACGGACTGAATCAGGCGCGCGCGGTAGCGGTTATTGAAGACGCAGTCGGCAACGGCCATGGCACCGGTTTTCTACTGCCCGGTTCGGACGTCCACCCGAGCATCAGCGATGAGTGGGTGCTGGTCACCAACGCCCACGTGCTCAGCGATGACCCTGCCGAACACGCCGGCAGCCCGTCGGCGCTGCCTCCTGATGAGGTACAAGTGCGCCTCGAGGCCAGTGACACACCGGACGCGACTTATGAAATTGAAGCGATCCTGTTCAGCTCCGGACGCACGGAACTCGACTGCACCATCGCCACATTGAGTGAGCCGGTTGCCTGCGAGCAAAGCTTCAGAATTTCCAAGCATTTGCCATTGGCAGATGGTCAGCAACGGGTATACGTCATCGGCCATCCGGGCGGCGGCAAACTGTCGTTCTCTCTACACGACAATTTTCTGCTCGATCACGAAGTCCCCCGACTCCACTATCGCGCACCGACCGAAGGCGGCAGTTCCGGCAGCCCGGTGTTCAACAGCACCTGGCGGTTGATCGGCCTCCACCATGCCGGTGGATCGAAGATGGGTAAGCTAAACGGCGAGGCAGGTGTTTACGAAGCGAACGAAGGGATCTCAATGACCGCCATCATTGAAGCGGTTGCTGCCGCATTGGGCTAGCGTTAATCCGGTTCTGTGTAACGGGCAACGATGGGATTAAGCCTTCATTTTTCTTAACTTCCGCGCGTGCTCGTCCTGGATTCAAACGCCAGAAAAGGAACGGTGACAGAGTGCGAAGTTGAGAGTCTCAGACCCGCACCCGTTATTCAGAATTTTGCCGAGTGACAACTTGCCCCTGCTGCCTGCCCGCATCCTTCCTAGGCGATGACCTAGCGCCGCAGGCACGCCAGCACCTGAGCGAGCTTGTCTAACCCCGCCTCGTTCCATGGATGTGGAATCACCGACAGATGGCCAACATTGTTGGCGGCATATTCGGCGAAGCGGTCGGCGATCTGTTCAACCGAGCCAGAAAACGGCGTCGACGTCGGTACTATTGGGTACGGGCCGTCAGTCAGGTTCACGGCAACTGTCGCGCTCTGCATGAGGGTTGCCGGATCCCGGCCGAAACGCTCGCACGCGGCTCGAATTGGCGCCCACGCGCCGAGGTAGGTTTCGATAGCGCAATCGCCGAAGGCGATCATGCAGTTCCAGATATCGGCGTGCTGGGCGGCAAGACGGGACATGCGCGGCTTGCCCTTGAGAGTACCGATCAAAATGGGTGGCGCAGGTGCCGATGACTTTGGCAACAATTCTGCGTCTTCCAGCCGGTGGAACTCGCCGACGTGGCTGAAGCGTTCGCCCTTGAGCAGCGGCAAAATGATCTGCAACGAATCCTCGAAACGGCCGACACGTCGCTCAAAATCAAAGCCATAGGCGCGGTGCTCGGAGGCGAAATCGCCCGCGCCGAGGCCAACAATAAGGCGGCCGTTGCTAAGTTCGTTCACCGTGTCTGCCATCCGCGCGAGCAAGGCTGGATTGCGAAAAGCTGTGTTCGACACCAACGTGCCAATCGTTACCTTCGTGGTCTGCGTCGCGAGCGCGGCAGCAGTCGTCCAGCACTCCCATTGGCCGCCCTTCACGCCAGCCCAATCTGCAGGCAACTCGATGCCGACGGCGCGAAAATCAGCATAGGGCTCCCAATAGAGGTGGTCGGTTAGCCATATACTGTCGAGTCCGACCGTTTCGGCGTGAGCAGCAAAGGACAACACCTGGCTTAACGTCGGCGTCTCCCCGTCCAGTGAACCCGTCCACGCCGGCAGCAACACACCCACTTTCATGTCCAATACATTCATTACGTCGCGCCCCGGTTCATAGCCCAACCAAAGCCTAGTCCAGCTAGTCGCGGCGATAAAGCGTTACGGCCTTAAGCAAACGGAAATCTCCACCTGAGTGGTGTTATGGGGTGGTCCTGGCCGGTGGCGAAACAGCAATCAATTTCTGCTTTACTGACGAATCTCGAACCGAAGCCCCGCAGACACTGCTATTAATTCATGCACTAAAGTGCGAGGTGAACTCCAAACTTCCGTACTGCGTTTGGCCACGCAGAGTGGAAATACCTCACCCTCTGTTGCAGCATGACCTGATGAACGCTACCACCAACGGTGACCTGTAATGAATAACGATGACGATAAAGACATCGATCCACGTCGACGCACAATCGTTTTGAGCGCACTGGCGGCGGGATTGTTTGCTGGTCCGGCAACGATTGGGAATGTGTTCGCCGCACGCGGTTCTATTCACCGCCTGGCGGGCCAGGTCAAGGTCAATGGCGTCAGCGCGACGCGGGCCACTGTGATCTCTGCTGGTGATCTGGTTGAAACCGGCACGGACGGCAATATCGTATTCACGGTCGCAAAGGATGCGTTTATTTTGCGGCGCAATTCTCGTTTGCAACTCACCCCGGCCGAAGAGGACAACTCGATTGTCGAGGGCTTGCGAATGTTTACCGGTGCCTTGCTATCGGTATTCGGCTCCAGACGGCACCGCATCAACACCGCTGTAGCAACTATCGGCATTCGAGGCACCGGGGTTTATGTTGAGGTTGAGCCCGAGCAGGACTACATCTGTACTTGCTACGGGGTAACCGACGTCGCGGCAAACGACGATCCGCAGAGTAGCGAGACTGTGGATGCAGGCCATCACACCCCGCGCTACGTGCTTCGCGATGCGCCTGCCGGTAAGCGCATTCGGGAAGCGCCGTTCAAGAACCACACCGACGCCGAACTCACGCTCATCGAGTCGCTGGTCGAACGCGTGCCGGAATTCAGCGGAAATTATGATGGATACGAGCGTCCGCGCCGGCGCAATTACTAGCGCTGCTGAGTGAATCTGCTCAGGTGCCGTTTCTTCAACTTTCCCGGCGTTCGACCTCCCGTGCCAATGGGTTAAAGAACGTCTGAGTGTCTTGTGGAGCGCCCCGGAGCCCAAGACACGCCGTGTTCAATACGCGCAAGTTAATCCGTAATAATTGAGCTGCGTAGAACGCCGTCTTACGCAGCTATCGAACCGCACGGCCACTATCGTCGTATCGCCCCCCTAGAACTTCTCGACCCAAGGCCGCACTTCGACACTGTGCGACCAGGCGCTACGATGTTGGGCATGCGTCTGATAGTAGGTTTCGGCGATCGCATCGGGCAGCAACCGGTCGTCATCGCTGTTCTCGCCGATGCCACCGTCGATGTTGAAGTGCGCTACGTGGATGCCTTTAGGGTGTAATTCGCGCGCCATCGATTCGGCCAGGGCACGCAAGCCAAACTTGCCCACCGCGAAAGTCGCTGAATGTGCATAGCCTTTCATGCTGGCTGTGGCACCCGTGAACAGAATGCTGCCTTCGCCACGTGGCTGCATCACGCGTGCGGCTTCTCTTCCAACTAAAAACCCACCCAGACAGCAGCGCTCCCAACTGGTCACGAACTCATCCACTGTGGTCTCGGCAATCGGCTTGCGAGCACGTCCTGAGGCGTTATAAATAGCGACGCCCGCCGCGCCAAGATCGGTTTGTGCCTGCTCGAACAATGTTGCGACGCTCGTCTCGACCGTAGCGTCGCACGCATAGCCTTTCGCGCGACCGCCGGCGGCTTCAATCTCGGCGACCAACGCCTCGAGCTTGTCGATGTTGCGAGCGGCGAGCGCTACCGGATGCCCGGCTTTGGCGAATCGTCGCGCCGTGGCGGCACCGAGGCCCGGTCCGACGCCGACAACGATGCAGGTGTTTGCTTGGGTCATGAATTTCTCCTTTGATCTTTTATATTCACTGGCGTCAATCGCAACCCGCACGGCGGGACATTGCGAAGCAACACACTATCCGCGCACGATTATCGAGGGCGTTTTGATGACGCGCTCGACGTCGACGTTGCGTCGGATTTCGATCGTGTCTGCGGCAATACCCGTCGCTGACACTATTGATAACTCTCTTGTGGCCAGCCCATCAGATTGGCTTTACGTAAGCCGCTCAGAAAAATCTGAATCCCTCATAACCCTTCTCCGCCACGTCGTTGCAGAGTTGGCGATAGGTTCCAAACCCACCTATATAGGGGAGAAATACACGCGACTTACCCGGAATATTGGCGCCCAGATACCAGGAATCCACTTGCGGAAACAGCGTGTCGTCGGCCAACTCTTTGACATGCGCGCCCCACTCGCCTTCGGCTTTGCTGGTCGGTTCGGCGGCGCTCACTCCTTGCTGCTGCATGTGGGTTATGCATCCGCATATCCAGTCCACGTGCTGCTCGATTGAAGTCGGCATATTTCCTAGTACAGAAGGACTTCCTGGGCCTGTGATCATGAACATGTTGGGAAAGCCCTCGCTCGCGACCCCGAGATAGGTACGCGGCCCTTCCGTCCACTTGTCCTTGAGCGACAGCCCGCCCCGACCGCGAATATCAATCCGTGTTAGAGGCCCGGTGAGCGCGTCGAAACCAGTGGCAAAGACGAGCATGTCTAACTCATGAGTTCCGGCTGATGTGCGTACGCCCTTGTCGACAATTGCCTCGATTGGCGTCTCGCGCAGATCCACCAACGACACGTTGTCTCGGTTAAAGGTTTCGAAATAACCGCTATCGAGCGGCAACCTTTTTGTTGCAATGGGATAGCCGGTAGGCAGAAGTTTTTCCGCAGTGTCCGGATTCTTAACCGTTGCCCTAATTTTGTCGCGCACGAAATCAGAGGCGTAGTCGTTCGCTGCCTTATCGAACACCAGATCGGAGTAGCTGCCGAACATCCACTCAAAGCCGCCCTTCTCCCAGTCGGCTTCAAATTGACGCTGACGTTCCTCGTCCGACACCTTTAACGCTTCATCCGGTTTGAAGTCGTAGGGCTGTCCGATTGTCGACCACCGACAAAACTCGCGGATCGCCTTAATGTTTTTCTTGAGCTCTGCGACCCGTTCCGGCGGCAACGGCGCGTTTCTCGATGGCACACTAAAGTTCGGTGTGCGTTGAAAAACGGTCAGGTGTTCAGCTTCGCCGGCGATAATCGGGATAGCCTGGATGCCGGATGAGCCCGTGCCGATAATCCCCACGTGTTTGCCTCGGAAGTCGACCTGCTCGTGCGGCCATTGTCCGGTGTGATACCACGGACCTGTGAAGTCTTCGCGACCCGGAATATTCGGAACCTGAGCCGCCGACAGGCAACCCACAGCGGTAATCAAAAAACTCGCGGCGACTGTTTCCCCTTGGGCGGTCTGCACCTGCCAACGGTTCGATGTCTCGTCGTAAGTCGCGGCGACTACTTGGGTGTTGAAATCGAACGCTTTGCGCAGGTCAAATCGACCGGCAACGTGTTGGAGATAACTCAAAATCTCGGGCTGCCGGGGAAAGCGAGAGCTCCAAGTCCATTCTTGTTCGAGTTCTTCGGAAAAGCTAAAAGAATAGACCCAGGATTCAGAGTCCGAACTCGCGCCCGGATAGCGGTTCCAGTACCACGTGCCACCGACGTCACTACCTTGCTCAAAAGCGCGATGACTCAGGCCTAGCTCGCGCAGCTTATACGCGGCATAAAGGCCAGCAAATCCGGCGCCGATCACAACGGCATCAACTTCGGCCAGAGCGCGCGAATCATCGTTAGCTACTGCGGACATAATTGTCTCCTCAAGAATTCGAGTGGGTATTTCGGGGCGATGCGCTCCCCCTTCAACCGAGCTGCGGCCAGCGCTGTGCCCACGGCCGCGCGATTTCGAGCTGGGAGGCAATACGCAGCAACGTCGCCTCATCGCCGTAGCGACCCGTAAATTGCACGCCAATCGGTAGTCCGGCATCGTTCCAGCACAGCGGCAACGAGATAGCCGGTTGCCCGGTGACGTTGGCGAATGACGTAAAGCGCGGATACTGCTCTAGTCTCTCAGTCGCCTGATGCGGATGGGCGCGATCGAAATCGAACCAGCCAAGTGGTGGTGGCGGTTCGGTCAAGGTCGGCGTTAGCCATACATCGTAGTCATCGAAAAACGGTGCGACCTGGCGTGCGAATTTATGCATGTCCTGCACTGCAAGCAGAAAATCCGAGGGGCGACGCTTGGCGTCCATGGCAAACATTTTCCAGGTATGCGCCTCGAAATGTTCCGGCGCAGGTTTGCGCCCGGTACGCCGTTCCCAATCGCGAATCATCCAACCCACCATACCGAGCCAGATGGTGGAGAAAAATTCGTTGTAGTTATCTGTCGGCGCTATCGGTCGAGCTTCCTCGACCGTATGTCCGAGCTCTTCGCAGAGCTTCGCGATGTCACGAACTGCAGCTTTGCAATCATCGTGAACGGGCGTTGGTGCTACAGGCTGGTCGCTGAAGGCAATGCGCAAACGCCCCGGCGGCGCGCCGACTTCTTCGGCGAACGGTCGCAACGGCGGCGGCGGATTGTAGGGTGCGCCCGGATCGCCACCGGCAGTCACATCAAGCATCAGGGCGTTGTCGAGGACAGTGCGTGTGACGACGTGCTCGGACAACAACCCTGCGGCCCCGACATCACCGTAGTCCGGCCCGAGCGGATTGCGCCCACGCGTGTTCTTGAGACCGACCAGACCACACGCTGCAGCAGGCACGCGCGTCGAGCCACCACCGTCGTTCGCGTGTGCAACGGAGACCATGCCGGATGCGACGGCCGCACCCGATCCACCAGACGAACCTCCCGCCGAGCGGCTGAGATCCCACGGATTGCGAGTTGCGCCATAAAGCTCCGGCTCAGTGGTCGGTTTCGAGGCAAATTCTGGCGAGTTGGTCTTGCCACAAATAATAAAGCCGGCACGGCGATAGCGCGCAACCAGCTCTGAATCATGCGGAGAAATATAACCCTGTAGAAAGCGCGAGCCTTCGGTCATGGGTGCGCCGGCGTACTCGGCAAGCACGTCTTTCAACAGCATCGGCACACCGCTGAAAGCTTCTTTGCCGTCCAGTTCTTTTACCGCATCGCGCGCGATGTCGTACATCGGGATAACGACAGCGTTCACGTGCGGATTGAGGCGCTCGATCTCTCCGATCGCCGCATCGACCATTTCGGCCGCTGATACTTCGCCCGCGCGGATCAGCGCGGCCTGCTCAGCCATGGTTTTTCGCATCAATTCCCGCATCGGGTTGTCCTCTGTTGTGGGACGGTGTTCCGGCTGTTCCTGCTTCGGATCAGCGGTCGCGCTCGACCAGCACACCGGACGCTTGCAGGGCGCTGATTTGTTCAGAGGAATAACCCAGCAAGCCACTCAGGACTTCGGCATTGTGCTGACCAAGCGTCGGCGCGACCAGTTCGAGTCGCTCCGGCTGCTCGGAGAAACGGAGCGGAAAACCGGGGATTGCGAGTGGGCCCATGACCGGGTCGACAATCTCGTTAATCATGCCGCGCTCACGGAAGTAGGGATGATTGATCGCATCCGACGGATCCATCACCGGCGCCGCAGGCACGCGATGCTTCTCCAGATGGTCGAGCACGGCGTCGTTATCCGGAAACGCTTTCATCCAATTCTCGATAATCTCAATGATCTCAAGCTGACGCGTGCCGCGCGAAGGAGGATCAGCGTAGCGCGGATCGAGTTCCAACTCCGGTCGACCGATGGCAGCGCACACATTCTTCCATTGCGGTTGTAGGGAAAGAATGCAGATGTAGCCACTCGGACCGTGGAAAACGCCGAACGGCGCGATCAGTTCGTGGTGATTACCTTGCCGGTGCGGTTTGAATTCGCCCTTGGTCAAAGTAAACCCTTGCAGCGAGATATCATGCATGTGGAACATCGCATCGACCATGCTGATATCCAGCCACTGCCCTCTGCCGGTACGCGTACGGTTAAACAAGGCGTAACCAATCGCTGAGAACGCATGTACCCCGCTGCTGACATCGGCCACACCGATACCGACTGGCATTGGCGGTCCGTCACGTTGGCCGGTCATGTGCATGATGCCGGCGAAGGCTTGCGCGACCCAATCGTAGCCGGTCTTGTGCGAGAGCGGACTTTCACGCCCGTAGGCTGATATTGAAGCCATGATCACTTCGGGATTAATGGCCTGGATGTCTGGCCATGCCAGACCCTTTTTTTCCATCACACCCGGCCCGAAGTTCTCCACCACCACGTCGACCGTCTTGATCAGTTCGCGAAGTATTTTGTCGGATTCGGGTTTTTTCAGATCGAGTCCGAGGCTCTTCTTGCCGCGATTCTGCTGGATGAAATAACCGCTGCGACCGTCGTCGGCGATGGGCAGACCACGCGCCGGATCGCCGGTCGGCGCAATTTCGATTTTGATGATTTCCGCACCCATCTCCGCCATCAGACGTCCGACAGTCGGTCCGGCCAGGTACTGGGTGAAATCGAGTACGCGTATACCTTCAAGCTGCAACATTCAGTCGCCCTCCGGATGTGATGTGATTTTCCCGCTGCGTGGAGAATGTAACACCAATAAGGCTTGTATTAGCCCGTACCGGGCGGCGCTGGTCAGCCGCCGTGCCGGGAAAAATAGTCCTGGCTTGCTGACAAGACCCTGGGCGCGAGCAACACAGTCGCAATCAGATTCGGAATCGCCATCAGCGCGTAGGTCGTATCGATGAGATTGACCGTCATGGACTGGCTCGTAATCGCAGCCAGAGGCAAGGTGACCAGGTACACATACACGAACAGCCCACCAACCTTCTCGCCGAGCAGATAGCGCGCACACTTCACGCTGTAGTACGCATAAGTAATCATGGTCGTGAGCGCGAACAGGGCGAATACGACCGAGAGCAGGTCTCCGCCAAAGCCGGGCATGCTGGCCTCGAACGCTGCCGCGGTCATGACGACACCCGCATCAGCCGGTGCCACAGAGCTCGACAGAATGACTATCGCCGTCACCGTACAGATTACGTGAGTATCGATAAAAGGTCCGAGCATCGCGACCAGCCCTTCACGTACTGGCTCCGAGGTGCGCGCTGCGCCGTGCGCCATCGCCTCGGTGCCAACCCCGGCCTCATTCGAGAACACCGCGCGCCGCACGCCCGTGATGAGAATTTCCTTGACCGTCAACCCCGCGGCGCCGCCGATCCCCGCTTCCGGGCTGAAAGCACCATGGACAATCGCAGTGAGGATGGCCGGAACTTCGGCGAGGTGATCGATGACCACCACTGCCGCGCCGGCGAGGTAGACGAGGCACATCAATGGAACCAGGACGCCAGCCACACGACCCACGCGTACGCTGCCACCAACCACCACGACACCGACCAGCGCCATGGCACCCAAGCCGGTCGCCAGCGGCGGCATCGACCACTGTGCGGCGAGTAAGTTGGCGACCTGGTTGGACTGGAACAGACCCAGGCAGCCGACCATGCCACACGCCGAGAACATGATCGCTAACGGCTTGAAACGCGGTCCCAGCCCGACCTCAATGAAATACATCGGCCCGCCCTGCATCACGCCGGCGGAATCGGGCTTGCGATACATGCACGCCAACGTGCAGGTGAAAAATTTCGTCGCCATCCCGAAGGCGCCAGCGACCCACATCCAGAATACCGCCCCTGAACCGCCAGCCGCGATGGCGATCGCGACGCCGGCGATGTTACCCATGCCGATGGTGCCGGACAGCGCCGCACTGAGGGCGCGAAAGTGGCTGATCTCACCCGGCGCGCTGCTATCGCGGTCGTAGCGCCCGGCGAGCACCGCAAACGCGTGCCGTGCATGGCGCAGCGGTATCAACCGGCTGATGACCGTGAAGTAAGCACCCGACAGCGCCAACAGAATGACCAGTGGCAATCCCCACACAATGGCCACAGCTTCAGCCCAGAACGCTTCCATGATTCCCCTTGGTTTAACGTATTCGCATTGTGGTGCAGCGGGAGGGCTGCCGCACCAAGACGCCAGAGTAAGGCATCAAGCCGTGCGACTGAACAGCACATACCCCCGCATGGATTCGGACCGCTGGTGGCGCCAAGCCGATGCCGCCAGCATGCGCTGCCAGGCGTGCACATTGGGTCGCGACACGTCACCCCGCAATGTACTTCGCGAGAACGACAGTCGACTCCCCCAACGCGCGGCAGAAATGGCGATAATCGAACCCGCAGAACATCTGCCCCTAGAACGGAGAACATCATTTTGACTGACCAGCGACCGGGACTCGAACTCGGATTGTTCATGCCCAATTGTTCAAACATGTCGTCTATTTCGACCTGGCGCACGGTGGAGGACGAGTGGCCCTATGCGCGCAACAAGGCCATCGCTCTGACTGCCGAAGCGGCCGGCTTCAGCCTGCTGTTCCCAGTGAGCCGCTGGCGCGGATTCGGGGGAGAGACCGATTATCTGGGTACTTCACTGGAAACCATGACCTGGGCGTCTGCATTGCTCGAGGCCACTTCACGCATCAATATTTTCTCCACCGTGCACGTGCCGGTATTCAACCCAGTCGTGGTCGCCAAAATGGGCGCCTCTCTGGATCACATCAGTGGCGGGCGTTGGGGTATCAATATCGTCAGCGGCTGGAGCCGTGAAGAATTTGGCATGATGGGTATTGAGCTCGACGAACATGGGGAGCGCTATCAGCGCACGGCGGCCTTCATCGAAATCCTGCGTGGCCTGTGGAGCGCACCACCGCGTACGTTCAACCATCATTCGAAGTGGTACGACATTACCAACGGTGTGTCATTGCCACAGCCACCCGACATGCCGAAAATTGCCAATGCCGGATCTTCTGAAGACGGCAAAAATCTCACCGCGCGCCTGTGCGACTGGTCGTTTTTATCGACCCCGTCACTGGAGGCAACCAGTGCGATTGTGAGTGATATCAAGGCACGTGCTGAAGCGCAGCAACGCAGTGTGCGCACCGCCGCCTTTCCGTTTGTGCTGTGGCGCGACTCGGAAGACGAAGCGCAGGCCGAAATTGCGCGCATCATCGAACATAAGGACGCGATTGCGGCGCAAAACTGGATGGACGGCGCGAGCATTGAAAGCGGTTCGTTCGATCAGTTCACGCTTGATATGTTCACCGTCGGCGCCGGCGCTGTCCATGTCGTTGGCACCGCTGAGCAGGTCGCCAATAAACTCAAGCTGCTGTACGACGGCGGCCTCGATGCAGTGCTCATGGTGTTGCAAAATTTCCTGGGTGACACGCAGGCATTCGAACGTGACATCATGCCGATTCTGAGAGACATGGGCGTTATTGCGCCCACCACCGGACGCCAAGGAGCCGCACTCACATGAGCCAGACAGGACACTACACGCCGCCACCCCAGCAACAGGTGATCTACGGCAAACCGGTTGCCGAAGCCCTCGCTGCAGAACTCGAACGACGCAAGGCGACGCGGGTCGTTTTTGTGACTAACACCAGCCTGGCCGGAGCGGGCAAACTCGGCGAGTCCGTCAAGGCTTCGCTGGGTAGCGCCTGTGTGGCCGAGGTGACTGGCATCGGCGCACATTCTCCACGCACCGACGTGGTGCGCATGGCGAACACCATGGCGAGCGAGAAAGCCGATTTGGTCATCGCACTCGGCGGTGGTTCGGTATGCGATGCGACCAAAGCGGCGACGCTCGCGCTCGCCAATAACGTATCTGAGGCTGCCGACATCGACCGCCTGCGCACGCCGCAACCGGTCCTGGCGCCTGAACTGCCCTTCATCGCTATTCCGACCACATTGTCGGCTGGTGAATACACCGGTATTGCCGGCGTGACGGACGAGCGAGTTCCGCGTAAAGAAGCACTTATCCATCCAGGACTGGCACCGGACATGGTGATCCTTGATGCCGCGATGACAGTCGCGACCCCTGATCGATTATTTTTCGGCACCGGCATTCGTGCCGTCGACCATGCGGTAGAAACCTGGTGCTCCGTCAACGCGACGCCGCTGGTGGAAGCAACAGCACTGCACGCACTGCGCATCCTGCCGCGCGCGCTGAGTCGCGCTAAATCGCACCCTGACGACCTGGAAAATCGCCTGAACTGTCTGATCGGTTCGTGGTTGTCCATCCAGGGCGTTTCGACCGGCGTCGATCTTGGCGGCAGCCACGCCATTGGCCACGTCCTCGGCGGCACTGCAGGCATGCCGCATGGCGAGACCTCGTGCGTGATGTTGCCGCATGTCCTGCGTTACAATATGACGGTCAACGCGGACCGGCAGGCAGCGCTCGCCGAAGCGATGGGTGATGCGAACACACCGGCGGCAGATCAAATTCAAGCGCTCGTTGCGAGCCTCGATTTACCTGGGCGCTTGCGCGATGCCAATGTCTCCGAGGACATTTTGCAGACCATCGCAGAAGAGTCGATGTTCGATATGTGGATCAAAACCAATCCCCGACCCTTCAATAGTCCCGCCGAAGTATTGCCGTTACTGAAGGCTGCCTGGTAAGACTGAAACACACGCTGACCGGCACATGATGAGAGGTTGAAAGAGTTCGATGGCAAAAGTATCCGTAAGCAAAACAATCAACGCGCCAGCAGCAAAAGTCTGGACTATGGTGTCCGAATGGGGCGGTACACATAAATGGATCCCGGGCGTCGGTCCGGTCAGTGTCGAGGGCGACGGCGTGGGCTCAGTCCGCAGTGCGGAGCTGGATCCGGCGACGGGTTTCGAAGGCCGCATTTCTGAGCGCCTCGAAGCTTTCGACAATAGCGCGATGCATTTCCGCTACTGCGTCGTCGGTGAAAGCCCAATGCCAATCTCGGACTACGTGGCTGAAATGAAAGTCGTCGAATCAGGCGACGGGCAAAGCGAAGTGACGTGGTCAAGCACATGGGAACCCTCCGGCGATATCAGCGAAGCGGATCTGCTGACTGGTTTTGAAGGGCTTTACGCGTTGGCGCTCGACAATGTCGCGGCAGCCACCGAGGGCTGATCGGAACGATTCGCCCTTCCGGAGCTGGTCATTTACCGGATCTTGATGATAAATATTCGGATTTCGAGCATGAGCGATAAACACTTCGACGTCTTGGTAATTGGTGCCGGTTTCGGCGGGCTTGCCACAGCAGCGGCCCTGCGCCGCTAAGGCGTTGGCCGCGTTGGTTTGCTTGACGGTGGCCATTGCTACGGCAATTTCTGGACGACAAACTACGATCACATTTCACTGCACACGGCCTGGCACGGGATGCCCGACGATGGCGGCGACAACGAACGCTATGCGATGTTCAAACCGCGCGATGAACTGCTCGACTACTTCGACCGTTATGCCGAGCGTCATCACCTCGCCGAGTTAACGCACTTCGGGGTCACGGTTTCCGGCATCGAACGTGATACCACCAACGTCAATCATCGATGGTTGGTACACACGAATAGCGATGACTGCCGGGCGCGGTTCGTGGTGGTCGCAACGGGCCATTGCCGCTGTCCTTATTCGCCCCGGTTTGAGAATCAGGAAAACTACACCGGTGAGCTGCTACACAGTAAGGCGTACCGCAATGGTGAACCTTTCCGCGGTAAAAGCGTGCTGGTTGTAGGTACGGGTAATTCGGGTGCCGAAATTTCGACTGAGCTGGTTGAAGCGGGCGCCGCGTCCGTGGCGATGCTCGGATGGGGACCCCGTTATTACATCCCGCTGGATACATTCGGCGAACTGAATATCCAGGCGCGGGAGATGGGTGGTGCCGGTCCCGAAGGCCTGGTGAACATCCATCCATTGACGCCCGGCACTGAGCCCTACCTGGCCGGCGTTGAACAATTCGATGCCATGCTGCGCCCCCTGGCTGTAGACCTGACTGAATTCGGTATTGATCTGCCGGCTGTTGGGCCGATCAGCGAATTCATCAATACCCACCGGGTCCCCGTAATGGACAAGGGCGCGATACCTCTGATGCGCAATGGAAAGATCGAGGTGATCAAAGACCGCGTTATGGCATTCACGCCGGGCGGCGTGCAATTAGGCGCGAGCGGTGAACGAGATTTCGACGCCGTTATCCTGGCGACCGGGTTCACCCCGGGACTGGAAGAATTCGTGCCCGGCGAACTGACTGCAATCGTACCGACACACGGGCATCTTTTCCCAAAGACCGACGGTCGTTGCGCCTCGACAGTGTACGACGACATCTATTTCGTTGGCTTCGATCAAAGCCTGATGAGCGGCCTCTCCATCGGTGTGTGGGGGTTCGAAGTAGGCGAAAAAATAGCCACCAAGCTCGGTACGTTCTCGGCACATCAGCGCCCGCCTGAATTTTCACGCGCGCCTTGGGAAGCTGCGATCTGAGCCGTCCAATCACCCAGAGTTGGTGTTTTGCCTTGTAGGGAAAGCTGGCGCGCCCCAACTGAGCACGCTGCGAAAGAACTGGCTCTGGACAGATATTCCGGCCCGCACTGTCTGACTGATACGCCGGTCGATCGCGTATACTTCCGCCATCGGCCAGCGGTTTATGACGCACCGACCCCAGAATTTTTAACCGAACCACGAGCGACCGTCGGATCCGATTCCCGCCGACGTCGTCCAGCTTTGGACCGCGACCCCGCATGGCCCAACCTATTGACGTTTTTTTTCGCGGCGACCGCCCTTATATCCAGGGCAGTCTGGTACTTTCACAAGCAGCGCGAATTGCTTTCGATGGCTTTGGCGACGGCTTTCTAGTCAGCGCGAAATTCAGTCAAATCATCACGTGCGGCGTGGAAGTGGCACCCTCCGGAGAGGGTTCCGGGGAAGCCTTCGGAGAAGCACAATTCCGCACGGTAGACGGCGAACGGCACAAGCTCGAATTTTTCGCCTGCGAAGCGGTCGAGCCGCCGCGGCGCCCCGACCGCGGGTCCACGCTCACGTCATTTAGCGACGACGGGAACCTTAACGCGTCGGCGGCTTTCAGCATTGCCCCCGAGTTAGACGACCTGCTCGCTGCGGTCGTTGAGACCACAAAAAAAGCGCACGAGCGGCTGCCGGCATCGGTCTAGGATGTGTGGTTCACCGGCTTTCGTGGCGCGCACCTGCCGCTCAACGCGGACTTGATCCCGCAAAGCGGCCAGATCGTGATCGAAAACCGCGTCAGGCGCGGCGACGGCGGGAGCTACCAGACGCTATTTAACGCGCGCATCGAATCAGCGGCGGAAGCCCACGAGTTCTTACTCAGCTTCGCCTATCGAGTGCACACCGACGAGAACGAAGGGCATTAGCCCGGGAGCATTAGCACATGCGAATCAAAGCCATCTCCTCGGCTGTGCCCAAAACGAAATTAAGCGCGGCGGATGTCGCCGATCTTGTTGGCGCGAGCGCGGAATTTATCGAGCAAAAGGTCGGCAGCAGTACCCGTTACGTGCTCGGCCCGGATGAAACCGGCGTCGCACTGGCCACACAGGCGTGCCATCGCCTGTTTGAGCGCGAGTCCATGAACGGCAGCGGCATTGGTCTGTTGGTCTGCGTCACCCAGACACCGGACTACCGAATTCCCCACAATTCGGCCTTGTTGCAACACGCGCTCGAGTTGCCGACTTCCTGCGCAGCGTTCGATATCAATCTCGGCTGTTCCGGATACGTGTATGCGCTGTCTGTTTGTAAAGGGCTGATGGCAGCCCAGAACATTGCTAGCGCACTACTGGTGACAGTCGATCCGTATTCGAAAATCATGGACATCCACGACAAGAACACGATGGCGGTCTTTGGCGACGCCGCGACCGCCACTCTGATGGGCAACGACAGCGGCGCGGAAATAGGCAACGCGAATCTCGGCACCGATGGCAGCCAAAGCATGGATCTCACGGTCAAGGCCGGCGGCGCAGCACAGCCCCTGTTTTCCATCGCTCATGAACAACCGGTGCAATTCACGAAAGAAGACGCGGCACTGCATATGTATGGACGCGGCATATTTAATTTTGTCATGAAGAACGTGCCTGGCAGCATCGCTGCGTGCCTGGAGCAGAACGGGGAAACACTCGAGAGCATCGATTATTTCGCTCTTCATCAGGGCAGCCGCTACATGCTCGAGGCGCTGGCCAAGAATGTCGGAATCCCTGCGGAAAAGATGTGTTACAACATTGAGCACTACGGCAATACTGTTTCGTCGACAGTACCGATGTTGCTTGAAGATTTGCGCGATCAAGGCAAGGCGCTACCGGGCACCAAAGTGCTCGTTTCAGGCTTCGGGGTGGGCCTTTCATGGGCTACGAATATCGTGTACTTTTAGCCGCCTGCACACGTCGCTTATAAGGCATCCAGATGTCGCGAGAAACCCTGCTGCAAACAGTCATCGAATCGGTTCTGGCCGTAAACGAGGACTTCGATGGCACGATTACGGAGGACACCGACCTGGTCAGCGATAAAATCCTCGACTCGCTCGATTCAATGAACTTCCTGTTCGAACTTGAGAAGCGCCTGGACCGTCAGATTGAGGGCATCAATGAGGACTACGACGACTTTCGAGTAGCGTCCATCCTCAATCTAATCGACACTGAGGCCTAATTTCACACAACGATATCCGCATCTGAGTTCACCCAACACGACCGGAACCTGCGCCGATTCACCGCGGGTGCTAACGGCCAGGACCTTCGGCCCACGCGCCCGCTGGCACCGAGCGTCTACTTCCCTATTTGCATCGCTGAACGACGTCACCAATCACCTGGCCGACGTACGCCGAACATTTTGTATTAGGATGCTGCCAGGCTGGCAGCGTAACCTCGAAGGAACACTTTTCGACGTGTCCAGTTTTTGGGGTCCATTACCCGAGTCATGATGAAAAAGGTAATTGCGAAAACATATTTCTTAATCCTCGCGGTGTGTATTCCGTTGGCTGTGGGCGGATTTGTCCACCTCACCAACGACCCGGTCTATCGCATGGCCTACCTCAAATGTCCGGGGGAATTGATCCACTACACCAGCGGTCCTACGGATTATCTCATCGCCGGATCATCCAGGACTCTTCTGGCAGTGGACGCCACGCAGATCGGGAAACGCGTGGACGCAGCCCGCCGGCCCGAACGCGACACCGTCGTCGTCAGCCTGGGCCGCTCATGGAAAGGCAACGGGCAGGTCTATCACATGTTCCGCGATTATCTGGAAACGCACACCATCCACGAGGCGTTCGCGCTGGAGTTTTCCTACGTCGCCTACAACGACCGCCGTTCACCCCTGTATTACAACGGCTATTACCCCAACTACCCTCTTGTCACGCACACTGCGGACTTCGCTGAAGACCTGCGCGCCGCCGAACGCGAACCGTTCTATATCGGCTGGCACAATTATTTGATGTTGTTGCAAACCCAGGTCATCCAGCGATTCGAACGGTTGTTTTCCAAGCGTCCCCGGCTGACTGACACGACCATGAAGCCATTGCTCGAATCGCAGGGTTGCCTGAGCAAGGAAAACCCCAAAAAGAACAGAATTCTCGATGCCCGCGACCGGCAAATCACCAAGCGTTTTTCCGGCGATTGGAAAACCAAACCGCTGCGCGTCGACCAGCCCGACATCATCAACGTTGACCGGCCGCGCTACTACGTAAAGAAAATCGCCGAACTAGCCCGGCAAAATGGCGTCGATTTCTATCTGTTCGTCATTCCTCAATATATGGGGGGCGCTCCCAATTGGGAACAATTGAGTTATATGGAAGAGCGCTACGGCACCCCTATCCTGGTGCCGCCGGAAGAGCTCATGGAAGTGCTCTACGATCGCGTCAACTACCAGGACAATTCCCACATGGCGCCAGGAGGCCGGGAGATCTTTTCCGCCTGGCTGACGGACGAGATGTTGAAGCGCCAGGGGCGGCGGAGCGGTAACCAGCAATGATTATCGACATCCATCTTCTTGCCATCGCGATTTTCTGGTTTTCGGCCGTCTTCTGGGTCATACCCGGGAAGTATGCCCAGCAGCGCCAGTATTTCGTGACGTTGTTTTCAGCGTTCATCATTTATTCCTACAGCCCATTGGTGTTGGCGGTAGTTCTGCTGGTGACGCTGTGGGGTGTCGCGGTGTTTTATGCCGCCAGACGATGGCCGCGATACGGCTTCATGATCTGGTCAATCTTCTTGCCGATGGCACTGTTGAACCTCGAAGGCTGGGGCCAGGCACCTCTATGGCTGGTCGGCAGCCCACGAAGCCCAGTCGCGCGTCACCTGGTCACCCTTGGACTATCGTTTTATTCGGTCAAGATATTCGGCTCGGTGCATATGGCATTGAGGTCCGGTCAACTGCGCACATCTGACCTGTTCGCCACGACCCTCTTCTTTCCCGCGTTTGCCAGCGGTCCGATCGACTTTGCCGACAAGTTCAGAGGCCTGATCACGCACAACAACTTTTCCGCGCCGCAGTACCTGATGGGAATTATGCGGGTCGGCGTCGGACTGTTTAAGGTCTCGTTCGTCTCGGCGTGGCTAATCGTCGACGCGTCGACATATCTCGGCGGTGGCACGCTCAACGAAATCAAATCTGCATCCTGGTCGTCCCACACCCTGGACATCGTGCTCGTATATCAGATTTTGTCGTTCGTTAATCTTTACATCAATTTTTCCGGATTCACCGACATTGCCATCGGCGCCGGCAAGATGATCGGGATCAATCTCACGGAGAACTTTCGCTTCCCGTTATTGGCGCATTCCATCCAGAATTTCTGGCAGCGCTGGCACCTGTCACTGGCAGGATTCATCACTAAGTACATGTTCAAGCCGATGGTGCGCCGCACCGGACGTCCCAAAATCGCGATCTTCGTTGTGTTCGGGGTGATCGGCCTGTGGCACAGTTACAGCGTGGGTTACCTGCTGTGGGGCTTCGGGCACGGCTTCTTGCTATCCATGCACATGGTGTTCAGCAAGAAGATCAAGCCGCGTACCAAGGTCGGACGAATCGCCTGGCGCGTGACATCGACGACACTGACATTATGGGCTGTATCGTTCCTGTCAGCGATCGCCAACCTCAACGATTCCGAGGACATCTATCCGTACGTCTTGTCTTATTTGCAACTTTGACCAGCGCCTGGTCTTCGGACCGCGCGCGTCACCCGAACCCATGAGGCCCCGCAATGGCAGCAGAGGAAACGCAAAGCCGTTTTTCGAAAATATTTCCGAAGTCCAAAAAACCTCTGTTCGAGGATATCTTGATGGTGTTGTTCGGCCTGGTATCGTGGGCAATACTCCTGACCAACCTGCCGCTTGCGGATTCCATCCCAATCTATGCCGGATACTAACGCCACTGACACAGGTTCCGAACGCGCGCGCTTAATCTCCCTCGGCTTGATTGCAGTGCTGATCGCCACCGTCGTGTGGCGCCTGACCGTCTACGTTCCTGTTTTTCATGACATGGTCGTACACCGGCTGGATGCGAAGCCTGCGGACGGCCCGCTGCGCCTGGTCTCGGCCAAGTTGCTGAAAGCCCCCTTGGCCCATGATGATACGAACTACATCCCGTTCGCCGACGTGCTGAAATTCGTCGACGGTACCAATTGGTTATCTGGAAAAGATCATCTGGCCAACTGCGTCGCTGCCCGCGACCTCGCCCCGAAGGCTGCGCTCTCCGCGCCTTGCGCCAAGTACTTCGCCGCCGAGCCCCGCGTTGAGCTGACCAACCCCAGCTGGGTCGTCGCGGCGGGGACCCGCCACACCTTCACCCTCGCGGCGTCCCATCCGGGTGGAATCGCCATCAACCGCATCGAGATCGTGGACGTCCGCAGCGGCCAGACCGTGCACGCCCTGTCCGTCCCGTCGATGACCGTACGTTATGAAAACTGCCGCGCGTTCTTCGGACCAGGGTGCGATTTCAAGCAGTCGCTCGCCGTTGACATCGCCACTAACGCCCCGACTGGCGCCTATCACATCCGTCTGTTGCACACGCTGGTGGATGGA
Source organism: Proteobacteria bacterium UBA981 (assembly GCA_002292285.1). Taxonomy (GTDB): domain Bacteria; phylum Pseudomonadota; class Gammaproteobacteria; genus UBA981. The sequence goes on from DBBP01000008.1 coordinate 709,809, forward strand.
ACGACGTCGGAACGCGGCGGTGTGCGCTTTTTCGTCCAAACCTTCGGTGATCAGGCCCGATCCGCGGACGCCGTGGTGGTGATCCCGGACTGGACCGGAAACGCTTATAACCGCCACGGTGGCGGATCCCTGTACGGCGTCAACGACGACACCTTCACACTCGCACCGCTGGCCACCGTCAATAAGCTTGGCCGGATTTCGCTCGCGCGCCCGGACTCCAGCTCTAAACTACATTCCCCTGCCATCCATCAGGCAGCAGTAACCATGATGCAGAACGCCGGGCTCGATGTTGTTGTGTGCGGCATGCGCCAGTTACATAACGGGACCTGCAAGCTGCTCCCCTCCGTTCCCGTCGTATTGATTGGCCACAATGAATATGTGAGCTTGGAATCGTGGCGCCAGCTTGAGCAACTCGTAGACCGGGGAGGCGTACTTATCAATTTCTCGGGCAATTTGGCGTGGTGGAAAACTCGCTATTCAGATGGCGAACTATTCGTCTTCAAAGGGAAACGCAGCAAACGCCCCAAAGAAGGCAATTGGCGCGATACGGGCTTGTTTGTCAGGCGGCTCGGAAATCGTCATAAGGATGTCCCGCCGTTCACACCTTCACGATTAGTGGGTGTGTCCTACCGCGTCGCCGGCTATCCGGTTAACAGGATTCAGCGAGACCTGGAGCTGAGCTCACCTCTGATCGCGGGACTGATGCAATGCGATCATCCAATATTCGCCGCCATACCGGCCCGTCGGGGCGAGCACTTCCTCAGGGAACGAGGCGTGCTCTCTGGCGGTGTCGAAATCGATGGCGTGTTGATAGACAACAACGTGAACATCACCGCGGAGCACTACATGCCACCCGGGTCACGCATTCGCATCCTGGCAACCAGCTTCGCTCAACGCTCGAACAAAAAGCCGCCTGTTGAAATGGGTTTCGTTACAGAATACCAGCGCGGCGGTACTCAACACGGACGAGTGATTTCCCTTGGCAGCGCCGGCGCCGTATTCCAGATGGCGAGGTCGGACAGCGAGTTAGCACAGATCCTGCTATCCACAATCGATTATGCATCCGCGCTGATTACGGCTCCCAAAGACACGTGGCCGGAATTGGAGGGGTGCATCTGGCAGACGGTCGAGTAGTCCTGTTTTCGAAATACCCGGCAGCAACGCACGCCAAGCAAGTCGGTGTCACGACGGTGGCATCCGACGCTTCTCAAGAGCGTGAGCAATTCCTATCCGACCGCTGCGCCACTGCGAATCCGTCGGGCAGTGCCGGCTGGTCCGGCATTACCGCAAGCGACCTTGATCAGTCCAATGCCCTAATGAGTACTGAGGCAGGCTGCCCGATCAGCCAAAACCGCACGACTCCCGCTTAAACGTAACGCCACTGTAATAACGAATAGGCCGGTTCGCCATCATGATGATGCTCGAACACGCCTTCAACCTCGGCTCCAATGCGCAGGGGTTGTGCAGGATCACCCAGGAGATTCCCCACCACGCGAACGTTATCCGCGTGGGTCAATTCGACCAACACAATGACGTAAGCGCCTTGTTTCTTTAGCGCCGGATGGACCGGATGCCAGACACGTTGATGGCTGAAAATCGTACCGAGCGGTTCCACTTCATCGAAGGACAAATCGAAATTCAGACAACGGTGGCAAATCCATTCGGGTCCCCACTGAAAGCGAGCACATCGTCGACACCGTTGTAGCAATAGTTTGTCGTTGCGCAAGCCATCCCAGTACGGACGATCGAGATCGCTTGGCGCGGGCGCGGGCAGCCCGGGGTGCAAATAAGGACGACTCACAACGTTGCCTCGCTGCCAAAAATGCAGCTACTCACAGGTGTCACCATCGGCCCGGAGATCACCATCGACACTTCGGCATTCGCCACCTGGGCAGTCGAAGTACGCCGAATCTGCCGCACTGCTTCGATATTCAGGCCGAGGCCATGCATATAACATTCGGCGAGGTTGCCACCGCTGGTATTAAGCGGCAGTTGGCCATCTGGTGCAGTCAGGTTATCCGGGACGAAAAACTCATTCACTTCGCCAGCTTTGCACAAACCGTGTTCGACAATGCTCATGAGCACGCCGCCAGTGAAGTTCTCATAGCTCTGCAGCACGTCGATGTCTGCAGGTCCGAGACGTGCCATCTGGTACAGCCGTGGCACCAAGGTCTTAAAGTTTGAGGTCGCGTAATCGGGCGTGTTGTGGACTGGCGCTCCGGCTCGAAATTGACTGCCGGCTACTGCGCTCAACACATAACAAGGCAGATGCGGGAAATCGCGCGCGCGTTCGCCGGCGACCAGAATCATCGCCGCAGCGCCGTCGTTCTCAAGGCAGCAATCGTAGAGATGCCACGGTTCAACGATCCACCTCGATTCATCATAGGTCGCAGCATCGAGCGGGCGGCCGTGCATAACCGCGCGCGGATTCGCTTGAGCATGTTCGTAACAGGCCAGCGCGATCGCGCGCAACGCACTTTGCTCAACACCGAATTCATACATGAAACGCCGATACTTCATCGCGAACATATGCGCCGGCGAGAGTAAGCCATAGGGGACTGTATGTGCGAGATTGCCGCTCACGGTAGGCGCCTGCGCCCCCTGTCCGAAACGGCCGTACTGACCCTGCGCAAGAGCGCGAAACACCACCACGCACTCGGCCATGCCACTCATGATGGCGGCTGCCGCATTACCGATAGCGGCTGAGCCGCCACCACCGCCGCCGCCCCACTGCATATTGGCGAAACGCAGTTCACGACATCCGAGCGCCGCTGCGAGTTGGGAGGGATCATTGCGATCGTTGCTGAACGAGGCGAAGCCATCGATGTCGCGCGGGTGAATACCCGCATCCGCGCAAGCGCTGACGATCGCCTCAAGCGCGAGTTTGAACTCCGCATCAGGGGCTTGCCCGCGCTTGTAGTACGCAGTCTCACCGACGCCGACGACGGCCGTGCGGCTACGCAAGGTCACTGTTCATTCCGCGGCATAAGACAGACAAAAATGGGTACGTGTTCAAAGGTCGCGGACTACTCAGGATTCAGCGTGCAATGTTCGCGTGCAAACAGGCGATCGAGATAGCTTTGGAGATTGTCGAATCCCTCATTCTGCCCCATACGACGTCCCCAATTGACGGCCCACCCAACGAATATATCCGTCACGCTGAATTGCCCATCAACCAGAAACGGACTTTCGGAAAGCACGTCGTTCAGCACCTTCGCAGCACTGCGATACTCGCCGCTGTTCGCGTCCACGACCGCCGGTACGCGCTTCTCTTCCGGATAGAAACTCGTGTGTTTTGCGGTGTGCCACAAATACGCTTCCATTTCGCTAAGGCAAAATGCGGTCCATTGATTGTGCAGTGCTCTGGCGCGAGTACCCGCGGCACCAAGCAGACCGGCCGCGGGAACTAAGTCACACAGGTGGGTACAAATCGCCGCCGATTCAAATAACGACTCGCCGTCAATAACGATCGCTGGAAACTTCGCTTGTGGGTGATGCGGTTTAAGTTCATCGCTACCGATAAGGCTGCGATCCTCAATGAATTCGAATTCCAGCCCCAATTCAAGCAATGTCCATTGGCAACGTGATGAGCGGGTAGGTCCGAGGCCGTACAAGGTAATGGCGTGGTTCACGTGATGTATTCCCTGATGAAAGATCTTGGCTAAACATTACTGTGGCGGCTCAATCGACGTTTAATAATGCTGCGCGAAATTGCTGCACGACCCGAGCGCTGCGCCTTCCGGCTTTCCCACTCACTTTTGCAGAAATGCCGTAACGTGCCGGGCCTCGATTGACCGATGTCCCGATTGTACTTTCGATCACCGCTCGGCGCGTACGACAGAAAGTATCTGCTCTAAACGCGGCCACGCCGCTTCACCAGCACTATCCATTAACGGCAGATACTTCGCGTTGAACCAATTGGTCAGTCCCGCCTGATACCCTGCACGTTCGCGCAGCGCCGCGTACCAGCGCGCAATGTTAGGGCGGTCATCCCAAAGACCTTGCAGATGCAAATGATCCAGGCGGGTGACGTAAGGGGCATAGGCGATGTCAGCCAGGGTTAGCTCATCACCAACAATCCAGACGTTCGTTGACAGTGCCTGTTCGAGGTCACCGAGCAACTGGTCGAAGGCCTGCACTACCTGCTCGAAGCGCGGCGATTCAATACCTTCATCGACCACCGCGCGCTGTACCTCGCGCACATAAGGATCGGGGATACGAGCGAAGTGCGCAGCGACCGCCTCATCCGATCCACAAGCGGCAATGAGTTGGTGGCGAAACGCAATACCAAAACTGAGCGCGATGGTTTCCAGATGCAAGCCGTCGTCAAGTTTTTTCATCCACCAGCGCACCCTCGCACGAGCAGCCGACTCTACGGGCAGCAGTGGCGGCTCCGGAAAGGCCTCATTCAGATACTCGATGATGACGTTGGATTCGACCAGCAGATGTTCGTCGTGCTGCAAGGCGGGTACCAGTCCCTTTGGATTGATGCGCAAAAACTCTGGCTCGAATTGCTGGCCGGCGCGCAGATCAAGCTCAACGCCCTCCCATTCGAGATTTTTCTCAGCCAATGTAAAACGGACCTTCTGTGCACAGGAAGACATCGTGTTGTGGAATAGCCTGAGCATGATGACGTGACCTTTGCCTGTGCGAACGGTGAATTTAAAACGATAACAGCGATAAGGCGTGAAGACCGCTTTTTCTGACCTGGAGCTGCGCCAGCTTGACTGGCAATTGCGACGCCCTCAGCAATCCGTACTGCAAGCTCCGCAATCAGCCCCGACAGTGGACGACTGCGATGCACCGTCGCTACGACGGCCCGCGGCGAGGCGCCTCAGTCGTGTCGCTAGGCGGCGACGCGGTTTCCGCAAAACGACTCGTAATCGAGGTTGCCGACGTTACAAGTGTCTGAAATAACATAATTTAAAAACTGGCCCGATATTTGCTTTGAGATTAATAACAAAATTTAAGCATTGCTGGAGCAATATCCGATGAGATACCTAAAAATGATTGGCTTAGCCGGCCTCGCGGCCGGCTTAAGCGCGAACGCCAACGCGGTTGTCATCGACTATGACATGCTGGGATATAACACCAGCCAGTCGGTCATTATCCACACTGGCTCAGGCGGCGGCAGTGGCGAATGGCAGTGGCGTCTGGACCCAAACGCCGCAGGCAATTCGTCTCTCAAGGTGCATTACAACGATGCCGACAATAACGGTCTAAGTAACGGCGATTCGTTCACCAGTACGGGCTCCGGCTCGATGGTATTTGACGCCTACAGCGGCAACGATATCGACGCCAATGCCAACGGCATGTTGACATGGAGCAACCTCAGCGGCTCGTTGGGCAACGGTAGTGATGGCAATGGTCACCACATCGCTAATGGCCTCGGGTTTGACTGGACTTTCTGGATTGGTGACGGCACGCAAAGCGGTCAGTCTTTCAGTGGCAGTGCGAACTTCAATCACTTGAATAGCGGCCAATTCAATCACGTCAATCTGGACGCGACGACTAAACAACTCACCTTCGCTCTATGGGGTAGCTTGACGTCGTCTGTCGTCAGTATTGGCGGCGATGACTTTTACGACCAGTCCGGTACGGGCAACGATGGCCTCGGCATCGATTTCACCATTCGCGGCTTCCCAACGCCGGGCGGCGGGCAGGTTCCGGAACCGGCATCACTTGCGCTTGTAGGCTTGGGCCTGTTGGGTCTGCGGCGTAAGAAAGCCTGCTCTTAAGCATTCGTAATTTTACGCGCTGCAAAAGCCCCGCCTCGGCGGGGCTTTTTTTAAGCACAAGCGCCACAGTGCCAGGCGATTCCGCCCTCGCTACATACGTTAGTTCAACGTCAATCGTTGCGCTCAATGATCGGCAACAGCACGTGTGACGGATGCTCGGCGTCGTGCAGCACTTCGTTGTGAGCCACCACAAAATCTGCCTCATTCTCACTCGCAATGATGCCGCCGGTGTTGGTGTTGCGGTCGAAGCGCGGAAAGTTACTGCTCGATACCTCCAGTCCAATTCTGTGACCCGCCGCAAACACGTTGGCAGTGGCCACCATATCGACCTCCACACGGTAGACCGTCCCCGGCGTCATCAACTCAGGTTTGTCGAAACCACCGCGATAACGTACGCGCAAGATGCCGTCAGTCAGGATCATAGCCCGGCCGTCAGGATGGATATCAACCAGGGTGGCGGTGAAATCGGTATCCGGTGCCGATGAGCGAATGTAGAGGACCGCTTTGACCGGCCCGGTGACTTCTGTGTCATGCATCAGAGTCTCGCTCGCGTAACACAAGACATCGGTGCGGCTGGCGAGCAGTTGATGGTCACGCGGCCCCGCATTAGCAGCGATGAACAACCCCGGCAGAAAACTCGCACCACCGACTGTCGTTACAGGGTTAGCCGGGTCATAGCGAAAGCCATCAGCGGGTTCGTCTGCGCCTTTCTCGAATGACAGCGAGCCACTGATCGTTGCCGCATTACCGTCGCTGCGCAGAAAAAATTCGCGCCACTGTGTATCAGGTAGCGGCCAATCGTCTTCCTCGCGCCATTGATCAGCCCCCATAATGAATAACTTGACCGGTTTGTCGTCCAGAACGCCGTTGTCCTGACCCTTTAACCAATGGTCAAACCATCGGATCTGATCACTGGTCACATCGGCAACACCGTCATGCGCAACCAGACCAAAATTGCGCTCTGGATATATACCCCCGTTATAGCCGTGCACCCACGGGCCAATAACGAGTTTTTGTGGAACGCGGGATTTCATGGCGCTGTAGTTGTTGAGCGTGCCGCCGAGAAACAGGTCATACCAGCCGCCGAAGTTGAGGGCCGGCGCGTTGATTTCGTCGTAGTGTTCGCAAGGCGCTGCCGCGCGCCAGTAATCGTCGTAGTCGGGATGGGCAATCCAATCTGCCGTGTAAGGCGCCAAATCAGCCAACTCAGGCAAATCCGTTAGCGGCACATGCCAATAGCGCTCTGCGACAGCATCTGTTGCACTAATCGCCGCCCCCACATCGGCCGGCGTTGCCTGCCCATGCCCCAGCCGCCGGACCACTTCACCGACCGCAAACGTGCCAGTCGCCCACTGCAAGATAAATCCGAGCTGAAACGCGCCACCTTGATAGGTCCACTTGTCGTAATACTGGTCGGTGGTGATAAAGGGCGCCATGGCTTTTAGCGCGGGCGGATTCTCGCTCGCCGCCAACCATTGGGTAGCACCATAATAAGACGCACCCATAGTGCCTACTATGCCATTCGACCAGTCCTGAGCCGCGGCCCAGGCAATGGTATCTGCGCCATCTTCCGCTTCCTGGAAATACGGGCTGAACGTGCCGCCTGACTGAAACGTTCCGCGACAATCTTGCACCACCACCGCATAACCCGCCTGAGCGATACGCAATATGTCGCCGGAGAGGAAGAGCAACACCGGCTGTTCCTTGTTGTAAGGCAGGCGCATCATCACAACCGGGTATTTTTCTGCTGCAGATGGCCGATAGATATCTGTGGCCAACTCAATCCCGTCACGCATAACAACCTTCAGGTTCTTCTCTATCACTATCGACATGCACATACCCTGCTGTTCTGGGCGACGAATCGCCACACGGAAACTAATTCACTAAACCCTGCCACGCCAGCCGGACACCAATGTTCACGCTTGAGCACCGCTTCGGACAGTTGGCGCGGTAGTTGTACCGCGAACTATGCCACGCTGTAAGCTACAGTTGTCAGGAGCTGCCAGTCGCTGTGCGGATTCATGTCTCAATCAGCACGGCCCAAACAGCGGCTGTTATGTGCGGGGGCGCTCGAAGCGCGCAGCTTTCGAGTGTAGCGCAACGGTTCGGCTTTCCAATCGAAGGCTGCCATAACGTCCGCCAAAGCAGTCCGCTCGGAGCGGTGGCGGCACCTCGTTCAACTTTATTGGGAGCCTTGGGCTTGTGCCAAATAAAGATGCCATCGTCATACAGCTGGATAGCGCAAGGCTCGCCAAACCGGAACTTGCCGCACCCGGTTTAATTCATGCCGTACTGGACGAATGCACGGATGCCGTTGTGTGCATTAACGCTGCACACCAAATTCTCTACGCCAACCAGGCAGCCGACCAGTTGCTCAACAAGGGCACGACGCTCGCCGACGACCAAACGCTTTTCGACATCGCGCAAATTCAGGCGCGTTCCGGCGACCCCTCAATTGCGTCGGCCGTTAGCAACGCTATTGAGAATCATCAGCGGACACGTCTGCACGACTGCACCATTCGCTTTGGCCAAGAGACTGAGGTGAAAATTGCTGACATTACGATCAAGCCATTCAGTGGCGCAGAGGATCATCCGCTCGCGCTTGTTCTGCTCAACGATAAAACGGAAACGGCGGCGCTCACAAGCGCTGCTGCCCACGCTGAAAGCACACTTAATATGGCCCGCGATACCGGGCGCTTCGGCGTTTGGTTATGGTATCCGCAAACCGACAAATTAGAAGAACGAGGCTTCCTTACCTCAGTCCTCGGACATGACGAAAGCCGACGCCCAACGAACAGTAACGAACTGTTCGAGCGCGTTCACCCGGCCGATAGAAAAACAATTGTCGACGCGGTCCGCAAATATTTTCGCGGTGAATCCTCGGTCATTGAAGTAGAGCACCGGAATCGAGATGCAGCGGGAAACTACCGTTGGACTCTTGCTCGCGGTAAAGCCATCGAGTTCGACGTTAACGGGCGCGTAAGTTGTTTCCTTGGCACACACATCGACATTGAAGTGCAGAAAAGAGCGCAATTGGAGCTTGCCGAGAGCCATCGTTTGCTTGATCTGGCCATGCATGGTGCGCGCCAGGGCATGTGGGACTGGCGCCCGGAAACTGGTCAGCTCACGGTGTCGGACAGCTGGAACGAACTCTTTAAAACCGCTCAGCCAAAAACGCTTCCGACCCCGAACGATCCCGACTATCGCCTTCATCCGGACGATGTGGCAGCCACACACGAATCCCTCTTGCGGGTGCTGAAAGGGGAATCGGCCAGCCACGAAATAGAACACCGCCTGCTGAATGACGAAGGCGAGTACCGTTGGGTCCTGGTACGCGGTGTGGTGGCCGAACGCGGGCGCGACGGGCGCGCAAAACGCGTCATCGGCACACACACGGACATTACCGACCTCAAGGAAGCTCAGGCGGCACAACGACACACCGAAGAAATTCTCGAACTGGCGCTCGAATCAGGGCAGCAGGGCGCGTGGGAATGGGATCCGCGCTCAGATACCTTCGTCTCCTACGGTTATTGGACGCAGGGGCTCGTATTTGGCGATGGCCGTGCAACACCGACCGGGCAGTCGCTCATGGACAATACCCACCCGGATGACGTTAGTAACGTCCGACACGCGCTGGTCGCTCATTTGCGTGGTCAATGCGACCAATACGAGACCGAACAGCGCTTACGTCACGAAGACGGCAGCTATCGGCGCTTTCTGGTGCGTGGAAAGATTGTTGCTCGCGACAAGGACGGCAACCCGACTCGCGTGTGTGGCACCCATACCGATATTTCCAGTCAATATGCCAACGCGCAGGCATTGCGAATCGCCGGGGAAGCTAATCGACAGGGCTTGTTTGAGTGGAATCCGGTCACCCACGAGGTTCTGTTTTTATCGAGCTGGCTTACGGTGTTCGGATACGACGAGGCTGATCTGACGGCACAGAAAGAGAAGCTCGACGAATTAATCCACCCCGACGATCGCGAGAATAATATGCGCGAAGCGATGCGCGTGCTCAGGGGTGAAAAAGATCATCACCTTGAAATTCGCGTACGAAACAAAAAGGGTGAATACGTCTGGGTCCTGGCGCGCGGCACGGTGGTCGAGCGCGACATCAATAACCGCGCAACACGGGTGATTGGATCCCATCTGGATATTTCTGCGATTAAACGAGCGCAGGCGTCGGCCGCTGACAGCCGCCAGTTTCTTGAACTCGTCCTCGATACGATTCCCGATCGTGTGTTCTGGAAAGATCGCGAGAGCAGGTACCTCGGCTGCAATCGAAATTATGCGCAAGACGCCGGTATTTCAGACCCTCGCGCTATTACGGGCATGACAGACGACGAACTGCCATGGGGGGCAAACGCAGAAGTTTATCGCGCCGACGATGCTGAGCTACTTAGCGGAACGAGTGACCGCATCGATGCCGAGCGGCCGTTCGTCAACAGCCAAGGTGATCGTCGTATTCTGTCGACCAAGAAAGTTCCATTGAAAGATCCCGCCGGCAACATTATCGGCGTGTTGGGTACCTTTAACGACATTACTGAAAGCAAGCGCGCCGAACAGGAAATCGAGCGGCTCGCGTTCTACGACCCGCTAACCAATCTACCGAATCGCCGCTACCTTCTCGATCGTCTGCACGCCAGTCTGTCATCAACTACCCGGCGCAGCAGTTACGGCGCGGTCCTTTTTATCGACCTGGATCAGTTCAAGAACATCAACGATTCGCTTGGTCATTCGACCGGCGATTCCCTCCTTGTACAAATCGCGCAACGCCTGTCCAGTGTGGTGCGGACCGAAGACACTGTTGCACGCCTCGGCGGTGATGAATTTGTCGTACTCCTGCCGGAGCTCACTCACGATCTGTCCACCAGCACCCAGCAAACGCGCTACGTCGCCGACAGGTTCATGCCGAACTCGCCGAATCGTACGCCATTGCCGGGCACGAGTTTCATGTCACGCCCACCATTGGGATCACCTTGTTCCCAGGCACAGCCAAGTCAGTTGACGATGTTCTTAAACAAGCTGATGCCGCCATGTATCGGGGCAAAGCCGCCGGGCGCAACGTGACTCGATTCTACGATCCGAGTATGCGCACGTTGGCCGATGATCGCCTTGAGATGGAGAGTGCCCTGCGAGTCGCGCTGAAGGAAGAGCAATTCGAGCTCCATTATCAGCCGCTGTTCGATGGGCAACAGCGCATGTTTGGCTGCGAGGCTTTATTGCGCTGGGAACGCCCGGGGCGCGGGCAGGTCCCACCAACGGCATTCATACGCGTGGCGGAAGAATGCGGGCTCATCCAGCAACTTGGTGATTGGGTGCTGCGCACGGCGCTACAACAGTTGGGCGAATTCCAACGGGCGTGTCCGGACCATTTCGAACATGTGTCCATTAACGTTAGCGCCTACCAATTCCGCACCCGTGACTTCGTCCAGCAGCTCGAAGCGATACTCGTCAACACGGGGGCTGACCCGCGCGCAGTGGTGCTCGAAGTGACCGAAGGTACTGTGAGTGAAAATATCGATCAGACGGTCGCAAAAATGGAACGATTACGCGCACTAGGTGTGCGCTTTTCAGTCGACGATTTCGGCGTAGGCTATTCTTCGCTCGCGTCCTTGATGCGTCTGCCGCTACAACAGCTGAAAATTGACCGCTCATTCGTACGCGACATCGATAATGACCCCGGCGACAAGATTATTATCGAAACGATACTATCGATGGGCAGACACCTCGGCATGCAAATCATCGCGGAAGGTGTAGAAACAGACACGCAATTGTCGTTTTTGCGGGATCGCGATTGCGATGGCTTTCAAGGTTATTTCTTCAGCCATCCGCTACCTGCTGATGAGTTGATCAAACGTTGCCGCTCTGGGCTTTAGGAGCGCGTACGTCAAGTATCAGGCTGCCGGCGCTTGTGCCGTCATGATCCAATTGACGACGTCATTGGCATCCCGCTGTCCCCAGACGACTTTGGTACCACGACCAAGCATATTCTTCACCGGATCAACCCGTCGCCATTCGTTGGCGACGACGCGGTGGGCGATTTTCCATTCATCATCGCGCTTCTCGAAGCGATCAACATAGCGGATCCCGAATACGTCATCTTTGCCGTTACCTTGCTCATCTTCACGTCGATGATAGGCGACCGCATAGGTCTCGGCACGCGCCTTGTCGCCATCTATCTCGATCAGCATATTGCCCATAAAATGTTGCGTGGCGGTCCACTTGGGCAGGAACTCACGGGCACCGGCGATAAATTCATCGGGTGTGCCGCGCATCGAACCATGATCGTCATAGGCATCATCGTGATAGCACGAGCGCACCAGATCGAAATCCAAGCGGTCAATACCACGCGCGTAGCGCAGAATGACATCCTGAATTTCCTGTCGCGCGATTAACCAATCAATCTTGTTTGCATCTGCCATCGTGTCGCCTCCTGTCTGCGCTCACCACAATCGGTCTCTGCGGTCGATAATACAACCTATACTTAGCCACGATGGGCGTTCGCGCCAGTCACAGCATTAACCCAGTTCAGGTGGAGGACATACCATTGGCGACGCTAAACGTAGTCTCAGAAATTCCGGGCACGGTCTGGAAGATCGAATGCAAAGTCGGCGACAGCGTCGCCAGCGGAGACGTCTTGCTGATACTTGAATCGATGAAGATGGAAATACCGGTGCAGGCGGCAGATGCGGGCGTGATCGCCTCGATAAGCGTCGCTGAAGGCGATTTCGTTGCTGACGGCGATACGGTCGCAACTCTGGAAACTTGATGGGCGATGGGCGGTGCTGAGCCCGCCCGTCGTTCAGAACATTGTCGGCCAGTTGGCCAGCCGGCGATCGCTGCGGCCCATGTCACCGTCGGGCCCCTGCGCGCGACGTAAAGCACGGACCAGTTCGATGCGCGTATCGGCGGGATCGATGATGTCATCGACAAGATTCAGTCCGGCCGCTTCCCAGGGCGAGTTCATTTCCTGCAACTCGGCGAGCAAGCGTTCGCGTTCGGCTTCCGGGTCCGGCGCGCTCGCCAGCTTGCGCCCGTAAACAACGTTGACAGCCACTTCCGGAGCCATAAACGAAACGTCCGCAGTGGGCCATGCCAGCAGACAATCGGCATTCATATTTGCGCCAAGCATATTGCAATGCGCCATGCCATAAGACTTGCGCACGATCACACTGAGCTTCGGTACGGTGGCATGATGCAGGGCGTCAATGAACTGCATGATACGCAATGGCATTTTGTGCCGCTCGGCAGCTTCACTGACGAAAAACCCAGGCGTGTCGTGAAGAAATATCAGCGGAATATGGAATGAATCGCAAAGCGCGATAAATGCCGTCGCCTTCTCGCAAGCACCCCACCCCATTGCACCTGCGTTGAACATCGGATTGTTCGCCAACACGCCGACCACCGTGCCATCGAGGCGCGCAAGCGCGGTGATCAGGCTACGGTCATACAGCGGTTTCAGTTCCAGCATGCTGTCCTTGTCGACAATCGTGCTTAAAACCCTGCGCATGTCATAGCCCTTGCGCGGTGAGGCCGGCAGTTGCTCATAAATATCGTCAAGTCGCCGCTCTGCCGGATCGCCTGAGCGCACCAAAGGGGGGAGATGGTTCGCGTTCGACGGCAGGTAACTCAACACCTTGCGCACGAGTTGCAAACAATGAGCGTCGTCATCGGCAAACAGGTCGACCAGGCCGGTCGTCCGGGCGTGCAATTCCCAGCCGCCAAGCGCTTGCGCTTCAACCTGTTCACCGGTTGCGGCCGCGAGTACCGGCGGCCCGGTCACCGCCATCACTGAACTTTTGACCTGTACGACGATATCGGCCAGTTGCGCGTAAAAACTCGGGCCGCCAAAACAATCACCCATGATGGTCGCGACATAGGGTACGAAGCGATCCCGGGTGGGTTGGTCAATCGGCAGGACAATACTCATGAGTCCCGGCGCACCCATCACGTCCGGGATACGCCCGCCGCCTGCGTCACCAAGATTAATTATCGGGAACCCCTTCTTGAGCGCGTAGTCCATTCCTTCATGGGATTTCTTGTGACCGACCCGACCGTAGGAACCGGCCTTGATGGTGGCGTCGTCGGCTCCGATATAGACCGCCCGGCCGTCCACTTCGCCGAATCCGGTTATCTTGCCGTCGGTCGGTGTGGTGTCCCGGTCGGGTTCGCGATCACTGCGCGCGAGCAAGCCTAGCTCCTGAAAAGAATCAGCGTCGAGCAGCCCGGCAATTCGCTCGCGCGCGCTCAGCCGACCCGCCGCGTGTTGACGCGCAAGCTTGTCAGGTCCACCCATCCCCCGAGCATGCGCTTTAGCGCTCGCGAGACGTTCTAGATGGTAGGGATCGTCAGGATGATCGGACATCAATAATGCTTCCGCGCTGGCAGGGTTGGACTCGAAAGAAGATGCCGTCATGCTAGTCGGCAGGCGCAAGCGCGGCAACACCGCGCAGTACATGACGAATCGGCATAGAGACACTTTCAAAGCCGCACAAGCCGCGCTATAAGGACAGCGACGAATGAGTACGGAGCGTGTATGAAACGTTTGCACACACCGGGTGCGACACTGCGAGCGACCTGCCGAGGCAAGTTCCGCGGGCTACCTTATTGCGCGCCTGGCGATACCCCTTCGCAGGCCCTGATGTCCTGGGCGAAGAATACGCATACTTCCGAATCATTCCGTGACGCTGCCTGCGCTGCGGCTCTGATGATGAGCGTAGCGCTGCCGGCCACTGCCGAACCGTCCCCCAATGAAATCGCACTCCCGTATACGTCCGTCAGTCAGGCCTACCATGCACTTGGCAAGCGCGAACAGGCGACGCTCGCGCGCCACGCCGGCTGGACATTAATCTCGCTTGCGGGTGAAAAAGCGGGCCAGGATAGTGTGTGGTCCTTCGTACCTACCAGCCATGCGGCCTACCCGGCAGTGGTCATCGAGAATCGCATCGTGCGCGACGGCGAGCCGGCGCTGATGACGCGCTTACTGTGTGAATCGACACGCGCTGCCTGCGACGCTCTGGTCGCAACGCTCGACAGCCAATTGCCGAGCCGAACGCTCGACTCAGCGCCGGCTCAGTCGTCGCCTGACTAGGCTCGCGAGCGCCTGAGTGGCATCGGTGTTGCGCCCATGGCATTGATTTAGAATTGTTTACCCGAGTCACCCCAGCAAGGAGTCCGACATGAACGACCCGTCGATTCGTCAAGCGAGTATGGCTGACCTCGAAGCACTCACGACACTGTTTGAAAGCTACCGCCATTTCTACGCGCAGCCGGCCGATCCGGAGCGCGCTCGCGAGTTTCTGCGCGCGCGCTTCGAACATGGCCAGTCGAACATCTTTATTGCTGAGGACGACGATTTGGCGCTCGGGTTTGTGCAGCTCTATCCCGCCTTCTCGTCGGTGAGTCTGGCCCGCACATTTATTCTCAACGACCTGTTCGTACTTGAACTCGCGCGGCGGCGTGGCGTCGCCAGCCGATTACTCGATGCCGCTCTCGACTACGCAAGCGAATGCGGCGCGGTACGCGTCACGCTATCGACCGCCCTTGATAATCACTCGGCACAGAAGCTGTATGAGTCGGAAGGTTGGCAGGTCGACGAACAATTTCGCGTTTACCATTTCGCCCTTGCAGCCAGACGCAGCGGTCGGGCGGCCGTTTAGAGTTGCCGAACTGGCCCTCGCGGAAGGCGCTCGACAAGCTCGCGAAACAAAAGCAGCGCGCCGCTCGATAGCGCCGCGTCGCTATGGGCTGCGCAATAAGCATCCATCCACTTGAACATTTTCGGTGCGTCTGTAATTGCCAACGCATCGACACGGTAGGCCGACACCAGGCCTGTCATGTATCCCGCCAGCCACATCTGTGGCGCGTCGGCTCTATCGCTGGCACCACGCCGTTCAGTCCAGGACTCACACCGCCAGTCACCGATGCTGGTGATCTCAGCCGCTGGTAGCGCGGCCCCACCAAGAAGTGCCAGTACGCCGAGCAAAGTAATGGCCACGCGCGACAGGCGCAGCGCTGGTGAAGATCTGGATTGAATAATTCGCATCATTAACTTCCTACTGTAACCAGTAGCACGCGCGCTGTGCCCTAGCCGACGCGGCCAACAAGATTCTTCCCGACCACGCAGAACGAAATTGCTCGCTCTTCACGGTAGGTTCCAAACCGCACCCACTTCGGTTCGGCCCGAGATACTAATGCGTAATACGTTCCTGGACGGGTCGCTCAGCGCGCCTGCAAAAGCCAACAGCGGTGCTGCGGGCGGCGGCGAAAATCTTCGGTCATCGTCTGACGAGTCAGCTCGCTGATGCGCCATTGTTGTTCAAGTTCTGTGTCCATGCGGAAGCCGTGACGATTGTTAGAAAAATAAAGCATCCCACGAGGCGCCAGCAGCTTCATCGCGAGCTGTATCAATGTGGCATGGTCTCGTTGCACGTCGAAGCTTGCGCGCATGCGTTTGGAGTTCGAAAAACTGGGCGGATCGAGCACAATCAAGTCGAATTTGTCACCGCCCCCTTGCGCCGCCAGCAGCCATTCAGTGGCGTCCGCCGCGATCATTTTGTGCCGCTTGCGATCATCGAATCCATTCAGCGTGAGATTGCGCCACGTCCAATCCTGATACGTTTTCGACAAATCGATGGTGACGGTCGATCGCGCAGCACCGCTGGCGGCATAGACTGTAAAGCTGCCAGTGTAGGCGAACAAATTGAGTACACGTTTGTCAGCGGCCGCCAGGCGCACGCGCTGACGGGTCTCGCGATGGTCTAGAAATAATCCGGTATCCAGATAGCGTCCGAGGTTCACCTCGAACAACAAGCCGCGCTCTGCGACGGTAAACGATTCGGCCGCGACGTCGAGCTTTTCGTATTGCGCGCTACCGCGTTGCCGGCGGCGGGTTTTAAGCGTGATGGCGGCCCGATCAGTATCAAGGGCGCTGGCGACCGCGCTCATATGTTCAGCGACGGTGGCGTCGTCGAGCGCGCGTTTACCCTCGAACAATTGCACATGCAGCCTGTCGCCATAGCGGTCTACGGCATAGGGAAACTCCGGAATGTCACGGTCGTAAACTCGCCAGGCGGAGATATCCTCGCGGCGTGCCCAGCGCTCCAGATGGCGAGCGTTTTTGAGCAAGCGATTAGCGAATGCGGACGCTGCCAGTGGCCCATCGGTCATTGACGAGGTCGCTCAATCAACAACTTCAAGCACCACTTCGCCCAAGCCGTCGAGACTAAATACGCAGGTTTCAGGCTCGCTGGGAACACGCGTCGGCACGATACTGCCCGTCGCAACGAGGTCGCCACGGCGTAGGCCGCGCTCGCCGCGAGCCAAATGATTGGCCAGCCACAGCAGCGCGTTAAACGGATGTCCGAGCACGTCAGCTGCGTCGCCGCGATCAAGCTCCGTCCCGTTGCGGGATACGACGCCAACCAGGCTCGCAAGGTCCGGCCACTGCTCACGAAATTCTCCGAGCACCAGGCCCGCGTTCCAGGAATTATCTGCGACCAACGAGCTGATGTCGGTCACCGTATAGTCTGCCGCCCGGTCGTCGACCAATTCGAAAGCCGGACACACGGCTTCAACTGCGGCCGCGACGTCAGCCGACGTGTACGGCGCCGCAGCCGGCAACAAGTCCTGCCCTATCCGTACGACAATCTCGCATTCGATGCCCAATTGCCCAAAGTCTGCGCGCGACACCTGGACGCCACTCGCGTGGACCCGGCCGCCAAACACCACACCGGCAATCGGGCTGTCGATGCCGAGCAAGGCCTGCATGCGCGGTGACGTTAGCCCGATCTTGTACCCGGCTACGGTTTCGCTGCGGTCTGTGAGCAACCGCTCAACCAACACCGCCTGAATTGCATAGGCGGTATCAATGCTATCGACTGTGTCATCACCAACAAACGGCGCGAACGATTGGCGCAGGCGGTGTTGCTCAAATAAGGCCTCGGCTCGGCTGGTAACTCGGTCCTGACTCATGACGATATCCTGCTGTTGGTCGCAATCAGAGCGCTGCACTTCGCTATCCGTATCGCAAATGCATGCAGTCAGTGCGGGGCGCGCTCAAGGGGTTGAGGAAATTCTACGTCCTGCGAGGCGTTCTCGATAGCACCGACAACAATCGCTGCCCCGCGCTTTCAGCGCGATCAAGGCATTCTTTACGGCGACCGCCTGTGCTGGAAACCGACGCCGCAATACGATTGGCGCGAGGCAGTGAATCGGCGATGATATCGGCCTCCAAACGGGCGTTCCGAGAACGCAATATCGAATCATGTCGGCGCGCGCAAGGCGCCGGCCCGCTGGTATGCACTATGAACTCAGACGCTATGCGCATCGTCAAACCCACCGCCGTCACACCCGCCTGGATTAACGAGGCGCTCGAGCGCAAAGGCATTCGTGCCACGGTCAAAGATTTGACGATTGAAACCGTCGGCACTGGCCAACTGGGCGAAACCCGACGCTTTCACTTGCAGTACGCTGGAGCACGCCCCGACGACGCCCCTGCGACGCTGGTCGGAAAATTTCCATCTGACGACGAAACGGCTGCCAATAGCGGTAAAGAACTTGGTTTTTATCGCGCCGAGTTGATGTTTTATCGCGAACTCGCCCACCGCACCGAGATCAACACCGCCGAGGTCTACGTTGCTGAATTAAACGATAACAATGATTTCGTGTTGCTACTGGAAGATCTTGCACCTGCTGTGCAGGGCGATCATATGCAGGGTTGTTCTGTCGAGCAGGCGCGCCTGGCACTTAACGAAGCAGCGTTGCTACATGCCCCGTTCTGGAACAATAAAGAGCTCGAACAGCAACCCTGGTTGTACATCCCGGATGGTGCCCAGGGTTTCTACACTACCGAGCTGCTCGAAAGCTCATGGCAGCACTATCGCAAAACTTACGGCGATAAGTCCGACCCGCAGGTCATCACGCTGTGCGATAAGTTCGTGCGCAATCACGCAGGCTGGAATACGCCGCGCTTAGTCAATCGTTGTTATTCCCACAACGATTTCCGTGTTGACAACATGCTTTTTGGTGGTGAACGCGTGGCGGTCGTCGATTGGCAGACGGCAAATTATCTTGGCAGCGGTATGGACGTCGCTTATTTCATCGGCAGTGCGTTTGATCGCGACACACGCCGCGCGGTCGAGCGCGATTTACTGCTGGAATATCACGCGGATTTGCTCGCGCGCGGGGTCACGAATTACAGCTTCGACGAACTCATGAACGACTATCGACACTACACCTTCGCGGTACTGGTGGTTGCCATCGCTGCGACGGTGATCGTCAAGCAAACAGAACGCGGCGACCATCTGTTCATGAAAATGGTCACCGATGGTGCCTATCAGGCGCTCGATAATGACGCACTTGATGTGCTGGGGAACTGAGGAGTAGCGCATGCGCCTGGCCAAACAACATATTGATATCGGCTTGTTTACCAACGACATTACTGCGCAGCGCAGGTTCTGGAGTGACACAGTCGGACTGCGGCTGGATCACGAACTGGAGCTGGCGCCCGGCGTCATTCAGCATCGCTACGATGCCCACGATTCAGTCATTAAGGTCAATCACTTTCCCGATCCGTTCCCGCCGCAGCCTCGCTCAGGCTATACCGGCCTGACCATCGCACGCGCCGAACATCCTGAATGGGTGGGACAACATCCGGGCGGCGAAACGGTGCGTCTGGTACCGCCGGGGACTGATGGTGTGGTCGGCATTGGTGTCACAGTCTCGACCCCGCACCCTGACCGCATGATGGATTTCTACCTGAACGCAATGGAATTCGAGCAGGCCGGTCCACGTACCGCGCGCTGCGGCGACAGCCTGTTATTCGTCGTGGAAGGACCGGGGGGCAGTGACAGCGACGACTTTATGGGCCCTGATTTTCGCTACCTGACTGTGCAAATTTACGACGCAGACGAGAGCTGCGCACAAATCGTCAAGCGCGGCGGTCGGCTCGGGCAGGCGCCGAAGACACTCGGCGAAATCGCCCGCTATGGCTTCATTCTCGATCCGGACGGCAATTGGATAGAGGTGTCGGCGCGGGCTTCGCTGACCGGCATCATTCCACCGCCTGACTAATCGCGCCGCTTGCTTCAGGCCACTGCGGATTGCTCCGCGGCACGCAAACGCACTGGCAATTGTGAATAACCCGATACGTGCGTGTTGGCGATGCGTGTTGCGCCACCGGCCAGCTCAAGACGCGGCAGAATCGGGATGAGTGCTTTGATCATTGACGTGAGTTCGGCACGGGCGAGATTAGTGCCGATACAAAAATGCGCGCCATACCCGAAGGTCAGATAATCATTCGGAGTGCGCTGAATATCGAAGCGATACGGATCTTCGAAATGCGCTTCATCCCGGTTCGCGGATGGATAGAACACGCACACGGTCTCGCCTTTTTTAATCAGCGTGCCGCTGAGATCAAAATCGCGCGTGGCGGTGCGCAGGAAACTGATGACGGGCGAGGTCCAACGCAGAATCTCATTCACCGCACCCGGCAATAAATCCGGCTGAGCGCACAACAGTTCGCATTGTTCGGGATGTTCCAGTAGCGCCGCAAGGCCGCCAGCGGTGGCATTGCGCGTAGTGTCGTTGCCAGCGCCGATGAGTAGAAATAAATAACCAATCAATTGCTGGTCGTTCATCGGCTCGCCCTGGATTTCCGCGTCCACCATACGGTTGATGAATTCTGACGGACCGCCGCCTTCCACGCGATGCGCCTGCACCATGACCTCGAGGTAGGTGCGGAATTCGTTCATGCTGCGCTCGGCCGCTTGCGTCACACTTTCGCCCGGCAAAATGTGCTCGGGCGGCACTTCACCAATCATGGCTTCAGACCAGATCAAAATGCGCTTCCAGTCCTCGCCCGGCAACTCCATGATCTCGCCTACCGCGGCGAGCGGTAACTTTGCGGCAAATCCGTGCACGAAGTCGTAGGCTTGGCCCTGCGCGTGACCGGCTTCCAGCTCTGCGATGAATTCCTCGGCAAAGGTGCTCGACAGGTCGTCAAAGTGGGCCATCAGTCCGCGCATGCACCCTTGCGTGAAAGCCCAGCTTGAGGCTTTGCGCACGTGCCGGTGGCGCGGGTTGTCCATAAACACCATATCCGGTGGTTCCTGTGGATCCCAGCCACGCGATTTACCGAATTCATCCAGGCCACCACGGAGCAATTCGGGTTCACCCTTCAGTGCCAGCCGCAAACGCGGCCCGCCGTTAATGAAGACCTCCGGGTTACCGGAAATCGTCATCACATCGTCGTAGCGGGTCACCGCCCAGAACGGTTCAACGTCGTCGCGCTCGTACCAGAAAACCGGCGCCTCGCGCCGTAACAAATCCCATTCCGCCCACGGAAAACCTTGCGTGGCATAACGTTGTGGACGATGGATATCGAGTGAATCGAGGCTGATAGACATAACTCAGGTTCCGAAAAATAATCATCAATTCAAGGGCGCTGGCTTAGCCATTGGCACCACCGAACGGCGTCAATATGGCGTCGATCGCAACACGAACGCAAGCCTGACTGCCCCTCTGGTAGGCACATTGGACTAGCCAATCAAAAAAAGGCCCTCACACGGAGGGCCTTTTTCGAAGCTTGGCGTCGCTGCTTTAGCCAGCGAGTTGGCGACGTCGACGTCCACGTGCGAAAGCTAACAGCGCCAGGCCGGTCAGCCCGAGCGTCGCCGGTTCAGGTACCCGAGCTCCGCCTGGGATACTCGTAAACGTCAGGTTGAGATCCCAGTGACCGCTGAAGCCATCAGGAATGAGCCAGGCCGAACCCCCAAAAGCAGATTGACTCTTGGCATTGGCACCCAGTCCCCACTGGAAGGCGTGCCCACCCGCATACGCGTCGATGTCGACAGTGTCCTGCAGAACATCGTCCAAATAGAACTTAATGTTGCCCGACACCGTGGTAAAAAAGTCGATGTCGTAATTGTTCAGGTTATCTAACAGACTCGGTAAAGAAGACCCGTCATTAGCAGCAAGGTAGGGCAAGCCACCTTCGAGCTTGTAAGGATTATGCGCTTCGGCAAAACCACCTAAATCCAGATCGACGATAGCGTGGACGTTACCGAGCACATTGTTGTCGACCCGCATATCGAGCGCTGCAGTGAGATTATTCTCATCAATCACGAACGTACTCTGAGTAGCGTCAACTGAGAAATAGGGGGTGCAACCACCCGCCTGCCCGGCCACAACAACAGACCCTGCAGTCCAGAGACCATGTCCCCCACACGAACCTGACGCGTCACTGACCGAGTAGCTCAAAGTCGCTGACGCCGTCGTCCCACCTAGCATCAGCAAACTAGCTGACAGTCCAAGTACCAAATTCCGCATATCGTCTTCCCCGGATTCTTGTTAGCAAATCAAAACCTTGCAGTTGACACAGCAATATTCGAGCCAGTTAATTTTTATTCTTTTTTATCAACAAGTTAGGAATAAATACCGATTCCAGGAGCGTTTCGAGGCCTGAATTTGTAAAGATTACTTAACTTTCGCCGGCCTGAAACGCACGATTTTCTTAAGATTTTTACATTTGGACTGGTAACACCGAATGGCCGAATCCTTCGCAATCGTGCGACCTGAGGAAACTCGCTTCAGGCCGCCGTGTCCCGGCCCGTCATGTCACTCAACGGACAAACGCTCGAGGGTCACAAACTTATCTCGCTTATGCGCGCCACTCGTTCGCGCCCGAGCACGGAAACCGCCAATGAGCGCATCGACGAGCGAGATTTCTGCGAGCCTGGTTCTTCGTCCTATAATCGCCGGCCGATAGCCCGGAACGGGACAAGTTTCGTGCAACTCATCCTTTCTGTCCGGCATGCAGATTTCTGACTGATAATTAGCCGCGTCGCGTCGTGCGTGTTGATCCGTACTGAGCAGCAAGTGACGACAGTTTTCCGCGAATGTGGGATTTCGCACAAGCGGTGCAGGCATTCCGCTCTAACGTGCCAGCCAATGCCATACAAGATATGTGCAGTAGTTTGTAGGCGACCTGCTAGCGCAGTCGTCTCGACCACGCTGAACCGGCAAGCCGAACTGTTGAACGATCTCACTCGACGCAATCGCTAACGCTCAATCAGGAAATAGCCGTTGAACGACGCCAGGACCATTGGACTGTGCGCCAACTCTTTAAGGCAGACTTTTATCTAATGCATGATTTGGAATCTCGCCTCGCCGCGTGGGTGATTCGCGCCCGCTGGCCCATCATCGTCGCTTGCCTGTTACTTGTAGGCCTCGCCGCGAGTGGTGCGCGCCACCTGACATTTACGCAAAGCTATCGCGTCTACTTTGGGCTTCAAGACCCACATTTGATCGCGTTTGAACACCTCGAGAACGCCTATACGAAAGACGACTCGTTCATGTTCGTGCTGGCGCCGAAAGACGGCAGGGTTTTTACGCGCAAATTCCTGACGCTTGTCGAATCGCTAACCGAGCAAGCGTGGCAACTGCCCTACTCCAATCGTGTTGATTCGGTGACGAATTTCCAGCACACCGAAGCTATCGATGATGACTTGGCGGTTGGCGATTTGGTCGAGAATGCCGCCGAGTTCAGCGACGCAGATCTCGCGAGGGTCAAAGCGATTGCCCTGGCTGAGCCGCAACTGAACAAATATCTCGTCGCGTCGGACGCGAAAGTGACCGCAGTTAATGTCAACGTGCTCCTTCCCGGCGTCGACGAAACAAAAGAACTTCCCTTTGCGATGGGGCAGGCCCGCGCGCTGGCAGCTGAGTTTGAAGCCGCCTACCCGGATGTCGATATCTATATCTCCGGGATGCTCGCCATGCATAGTGCGGTGAGTGAGGCTGCACTTGCCGACATGAGCGTGCTTGCACCGATCAGTTTCGGTGTCATGTTTTTACTCATCGCGTTTCTTGCCGGTGGCATCGTGGGGACGGTCGCAACGCTATTCGTCTTTTCCATGTCGGTCGCCGCCGCGATGGGTATTTCCGGGCACCTTGGGTTCCCGATCACACCGACGGGGGCCGGGACGCCAAATATCATTCTCACCGTGGCAGTTGCGAATTCCGTCCACATCCTCATTTCCTACTTTCACGAACTGCGTGAAGGTCTGAGCAAGCATGAGGCGGTTAACGAGAGCCTTCGCATCAATATGAATCCGGTCGCGCTAGCCAGCGTGACCACCGCGATCGGATTTATGAGCATGAACTTTTCTGAATCCCCGCCGTTTCAGCAAATGGGCACCGTTGTCGCAATCGGCGTGATCATCTCGCTGGTTCTGTCCACGACTTTCCTGCCAGCGTTGCTGGCCATCCTGCCGACCGGGCCGATTCGACAACGCTCAGCGGAGGACAATTGGGTTAGAACGCTCGCGAGCTTCGTTATCCGGCGCCGGCGTGGTTTGTTTTGGGGGATGACGATAGTCATCGTTGGGCTCGTGGCGAACGTACCGCGCAACCACTTCAACGATTTGTTTGTGGAGTATTTTGGCGAGGAAATGGAATTCCGTATCGCCACGGATTTCATGCTGGACAATTTGACCGGGCTCTATGCGGTTCACTATTCGCTCGATTCAGGCGAATCCGGAGGCGTTAGTGACCCTGAGTTCCTGCGCCTGACTGATGAGTTCGCCAACTGGTGGCGGTCACAGCCCGAAACCGAACACGTGCGTTCGATCACCGACACGATGAAGCGTTTGAACAAAAACATGCACGGTGACGATCCGGCGATGTACACCCTGCCCGAATCACGAAACCTTGCAGCGCAGTATCTGCTGCTTTATGAAATGTCGCTGCCCTACGGGCTCGACCTGAATAATCAAATCAACGTCGATAAATCATCGACCCGCGTGATTGCCACCCTCAAACCCATCCCGACTGCAAAAACGATCGAAATTACCGGGCGCGCGAGCGAATGGCTGGACGAACATACAGTCGGCATCGGGCATGCTGAGGGGTCCGGCATGGTGATGATGTTTACCCATCTCATGCTGCGCAACACCATCGCCATGATTACGGGGACAACAGTTGCATTGGCCCTGATTTCGTTAGTGCTGATTGTCGCGCTGCGTTCACTCAAGATAGGCGCGCTGACTTTCATTACCAATCTCGCACCAATTGGCATGGGCTTCGGCATTTGGGGCATTATCAACGGCGAAGTCGGCATGGCCCTGTCCGTGGTCGCGAGCATGACGTTCGGCATTGTGGTGGACGATACGGTGCACTTTTTGAGCAAGTATCTGCGCGCTCGTCGCGAACAAGGCATGGACTCAGCTGCTGCCGTGACGTACGCATTCAATACCGTTGGTCGCGCGTTGATCGTGACCTCTATCGTTCTCGTCGCTGGCTTCCTGGTGCTCTCGACCTCTCAGTTCGGTATGAATTCGAAAATGGGGCTCTCGGTTGCGATCGTTATCGTGTGTGCTTTGGCGACAGTGTTGCTGTTTCTCCCGCCTCTGCTCATGAAGATTGAGGGAACGGAAGACGGGAATGGCGAACAGATTTGAAGGAGCGTGGAATCTGATCGTATCGGGCAGGAAAGAGGACTGCTGAGAGACGCCTAGAAGTGACTGAAATGTGCCCAGAGTGTGTAAAAACCCGATCCCCAAAAGTATAATTAGACATTCCCGCAGAGTGTCCTCACATGAAGCGATTTGTTCAGGGCGAAACGCGCTCTCAGATGAGCTTACTGCCCGAGTGTCTGGACGATTACGTCACCGAAGATAACCCTGTCCGAGTTGTTGAAGCGTTCGTTGATGCGCTTGATTTAGAGAAGCTCGGCTTTGCAGGAACGGTCCCGCAACTAACGGGCCGACCTGCGTATCACCCGTCGGTGATGCTAAAGCTTTACGCCTAAGGTTACCTCAACCGAGTACATTCGAGTCGACGGTTGGAGCGCGAGAGTCAGCGCAATGTTGAGTTGATGTGGCTGACCGAACGTTTGACGCCGGACTTTAAGACCATCGCCAACTTTCGCAAGGACAACGGTCGTGGTATTCGCGAAGTCTGCAAACAGTTTGTCACCGTTTGTCGCAAACTCAATCTGCTCAGCCAATCCACGGTCGTCATTGATGGTAGCAAGTTCAAAGGGGTCAACAACCGAGACCGCAACGTCACGCCAGGCAAGATCAAACGTCGGCGCGAGGAGCTTGAGCGTCGCATCGACCGGTATTTCTATCGATTGGACAAGATGGATCAGAAGTCCGAGGAGGTGGTGGCGATCCAAACACCGATGTTGAAGGAGAAGATTGCATCGTTGAAAGAGGCGCTGGCAGAGCTCGATGCGTTGGAGCCCGAACTCGACAAGCGTGAAGACAAACAGATATCGCTAACCGATCCAGAAGCACGCTCTCTGCGAACCCGTGGCACGGAGATCGTTGGTTACAACGTCCAAACGGCGGTGGAGCCTGACAATCACCTGATTGTCGCGCATGAAGTCACGAACCAGTTCAACGATCGCAACCAACTTTCGCCGATGGCCATTGCAGCGCGAGAGGCGATGGGTGTAGACACACTCGACGCAGTCGCCGACCGGGGTTACTTCAAAGGCGAACAAGTGCTGGCCTGTGATGAGGCAGGTATCACCGCGTATGTGCCCCATACAACGACATCGAATAACAAAGCCAAGGGGCTCTACGACAAAGCCGACTTCCGATACGTCGTCGAGGACGACGAATATCAATGCCCGGCAGGTGAACGATTAAAGCGGCGCTCGACTCGTGAAGAATACGGTAAACAGATCACTCGCTACTGGACATCGAACTGCGGTCAATGTGCATTGAAACCGAAGTGCACAACGGGTAAGGAACGCCGAGTCAGTCGGTGGGAACGCGAAGATGTTCTTGAGGCGATGCGCAATCGTCTTGATCGCCATCCAGAGACAATGCGAATGCGACGCGACACCGTTGAACATCCGTTTGGCACACTGAAACGTTGGATGGGTGCAGAGAACTTTCTCATGAAAGGGTTGGTGGCTCTATGGCGAGAGGGTTTGCTCGCACAAAAAGTACTCAAAGGAGATACGAAGGGATACAAGAATCATCCGCAGCTAATTCGATTCAAAGCATTATCAAATCCAATATCTGCTATACGTAGGTATTTGTACTACGTTCATTGGGAGGCACTAGCCCGAGCTTACAATTTCGACCGAGCAAAAATCGGTATTTCGCGTTCTAAAGCGCGTATTGACGTTAGCATACGACAGATCGCCTACGAGGTTCGACACTTGCTTCTCAAATTAGAATCACGCGACCCAGGTCGCCACGCCAAATACATCGCCATTGAGCAATTTGAAACACACCCAATGT
This sequence comes from Proteobacteria bacterium UBA981, assembly GCA_002292285.1. Lineage (GTDB taxonomy): Bacteria > Pseudomonadota > Gammaproteobacteria > UBA981. The sequence goes on from DBBP01000008.1 coordinate 736,810, forward strand.
TCGACGTCTTTGACGGAGAAGTTGCTGATTGGGAAGTTCGATAGAATTCTGCAACGTTCGTTAGGTCCTACCGATCAATCGGTCCGTTGGTCTTGCGAAAGCGAGCGCTCACCGAAATCCTACAGACTAGCGAGATCTACCCACAAGCGACATTCGTGCGTCGCCGAAGTCAGCCCATTGCGAGATTGCTCGTCTATCGGAGACTCGAATCCGCACCGGGAAATAAAGTCAATCTTAAGATTGCGTGTTCTGAAAACGATTTCGATAAGCTGTTGGCGGATCTGCAGTGTTGAATCTCGACATCTTGACGCTCGGACCTGCCGGTCCGAGCATCAAGACCTAAAATCATCAATTGGGACAAAGCGCGGCCGGTTTTATGACTGGTTTGGACATAATGAAATTCGGCCGCTGGTGGTTGATGAATGCGACGACAACGGGTTAATGACGGCCTTTGGCGAAGCCAATGTAGGAGTGTTTTCTACGTCCACCGCGATCGCAGAGAAATATAGAGAGTACGTACGACGCGAAGCTAATCGGAGAGGCTTCAGGATTTACGGAAAATTATTGTGAGATTTCGCTTGAACGGAAGATTAGTGACGAACTGTTATTGTTTTGAGCGTATGTATGTATGTATGTATGTGTTTAAAGTATAAAGCTTACGCCAAAAGACATCGTGTGCAGGTCAATGTCACCGCCCGGACGTTCCGTTTATGAAAAACCACCACACCCGCAATTTTTTCCAGCTGTTCCGGCTGATCCTACGTCCCGAAGGTAGTTTCTATTGGCTCGTGCTTGTCTATGGTCTTAGTATCAGCGCGTTGACGTTGTCGGTACCACTATCCGTCCAAGTCCTCATCAGTACCGTAGTCAACTCCGCTTTGTATCAGCAGGTATTCGTCCTTTCATCTGTTCTCTTCTGTCTACTGTTGTTTTCAGGCTTGTTCGTTGCGCTGCAGGTTTACCTGATGGAGTTATTCGAGCGCCGATTCTTTTCCCGCATCGTGTCCGAAGTAACGTTGCGGCTGATTTATGCGCGACAGCCGTTCATGGAGAGCATCAATCGCGACGAACTGGTGAATCGCTATTTCGACATAATGACGGTGCAAAAAAGTCTGCCGCCGCTGCTTACTGGCGCGCTGGCAACACTTCTTCAGGCTGCCGTTGGTATTGCCGTGACCTCGTTCTATCATCCAGTGTTTCTGGTTTTTAACGCCGTGGTCGTTTTTCTGACCTACCTCGTATTCAGGATTTTTGACCCCGGCGCCGCGGGCTCGGCGTTAGATCTGTCGGCGAATAAATACGACGCCGCTCGCTGGCTGGAAAGCCTCGCCCGCTCGAACACATTTTTCAAGTCGAGTCGAACAATCGATTACGCCCTAGCGCGAACGATCGAGGTACGCAGTAATTATATCGACGAGCATCGCCGCCATTTTCGATTTACGTTTGCGCAGGTCATTGGATTTCTGCTGCTCTTTGCCGGCGCCAGCGCCGCATTGTTAGGCGTCGGCGGCTGGCTAGTCGTGCGAGGCGAACTGACTATCGGACAACTCGTCGCCGCCGAGCTGATCTTTTCAGCAGTCTTTTATGGTCTGACACGCATTGGTTACTATCTCGAACTCTATTACGACTTGTATGCCGCGATGACCAAGCTCCTGCAGCTCTACACCCTGGACGAGGAACAGATGCGCACTGACGGCGGTATTACTGAATGGCAACCGACCGTTCGTTTCGAGCAGGTTCGGATCTCGTTACCGGGTGCCGAATTCCTGCTCGACTACGAATTCGGAGCCGGCCGCGTGGCGATGATCGAAACGCGCTCGACGAATCAGATCACCTCGATAGTAAATTTGCTACTCAACTTCGCGCGCCCCGAAACCGGACGGATAATGCTCGGCGGACATGATGTCGATGATTTCAACGTGCACCGTTTGCGTAACGAGGTCCTGGTGATCGACAACGCCATGATCCCGGAATGTTCAATCGCCGAATATCTCGCGATTGCGGATCCCGATCTGAGCCGCGCGCGTATGCGTGCGGTCCTCGAAACCGTCGGTCTTCACAGCGATCTCCCTCAGATGTCGGACAACCTAGACGTCAACCTCACGCCCGATGGTTACCCTCTGTCCGTCGCGGGTGTCATCAAGCTCAAGATCGCCTTCGCGATCGTCGCCAAACCGCAAGTCATCGTATTGACATCGCTTTTCGACATGCTCAGCCATGAGGCTCGCAACTCAGTGATGCGTTACCTGCGCGACTCGACCACTACGACCGTACTGTGCTTTTCACACCGGCGCGATCTCTACCTGTATGACGATTATGTGTTGCTCGATTTTGATCAGCAGACGCATTTTGCGTCCATCGATGGTCTCGCTGAAGCCCACGGGCTCGTCATCAGCCGACACGAGGCCGCAATCGATGCGGAACGCGTGTCTGGACCATGAAATCTTACACACAACCTGACGTCCGCCCCCTGGTAGATTTCGCCGATCAACGACACATCGATGCGTTGCTGAGTCGCTTACCCGCAGCGCCGCCGTCGCCGCTGCGCGCGTTCGCAGGTGTGGTGATATTGTTGCTCATCGTGTGCGGTGTACTGATGTGGACCGTACCGTGGTTGCAGACCGCGCCGGGTAGCGGCCAGGTCGTCGCGTTGAACCCTGCTGACCGGATCCAACCGGTCAGTGCACTGGTCGAGGGCCGCATCAACCGCTGGTTCGTACACGACGGCAGCATCGTCAAAGCCGGCGATCCTGTCGTCGAAATTAGTGACGTTGATCCACGTTTCATTGAACGTCTCGAGGCCGAGCGCTCAGCAGTCGCCCATGGCCTTGCAGCCGCTCGCGGTGCAACTGAAACCGCGCTATTGGACTACCGGCGCCAGGAACGACTCTTCAACGACGGTCTGAGTTCACGCAAAGATTTCGAAGGCGCCAAGATCAAGTATCAGGAAACCTTAGCGCGTGAAGCGGCAGCGCGCGCCTCACTGAGTCAAACCGATATCAACCTTTCGCGTCGATCGTCACAAATCGTACGCGCACCTGAGGACGGACGCATCGTGCATATTTTGTCCGGCAATACTGCGACGGTCGTTAAGGCTGGCGACGCCATCGCCAGTTTCGCCCCGGAACACATCGAGTGAGCAGTAGAGGTTTTCGTTAGCGGCCTCGACGCCCCGCTCGCCCGGCCTGGCTTAGCGGCGAGGGTCATGTTCGAGGGCTGGCCGGCAGTGCAGTTCAGTGGCTGGCCAGAGACTGCGGTTGGAACGTTCGGCGGCGTCGTCAGCACCATTGATCCGATGGCCGACGCGAATGGTCGCTTCCGCGTGCTAATCGCCGAGGACCCGGCTGAGCCGTGGCCCGACGACCGTTATTTGCGACTTGGCGGGCAAGCACAATCTTGGATCCAACTCAGCAGTGTCCGCCTCGGCTACGAATTTTGGCGCCAGCTCAACCGTTTTCCGCCGCGCCCGCCGGCCGCCGCGACATCGCCATGAGAACGATCCCTGTGATTTCCATCTTAGGGTTGGTGTGCGGGGCGTTAGGCGCGGCCGCCGAACCGCTGACCCTGGCACGAGTCCTGGAAACTTCGCGGGATCATTTCCCGAGTATTCAAGCGACGGTTGAGGAGAAACTCATTCGCACAGGGCGCATAACCACGGCGCTGGGCGCGTTTGACCTCGCGCTCGAGCAGGATGGTCTGATCTGGGCCGACGGCTTCTACGACGGTGCGGCGCTCGATAATCGCCTAACGAAACGACTGCCATCCTCGAATGCAAAAATCTACGCTGGGTACCGTGTTTCGAATGATGATTTTCCCATCTACGAGCAAGAACTCGTTACCAATGATGGCGGGGAATTCAGCCTTGGTGTGGTTTTTTCGTTGTGGCGCGACCGCGCCATCGACGCGCAGCGGTTCGCAGTGAGCAACGCGGAGCTCAGCCTACGCGAAGCCGAGATCGATCTCGTACTGGCTCGATTGACGACTCAGCGTAATGCGGCGCGTGCCTATTGGGCATGGCTGGTCGCTGGGCAACGTTTGGGTGTGTATCAGAATTTGCTCGCATTAGCCGAGGATCGCATCAGTGGACTGGAACGTCGCGCCCGCGAAGGTGATGTGGCGGCCATCTACGTGGTCGAAAACCGTCAAAACCTGCTACGACGGCAGGCGTTGCTAACCGGCGCCGAACGTGACTTCAGCGTCGCCGCCATCAATGTATCGCTTTACTTACGCGACACCGACGGAGCTCCGCTGAAACCGCTGGCGGAACAGCTGCCGAACGAGTTTCCGGACGTCGAGCCGTTAAATTCCAACGCCGACGCGTTGATCGAGCGCGTGCTAGGACAGCGGCCAGAGCTACTGCGAATTGATAATCTGACGACGATCGAACGCAAGCGCTTGCTGTTGGCAGAGAACGAACTAAAGCCGCGCATCGATCTTGGCCTCAAGGCGGCGCACGATGTTGGCAGTGGCAGCCGTACCCGCGAAGGATTCGACGCCATTGTTAACCTCGAAATATCCATCCCGCTGGAACGTCGCCGCGGCACGGGTCTGGCATCCCAGTCATACGCTCGTCTGCGTCAACTGGCGCTGGAGCGTCGCCTGGTCAAAGACCGCCTGACCACCGATGTCACACGCCTGAGCACGAACATCAACGCCTCGCGCGAACTCGTCGACATTACCCATGAGGAAGCCGAACAGGCGCAGAAAATGGTTAATGCCGAACGGAAGCGGTTCGCGGCCGGCGCAAGTGATTTTTTCCTCGTCAACTTGCGCGAGGAACGTAGCGCCGACGCAAGGGTGCGGAACCTTGAATCACGCTTACGTTACTACAATAACCTGGCCGATCTGCAGGCCATTACGCTCGACTATCAGGCGCTCGGAATCTAGACGCGCTGCACGCCGATTGAGGACTCGCTCGCGTGGCTGCCGCTGCTTCTGTCGGCCTAATCGCTAGCCGTGCGACCGTTAGCGACTATTCCTGGCAGCAATGTTGCGACAGACTTTTTCAACCCTGGAGTGCAAGTCTTGCCTTTTACCCGTTCGGGTGACTGCTTCTGGCCGATTGCGTCGATTAGGGGTACTAATCTGAGCGTCTGCTTATCCGAATTAAGCGGCCATGGTCCTAATCATTGCGATGGGGCGAAATAGACTCTCAAGAGATATCATGGCTCTCCAAAGGGGACAGATTTATTTG